>CAZTNA010000012.1:0-89422 GCA_964615305.1 uncultured Chitinophaga sp.
ACCTGCTGATTACAAATCAGCTGCTCTACCAACTGAGCTACTCGGGCAATTTTTTTTGATACCAAAATGCAATGAACTTCTACCGTTTTTCAAAAAACGGAGCGCAAATCTAAACAGTTAATTGAATTTACAAAGGGCTGATTTGGGAGCTAAAACAGTGGGGTTTACATAGGTAAGTGTTATAAAAAAGAAGCGGAAGTTATGGCTTCCGCTTCAGTTATGCTACTAATGTTCTTTTTGTTTTTCTTTTTGTTTTTTGAGTTGAGAGGCAAGGGTGTGAAAGGCCAAATCTGTACTCTCTTCAAAAGTTTTGGCTGTTTTGGTTACAAAGAGTGTTTTACCCGGAACGTGCACTTTTATTTCTATAATCTTGTCTTTGATATTTTGGCGAGACTCCAGTTTGAGAAAGACTTCGGTCTCTATTATTCTGTCGAAGAAGGTTTCGAGCTTTTGGAGTTTACGATTGATAAAGTCAACCAACTGCGCTGATGCATCGAAATGCACCGGATGAATTACTACGTTCATAAAGCGTGATTTTTAAAAGGTTAAGGAATACGATTACGTATATAAAGTAACGAAATAGTTGGGTGAATGTTGTAGCCCGACAGTAAAAAAAATGTTATAAAGTTTCAACAAAAAATATTACTGTCCTTACCGCTTCAAAATGGGTGAATTTGTGCCTCTTTCGGTTTTATGATAGCTGATACGGCTTGTTTGTTTTCTTTATGGGGCGCATGTGGTTGCCAGCCAAACAAAGCCAGCAAAATGAAAAATGAAACCACGTAAGCTACAGCCACATACCAACCATTCAACAACCAGTTTTTTACGCTTTTGGCTTCGGGGTATAAATTTGAGATGGCTACCCCTGCACTGCTGCCAAACCAAATCATGCTGCCGCCAAAGCCAACAGTAAATGCTAACACACCCCAGTCGTAGCCACCTTGTGTAAGAGCTAATTTTGTAAGAGGAATGTTGTCGAACACACTGGAAACAATTCCTAACCCAAAGGCCGTTTGCCAACTAGCGGCCGGCAGTTCATCTACGGGCATCATAGATGCACAGAGTACCAGTGCGAGCAGAAAAACAGTGCCGGGCAATGCGTGGCTAATTTCGCGCCATTCGGTTTGTATAATAAATGAACTTGCCAGTATAGCAACCCATACACCTAGAGCCGGAAATTCTAACCAAATGTTGGCGGCAACTGCCCCTGCCAGTATCATGCCGCAGGCGGCTATTCGTTTCCAGCTAATGTGTGCGCCTTGAATTTCGTCTTTTAGTATGGGCTGGTGTTTATGCTGCTGCAGTGCTGCAGCTATGCCAAAGATGAAGAGTGCAGGAACTGCTGCTGCGTATGCATGTAACACATCGCGGGCATCTACTCCGTCTATCCACATCATGGTGGTGGTAGTGTCGCCTAGTACGCTTCCACTGCCGCCTGCATTGGCTGCTGCTACTATGCCCGCTAAAAAACCCATGTGCACTTTCTTTTTATACACTACGTGTGCTATACCTCCACCTATCATAGCTGCAGCTATGTTGTCGAGAAATGAGGAAAGGACAAAGACGAGTGCCAGTAGCAGAAAGCCTCCTTTCCAGTCATTGGGCAGGTAGTGTGGTAGTTTGGCGGGCACTCCGCTGTGTTCGAAATGTTTGGCTAATATGGCAAAGCCCAAGAGTAACCCAAAGAGGTTGAGGAGGTCTTTCCATTCGTGCTGCAAATGGTGTAGCGCGTTGAAGTTGGTAAACAAAAATTTGTAACAGAGCACAGCGGCTAATCCTGCAAGGGCTACCTGCAGTGTGCGGTGGTGTAATACGGCTACGCCTACAAGCGTAAAGGCAAAAAGAATAAAGGCAAAATCTACTCCGAAAAATGTCATGAGTGCAAAATAGAAACCTTGTAGGTTTTTTGAAATAAGTAACTACAAAGCCTTATTGATGTTAAACGCCTATACGGCTAAAGAACCAGCCGGGGTAAGTCTTAGTTCGTTTCGGTAAAAATATAATGCTATGGCAGTGGTAACAGTAAAGTAAACGGCTACGGTCATTCCGTTTATGTGCAAGGTTTTGTGCAAGCCAAACCAGTCGCCCTGCTGTAGGCTGAAAATAATGATAGCCACTGTTACCAGTACCATACTCAGTATGCCGTATTGTTTTTTATCGAGTAGTGCGGTAAAGCCAAAAATGGCCATCATAAGAAATGTACCATTAATCAAAGCATCGGTGCGGGTAATTTCGCCAAAGCGGTAGAACAGAAAACTAAGCAGCAAAAAAATAACGAAGATATGGATAACACTAAACGCCCGAAACCAGTTGCTGTAAACGGGGTTGTATTTTTTTAATTCAGTCATTTTAGAAATGGTAAACAGCGGGTATTTTTTTTCTACATCGGCAGGGCGCCAGCCGGTGGGCATATACCAAACCCGAAATTTATCAGCTGTGTTTTCTGTATGCCAGGCATCTTTAATTATTTGCCAGAGGTGTTTGTAGTTAATAATAAAGGGGTTCCAGGTTTGTGCAGGTCTTCGCATACCATACACACAAGGTTCGGTGTCCAGTTCTTGCTGAAATGTGCCAAACCATTTGTCCCACACAATAAAAATCTGGCTGTAGTTTTTATCCATGTAAATATCGTTCATGGCATGGTGCACGCGATGGTGCGATGGTGTAACCAGTATGTGTTCTAAAAACCCAAGCCGGTTAATGTATTTAGTGTGATACCAAAACTGGCTGAACAAATGTATAGGCCCAACCAGCGCTAACACTTCGCCCGGTATGCCGATAACGGCTAACGGCAGCATAAGAAAGGTATAGATATTGGTAAGCACTGAAATTTGCTGGCGCAAGGCACAGGGCAGGTTAAACTCTTCGCTGCTGTGGTGTATAATGTGGTGGTTCCAGAAAAAATTTATGCGGTGCTGCAGGCGGTGTGTCCAGTAGCCCGTAAAGTCCATAAACACAAAGGTGATAATGTATGGCCACACACTTGACTTGTTCCAGGTAATTAGTTGCAGGTGTTCTACCAGCCACGGGTACGAGAGAATAACCAAACTAATGCCCAGTGTTGATTTTAAAATATTGGTCATGCCGGAGGTTAAACTGCTAACAGCATCTATTACATTGTGGTCATCACTTTTGTACCACCATCCCCAAAAAATTTCGACCAGTATAAGAAGTAGAAAAATGGGCATAGCCACCAGCAGCATGTTTCCGTAAGAGTTCATAAGTGAGTTATTTTTTTTGTTGAAGCCAAAGTAAAGTATTCAGTCGGGTTTGTGTTTAAGCAGTACACCCCGCCTTTTGCAGCACCGAAATACCTGTGGCAGTTGGTTTAAACTTCTGCCATCCATCGCGCTCAATCAGCCCTCGTTTTTTCAACGACATTATATACTTGCCCAGCCCATCGCCCGATAGCCCTGTTAGTTTCCGCAACTCCGGATAAGCCCCACTGCCTTTGTTGTGAAAGTGTATAAGCAGTTTGGCGGCATTTGTAATAGCTTCAAACCTTACCTTATTAAATCCGTTGTTTTTTAAAAAAGAGTAAACCCTGGTTATGTTGTCATCATTCAGCGGTACAAAAACGGGCAGGGGTGCCATTACTTCGGTTTTGCCATTCCCTTTTTCGGAAATGGGCTCCTCAACGTTGGTTTTGCCGTTATCGTTTTCTGCCATGGAATTACCCATGTTAGTTTTGCCATTACCATTTTCTGCCATGGAATACCCGACAATAGTTTTGCCGTTATTATTTTCTGCAATGGAATTTGCAACGTTAGTATTTCCATTGTTATTTTCTGCAATGGCATACTCATTATTAGTTCTGCCATTACCACTTTCAACAACGGCAATACAATGCTTTAGATACTGATTTTGCTCTAATAAAACCGTAATAATTTGGTTTAAGCGGGCATTCTCTGTTTTAAGGGCGGCAATTTCATGTTCGAGCATGGCAATAATTATTTAAACGAAGCTAAAAAATATACCGGTATTTGCCAGCCCCGTAACGTATTCTTCGGTTAAAATTTTGGCTGCACCTAAAACTGTTATGTGCCTGAATCTTTTGTGGCCCAAACTCGTAGTACTTTTTTTACCGGTACTTATTATGAACAACACTCTCGAGCAAGCAGAAAGTATAGAGCCGCTTATACAACAAGCTGAAAATTTTATAGAGCGCAGAAACCCCGAAGGCTTGCAACTGGCCGAGCGGGTTATGCAAATGGCTACCCAAAGCGGCAACCCCTGCCACTATGCTTCGGCTAAATACATACTGGCTTTTTACAACTGCTTAGTGGCCAACGACTACGACAAAGCCACTGAACTATGCCACGAAGCCCTGCAAAAAATTGAGGAAAACGAAATGGGCGAAGTGGCGTACAAAATTTACATGGTGCTGGGCAACTCGTTTCAAATGAAAGGCGAACTGTTTTCGGCACAGGAAAGTTACATGCAGGGGCTTAAACAACTCGAAGCCCGCGCTCAACAACTTACCCCCCGCGAAAAAGGTTTTTTGGGTTCTTTTTACTACAACGTATCGCTGCTGCTCAGCACTTCGCAGCTAAAAATAAACAGCGAAGCATACCTCGAAAATGCCATTGCTATTTTTAGTGAACTTGAAAGCTGGTTTAAACTTTCGAAATGTTATGTAGCCTATGCCGGTGTTTTTGAAACCAAAAAAGAATACCATAAGGCCATTGACATACTCTTTAAAGCTTTAGAGTTAGACGAACGCATAAATGATGCTTACAGCATAGCCCTGTCTAAAGCCAACCTGGGCATATTGCACCTACGCATACTCGACTACACCAGCGCCTTTGTGTACCTCAACGATGCGCTCGGCTACTACTCTGCCAATAATATGATGTATGAAAAAGCCATGGTAAAAGTAAACCTGGGCGAAACTCTTTTTGTAAACGGAAAAACAAACGATGGTATAGCTGAACTGCTACAAGCCGAAGAACTGTTTGCACAACTCGACAACAAACGCGAGCTGTCAAACATTTACGAAATGCTGGCAAAATTTATGGCGCAAACCGGCCACCACACCACCGCTTACAACTATCAGTTAAAATACACCGACTGCCTCAAATACTTTTTTGACATAGAAAAAACCAACGCGCTTACCCGTGCCAAAAAAGAATTTGAAACCGAGCAGAAAGAAAAAGAAGCCGTTCTGCTAAAACATAAAAACAACGAAATTAAACAGTACGTACACAAGCTCGAAAACTCTAACAACCAACTAAAACAGTTTGCCCACGTAGCCAGCCACGACCTGCGCGAACCACTGCGTATGATTACCTCTTACATGGGCTTGCTCAAAAAGAGTTTAAGCGGAAGCATGAGTGCACAGCAAACCGAGTTTGTAAACTTTGCGGTAGATGGCGCCAAACGTATGGATCTGCTCATTGTTGATTTGCTTCGCTTAGCCAAAGTAGATGCCAACCCAAAAATTGAAACAGTGCGCTTGCAAAGTGTAGTAGAAGAAATAAAACTAAACCTTGACACCCTGCTGAAAGAAAAAAATGCGGTGGTCATAGTTTCGCCACTACCCGAAATAATGGCCGACCGCACACAAATGCTTCAGGTGTTTCAAAACCTAATTGGCAACGGCATAAAGTATAATGAAAACGCACAGCCTACCATAAAAGTAAAATGTACTAACCATAAAAACGAACTCGAAATTACCATTGCCGACAATGGCATTGGTATTCCTGAATCGTACCGCGAAAGGGTGTTTCAGATTTTTCAACGGGTGCAAACCGCCAAACAATACTCCGGCTCAGGCATAGGGCTGGCTATTTGTAAAAAAATAATTGATGGCATGAACGGCCGCATATCTATACTCGATAATCCATCGGGCGGCACGGTGTTTAAAATTGTATTGCCGGCCATGGCTGCTTAGTTAGTCATTTGCTTAAAAGCTGTTTCGCCACAATCTAAGTACGCCACGTATTCCCTAACATCGGGCGTGTAGCCGCGGGGCGATGCCAGCAGTTTTTCATCGGGCGACACAAGCACATAGTATGGCTGTGTGTTAGCGCCAAAATATTTTGCCTGCATTTCGCTGTACTTATTACCCAGCGTGCGTATTTTTTTACCCTGAAATACTTCGCTGATGTGTTGCTCATTTTCGGGTAATTCTTTTTTATCATCTACATACAGCGACACCACCACATACTTTTCGGTCAGCCGTTTCATTACTTCCACATCGGGCCACACGTTCTCTTCCATTTTGCGGCAGTTTACACAAGCCCAACCCGTAAAGTCAATCATCAGCGGTTTGTTTTCGGCTTTGGCTTTGGCAAGTGCGGTTTCGTAGTCGTTCAAAATAGGTTCAACTGCCGATTCGGTTTTCTGCAACGAATAAAATTTTGGTGGAGGAAAACCGCTGAAAAGATTTAAGTCGTTTCCGGGTATGCCGTACGCAGTGTAAATTACAAACAACAGGGCAAGGCCTGCAAAACCCAATCGCACAGGCGAAAATTTTTGAACAGGTGAATCGTGCGGAAATTTCAACTTGCCAATGAGGTAGGCAAACATGCCCAAGCCCAACAACACCCACAGCACCAAAAAAACTTCGCGCTTTAAAATACCCCAATGCGCTACCAAATCGGCATTGCTCAAAAACTTAACAGCAAATATCAGTTCAATAAATCCAAGAATAACTTTTACTGAATTAAGCCAGCCACCACTCTTTGGCAGCGATTTCATCATGTTCGGAAAAAGGGCAAACAAACCAAACGGTAGTGCCAGCGCAAAGCCAAAAGAGGTCATACCCGCTACCAGATTCAATTTACCGTTAGCTGAACTAAGTGCCCCAACCAGCAAAGATCCGATAATAGGCCCCGTACAGCTAAACGAAACTATAGCGAGTGTAAGCGCCATAAAAAATATTCCAATCAAGCCACCTACGTTCGAAGCTGAGTCGGCTTTGTTGGCAATAAAGCTCGGCAGTTGAATTTCGTAGTATCCGAAAAACGAAAAAGCAAACACCACAAAAATGATAAAGAAGAAAACGTTGAGAGGCGCACCGGTTGAAATTTCGTTGAGTGTATCGGGTGAAATATTGAACAACAAAAACGGAACCGCCAGCAGAAAATAGATAAACACAATGCAGAAACCATAAAAAAACGCTTCAAACTTTCCTTTGGTTTTGCTTTCGCTGCGCTTGGTAAAAAACGAAACCGTGAGGGGTATCATAGGAAAAACACAAGGGGTAACAAGTGCTACCAAACCACCAATAAAACCGAGAATAATTATGGCAAACAAACTTTTGTCATCGGTGTTGGTTTCGCCACCGCAGTTGCTCATAGGTTCACCAAAGCGATTAGCCGAAGCTGCGCTTACTATGGCTTGTACCGAATCATTGGTTATTTGCTGTTGAATAACGGCTTGCACGGCTGAGTCGAACTGTAGTTTTTCAGCAGCACCTTGTGTGTTATCTACTTCCGTTTTTTTTTGAGGCTCGGCTGTTACTGTAAGATCAAAGTCAAACTCAACTAAGTCGGGAGGCAGGCAGGCTTTATCATCGCAGGCCATAAACTCTAAAGTTCCTTTCAGTTTGGTGTCTTTCAGCACTTTTACTTTTTGCTCAATGGTGAGGTCATGCTCAAAATATTTGAGATCCATATCAAACACAGGGTCGTGTCCACTATGTACTTTACTTCCTTTTTCCGTTGGCTTGCCAAGCAGCTGAATATTCTTGTTGTCTTTATCAAGTGTAAGCAAAGTAGGCACCGGGCCTCCTTCGCCAATAAACTGTGAATACGTGTGCCAAATGCCGTCAATCTTTGCGGTAAATACCAGTTTGTACTCAGCATTTCCCAATGCCTCGGCTTTCCATGTCCATGTTACCGGTGTTACAATTTGAGCAAAGGAAAAATTTGCAGATAGCAAAAACAGGGCAACTACAGAGACAACAACCTTCTTCATTCCAATTCAATTTTTATACGCTGACGAAAATAGAAGAATAACCCTTGGGCAAAAACGAGTTTGCCTTTTTTGGCAACATACTTCTGTATAACAGCCATACATAAACAACATGCTACAAACATCTGCCGAATAATGAATCGAAAGAAAATTTTTCATCTTGCCTGCATGAATCAGTTCGAAGACAAAGTGGTGATTATTACGGGTGGTTCTGCGGGCATTGGCGCTGCAG
Organism: uncultured Chitinophaga sp.; assembly: GCA_964615305.1. GTDB lineage: Bacteria > Bacteroidota > Bacteroidia > Chitinophagales > LD1 > Bog-950. The sequence goes on from CAZTNA010000012.1 coordinate 8,153, forward strand.
CAGTAAAATTGTTTATTGAAAAAGGCGCGAAAGTAGCTGCCTGGGACATAAAAGAACCAGACAAGAGTGAGCGGCTGGGGCTAGGCAACAAGTACATTTTTCAGCACGTAAACGTTGCGAAGTTTGAAGAAGTAGAGAGGGCAAGTGCCGAAGCGGTAAAGCACTTTGGCAAAATAGATATACTGATAAACAACGCTGGTATTACCCGCGATGCATCACTGCAAAAAATGACGCTCGAAAACTGGCAACAAGTAATAGACGTGAACCTTACCGGTGTTTTTAACTGCACTAAAGCAGTTTCTGCTATTATGATGCAGAATAATTACGGGCGAATAATCAACACATCGTCTATAGTTGGTTTATATGGAAACTACGGTCAATCTAACTATGCCGCTGCTAAGGCGGGTATTATCGGCTTAACTAAAACATGGGCACGTGAATTAGGCAAATACAATATTACCGTTAACGCAGTAGCACCGGGTTTTATTGCCACCGACATGATAGCCACCATGCCGCAAAAAGTAGTGGATATGCTCCGTGAGAAAGTGCCCTTAAAAAAGCTTGGAACTCCCTTTGATGTTGCCAACTGCTATGCATTTTTAGCAAGCAATAATGCACAGTTTATATCCGGTGCAGTGATTAGTATAGATGGCGGTTTAACTCTTTAAAGTATGACAACAGAAATTTTCTACAACCTGCTTTACGCATGGATTGCGTTGGGTATTTTTACCTTTTTTCTGCTGCTGCGCAAAACCGCTCCCTATGGCAGGCATACGTCAGAAAACTGGGGACCTATGATTCCCAACCAATGGGGCTGGGTGCTCATGGAGGGTTTTGCACCCATATTTATTTCTTATTGGTTTTTTACCGGTGATGTAATAAAAACAGGTGCCAGCTATTTTTTCTATGCTCTGTACATGGGTCATTACATTTACCGGTCGTATATTTTCCCTTTTCGGTTAAAAACCACCGGCAAAAAAATGCCGCTTTTTATTCCCGGTTCAGCTTTATTTTTTAACCTCAGTAATACTTTTTTCATTGGCTATTTTCTGGGTTATATAGGAGGCAATTATGCCAGTGATTACTTCTACACACCACGTTTTATAGCCGGCTTGTGCATTTTTATTGCCGGTGTTTTTATCAATGTAAAAAGTGACAACATGTTAATGTTGCTCCGGCAGCCGGGCGATACCGGATATAAAATTCCTCAAGGGTTTTTGTTTGAAAAAATTTCTTGCCCCAACTTGTTTGGCGAAATTGTAGAATGGTTCGGCTATGCTCTTATGATGGGCTCTTTACCTGCATGGAGTTTCGCCATCTGGACGTTTGTGAACTTAGTGCCCCGTGCACTTGACCACCACAAATGGTATAGGCAGAAATTTTCGGAATACCCTCCAGAGCGCAAGGCTGTATTGCCGCATGTTTTATAAGAGTGAGATACTGTAGTGCCTGCCGAAGCAAATTTTTGTTGCTTTCAGAAAACCTGTATAACACAACTAACCAATCAATTTCTATTTTGGCTCTTCATCAACCACAAAACGCATGAACAATTTATTAGCAGGTAAACGCGGTATTATCTTTGGTGCCCTAGACCAAAACTCTATTGCCTGGAAAGTGGCTTTGAAAGCACACGAACAGGGAGCAACATTTGTGTTGAGCAATGCACCTGTTGCACTGCGGCTGGGTGAAATAAATAAACTGGCAGAAAAGTGCAGTGCAGTAGTGATACCTGCTGACGCTACTTCTACCGAAGACTTAGAAAAACTGGTAGCACAAGCTACCGAACAACTGGGCGGCAAACTTGACTTTGTGCTTCACAGCATAGGTATGAGCCCTAACGTACGCAAGGGCAAAACTTATACCGACATTAACTACGAATGGTTCCAAAAAACGCTTGACATTTCGGCTTTATCGCTGCATAAAACGTTACAAGTATGTATGAAACAAGATGCCATATCTGAATGGGGCAGCGTAGTTGCTCTCACCTATATAGCAGCACAACGTGCCTACCCGGGCTATGGAGACATGGCCGATGCAAAAGCTACTCTGGAATCTATTGTGCGCAGTTTCGGTTTTCATTACGGTAATGCCAAAAAAGTTCGGGTTAATTCTATTTCGCAATCACCAACCATGACTACAGCCGGTTCGGGGGTTAAAGGTTTCGATGCGTTTTTTGGGTTTGCCGACAAGTTAAGCCCATTGGGTAATGCCCCTGCCGAAGCATGTGCTGACTATTGCGTTTCACTTTTTAGCGATTTAACACGCTATGTAACCATGCAAAATCTTTTCCATGATGGCGGTTATTCTAACACAGGTATGAACGAAGCGGTGGTAACCATGTTTGCAGATAAAACAGATGGTTAAAGTGTAGTCTGCTGCCTTATCGCACCACTATTTTTCGTACTTGTGTTTCGTCATTGTAGCGCACCCTAATAAAATACTCTGCTGCCTGCAACTCGTGTATTGGCAGCACATAGTTGTTTCTGCCTTCGGCTAAGTAAAGTTTGTATTCTTTCATGGCATAGCGGCCGGTAATGTCAGCAATGGCCACGTGCACTTCACCGGCTTTGGGCAATATAATGCCAAGAGCAGAATTACTGAAGGCCGGATTTGGTGAAGGCCCTGATAATTGTAATGTTTCGGTAAGCGAAGCGCAGTTGGCATTGTTGTCTGTTCGCAATTCTGCTTGCCCGTTATTTACTGTTTTAGCTTCGGCACAAACAAATGTATTAGCGTTGCCTGCAGTAACCACAAAGTGTGCTGCAAAAACGTAATCCATTTTTTGCCCGCTGAAAAAAGTGCCGTTCCATTCTTCGCTAATCAGTGTTCCATCGCCCAGGGTAGCATAAATTTGAAAATGAGTAATGGTTCGGGTAGCTATGTTGCTTAAAGCGGCTACTACGGTAACTAATGTAGAGCCATCGGCTTGTGGTGTTTGAATAGTTTTTACTTTATCAACGGATAGGTCTAAATCAGTTTTTATAACGATTAATTCTTTTGAAACCACATCGTTGCATCCAAAATCAGAAGTGGCTTGGAGTTGAATGGTAAATGTGTCGTTTGCTGTGTAGGTGTAGTTCGGTTCATTGGCTGATGAAGTGTTTCCATCACCAAAACTCCAATTATAAGACGTGGCTCCACTACTCGTATTGTTGAACGTAATATCTACGGGGGCTTCGCCATACAATGGTGTAAAATCAAAATCGGCAACCGGGCTTTGATAAATTTTTACTGTTTGCTGAGCGGAGTCAACACAACCGCTGGCGGTAGTTACTTTAAGTTTTACTGCATAGTTACCTGTATCGGCAAAGAAATGTTGCACAGCCTGCCCATTATAACTTGCCGTGCCAATACTCCATCTCCAGTTGGTAATGGGTTCGTTTAGCGACACACTATTGTCAACGGGTGAATAGAATTGGTCTTCGCAGGTGTTTTGGTTGGTAAAAGAAGCTACTGGCGGTGTAATAACTTGAACTGTTCGGCTGGTAGTATCGCTGCAACCAATGGCGTTTTCTACTCGTAACCTAACTGTGTAAGAGCCCGGTGCAGTGTATTTGTGCGCTACATTTTGGGTAGTACCAAAAAAACTTCCATCATCAAAATTCCATTGCCATCCAACCACCGAAAGTGAAGGTGTTAGGTCTTTAAACAAAATCGAATCGCCCAAACAAAAATTTTGCGCATTAAAATTTGCCACGAGTGGCGCAAACACTTCAACATTGGTACACATAGAGTCCACACAGCCGTTGTTGGTGGTTACCGAAAGGCAAACGGGCACTTCGCCTTGTGTAGGAAACTCGTAAACGGGGTTCGGAATGGTGAACACATCAGCGCCATTAAAAGTCCATTTCCATTGACTAATGTTATCGGTTATTAATACTTGGCTGTTGTCATAAAACTGAGCGCTTGTTCCGGCACAAACTACTCCCCCGTAACTAAGTTCCGCTACAGGTCTAGGCGATATGGTAATCACTTTCGTTTCAACACCCGAACACCCTGAGTCAGTAAGTACTGTATGAGTTACGGTGTACTGCTGTAGGCCTGAAAACTGATTTTGCACCGTATCTCCGTTCGCGGTTTGTCCGTCTCCAAAATCCCAGGCCCATTGAACAATATTATCGGGGGCTACTGCTAAAGATACATCGGCAAACACCACCGGTTCACCTTGGCAGGTTACACTCACCGAAAAATCGGTAGCGGGGGCCTGACCTTTAATGGTAACGGTTGCTGTGTCTTTTGTATTACAGCCGTAAACATCGGTGTAGTCAACCGAATAAATTCCGGGGGCAGTAATGATAATAGACGGTGTGGTGTGTGCTGTATTCCATACTACATTACCGGGTTGGTAAATTCCTCCATCTGCCAGTAAATGGTTGCCGCTGCAAACAGCCGTATCGGTAGGCAGCAGTGAGCGTAGCTCTAAACTATCAAGCAATGCAGTTACGGTATCGCTTGTGAAGTTACAAGTTCCATCACTAATTACGCAGAAATAATTTCCGGTTACCGATGGTGAAAGGGTTTGTGATGTAGATGCGGAGTTATCGTTCCATAAATACTGAAATGCTGAACTGTTGGTCATTACAGGTGCTATACTAAGCGGCTGACCTAAACAAACAGCTGTATCACCGGAACTCATACCGATATATGGCAGTGTAACTTGAATAGTGTCTTTGCTTACTCTACCAAACACATCGGTAGCGGTAACGGAATATATTCCGCTGGTTGATACTTGTATTTGAGATGTGGTTTGACCTGTTGACCATAAATAAGAACCAAAACAACTTCCGGCATCCAGTGTTTTTGGGCAAAGAGAATACTGCTCATGGATATCGGTTCCCAGGTTTACCGTGCTCGAGTATCTATCGAAAATATACTGTTCAACCTGCTGTTGTTCGGTACTTGACAAATTTCTGTTGTAAACAATTACCTCTGCCATGTATCCTCTAAATGTTGCGCCATAATTTGCTTTTCCCAGGGTGTATATACCTCCGGAAACAGGTCCTGATGCGGTGGCTGAACCCGGATTACCCGATACTTGCCCATTTACAAAAGTTTGGCTTGACACACCAAGATCTTTCTTATACGTTAATATTCTGAAAGGATAATTGGCTCCGGGTGCCGATCCATTGGCGCTATTCGTTACAAAACCATTATTACGTACCACAAACCGATTGCCGGGTGTGCTTGACATCATAAAAAAGCCGGTTGAACTTACACCTATCCCCAAAAAAGCAATATCTATACTACTCAGAGAATCGCCCGAAACCAATACAAAAACAGTTGCCGAACTACTGTTGAAATTTGGTATGGGGGCTGTGCCATCTAGCTTGGTATTATTTCCCGAAAAAAATATGGCGTGGTTATTACACAGCTGCGGCACAATACTATCTAATGGCCTTATAGGTGCCGAAACTTGCGAAGCATGAATTCCGTTTCCGCTTATATCGTTCCAGCCGCTTACCTTGCCCGATGTTATGGTTACTCCTGTATCTGCTCTTAACCATAATGCTAGGTTCGGCAAATCTGACGGCAGAAAAATTGAAAACACTCCAACTTTACTTACCGCAAAATCCTGACAGAGGTTGTAGGCGGTAACCTTCCATTGATATGTTTGGTTGCCGGCAAGTGTAACATTGTGTGTAGTGGCAGTTAAATTCGAAAACAACTGCGCTGTAGTAGTAAAATTATCAGTCGAAATTTCGAGTTTATAACTGCTTGTATTGGCCGATGGGTTCCAAACAAATGAAACAGTTGTTAATGATAAAGAGGTAGAGTCTGCCGGGGTTTGCAGCAAAGGGACCGTTGGAGTAAGTGCTGAACTAACCACTGAAATACTTTGTGATACCAAATTACTGCAACCATTCGATGCAGTAACATTCAGTGAAACTGAAAGTGTGCCTGCAGATGTGTAGTTGTGTGAAGGATTTTGAATGTTGCTTACACCTCCATCGCCAAAAGCCCAACTCCACTGTGAAATAGAATCACCGGCCGGTGGTATAGAAAGGTCGGTGAACTGAAATGGGTTGTTAATACAAGCGGTGCCGGTGTTGAACAGCGCAGTAGGGTTCGGTTTTACAACTACTGTTTGCGTTGATGATGACGAACAGCCGTCTTGATTGGTAACACCTAACGACACAGTATATGATCCTATAGCCGTGTAAGTGTATGAGGGGCTTGCCAATGTACTTGCATCACCATTACCAAAGTTCCAGTTGTAAGCGGTAATAGGAGAACTATTTCCGGTAGAGCTATTGGCAGGCAAGTACGGTTGGCCTAAACACAAGTTGGCTCCGGTAAATGCTGATGTTGGTGCGGTGCCCAAAACAGTTACGTTAACCGTGTCGTACCCGGTACAATTATTTGCGTTAGTTACGGCTACTGAATAATTTCCTGAAACTGTTACGGGAATTACATAAGAGGTATCGCCTGTTGACCACAAAAATGAATAAGAGCCTAAACCGGATGAGGGTGAGGTTGTTTGTATTGTATTGCCGGCACACAGGGAACCATCGGGGCCTAAAGAAACTGTAGGGCCAAACGAATCAACTGATACAGTAGCCGTGTCGGAAGCTAATGAGCAACCAAATGTATCGGTTACTGTTACATAACAATCAGCATTGGTGGAAGTAGAAAACACAGGCTGTGTGCTTCCGTTTTGCCATAAGTAAGTGTAATTACTTTGTGCAGATAATGAATTTGATAGGGTGGCTGACTGACCTATACAGATAGTGGTATCGGGTTGCAACAGTTTTGCATCGGGTAAAGTTACCTGTATGGTGTCAACACTTGATATACCAAACACATCGGTAGTGGTAACGGAATATGTTCCGCTGGTTGATACTTGTATTTGAGATGTGGTTTGACCTGTTGACCATAAATAAGAACTAAAACAGTTTCCCGCGTTGAGTGTTTGAGGGCAAAGCGAGTATGGCTCGTTTATATCGGCACCTAAGTTTACCGTGCTCGAGTATCTATCGAAAATATACTGTTCAACCTGCTGTTGTTCTATGCTTGACAAATTTCGGGTATAAACAATTACCTCTGCTATGTATCCTTGAAAGGTGGCTCCGTAATTTGCTTTACCTAATGTATAGATACCTCCGTTGGTAAACGGTGCCGCTGCCGCTGCAGAACCCGGTGTGCCTGAAACCTGACCATTGACATAGGTTTGGCTGGATATGTTTAGGTCCTTTTTGTAGGTTAATACTCTAAAGGGATAGTTTGCCCCCGGTGCTGAACCATTGGCTGAAGCAGTTGTAAGACCATTGCTCCGGATAACAAACCTGTTGCCGGGTGTGCTTGACATCATAAAAAAGCCGGTTGAGCTTACACCGGTTCCCATAAAGGCAATGTCAACACTGTTTAAAGTTCTGCCCGCTACTAACACAAACACGGTGATAGAGTTAGTGCCAAAACCGGGAATAGCTGCCGTGCCGTTGAGGCTTACATTACCTCCTGAAAAATAAACAGCGTGATGGTTACACAGTTCAGCCACTACACTATCAGAAGGGCGTAAGGATGCTGTAGCCTGTGTGTTATGAATTCCGTTTCCGCTTATATCGTTCCAGCCGCTTACCTTGCCCGATGTTATGGTTACTCCTGTATCTGCTCTTAACCATAATGCAAGGTTCGATAAATCTGATGGGTTAAATGACTGTGCGAAACCTTCACGAGCCACCAGAAGCAAAACTGTAACAAACAGAGTATTCAAAAGTTTCATAGTGCCGTTATTTTTCGGAATAGCCAAAGTAGAATATTATTTGCCAGTTTTAAATTACTCTTTACTGCAGCAGTTTACACACCTCTTTTGCCCACCTGTTCGGCTACCCATTGATAGGTTTTGCGCATGCCTTCAATTAAAGGGTAAGTTGGTTTCCAATTTAGTTGTTGAAATATAAGGTGGTTATCGGAGTTGCGCCCCATGACGCCTACCGGGCCTTCAATATTTTTTATTGAAATGTTTTTACCCGACAAGGTAATAACCATTTCTGCCAGACCGTTTATTGTTATCATTTCTTCGGAGCCAATGTTTACAGGGCCTTCCCAGTTTCCTTCGGTAAGTTTTCTAATGCCATCTAAACATTCATCAATGAACAAAAAGGAGCGGGTTTGTTGCCCGCTTCCCCATATTTCTATATGCTCACCATTACTTGCCAGGGCTACTTTGCGGCACAGTGCAGCCGGTGCTTTTTCTTTGCCCCCCTGCCAGGTGCTTTCGGTTCCAAAAATGTTATGAAAGCGAGCTATGCGCACGGGTATGCCGTAGTTACGCAGATGCGAGAGGTAAAGTCGTTCGCTAAAAAGTTTTTCCCAGCCGTACTCGCTATCGGGGTTGGCGGGGTAGGCAGAGTGTTCGGTGCAGAGTGGGTTTTGGGGGTTTTCTTGATTGTGTGCCGGATATATGCAGGCTGATGATGAATAGAAAATGCGGTCAACACCGGTTTGTTTTACGCGGTTTAAAACGTGGAGGTTTATTTGTGCCGAGTTGTACATTACATCCGCATCGTTTTCACCGGTAAAAATATAGCCGGCACCGCCCATGTCGGCAGCTAACTGATATACGTGGTTAAATTTTTTGTCGAGAATTTGTTCACAGAACTGTTGTTGACGCAGGTCACCGATAATAAATTCATTGGCTTGAGTTGGGGCAAATTCGGGATGTTTTAAGTCAACACCCCGTACCCAAAAGCCTTCGGCTTTTAGCCGCTTTACCAAGTGGCTGCCAATAAACCCTCCGGCTCCACACACTAATGCTGTTTGTTGTTTTTGCATAACTCGAATATTAGTTGGGTGTAGCTTTTTGCTTTGTAATGAATTTGGAACGTGTGTTAGTTCTGTGTAGTTTGTATGCCCAGTTCTTTCAACTGCTTTTCGTCCACGGGTGTTGGAGCGTCCATCATTAAATCGCGGCCACCGCTTGTTTTAGGGTAAGCAATAACATCGCGAATAGTTTCGCCACCGGCCATAAGCATTACGATGCGGTCTAAGCCGAAAGCACAACCACCGTGCGGAGGTGCACCATACTTAAACGCATTGAGCATGAAGCCGAATTTTTTATCGCGGTCTTCAGGTGTTAGTCCAAGATTTTTGAAAACTCTCTCCTGAATATCTTTTTGATGAATACGGATAGAGCCACTTAATATTTCGTTTCCGTTCATTACCATGTCGTACGTTTGAGCACGCACACGCGTAGGGTCAGTATCGAAATACTGCATGTCTTCAGGATGCGGTGAGCAGAAGGGATGGTGTGCAAATGTTATCTCACCACTTTCTTCATCTTTTTCGAAAAGAGGAAAGTCAACTATCCAGAGCACACTCCATTTTTTGTCATCAATCCAGTTGTTGCGTTTGGCTAGTTCTAAGCGCAAATCGCCTAAACTCTTACGAACCTTCGATGTTTTATCGGCAGCCAGCAAAAGCAAATCGCCTTTTTGTGCATTGAATGCTTTGCCTATTTCGCGCAGTTGGTCTTCGTTAAAGAATTTATCTATCGAAGATTTTACAGTGCCATCTTCGTTAAACTTAACCGTAACCAAACCACTTAACCCGCGGTGGCTTGCTTTTACAAACTCTGTTAGTTCATCGGTTTGCTTGCGCGAATAAGCAGCACAACCGGTAGCATTTACACCCGCTACAATTCCAGCATTGGCAATAGCATTATTGAAAACGGCAAATTCGTTTGTGGGAAGCAGTTCATTCAACTCAACAATTTTGCAATCGAAACGCAAATCGGGTTTGTCGCTGCCGTAGAATTTTAATGCATCGTCATAACGCAAGCGTTGGAGTTCGGGCAGTTCGTAGTTCAATACTTTTTTGAAAACGTGGGCAATCATGCCGCCAAAGGTTTCGAAAATATCTTCCTGATGAACAAAACTCATTTCGCAGTCAACCTGTGTAAACTCGGGCTGGCGGTCGCCACGAAAATCTTCATCGCGAAAACAACGTACAATCTGATAGTAGCGGTCCATGCCGGCTACCATTAATAACTGTTTTAAAATTTGTGGCGATTGCGGAAGTGCATAAAAACTACCATGTACCAAACGCGAAGGCACTAAGAAATCACGCGCACCTTCGGGTGTGCTTTTAATCAAATTCGGTGTTTCTATTTCTACAAAATTTTTGTTGTCGAGGTATTCGCGCACGGCTTTGTTGATTTGCGCGCGCATAATTAAGGTGTCGCGCATTTTAGGCCTGCGGATGTCGAGGTAGCGATATTTCAACCGCAATTCTTCGCTGCCATCGGTTTCGTTTTCTATAATGAATGGTGGTGTTTCGCTTTGGCTCAACACAATTAGCTCGCTTACCAGAATTTCGATTTCACCGGTAGGTATGTTCAGGTTTTTGCTGCTGCGCTCAGCTACTTTTCCTTTTACCTGTATTACATACTCGCGACCCAGTTGGTTGGCTTGTTCAAAAAGTGCATTGTTGGTTTCTGTATTAAATACCAATTGAGTAATTCCGTAGCGGTCGCGGAGGTCAACAAAAGTCATGGCGCCCAGGAGGCGGGTTTTTTGCACCCAGCCGCTAAGGGTAACTTGGGTGCCTACACTTTTTAAATTCAATTCGCCACAGGTGTTGGTTCTATACATAAAGATTGTTTTTTACGAGAGGGCGAAAATAATTTTTTTGACTTCCGTTGGCTGAAGCCAACGGCAATTAGCAGCAGCAGTTATAAAAACAGAAATCCCCGCTTGCGCAGGGACTTCCTTTTTTAACCACACACCCAATTACTATGAAATTTTTACTTCTATGGTGCCTTTTGCTTTTGCTTCTTCCATTTTCGGAACGGTTACTTCTAATATTCCGTTTTCGTAGGTGGCTGCAATTTTATCGGCCAGTACGGTTTTAGGTAACGTGAAGCTGCGTTTGAAAGAGGCATGCACAAATTCTTTGCGCGTAAACTTTTCGCCTTCGTTTAATTTTTGCTCGGTGGCTTCGGCACTTATAGTTAGCAAGGTGTCTTCTACTTTTACGTGGAATGTTTCTTTGCTAAAGCCGGGTGCGGCTACGCTGAGCACAAAGGCATCTTTGGTTTCTTTTACGTTAACGGATGGGGTGCTGTGTTTGGCCCATTCGTTAGTAATGAAGGTTGGGATTTCGTTTTCAAAAATGTTTTCGAACAGGTTTGAAAAACGGGGAAGGTGAACTCTTCCGGTTTCGGGTTTTACGGTGAACGTTGTCATTGTTTGTTTGATTTTTGTTTTGTCTGCCGAAGCTGCAGCTAAGACAGGGTTTGAAAATTTTGTTGTGCGGTGGTGTTTTCAAACCGGGTGCCTATGCAGCTAAACGGAAGTTTTGGCGTAAAGATTTGTTAAGCGCAGGAAAAATTTTCCGAACGGGTGGGAGAAGAGCGGAAAAAATTGCAGGTGAAGTATGATTTTTGTTTTCTGGAAAAAGAAAAGACTAGCCGTTGTGTGCGCGTAACGCACAGAATTAAAGGCAAGGACTAAACGCAGCGCACCACATTGTTGTTAGACTCCTACCCCTCATCCTCTATACTTCCCTTCTTCCAATACCTTCTTGCTTCTTTAGGTTTGCCCTTGTAGCTAAGCGGAAAGCTGCGAGAGATAGTAAAGCCCAAACGGAACTGGCCTTGCGCCCAGTTGGCGGTGTTGTAAGGCAGAAAATCATTCTCGAGCATGCCGCGTGTATTCGTAAAGTTTACATGAAACACGTGTCCGCCTGTTTCAAACTCAAAGCCCGCGTGTAAACTCGGATAGTAGGCTGCATTTTTCATACCACGCACCATCGGAAAATATTCTCTGCCACCCACACCGGGTTTTATGATAGGCAAAAAGTATTCGAATATAAAGCCATAACGCTTCGCAAATTTTGCACGTGCCGAAAAACCAAGAAAGAACATACCGTTCTTGTCGTTATTAGCCACCATATTACGCCAAACAAAAGTAGGTGTAAGCTGCACCGTAAGCCAGTCGGTGGCTTTACATGCCACCATAGCCTGCATAACATAGCTCAAGCGGTGGGCAAATGCCTTGTAACCCGTACCCCAATAGTTAATGTCGGCTGGGTTGGTTGATGAACGCATACTGCTAATAGCCGTGTTTCCGAAAAGCGTAATGGTGAGCGGGTATTTAAAATCCTTGGTTTGTTTTAGTGCGCGATACTTAATATTTGCGTTCCAGAGTTCGCGCAAGGGGCCCGCACCTTTCATGCGACCGATGCCTACAGTTAAATCGTTGGTTACTCCGTATTCGAAAATAATGGCAATGTCGGCTGCCTGATCAAAGCCAAACATAGAGTGTATGTGGTCATTGGGTGAGCCGGCTATATCACCAAAGCGGTGCGCAATTCTAAAATCAAGCTGATTCTTTTTTACTGTTTCAATAGAGTGCCCGTTTATAACCCGTGTGGTTTTAAAACTAAAACTCACATACTCTTTCTTGGGTTTTTCGGTCTTGGTAAGTTCGTCAAGTATATCAACTTGTGCAGTGGTGAGCTGTGAACTCAAAAGCAAGAAAACAGGGTAGATATATTTCATTTTTAAAATTTAGATGTTCGAAAATAGAACGGTTTGAAACCTGTAAAACAAAAAAGAGCGGTGTTTACTAACCGCTCTTTATTAAATGATGTAAGGCGCATACAATTTACTTTTTCACATATTTCTCCAACGCAAAGTCAACATCTACTTTAATTGTTTCAGCAATGTTCATCATTACCGCCTTTGGTATTTTTATACTGTGGTCGGCCAATTTTACATCAAAAGCAGCAGTGGCATTAGCAGGCGCACCATTTGCAATTGTCAACTTCCCTTTTACTTCTCGTTCCTGTTTTACACCGTGCATTTCTAAAATTCCTTTTAGTGTAACATCATAGGTGCCATCGGCAGTAAAATCTATTTGCTCGGTTATTGTCATATCGAGCACCGCATACGGAAACTTATCGCTTTCCATATAGTTTTCGTTAAAGTGCTCTTGCATTAGCTTGTCTTTAAACACAAAACTGCTTTGTGTTACCTTAGCGTATACCTTAGCATTTTGCGTATTCAGCACCGCCACAGCTGTATTCGTAGTGGCCTCTATATCTTCCAAAGGGCTCGATGAAAAAAAATGCACCTTGCCTTTAGTGCAGGCATAAGTGCCGGCATATTTATCCTGCGCAAACACCTCCGTAACCACCACAAAAAGAAAAACACTCCACAGCGTTTTCATATCAGTAATTTGCTACTGCGGAAAACAATTATCCCGCCATTTTTCAAGTGCAACAATACTTGCCGAATCAATAGGAAACGAATAGCCCTGCGGCATAGTGGGTGTACACTCAAACTTTATTGAGCAAAAAAACCGTGCTTCGTTCTTAGCTGCATTAGCTGCACTGGTATAATTGTCTAAAATTATTCCGGCACTGCCGGTTGTTGTGTTGTGGCAGCCGGCAGTAGCGCACTCAGCATCTAAAATCACTTTAACACTATTTGTGTAAGTATCGGTGCTGTTTGCTTGTGCACACAAAGGGGTTTTGTCTTTAGTGCACGAAAACCAAGTAAGCGCAAACAGTAAAGTCAGCGTAATTAAAACTGCATTTTTCATTGTATTACTGCTTCACAACTTTTTTGGTTACCGATACACCATCTACCGTAAGTTTCATTAGGTAGATACCTGCCGGCATATCGTTAACATCAAAAGTTTTATTGAAACTACCTGCGCTAATTCTGTCGGCAAACAACTCTTTACTCTGTTTGCCATCTATTGAAAACAACTGCGCTGACGCCTGATTGCCTTCTTTTAAATTAAACGACAGGCCAAATTCGCCATTAATAGGATTTGGATAAACATTTAAACCAGACAGCTTAGAAGAAATATCATGAATGCCGGTTAAAAGCGGGTTGATGGTAGAAGAACCTTGAAAAATAACATCACCTGTAGGGTTGTTGTCACCATCGGCTGTGTTATAGCAATAATAAAAAGTTATAGGACCCGTGGTAGTTGCCGGTGCAGTCCATTTAAATGTCCAGCTTTTTGTAGAGGTAGAGTTTAAATGCCCCATGTATTGTCTTCCGGCTCCGTTGTTTATTTTTTGTGTGGCCGGGTTACTTACAGTAAAAGCACCGGCTTGTGCGTTGCTGGCGTCAAGCGCTGCTATCTGAAATCCGTATTTACTTGTAAATGCATTTATCTTAAACGTAAGGTTGTACTGCTGCCCCCCGGCATACTCAAAACTAGGGCTGGGTAAGTTGATAGTATCTGTAGGTAAAACCCCTGTGCCTATAAGCAACCCCAGTGTGTTAAGCGATGCCGGCATAGTTGGGCCTGCATGGCAGCCACTACCGGTACAATTACCTGTAGCAACCGGATCGCCCGAGTTGCCTGCCGGTGGGTTACTTGCTTTAGAATTTACTTTCGAAACATTAAATATGGCAAGTACTGCTGCTAAAAAAAAGACAAGAATTACAAAGTTTTTTCTCATGATTTTGGTTGTGTTTAAATCAAAGAAAACAAAATTGGTGTGTTGCAAAAATCTTAACAATAAAAAGGCGCAAATCTTCAAGTCTGCTCAGGGCTTGAGCACCTGCTGAGTGGCCTTCTTAGATAACGAACGGGTAATTACCTTCTCAATCATGCCTCTGCTGTCTATCACAAAAGTTTGCCGGTGTATTCCATCATAGGTTCTTCCGTACAAGGTTTTGGGTCCCCATACCCCGTATGCATTTATCACCTTCATATCTTCATCGGCCAACAAGGTAAACGGCAGTTGGTACTTCACTGCAAAATTTTTGTGACTATCTGTGCTTTGCGGGCTTACGCCAACTACCCGGTAGCCTTGCTTTTTAAGTTCCGAAAAATTGTCGCGGTAGTTGCATGCCTGTACAGTACACACAGGAGTATCGTCTTCCGGGTAAAAATAGAGCACCAGTTTTTGACCTTTGAAATCTTTTAGCTGAACGGTGTTTCCGTTTTGGTCTTTGGCTTTAAAATCAGGCGCTTTGTCCCCCGGTTTAAGTGTAGTCATCGGTAATTTTTTCTTTCAACAAATAAATAAAACTATAGGCATAGCCCCTTTCCTCTAAACAAGCCACCCTTCTGAAAAACAACCTCACTTTTGCACACACGGCTTTCCGTTTACGTTTTATGCAAATAACTATTTTCCGCCCCCATGTATGCAGTTATAGATGTAGAAACCACCGGTGGTAGTCCATCGCTCGACCGGGTGGTAGAGGTGGCCATCTATGTTTACGATGGTCAAAAAGTAGTTGACTCATTTTCCACCCTGCTGAATCCCAAACGCCCTATTGACCCTTACGTTACCAAACTTACAGGCATTACTAACGAAATGGTAAAACATTCGCCAAGTTTTGAAAGCGTGCATGAAAAAATTTTGGAGTTAATGCACGAAAACATCTTTGTAGCGCATAATGTGAAGTTCGACTTTGGCATGATCCGTAAAGAGTTTAAGCGAATTGGTATTGATTTTAACCGCAAACAACTCGATACCGTAAATCTGGCTCGAAAAGTAATACCCGGTTTTAATTCTTATAGCTTAGGCAACATCTGCGACAGCCTGGGTATCGAAATTACCGACCGGCACCGTGCCGGTGGCGATGCAGAGGCCACCGTTAAACTTTTGGAAGTTATTCTATCTCGCCCCAATGCCCAAAAACACATTGAAGTAGAACTAAATCACGGCATAGATGCAGATCTGCTGCCTCCATACTTATCAAAAGCCGAAATAGAAAAGCTTCCCGAAGATCCCGGGGTGTTTTATTACAAGGATGAAACAGGCAAAATTATCTACGTTGATGGCACCAAAAACATTCGCAAAAAAGTAATTACTCATTTTTCGAAACCGGCCGATTCGGCAGATACACGAAGAATGTTTGAGCTCATGCGCAGTATTGATTATGAACTTACCGGCAGCGAACTGATTGCCAAACTTTTGGCCTACCGCGAGTTAAAAAAACACTTACCCGAGTTTAACAAGAAACCGCGCATACAGGTTTTTACACACGGCATATTTATCAATCACGATGAACAGGGTTTTACTCAGTTAAAGATTCACCCCTTAGATTGGAAAGAAAGCGAAGCCGTGCTGCGTTTTTCTTCAAAAGCAGCAGCCAACAAACTAATGACCAAGCTGATAAACGAAAACAACCTGCATCAGTGGTTTGCTATACGTTCGAGAATGAAAGAAAGCGGCATTGACCAAAAAAGCCAGAAGAGCTTTAACCTGAACATGGAAAAATCGGTCCGCAGATATTTGTATAGAAACAACAATTTCTTTTTAGTTGGCGGGGGTATTCATCCTGACGAAAACTCAGTGGTTTGGATAGAAAACAACGCCTACCGCGGCTATGGTTATTTCAATCCGGAGTTTACCGAAGCCACCCCCGAAAATTTGAAGGAGGTAATAAAACAAGATGAGGATGATATTGAAGTGCAGAAAATTATCCGTCTTCAAATGCGCAAAATGAAAAACTCAAAAATTATTTCGTACTAATTTTCTATGAAAAAAGTATTGTTTATTGATCGTGACGGCACCCTGATTTTAGAAACCGATGACTTTAAAATTGAAAAGTTTTCGAAACTGATTTTTTATCCGGAAATTTTTTATTGGCTCGGCAAAATTACCCGCGAGTTTGATTATGAACTGGTTATGGTTACCAATCAGGATGGTTTGGGCACACCAGATTTTCCGGAGGCAGATTTCAACGAAGTCAACGATTTTATTCTAGCCGCTTTTGGAGGTGAACACATTCACTTTTCTGCGGTGCATATAGACAAATCGTATCCACACGAAAACCTTCCCACACGAAAACCCAACACGGGTATGCTCACCCGCTATTTTTCAGCCGAATACGATTTAAAAAACTCGTTTGTAATAGGCGATAGAATAACTGATGTTCTATTGGCTAAAAACCTCGGCTGCAAATGTTTTTGGCTAAACGATGGCAGAAACTTAGGTATGACAGAAACTGGCATCGAAACAGCTGAAACCCTGAAACAATATATAGCGGTAGAGTCACGCCAATGGCAAAAGATTTACGAATACCTCAGGGCAATTTCTTAATCTGAGCCCAGTCATCTTTATCTTCATTTCTTTACCCGGTTCATTCTTCTCCATCTGCCAAATTAGGTTAGTTTTGCGCCCCCGTTTTCAGGCAGGCGCTTAAAACGATTTTTTAACCAAACAAAAAACTCACGAACTGCGGTGAGAATAAACAACAAGCAGGCAGAAAAATGTCAGAAAATTTAGAAACAACTGCAGTCGCATCGCATGATGATTTCGACTGGAGCGTGGACAAACGCAACGTGGTAAACTATACCAACGAGCAGCGCAACGCTTACGATGCTGAATATTCAGCAACCCTTAAAACCATTGAAAACGATGAAATTGTAAAGGGCACAGTAGTGGCCGTTACCAATACCGATGTGGTATTGAACATTGGTTTCAAAAGTGATGGATTAGTACCGCTTTCAGAATTCCGCGATGTGGAAGACCTTAAAGCAGGAGATGTTTTTGATGTGTATGTGGTAAACAAAGAAGACCGCAAGGGAATACTTCAACTGAGCCGCAAAAACGCCCGCATGATGAAAGCATGGGACGAAATTATGGATGCACACAAAACAGGTATTGTAGTAACAGGCAAAATTACCTCTAAAACCAAAGGCGGTCTTATTGCCAACGTATTTGGCTTGGAAACATTTTTACCAGGTTCTCAAATTGATGTTAAGCCGATTACCGATTACGATGTGTACGTTGGCAAACAGATGGAGTTGAAAGTGGTAAAAATTAACGAAGCCATTAAGAACGCTGTAGTGTCTCACAAAGCGTTGATTGAGTCAGATATCGAATCGCAACGTGAAGCTATCATTAGCAAGCTGGAGAAAGGTTCTGTATTAGAAGGCACTATCAAAAACATTACTGACTTTGGTGCGTTTATTGACCTGGGCGGTGTAGACGGGCTTCTATACATCACTGATATTTCATGGGGAAGAATTGCACATCCGAAAGAGGTGCTTGAATTGAACCAGAAACTAAATGTAGTGGTGCTAGACTACGATGATAACAAGAAGAGAATTTCGTTGGGCTTGAAACAATTGCAAGCGCACCCATGGGATACTTTAGACAAAGAACTTGAAATAGGAAGCCGTGTGAAAGGTAAAGTGGTGAACATTGAAGACTACGGTGCATTTCTTGAAATTACTCCGGGCGTAGAAGGCTTAGTGCATGTAAGCGAAGTATCATGGAGCAACACTCCTATCAACAGCCGCGAATACTTTAAGCAAGGTGAAACTTGTGAAGCTGTGGTAATGACCCTTGACCGTGAGGAAAGAAAAATGTCGCTTTCGTTAAAGCGCTTAACTGAAGACCCTTGGACTAAAATTGCTGAAAAATTCCCTGTTGGCACCAAAACAAAAGGTCAGGTTAAAAACATTACTCAATACGGTGTGTTTGTTGAACTGAGCGAAGGCATTGGCGGCATGGTTCACATCAGTGATCTTTCATGGACCAAGCGCTACAACCACCCAACTGAGTTTACAAAAGTCGGTAACCAGTTAGATGTTGTAGTTATGGATATTGATAACGACAATCGCAAGCTAACCTTAGGACATAAACAATTGGAAGAAGATCCATGGGATACTTTCGAAAATGTATTCCCTGTAGGCTCACTTCACGAAGCTACTTTGATAAGTGTTGACGATAAGGGTGGCATAGTTCTGTTACCTTACGGCTTAGAGGCATTTGCCCCTAAGAAACACCTTACAAAAGAGTCAGGCGGATTTTTAGCCGCTGACGATAAAGCTGAATTTAAAGTTTTAGAGTTTAACCGCACCGACAAGCGTATTCTTGTTTCGCATGCCCGCATTTGGGAAGAAGCAAAAGCCGAAGTGGCAGAAACCGAAAAGAAAGAAAAACGCACGGAGCGTGAAAACACAGGCAAAGCAGTAAAGAACTTGCAGAAGAGTGTTGAAAAAACAACACTGGGTGATTTGGCTGCCTTAACTGAGCTTAAATCAAAGATGGAAGGTAAATCAACCGAAAAAACAACTACAGATAGCAGCGAAACGCCAGCTGAATAGTTACTGTCATCTTCAATGAGACCCAACCCGTGCAACTAAAGTTGTGCGGGTTTTTTGTTTCTACTTATGGCATACAAAGAATACACTGCTGGCTTTTGAAATGTTTTTCTTCATTTTAAACAGCTGTCTGTATTGCGGATATGGGTACAAAGCGGGTAAAATTGTTTGCTCTGTTTTAAAAACCTGTTCCACTATCGTTCGCCAGTTGTTTACGGTGTAGTGTTTTAGGTCATACAAAATTGTTTCAGCCCTAGGGTAACTATGGCTTGGTGGTATAAAAAGATTAATAAACTTGGTTTTGCCTACAGTAATCAGACTGCCGAAAAAAACATTTACAAATCTTTGATGCGAGGTAAAAAGTATCTCAGACAATAAGTTTATCCAGGCCATGGCAGCGGTAGGCATGCCAATTATTAAAGTACCACCGGGCTTCAACACGCGTTTCATTTCTTCTAAACTTTTTTTCTCGTTTGTTACATGTTCTAGTACGTGCGAACAATACACCACATCAAATTCGTTGTCGGGGTAAGGCAGTGTTTCTGCAAAACCCTGAACTATTTTTAAACCCGTAGATGAACCTGAATCGTAGCGGCCAACACCATGAGAGCCAGGGTCGGGATCAATACCGAAACAATTGCAGCCAAACTCTTCAGCCGCTTTGCGCATAGCGTAACCCGCACCACAACCTACATCTAAAAATTTCCCGCCTTTGGTTATGTTACTTTTTATAGCATCCCATTCTGTATCGCGAATTAGCTGCTGATTTTTGTCAACCGTAATTTTCGGCAGCAGTGGAGCGTAGTATATTTTTAAGAGCAAATTTTTTAAGCCCATAGCGTAGGGTTATAGTTACTTTAAATCGTCAAATTCAGTTTTAAATCTTGCATTAATCAGTTTCGACATTTCGTTTGCACCGGCAGTATTTATGTGCTGCGGATCAACAAAAAGGCTGTCGTTTTTCAGGTAATCCATGTAATCCCATAGGGGCAAATGCGATAAATCACTTTTATACATTTGAAACACCTCCAAGTCGTTTGTTTTATCGAAAGTCTTATGCATAGGCATACGAATGAGGATAATTTTTCTATTTAGCTTTTTGCATACAGCATCTATCTTTAGCAAGTATTGCAAATCAATTTTGCTTATGCTGCTATCTGCATAAAAGCCATCAATTTGTTTATGTGGCTTACTGTAATCAATCACACCATCTAAGCTTTCATACTTTCCCCACTCTAATTTTTTATATACAAAGGTTGGTTTGTGCAGCAATAACTGAAGGTTAGTTCTAAACGCATCTCGGCAGGCAACCAAAAAAGATCCCGGATTGTTTCTGAGCAGAAAAAACTTGTCACTAATGGAAATAAGATGTCCGTACTTGGGATACTTAAACCCAATATGTTGTTCATCAAAAATCCAGTTATCCATTTCAACAAAAAAATTGTTGTTGGTATAAATCAGTAACACATATTTTAACTGCGGGTTAGTTTCCAGTACTTTTTTGAGCTTATAGTACGTGTAAAAGTGTGCGTCTCCGGCTTGTGATAAATTAATGCTGTGTTCAATAATTTTGTCATTTAGCCCCCTTTCGCTTTGCGAATTGCCAAGAATGAGAATTTTTTTGTCAACCGGCACTTTGTATAAATCGGGCCATTGCAAGCAATAGTTTACAGCTTCGTTTACTACTAACAAAAAGCCGAGTAGGAGAAACAGAAATACAAATAGCTTTTGTAATACTCTCTGCATGTTAGAATTGAAAATATATAAATGCAGCATTAGAAAACGCACCGAACATAATGATGGAAAATATCAGCGCATAATAGACGATCCACCGCAGCCATCTGCTTTTCACTTTTTCTAACTTCAATCCATGTTCTTCTTCGCGCTGAACCCACTCAGTGCCAAACAATACAGGCACAAACATTAAAGCAAACAATGCCGTATTGTTTACCTGCAAATGTGGTGTACTAAAAAGTGAAGGCGAAAAAATATGGGAAATGTAGTGTGCTGCCTGCAAAAAACTGTCAGATCGAAAAAGAACATCCGTAAACATTACTATCGTAAAAGTAACTGCCAGGTTTCTGAACTCTGTAAGACTGGGCAATAATTTTCCTTTTGCTACGGGCTTCTTTTTGTTCATGGTTCCTGCCATTATTAATGGTATATATAAGCAGCCATTTATGATGCCGAACACAACAAATGTCCAATTTGCACCGTGCCACAAACCCACCAGTACAAAGTTGAGCAGTATGGCAAGAAATAACCCATAACTACCATAATCTCGAAAGGCAATAGACAAAGGTGTAAACACATATTCAGTAAGCCATGAGGTGAGTGATATATGCCACCTACGCCAGTATTCGGCTATGTTTTGTGAAAAGAACGGATAATTAAAATTTTGTGTGCCTCGCAGTCCTAAAAGTTTTGCTACTCCAATGGCCATATCAGAATAACCTGAAAAGTCGGCATATAGCTGAAGCGTGTAGAGAAAAGCTCCAATTAATAAAGTGCTGCCGGATACACTTTCATAATGGTCAAAAATCTGTAGTGTAATAATGGCGAGATTGTCTGCCACTACCACCTTTTTAAACAAGCCCCAAAGGATTTGGCGCATGCCATCAGTAAAAAACGCAGGTGAAAAATCACGTTCTTTCTCTAACTGTGGAATAAAAAAATTGGCTCTGTCAATGGGTCCGGAAAGCAAACTGGGAAAAAACGCCACATACGAAAAGAAAATTACAGGGTTGGTGGTAGGCTCATATTTCTCTTTATAAATATCAATCAGGTAGCTAAGAGTGCGGAAAGTGTAGAAACTGATACCCAGTGGTAGAATTATTTTTAGCGTATGTATGCTGGCATTAACACCCAATAGATGCAGTGCATCAACCAACGACACAACAAAGAAGTTGTAATACTTAAAAACAAACAAGCTGCCTAATGCCTGCATCACTCCGGCCCATAAAAACAAATTCTTTTTTCTCTC
This sequence comes from uncultured Chitinophaga sp., assembly GCA_964615305.1. Lineage (GTDB taxonomy): Bacteria > Bacteroidota > Bacteroidia > Chitinophagales > LD1 > Bog-950. Next base: position 30,167 of record CAZTNA010000012.1, read on the forward strand.
CGAATCAGCCTTTTGAATGGCAATACCAACCAAATAATTGAATACAGAACTACCTATGAGCATAGGCAAAAAACGCCAGTCCCACCACGAATAAAAAACATAACTACCTACGAGCAGAGTTGCATTTTGCCATGCTGATTTACCTTTAAACACAAGCCAGTACAACACAAAAAACAACACAATGAAAACTGCAAATGGCAGGGAATTAAACAGCATAGGTATCTAGCAATTGCAAACGCTAAACTTTGGCAGCAATAGAGTCCATCATTTCACCTACGTTTTTCCAACTCTGAATTTCTTTTGAAGTAAAGCGGATACCAAACTTCTTTTCAATGGCAACTATTAATTGAATGTGCGTTAAAGAGTCCCACTCTTCTACATCAGCAGCCGTAGTTGCATCCCGAAGCTGAATGCTTGGGTTGTCCAGGATTTCTACAAACACGGCATTTACTTGCTGAAGAATTTCGTTTCGTTCCATAGTGATAGTTTTACTTTTTCTTTTGAATAATATAAAAATGATTGCTCGGTTTTAGCTGCATGAGTAAATAGTTGTGCTCTATTTTTTGTTTGTGTAAAATAGAAAAACCAATTTGTTGCAACTTGTTTTCGAACTCTGTATGGTTGTCGGGAAAGTTGTAAAGGTGATCGAATTGCGGAATGTCGGTAGCAGTTGTAAGTATCACTTGCCCCCCTGGCTTGAGCGAATCGTAGCAAACATTCAATAAGTGGTACGGTGTATCTAAGTGCTCCAGTATTTCAATAAGGTAAATAGAGTCGAAAAAATCTTGCTGCTGACCTGTGTAGAGTTCTGTCTTTATATCAGCATCTGCAAACTCGGTATATAAAAACGGATTGATAGACAAATCGTATGCCCACAACTTTTGATGCTTATGGCGGGTAAGGTGCATTTCAAGACCGGGGCCAAGGCCTATGAATAGTGAATTGTCTGACTTGGGCGCGTATGCACTCAACGCTCTCATTATCTCAAACCTGTGAGGAGCAAACAGCACTGACATCATTAATACCAAATCATATTCGATTCTCGAAAATTCAACTACCTCTGCTTTTGCATGAATGGGATACATTCCGGTTTTGCCAAACAGCTTACAGTGTTTGTTGTATAGCGTAATATACCTGGTGTATGCGTCAACTACGTCTTGTGTTGATAGCTTGTTAAATTGGGCATACCGTTCCAAAAAATCTATAACATCAGCATACAGGCCATTTTGCTTAATCTCGTTTTCAAGATTATCGTGCAACACACTCAGCAACCTGCTTTCCACCAAAATATTATCTAGTAACATTCAGCTCAATTTTTTGTCTCTATGTGGCTCGTTCTGTTTTGATAAGTATCTGTGTTCAACAACCAGGTGGTTCCACTTGGCTCAAAACCGAGTTTTTGGTAATGGTCTTTTACCATTTCGTTTTTGGCTGTTGGCAGGTACTCTCCTTTAATAAACTTGAAACCTTTCGCCTTTGCATAAGCGGCAATAGTATTTAGTGTAAAATTTTCCATTCCGCGTTTTAATACGCGGCAACTCATAAACCAGGTATCAATAAACAGCGTATCGGCAGTTTCTTGTTTCATAATAACAACACAGATTAAGCCGTTGTCTCCAAATTTATCTTCAAGCGTAAATGAAAACGTGTGCGTGCCGTTTTCATTACACATGCTATCAATATCTGCTTCTGTATATCGTACCGTTCTCAGGTTAAACTGATTAGACCGCTGCGAAAGCTGGGCTACCCGCGGAGTATTAAATTTGTTGAATGGCTGAACTACCGAAACCATTTTTAAGCTCTTGAGAAACTCTTCTTCGTTGGTATAATTTTTCTGTTGGGCGCTGCGCTGTGCTTCTACCTGATACTGTTTAGTGCGCTCGTTATCTTCATTAGAAAACGAAATGGTTTCAAACAAATTTATACTGTAAATGTACTCGAGGTAGTTGGCCGGATCTTCCGGTAGTTCGGGCACTGTAATGCCCGGAATATTTTCACGAACAATGTTTCTTTCAAATGGATTATCATCTAAAAAAACCATAGAATCGAAACCAATGTTCAAGATGCTTTGTATGTGGCGAATGTTGTCAGCTTTGTTTTCCCAATTAGCCACAAACACAGCAATATCCTCTAAACGCAGCACCATGTCGGGATGTTTTTCGAATGGTTCTTTTGCTACCGACTCAGTATTTTTACTGCAAACACACAGTATAACTCCGCGTTGCTTTAATTTTTTGGCCCATTGCTGTAATTCTGTAAATGCTTTACCAATTCCTAAACTGCCAACTTGTATATTTTCAATTCCGTCATCACCAATAATACCACCCCAGGTGGTGTTGTCTAAATCCAGAATAAGGCATTTGCGCATTTTGCCATACATGGCGCCTACCAAATCAAGTGTTAGCGAGGACACTTCGGGTAATGCATCTATACTCAACACCATATCGGTATTAATATAAACCGAGGGTTGAAACAGTTGGTTTCGCCCAATGCGGTTCTGGATGCTTGACAAATCACAGAGGTAAAACGCATTGTTCTGCGTGGCAAACTGCATCAACTCATAATTGAGTTTCCGTAGTTGAAACAAAAATGACAACTCTACTTTACCCGAGTAATTGCCAAAAACCGTATCGTCAATTTCATTATAGTTGTAGTAAATGATTTTTGCTTTGAGTGTTGACGTTATATTGCTGTAAATGGACTGAATAAGTTCCATCCGCTCTTGTGCCAGTACGCCTTGCTGTTCCGGTTGTAGTTTGTTGTACTTACCCAGCAGCTTATGTGCAGAGTGGAACACAATCACCACATCCGGTGCAAAATCGTAAAGTTCTGACCCTGTATCAAATACCTGCCTTTCTATTTGGTTAAAATCTGCTTCCCAAATTTCTAGATTAAAACCCAAATCGTAGCCGGCACCTTTAATAGCCTGCGTCAAAAACTGAGTGGCTGAATCGCCTAGAAGAGCAACTTTGACTTGTTTTAGCCCTGCAAAATCTTTCTTAAGGTTCTTCTTTAGTTCTTGAAAATTTTTCATGTACTTGTTTAACTGCCTATAACATACTTTCAGTCGGCAAATCTATTTTTTTACACTATTCGGTTACCGATAGTTTATGTAATGTTTCTTATTGATTCACGGGGGTATAGAAGCAGATAAACTTTCTCTTTTAGCCTTACTTCGGGATATTTTAAGATAGCTGTTATAAGAGTTACTCTGGCCTCAAAAATTGCTCCTCTGGCAACATGATACCTTACAATTCCAAAATAGCAACTACTTAGTGTTTCTCGAATCAACCTGGTGGTTATTCTGCTTGCTTCTTCTTTTTTAAATGTTTTAGTTAGCCCATCAAGACGAGTTTTGTATGCGTTGTTCTTAATGTTTACCGAGTTCCCTTCATGTATTTCATAAACAAAACACGCTTGTGGTAAATAGAAGCTGGGGTATGTGCAACTTATCCTAAACCATAAATCTGTGTCTTCAACGATTACAATTTTTTCATCAAACTTAATGTTGGTTAGTATGGTCTTAGAAATACAAAGTCGGCCGGGCACAATGCTGTTTCTGATAAAAAAAGATGGAGCATCTTGAGGATTAAAGCTTGGCTCTGCATCGCTGTTACCAAGTAGCCCATTTCTAGAAACTCTCTGATTTGTAAAAACTAGCGCCTCACCAATGCTATTTTCAGAAATAAACTTTGCCAGCCCTTGCAGGTGTTCCGCTAAAAAAAAATCATCGCTATCGAGAAAACAGATATAGTTTCCGGTAGAATGATTAATTCCATTGTTACGGGCGGCACTGCGTTCAGCATTTTTTTGGTAAACGTACAGAATACGTGGATCATTATACCTTGTTACCACTTCTTTAGTACTATCTGTAGATCCGTCATCTACCACCACTAACTGCCAGTTAGTAAAAGTTTGAGCTAATACGCTCTCAATCGGCTTGTTTAGTAAATGAGCCCTATTGTATGTTGGTAGTACAATAGAGAAAAAAGGAGTGCTAAAATCCATTGCGGCAAACATAATCAGAGAAGTGAAAAGTTTCCTCTATAGTTTCCCCCGACACAAATAACAAACCCCTACTTTCAGAGGAGAAAATAGGGGTTTATTTGTGGTTTGGGAGGGAATTGAACCTACTGTTTTTTAGTTTATCGAAATTTGCCAAAAACCCTTACCGATTCTACTTTACAGAGGAGAAATAGAACAAAGTTGAAATAGCTGAAATTAACATGAGTAAAGAAAAAGGTGTCCCAAATGGTGTCCCAAAGAAAGTTTAATACTATTTTTGGGGCGTTCATTAACCAAAACCTCAAACAATGGCGACCTACAAACTTTACTTATTTGATAGTAAGGCAAAAGAGGAAACGTATGTTATCCTCCGTTTAGCGCAACAGAAAAAGACCTACAAATTTTACACAGACCTGAAAATAAAACCGAAAGACTGGAATCCTGAAAAGTGGGAGGCGCGGAAAACCTTTAGGGGTTACTCTGATTTTAATGAGTTGCTAAAGGAGAGAAAGGAATCACTGAAAGAAATTCATTTGAACCTCCTGAAAGAAAATAATTTTTCGATTGACCTTTTGCGGAGGTTGTTTTACGAGAAGATTGAAAAGGTTGAAAAGGAAAGTGGGGTTGAAAATTTCAAAACCCTTTCGGGGTTTGCCAAATACTATATTGATTCGGTTGAAAAGACTAAGAATAAGAACACAATACTCCACAACAGACAAACCCTCCGTTTGCTCAAAGAATTTGAAACAGGAAAAAACAGGAAAGTAACATTCGAGCGCGTGAACTTAGATTTCTATAATGACTTTGTAGAGTATCTAACTAAGGGGAAAAAACTTTCCCCGAACACAATCGGAAAACATATCAGAAACCTCAAACTGTTTTTGAATGAGGCAACAGAGAGAGGTATAAATACAAAGTTTGATTACAAGAGCAAACGGTTTAAGGCATTAAGTGAAAAGGTTGAAACCATTTACTTAACGGAGGAGGAGTTATCAGAAATTTACGAAAAGGACTTTTCAAATAACAAGAGGTTAGAACGAACAAGAGATTTGTTTTTAGTAGGTTGTTATACCGGTTTGCGTTTCTCCGATTTCTCACAACTCAAACCCGAACATTTTAAGGAGGGTGAAATAACTATCAGAACCCAAAAGACAAACGAAACAGTTGTAATTCCTATTCACCCCATAGTGAGAAACATTTTAAAGAAATACTCACATACTGCCAAAGGTTTACCGCGTCCCCTTTCAAATCAAAAAATGAATGAGTATTTGAAAGAGATAGGAGAGGCAGTAGAGATAGACGAAAAGATTTTGAGGACAAAAACTAAAGGAGGTTTGAGAGCGCAAACAACGGTTTCAAAATTTGATTTAATGACTACACACACAGCGCGGAGGAGTTTTGCAACTAACCTTTATTTGAGTGGGTTTCCCTCCATTTCAATAATGAAAATTACAGGACACAAAACCGAAAAGGCGTTTATGAGTTACATAAGAATTTCACAGGAGGAAAACGCGAAACAACTAAGTGAACACTGGAGCAAAAACACTAAGTTGAAAGTTGTGTAAATTTACCTCTAAACAGGGCGAACATGATTAAAACCGAAAAGGAACTAACACTCTTGCAACTCCTTTCACAGCTACACCTGAATAAAATTGACGAACCCAAAGAAATTTATTTAACGGAGGTTTCGGAGTTTGCAGAGGAGTTAGAACAAAACCTCTACTCGCTGGAGGAGAGTAAACAGAAAACCTATTTAAACAGAGTAAGAGAAAAGTTTTTTGACTGGATAGACGAAAACACAGTTAAGAGGGTTTCTCCGAAACCAAAGACTAAACAGGAAAAAAATTTACGCGCCCTTGTAAACACAGCTAACTACGCCATCGGTGTAGTTGAAACGAACACAGCAAGATTTATATATGAAGTAAATACTGATTTTGAGGACGCGAAAGAATCATTCGACAAAACCTATAATGGTTACAGGTTAAGTGAGGCAAAAGAGAAATACCTGTTAGCTCAAATAAAGAAAACTGAAAAATACATTGCCTCCGTTGAAAGTGAACCCGAATGGCAACAGTTTGATAGTAACCAAAGGTATTTTGAGGGGGGTATTTTGTTTTTACAGTATCTAAGGGAAACTGAAAAAAGAGATTTTCCGAGAGAGGAAATAGATAAAACCGTTAAGGACAAACTCACTCACAGACAACAAATACTCACTTTACATTTAATCGGTTTTTTTGACCTCCCTATTTTTCAAACACTTTCTGCTATTCAAAAGGGAATTTTAGTTTCTCATCTTCTGAATAGAACCCCAAAGGATAGCGAAGATTTGATTCGCTATTTTTATGGAAAGAAAAAGGATAAAAGGTTTGACACGAAAACCCCTGAAAACATTAAGAGGGTGAAACAACTTCTGAAAAAAATAGGTAGAGAAGATATTGAGGTTAAGTGAATTTACCCTCTCAATAACACTTTGTAGTCCCTACAAACCCACCTACACAGAGCAAACCTAAAATTCTTTGCAACGCCATTAAACAGGCGTTGTATGCAAAACATTTTATTAAGTCCCATTTCGCTGGACGAACTGGAAACAAGACTTGTTTCGAGATTCAAAAGTGAATTACTCTCCACAGCTCCGCAAACCTCAAAAGAAACGGAGGACGAATTTCTAACAGCGAAACAGGTTTCTAAACTGTTAGGGGTTTCTCTTGTAACTCTCCACAAATGGAAAAAGGAGGACAAGATTAAGTTTCACCGTTTCGGAACGCGAATAAGATTTAAACGGAGCGAAATTCTTAACACCGAAAAATTCAGGAGGACTGCCAAATGAGAACCTTTCCTGAATATCAGAAACACATTTACAAGGTGAATGAGGTTTCACACTACTTTGAAAAAATACTTGCTCCGGTTGGTTTTATCAAACTGCCAAACGAATTAAAGTTAGAACCTCCGCAAAGAGGCGACTACAAAAACAACGGAGTGAAATTCATTTTAAGGGGGCGAATAGTAAACGGCAAATATTCGTTTCTCACAGGACTGAAAGAAACAGGTTTCGACCGTTGTTTTTATGGCGATGACTTTCACCCGAAAGAAAAAGTGAAAAACAGTTTTTGCCTTTTCTGTTTCAATCACACCTCCTCCGAAATAACGGTTTACTATTTCAATCACTTCTCACTATTCCCAAAACAGAGAGAAAGTTTTATCACTCAATTCTTAAATGAGGTTTTATGAGAGTGAAACGAAAATTAAGAGGTGTGTTAGTGGCAAGTGTAAACCGATTCGGAGAGCTAACCCTAAAAGAAAAGGGAGGCGCGAAACCTCCCCTTGTTCAAAAATCAATTCACAGGGCGAACTGCAAATGATTGACGGTGTAAAGATAGAAATTTACAGTGAGCAACTTTGCCGGCAGTTGTTGAATAACCCTATGCTCAAATTCTTAACACCAGTAGAGGAGAACACCGGAGAGATTCATTTTCCGAAACGAACCGTTTTCAAACATTTGTATTTTTCTATTTACCAGTCCCACCGTATTGAGATTAGAGGGAGTTTGCATAAATACTGGAGAGAGGAAAATTTTTCTGATTTCAGTTTCTCCGACCTCAAAGAATGTTTGAATGATTTACAGGAGCGATTCAATATTGATTTAGCAAAGGCGCGAATTTCAAAGGTAGAGTTTGGTGTAAATGTTTCACCGTTGTTTAACCCTTATGAGTTTTGCGAGAATCTGATTGTGTATAGGGGTAAAAGTTTTGACCGAATGAAAACACGCAACGGAAAACCGAACATAGGTTTCGAGTGTGGGTTGAATCAATACTCCGTAAAGATTTACGATAAGGGGAAACAGTATTTAAAAACTGAAAACATTTTAAGAGTAGAGATTCCAGTTTGCCGAATGGCGTATTTATCGAAGTTAGGAATTAAGACTTTAGCAGACCTGAAAGAAAAAACAATTTTAAAGGCATTAGGGCGCGTTTTACTGGAGTGTTACTCAAACGTAGTGGTGAATGATGACACCGTCCGAAAGGCGCGTTTAACGGCAAATGAGAAAAGAATTTACAGTTTGTGTTCAAACCCAAAGGAGTGGGAACGGTTTAACCGTAAACACCGTTACAAACGAAAGAAACAGTTTGAGCGAATTGTGTCGAAGTATAGCGAACGGAACTGGAAACAGGAAACCGCGAAAATGATTTCTGATAAATGGGGCGCGTTACTCAATATGTAAAAGTGGGGACGTTTTTACCAACAAATGAAAAACAACAAGTGGGGACGTTTTAACCTTGATAAACGGTAAATTTGTCCCCTGTTATCAGTTTCTAAAATAGATTGAAATAGAAATTTGTTTTGGCAATAAATGGCAACAAATGGCAAAAGGCAAAAAGACCGGAGGGAGGAGTAAAGGAACTCCGAATGAAGTAACTAAAGATATGAGGGAAAGAATCTCAAACTTTCTTTCTGATAACTGGAGTTTGATTGAATCAGATTTCAAAAAGTTAGAGCCGAAAGAGAGGTTAATGTTTTATGAAAAGTTAATGAGTTACGGACTGCCTAAACTCCAAAGTATAGGAATTGCAAGTGTGGTGGGCGAGAAAGAATTGAGTTTACCCTCATGGATGAGGAGTGAACCCGAACAAAAACCGACTATAAAACTACCTGGCGGAACAGTTATAGAAATCTGATTTCAGAGGGGGGAAAAGAGGGAAAGGTGTCCCAAATGGTGTCCCAAAGAAGAAACTAAAACCCCTATTTTCAGAGGAGAAAATAGGGGTTTATTTGTGGTTTGGGAGGGAATTGAACCCCCGACACAAGGATTTTCAGTCCTTTGCTCTACCAACTGAGCTACCAAACCATGGGTTCTTTTGTAAGGGACGGCAAAAATATAATTCTATCACAGTTCACCAACCTTAGATTAACTGGCATCAAGAATTTTTATCGAAAAAACTCTTCGTTCCTTGTTAATTAGTTTGGCGTCCCGTAGCCAGGGGTTCAGCATTTTTATATGCTTATACTTCAAGTTGTAGCCTGCGGCAAAATCAGCAATATTTTTTATTGAAGAGTCTACCCGCACGGTTTCATATTTATAGGGTTGATACAATTCTTCATCACGCACATCGAACCCCGCCCTTTGTGGATTGCTGAAAATTATCTTCATAGCCAGCATCCTGAAAATATAGCGTGATGTTTCAGGATTAAAAAACATATCGTAATAATTGTTCGTTTTTTGGTCATTAATACGGTTAGCCATACCTGCCATACCCATATTATATGAAGCCGCAGCGGTTGTCCAGCTACCAAAACTTGCTTTTGCCTCTGTAAGATATTTACAGGCAGCCACCGTTGATTTTTCATAGTTATAGCGCTCGTCCACTTCATCGTTTACTGCCAAGCCATAGCCCTTAGCTGTTTCTTTTAAAAATTGCCAAAAACCAACAGCTCCTGAAGGGGAGGCATCATTCCTAAAGCCACTCTCTATCAGTGCAAGGTACTTGAAATCGGCAGGCACATTATTCTCTGCCAGTATTTTTTCAATGTCAGGAAAATAGCGGTTCGCCATTTTCATACTCATTAAAGTGTTTGAGTGCCAGTACGTATTGAGTTGCAGCTCGCGCTCTAAGCGCTCCCGCACCTCTGGGTCTTGCAGCGGCACTTGCTCACCGGCAAAAAACAGCTCGCCTTTAACCGTAACAGGGCGCACACCCTGTGTAGTGTCGTTAGGGCCTATCCAAATCAGGTTAGAGCAATCATTTGTAGTTGCCTTAAAAATATTCACTTGGTTTAATACAAAATAGTTGTACCGTGCCAGCAATGTGGCTGACACAAAGCCTAGTGCCAGGCACAAAACCACTGCAACAGGAACCCAGTATTTTTTCTCGCTTATCATTCTGCTGTTACTTCTTTTTATAAACCGGAACCGATGAACACGCATCGCCATACATCAACGAGCGAACCACACTGGTTAGTTGTTGGGTAATTTGTGCAAATGCTGCTTCGGGTATAGGTCGGTTAGCACAACCTTTTACAATAACGGCTTTATCCTTAAAATGGTGCATATCAAGAGCCGCAATTTTTCTATAAAGAAAAATTTCAGCTGCGTGGTTAGGATGAGCACAGGCAATATCTATTGCATACGGTGCCAGCGAAGTGCTTAGCAACATATAAGCCCACACAGGTATAATGGCATTTGCCGAAGAATAAACCGTTACAAATTTTCCGGTGTATTGGCTCCATTCGGTTTGTTTGATGGCTTCACGGAAGTCAGCTTCGCGGAGTATCAACTCTTTAAACAGATATTGTTTCAAATCAATAGCTATTATTTCTTCCTGCTTCGGAAAAAAATCCTCCAGCTCAATGGTTATTAGACCACTCTGCTCTACTCTATTTACTATCGGTTGTATTTCCTGCATAAGCCAAAGCTAAGCAACAAAATTTTTCCTTGTGTTATTAAAACAAAACAGCCCCGTTGTTGGCGGGACTGTTTCGAAATTCATTTCCGTTTTTATCAGAAGAATTCAGAACGGTCGTCCGTAATATCCGCCAGTTTTTTCTGCACCTCTTGCGCCATGCGGGCCTTATTTTGCAGCTGCTGTTTTATCTGGAAAGCATACATGCTATAGTCAGTTTGCTTGGCTGGCTCCTGCACGTTTACAGATTGCACTACAAAAACACCTGAAGCACCTTCTACCGGTTTCGACAATTTACCTTTGGCTGTACTAAATGCAGCAGCGGCTACATTTGGCTCGTACAACGAATTGAATGAAGGGTTAGCAAACGAAACTCTGTCTGCCTGAAAAACTCCTTTACCTACTTTTTCTCCCAATGCATCAATAGAAGCGGCACCGGCATCGGCCAGCTTCTTAGAAAGCATTTCGAATTTCTTTTGCTGAACCACAAACGGCTTAATAGCGTCTTTCACAGATTCTACATCCGGTGTTCCTTCTGCACGAACCTGTTCCAATAAAGCTACTACGTGTTTTTTGTCAACGGTAAAGATAGATGACACATCACCCTTCTTTGCTTTGAAAGCCCACTTTACTAATTCGCGGGCACTGCCCAAGCCCTGCACAGTGAAATCTTCCTTACGTACCGCTTCAATGTTTTTTGCGTTCAGTTTTTTACCTGCCTCCTTAAATTTCGCTTCGCTTTGATTGTCGGCAGCAAAGGTGGTAGCATTACCGTAAATATTTCTCTCCGTTTCAGGGCTTGGAATAATTTCCTTGCTCAGGTAACTCATCTGCACAGCGGGTTTGTTGGCTTTATCTTCCACTACCTGCACAAGGTGTATGGCGTTTTCTGCCTGCACCGGCACTCGGTAAATTTTTCCTTTCACAGCACGGTAAAAAATCAAATCGTTGTATGCTTTTTCTTTTTCGCCTTGCTTTACCCAGCCAATATCGCCACCGCGCATTTTGCTCATTGGGTCATCAGAAAACTGAACAGCCGCCAAGCCAAAATCCTGTTTCAATGTGTCAACTAATTTCATGATGCTGTCCACCAGTTTAAATTTAACGGCAGCAGCTTCCTGAGTGGTTACACCTTCGAAAGAAATTTTGATGTCGCGCACATGCACTGAATCAGAAATGTTTTTGCGCGCGCTGATTTTTGCCAGCTTAAACGATTTACCATCTAAATAAGGACCAACTATTGAACCTACAGGCAAAGCGAAGAATGAATCTTTTACAGAAGCAAAGATTTTGTCTTTATCGAAAAACGCTTCATCGAAAGGTGTTTCAGAAAACAGCTTTACAAAAACCGAATCTTCTGATGGAGTAGTTCCTTTGGCAAACTCGGCACGTTTGTCTTCCAAATCCTGAATGGTTCTTGCAGAATCAGCAGCAGAAGCAGCAATATCGAAAGTTACATACGATAGCTTACGCGTTTCTTCAATCTGTTTAAACTTAGCTGCGTTTTCGTTCAGGTATTTCTTGAAATCTTCGTCAGTAGTTTTTACGTCTGAATCGTTGATATCGCTGTAAGGTAATTGCACATATTTAAAATCTACGGTGCGGCTTTGGTCGTTGTAAGTCATTTCACCCAACCAAGATGGCGCATAAAAACCTTTGCTGATAAGGTTGTTGTATTTCGATTGAAACTGGTTTTGCTTCAACAATGTTTCGAAACGCAGCCACTGCTTACGCACTGTGCCGGGCTCCACGCCTTGTGGGTCCTGATCTAAGCGCTGCAAATACAATTTTACCTGTGCCGGGTCAAACTGACCGGTTTGAGGGTTTTTAAACTGCTGGTCGTTGCGGATATACTGTGAAGCATTTTCTCCGGTTACCAGTTCGTTCATTTCTTCGGGTGTTACACCAATACCCAACTTTGCATAGAGCTTATTGAAGATGATGTCGTTCACCATTTCGTCCCAGGTTTGGGTGCGCAGGTAGTTGCGTTGGTCATCGCCCATGGGCTGACCGCGCATCTGATCTTCGGCATTCTTTAAATTCTCTTCGTATTTTTTGGTGAAGTCGTTGTACGAAATTTTTTCCCCGTTTACTTTTCCTACATCTTCTTTACGCCCCCTCAACATGCTTCCTTGCGAGTTGGTAGCATCCATTATCAGGAACCCTACTATTGAAAGACCAATTAAAAATATCAGCAAGCCCGAACGCTGACGAATTTTACCTATTACTGCCATTGAATTTAGATATTAGATTTTAGACATTAGATTTTAGATGAAATACACCTACCCTTTTTCGAGGGGACGGCAAATAAAAGCGAAAATGTGGAAAAAGGAAACGCGGGTTTTGATAGGGAGAAGGCCTGTTTACCGCACCGGTTCTTTTTGCATTTTCAACAATGGCTTAGCTTTGAGGCCTAAGACCTTTGCTTATTTGAAAGTTAGAAGTATCTGCCTGGCTGTGTTATGGAGATATGCGCTGCGGTAACACTTCGAACAGAGGGGCAAGCACAAGCAACAATACTGCGCTTGGTTTGTGCTGAACTGCCGCAGGGTCCCGAGGCGGAGACCCTGCGGGGACGAAAGTAAGAGACCTCGGATTATTGGAGAGTTCTATTGTTTTGGTTACAAAAAAGCCCCTCGCTATGTAGGGCTGTTTTTTATGTGCCGCCAAAGTATGCCGACTTACTTCACCAACTCGCCCTGTATTTTCAACAGTTCTGTCTCCGCCACTTTAGCGACATAGCGGGCGTTCACCAAACGGGTTTGGGCATTTACAAAGCTTATTTGCGCTTCGCGAAGTTCAATAGCGGTTGACTGTGCCAGGCGGAAACGCTCCAGCGCTATCTTTTGATTCTCTTCTGCCAGTTGAATGTTTTCTTCTTCCAGTTTCAACTGCTCTTTGGCCAGTGTAAAATCTTTCAGCGCTTTGTATTGGGCGGTTTTGGTGGCGAACCTCACTTTCTCGGCAGTAAACTGTGCGCTGGTAATTTGTATAGCGGCAATTTTGTTTTGGCGAAGCGTGTTAAGCCCGTTAAACAGCGGGATGTTTAAACTGAATCCCGCATTCAATCCATAGGTTTGGTTAAACAGCGAAAACCCTGCGGTGCTCTGGCTGCGGTTGTAGTTGTAGCCCACATTGCCCGCCAGCCGCGGCAAAAACTGCGAGAACACTTCTTTCTTTTCGAATCGGGCTACTTCTATGTTTTTCATGGCTGCCTGCAACTGAAAATTCTTTTCAATATCGGCAGTGGCGGTGTTGTCTTTAAACGGAATAGAATCAGTAACGGTAAAATCTGTTTCGGCATTACGCGCCAGCAGGTTGTTTAAATCTGCCTTGCGCTGCTCGGTGGCTTTGCGCTGTAAAAGCAAATTGCTTTTCTGCTCATTCAAATCAACCTTGGCTTGTAGCAAATCAACCTTACTTGATGAGCCCACCTGAAATTTCATGTCCGCCAACTTGGTTCTTTCTTCCGAAATTTTGATGGCTTCTTCAATTGCCTTCTGTTGTTGCTTCGCACTTACCACATCGTAATAAGCGTTCAGCACATTGGCTACGGTAGTTTGAATTTCATCTTTCAATTGCAGTTCGCCTATTTGTTCCAGGCGTTTCAGTTTGCCCTTAGTGGCAAACATTTTTAAGCCATCGAACAAAGTCCAGTTCAGTGCCACACCCGCGCTAATGTTGTTGCCCGTTACATTATTGCGGTTTATTTCTGTGCCGTTGGTAAATTGTTGGTTAAGATTGTTGAGCGTAAAGTTATCGCCTACGGTAGCATTGATAGTAGGCAGCATACCCGCGTTGCCCACTGTGTTATTGCGATGGGCAATCTCCGCTTCGTTTTTTGCAAGCAGAATATCGAAGTTGTTTTTCAGCGCTAACTCCACGGCCTGTTCTGCTGTGAGCATCTCTTGCGCATAAAGGTTTGCTGGCGATAACACCAACAAAGGAAGTAAAAGGGCTACTGTCATGCCGAGGAACGAGGCATCTTGTATTTTTCTATTCAGCATTTTTCTTGGTTCTACTCATATATGAATACATAGCCGGAATTACATACAGCGTAAGAATGAGCGAAAACATAATTCCACCGATGATGACAATACCCAACGAAACACGGCTACCCGCACCGGCTCCTAATGCCAGTGCAATAGGCAATGCTCCCAACGATGTGGCAATACTTGTCATTAAAATTGGACGAAGGCGAAGTGCCGCTGCATCTACTACTGCATGTAATTTTTCCTTTCCTTCTTTTCGTTGATGGTTGGCAAACTCTACAATCAGAATTCCGTTTTTAGTTACTAGCCCAATCAGCATGATAATTCCGATTTGCGAAAAGATGTTGATGGTTTGGTTAAACATCCACAAACTGAGGAGTGCGCCAGCAAACGCCAGCGGCACAGTTACCATAATTACAAACGGGTCAACAAAACTTTCAAACTGTGCAGCCAACACCAGGTAAATAAGTACAAGCGCCAGTATAAGCGCAAACCAAATGTTCGATGAACTTTCTTTGAAATCGCGCGAAGCGCCTGTAAGAGCGGTGTTGAACGAATCGTCTAAAACCTTAGCAGCAATTTCTTCCATAGCTGCTACACCATCGCCAATGGTTTTTCCGGGAGCAAGGCCTGCAGAAACAGTGGCACTCTTGTAACGGTCGAAATGGTAAAGCTGTGGCGGATTACTTTGCTCGGTAATAGTTACCAGGTTGTCTAACTGAATTAACTCACCTTTGTTGTTGCGCACATAAAATGTATTAAGGTCAATAGGTTCATCGCGGTTTTCTCTGTCCACCTGTCCTATTACCTGATATTGTTTCCCGTTTTTAATAAAGTATCCCAGTCTTCTTCCGCTTAATGCTAGCTGCAGCGTGGTAGAAATATCGAGTACGCTTATGCCCATTTCGTTGGCTTTTAGCCTATCTATTTCTATTTGTAATTCAGGTTTATTGAATTTTAAATTCACATCTACCCCTTGAAACGTTGGGTGCTTGTTAGCCTCTTCCAAAAATTTCGGAAGGCGATCGCGTATTTTTTCGAAGTTCAGGTTTTGGATAACAAACTGTACCGGCAACCCAAAACGCGCAGCACCACCCGTAGAAATTGTTTGATCTTGAATGGCAAATACTTTACCTTCGTTAAACCTTGCTGCATTTTTACCTACGTACTGAGCTATGTCGTTTTGAGAACGAGTTCGTTCACCCGGCTCGCTAAGTCTAACTCTAACAAAGCCGGTGTTTGCTGCGCCACTACCCGAAAAGCCGGGCGAAGTTACGCTCAACACAATTTTAGCTTCAGGTATAGAATCCATAGCAAACCCTATCAGCTTATCCATATAGCTGTTCATGTAGTCAAACGAGGTACCTTCCGGTGCGCTTACACTTAAACGAAATGCACCACGATCTTCGAGAGGCGCTAATTCGCTTTGTAGATTTTTACCAATTACAAAAAACATTACCACGCATATAACCAGAATAGGAAATGCCAGCCACCTGCGCTTCATAAACGTTTCAAGTGATTGTCGGTACCCTTCATCAAGCGCAGTAAAGTATGGTTCGGTTTTTTCGTAGAACCAGCTGTGCTTGTGTTTGTTTTTGGTAAGCAAAACGTTTAGCACCGGAGTAAGAGTAAGCGATACAAATGCTGAAATTAATACCGCCCCCGCCAGCACTACCCCAAACTCGCGGAATAAGCTACCTACAAAACCTTCGAGGAAAATGATAGGAAGAAAAACCACGGCCAGAGTAATGCTGGTAGCAATAACGGCAAAGAAAATTTCGTTGCTGCCCTCTAAAGCTGCGCGATGTTTGTCGAATCCGGCCTCTAATTTTTTGAAAATATTTTCTGTAACAACAATACCATCGTCCACTACCAGACCGGTGGCCAAGACTATGGCTAACAAGGTAAGCACATTGATTGTAAAGCCCGCCATGTACATAATAAAGAACGAGCCTATAAGTGAAACCGGAATATCAATAAGCGGACGAATAGCAATAAGCCAATCGCGGAAGAACAGGTAAATAATGATTACTACAAGCAAAAACGCTATGCCGATGGTTTCGGCTACTTCGGTTATTGAGCGTTTAATAAAAATGGTTTGGTCAAGCGCAATATCAAGCTTAATGTCATCAGGCACTTCTTTTTTAATTTCATCGTAGCGCTTGTAAAATTCGTTGGCTATTTCTACATAGTTACTGCCAGGCTGCGGTGTAATAGCCAAGGCAACCATAGGTATGCCACTTTCTTTCAAAACGGTTTCCTCGTTTTCGGGCCCAAGCACTATTTCGGCCACATCGCGTAGTCGTATAATTTGGTTGTTACCACTTTTTATTATCAGGTTTTCGAAGTCCTCTTCGGTAGCCAGCCGGCCGAAAGTTTTTACTGTTAGCTCCGTATTGTTGCCATATACTTTACCGGCAGGCAACTCTACATTTTCTTTGTTGAGTGCATTTTGAATATCGGTAAACGAAAGCGAATGGGCCGCCAGTTTCATCGGATCAACCCACAGACGCATGGCGAATTTTTTTTCGCCCCAAATCTGCACACCGCTAACTCCCGGTATGGTTTGCAGTTTTTCCTGCAGTACGTTTGTAGCAAAATCGCTTACTTCTAAGTGATTGCGTGTGCTGCTTTGCACGGTCATAGAAATAATAGCATCGCTGTTAGCATCGCTCTTAGAAACTACCGGTGGCGCATCTATATCTTGCGGTAAACTGCGAATGGCCTGCGACACTTTGTCGCGCACATCGTTAGCTGCCGCTTCGAGGTTTGAGCTCAGGTTAAACTCTACTGTAATAACCGATGAGCCCTGGTTGCTGCTCGATGAAATGGTGCGTATGCCTTCTACTCCATTAATAGCTTTTTCGAGTGGCTCGGTAATTTGTGATTCAATTACATCGGCATTGGCACCGGTGTAGTTGGTGCGAACGGTTATTACAGGGGGGTCAATGCTGGGGTATTCGCGCACACCTAAAAACTTAAAGCCGATGGCACCGAACAACACAATGATGATGTTCATGACTATGGCAAGAACCGGACGCGATAAACTGATACTGGGTAAACTCATTTTTATACAACGGAACGCTGATTACACTGATTGAGCTGATTAGTGCTGATTTTAAATCCGTTTTGCCTGCCTAATCTGCGACATCTGCGCTCTTAATTTTTTATTCTATCACCTTCACAATTTTCACTCCTGCATTGGGTTTTACGTACATTAATGCAGTAGCCACAATGGTATCGCCCGGCTGTATGCCATTTATAACCTGTATATAGCTTTCGTTACGCACTCCGGTTTCTACGATTCTAAAATCTGCTTTGCCATCTTTTACTACTATAAGTTTTTTGTTGCGTGCTTCGGGTATTATGCATTGTGTAGGTACCATTAGTGCTCCTTTTATGCTCTTTAATCCTAAATCTATTTTGGCAAATGAGCCCGGAAATAATCTAGTGGCTGCATTATTAACTAAAGCACGAACCTTAATGCTTCGCGATGCTTCATCTACTTTGGGTTCAATAGCAAAAACTTTTCCGCTGAACTTTTCGGTTGAACCATCTACCGTAAACTTTACCACATCGCCTTTGTGCAGGTTAGAAAAGTATTTCTCGGGTAGTGTAAAATCTACTTTTAGAGGGTCTATTTGTTGAAGAGTGGCTATGTTGGTAGCTGCAGACACATAAGCACCAATGCTTACATTTTTTAAACCTACCACACCGTTGAACGGTGCACGAATTTCGGTTTTAGTAATTTGTGCCTGTGTAAATTCAATGTCGGCTTTTATGCTGTTAAGTTGTGTAAGTGCATTGTCGTACTCCTGCTGCCCTACTCCATTTATACTTAGCAACTGTTTTAAGCGCACTTCGGTTTTTTCGGCAGTTTCTTTTTGTGCGTTTTGCTTTTTTAGCGTGGCTTGCAGGTCGGCATCGAAAAGTTTTGCGAGCAAAGTGCCTTTAGCTACTGCGCTGCCTTCATTCAAATTAAGTTCGGTAATTTTTCCGGAGGTTTCGGGGTGTAGTTCTATTTGTTCGTTGGCCAACAGGGTTCCGGAAGCTACTATTCCGTTTTCAAGATTTTGGGGTTTCGTTATAAATCCGCTGACTGAAACATCTTTCGGGGGGCCGCCTTTACCCGCTGCCGGAGTAGTTGCTTCTTTAGGATGTAAAACCTTGTTATAAACAATAACACCCACTACAAGTAAAACTATGGCGAGTATAAACCAGGTGAATTTTGACATGCGGGCGACTGTTAAACTACAAAAATGAAAAACTGTTGTACCTACAACTTTTTCCTTTCTCTGTTTTACAAAATTTTAGCTAATTTTTTTTGTGCCCATACTCTTAATGTTTCTTGATTAATTGCAAGAGCGCTGAGTTTTGCTTCTTCAACTCTTCAATTTGTTGTTGCTGCTCTTGAATGGCTTTTGTGAGTAGTGGAATAAAGTCGTTGTAACGTACGCCTAAGCGTCCTTCGTCATCTTTTGAAATAATACCGCTCTTGTCTAAGCCTGCTGTTTTTAGCGCTTGTTCTACATCTTGCGCTATAAAGCCCAATTCGCGCTTACCATTGGGGTTTGAGTCAATAGTTCTCGTTATCACCGGCTTTCCTTCTGAACTTTCGTGAACGGTTTCTGTTACCGTTTTACGAATAAAATCAACGGGCCGTAAAAGTTTGACAACTTCAAGCGCGCTTTTTATTTCCTTTACATCTTCTTTCCAAAAAATATCTGAGGTTACTGTTAATGCTACCTGAACCCCTATGTATCCAACTGTGGCACCACCGAGACGCATTTGGTTGTTTCCGGCAGCTGCCGGAACAATCGCACCAAATCCTATAGCTGTGTTATTAATTCCCGTGGTAACGTTACCGGCTAAATACCCAAGAGATGTGTTGTTGCTTCCCGTGGTAATATTATTGTCGGCCCAATAACCTATGGCTGTATTGGAACTACCGGTAGTTAACACTTCAAGTGCTCTTCTGCCAAAAGCTGAATTACCAATTCCTCCTACTGAAGCATTTAATGAATAATTTCCAACAGTTGTGTTGTAGTATCCTGTTATATCATCATCCATTGAGTTATGTCCAATCACGGTATTTTGTCCGTAAATACTATTGTTACTCGCAAGCGCTGCATAACCAATAGCAATGTTTTGATAGTTATCAGCAACCTGATTCCAATTGTGCAAAGCGCTGTCGCCAATAGCAATGTTGAAATCTGATACCGTGTTAGCGTAAAGCGCATGGTTTCCTATGGCTACATTACTGTTTCCCAAAGTATTTGACCTTGCGGCCCAAAACCCAACACCTACATTTCGTTGGCCGGTAGTGTTCTGATCTAAAGCACCGGCTCCAACTGCCGTGTTAAGTCTGCCGGTAGTAGTTTGGCCAAGGGCGTAATGCCCAACAGCTACGTTTTGTGCTGCAGTAGTTGTTATAGACATAGCATTGTAACCCAATGCAACGTTGGCGCTTGCTGAACTTCCGGTATTACCCCTGAGAGCGTTAAATCCCATGACGGTATTTTCATCACCAGTACTGTTATTAAACATGGTTTGGTAACCCACGGATGTGTTAGCCGTGGATGATGTAGCTGCATACATAGCTTTGTAACCTATGCCTACGTTTCCAACGGCTGTAACATTATGTAATGAACTGTCGCCAATGGCTACATTGAAGCTGGCGTTTGACAAATATAGCGCTCTGCTTCCAATAGCAATGTTGTTTGTTCCGGTAGTGTTTGCTAATAAAGCTCTATGACCCAAAGCCGTATTAGAATACCCTGTGCTTAGCTGGTAAAGTGTAAACGCGCCAACTGCTGTGTTTCTACTTCCTAAAATATTGTTTTGGTAACCCGAGTAATATCCAATAAGCACGTTCTCATCGCCTTTGTTCTGGTAGCCGGCATTAAAACCAATTAATATGGATTTGTCGCTTGAATCGGAAAACAGCCCGGCAAAAGCACCTACCATTACATTCTCTGAACCATTGTTGTATCCACCAGTCCAGCGACCTACAGCCGTATTGTCTTCTAGACTAGTACCAAACTCAAGTGCTCCTACTCCTAATGCAGTGTTTTCATTACCGGCATAGCTGTAACTTAGTGAGCGCCAACCCACCGCAGTGTTGTAACTTCCTATAGAGTCGCGATACATGGCTTCACTACCTAGAGCTGTGTTGCCTGTACCCGACTTTATTAAATTTAGCGAATGAGCACCTATTGCAGTATTATCGTAAGAAGCCACAGATGGGCGCGCTAACGAACTTGCACCACTGTAAGAGCCCAAGTACGTATTCCGCCCCCCTATACTATCCCACTGTCCTGCCCAATATCCAACGTATAGATTCTCGATTCCATTGTAATGATACTGCCCGGCCAATCTGCCAATAGCTGTGTTGGCGTCTGAAGTTTGGTTCTGCTGCAATGCCCCCCTACCTATAGCCATATTACCGCTACCGATAGTGTTTTCCTCACCAGCATACCCGCCAATAAAAAAGTTATACGACCCACCGGTGTTTTGATAACCAGCGTTGTCGCCTATAAAAAAATTTCTAAAGCCGGTGGTGTTATACCTGCCTGCCTGCGGGCCTACGGCAAAGTTTTCGGACGCAATATTTGAATAAAGCGCGCTATCGCCTATAGCCACTATATCGCTTACGCCTTGATTGGTAAAACCAGCATAAGCACCAATAGAAATATTGCGCAATGCTCCCATGCTTCTGAATGCAGCACTGTCACCTATAGCTATGTTATAACTACCAGTAGGGAATGTTCCGTTTCCATGCAAAGCACGAGTACCAACAGCAATATTATTGCTACCTGTATTACCATAAAAGTAAGCACCAAGCCCTACTGCCACATTTCCTTTGCCCGATGTTATGAAGCGTAATGAGAAAGCACCTAACCCCACGTTTTCGATACCCACTTTAGAGCCTGCTAAGCTAGCACCTACTCCGGCATAGTAACCGGCATACAAGTTATAATCTCCTTCGTTGTAATATCCTGCATAAGCGCCCAGCAGGGTTGCTCCAACCGAAGAATCTGAGTTGTATGCTACATCGTAGCCAATACCTGTGTTGAAATTAGTTTTGACATTTGCCATTGCATATCTCCCCATAGCTGCATTATAATTAGGGTTAACACTATACTCCATTGCGCCTACACCCACAACTGTGTTTTCGTTTCCGGTTTTGTGTCCCCGCAAAGCTCTCCAGCCTACAGCTACATTCATATCACCGGTACTGTCAAACTCCATGGCCTCTGAACCTATTGCAGTACTGTTAACTGTAGAAACGCTATTGAGCATGGCATGTTTACCAACCGCCACGTTGTTGTAACCAAGTGAGTCTTTGTAATAGCTCCAAAGACCAATTGCTACGTTGTGATAACCTCCTGTATTCCCGAGCCCTGCACGATCTCCAATAAATGTATTTTGTGACCCTGTTCGGGTATTAATTCCTGATTCGAATCCATAAAATGTGTTACCAAAAGCTGTGGTGTTGCTAAGCCCTGAGTTATACCCCGTAAACGTATTATAGCTGCCAGTTGTGTTACTTTGCCCCGCATTTACCCCAATATATGTACTGTTAGTCGCTGTAGTTACTGATGCTGCAGCACTATCTCCAATAAAAGTATTCTCATTGCTGGGGAACAGTTCAAAAACTCCAGGAACTGTCATTCTTCCACGTAGAATATTATTAGTTCTAATGCTGAACGGAACATTGTCGGTGGTACCAATAAAATGTGTGCCGTTTACGGTGTTAGCATTGCCAGTAATCCGCCAGTATAAACCCGGACCTGTGGGCAACGTGTTAGGATTTTGTATCTCGGCTTGTGACACGGCCAGTATTGGAAACAAGGCTATGGCACATAAGACAAGAATAAATCTGATAGACTTCATTATCAGCTTGATTTTTATCATATTCAAAGTAAAAAAATAATGGAATAAACTAAGCATGAATGTAAATTCTTTTACCTTACCACGAGCAACAGCTCTCTGAAATTTAGGTCTCCGCGATATCTACAGATGTTAAAATCACTAGAAAAATTCTTCTACCTAAACGGCACTTTGTAGCTGCTTACCACCTTATTATCTTCGTCAAGTATGCTCATCTCTACATAATCGGTTCCTACTATTCGCACTTTACCAAAGCCGTTTTTGCATTTTCCGGGTTTTACCCCTATGCCACCTTGGTTCCATATCTTTTTCCACCGGTACAAGCCGAGGCCGTGCCCTATAAGTTTTAGATACTTGGCTAGTTCGGTGGTGGCTACACTCAGGCCGCTTGAATTCATTTCTGGAAACTCAGAATTGGTGCCATCATCCATTACGCAATGGTGCGTGTCGCCACTAATCACTACTATGTTTTTGATGTTGTGCTGTTTTACAAAACTCATAAAATCGTTTCGCTCGTGTGGATAGCCCGCCCAATAGCGGCTGAAGCCAAGTGCCAGTTGAAACCCGTTCCAGTCTTTGTAATGCAACTGCTGAATTTTTACACCGGCATCAATCAGTTTTTTGCAAGCGCCATTCAGCGGCACACCGCTTACAATAAATTTCCAGTCGGCCGTAGATGCCAGCAGGCTTTTTTTTAACCAATCCATTTGTTTTTTACCAAAAAGGGTGAGCGTAGAATCAGGGTCGAAGCGCCAACGCCTTTTTATAGAATCATATTTAAACGCATCACCATCGGGGTAGTCTTTACTGCTGTTTCGGTCAATTACAAAAAACTCTGCATTGCCAAATTTGAAAGAGTGGAAGATACCTTCTGTAGTATCGGGTAAATGGTAGTGCGGAAAATATTCAGTATAGCCCTTTATAACATTGCTGCGCCAGTGAGGAGGGAAAGTATCGGCAGGCATACTATAATATATGTGCCCGTTTTTGCGCCACGCTTTAAAATCGTTGGTACAATAGCGCCCGGCTCCTGCTCCTACATAATCATCATCGTCAAATACATAATCAATGGGTATGTTGTAAAGCATTTGCTTCATTACTTTCTCATTGTATCTTCTGCGGTAACTCGAATCAATACCCGCCTGCGAATCGGCATAGCTACGCGAAATCATATAATCAGGGTAGGTAAAATCGCCTGTATGCATTAAAAAATAAGGATTGTTCAAGGGCATGGCATCAAACACTTTCATGTTTTCGGTTTCCTGACAACTACCCGTTACAAAACTGAAGTCACCTTTGGTGCCTTCGGCCGGAAAGGTATGTAGTGTGCCGGTTACTTTATCCTTTTTTCCATCAACAAAAATATTGAACGGGTATTTTGTGTCTGCCGAAAGTGAATGCAGTTGCAGCATTACTGAGTTATCGAGTTCTGCGTTTGTAAAACCAACAGCCGAAATATTATTTTCTAAAACCACCTTAACTTCTGCAGGTACGTTGGTTCGCAGATAAATCTTTGCCCCCTCAGAAGTTACTGCCCCCATTACCGGGCCGTGGGTAATGTGCTGCGCATTAATTACAGATGATTGACTGCTGATGACTAAATAACAACTGAGCCAAATGCTTCTAACGACTTGGACTTTGAACTTTAATTTGTGAGCTTGCATTAAAACGTGTAGCGGAACTGAAATGTATAATTTCTCAAGGGTTCAGGTCTGCCGGGTCTCAGCGAATATAAATTGTTGGTTACGTTCTTTACAATAAAGCCAAACGCAATGTGGTCGTTAGCTTTAATACCCGCCCTCAAGTCCATGGCAAAATCGCCATTGCCGTGCTTGGCTAAATAATTTTCTACAGCGTTTCCGTCTTTAAAAATAAAGAGAGCTACATTCTTAAAAAACTGCGGCACTTTTTCGGGAGTAGAAGCATAGTAGAAAGTAGCCCCCACGTACGCCTTCCAATATTTAACTTCAATATCGGCACGCACCAAGTGGCGAATACGGTAAGGCAGCAAATTAGGCATGGTGGCAGAGTCAACTCTGCGGCCATTGTATTTAAACACATCGCGGAAAAATTCTTTGGTAGAATAGTGGGTGCTGCCGGTATCGTTATCTTTTTTACCCGGAAAGTTATAGGAGTAGCCCGCATTAATTGCCAATCCAACCGGACCAATTTTTCCGCTGCTCATTAAACCAATTTCATAGCCGGCAATTCGGGCACTCTCTATATTGATAGCACGTGGCCCCAACACTTTACCGCTACCTTTGCTCGGAAACTCTAAATCAGAAGAAAAAATGGAGTCGCCATTGGAATATTTGTTATCCCAAATACCTACGTTGTACTCTATGAAGTTTTTGTACTCCTGCCAAAAAAAGGCGAAATCAACTCCTACTTTCCAGTCTTTAATTTTAGCACCTTGCTGTATGCCTATTTCTAAGTTCCAGCCCCGTTCGCTCTTTAGCGTATCGTTAGGTACTATGTTTACCCCAGCTACAAACGGTTGGGCTATATATTTTTCGGCAATAGATGGAATACGAAAACCCTGCCCCCATGATGCGCGAATGTTGGTGCTTTTGCTGGCTTGTATGTTCATGCCTGCACGAAAAACAGGGATAGAAGAAATAATAAGAGTATCGAGGCCGGCAATTTCGTAACGCACACCCGCTTGCAGCGAAAGTATTTTGTAATTGAACTCTGCCTGAGTGTATATGGCCCAGTTAAAATTAAAATGGTTACCTGTTTTCTGATACAAATTGCTTTGTGAGTTACCAAACGAAAATGGCATGCCCGCAGTTATTATCAGCATATCTTTTCTGAAACGATATTGATACTGATTGTTTATTTCCATGTAGTGACTTACCGCATCTATATCCACACCGGCACCTTCACGAAAAATATTCATATAACGCAGGTTCAGTTTATAGTTGTGGCCTTTGTCAGTGCTGTAGTTCAGGTGTGGATCAATAGTTACTTTGTTGTAACTGCTGTTGCTGCTGGCAGCCGGTGTTAAAGCCCCGCTATCTAGATTGGCGGAAATAAAAAACTGGTCGGCACGCTCAAGCATAATACTGCCGTTTACTCCATAACTAAGGCCTGCATGTTTAGGGTCTATGTATCGGGTTTTAAGCATAGCCCGCAATCGCCAGGCGTCATCACCTACTAAAAAGCTTTTGTTGTAATAAATATTTCCGCCTACAACTAATTGCAGGTCTTTAATTCTGCGTTGGTGGTTAATATTTATACTTCCCAAAAACGGTGGCGCGGCATTCCACCATTTCAAACGTTTATCTTTTGGTTCGTCAGAAACACCAGCGTTGGTTTCTATCTCTGTTTTAGGTTCCGAGTCGGTAGGCCATTCAGTAATTACGTTTACTACACCGTTAAGTGCTGAAGAGCCATAAATAACTGATGAAGCACCTTTAATAACCTCTACTTGTTTCACATTCTCTAGCGGCACAAAACTATTTTGTGTTTGTCCTAAATCTGCACTCGATAGCGAAAGGCCATCAGTTAGTACAGCCGTTCGTGAACCTACACCATAAGCATAAGAGCTGCCTCCGCGAATAGAAATTTGCCCATCCTGCACCAACACCCCCGATGTTTTATTTACTGCTTCGCCCAAGTCGTTACTGTTAGTGTTCTTAATCTGGTCTTTACCTACCACACTGGTTGAAATAGTTTCTTTGGCCGCATTCTTTTTATACTGGCTTACCGACACTACCTCGTTTAACCTAAACACGTCTGACTTTAATGTTATGTCTAATTTTTGTTTTTCACCGGCAGCTAGCTTAACAGTTTGTTTTTGTGTTTTATAGCCAATGGAACTAAACACCACTTCGTACTCGCCAGCCGGCAGCGAAAGCACATACTTACCAACAGCATCTGTTACCACACCTTTCTTTTTTTCGTACCGTACCGAAGCAGCAGCAAGCGGCTCTTGGTTGTCGGCTTCTTTTACTATGCCGCTTAACTCAGCGTTTTGAGCAGATGAAATTTGTAGAAACAAAATGGCAAATACAGCAAGGTAAAACTTCTTCATGTAGAAAGGGGGGGGTGAGTGAATTGGCCAAAAGTAATTTTCCGAACGAAATGTCAAGGCAGATCGTCCTCATCTACTTTTAGCCAGGTAGAAGGAAACTTCAGGTCTCTATACCACACTAACTTCCACTCCCCATTGTTATATTCAAGTGCAGTCATATTCTCTACCCAATCGCCACTGTTCATGTAAAGCACTTTGCCCGTGTCATTGTGAATTTCACGTATGTTGGGTATGTGTGAATGTCCGTTGCTCACCACATCGTAGCCATTGTCAATGGCAATTTCTGCAGCTGTATGCTCGTAGTCGCTTAGTTTCTTTACTCCTCTCTTGGTAGCCATCTTAATGTTTTTAGAAAATGAGGTTTTATCACGCCCCACCATCTCGAGAAAAAAATTCATGAGCTTGTTAATGAGAATCAGTATCTCATAACCAAAGGTGCCCAATTTAGCCAGCCAACGGGAGCCCTGCATAGAAATATCAAACACATCACCATGAAAAAACCAGTGTTTTTTACCATCCAGTTCTATGACCAGTTTGTCTTCAAGCGTTAAGTTACCTAAAAGCAAACCGGAATACCTTCTAAGCATTTCATCATGGTTACCGGTAAGATAGTGCACTTTGACACCATCTGAAATAAACTTAAACACCTGCTGCAAAACCTTAGAGTGTGCCTTGGGAAAATAGTACGAACGGAACTGCCAAATATCGATGAAATCGCCATTGATAATGAGCACTTCAGGCGCTACAGAGGTAAGATACCGATACAATTCTTTAGCCCGGCAGCCCACAAAGCCTAGATGAACGTCTGATATTACAACCACTTTTACTTTTCTCTTCGGTTCACTCATGGGGGCAAGTATCGTTTTTAATTGTTAGGCGAAAGTTATAAAAGCTGTGCATAGCTTAAACTCCAACCCTTGACTTCAGGTGGCTTTGGCTTGTTTTGATTTGTTTTCTAATTTTTAACAAAATTGATGCAATGTTTTCCACAATTATTCGTTTACGCTTTTGTATATTTGCTGCGAAAATTCGCTGAAATCGAAAATTCGAAGATGATTTTTACAGCCTTAGATAATAAAGGCGCAAAAAAACATTCATTATCAGTATTTTATAACCAATCAATAAAAAAGGAGGCAATCATGAAAACAAAATCTGTTCTCACCTTTACCGTAGGCTTCCTGTTGGCCTTTGTGTGTGGAAATCTTTCCGCTCAAAACACATCAACCGCAGGCAAAAACAACATTTCAAATGAAGCGCAGCATGTATCTAACGCTGCCATTACCAACCCCGATGTGCTGGTAATAACGGGTAAAATGCTAGATGCCACCAACCGAAAGCCGATTGCAGGAGCCAAGATTAATTTCGAAAAATTTGGTGATGAATTGCTGCAAGCTTCTATTGACGAAGAAGGCAACTACGCCTTAGCTATGAACAAAAAAGAGCTGGGTGAACCCATTCGTGTAATCTTTAAAATAGAAGGGTACAAACGCTACACCATTAAAAGCATTGATAAGTCGCGCACATATATTGATGCAGATATTTTTCTTCAACCATTAGAATCAGAAGAAAAAAGCACTGCTGATATTAAATATACACTCTCTGATGATCCATTCAACGTAATGGTAATTAAGATGCAGTAACCTGGTTTTGGTTAGACGTAAAAGTCGATCCGCTATACAAAAATGTGTGGCGGATTTTTTTTTGCCTTTTCTACAAATATCTGTAATTGTGGTTTATTCTTCTACATTCGCCCGCGTTTTAAATATCACACGGGCTAAAGTGTGAGATGTGGTTTACTTGATTAAACCGTAGCTGCAAATATATGTGCAGCGTTCCTGCAAGGTTCTCTCTCTAAAGGTTCGGTGGTTGCCGAAATCAACTTTTTAATCTTAACAAAATTGCACTCAGCAGCATTTGCAGCATATAGTGTAATTGAGTTTTAAACAACAAACAATGGAAAAATTCCAAGCCCTTGGGCTAAGTGAAAACGTACTGACCGCGTTACAAAAAAAGGGTTGGGAAACCCCCTCTACAATTCAGGAAAAAACAATTCCGCTTTTACTGAAAGATGAAAAGGATGTAGTAGGGCAAGCACAAACCGGTACCGGTAAAACCGGTGCATTCGGCTTACCCCTTATTGACAAACTCGATGATTCATCAAAAAAAGTACAGGCGCTTATTATGTGCCCTACTCGCGAGTTGGCAATTCAGGTAGCAGAAGAAATTTCATCATTTAAGGGCGACAAGCGATTGTGGGTTCAGTCAGTTTATGGCGGTGCAAGTTTTGGAACACAAGCCCGTGCCCTCGAAAAAGGAGCACAGATTGTAGTGGGAACTCCGGGAAGAATCCGCGATCACATTGAAAGAAAAACGTTAAAGCTGGACTCTGTAACACACGTAGTACTGGATGAAGCTGACGAAATGCTGAACATGGGATTTGAAGAAGAGGTGCGTGAAATTTTGAAAGGTGTACCACAGAAAAAACGAATGCTGCTTTTCAGCGCAACCATGCCGCAGCCTATTTTAAAAATTGCCAAAACTTTCATGGGTGATTACGACATGATTGCAGTAGAAAAACAACAAATTACTACTGATTTAGTTGATCAGATATACTTCGAAGTGCGGGAACACGACCGCTTTGAAGCGCTTTGCAGAATTATAGATACAGAACCTGAGTTTTATGGTATTGTGTTTTGCCGCACCAAAGCCGAAACAGATATTGTGGCCGATAAATTGATTGACCGTGGCTATGATGCTGAAGCTATTCACGGAGATGTAACACAAAATCAACGCGAACTCACTCTCAAAAAATTTAAACTTCGCAAGGTCACAATTCTTGTAGCTACCGATGTGGCTGCACGTGGTATAGATGTAAACGACTTAACGCATGTAGTAAACTATAATCTGCCTCAAGACCCTGAGGCGTATGTGCATCGCATTGGCAGAACCGGCCGCGCAGGCAAGCACGGTACAGCTATATCACTTATTTCATCATCACAAAAACGCGATTTGCTGTTTATTCAAAAAATAGCTCGTGCACAAGTTAAGAAAGAAGAAGTGCCGGGTGTAGATGTGGTGATAGAAACAAAGAAAATGAAAGTGAAAACCGATCTGATGCAGGTGATGGAGCACAAAAATGCCAATGACTATTTGTTACTGGCACAAGAACTTTTGGAAGATGACCGAGAGCCGGCACAAGTTCTGTCTGCCATTTTAAACTACACATTTAAAGACACGCTTAAAGAATCAAGCTACCGTGAAATTGGTAAAATATCAGCACAGCAAAACGCCCAAAACACCGGGCAAGCGCGTTTGTTTGTGGCCAAAGGGCACACCAGCAATATGAATGCTGCTAAGGTGGTAGATTTTGTGGCAAGTGAATCGGGCATTGACAGCAACTCTATACATGATGTGCGGGTGTATGACAACTTTTCATTTATCACACTTCCCGCTGAAGCGGCCGAACAAGTTCTGGTAGTATTCAGCAAAAATAAGCGAGGGGGCAAACCACTAGTTACACGTGCTAAAGAACGCGATGGTGGAAGTAACAATAGCGGAGGAAAAAGTTTTGGCGGTGGCAGTTTTAAAGGAGAGCATAGAAATGACAAATCAGAGTTTAGAGGGGAAAAGAAATCATTTGGGGGCGAACGCAAAAACTTTAGTGACAAAAAAGACTTTGGTGAAAAAAAATCGTTTGGCGAAAAACGCGAGCGAAAAGATTTTAGCAAAGACAGAAAAGATTTTTCTGCTAAGCCCGAATTTAAACGCCCTGCTCAAGGGTTCGCATACCCTAAAAATGACGGAGACTCTAAACCTAAAAAACGGGAGAATAAAATGGTTGACTACCTGGAAAAGAAACCTGCAACCGATACTAAACCATCGAAGAAAAAGGGAGATACCAAACTAGTTGACGATTTTATGAAAAAATTTGATGACGACTTAAGTTGGTAACAATAGTTGTTACCAACAAAAAAGGCTGTGAAAAATTTCGCAGCCTTTTTTGTTGGTTCTAATATCCTCTACTTATCTCTGAGTGGTACCGCTTGATTAATTGGACCCTGTTCAAAGCGAAGTTCTGAAAACTTTGATACACGATTTCCAATTTGCATATCAGCCACATTACACGTTACACTCCATTGAAATGGGGTGTTAGATGCACCACCTTTTAACTCAACTACATCAAACCCTGTCTTAGTTTTATTGGTAACAAACACCCCATTGCAGTCTCCTTCTAGCTGCACAAACACCCTTAACGGATGTTGTGCGTTGATAGCAACATTCTTTGCCAGTATAGGGTCCAGAGTTATATGGGCCTTACCATTTACCAGTTGTCCTTGTCCATAATCTTGAAAATAAAACTCGGGGGTTTCCGGTGCGTGCATGGTAACCTGATTTCCATTGAGGTCGGGAACTGTAGTTGAAACAGTGCCGGCTGGGCTGCCCCAAATTTTGTAGTGGACATTTGAAACGGAGTATGCATCCACCAGTGTGGTAGCTCCTCCGGCATCTGATGCAAAATACCCCCCGGCTGTTTGCGTGTTAAGACTAGTGCTAGTCTGAATGCCCGAAACCCCGTACTTAAGTGCGGTGAAAGCACCTCCAACACCTTCTGCCGGAGCTAGGTTGCTGCCTACATTGTTGGCGTTACCTACCACACCGTACGATGAAGTTGCACTGATTGATTTTCCATAAATACCAAAGCCGGTATTATTATCAGAGTAACCGTAAGCGCCAGTTAGTGTTCCGTAAAAAGCACCACCGGCTCCGCCAACAGGCTGTGTAAATGTTTGCACATTATTACCAATACCTAACACGCCACTACCACCGGTACTCAGGTTGGCGCCATATACCCCAAAACCCAACGACTGTTGAGTTAAACCCACCACACCATTGCCACTCCCCGCACCATTTGTAGCTGTGTTTTGCCCCATTAAACCGATACCTGAAGCATTAAAGTTTGACGATAGAGTAGCGGGGCTTGTTGCCACTGTATCTAAAACATGAAGGCGGTATGCTGCGGCCGTTCCTATACCAATCTTTCCGGTACCTGTAAAGTCAAGATTTCTACCGCTCATGGCAATTGTTGTGTTCGATGTTAATGGCCCGCCTAACTGTATGTCGTTGGGCCCAGCAACAAAACGCACTCCATTACTTGCAGCTGAAGTGCCTCCGCCAGATCCGGTGGGTCCTGTTGCCCCTGTTACACCTTGTGCACCTGTTACTCCGTTATTTCCGGCAGGTCCAGTAACACCCGTGTTTCCGTTTTGCCCTGCATTGCCTGTTGCGCCTTGTGCGCCTGTTACCCCATTATTTCCGGTTGGGCCGGTAGGTCCTGTTGCGCCACCTCCTGATCCGGTAACACCGGTGACTCCGGTAGCACCTATTAAGCCATCGTTCCCCGTTGGTCCGGTATTTCCGGTGGCCCCTTGAGGGCCAGTTACCCCAGTGTTACCATTTAAACCGGGAACGCCTGTTGGTCCGGTATTACCGCCAGCGTTGGCTGCATAAAGAGCGTAAGGTACACTCACTAGCTGCGATGCTCCTAAATCTGTAAACACACTTCCACCGCTGGCATCCATTTCTACTTGCAGCCATCTTTCACCCGTACCCCAGTTTATTCCACCGAATGTGCCTGATACTGGCGACCCATCTCCAACATAAACAGTAAATAGCCCAAATTGATTGGTGGTAGGTATATGAGTTTCGCGGTATAATACGGTGCCACCTATTTGCTGGCTGCGCACTGTAAGGCGAATAGTTATACTTTGACTCACTATCGGGCTTCCTGAAGCATTTCGTGCAATAGCCTGATAATTTAATTTTTGAGGTGCCTGTGCGTTTAGCAGAGTATTTTGTGAGCCAAAAACACAAAGCACAATAAACAGAGGTAGAAAATGTTTCATAAGGGTGGTTTTATTACGGTGAAAATAATATGTGTTTAAAATTTTGGACTTTTAATGTTTAACCACTCGAGCGCATTTTTGTAAAGAAGCTTTTCCTTTACTTTTTTCGAAACATCGAGTGTTTCAATTTCTTCTCCAGGGTTTGCCTCGCCTAGTGGAAATGGATAATCGCTGCCGCAGCAAACTTTACTTTCACCGAGTACGTTTATTACATACTGTAAAAAATCAGAATCATGGATGAGCGAGTCAACCCAAAAATGTCCCAGATAATCGCGGGGATTTATCACGTTATCTAATGCCGTTAGATCGGGGCGAACTTTAAACCCTTGCTCAACTCTGCCCACTGTAGAGGGGAAACTACCCCCTCCATGCGCAAACGCAAAACGTAGTTTTGGAAAACGTTCAAACACTCCACCAAAAATCATAGAGCAAATTGCTCGGCTGGTTTCTGCAGGCATACCTACCAACCAGGGCAGCCAGTATTTACTCATTTGTTTTGCCCCCATCATATTCCACGGATGCACAAACACTGCTAAGCCCAACTCTTCTGCGGCTTCATACACCGGAAAAAACTGCGTTTCATTTAAATTTAAATCATTCACATTGCTACCTATTTCAACACCAACCAGTCCTATTTTTTTAAACCTTTCTAACTCTTTTACAGCTATGTCTGCATTTTGCATGGGTACCGTTCCAAGTCCAATAAATTTTTTGGGATAACGCTCTACTACTTCTGCAATATGGTCATTCAAAAATCGTGAAATTTCATAGCTGTGTTCGGGTTTTGCCCAATAGTTAAACATGACAGGAATAGTAGAAAGCACTTGCACGTCAACGTGTGTGTGCTTGCAATCTTCTATGCGGGCTTCAGGTTCCCAACAGTTACTTTGAATTTCACGAAAGAACTCATCATCTTTCATCATTCTTGCACAACATGGTTTATGATGGTCAAGATGTATAAAGCCACCATAGCCAAACTTTTCGCTCCATCGTGGTAGGTGTTCGGGTATTATGTGAGTATGGATGTCAATTTTCACCTTCGGTAAATATAAAATTGAAGTGAAGACTTTTGTTTTCGAATAATTAAAATCTGTTACAGCACTTTTGAAATTGTCATGCTATTTGTATTCTTGATGTTCACTAAAACCTCTAAAATCTAATTTATGCTCGATCAACTGCTAAACCTTGTAAAAGAAAACGCTCAGGACATAATAGTAAATAACAATGCTGTGCCTAATCAATTTAATGATGCTGCAATTGGTGAGGCCGGAAACGCCATTCATGAACAACTTGCAGGTGCTGTAAAAAACGGAAATTTGCAGGATGTGCTTGGCATGTTCGGTAACTCTCAAAATTTATCTAACAATCCTTTAGTTGGAAATATTGTATCGCAACTTGCGGGAAGTTTAGGAAGTAAGTTTGGTGTTGACGGAGCTCAGGCGCAAAACATAGCCAGTCAACTGATTCCACAAATTCTTGGTCAGCTTACCAGCAAAACAAATAACCCGAACGATTCGTCATTCAACATTAATGATATAATGGGCCATTTGAGTGGCGGAAACAATAAGGGAATTGATTTTGGCAACATAGTTCAGCAAATGCAACAAGGTGGTGGAGGGGTTGACTTCGGAAATATTGCCGGGCAGTTGCTGGGTGGAAACAAAGGCGGTTTAGGCGATATGCTTGGTGGGTTTCTTAAGAAGTAACCTTACTAGTAGTATTTTCAGTTAGAACAGGTGCGAAAAAAACCCATCGCGAAGTTTAGGTTCAAACCAAGTTGATTTAGGAGGCATAACGTTTCCGCTATCGGCTATATTCATCAATTGTTTTAGCGAAACCGGATATAATGCAAAAGCAATTTTCATTTCTCCGGAATCTACTCTGCGTTGCAACTCTTGTAATCCACGAATACCACCGACAAAATCAATACGTTTGTCGGTTCTTGGATCTTGAACTCCCAACAAAGGACTTAGAATGTTTTCCTGCAAAATAGTTACATCTAAAACTCCAATAGGGTCGTGTTTTATTATTTCCTGATTGGCCTCGAGAGTGTACCACACACCATTTAAATACATACCAAATTGGTGGAGCAATGCAGGTTTGGCTGTTTCGATAGTTGCTGTTTGCATGTTAAATTTTAATCTAACCTGCTCAAGAAATTTTTCAATATCTAATCCGTTTAAATCTTTTATCAACCTGTTGTAATCCATTATCTGTAGCTGATTATCAGGAAAAAGAACAGAGAGAAAGAAGTTGTACTCTTCAGTGTTATTGTGTCCCGGGTTTTGTTCTTTTAGTTTTAAACCAACTTTAGCGGCCGATGCTGTACGGTGATGGCCATCGGCTATGTAAGTATATGGCACTTCGTTATTAAACAGCATGGTGAGTTTCAAAATTATGTCTTGATCGTTCACCAGCCAAACGGTATGTTTAACACCGTCTTTAGTTAGTACATCATAAAGCGGCTCATTTTTATGTTGTACCGTTTCAATAATTTCATCAACAGAATTGTTTTGAGGGTATGTAAGAAAAATAGGCCCTACATGCGCTTGCAATGTTTCCATGTGACGTATGCGGTCTTCTTCTTTCTCTGGACGAGTAAACTCGTGCTTCTTAATTACATCTTTGAAATAATCCTCTACCGATGAGCAGGCCACCAAGCCGGTTTGTGTTCGTCCATTCATGTTTTGTGAGTAGATGTAGTAAAATGGATATGCATCCTGCATCAGTACTCCATCGTTCATCAACTTATAAAAATTGTCACGGGCCTTGTCATAGACCTCTTGCGAGTGTTCGTCTATGCCTTTTGCAAAGTCTATCTCGGCACGGCTTACATGCAAAAATGAATCAGGGTTGCCTTCTGCCATTTGGCGAGCTTCATCAGAATTCATAACATCATAAGGAAGTGAAACAACTTTTACTGCATAGCTTTCGGCAGGTCGTACTGCTTCAAACGGTTTTATAATTGCCATAGTGTGTGTTTAAAAATAAAAGAACTGAATGTTTTATGGAACATCTTTATCTTCAATAAATAACTGCGATGCTATTGCATCGGCAAACAATTTACCCTCATCAGTCAACTTCAAAGTTCCGTTTTGCAATATATATTGTTGTGAATCAACTTCACTCAAATTCTTGAGTATTAAATCTGAAGTTCGGGTATCAAAACCGGAAATCTCAACTCCCCACAATGTCCTAAGTCCGGTCATTATTTTTTCATTCACCTTCTGAGCATTAGTTAGCACTTCCGTTTCAAAGTTTAACCTACCTTCTGATAATGCAGTGGCATAGGCAATATTGTTAGCTATGTTCCATTTGCGAGATAACTGGTTATAAGAATGTGCTGAAGGCCCCAGTCCGAGATACTTTTTCCCTTTCCAGTAGCTTGAGTTGTGAATTGCATACTTCCCTTTCTTTGCAAAATTTGAAATTTCGTATTGCTCAAAATTGTTTTTCTTCATTTCACGCATCAACATATAGAATTGTCTGGCACTCTGCTCTTCGTTCACGGGTTTACATTTGCCTGTTCTAATTTTTTGCTCTAATCCGGTTTTGGGCTCTACGGTAAGAGCGTACGAAGAGATGTGCGGAACATCTAACTCAAAAGCTGTTTCAAGGTTTTGCAGCCATCGTTCATCGTTCATGGTGGGTGTGCCATATATCAGATCAATAGTAATGTTGCTGAAGCCGGCTTGTTGTACGCGCTTTACTGCACTTAAAGCTTCATTAGCATTGTGAGCACGATTCATGTATTTTAAATCTTCATCGAAAAAAGACTGAATGCCGATTGAAAAACGGTTAACACCTATTTGCTTTAGGTTTCTTATATAAGAATCGTGTTGCAGATCGTCCGGATTTGCCTCCAAAGTAAATTCTGTAACTGCCGACAGATTGTAAACAAAACTAAGCTTATCTATTATTTCTGCCAAATCACTAACTGTAAGTTGTGTTGGTGTGCCGCCCCCAAAATAAATAGTTTCAATTGTTTCGCCCTCCAGGTAACTTGAGGTAATGTCAATTTCGCATAAAAGGGCTCGGATAAATTTCTCTTTATTGCCCAATGAAGTGCTGAAATAAAAATTACAGTAGTTGCAAGCTTGCTTGCAGAAAGGAGTATGTATATAGATACCGGCCATGTTAAATCGAAACGCGAATTTCGAATTACTGACGAAATACAAAATGCCAACGAACGTTATCTTCGTTTTAAAGATATGCGAGTTTGGGCTTCTATCATTTTTTTGCTGCTGTTGAATTTTTCATTCGGCCAGGGCAAGTATTTACTGCATGTGAATAGTTCTGACAAGCCTGCTGATTTTTTTACCAGAAAATTTTATTACAAGCCGCAGCAAAAAGATTCGCTACACGCCCGTAATGCTGCGGTTAGTTTGTTCGCCAGCATTAGGGCGGCCGGCTATTTGGCAGCGTCTATAGACAGCAGCACAGCCGATAGTTCAACCCTACATATATATATGTATGTGGGCGAGCTTTTTGGATCTGCTTTACTCAGAAACGGAAATGTAGATAATCAGATATTGGTGGCGGCCGGCATAAAAGGTCAATTAACCAACGGCAAAAAAATTCCTGTAGAACAAGTAGATGTAATTAAGGCGAAGATTATTCATGTGTGCGAAAGTTCCGGATATCCGTTTGCTTCGGTTACACTGGATAGTATATCGGCCACACACAATTCATTCACCGCAAGAGTTTACTTACAGAAAAATGAATTAATTCGTTACGACACACTACGTATTCAAGGAAAAACAAGAGTTAAGCGCGCTTTCCTTAAAAACTACCTGGGACTGAAATTTAACAAGCCGTATAATGAAGCCAACATAAAACGTATTACGCAGAGATTAAGTGAGCTGCAGTTTGCCGAGCAAATACAGTCGAGTACTGTGGAGTTTATAAACGGTAAAGCAAGGGTTAACTTGTTTTTAAAAGACAAGAAAGCAAGTCAGTTTAATGGATTGCTAGGTTTATTGCCCGGCAGCTCAGGCAAAAAACTTTTAATAACCGGTGAAGCGCGTATTCATTTGGTTAGCCCATTTGGCATGGGCGAAGAACTTTTTTTAGAATGGAAAAAACTTCAACCTAAAACACAGGAACTGGATGTGCGAGTGTCATATCCGTACCTTGCCGGGCTGCCGTTAGGTCTGAGTGCTCGTTTTCAATTGTATAAGCGCGACACCACCTTCTTAACACTCGATGGTGATTATGGAATTCAATACCAAATAATCGGGAGCAACTATCTTAAAGCTTCGCTTCGCCAACACAATACCATAGTAACGAATATAGACACGGCCTATATCAAGAACACTCGGTCGTTACCCAGAGTGTTAGATGTGGCTACAAACGAATTTGCACTTGAGTATTTTGTACAAAAATTGAACTATCGTTTTAACCCGGTTTCAGGTTACTTGTTAAAAGTAGGCGGTTCGGTGGGTGCCAAGCAGATAAAGAAGAACAACAACATTTTGAGTTTGCAAGATGAGCTTACACCAAACGGCACTTTTGCATTTTTATATGACACCGTAAAACTTAAAACATTTCAATTTCGCCTATTCTTTTCAATTGATAAATACTGGAAACTAGCAGCACGACATACCATCAAAACATCATTTGAGGGTAAATATTTTTTTGCTCGCAGAGTTTTCGAAAACGAAAAATTTCGTTTAGGTGGTGTAAACTCTTTACGGGGGTTCGATGATGAAAGCATATTTACCCCATACTACGCTATGGCTAATATTGAATACCGGTTTTTACTTTCCAAGAATTCGTACTTTAGCGCGTTCTTCAATTCAGCGATAGTGGAAGACTCAAGAGCGGGCAAAGGTCCGGTTGATTTTCCTTTTGGTTTCGGGGCAGGTGCTGCAATTGAAACAAAAATTGGTTTGTTCGGCATTACCTATGCTATGGGCAGACAGCTAGAAAACAAAATAAACTTCAACTCTTCGAAAATCCATATTGGTTACCTCAACTACTTTTAGTGCGGTTAAATCTTCTACTCTTACTTTTTATTGTCTTCGTTCAGGTTTGTGTTCACGCTCAATCAACTGATACATCCGGTCAGGTTACGTCATCGGATTCATTACAATATGGCTTGCTTGATTCGGTTGCGGTAGATTCTATTGCATCCACGGTGGCTGTGTTCTCCCCTCTATTATCGAAACAAAATTCAATAGAGAATAATGTGCAGCAATTTAGGGAGCACAAACGCAATGGCTATGTTTTTTTACTGCTGCTGCTTATGTTAGGTGTGATTACGTACATAAAAGTTGGTTTCGGAAAAGATGTAGAAGACTTGATACAGTCTATACGCAACCAGAATTTTGCACAACAAATTTTCAGAACACAATCGGGTGAAATTTCTTTCTCTTCTTTTTTGTTGCATGTGAATTTTGTAGTAGCATCAGGTTTGTATTTGCGATTTATTTTGGTGAAATATTTTCACTCAACGCAACTTGAAAAATTCAACGCCATACTTTTTTTGATTTTTTTATTCACATTTTTTTATGTGTTGAAGATTGCAACCATGCAGCTGATTGGTTTTGTTTTTGAAATAAAAAATGAGTGCAAAGAGTACATTTATCATTTCACTACAATCTGCAAGATCATTGGGCTGACGCTGATTCCCGCGTTGTTTATTTTTTATACAGCACCAGAAAAGTTTTTTGATTTTATTTTTTTTATCACCATTTTAATTTGCACGTTGTTGTTGTTGTTGTTTGTTTGGCGAGGTTTATCCACAGCATACAAATTGTTGTACAGAAGCGTGTATCACTTTTTTATTTACGTTTGTGTTGTAGAGATATCAAGCATATTTCTATTTTTAAAATTGTTAACCAAAACAATTATCTAAACCATGGCAACAAAAAAGAAAGCTGCTAAGAAAGCGGCTAAAAAGCCTGCTAAAAAAGCGGCTAAGAAAGCAGCAAAAAAAAAATAAGTAACGCTGCAAAACCAACTGCTGCCAGACAAACCGCTCGCAAAACGAATCGTGTAAAATCAGGCGGCAAAACATCCAACAGTAGTAGCACTCTCAAGAAAAAGGCTGATGTGATATCACCTGAAAAGAGTGCTACTTCTTTTTTACAAAAGCCCCAACCGCCTACTAAACCGCAGATAATTATTCCGCAACGCCCCGATAAAAATTATGCGGAACTGATTTCGAAAGAACCGAAAACGAAGCTCAAAAACATTTTAATAGCACAACCACAGCCCGAAGGTCCAAAGTCGCCTTACTTCGATTTGGCTGCACGCCATAAACTCAAGATTGATTTTTTCCCTTTTGTAAAAGTAGAAGGCATTCCCGGAAAAGAATTTCGTAAGCAACGATTAACCCTCAACGATTTTAGTGGAATAATTTTTACCAGCCGCAACTCCATTGACCACTTTTTTAGGGTGTGTGATGAATTGCGTGTAAAAATGAGTCAGGAAACTAAATTTTTCTGTACCAGTGAGGCTATTGCTCTATACCTTCAGAAATATACCCAATATCGTAAACGCAAAGTTTTTTTTGGCGACATGAACAACAATAAAGAGTTGCGTATGCTGCTGGTAAAACATAAAGATGCTACTCGTTTTCTTTACATCTGCGCTGAAGCCAAAAAGGATGAGATACCGGCTTTTCTGGAAGCCAATAGTTTCAATTACAGTGAAGGAGTGATGTATAAAACAGTACCCAACGACTTAAAAGCTTACAAACTTCAAGATTATGACATGTTGGTTTTTTTCAGCCCAAGCGGTGTACATTCTCTCTACCATAATTTCCCAAAGTTTAAACAAGACAAACTAAAGTTGGCGGTACATGGCAAAACCACGGCTGATGCTGTTCTCGACCGGGGATTGAAACTTCATATTATGGCTCCTCTTAATCACACACCAACCATTGTAGTAGCGCTTGATGCCTATTTAAAAGGATAGGTTTAGTTTCTGATAACAAGAATATTTTTAAAAATGCCGGATGTTGTGTCCGGCATTTTGCTGACATACAACCTCTATACTTTTACTACGTTTGTAACGTGGGTACTTTCTTTCAAATCTTCTGGCAAAGTATGGTTTTATCGTTCGAAGAAATTCGGGCTGCTAAACTACGATCTGCACTTTCACTTCTTGGAATTTCAATAGGCATACTTTGTATTATTTCTGTTCGCACTGCTGTGAACTCTATGGAAATGAATATTCAGAATTCACTGGCTTCTTTTGGCAATGATATTTTGTATGTTCAAAAGTGGCCTTGGATTTGGGCTGATGGCAACGACTATCCCTGGTGGAAATATTTAAACAGACCTGTTGCAAATAGAAGAGAGTTAGAACAACTACAACAAAAAGTACAGGGCGCTAAAGGAATTTGCATTCTGTATTTTGCCGGTAACGCTAACGTAATTGCCGGAGAAAATGTAGCTGAGGGTACACAAATTCTTGGTGCATCATACGATTATAACCGCATTAAAGATTTAGAGTTTACACAGGGCAGGTATTTTACCCCGGCAGAAAACAATAATGCACAAGCAGTAGCACTAATAGGTGCTAACGTGGCTGAAACATTGTTTGAAGGCAGAAGTGTAATTGAAGGTGAGCAGATAAAAATTCGAGGTATTAAGCTGACTGTTATTGGTGTGCTGAAAAAAGAAGGCAGCGATCTGTTCGGTTTTACGCTTGATAATAATGTGATTGTACCGTTCAGTTTTATGAGCATGTTTGTAAACATGAACGAAGATGGAAACGACCCATTAGTAGCATTAGTACCAAAAGCAGGTGTACCAATTGATGAGTTGCGTTATGAAGTAAAGGGAGCTATGCGTTCAATACGAAAACTTTCACCATTTGAAGAAGACAACTTCGCTATTAACCAGGTAAGTGTATTTACCGCAGGCATAGCTTCTATATTCTCTATTATAAATCTGGCAGGATTGTTTATTGGTGGTTTCTCTATACTAGTGGGCACTTTTGGCATAGCCAATATTATGTTTGTAAGTGTGCAAGAACGCGTGTACCAGATAGGAATTAAAAAAGCTCTGGGCGCTAAGAAGATTTACATCCTTCTTGAATTTTTGCTTGAGGCAGTAATGCTTTGCTTGTTTGGCGGACTGATTGGTTTAGTAACAGTTATACTTTTGTTTAAAATTTTAGGATGGGTGGTAGCCAATTCCGGATCCGACTTTAAATTTTACATCACCTTTCAAAACATCATTGTAGGTCTTTCTATTTCTATAATTACCGGCATACTTGCCGGGTTTTTACCTGCATGGAGTGCCGCTAACATGAAGCCTGTTGATGCCATACGTGGCGAAGTGAGTGACTTGCTGAAGGGCATTTCATCTATTTTTAGTTCCCAAAAACGAATCTAAATTGCAGAAGTTTACCATATTACTAACGCTGTTTTCTTTGGTATTATTTAACTCATGCAGAAGGTGTTCTTGTCCGGTTAATGAGTTGCAAATTGGTTTTGTTGGTTTCGATTCGTTGGAATTAAATACGGTAGTTTTGAAACAATATGTTTCGGGAAACGGTTTTCAGGATCTTGTTGCTACGAAAATTCTTGATTCGTTTTATACAACCGAATTCAAAACCGATACCGCTTACAAACCTTATTGCAGAATTGCCTACGGAAATGATTGGAAAATTGAATTGCCTGAAATATCCGCTACATACTACCTAACCGATGTACAAAAAGAAAATGTAAAAGAACCATATTGCAATGGGTTGATGGTGGGAGAAAGGTTTTGTAATCACAATATTGCATCAGCACAATTAAACCAACAAGTAGTTTATTCGGTACAAGTTTTTCCGCCTGATGTTATTCTATACATTCATAAGTAAAATCAAAAATCATGGCTATAACAAGACCTTTTAATTTTAAAAAATGGATTGACGAACACCGCCACCTTTTAAAGCCGCCCGTAATGAACCAGGTGGTTTACAAAGGCAACGATGATTTTATTGTGATGGTGGTTGGCGGACCCAACAAACGCAAAGATTTTCACTACAATGAAACCGAAGAATTCTTCTACCAGTTGGAAGGCGATATGCTTTTAAAAATTGTGGAAGATGGGAAAGTGGTTGACATACCGATTAAGGAGGGGGAAATTTTCCTATTACCGGCCGGCACACCACATTCGCCTCGCAGATTTGAAAACACCGTAGGTCTGGTGATGGAAGTTACCCGACCCAAAGATGTGCAGGACGGCTTTCAGTGGTATTGCGAAAACTGCGGTAACAAACTTTACGAAGAAAAAATGCGTGTGGATGATATTGTAAAAGACTTGCCGGGTGTGATGGAACGTTTTTATCAAAATGAGTTACTGCGCACATGCAATAAATGTGGGTCGGTGCTTGAGCCGCCAAAATAATTTACATACTTTGTGTACAGGAACTAACGTCACCTTTGTGTTTACCTTTTCTTCTCGGTACTTTTTTGAACCTATAATTGTTTTTCTTCAACTCTACTATTTGGAATTAGTCTAAACAAAATTATTTTGGCACTCATACTATTGAGTCCATGATTGAAATAATTAATAAATACAAAAGAGGTGTAATTGCTTTTGTTATCGTTTTACTTTTCATGCCCATTGGCCATGCGTTAATGGTTTTAAACGAACGTGTTCTTGAGCATCAAAAGCTACTTGGCGCATTTGCTATTGGTTTCATAGGAGTACTCTGCTTGGTGTATGGAATTTTAAAAAACGGAAACAAGTTGGTTGCTTCATTGTTAGGTTTGCTGGCAGGCGTTTTAGTTTGGACGGGGTGGGTTGAGTTTTCATTTGTATGGATAGCTGAAAAACTACAAGTTGCTCCGTTAATAGAGAATGGTGAAGTAGCCACAAAACCCGAATATTTAGTAATGATGTCATCACTAGGTTTGCTGCT
The DNA here is from genome assembly GCA_964615305.1 of uncultured Chitinophaga sp. Classification (GTDB taxonomy): domain Bacteria; phylum Bacteroidota; class Bacteroidia; order Chitinophagales; family LD1; genus Bog-950. The sequence goes on from CAZTNA010000012.1 coordinate 73,260, forward strand.
AACCCTTTTGCTGTTTTTTGTGTTTAGCAACACCAAGTGCCAGTTCTTTATTTGGTTTCAGCGTGTGTTTAAGTTAAGATCAAGCATAACATCGGTAGGCAGCAACGGAAAGTTAGTTGCCATGGCCACATTCATTGAAACCATTATGATACTGTGGACGTTTTACATTTTGCTGCTACTGGTATATGATAAAGACATAGCAGGTGACAAACATCCTGTTACATATTTTGTTGCGTTTGGCTCGCTATTTTGGTCGTTGTATTTGTTTTTGTATTTAATACGCATAAGCAGTTACGATTATGCCATTCGTTATGCTATACCAACCGTCATTATATTTTGGAATTTTATTGAGGTAATTGGTCGGTGGAACTTGTTTAAAGAAATTTGGGTACACCCATTTGAGCACTGGTTAGAGAACAGTATTATTCTTTTGCTCCTGTTAGTGTTTTCGGCCTATTACTTTGTAGAAAACTACAAACACAAACGAAAGAAGTTGTTTGCGCAAACCCACTAAATTTCCTTTTCAATTTTCAGGCAATAACTGTTTTTTTCATTTATATGCTGATATATGAGTAAAACTGAAGTTCATGCCTACCTAACTCAGCTTCAAAAGGTTTATGAAGCAAACAGAGCTGTTATAGAGGCTGAAGACATGAGCCGCTACATGAAAAATCTTTTTCCATTCATCGGTATTTGCGCTCCAAAACGAAAAGAAATGTTCAAGCAACATATTACTAAACACGGCTTGCCTGAATACAAAGAACTTTTTGCGATTGTAAAAAATTGCTATCAACAACCTGAACGCGAGTACCACTATTTCGCAATTGATTTATCCGGAAAGTTTGTGAAGCAGGCTAACGCTGATTTTGTTACGATAATGGAGTTTTTAATTTCAGAAAACAGCTGGTGGGATTCAGTTGACTCGGTAGCAAGCAATTGTACTCGTGATTTTTTTAAAAGAAATATTGCGCTTCAAATGCCTGTTACCAGAAAATGGATGGACAGTGGAAACATGTGGTTGCAACGCGCTTCTATTTTGTTTCAACTCAATTACAAAAACGACACAAACGAAAAACTACTTTACAAATACATACTTGAACTAAATAGCAGTCACGAATTTTTTATTCAAAAAGCCATTGGTTGGGCACTACGCGAATATTCCAAGACAAATCCTGACAGCGTAAAGAAATTTTTAGCCGAAAATAACCTGGCCAAACTAAGCGTGCGCGAAGCAAGCAAGCACCTCAACTAAAAAACTGCCCGGGCAATTTCGACAGTTGCTTCACTACGGCTCATGGTGTAATAATGAAGACAGGGAACTCCTGCTTTTTTCAATTCCTTAGATTGTTGAATAGCCCATTCTATACCTACTCGTTTTACGGCTTTATCATCCTTACATTTTTCAACTTCCTCAGCAAGTTCTTCCGGAATATCTATATGGAAAATACGCGGAAGAGTTGAAAGTTGTGTTCTTTGGGCAATTGGTTTTATACCCGGAATAATCGGAACATTAATTCCCGCGGCTTTACATTTTTCAACAAAGGCAAAATATTTTTTATTGTCAAAAAACATTTGTGTTACAATATAATCGGCACCGGAATCAACTTTGTGCTTTAGCCATTTTAAATCTGTATTCAGGTTGGGTGCCTCAAAGTGTTTTTCGGGATAGGCTGCTACACCAATACAAAAATTGGTTTTCATTTCATTTTCGGTTTCCTCGTGCAGAAACTTCCCCTTGTTCATGTTCGCTACTTGGTACACCAGGTCTGAAGCGTACTTATGTGTATTCGACTTTATGTTAGCCGCTTTAGGATTTTTGTCTGCATCGCCTTGTAAAAGCAATACGTTGTTGATTCCTAAATAATACAGAGTAAAAAGCGCATCTTCCGTTTCTTCGGGAGTAAAGCCGCCACACACCAAATGCGGAACTGTATCTACGTTAAATCTTCCTTTTATAGCCGCACAAATACCCACTGTGCCGGGTCGCCTGCGTAAAGGCACTTCTTCTATTAAGCCATCAGCGCGTTTCTTATAAATTATTTCTTCGCGGTGATAAGTAACATCTATAAAAGGTGGCTTAAACTCCATCAGAGGCTCAATAACCCTCAACAGATCATCCATGGTTTTCCCCTTTTGCGGGGGAAGAACCTCAATAGAAAAAAGTGTTTTGTCTTTTGCAGCAGCGAGATGTTCGGTTACCTTCATTTCAAATAATTGGAGCGCGAATCTAAGCAACGATTTCAATTATGAATAAACTAGGTTATATTCGCCTCGCTCTTTGATTCATTGCTTATCAAGAAAGACCGAGGGACAGGCCCGCTGACGTCTTGACAACCACTCCGTGTGAACGGAACAGGTGCCAAATCCTGACAGATAAGAGAAAAAAATTCTCCCTGCCGAATCCAACTCTTTCTTGACTGGTATTTTCAAAGACAATGCTTGAATTGTCTAATTACTAAATACTTTCTACTTTTTATGAATTCGATATTAGAACAGGAAATTGAAAAGCGAATCCTTGTATTAGATGGTGCCATGGGAACGATGATACAGCGTTATACTTTAAGCGAAGAAGATTTTCGTGGCGAGCGTTTTAAAAATCACACACACGACTTGCGTGGTAATAACGATTTGCTCTCTATCACCAAGCCCGAAATTATCAGGGAAATTCACGCGCAATACTTTGAGGCCGGTGCTGATATTGTAGAAACAAATACTTTTTCATCTACCACTATTGCACAAGCCGATTATAAACTTGAACAATTTGCTTACGAGTTAAATTTTGAATCAGCAAAAATTGCTAAAGAAGTTGCCGAAGAGTTTACGAAGAAAAATCCATCAAAGCCACGTTTTGTTGCGGGTGCTTTTGGCCCAACCAACCGTACTGCATCTATTTCGCCTGATGTAAATAATCCCGGTTTTCGGGCTATTACTTTCGATGAATTGGTAACAGCTTATTCCGAACAAGCGCGCGGTTTAATTGATGGTGGTGTTGATTGGCTATTGGTAGAAACAGTTTTCGATACGCTGAATTGCAAAGCAGCGCTTTTCGCAATTATGAAAGTGCAGGAAGAAAAAGGAACCAATCTTCCGGTTTCGGTTTCCGGAACCATTACTGATGCCAGCGGAAGAACCTTGAGCGGACAAACTACCGAAGCATTTTGGATTTCGGTGAAACATGCCAACCTTGTTTCTATTGGTTTGAATTGTGCGCTAGGCGCAAAAGACATGCGCCCATATCTCGAAACGCTTTCGAATGTAGCGCACACCTGGGTAAGTGTTTATCCGAATGCAGGCTTACCAAATGCGTTTGGTGGTTATGACGAAACACCGGTGATGATGGCAAGCGACATTGAAGAGTTTTGCAAAAGTGGTTTTGTAAATATTGTTGGCGGTTGCTGTGGCACTACGCCCGATCATATTCGTGAGTTTGCAAAAGTGGCGGCAAAATATTCTCCGCGCAAAAAACCTGTACGTATTCCTTTTATGCAACTGAGCGGACTGGAACCGGTTACACTTACTACCGAAAGCAATTTCATGAATGTGGGTGAGCGAACCAACGTTACCGGTTCTAAAGTTTTTTTGAAGTTGATTAAAGAAGATAAATATGAAGACGCACTTTCTGTAGCGCGTGACCAGGTGGATGGCGGTGCACAGGTAATTGATGTTAACATGGACGAAGGAATGTTGGATGGCGAAGATGCTATGAAACGTTTTCTGAACCTGACTGCCAGCGAACCGGATATTGCCAAAGTACCGGTGATGATTGACAGCTCGAAGTTTCACATTATTGAAGCGGGCTTGAAATGTTTACAGGGGAAAGGGATAGTAAACTCAATTTCGTTGAAAGGTGGTGAAGAAGAATTTATAAAGCAAGCGAGACTGATTCACAGTTATGGTGCGGCAGTTATAGTAATGGCGTTTGACGAAAATGGCCAAGCGGATTCGTATGAACGCAGAATTGAAATCTGTGAGCGCAGTTATAAAATCTTGACTCAACAAATTGGCTTTCCTGCTGAGGACATCATTTTTGACCCGAATATTTTTCCTGTAGCTACAGGAATGGAAGAGCATCGCCAAAATGCAATGGATTTTTTCCGGGCTACGAAATGGATAAAAGAAAATCTGCCTCATGCACACGTAAGTGGCGGTGTAAGCAATGTGAGTTTTTCGTTTCGTGGAAATAATCCGGTGCGCGAAGCCATGCATTCTGCATTTCTGTATCATGCCGTTAAAAATGGAATGGACATGGGCATAGTGAACCCCTCTATGCTCGAAGTGTATGACGATATTCCGAAAGATTTACTGGAGCATGTGGAAGATGTGTTGCTCGACCGCAGAGATGATGCTACTGAACGCTTGTTAGCTTTTGCCGAGACTGTAAAGAAGAAAGATAAAGCAGAAGTGGTGAGCGAAGAATGGCGCAACGGTTCGGTAGAAGACCGGTTGGCGCACGCGCTTGTGAAAGGAATTGTTGAATACATTGATGCTGATACAGAAGAAGCGCGTCAGAAATATCCAAAACCTCTCGACATAATTGAAGGCCCTCTCATGGCGGGCATGAATATAGTTGGCGATTTGTTTGGCAGCGGAAAAATGTTTTTGCCGCAAGTGGTAAAGAGCGCGCGGGTAATGAAAAAAGCAGTGGCGTATTTACTGCCGTTTTTGGAAGAAGAAAAAAAGAAATCGGGCAATACGGCTAAGAATAATGGCAAAATTTTATTGGCAACTGTAAAAGGCGATGTGCACGACATTGGAAAAAACATTGTGGGCGTTGTGCTTGCCTGTAACAACTACGAAATTGTTGACATGGGCGTAATGGTGCCTGCCGATAAAATTTTGGAGCGCGCAAGAGAAGAGAATGCACAGATTATTGGGTTAAGCGGACTGATAACACCATCGCTAGACGAAATGGTTCATGTGGCTAAAGAAATGGAGCGAACCGGTTTGAAACTCCCTTTATTGATTGGCGGAGCAACCACTTCTAAACTTCACACTGCAGTAAAGGTAGCGCCTGTGTTTTCGGGTAATGTGGTGCATGTGTTAGATGCATCAAAAGCCGTTACGGTAGCCAGCAGTTTGCTTAGCCAAACAGAGAGTTCAAGTTTTGCTGCCGGTGTAAAGAGTGAGTACGAAGAGTTGCGCGAATTACATGCCAGCAAAAAAACCGATGTAGAATATATATCAATAGAAGAAGCACGTACAAACAGATTTCAACTTGAATGGGATAAAGAAAAAATTGAAAAGCCAAACTTAGTTGGTATAAAAGTATTTGACGATTACTCGTTAGATGAATTATCTAAGTATATTGATTGGTCGCCTTTGTTTTCAACATGGGAGATGAACGGGGCGTATCCGCGCATATTTGAAAGTGAAAAATATGGCAAAGAGGCGAAGAAACTTTTTGATGACGCTAACAAACTTTTAGAAAAAATAATTGCTGAAAAATGGATTACAGCGCGGGGAGTTATTGGAATTTTTGAAGCAAATTCAACTAATGAGACAGTGCAAATCAGAAATCAAAAATCAGAAATCTGCAACTTTACGTTCATGCGTCAACAAACAAAAAAGAAAGGTCAGTCGAATTTTTGTTTGAGTGACTTTATAAAACCTGCTACCGGTAACAACCAACAGACAACAGACCATATAGGAGCATTTGCCGTTACTGCCGGCATAGGCATTGAAAATTGGATTGAAAAGTTTGAGAAAGACCATGATGATTACAATTCCATCATGCTCAAAGCACTTGCCGACCGTTTAGCTGAAGCTTTTGCAGAAAGAATGCATGAACGTGTGCGTAAAGAATTCTGGGGTTATGCAGCTGATGAAAACTTTTCCAATGAAGATTTGATTCGTGAAAAGTATAGCGGTATTCGTCCGGCACCGGGCTACCCTGCCTGCCCCGACCACACTTTAAAGCAACAGATTTGGGAACTACTCGATGTAGAAAAAAATACCGGAATAAAACTGACTGAGAGTAATGCCATGTATCCAACAGCATCTGTGAGCGGATTTTACTTTGCTTCACCTCATGTTAAATATTTTGGTGTAGGAAAAATTCAGAAAGACCAGGTAGAAACTTTAGCGAAAGCGAAAGGATTTTCTGTGACAGAAATGGAAAGATGGCTCAATGCTAATTTAGCTTACTAATGCGTGACTTCACCTTTAGTATTGAAACCGAAATAAATTCTACTAAAGAAATTTTGTGGCAGCACATAACACAAATGAAAAATGTGAATGCTGAGCTTTATCCTTTTGCGCGCATGACTTTCCCCAAGACAAAAGGTGAATTAGGCAATAACACTGTGCTTCTGCAACAAGTAATTTTCAAGAGTGTAATACTGCTTTTTAGTCTTATTCCTATTGATTTGCATTATCTGCGGTTTGACAAACTTGAATATGGTTCTGCTTTTTACGAAAACTCCTATTCACTTCAGCATTATTATTGGAAACACACAAGAACGCTGAAACAAAATAATGGCAAAACGACCGTACATGACGACATACATTTTTCTCCGCGAATTTCATTTACAGGATACATTCTTCTTCCGGTTTACAAACTGATATTTAAAAACAGACACAAGAATCTGGCAAGCATTTTCAGTAAAACTCAGCTGCATTTGTTTGTTACTTTCAGACAATGAATTTACGGAGGCGCTTATTGATTTTGGTGATGATTACATGTGCTCATGACTTGTGTGCGCAGGGTTTTTTGTTTGAGACACTCAACAACAAAAACGGACTTGCATCAAATGAGGTAAACTGCATTTATGAAGACAAGAAACACTTTTTGTGGATAGGCACACGTGATGGGTTAAGCCGCTTTGACGGTCGGGTATTTAAAACATTTAGAAATGATCCAACGGATAGTAACTCTATTTCCGGAAACAATGTGGTGAGTGTGCTGCAAGATACACAGGACATTTTTTGGATTGCCACAAAAGACGGTGGACTTACCCGTTATGATGCCAACGCCCCGAGCGGAAAAGAATTTCGCCAGTTTAAGAATAACCCAAAAAGCAAAACTTCCATAGCCACTAACCGACTCAACTGCTTATACGACTGGGATGAAAACTATTTACTAATAGGTGCAGAAGTTGTTCCTGCTATATTTCTGAACAAAAAAACATTTGAGTTTACATACTGGGGGTTTAATCAAAAAAGGCTGCACCCTTCTATATGCACACCGTACCCCAGTGGCAGCATGAATTGGATTCATCATATAGAAGCCGGTAGCCGAAACAATATTTTTTTTAGCACTTTACTAAACGGTGAACTATACGAGGCTGATAAAAAAACTGGTGCTCTACGTATAGTGCATGAAGGATCTGGTGATGTGTTGAGCATAAACCAATTTTTTATCGATAATGAAAAAATCTGGATAGCAGCCTGGAATCCGGGTTTGTATTTACAGCCTGACTTGACTGTTTCATCGGCAGCTCAGAAAAACACAGAAATTGACGATCTGCTTATTTGTGTCTGCAACTTAAACAACAATTTACTGCTGGCGGGCACGCGTGCTTCGGGCTTGTATGTAGTAAGTAAAACTACCGGTGCAGTTGACAGCTATAAAAAAAACATATACAATCCAAGAGCTCTGCCTTCTAACAAAATTAATTGTTTGCTGGTAGATAGTCGTGGTATTGTATGGTTGGGCACGTCAGCAGGTATAGCTAAATACGATAAGAGCACCTGGTTATTCGAAGAAACAGAATTTGCAAACAGCTCGACTGATTGCAATGTGTTGAATTGTTATCGTTTTTCGGATGGTGGTGTGGCGGTAAACACCTCTAAAGGAATGTTTTTGAGCGATGAGTTTCAAACAGATTTTAAAAACATTCGTTTTAATAACCGTGAAAAAGAAGTAATCCCCGACTTTTTGTTGCCGATGGATGAAGAAGAATTTCTGCTTGGTACTGAAAATGGATTTTACCTATGGAAGCGGAATGCACCTGTGGTAAGAGAAGTAAATATTCAAAACAAGAATTTTTATAAACAAGGTGTTTATCAGGTTAAAGAAATGATCTACGACTCTGTGCAGGGGCACCACGGTGCCTGGATGGCTGTAATGGGTTATGGGTTAGCTTTCTATAGTTTCGATGATGGCAGTTTTTTCCAATATCTAAATGACAACAAGAATCCAAAATCGCTTGGTTCTAATCTTGTAAGAAGATTAGACCGTGACAAAAAGGGAAACATTTGGCTGGCTACTGCTGCCGGTTTGTACATGCGCAGTCCAAGCACACCATTATCTGAAAACACGTTTACCACATTTGTAAATGAGCCGGAAAACCCCTCATCACTTCCGGCCAATGATGTTTCTGATGTAAGATGCACGCAAGACAACATCTGGATTACCATGAACGGTGGCGGGCTGGCATCGTATGACGGAAATAAATTTGTTCATTACAAACCTGAAGATCCATTAGCCTCTCGTGGTTTTCTCGGAATGCACATTGATAAGAAAAACCGCATTTGGGTAATTACCAAAAACGGATTGGAAGTATATGACATTAAGCTGAAAAAATTCTTTCATGTTGATATCAACGATGGATCAGCCAATTCAAACTTGTCATCGAACTTCAGCAATGAAGTAAACGGCATTATACACTTTACGGCCGGTAACCTTCTTTACAGTTTCGCACCCGACCGAATGAATTTTAGTTTGGATTTTGCAAATCAGTATTTGACCGAAATGGAGGTGTTTGGTAAAAGTTACTTGAATGATGCATTACGTGGAACTGTGTCGCTTTCATCGCGTGAGCGCTATATAAATTTTTCTGTTAGCGCATTGCAGTTTGCTTCCAGTAAAACAGTTAGGTTTCAATATAAGTTACAAGGACTTGAAGAGGGCTGGACAACAAGCAACGATGGCCAGATAAAATACACCAACTTGCCTTGGGGAAATTTTAAGCTGTTGGTGCGCGTTACAAATCCTTCCGGCCAATTCGGCCCCGAAAAAATATTGGCGCAGTTTCACATTGCTACTCCTATATACTACAGGTGGTGGTTTATTCTATTCGTTATAGTTATTGCGGCAGTTGCCGCTTACGGTTTTTATAAATACCGGATACAACAACTTGAAAAACTGCAAGCCATAAGAAATAAAATAGCCCGCGATTTGCATGATGATATCGGAAGTACGCTAGGTAGTATTTCTGTTTTCAGCGAAGCAGCAAAACAGTTAATGGAGCAGGATAAAAGTGAGCGGGCAAAAGTAATGCTCAGTAAAATAGGAGAAACAAGCCGTGAAATGATTGATAACATGAGCGATATAGTTTGGAGCGTAAATCCGAAGAATGATACAGCGAAACATTTAGTTGACCGTATGAGAGTGTTTGCCGGTGACTTGGTAGCTTCATCTGAAATTCAATTGAATTTTAGTTCAGATAAAACCGCTGAAGATTTAAAACTGACAATGGAGCAGCGCAAGAACATTTTTCTGATTTTTAAAGAAACGGTTTATAACACCGTGAAATATTCGGGAGGCAAAAACCTGTACATAGATCTGAAAAAAAGCAACCGCAACATTGTGTTGCAGATAAGAGATGACGGAGCCGGATTTGATGTAAACAACTACACCAGTAAAAACGGCAATGGTTTAAAGAACATGCGCCATCGAGCTGAAGAGGTGGGGGCTGTGTTCAACATACAATCGTCTAGCGAAGGAACCATAACAACTGTAAGCCTCTGATGCTGGGTTTTCATTTCACCCCATCGGGGGATGGGTTTGCTGAAACCGAAAGCTGTTATTTGCAGTAAACGGAAGCAAACAAAAGCAACATGCAAAACTTAATTACACAGCTTACAAAACTTTTCAAGCCGGTAGCCGTTGTTAAATATCTTTTCTTTCCATTTATTATGGCACAATCGCAAGGCATAGTAGATGTTTCTAAAATATTGAAAACAGAAGTTGTGGTAGCACAAGCAGAAACACAAACGGAAATATGGGTAGCAACCAACAATGGGCTATATCAAATTAGTAAGAGTAGTGGCAGATATGTTCATTTAACAACAGATAATTCGGTGTTGCCATCTAATCAAGTAACAGGTCTTTGTGTAACACGCAACAACAACATATATGCCTCAACAGCCAACGGAATTTTTAGGTTTGATGGAACAGCTCACTTAACTATAAGCACCGAAAATGCCAACCTGCCTACCAACAACTTTGTATCTATAGTCTGTGATGAAACCGATCGGATTTTTCTGGGTACAAAGAATAACGGAGTGGTTTTGATGGTCAACTTTAACACTCAAAATTTCACCAAAAACAACTCAGCCCTTACTACCAATTCAGTAAAGAAAATTTACCGTGATGAAAATGGCCTAGTTATATCTGAATTGGCTGATGGAAACTTTGTTGCTTTTGGTAGTAGAAGCATGGTTTTAATTGAACAAACAAAAAGCACAGACGCTCTTGCAAAAAAATAATCCGGTTTAGCATTACCACATGACCCGGTTGCGAGGAACGCATCGGGTTTTTGTGTTTTCTATTTTACATTAGTAACTAAAATTTGTTTTATGCCTGATATACGTATCACCATTTTTGACGATAACAAACGCTTTCGCGAAAGCATTGGAATTTTGTTTGAAACCAATCCGGGATTTGAACTGGCCGGCACATTTCCGGATGTGCTGAACGTGGTAGAAAACGTAACAGAAACAAAACCCGATGTTGTGTTAATGGATATTGATATGCCGGGCATTAATGGAATTACCGCAGTGAAAAGTGTGCGAGCTAAGTTTCCGGAGCTACCCATTATTATGCTTACTAGTTTTGATGAAGACGATAAGGTGTTTCAATCTATTTGTGCAGGCGCCATGGGCTACTTACTTAAAAATACTCAACCCAATAAATTGATAGATGCAGTGCATGAGGTAATGGAGGGTGGCGTGCCCATGACCCCCAGCATAGCCCGAAAAGTAATGTTGCATTTTCAACAACCCGTAGTAAGCGCCAATGACTACAACTTAACGGAACGCGAAAAAGAAGTATTGGCCCTTTTGGTAAAAGGAAATTCGCTTAAAATGATTGCCGACCAGTTGTTTCTTGGCAGAGAGACTATTAAAACGCATATCAAGAAAATTTACAGCAAGTTGCATGTTAGTTGTGCCGCAGAAGCGGTGGCAAAAACGTTGAATCAAAAGTTATTGGGTTAGAAAACCATAAAGGTTTAAGAAGCAAGTTGCTGTTTTAGAAACCCTCCCAACTTCTGGTTTGCTTCTCTTGCTTTGGGCAACACTTTCCAAAACGCGTTGAACACATGAAACATTTCGGGATAAACATCCAAGCGAACATCCGTTCCCTCTTCTTTTGCTTTTTCGGCAAAGCGGGTTGAATCGCTGAGCAGCAATTCATGGTCGCCCACCTGAACATAAACAGGTGGTAAGTTACTCAGCGAATGAAAAATAGGAGAAGCATAAGGTGCTTTCGGGTCTTGCCCTGTCATGTAATAATCACTCACCATCGGAAAACCATCGGCTATCAACATAGGGTCAAGTTTATCGCGTGATGGAAATGAATGACCGCTGAACGTATGGTCGACCCATGGCGAAATTGCAATGGCACATTTTGGCAGCGGAATATTTTTATCGCGCAGATAGGTAAGTGTACCAACTACACAACCACCACCAGCACTATCGCCACCTAAACAAATTTGGCTGGGGGAAAATCCCTTATTCAACAACCATTCATAAGCCTTGGCGCAATCTTCAATAGCAGCCGGATATGGATACTCAGGCGCTAAGCGATAGTTAATGCTCAAAGCACTCACCTCTGCATGTTTTGCAATCTGAGATACCAAACCTCTGTGTGTATTGTAGCTGCCTACCATATATCCGCCACCGTGGAAATAAAGAAGCACTTTTGTCCTGTCGCAATTGTTCGGATAAATCCATTCTGATGAAATACCGCTTACATCTTCCTGAACGTATGTAAAACCTTTCAGTGGCTTATTCCATTTGCCCACCATCTTTTCGAAACCATAACGCGCTCTTTGTGGGTTTGTAACATCGCCACGCTTTTTTACTCTTCGAAGAGCTGCTCTTAAAACAAAAAGTGGAATGTAAGGCATGTGTTTATGTATTGCGTTTCCCTTCTACAAGCATAAGTAACTGAAAAGCTAATTGCAAACTACCGCGCTTAATTTCAATTTTAGCTCTATCGTTTACTTGCTTTTCAAAAATTTCGAAATTGTTTTGTGTGGCGGCTTCAATTTCTAAAATAAAATCGGCTTTGCGCAGTTCGTTCATTTCTTCTTCTCTCGGAAAAAAATTCAAAGCAGCAATCTGAGCAATTTCGTTTCCGGTTAAATATTTTGAGTAGCGAATGCCGGTAGGCAAGCCATCGAAACCAATTCCTACTTCGTTGGCCATTTTAAAGCCGGGAATAGAAATAATATTTTCAGCACCAACACGCGCCCAAAACTGCTTTCCCATACGGGCTATGTAATTCATCTTGGTAGGGTCAATGCTTCCTTCCGCGTTCATCACACTTTCGTTTATGTGAATCATTTTCACTTCGCAAACAATTAAGTTTCCCGCCCCACCTCCTTGGCCGGTTTCAATTACATCTTTTACTTCGCACTCAAACTGAACAAAGCACTCACCTACACGCGGAGGTTTTACGGTAAGTGAATCAACCGCTGTTAGTCCTGATTTTGAAAATTCGTTTACCCCCTTCTCGTACATGTGTGCTGCCAGATTCATTTGGTAAAGCATGTCGTAATTGGGAATGTTCACCACACATTCTTTAACTTCTAAAACATTGTCATGCGTGTTTTTAGTAGCACCCGTGCGCCCGCTGCGGGCAGGAGAAAAAACCAAAACCGGTGGGTTAGAACCAAAACAATTGAAGAACGAGAATGGCGAAAGGTTTACGTTTCCATTTTTATCAATGGTAGAAACAAAGGCGATGGGGCGCGGGGCAATGGCACTTAGTAAATGCTCGTGCAATTTTTGGTGTGAGATATCGGAAGGCGAAATGGATAGCATATCAGTTTTTGACTAATTGATAGAAAGTGGGAGCTAAAACTCCTATGCTTAGCAGCACAATGTAGATATTTCTGAAGCGCAGGTTTTTGTTCGTCATCAAAAGCACATCAAAAATCATCATGGCAACAAACCACAGAGCCAGAAAAATTAAACGGGTAGTGTCGGCTTGGGGAGCAAAATCATGTTCGCGACCGGCACCGTGGTAAGCAATTTCGAACATGGTGCGGGCGCCTGCGCCCATAATTACAAGCAAAAGAGCAATCAAATAGTATTTCATAATGCTGGAAGAATTTTTCCTGCACATTCACCAAAGCCAATTCGCACTCCATTTTTTTCTGCATAGCCACGCATTACAACTGTGTCATTATCCAGAATAAATTTTCGTTCTGTTCCATCAGGCATTTGTATAGGGTTTTTTCCCTGCCACGAAATTTCGAGCATGGAACCGTACGAGCCAACTTCGGGTCCGCTGATGGTACCGCTGGCATACATATCGCCAATACAAATGTTACAGCCGTTTACAGTGTGGTGTGCCAGTTGCTGCGCCATGTTCCAATACATGTATTTGAAATTACTCTGCGAAACAATTTTCCCTTTTCCGTTTTCAGGAACTATCTCCACCTCTAAGCTGATGTCGAAATTTTTTTTGCCATCAAATTTTAAATAGGAAAGCACTTCAGGTTCCTGTTTCGGGGTTTCTACTCGAAAAGGTTCAAGCGCTTCGAGTGTTACAATCCACGGAGAAATTGTTGAGCCGAAATTTTTTGCCAGAAAAGGACCGAGCGGCACGTATTCCCATTTCTGAATATCGCGGGCACTCCAGTCGTTGAACAACACCAATCCAAAAATGTAATCGTCTGCATTGGCTGTTGAAATGCTTTCACCAAGTTGTGTGGGCTTGCCTGTGATGAATGCCACCTCCAATTCAAAATCTAAAAGTTTTGATGGCACAAATGATGGTGCTGCGGCATCGTCAGCTTTGGTTTGTCCTTTAGGGCGGTGAATGGGAGTTCCGGAAACAACAATAGAAGAAGCGCGACCATGATAGCCCACCGGTAAATGTTTCCAATTTGGTAGCAATGCATTTGCCGGATCGCGAAACATTTTACCGACATTGGTTGCATGTTCCATACTCGAGTAAAAATCGGTGTAGTTGGGAATATGAACCGGCAAAAGCATTTCAGCTTCGTTTTGCTTTATCAGTACTGTTTTTTTCAGTCCGGCATTGTCGCGCAACTCTGAGTTTTCTGCATTCAACAAATCAGAAATTCTTTCACGCACTGCGTTTGTAATCGGTTTACCAAGGGCAATAAAATCGTTCAGTGAGTTTTTCTCAAATACAGCTACGTCAAAAGGGAAAGGCACCTTATCAAACAAACCGGCACGCGCTACAGCATTGAGATCAAGAACATATTCGCCAATAGCAACTCCCACACATGGTGTTCGCCCGGGCGCAGTAAAAATTCCGAATGGCAAATTTTGAATAGGAAAATCGCTGCCGGGTTTTACTTCTACCCAGCTTTTTAATTGAGGATTGTTGGCTCTGCTCATAATATTTTCAAAGCACAAGTTTAAGCAGATATGTAATACTTTAGTCAGGCAACAAAAAAAATATGGAACCCACACAACTTTTTAAAATGGCCAACAGCATTGCCATACTTGGTTGGATAGTAATGGTCGTGCTGCATAACCGTCCGCTTACCTTTAAAATAATTTTCAACGGAATTATAGTGCTGCTTTGTGCATTTTATGCCGCGGTTGTTTGTTACAGCATGTCGCAGCCATCAAGCGGTGGAAATTTTTCATCGTTGGAAGGGGTAAAGACGCTTTTCACCAACCCAATAGGAGTGTTGGCTGGTTGGGTGCATTATTTGGCGTTTGATATGCTGACGGGTTTGTTCATCATTTACCATTCATCTAAAAACAATATCAGCCGATGGGCCATACTCCCCTGTTTGTTTTTTACGTTTATGCTGGGGCCGGTTGGCTGGTTGATGTATTACATTACGCTGTGCGCTAAGCAAAAGACCTGGTTGCCCGTTTATCAATAAGCCCGGTAGTTAAACATCGAAGTTCCATTCAGGGTTTTCTGAGCTGAATTTTTTCCGGCTTTCTGCTTTTTCTATTTGCCGCTGAATAATCATATCGGCCATAATAGTGGCAGCATCGGCTTCTGAATTTTTTAGTGCTTCACTCAATTTTTTCTCGCTTACATCTATGCGATACAAAATCCATTTCAGTTTTTCAAAATCGCGTTGAATGAGTTCTTCAATTCGTTGGATAAGGAGTTGTCGAAAGGCGTGAAACTTTTCTTCTTCATTACTAGTTGTTGGAAGAAGGGTTTCGTCTATTTCAAATGAATCTGATAATTGTTTTTGATATTCCACCTTGCTAAGGTATCTCAAGTTTATCTAAAACACTTAACCCAAACAAAGCAAAGTCGTATTTCACAGGATCTTTCGGGTCGAAGGATTTTAGCTTTTCGGTGAGTTCAACCACCGTTTGCCAATCAGTTTGCTTGCGCTTAATCAGTCCAAGTTTGCGGGCAGTTCTATCCACATGCACATCGAGCGGAACAAATAGTTGCGATGGTTTTATCCTCTTCCACAAACCAAAGTCAACTCCATTTTTGTCCTTACGAACCATCCAGCGCAAAAACATATTCATGCGTTTGCAGGTGCTGCCACGTATGGGAGTGGCAATGTGTTTGCGAGTGCGATGAGGAGAATCTTCGAGTGAAAAGAAGTAATCGTGAAATGATGAAAGAATTTTGGATTGCGAATTGCCGATTTCGGATTTAAGAAATGCATCTTCCAGCGACTCGTGTTTTGAGTAGTGTTGTTTGAAAAACTCGATGAAGTAAAGCGCATCTGTTGCATTGAATGTGCGGTGCTTGAAATCGAGAAACCGTTTTAAATCTTTCGGTTGATGATTCAACACAAAGTCATGTGGCGCGCCATCCATTAACTCAACCAACTTGTTTCCTGATGTAATGATTGATTTTCGATTCCCCCATGCCAGCATGGCAATCCAGAAGCCGATAATTTCTATGTCCTGTTTTTTAGTAAACCGATGCGGAACGGAGATAGGGTCTGTTACAATAAATGAAGACGAATTGTATTGCTTGTATTTGCGCTCTAAAAGTTCGTAAATTTTTTCGCGCTGCATTA
>CAZTNA010000013.1:0-86796 GCA_964615305.1 uncultured Chitinophaga sp.
GCCTGCTGCACCTGCGGGTCCTTGTGGACCTTGAGGTCCAGTGCTACCGTTGGCACCTGCTGCGCCTTGCGGGCCTGTAGGACCCACACCACCTGTAGGGCCTACTGCTGTGGTAGGTTCCCACTGCATTGAGATACTATTGTAAACTAATGCCTGCCCGTTTAGCGGGGCGGTGGTTGATACATTTACTCCTCTTATTCTGGCTACTACTGCTGCATTGAGTGTGCCTGTTACATCACCGGCTATGCCAATACCGGTGGGCAGGTCGCTTACCTGTATGGTAGAAGGTGTAAAGCGGGTGCCGTCACCGCGCAGGTATTCACCGGTGTTGGCTGAGCCGTTTACGCGGTATCCGCTACCGCTGTTTACGTTTACATCGCCAACTACATCTAATTTGTAAGCGGGGTTATTGGTGCCAATGCCCACATTGCTTTGAGCCGTAACCAGTTGAAAAGACGCGATAACGAGTAAGGAAAGTAGTGTTTTTTTCATAGTATAATTTACTTTATTTTTATAAGAGTTCAAGTTGTGTGCCAAAGTGGGCTGATTGCGAAGTAAATATGTGTTTTGAGAGGTAAAATTAATTAAACTATGTTCAAATAAAATTGATACACAGAATAAAACTGTATAAAAAAAAAGTCTATAGCATAGAAATAATAGTACAAAAAAAGCTATTTAGCTGAAAGAGGTTTGCACAAATTCTTTCGTCAAAGATGTAATGCATCTACAGCGTTCGTCTCCAGAACCGTAGCACCACGTTGCTGGGGCGGGTTTCAGTGGCGCTGCCGCTGCTCATGCCATTTACGGTTACTGTTATGGCGTGGCTGTGGTCCGGTATAGTATGTGAGTGTGCTGCCACGGTAGTGGTAGCTCTTGTTTTTATCCAGTGGCGGTGGGCATACATATCTACAGTGTGGGTATGGTTCATGCAGTTGTCGTTTAGGCGGCCCATAAAATTGCCTACGGTATTGCGCCCGTCCCAGCCGGTGCCGCAGGGTGTTGGGTTATCGTTCATAGATAAATTTCGCACATTGCTGTTCACGTTATCGTCATAAGGTATATAAATGCTGCTGTTGAAAGGATTCACCGGTGACGAGGTCATTCTAAAAAAACGTGAATCGAAATTGCCTGTGGCAGGGCTTCCGCCCCACCAAAAGTTCCAATCGCTGATGGTGTTACCATTTCCATCACCATTATCGTTGGTGTATTCGCGCGAGTCGTCATTGCTCCAGTGGCCGCCCCAGTTGTGGTTGTGGTTGCCGCTGGCCGATGAAGTAAGTATGCCGGCCCCGGCAGCCGATCCGGTGGCGGAGTGCGTATGGTCTTTTACGGCATCGGCTTGTATAGTGCCGGTTAAAGCGGTGTTGGCTGCTACATTAGAGTTGCCGCCTTCGGCACGTATAAACTGTCCGCTTTGCATGTCAGTAGATACCCATTGGGTGCAGGGGTACAAGGTATTGGGGTCGGCTGCGTTTACCCACTGCACATAGGTAGATCCAATAGCCGGGGTGTTTACGTTTTGCCAGCAGCTGCCGGTGTAAATTTCGGTTGTGCCTAAGGTTGTGTTGTAGCGCAGTGTGCCTTGTGGCGGTGTGCCGGGGCGTTGAGCAGTGGTGCCGGTAGGTATTCTAATGCCGTCAGTAGTATTCAGTTCTACAGATACTGAAGCCGTGGTGGTGTTAAGCCCAACATTAGTACCGTTTTGGTAAAGCACTGAATTGCACGCTACACTTGTTGAGGTAAAAACCGGTACGTAACCGGCTGCAGCTGCGGCACAAAAAGAATCGGACGAAAAAGGGGCATCGGCCCAAATCGGTGCCACTCCTGCCCCTTGTGAGCGCAGTACCTGACCGGTCGTGCCAGCCGTATTGGCAGGCATAAAGGCATTATCTAATCTAAAGTTTCCGGTTACATGCAGCCGCTCTGAGGGGATGGCAGTGCCAATACCTGTAAAACCGGTGGTTTGCTTAATACGGATGCGTTCGGTTTGGTTGGTGCCCAATACAAAGTCTTGCCCATCGAGCGTGCCGGCAAAGTGTTCGAGTGCGCCTATTAAAGTGGTGCCGTACACGCCCGGCACAGCGGGGTTGGTGGTATTAGCGTTGCCAACTGTCCACCAGGGTATTCTACGGGTGGGGTTTATTACTTCATTTTGTGCGTAGGTGCTTACCTGCAGCAAACAAGCAAGCAGCAGCATGCAAATAAAAGGGCGGGTAGAAAATTTCATTTCAATGGCAATTTCAGGATTCTAATATAGTTGTAAAATCAAAGTAAGTAAAATTATAACGTACATGTTCCAATTCATTAGACGAATGGAAAGTATTCTGTTGAAACTACAAACGCATTCTATGGTCATGCAGCTATACTAAAAAATACCTTTGGCACGTTATACATTAAATAAGCATCAGTGTTAAAGAGGGCAATTGTTCTGTTTGCTGTTTCCATTTTTCT
This sequence comes from uncultured Chitinophaga sp., assembly GCA_964615305.1. GTDB lineage: Bacteria > Bacteroidota > Bacteroidia > Chitinophagales > LD1 > Bog-950. Next base: position 2,452 of record CAZTNA010000013.1, read on the forward strand.
GTTAGCTGCAAAGGCTCAACAAACACAGGTATTTGTTGACCGCGAAGCAGCATTTAAAAACGGACTTGAGCTTTTTGATGAAGCCAACTATCTGAGCGCCCGACAGAAGTTTGAAGAAATATACAAGCAACTACCTGCTGTAAATACTTATTCTAATCAAGTGCTTTTGCAAAATCTGGAGTACTATATAGCGGCCTGCGCTGCCGAAACCAATGATAAAGATGCGGAACAACTTCTGCTCAACTACATTAAAAACCATCATGAAACCGATAAACGCAGATCGGTTTATTTCTACTTAGGTAAATACTATTACCGCAATGCGCGCTATGCCGATGCGGTTACGTACTTTACCCAAGTGCAAATATCTGACCTTGCCAACAAGCAGATTTACGAATACAAATTTCAGTTGGGCTACGCTTATTTTACCAAAAAGAAATTTGCAGAAGCTAAACCCCTGTTCAACTCAGTAAAAGATATTAAAGACAAATACTACTACCCGGCTACTTACTACTATGCATTTATCTGTTTTTATACCAAAGACTATACCGATGCGCTCGATAACTTTTTGCGCATAGAAGATTCGAAAATGTATGCCACCGTAATTCCCTATTATGTAGCACAGATTTATTATCTAAAAAAAGATTACGACAAAACAATTGCTTACATAAACAAGGCGCTGCTGCGGGGCGAAATACAATACAAAGATGAAATGAGGTTTTTGCTTGGCAAAGCGTATTTTCAGAAAAGCGAATATGCCAAAGCTTATCCACTGCTGAACGATTACATCAGCAAGTCAAGCAAGGTGTCAAAAGAAGACATATATCAGTTGGGCTACTGCGCCTATAAAAATTCTGACTACTCCAAGGCCATTGAAAACTTTAAACAACTTAATCTGCTGGACGATACGCTGGGTCAAAATGCCACGTACGCTATGGCCGACTGTTACTTAAAACTTAACCAAAAAGATAAAGCCCGCAGCGCATTTCAAAGTGCTGCAGCCAAAGCATACGACATTACCATTCAACAAAATTCGTTGTTTAACTACGGCAAGCTGTCGTTTGAGTTGGGGTATAGTTCCGAAGCTATACAAAGTTTCGAAACGTATTTAGAAAAATTTAAGTCGGGAAACTACACTGAAGAAGTAAACGAACTGCTGGCTGCCGCTCTGGTACAAACAAAAAATTACGAGCGGGCTTACCGCATTATGGAAACACTTCAGACGCAAAGTGTGTTAATTAAACAAGCATATCAGAAGGTTACGTATTTCAGGGCTATAGAATTGTTTAATGACGGCAAAACCGATGAAGCGCAACTGCTCTGCGATAAGTCACTGACCAATCCGCTGGATGTAGAACTGCAGGCGCTGGCACTCTATCTGAAAGCTGAAATACTATACAAAAAAGAGAACTATTCCGAAGCGGCTCAAAACTACCAACGCTTTGCTCAATATGCTACCCCTGCGATAGATAAGAAAGGCGAAGCGTCAAAGTTTCGCACGTACTATAACGCTGGCTATTGCTATTTTAAACTGAAGAACTACACCGATGCTGCCACTTATTTCAGCAGCGCCATAGCTGAATCGGCAGCTACCGGTGATGCTAGAGGTAAAACATCTCTGCTGCCCGATTTATATCTGCGCTATGCCGACTGCTCATTTATTACTAAAAGTTACAGCAGCGCCATAATCGCATACAGTAAAATAACCGATATGAACTGGACCGGTGGCGACTATGCACAATATCAAAAGGGAATAATACTCGGCTTGCAGGGCAAAGACGATGAAAAAGTAACGGCATTAAACAGTTTACTTTCTAAGTACCCGGGCAGCAACTATGCCGACCCGGCTGGCTACGAAATAGGTGAAACGTATATGCAGAACGGCAACTTTGCTTCGGCACGCGCAGCTTATCAAAGTATTATTTCCAGGAACCCCAACAGCCAGTTATTGCCTCGGTGTTATTTAAAAATAGCGGTTATAGACTACAACAGCGGCAAAAAGGAAATGGCCATTGACGATTACCAAACGGTTGTAAAAAAATATCCGAAGAGCAACGAAGCGCAAGAAGCCCTCTCGGCACTAAAAGATATTTATGTAGAAGTTGGCCGTGCCGATGAGTATTTCGATTTTGTAAAGAACAATTCGAACATTACGGTTAACTCGGCCGAGCAGGATTCTCTTACTTACCAGAGCGCAGAACTTGCCTACCATGCCAGCGACTGCCCGCGCGCTATCCGCTTATACGACACATACCTCACTAAATTCAGCAATGGATTTTTTGCGGCAGAAGCCAACTGGAAAAAAGCCGAGTGCCACATAAAAGCCAAAGAATATATCTCTGCCTTGACAGCTTATGAGGCCATAGTACAAAACAAATACAGCAAGTATTATGAAAAAGCCCTGTTGAAGAGTTCGGGTATTGCCTACTATGAGCTAAAAGACTATGCCAAAGCAAGTGCGTTTTACAAGCAGCTGTACATAGCTTCTACATCTGCTCAAAATACCTACACGGCTCTTGTTGGTATGCTGCGGTCAGCTGTGAATCTTAACCGCACCGATGAAGTAATTGAATTTGCCGACCAGTTTATTAACTCAGGTGTTGCCAAAGATGCCGATTTGCAGGAAGCTGTTTATGTCAAGGGCAAAGCTTATTACAGCAAGGGAGATAAAGACTTTGCGTTGGGGGTATTTAACCGCGTAACTGAAATGCCGGTTAGTGAGAAAGCAGTAGAAGCCAAATACATGGTAGCCAAAATTTTATACGAGCAAAAAAATTACAAAAACTCGCTCGACACTTGTTTCCGGGTTAAGAATAAATACAGTAGTTATGAATATTGGGTAGCAAAAACTTTCTTACTGATAGCCGATAACTATTATGCCATGGGAAATTCTTTTCAAGCCAAAGCTACTCTCGAAAGTATAATAGAGAACTACGATGGCGATGCAGCAGTGCTCGATGAAGCTAAAGCCAAACTGGCAGTTATTCGCACCGAAGAGTTGAATAAGTCGAAAATAATGCAGATAGCACCTGCCGATACGTTGATTATGGAAACAGATTCGCTGATAAACAACTAATCATGAAAAGCCATACCACCATCCGGCATTTTTTTGTTTTCGCCCTGCTTGGCATAGCGGCTAACAACCTGTTGGCGCAAGGGGTAGGCAACGAAGAAGTTATTGTAGTTAAAGAGTATGAAGCTAAAATTTCAGATGCACAGAAAATAAACATACAACCCAACATACCTGAAATTGAAGAAACAAAACCTGTGTTGAGTTACAGCATACCTGCTAAAGATTACAAAGACGGGGTGTTTGAAACCAGCAATATGAAACCTGTTTCAATGAGTAAAGAAAAATGGGAAAAGTTTAACTCCGGGTTTGTAAAAATTGGTTTCGGGAGTCAGATTATGCCTATTGCCCAACTGGCCTACAACGACAACCGAACCAAAAACCTGAAATTTGGTATATGGTACAACCATCTTTCGGCCCGCGAGTTTAAGGTGAAAAACCAAAGGTTTTTAGATGATGAAGCCGGTGCTTATGTAAAGTACTTTCCTAAAACAGTTGAATTTGGCACCAACTTTACTTTTAGAAATTACCGTACGCACTTTTACGGTACCGACAGTTCGTTTGAAGCTAAAAACGTGAGACAGGTTTTTAGAACTTACGATGCGCAGGTATATGTAAGAAGCGCGCAACGCAACAAATACGATTTAGATTTTAACCAATCAGTACACTTCAACTATCTGCAGGAAACTTTCGGTAAAGCTAATGAATGGTTTATTGCCGGAAATACAACAATTGGTAAAGGTTTTTTGAAGCACCACGAAGCAGGCTTCCAGTTTAATTTTGATATATCTAGACTTAAAAACGATTCGCTGGTTTCTTTGCAACGCAGCATTATTACTCCGCTATTTGGCTATGGTTTTAATAACGATGACTGGAAGGCAAAAGCTTATTTGGGTATAACAGTAGATGGCAGCAAAGTGATTTTTGCTGCTGATGTGCATTTAGAAAAACGCTTTTATAAGCATGCGCTTATTGGTTATATCAACTATTGGCACGGACTTAGGAAAAACTCACTGCTTTCGCTTTCGCAGACAAATAATTTTATCCGCAATTATGTAGAAGTTCAAAACTCAACAGTAGGTGATTTGAGTTTAGGGCTTAAAGGATCTTTGCAAAATTTCAGTTACAATATTGCTTTTCATTTAAATCACGTGGTCAACTTTCCGTTTTTTATTACCGATACACTTGACACTAAACGTTTTTTGGTAGTTTACAATGGCAATGCGCTGGTATATAATTTCCATTTCGAAAGCGGCTACAACGTGCGCGAATGGTTACGGCTTTCGGTGGTTGGCGACTACAACTATTACCAGCTAAAACTGCAAACACGCCCTTGGCACGAGCCGGCTTTTAAGGTTACCCTTCGCGCTAACTATGTTTGGAAAAATAAAATATCAGTGGGTATAGATGTGTATGGTATTACGGCTGCTTATGCCCGAGTTACCGATTTGCAGGAGCGTAAACTTAATGGCACTGCCGATATCAACATTTCATTGGAGTACATTCTGAACAAGAATTTCGCCTTTTTCGGCAACCTGAATAATATAGCGAACTTCAAGTACCAGCGATGGAACAACTACCCAAGCTACGGCATAAACGGTAATGTTGGAGTTAAGTTTTCATTTTAGCTGCATGCCATAGTTTAATAATAGCCAATTGGCGGTAAAGCAGCCAGTAAAAATGTTTGCCGAATGAAAGCTTACTATATATACAGATGTAAAATTACTTAGCTATTTATGCCGTTCTATTATTATAGTGCCGTGAACCAATGGACACACTTATTTGCTACTAACTGGAAACAGGCGTTTAATAACAAGCGCTTTATTTCGTTTTATCTTGTAAACTTAATTGGAAGTTATTTGTTGTATATGTATGTAGTACGCATACTGGTAGAAAATCGTTTTGCCGGTGGCCCTGTGTTGCGTGATATGCTTCAGCAGTATCTTACACCATACGATTTTTCACTGCCTATTTTTGTGCTTACTTACGGAAGCATAATTGCCTATGTTATATACGTACTGCCCAGACCAGTTTACGTTTATTACGCTGCGCGGGTGTTTTTGGTGGTGTTTTTGTTAAGAGCACTATTCATTCATCTAGTACCTTTGTCACCTCCAACGGGTTTTTTGTATTTAAACGATCCTTTTCTCGACTGGATTGTAGGAGATAACCATGAGATAATGAACGATTTGTTTTTTTCGGGGCATGTGGCAGATATCTGTGTGTTTATTTTTTGTTGTAACACCCGCTGGTTAAAGTATTTACTTATTATGAGTGCAACAACAGTGGCTTTGCTTATAGTTTGGCAACGTGTGCACTATACTGCCGATGTAATTGCCTCACCGTTTTTTGCCTACACATGTTACCGGCTGTTGGCAGCAGGCAGATTAGACAGAGCCATTGGTCAAGTGGCTCGTCAACCTATTTGGTAAGATTAGTTTTACTTGCATGCTTTTAGTGTTTCTTCTACCTTTCTGGCATTTGTTTGCTGTTCAGAGTTAAGAAACTCCTGAGCAATAAAATTCATAAGGTTAGCAATTTGAATTTCGTTGAGTTGTATAGGATACATGGGCTGATCATACACTACTCCGTTGACTGTTATGGGGTGATTTATTCCATTTACAATCCAACAAGGTATAGAATCGAATTTTTGTTTTGCCAAATCCGGATCGGTTAATGGCGGCACTAAACTTTTTATGCCTTCACCGCTATTGCCATGGCACTGCGAACATTTGGAGGTGTAAGCACTTTTGCCCGGATGTTGTATTCTGCCGTTTGAAACAACGTTGTAAACAAAAACCACCACTATTGCCACAATGGCAAAAGGAGCCAGAAGTTTTGCAATTTTATTTATGTTCAATGCAATTTGGGTTAAGGTTTTTCTTGCAACAGTATATCTATTTCTTGCAGCAGTTTGTCCACGCTTTTTTCGTCAACCCCATCATAGTACCCACGTATCTGTCGTTTAGTATCTGCCAACACAAAATTGCCACTGTGTACATGCCCGCCCGGAGCATCGGGGTCTTCGGCAGCGCTCACTAAAAACTTTTCGGCAGTTGAGTATATAGAATCTTTATTTCCGGTAAGGAAATTCCACTTGCTGCTAAGTACTCCTAACTTGTGAGCGTACGCCTTCAGACGCGGCACCGAGTCGCGGGTGGGATCAATGGTAAAGGCGAGAATGACTATACGCTCGTTGTTTTTGTATTTATCGTACACACGCAGCATTTGCTGCTGCATTTTGGGGCAGATGCTCGGGCAGGCGGTAAAGAAAAATTCAGTGATAAAGATTTTGTTCTCCGTAGCAGATGAATTCACCAAAGCGCTGTCCTGATTCAGATATTCGAAAGCGGGGAGGGTGTAAGCCACACTGTCAATAATTGTTTGGTTGTTCTCGGTTCGGGTAACTGCTTTTTTTTCGCCATACACCGGCAGGGTAGGGGTAGTATTGCAGGACGCTAATAGCAGAAAAAGGGAAAAAAATACAGCGTTGGTTTTCATGCTGCAAGAATAAAAATCTGAAAGAGGAAATATAAGAGTGCAAAAACGGATGAGTTTCTTATACAGCAACCGTTACTTGGGGAAGTTGAAACCGAAAACCTGAACCGTAAAAATGGTATTAGTGCTGTATCACTAACTTTTTGGTAACAGTATTTACCCCATCGTTTATTCTTAAAAAGTAAACCCCGGCAGCGTAGTTTGAAGTAGTAAACTTAAACGCAGAGTTGCCTGCGTTAGCCACAAATGATTCTGCGAGAGTAACTTCGCCACCGAGAAGATTTAACAAAGATATTTTCAGATACCTATCCTCAACGAAACTAAAACTCAGATTGCAGTTGTAAGTTGTTGGATTAGGGGTAACACTGATTTGATTCTCATAAACCGCCCTATTAACATCTGAAATTGAGGATGGAATATCCATATCTGTTTTTGCCGAATTAAACACAAAGGGAGAGTCGCATGGAAACTCACCTAACCTTACATTTACAACGCTGCCGTATTTTGCTTTAAATCCCGGTTTTAAAACCACTTTGGCAACTGCTTCAAGAGTGGCGCTACATGATGCAGAAATTGTAAAGCTATCCGACTCACCATTAGCGGCTATCAACTCATTTTGTGTGCTGTAATAGTAATTTAACTGCGAAGGGCTTTTGGGTAATGATGCTTTCACCGTGTCGCTCCATGGGATTACAACACTGTCTAAAAATGAAGTGGTACGTAATACGCTAAGCATACGTGCACCTTGATCTGCGGTAAATGTATTCATACACGCCTCCAATGTGTAGCTCATAATATTTCTTGTATCTGGGCTGTAGCCGTTACCACCTACATAATTGCAGTTAGTTGCGTCACCCACCATATCATAAGACAAATTTAAATTGGGGTCAGCAGGTGTTCCACAAAGCAAATCGCCAGCAGTTAAACAATTTGAATCCGGTCCTGTTCGCGGTATATTTTCTGTGCCATGAGCGCTGGTTTCGTGGGTATGATACAAACCAAGAACGTGTCCCATCTCGTGAGAAAGTACTCCTGTGTTTAATTGAGGGCGTTGTTCGATTCCTCCTGCGTTTTTTGATACCATCACTGTTGGTGGTCTGTTTATACTTAGTAAACCGCCACTAGCAGAGCCACCGCCTGCCCCAACTAATTCTATGAAAAAAACATCTACCGCGTTCGGGACATTTCTATGATATCTAAGTGTATCAGCACCAACTCCTAATGTGGACATTGGATAGAAATAAGCATCTGCAATTTCATCTTTAGAAACAACCGTAAAACAAATGTTGAAAGGGATAAAGTCCGAAACTAAAACGTTCATCCAGTCATTTATTTCCTGCCAAGTAATACCTCCGGTTGAATCTGCGGCTATAACCCTATGTAATGCCAATCGTACGATTGGATTTATGCTATCATAACTTCTGTTGCCATTTGCAGCTATAGTTGCCTCAATAGCTTTAATGTTGGATGTTGTTATCTCGGTAAAACAAGTTTGACACCTTACATCCAAGATAAACACAACCATGAATGATGCTAAAATGATTTGAAGTTTCATGGTTAGATTTTTTTAATTACGTACTTAATACTGTAGTTGTTTATGCTTGCTGGTATGTTGTCGTGTGGGGTTAACTTTAAAAGCAAAATTTTATAGATGTCAAATGTGCATTGGGGTGTGTTGACATTTGTTGAGTCATATTCCCCGCCATTTGTACATCCGGGCATTGACAATCCACAAGTGTCTATACCTCCACTGTTTAATTGTATTGTGGCGTATATGTTTGCGATGCCGCCTGTTGTTGTCATACATTCAGCGCCTGTAGAACGATAATCTTGTATCTTCACAAAATTTATTGACAGGGTCTTGTTGCCGTCTATTAAACAAGCTTCGGTACGATATTTCAACTCAAAAGGTACATCAATAAAAATATTTTGTTGCGGCTGTGAGGTTGTTGGCTTTTTACATCCGTAGTAGAGCATAGTTATTAGAATAATGGCTGTGGCTTTTCTCATTTCTCTAAACTTTTAATTCTGTCATTCAATTGTATTACATACAAACTAAGCTCCTCTACTTTTCCAAGTAGTTTTAAATTCATTTCGCCTAAAGAGATAGAACCGCTTTGGGCAAACTCTTTTTCGCTCGGTATGTTGGGCAAATGTTTGTTAGCAGCAACATAGTTACTCAGTTCATCAATAGTTGGTAAATTGTATTCTTTATCAAATACAAATAGTCGGTAGTGTTCAATTAAGTGTGTCAGGGTTAAAAAATCGGTTACTAAAATAGTGTTCTAAGTCTCTTCGGACGGAAGCCCAATTGGCGATGCTTCCGTTCCATTTTGTTTGTGCGTTTAGTGTGGCTAAGTAGATTTGTTTGACGATAGCATCTTCGCTGCTAAATGCCCCTTTGGTTTTGGTTACTTTGCGCACCTTGCGGTGGTAGCTTTCAATGGGGTTGGTGGTGTAAATGACTCTGCGCAAGGCCGGTGGATATTGAAAGAAGTTGGTGAGACGTTCCCAGTTGTGGTGCCAACTACGGAACACTACCTTATATTTTTCTCCCCATATTTTTTCTGCCTCTGCTAAGTAATGTTTGGCTTCATCGGCATTGATAGATTGGTAGATTTTCTTCAGGTCTTTCACCATTGGTTTGAGGTCTTTGTCGCTGATGTATTTCATGCTGTTGCGCATCTGGTGAACCAAGCAAAGCTGCACATCGGTTTTGGGAAAGAGGTCTTCAATAGCATCGCCAAAACCTTTCAGGTTATCAATGCAGGCCACAAAAATATCCTGCACCCCGCGCAGTTTGAGTTCATGCAATACTTGTTTCCAAAACGCAGTGGTTTCATGCTCGCCAAAGTAGATGCCTATCACCTCTTTTTCGCCCTCGCAGGTTACGCCCAATATGCTGTAAATGGCTTTACTTTTTACCACACCGCTGTCGCGCACCTTGAAGTGCATGGCATCTAACCATACCACCGGATAAATGCTTTCTAATGGGCGATTTTGCCACTCTTTAATGGCGGGTATTATCCGATCGGTAATGGCGCTGATAGTGCCATCTGATACCTCTATGCCATACATCTCTTGCAGGTGGCTTTGTATATCGCTATAACTCATACCGCGACCATACAGCGACAACATCTGCGCATCTATATCGCTCGTAATTTTGTGTTGCCGCTTTTGAACTATCTGCGGCTCAAACGTAGCGTTCCTATCGCGGGGCGAAAAAACTTGGAAGCCCCCCAAGGGGCTGGAAATGTTTTTTCGCTTGTGCCCGTTGCGCCTGTTTTTTTCGCCTTTCCGCGTGTCTTCTAAATGCGCATCCAACTCGCCCTCCATGCTCGCTTCTATCAGCCGCTTGAGCAGCGGGGTAAATACTCCATCGCGACCCACCATCGGCTTGCCGCTCTTTAACGCCTCTGCCGCTTCGCGGCTGAACGTTTCAAAATCAAATTCCTCTCTTTTCATACAGTGTCAAATTTAAGGTTTGACACACTTAATTGAACATACTCGAATAAACCAAAAACGGAAATTTATTTTTTGGCTGTTTGGCAATTAAGGAATTGGCTATCACGTAACCGCTTAGCCCAACCACAAACGAAAGACGACAAACGACTAAACGTATTCCCTTCGTTAGTCCTCGTTCGCTATTCTCATTTCCCAATAAGCCAATAATTGCTTACCTCTTACCCCCTCTCCTTACTCTTCTTCAATGTAAACGCAAACGTAGTTCCTACGCCTACGGTGCTGCGCACGTTTATGGTTTGGTTGTGCGCTTCCAGAATGTGTTTTACAATAGCCAGTCCCAGGCCGGTACCGCCTTGCTCACGGCTGCGGTGTTTATCTATACGGTAAAAGCGCTCAAACAAACGCGGAAGATATTCTTCGGCAATGCCTATTCCATTATCTGTTATCTCAATGAGTATGTTTTCGTCCATGTCATAAAAGCCGGCAAGGGTTTCGCCATTTTGATTTCCGTATTTAATGCTATTTACTATAAGGTTGGTAAACACCTGCCTTATTTTTTCCTTATCGGCAAAAACAAAAAAAGGTTTATCGGAAATTTTCTTCACTTTCAGCAAAATGCTTTTTTGTCGCGCTTTCAGTTCTAAACTTTCAAATACGTCTTTCACTAAGAGGTGTACATCAAAAGTTTCTTCAACAATAGACTCTTCGCCTCTTTCTAACCGCGAAATTTCATCTAAGTCATCTACTAAGTTGCTGAGGCGATCTATACTTTTTGAAGTGCGCTCTAAAAATGTGGTAGCTACCTTGGGGTCGTCTTTTGCGCCTTCGAGCAGTGTATGTACATAGCCCTGAATGTTAAAGAGAGGAGTTTTTAACTCGTGTGAAAGGTTTCCGAGAAACTCTTTGCGAAATTGTTCGAGTTTGCGCAGGTCTTCCAGTTCCTTCGTGTTGTTTAAAATGTAGTCCTCCACCTGTGTTTCCATTTCCGATAAGGGATCATCGCCCAATGTATTGCCAATACTTTCTTTTAAACTTTTACTGAGTTTAAACTGGTGAATTACTTTGTAAACAAGTTTTATACGGTTGCGCAAATACACATTAACTACATAGTAAATAAGCGAGGTGGAAACAACAAAAACTATCAACGCAGTTACGAGTGCGTGCAAAACATTTCTATCAAAGTAGTAAAGTGAAAGGGAACTAATACCGGTTATGGCGAGTGATACTAAGATAGTAAGTGTGCCGGTTGATAGTTTATTCACGAGGTGCAAAAGTACGTATTTCTATTCCACTACTACACGCGTAGCCTCAGTTTCTGACTGACGAAAGCCGAAATAAAACACACACCAGGCTAACAAAGTCATACAAGCAGATGCCACCATTGGTAATCTGAAATCGAAGGTTACAATAACACCTGCAATGAGTGGTGGTATGGTAAATGCCAGTGAAGCTATAGATTGCTGAATTCCTAAAATTTCGCCCTGTGTTTCTTTGCTGGCCAATGCTGAAACTATGCTGGTTTGATTAGGTTGAGTAAGCCCCTGAAAAATGGCAATAAATGGATTTATGAGCAGCAACATCCACCAGTTATCAGGTACTAGTATAGCAAGTATGGTAATGCCCAAACCAATAAGTGACAGACGCAAAATTTGTGGTGGTGAAAACACGGTAGATACTCTTCGTACAATTACCCCTTGTGTAAAGGCAATCCAAAGCCCGATATAACCAAAGAACAGGCCTATACTTTTTTCATCAAAGTGAAATTTTTTGATGAGGTACACCTGATTAAATTGCATAAAGAAACTGAAACCAAATGCTTGTAAAAATACACATAGCAATATCACTCGCATGTTTACTAAACTAAAAGCTCTGCGTATGTTGTTGATGCCGGTAAACAGGGAAACCTTGCCTTTTGAGTTAGGCTTGAAAGTTTCAGGAAACTGTTTGCGCACGTAGTAAATATTAACCAGCGTAAGTGCTGCAGTAAACCAAAGAGGGGTGGAGTAATCGAAGAATGGCAACACTTCATTACTGCTCAGTATGCCGCCCAGAAAAGGTCCTAAAATAAATCCTAAGCCGAACGCCATGCCAATTAAACCGAAGTTTTTTGCTTTTTCTTCAGGTTTCGATATGTCGGCCAATGCTGCTGTTACAATAGATATGTTTCCGCCCATAAAACCCGGCAATGCACGGGCAATAAACAGTAACCACAAAATGTGAAAGTGGATAGATAGTGCAAAAAGCACATAGCCTATAAATGTACCAACAAGCGAAAACTGTAAGACTTTTTTTCTGCCGTACTTGTCAGCCAATGTGCCTAGAATTGGTGCCCCGAAAAACTGAAAGAATGGAAACGTAGCAGTCAAAATTCCATAAAGCATGTTACGCGTAGCTTCACTCATTTCCAGTGGCAGCATGCCATGTTTATTCTCTATAATGAGCGGTGCAAAAACAGGAATCATGATACCTATTCCAAGTAAATCAATAAACACAGTAATAAATACTGCCACCAACGGATGTAAGGTTTTTTTAGCTTGCATGAAACGATGAAATTAAACCTTATTCGATTCGAAAATCGCCATGGCCTTTGTAATAAAGGGAGTCTTTGGCAGTGTAGAACGCATAATACATTCTGTAGTTTGCGTCTTTCTTGAATGAAGAAAGTGAAGTGAAATTGTGGTAAGTTATTATTGGGCCACCTGTGAGTAATTGGTTGGAGTAGTGCAGTATTTGCATGTCGTTGTTCACAAACACAGCTTTCATTACACATGCTCGTTCTGTATTTACGCCAACAGCTAACGAACCGGCTGATGGGTTAGGACAGGCAGCACTCACCTGCACATAACCTGCTACAGTATCGGTAGTAGATACAGTTCTTGAAAAGTTCATCAGGTTGGTTTCTTGATTGGTCCAGGTGTTATCGAGCGTCCAATCAGAAGTATCAACATTGCTTATATAAATGCACGCTAAATCGGTAACTGTAATTTTAGAGAAATCGAGTTGTACGGAGTTTTCTTTTTTACAGGCAGATAACAGAAAACATGCTGTTATAATCAAAACTATACAGCAACACAATAAACTTGATTTTGTTGAAGTCATTAGGGCTAAAATAAAAGTGTTGCGCATATTATTGCCTTGTGCTAGTATAGAGGGTGTTTGCCAATAAATGACCAAGTAGACAAGATGTCTTTTTCTTGGATATAACTTTTGTGATTAAAAAATTATCTGGTAGAAGTCAGAACTTTGAAATTGTAGTATTTCTGATTCTGTTTTCTTTGAATATTGTACGTGAAGTAAAACACCATTGGTGTTATGTTCTGGATGGCATGTAACAACTAAGTTATCGGCAGAGTTAAAACTGATGGTTTCTTTACCTGTGATTACACCTTGTTGTACGTTAAACAGAATAATGTTTCGTTCAGACTCTTTACTCACTATAAGCATGTTATTGTTCACCGGACTAGTGCACCATGCATACATTTCAGAAACTATAGGAGAGAGTAATTCATGTAAGATGAAAGTTTTGTTATTGTCTAGATTATAGCCTATCACCCCACTTTTTTCTCCCCAAAAAATGCTATTAAAGGACTGGAAATGTCCAGTAAATGGGTAAAACCCCTTCGGAGTTATGGGCTTGTATGAGCTTTTCTTTAAATCTACCAGTATCACCTGCATAGATTCGGAATCTGAGGTGTCATGTACAAGAGGCAGAACCATAGAGTCATAAGTCTCGCTTATGAAAGGTTGGGCCATAAAGTCGCCATGAAATAGTAGGCTGCCATCATTCCAAACACAGTTTCCGTTTTTGTCCGTTACCTGTAACTTAAAAAAATCGGGCTGATAAAAGTTGCTGCTGTGATAATGGATGTCTACATCGTATTTTTTACCAACCCAACGGTAGTGCGTATCGTTCTTACTTACCTTCAAAAATTTTTGTTCGAGTTTGAAATTGTGTAACTGCTGAATGGTCATGGCATGGTTGTATTAGATTGCCACAAATTGATGAGCTGTTTTGGAAACTCTGTGTAATTCACATTCATATATAACAGATTAAATTCTTCAATGTAACCGTCAAAAGTTTCTATACAAAGAAAAACATCCGTATTAGCTATACTGGTGCTTAAAGGATTTAACTTTCTATTTTCTGTTCTGATGTCGCGGATTTGCCTCCACGGAACAAGCCTTTTGTCCTTAATACAGATTCCAGAATTGTCGGCAGTAATAACAGGGTTGCTGAACACGTATTTAGGCAGCAGGGTTCCGGCCAACACAGCCAATAAACCTATTGCTATCCATAAATAATATGGTGGTATTTTCAGTAGTGTACCAATGGGTGCACAAATACAAAATACTCCAATGTAAATAAACATTACCGCTCTTCCACCGCGGTATGCTGTAATAGGTTGTTGCATAGATGTTTTTTTTACCACAGTACGGCCAGTCGGGTGGTTAGCACCACTTCATTATACGGTTGGTCAGTAATAAAATAGTTTTGATAACGATTAAATCTAAGATTAGTTGATATGGTCAGATGTTTGAGGAGAGTGTAGCTTAAGTCTAGTGTAGTTCCTAAACGATAGTCCCTTCCTATGTTTTTTGCCAGGTCAATATTTAATCCGGCATTAAAATTCTTGAGAGGCATACTCATTACCCCCGCACCAAACTGAACTTGCCGCGTAGTTGCCATTATGTTTTGCATTTGGTTAAAGCCAATGTTTGCCAGCACGGTAACAGGAAATTTAAATGATACACTTTGTGTTACCATTACATTGTGCAAAGTGTAATCTGAAAAACTAATGCTGTCGGCATTGCTCATTATCCATTGGTAATTTATTGAAGTGCGCATGTTTGTTTTGGCAATTTTGTAGTTATAGCCGGACGATGCTACAAGAGAGTGCATTAACTGATTGGCAAAAAAGCCTTTGCGCAGGTTGCCATTATAGTCAAGCTTAAGAGTAGGGAGTTTGCGCATGTTGAAAGAGATACCTGCTCCATAGAAATGAGTGGTGGTGGTGAATCGTTTTGAGTCTATTAAGTTGTCAATTTCATACTTATACTTCGCAGTTGCCTTTAGCCTGTTTTTCCAGACTGATTGTTCCACTCTGCCTCCATAGCGCAACACATCGTTGCGTAAAAACGGCACACCAAAACTTTGATATCCAGGGCCAATAAACTCTGTGTAAACGCTTATTAAGCTTCCTTTCCATAAATTGAAATCTCCCCGTGCGTTGTAAGCATAGTCGTAAGAAGTAGAAAGGTTTGGTTTAAGAAAGGCAGGTATTTTCTGATACCAGCTGTTTTCAACTTTTAGGGTTGCATCATTTCTGTTTCGGTTAAAACCGCATCCTGCACCTTCTCCCAGTAGTTTAATTTTCCCTTTCCAGAATGTAAGTTGAAGTTCAATGCCTAAAACATCGTTTTGCAGAGGACGAACTGTAGGAAAAACCTCTGCGGGCAGCGTGGTTGATTTGTCGAAAGAATGAATGTAGCTGATAAAAAAGTGCGAGCGTTCCACTTTACCTAAGCCAATCTTACCGCCAATCATCCAGCGTTGATATCTGGATTTAAAAATGTCAAGCAGATTGGTTGCACCAAGGTGAGTGTTGCCTCCGGTAATGTTTAAAAAGAATATGCTCGGGTTAATTTCAATAGCACCGCCCTGCACCTGAATGCCGTTTAAAATAAGTGGCGAGTAGTAAGGATAAACTGTGCCAATGCTCAGTTGCCTTACCCCGAAAAAGAGTTTGTTCATACCCGTAAACAATCCCCGCTCCAGCAAATTTTCTTTAAGCACTGTAGGATCGCTGAGGCGTGAGAGGTCGGCATAATTTCCTGCATTGGCTCCCGCCAAATTTTTTTCTAAACCCTCTAGGTAATTTTTCTTTTCAGTTAATTGCTGAAACTGTTCGGCTGTGGCCTTTAGTTGAGTAAGTTTGCCGGTCATCTCTTCAAACTGTTTTTTCTTTTCTATAAGCGAATTCATTTTTTGCTGATACCCATCCAATTTATTAAGCACCGAATCCTTTTTAGCATCTAACCTTTTCAGCCGCGCATCTAAACTGTCGTTCAAAGTTTTTTTCTGTTTCTCTTCTACAGAATCTTTCGGTATGTATTCTGCCAATTGATTTTTTGCATCGGTGTAAACGCTCTTTAAACTATCATAATCAATTTTCCTGAGCGCATCAATGGCTTGTCCGCTCAGCGAAGAAATTGACTCGCCAATATTTGAATAGTCACCACTTTTAATCTGCCCTTCCAGCGAATTGATTTCTGAAGTGTTTATGCTCATCCCTTTCAGTTTATCGTTAATGCTTCCCAACTCTGCCACCTGCTCGTATTGTTTACCGAGAGCAGCGGTGTTTAGTTTGGTTTGCTCCATTATTTTCTGCTCCACCATTTTGCGCAGGTTGTCTTTAAACTTCTGCTCATCAAACTGAAACGAAACTGCAAACTGGTTGGGATATGCAGCGGTGCGCTCGCTGGTGTAATACAGGTTTAAAGCAAGCGGCACATTGTAAATGCTTACACCGGGCTGCGCTTGTATGCGTACCAGGTGTGGGGGCAATAATTGATGGGTGCCCTGACGGTTGCTGTAAATGTGTTCAATACTTGCATTGCCATACAACTGAACCTCTTTTGGCAGCTTAATCAGTTTCTTTTCAGCAATTGTATCTGTGTTAGCTTGCGAAAGTGAAATGCAGTCATCGCCTAATTCTTCGTGTGAGGTTACAGTTTTGGCAGTCGTGCAAAACTGATAACGACCAACGGGCAACATACCGTTTCGTTCTAAGTGTTTTTTTACGGCATCGTCAAAAAATTTAATTTTTGTTGTTCGTACCAAGCTAGGATCAAGCGTTTGAAGTCCATTTCTAAGCAACAGTTTATCACTTTCGCATTCAATCAGAAGTTTTCCATTATCGTCTGATATTTTTCCGAACAACTCTATGCGCTCGCCACCGCTGTTTATTTGCAGCTTTACATTCCAGCATACAGAAGCATCTAGTTGCTTAATGGCAATAGGGGAGTAGGTGAGTTGAGCATGAGTACAACAGTAAACCGAAAGAAGAGCAATGAGAATTAACTGTTTCATTTTATCTGCGTCTTGGTGAAAGCCCCATTCTAAAATGTTCTGTTACAGTTCCGCCCCCTCTGTCTTCGTAAATAATAGCAGGCCTTTCTTCACCACCACCTCCGAAAATGTCGAACCCTATATCACCTTCCGGCTCTAACACTCTGGCGCGGCTTCGTTCTACTCCGCGGTCTCTTGCACGCTCTACTGCACGTCTTGCTCTTTCGCGTTCGCTTCTTTCTTCTGCTGCTAATTCTTCACGCAATACAGCGGCAGCATCTTCTTCAATAGGGCCTAAAGCTGCATTGAGTGCCTGATCTAATGATTGTTGAGCCACATTTACTCCAAAGTCAATGGGTGCACCTAAAACGGCTTCGGCACCTTCTGCAAAAACGCGGTTAGATGCGTCCACCCCGTTTTGTGCTGCCGCCCTTGCTGCTGCGGCTTCAAACATATCACCACTCGAACTTTCTACAGCCCTGAAAACACCCTCAGCAATGTCATCTGTTCCTGCAGCAACACCCCTGCCTACTAATCCTGATACTCCTGCATCTGCCAAAGGGCCCAAACCACCGGCAACAAAAGCCAAGCCTGCTTGCGTATAGCTAAAATCTTCCTGATGCCCTGCGGCTATAGTTACACCTTGACTTAGTTCGTTTGCCGTTCCCTCAATTATTGCTGACGCCACCATTAGTGTAGCTATTCCTGCTTCCGGTGCCAACACACTTAATCCACCTGTAAGTGCTCCTGCACCTGTTGCTATACCAACTCTTGCCATGGCATCCCAACCAAACTCGTACGTTGGGTCAGTGTATGCAGAATACAATTCCATACCAATGCCTACCGTTCCTCCAATAATTGCTCCCCAAATAATCGGGCACTGGCCGTCTTTATCTACAAAGTTGGTGGGGCTGTTAAAGTTTGAAGAGTAAACAGAATATGCCGGATACTTTGCTGCCAACGGCTCTACGCTCATCCACCTTCCCACACGCGGGTCGTACTGGCGAAACTCCGTAGTGTATTCATTATCTCCACCGGCTACTGCTTCATCATCACATTCCATTCCCTGATAGCCGTAACGATAATCGCGCGCACCAAAAGTTCTACCGGGCATTACCATACCAAACGGATAATAGTCAGTAGCTGAAATAATATCTGCTGCAGTGCCTAATGATGTGCGCACCCGTTTATCACTCACTACCATCTGCACATCGCCAATGTGGTTGGTAATTTCAAAACGTTTTAATCCGCGGGAAAAAGAATCGCGTGCTACATCTATACTCAAATCGTTTACAGGTTTGTTGATGTGGTAAGCTCCCAAGCGCGAAGCACCATATACATTCAAATCATCCAACCGAATTTCGCTGCCGCTTATCTGATAGCTGGCAACTGGATTGCCTGTGGCATCGTTCACATAAAACTCTATGCCCGATGATGTTTGTTTCCAGGTTCTCTTGGCAGTGGCGCTATAGCCATAATTGATAGATCCGTATTGTTTCAGTAAACCCGCATTATTCCAGGCGAGAGTAGAACTTCCATCGTTCAATAACCTTCCGCAAACATCATAAGCATATGTTTTGTTTCCTAAATCATTATCGGCAGAAGAAGAACCGACTCTGTCAGTTATACTTTGCAAACGGTTAGTTCCAACGGGATACTGATAAGTAAGGTCGTCCATATCGCTACCTTTCTTTCTGCGTTGCAGTGTGTCAATATTTCCATTTGCATCGTAATGCAAATGCATTTTGTAATCATTGGTAAAAGCAGATGCAATACTGTTGCTTTCCGGATTCGCAAAAACCATTTGCATATCGGTAAGGCGCATAGCCTGGTCGTATTTGTATGCGTGTGCTGCCATTCGCTCGCCACTCAACCAGCTTGGCACTTGTAGTGTAGTAATGGTGTTTCTTATAAACCCGTTGTAAAGCGGTTTAGAAAAACCATCATTAATCACTCCCGAAGTTTGAACTGTAAAATCTACTGCGTCAGCAGCTATGGCCTGATAATCGTTCTCGAAATAATTCAACTCTTCGCCAAACACATCCGGCAAAAAATGTCCGAGACCCGGTTCGCTTAAACCATCCTTACCCATATCAGTGTTCTTATTTGCACTACCGCTGTTAATGCTTTTCAGCAAACCATTAATGGTGTACGCATAATCAATACCCTGAATTTTCTCGCTGCCTAACTCTTCTCTTGCCAATGGCCCGTGCGGATAGAAATAGTAACGCGCATCTGTTTCGCGCAACATTTCCATTTCGTTCGGGTTAGTGCCGGTTTGCGCTTTTATCATCCGCGCATCATCATCGTATTGATACCAATGTATAAACTGGTCGGCTTTGCCCGGCTGATACCAAACACGTTTTACTTTCCCTGTAAGGAAATTGTATTGGTAGTTTATTTTTTTGATTTCGCTTCCGGCAGTTGCAAAAGCACTGCTTGCCAGCGCTTTTACTTTACTGAATTGCTGCACTACATTGCGTGTATTGCCCAACACATCGTAATCGAAATAAACAGCGTGGTCAACTGTGCCGCTGTTTTCTTCGCGAATAATAGCTGTTACACGGTTGCGTAAATTTTTTCTGCCCGAAGCAAAATGCGGAGTACCTGCCGAAGGCATTACATCATAAACGGTTTTAGTTATCTCGCTGCGGATAGCAGGAGTTAAACCGGTGATGTAAGTGCTGTAACCGATGTGCGAAGGAATAGAGCCGCTATAATTTCTTCTTCCACCTTCCACCGCTCTTCCATTTGCATCATACAAAGTATAGCTGCATGCATTCGGACGTTGTGTGGCATCTTGCGTCATAATCACCCGCCCGTTTTGATCGTAGCAGTAAGCTGTACTACCTTCATCAGGTAAAATTTTTTGAATTACCTGGTTAAATGAATTATAACGGTAGGTAGTAGCCATATCATATACAGGATAATATGGAGTGCCTCCTCCTGTTCTTCGATAGCTTCTTGTTTGTGTCATTTGTGTAGGAGTAGCCAACACCACTCCCTTAGGCGGAACTGTCTTCACCAATTGATTGGAACGGTCGTAATACATCAGCGTAATCTGGTAGATAGCATCTGAGTAAACAGCATTGAAAGTTTCTGCGGCAGCTAAACAGTGCTGTATCAATTTTGCGCGTAGTGAATCAGCACCTGTCTGCATGGCAACCTCTTCGGCATGCCTGCGGTTGTTTTCTCTTACTGCATCTGCTTGTATAGTGCACACAGGTGCATAGCCAATTTTCGGTGTTGGGGTAAAGCAACAAACACCGCTGGCAGTTGCAGGGTTACCGCTACGGCAACAGCGGAAAAGTGTATAGCAGGATAATCCCCTGATTTGGAAGCGTGCTCCTGTAGTTGTGCGGGCGGTTAAAATAAACTCCAGCGCTGTGCACCCGGTGGTTGCCGGTTGGCTGATATCTATAATAGCGGTTACATCGCTTAAGCGAAATCCGGGAGTAATAACTTTGAGAGTTACAGGACAACCCGCACTCTCAGGCAAACTTGAATGATAAAAACGTATAAGCCCGCTTAAAGAATCTTCGGCAGCAGAAATGCTTCTCATACTCCAGACAAATCTTGTAGAAGGCGGAGCGAAGACACGCAATGCTTCGCCAAACTGCGGACTGTATCCGGTGCGGTCGCGGAGTATGTGGTAAGTACTGCGATAGCGGTTGCGCTGAAATAAATACTGCATTAGCACTGCCATGTCATCGGCTGCAGGTTCCTTGGTACATACTCTTGGCGAAGGGCAATCGCGGAAATTCATACAAGTGCTGTTGCCTGTAATTTGTATCACAGAATCATTTGCAGTATGTCCTTGTAATGTAAACTCATTAGTATTTACCGCTGTAAAACAATCAAAGCGCACAATACTGTCCCAATCAATAGCAGCAGATGTTCTGTTTAAATTAATAGTGCACTGCAAATTTGACTCTGCATAAATTTTGTATTGCAATGAGGTAGGAGTAACCGTAGCTGCCCAACGGTATTGCAAAGCAGTGCTGTTTGGAAACGACTGCACAAGACCTCTTGTAAGAACAACCGGTGTTACATCAGGCAGCGTAATAGAAGCTTGTTTCAATTTTTTCTCCAATGCCAAAGCATCTAAAAACGAAAGCAAGTCGTATGAAATTCCGCAACCGCCACAACTGGTTTGCATCCGTTGAGTAGCCACATCGCGCAGTGCATACAAAGCGGCTTCAGTTATAGTGTCAACGTCTATCGGTAAATACGTAAGCGCATCCTGCGCATCTATAAAACGTTTTGTTCTATCGGCATAAAGCGGATTAGGCACGGTTCCAAAACTGTTTGTTCCAATTTGGTTGTTGTCGAAATAACCGGAAGACAAAGCCCACGACCTTCTTGCTGAATCATGTATGCGCGCTTTCTTTTTCAAATAAAACTCACGATAAAAATTCCATTGCTTATCATTTACATAAGCTGTAGAGGTGAATAAACTTTTTCCGCGCACCTGTGCGTTTACATTCATGGCACCGGCATTTACGTTGTTGTAATTCACAGCCAGGTAAACTGCTTCTTCAATATTCAAATCAGGGAAACCGGTCAGCGGAGTGTAGTGCGCCAATGCATCGGTCATGGTAATTGCATAGGATGTCAGGTCTCTAAATAACGGATCGTTTGCACAAGCCAGCGTGCGATGATTTATCAAATTGCGTGAAGCAGCTTCGGTATAAGTGGTTGTGTTGCGCATCAGTGAATCGTAACTGCTGCTCGCTTTTTGTTTTATGCACCACATGTAGTACGGATACTCCGGATGATACACCACTAACGCCTCTGCCCATTGCGATTGCCAGTAGTGAATAAAGTCGCGCACATCGTTCAGATAAGCAGGTTTTACAAAACGTTTACCATCGCGCACTACTACATCTGCTTCGCGGTGCGAAGGCAAATTGTCTGGCCCAATTTCTATATAGGCAATACTGCCATCGCGGTTTTGATAATCGAAGGCAGGAATTTGCCAGGTAGCACCCATCACCGGCAATTGGTTTCCGGTATTAAAGACTGACAATGAAAACTCGGTAGGGTCAACAATGCCGAGAGGAAAATCAGGATTGGTAGTGTCCATGTATTCTCCGTACTGTCCACCCGGACTTACATCAGCCAACAATAATTCTAAAGCAGAAGCACATGTAGATGCAGGGCCTGTATTACAATAACGCATACAAGTGCCATCATTCAAAGCGCGCATTTGCACCGGAAAAGTTACGGTAGAACCGGGAGTGGCACGTTGGTTAAATCTCCGCTCTACCACAGTTTGCGGGCAAGTGTTACAAACTGCATCGCACGGATTACCTACTACTGTTCCTGCAAATGGCTCGGCAGGTTGCACGCACAGGTGTGCTTTGTAATCATTGACATACACATTAACAGCACTGTCGTTTACAGTCAATCGTTTGCTGATGAAATAATTTCCCGGGTCAAGTTCCAGTGTTCTTGGAAAATTTACCGGAGACGAAGCACAGGTATTCAATGCTGTTAAACTTCCTATGCGCTGTTTTTCGTGCCAGAATACTTCTCCGCAATCGTTGCGCACATCAATAGTTAAGTCATAAATGCAGTCGTAGCAAAGCGAATTATTATTGCAGTAACGGTCGTTATAACTTGGTGGTGTAAGTGAGTAACTAAAAGCAACACTGCTTCTTTTACCAAGCAACAAACTTTTTTGGCTCACTAAACTATTAGTAGCAACATCTACTCTGTTGTCTTCTTCAATTAAGTGGAGTGTGATATTGAAGTCGCTGCCTTGGGGCAACGCTGTGTAAACATCAGGCGAAAGTCCTGTTAATGCAGTTGCCACCACATTGCCGCGAATATCTTTGTACGAAACGTGCGCCTGTCCGTTTTCGTCAATTATCATTTCTTTTTTGTACCGCGAAGCATTGCCGGCATCGTTACCAAACATCCGGTCTAACTCATCCTGCGAAGGTGTGCCGTAAAACATTTTTACTTCATGACCACTTCCTTTTTTTAAGTCCACACCTGCTTTTGCAATAGAGGAAGGGCGACCTGTTTTATCTGGGGTATAAGAAACTTGTGTGAACGGATACCCCTGAGCATCGGGAATAAACTGGTTAAAACCTGTTTTATCAGCATTGCTTGGCGAGTAATATTTACCCGCACCTGAATTTGCACTGAACGGCTCAGATGAAGGATTACAACCACTCGCATCTAAATCAAAATCCTTTTTGTTGTAAGGTTGTTCGTCTCCGTTACGATTAAAATTTTTCTGATAACCAATTTTAGGGTGTGTAGTGTTATAACTGAACAGACCCGTAATGTTGCTAACATCTAAAACAAAACCCGTAGGTAGGGTAAACAACTGGTACTGCGGAGAAAAAGGACTACCGCTGCTGCCACCGCCAATTACAATGGAGCCCGAAGATGATGGTGTGGTAGTCGGCTTTATTGGAGCCGGTAACGTTTGGATAGCAGGACGACCCTGATGGTCGTAAATGGTTTCTGCCACTAATAAATTTAAATCGGTTTGTGCACTACTTACCAACTGGCGCTGGCGTAAAGTGCCGTCCATATAACTGACCGTTTCTTTATGCAAATCATCACCGCCAAACGCACCGGAGTATTGCCAGTTCATTTTGTCGGCTTCATGCGCAAGAGCAGCCGTTATTTTATAGAAAGAATTTGCTTCTGCCGTAACACCGGTGCCGCTGTTATTATTAAACGCACTCCATCTGCCGTATTGCAGTTCATCAAAATAAGTTCCAGATAATCCAACAGCGCGCACACGTACCAGCACATACCCTCTTTCAAACACCATCGGAATTTCCAATTGAGTATTTTGGGTAGTTACGCGTGTATTGTTATGTCTGAAGTCGTAAACAATTTGTCCCGCAGGTTTCTCACCGGTGGGTGTGCCATCATAATTATCTACAAAAGTCCACTCCACATCATAGCGCTCTGCCCAGGGCAATTCTTTCCATTGCAGTTTTAAGTAACCATTGTTGGTGCTCGGCAAAAACGAATTTACAACAGGGCTTTCGCTGATTGTTGCCGGGAAAAACTTATCAGCACTGTACTGAAAATTAAGTTGCAGTGAATTATCATCAGCAGGTACACTCAATACAGTTTTGTTAATGGTTTTAATCTGCGCCCACACTGCACCTTTCAATACGTACACATCTTTTGCTTTGTAAGCGCTTCCTCCGTTGGGATTATAATTAACGTTTAGCGTAACAGTATCGTATCTGATGCTTGAGGTTGGTAATTCCTTGAAGGCAATTAAACACTCCACCGAAGATGTAAATGTGGCGGCTGGTGGCTCCGCATTATTAGGATTTACACAAAGTGTAAGAGTCACTTCTTTGCGGGTGAATTTATAACGCTCTCCATCAGGGGCTAATGTGCCGTTTGGCAACATCGTTTCGAAATCGTAGATGGTATCAATCAAAGTATCACTGACAGAAGCCCGCACAAAGTCACCGGAGATTCGTGTTACCACATAACCATCGGTTTTGGCAAAAACAGTTTGCGATAAAACCACCAGTAAAAGCAGAAGGATTTTGTTTTGCATGTTATCTGGTTTTTGGCTTAGATGAACGAATCTCCTGGAGTGTAACAATATTGTCTTCCGTTTCTTTCTTGGTACGCACCAAGTTTCCTTCGTTGTCGTACTCATACATAGCTCCATAATTATTTTCATCAAGCATGGCCATCAACCGAAGTGTGCGCGGGTTGTAAACAAAAGTTTTCATCATGCTATTAAAGGGCTGAATGCGCACATCATCATACCAGGCACGTGCACCCGGACTAAGTTCTATCGTTATGCTTCGCACATTAGCGGGGATATCAAACGTGGCGTTTATCTGCTGCCATCCGTCAATGCTTTTCCCCTCGCGGCTTGCGGTTGTCAAAGTTGTTTCCGCCCCTGAGCTATTAGTGCACTTAATTTTTATTTCGCCACTTAAGCTGACAATAGTTGATAATGTACCGGTTGGTATAAGAGGAACGTTGTTCAAAAGCATATTGCCGATATTCTGCAAAGTATTATTGCCACCGCTGCTCTCGGTAGTTCCAAAAGCACCGGAAGATGTTTCTTTACGAATCCATGCACTGAGAATATACTTCCCGGGCTGTGGGGTAAACGGCTGAATAAGATTGTTTTTCCTTGCCGTGAATGTTCCATCTGCAATAGGAACTGTTTCAGCTTCGGTGTATGCAAAAAAGTCACGTGTGAGTTGGGTAGTAGTGTTTACCTGCAAACTACTATTGCCTGTATGGCTGAAAGCTGAACTTATTTTTGCTGATGAAGTATCGAATTTAAAATGCGGAAGTATGGGACAGTCGTTCCATGGATTCGATGCCGCGTTTTTATATTGGTAATCTTCGAACCCATCAAAGGCAGTTGTGTAATAACGCGCATTAGCAGCCGCTAAAACCGGCAGAGAAAATCCATATCCAAATACTTCGCTACTGTAAATTCCTAAACTGTTTTTGCTTTCTAAGTTGCGGCCGTATGGGTCGTAAGTAGTTGCAGATGTTGCCAACTGCCAGTTAGGAATACTGCCGCTGTTTTGCATGGGCTGCGTGGGAGAATGAGGAGTGAAAAACGAATTGAAAGAACCGCTGAACGTTCCACCCGTAGCCACACTGCCTGTGCTTCGCTCGCTGCGGTAAGCATAGTCGGCTTTTTTGCGCCAGTTGCCATATATGCCACACACAAACGGATTTACTTTTCCGCTGTCCGAGGCAGCACAACTTACTTCGTCCTCACCTATATATCTTTCTTCGCAAAGCAGAAGAGGTAAGCACGATGAAGTAATGCGCACACGAGCGGAAGTGGTTGAAGGCACTAATGCATTTGTGTTTAAGTTAAACCCTCCACGGTAAGTAATTATTCCCAGTGCAGTATTAGCATCTTCGCATGTTGCGCGGTCGCTTGCATCTGCAAGAGAAAGGTCTATCGTAAAATTCTGAATTGAATCGGGAAATGGAGTGTTGCCATCTGCCATGCTCAACTTAATGCTGCAAGAAGTAGAATCGCTATTAATGATTTGCCATTCCATTTCTGTGCCTAAGCGCAGCGAATTCATCTTACGTGTGCCGCGGGACAAATTATTGTTGAGAAAAGTGGAGAAATCGCTATAATCATGTGAAGCATTTAAATCAACTCCGGTTTCGTTATAGTCGCCTTTGTTGAAGATGGCGCGAACAAAATTCTCCAATACTGTTTTGTAGCTCTTGCCCAACTTATCGGAGTAAGCCCTACAATTGCATTGATACTGCGGCTGTGTAGCTGTAAATGCCGCATAAGTTTGCCATACATTGCTGTAAGTGGCTGCATTGGCATTAATAATTTGACTGGAAGGAATTGCAAAACGGTTTTCAGCCACGGGGTTAGTAAGTGTTTGCACACTTCCGGCATTTTCTGCCAGATGATTCCTGTTGCCACTGCGAAGTACTTCTACATAGTAGCTTCCATCGCGCGAAATACGTACACCCATTTCATCAATCAATGAGAGTGTTGTGGGTGTTACTTCCAGTACCCACGCTTTTTTAGGTGGTGCATCAGTAGTCAATCCCGGAATGCCAACAACACCTAGCACCGGAGAGTAATGGTGTATCAGAATTTCATCGCCTACACGAAATTTGCTGCTGTAATCAGCGAGAGCAGGAAGTGTAATAGAAAACTCTGCGCCTTGATTTTTGTAAGCTGCATCCATGCCTTTGTTGTTAGCAATCCAATAAGCTGGAATGTTTACTCCGTATTGTTTGCCGCCAAACTCGTTTAATGATTCGTTTACAATTGACGAACCGGTTTGCCTGTCGTAAAGTGTGGTGCTTACACTTACATTGGCTCCGTTGCTATACGATTCTACTCTGTCTAAAATTCCGCTCTTGTGAATTACTTTAGTAAACGTTAGGGCGCGATAGCGCTTCAACACATAATTCATTTGCGGATAAATTCCGGGTATAAAAACCGGAATTACCGAAGCCATAAACCCATCGGTGTTTACTTCTACTCCGCGTCCAAAAGTTTCTTCCACACTTTCGCGAGCATCGGTATAAATTTCGTAATCAACCCCAAAATCCTGGTAGCGGGTAGCCCCTGTTTCACCATCTACTACAGATACATAATTGTTCAACTGATTACCTGTTGACTTATAAAAAAACTGTTGCCCCGAAATAGGATTTACTGAATCGGTTTCCTGAAAAACTTTTACTGATTTTTCTTTACCGTGCATGTTGTTCAGCTGCACACTTATACCTTGCGACACGGTGGCTTGTTTCTCATAATAGAAAGGCGGGAACGGAACCTCCTTAGGATTTACCTGCAAATTGGTTCGGTAAGTAAAGCTTGGAAAATCTTTAGCTGTGTAAAACTCGTGTGTGGTAAACCCAGTAGCGTTCTTAGTTACGTTAGCGTTTTGCAGGTTGCGCACTTTCACTTTGCTATAACCAACCCCAGCCCCGGGGTAAAATATTTTACCCAGCGGGCCAACCTGATACAAACTAACATCAATACTCAATGGTTTTTCAATGCTGTATCTTGTTGGAAGCGAAAACGGATTTTCATCGGCATTAGTAGTAGGTTCGTAAGAAACCACACCGCTGCTTACTTTTGTTTCTACACCACCAATGTTTGCTGTGGTAGTATAAAAATACTCCGTGCCATAAACAGATGAAGTGTTAGGCACTCCACTCATACTTGCCCAGTTGTCGTTGGTGGTAATTTTCTTTACGCGTGCACCGCCACCATACTTCATTAACAGCGGAGTGTTTAAGCGGATTTTGCTTTTGCCCACTTCAATTTTTTGTGCATGACCATGATTGCGCAAGAGCGTGTTCGGGTCGCTGAAAAATTCGCCCATAGCAGCCATTGTATTTACAGCGGCCTCGGCAAATTGTAATGGGTCGGCCTCGCCATCCATAGGACTAGGGTCGTTGTAAATAAGTTCCGGCATGCTCTTCCTTATCTTTTGCCAAGCCGTTTTTGCAAATGGGTGCACACCATTTTCATCCGGGGTATTCCCATCGCCATTTACTAATAACGGAAGTTTAACCCATGCATAACGGTAAGTGCCCGTAGTGCCACCGGTACAAAAACCATAATCGGTGTTGTAAGTGGCAAGATTCACGGGCACAAAACCATCTACTTTTTCTACTGCATGTACATCGCCACCTGTAGGGTACGAACGTGCTGCTAAATCTATTTGTGCTGAAAAGAAGAGTTCATCAATACCAGTGATGTAAGAACGAAGTTCATCGGCATTGGCAGTTGGGCGCTTCAATTCAAATTTCAGATACCGGTATTTATCATCACCGTTATAAAGTCCCCTTTCACCTAAATCAACTTCTGTAGGAATAGCATCCTTGTCCCTTTCGAGTGAAACTGCTTTAAGCTGAAACATTTCCATAGCCACCTTATCTTGCACATAGGCGTAGTCATCTGTTTCGTAGGTTATTTCCATAGCACTGCCTTCGGGAGTTTTAATTCCTGTAAGCAACCATGCAGAAGCATAAGAGTCAGCAGTTTCGCGACTTAGTTTGGCATAGGTAGAAGCATCATCTTCTTCGGCAGATTTATCTAAGTAATTTCCCCATTTGTCAACCTTCTTTGGGTTGTAGTTAGGGTTAGTGTTGCTGTAAGAAAACACATATTGGCTCAGTTTCCCTTTCTCGGAATTGCCGTAGGTGAAATAAATTTTTGTGAGGGTGAGTTTGCCTGTATCTTCTGAAACAGCATTAGGCACTTTCTTGCAAAGGGTGTAATCGTATTCAAAAAACACTTTTTTAAGCGGTACTGCCTGGCTGCCTTTTTCTAACAATTCACTTTTACTGTAAAGCACAATAGAATCGAGCTTGCTTAAACGCGAACGCGAATCATTTCCTCCGTTTTCGTCTAATGCTGCTAGTGCATCTTTGCGCTCTGAGTAATAAAATTCGGCTTCGTAATTTTTGGTTTCAATAGAATGTACATTCCAAACTTCTTTTACGCCATAGCTGTAATGTGCTTTGTTATCATGAGCATCGCTCTTGGTTCCTTCCTGAAAAAACGCTTTGTTTTTTTGCATAGGCATACGCCACATATAACTTGCGTTTGTTTGCGTGTAGTTGATACGTGTGTAGTTTCCCAAATCATCGCTGGTAAGTCCGTTACCGGTAAGGTCAACATAGTCATCACTTAACACTCCGGTAAGCATCCAGGCATACGGATATGCAGGAGTTGTTTCGGCTTCAAAAAAATTATCGAACCCGCGCCTGTTCCTGATAGTGTTATCCTGACCGGGGACATAGTCAATCATCTTTTTTCCATCAGGGGTTGCATCGGTACGGCTGATGTTAAACGAAACATCTCTTGAGTACAGATTATATGCAGGCAGTCCATATACATACCGCACGCCATCGTTGCGCGTTACGGTTACTTCGCTCATGTGATGGTCGGCACGGTAAGCAGCTGTTCGATTGATTTTGCGAACCCATATAGCATTGCTTGCTGCACGAGTTGCAGTAACGCCTTGCTTGTAACTAATTAGTTGTTTTTCTACACCATTATGTGCTGCTTGCCATGCATTTTGATAGCTAAATAATGTATTTCGCGGCTCACGATTTTTACGAAGAATTTTTGTGGCGTCAAGTTCGCGAGGCGGTTGAGTGCCTGTGCTTATTATCTTGTTGGTGGTAGTGCCGTTGTTATTTACCTCTGCACAAATAGGGTAGTAACTACCCATATTTGCAAACTGCTCAGGATTTGCCATAGCAGTGGCCTCGCCCATATTTTTAAAATACACAGCTTCGTACAGTCCGGTATCGCTAGTAAATGCAAAGGGCTGGGCAAAGGTGTTTCCCTCTTGCCATTTTTTTGTTCGCCCGTTCATGGTGGTTAGTTTAAAATCGCCTCCGAACTTTACCAACTGACCAAGCCCTACTTCAAACCCACCGGCTACGTTGTTATTGTTTTGTGTTTTCAGCGGGTCGTGCAGAGTGCCAATGTCGTTTCTGAACGGACGAAAACTTCCGCCTACTCCCTGACCATTTACTGTATAGATATCGTGTGTAAAACAAGTTACCGGTAAGTTTGGGCGTTCGGCAATAAACGCACCATCGTTATCACGGTTAAAATCCAACAAATTTCTGCCATTCGAAGAATTTTGAGAATAGATGTAACCGTACGCAGGCATAGAATCAATATGAGTAGCCAACGATTGAATGCTGGCACTGCCTGCTATAGCACCGCTCAAGTGCATGAGCGTAACTTCACCGCCAAGTTTAAATGAAAATTCACCTCCTAAAGTTTTCAGAGGCATATCATAAGTAGGCGTGTAAGAAGGTGAGGCAAACGAAACCGGGAATTTAAAGTTTACACTTTGCCCACCTTCACGAACACGGTCATTGGTATATTGCATGCCGGGCACACGGTGCTTTCGAGAACCGCTGAAACCTGCTCCGAAGGTAAGCGACTTTAACCCCTCGCGTGATGTAACTCCCAGCCCAATTCCTGTGCCTACACCAACGGTGTGTTCCCCTTCTTTCAATTTACCACTTAGCGAACCATTAGCATTGAAACTAGCACCTCCCTTATTGCTTATGCCCACGCCAAAATCCATTGAGCCACTCAGGTTTACATCGCCACAGTCGGCTGAAAATTTTTGTGTCTGGCTCATGCCCAAACCAATTTCCCAACCATCGTAATTGCTGCGCGAAATAGTGGTGCTGAAACTATTGCCGAGTTTTGCAAAATCGAATCCGGTAAACTCACTGGCAAAACTCATATCTACCCCAACTTCTGTTTTCGGTTTTATGTTCATCTCTTTTTCCACTTTGTCTCCACTAAAATCATCAGGCAAGCCACGCACATCACGGCTGATAGATCCCACATCTAAATTCCAGCCAAGGCCTACACATGTAGCATCGGCTTCCATATTTACGCCACTGCTGTTGTAAGAAATAGAAACCGGATACCCGCCTACATCAAGAAGTGGAATATTGTAACTAAAATCTCCGGTAAATAGATTGACCAATTGTTGCTCACCTGCCTGTGAAAACTGCTGTACTTCAGGTACTGACGGCCCACCGGTAAGCGCTAGTGTATGCATAGGCAAAATCATTTCGAGCAATTGAACGCTCGCCAGCATCAATGCTATCTTCTTCACATGTTTTCTAATTTGCTTCATACGATATGATTTTTATTTAGCGTAAAAATTTGAATCGAGCTTTTTGAATATTACCCTTTAGATCTATGGTTTGCAGTTCATAATAATTTCCGCTTTGCAGTTTGCCACTCGTCTTCACATCAATGCTGTAGTAGTTGTAACCGTAGCCGGCATCCAGCACTTGCTTATCTACCACCTGCTGACGAGCGTCAAGCACCTGATAACCCACTTTGTCTTGCTGTAAGTTGTTTACAAACACAAAATTCATTTTACCACCCGCAATTACACTGTAGTCAGAGCCGGTTTTCTTTTTCAATTCCATGTAAGGTATGCCTGGCTTAGGAGGATTCTTTGTTACCGAAGTTTTCTTTTTCGTGGTGTCGATACCCAGCACCAAAGAATTGGTTTTGCAGTACACAAAACTCCATAGCTCGCTGGTAGCTACTGTCTGATTGTTTACTTCAGCTGAAACCTTCCAGGCGTAGCGATACCCCGGCCGCAGGTTACGTGCATTTATTCCGTATTGGCTAATAGGAGTGGTAATTCCTTTTTTCTCATAATAAGGTTGGTTGGTTTGCACTGAACTAAAAACAGTTTGTATGTTCTGCAATTCGTAGAGTGTAAGTGTGTACGTAAACTGCTGGCCATTGTTAGGCACCGGTGGTAACCAACTAAAAAACGGGTAGGGTTCGCAGATAGTGTCATTATTTTCGGGAGCTACTAAAACAGGTGGAGAAAAATAATCAGCCGCAAAATTCAAGCAGTTTGTTCCAAGTTCTGTGCTGTCAATGACCGAAAATGCAGTTATGCAAATTTCGTAGTCACCGGCAGGCAACCCATTTGTTTGAATAGCATACTGGCGCAATGCCTGATTTTCGAAAAGTGTTTTGTATGGTTCGAGGCCTACATAGTACTGTGTGCTGAATGTGGTTACGCCCGGTAAAATTTCTCTTCCGAATGAGCGAGCTTCATACACTTTGCCCATACTTGCTTCGTTGGCAATTCCATAAAAGTAAACCTGCAGCGGCTGGCTTGTAGTGTTGTTAACAAGCACCTTCCATTCATCTCTACGCGCCAAAGTATATTCGCTACCGGGAATAATGGTAATTTGAATTTGTTGAGCATGGGTAGAGATGAACATCAACCACAGTAAAGAGAGAACAAAAAACTTTTCACTTTTCATTTGAGTGGTTTTAAATTGTGGTGTTCATTGATGTGCACCGAAATTACTCAGCATAGTAGTTTCCACTGGCATTTCCGCTGTATGTTACCGACCCGGGAACTGTAACACCCGGAGACCCCAGCGTTACCCAAATACCCCATGCACCACTGTTTGATATTGTGCTGTTTGCAATAGTAAATGTTCCGTTGCTCCAGGCTCCGGCATGTAAATTGGCTTTTTTCTGAGTGGCACCTGTGTAAGACGATGATCCGCCATAACTTATATCGGCATAAGAAATCTGGTTGTTTGGGTTAGTGCTTTGAAAGGCAATTCCTTTCCAAGTGCCAGGTAGGGCTGTTTCACCGGTAAATACAATGCGCTCCGATGCTGTGCCATTTGCCTTTAACCATGAGCCTGTGGCATAGTCGCCCGTACAAAGCCCGGCATCGTTAGCAAATTGAAGTGTACTGCCGGGTTCAATAGTCAGGTTTCCGTTCTGTATGTCGTAACCAATTGATACCACGTTTTCAATAAAGTATGGAACCGCCATTTTCTTCCAGGCATGTGTGCCGAATAAATTCCCTCCGCGGAAAAGTATCTTGTTTTTGGTATTGCCAGTATAGGTTGAAACGTTACCATCAAGCAAATTGCCCAATGATGCTATAGCTGATATGGGGTAGTTCAAATTGTCTGTAAAATTATTACTGCTAAAGTTAGAAATGGGGCATACATCATCTGTGTCAAGACCATCAATTAGCAATCCATCTTTTAAGCTTTTTGAAATGGTGCTGTTGGTCAGTTTTAATCTGGCTGTAAGGTTAACACGTATGTTAGCCATTTTACCTGTGCTGCCATCAAAACTTGAGTTGCCGGCATGGCTTACGGTGCAATACGAAATTTCATTGAGCACACTGCTGCTGCGTATGTAAATACCTTTCCAAACTCCCGCAGCAGCTACATCGCCTGCAAAACTAATAGGCGCTGCTGCGGTTCCGGCAGCTACTAATGTGCCAGCAGTTTCAACAATAATTCCGGAGTTTGTTTTACATTGAATGGTAACTCCGGGCTTAATAGTAAGTTTGGCGTTTACTGTTATGGCGCAGTCGAGAATGTAGTCAATGCCATCACCTCT
Organism: uncultured Chitinophaga sp.; assembly: GCA_964615305.1. Taxonomy (GTDB): domain Bacteria; phylum Bacteroidota; class Bacteroidia; order Chitinophagales; family LD1; genus Bog-950. The sequence goes on from CAZTNA010000013.1 coordinate 35,974, forward strand.
GTCTTCCCAGGTGGCATCAAGGTTTACATCATTACAGCCAATAACAATCGGTACAGGGTTTATGGGTTGGTTTTTGTTTTTGCAGGCAGATACATAAACTGTCATAATCATGATGGTAAGTAATGAAAGCGGAGAAAAAGGTTTAGTATTCATATTGTGTTTGTTTTGTGTTGTAAAAATGTGCAGAGTTTAGTGTCTGACGAAATTGAATTTCGTTACTCTGTGATAAAAAAGTAGCTTTAATCAGCTACAAGATGCATAATAAAGATGGAAAACAGTAAAGTATTTACACTGCTAAAAGGGGTTACCTTAAGTGAATTGAAAGTGCTGACACAGCAGATAAAGACTCATAAGCGAAAAACGCTTACCAAGCTGTTTGCCGTTCTGTCGAATAATCGAACTACTTACGAGCCCGATTCTTCAAAAATTTTTAAGTCAGTTTTTGGTAAAAGCTATAGTAAAGCATCTGATTACTTACTCAGAAATGAGTATAGGTTATTGTATCATTGGTTAGCAGAACACCTGACTGTTGAAAGCGGGGGAAGAAGTTCAGAGAACAGCCTTGCCTTTTTGCAATACTTGCTTAACCGCACCTTGTACGATTTGTTTGAAGAAGATTATAAACTGGCTTGGAAAAAAGCTGTACAAGATGACAATACCATACATATGTTATCGTTAAGCGATTTAAATATCAGGTTTCATTTGCAAGGCAAGCCGCAAACACTGGCAAATGCCAAAATTACAGCAGAACTTGTAGGGCAAAGAATCAATATTCTGAAACAAAATGTATTACGGCAAATACGAGAAGAAGAAGTGCGTTTGCGTATGAGCGAGAGAATTATTTCTGCTTACATGCCCAACGAGAAGCTTACATCTACCACTCAGCATGTGAATTTAGAAGAGCTGGAAAAAGATGATTTGTATGCTCAGTATTTAAGTTTAAGAGCTATGATAAATGCATCGAAAGGTGAAGCAAAAATCCAGCATCTCAATAAAATAGTACAACTAGAAGAGGTTATCAAAAAGTATGAACCAAACCCCAGTGAAGCTATGAACAGGTTTTGGATCAACTTGGGGCAAGAGCACTATCTATGTAAAAATTATATTCAGGCAGTAGAGTATTACAGTAAAGCTGAAGACTGTATAGAAATTCTGCCGCTACACTTACAAGAGTCTTTTGTTTTAAATTTTACCATGGCTCTTATGCGTGCGGAACAATTTGAAAGAGCTCAAAAATTGGCAATTAGTTACGAAAAAGAGTTGTTGAACAGTAAACTACTTGCCGGCAGAGGTCCTTTTCTATTATCGGTTCTTCACTTGTATGTGCGAAACGCTGATAATGCCGAGAAGTATGTGACTTTGGAAACAAAAAAAGAAGGGTCAGAGTTTTACTTTTTCATGCGGCTGGTTTTATCGGCTGTATATTACCTGAGAGGAAATTTAGATTTAGCCCTACGAGAAAGCATTAATGTGGACCAGGCCATCAACTACGAATTAAACCATGAACAAACACTGCAAACAAAAATCAGCAAACCCATTGTTTCGGTGTTCAGACGGTTTTATTCTACTCTGCAAAGGTCCACAGAAGCCGAGCGCGACAAACAACTCCGGTTGTTGCTTACAGAAATAATAGAATTGACAACCGCAGGTGGCGAGCAATCGCCAAACTCAGTGCTTACCCAATGGATAACGCGGGAGATGAACATTCTGATTGAAAGAAAAACAAACCGGAAACGCTGAATCCGTTTCTCGTGATTACAAAAGAGTAAATAGTTAACTTACGGGTTATGAATCCTACATACATTAAAGGCTAAAATTTTAACCGGCTTACCTAAAAGTTTAGCCTAAATGGTCAAAATTTTGCTTTTTGTAATACAGTGTGTGCTGTTATTGCACATCGCTCAGATTACGAATCTGCAACTGATAACCGTTGAAATTTCCCAGCACACCCGTAAATGATTTATTACCGCTAGGCAATGCGGTGCCGAAAAATGTAGCTCCGTTCCGTGTAAAGTGAGTCAGGTTGCCGGTTACATCAGTTATAGTTTGCGAACTGCCCCAGGTAGTGCCGCTTCCGCCAATCACCGCATTTTGTACCGTTATAAGAGTTGATTCCCATAAATTTCCGTTTGCTTGTATGTTACTTACCGTAGCTATACGAGGTGTTACGGTGCCGCTTCCTACAACATTTGCATTAGTTAAAGGCACACCGTACGGTGAAGTGCTTTTGTCAATTTGAACTAGGCCATTAAAGGCTACCAGGTTTAGACCTCCTACATTTATAGAAACATCATCGCCCAGATTAAAACTGTGTGCCGATGCAAAACGGATAGCCATGCCCCCTGTAGAATCCTGAATAACTAAGTTTTTAGGGTCGCAGTTGGCGTTGGTACGGTCAGATATTACAATGCCACGGGCAATAGTGTTAGCAGGCAATACGGTTCCGGCTCCAAGTCCCCTAATACCCAACAAACCATCGCTGCTTACTACTATACCTCCACAGCGTGTGCTATCCATTTTTAAATCTGAAGGGTCTCTCAGAAGTATTTGTCCATCAGTATTGTACACACTGTAAATAGCTACCATGGTACCTTTTCCTGTAGGTGTTTTTTCATTGGCAAAATTCGAAAAGCCACTGTTGTAAGTATCCATTACACCACCGTTGCAATCTTTTATTACACGGGTGAGCGATGATTTAGTGTAAACATCAGCATAAGTTTGCCCGGCATCTGCACTTTGATACTCTACGCCATTTAACTCTATGAGCATGTTTTGATAGCTGTTGTTTAACTGATTTATTGTTACCTGTTTTGGCTTTACATAATGGAAATAACTTCCCTTTAAGATAAATCTGTCATACAGCGAAGTAGGAATACCGGCAAATGAGCCATCGGGCATTACTGCAGCACAAATCTGAATAAGGTTTTTGTAAGACACTACATACAATCCTTTCAACTTAATAAAAATTCTGCGGCCAATAGGGTAGTCGTTATAAATTCCGTTTCCATCTAACAATACTACTATACCCGCAGTGCTGTCTTGTATCACTATCTGCTTGTAAAAATTGCCCGATTTATCATCAGCCGTAACAATGGCAGAAACCACCAACTCTTCGTTGATTAAATACGGCTGACCGTTATAACGCCCCTTTAGTGAGTCAATGCTAAAATTGACGGTAATGTCTGGGTCTTTTCCTCCGTATGGCGGCTCATCGAAATTGTCTTTTACACAAGAAGATATTCCTGTAATAATCAGGAGAGCAATAATGCTTGTGATAACTTTATTCATAATAATTATTTTATCTATTAATTCTTTTTGTTTTTCGAATTGTTTAAAGTCTATTGCCTAAAATCTAATTTATTGCATTCTAAACGCCACGCTTACAAAGTAGGTAGTGCCATAAGCATAGCTGTACCGTGCCGGAAATTTATCGCTGTTCTTTTCGTAATAATCAAACCTCAACTGCTCAAAAGCATTTTGCACTAAGTTTTTGTTGTTGGTTACGTTGGTTACACCGGCATTAAACACTAAGTAGTAGCGTTGTTTTAGTTTTTTAAACTGGTTATTCAATAACCACGAATAGCCAACAGAAATGTCCATAGTAAACTGGCCCTTCAAACGTTCCTGGTTAATGATTTTATCGTGCTGCTTGGTGCCGGGTTCAATTAAATCAACTGCGCTTTCGGTTCTGCGGGCAGGATTTACGCCAACCCACATCCAATCGAAGTAATTGAAATTGATGTTGGCAAACCAAAACTGCGGGGCGCGGTAACTGATGCCAAACGAAGTAGCCAACTGCGGACCTTGTGCTACGTTAAAGTTTTTGAGATACACTTTTTCGGTAGCTGCGTAGTTAAGGTCATTATCGTAAGTAACAGTAGCTGTAGGGCGGCTGGTATAAGTATAGCGGCCAAATGCGCCTACTGCGTTTACTGTAAAACCACGCGGTAGCTTTCCTTCAATGCCAATTTCAGCACCCCAATGCCGGGCGTTCATGCCGGTAAGCGAGTAATTGACAAAACTGCGTAAATCGTCCTGAAAGAAACGTAATACACGGGTTTGGTTGGTAAACTGTGTAAAGTATAAGTTGGCGCTTACTTTAAGATAAGAAGCACGGAAGGTGTAACCCAATTCGCCCGAATAAATGTTTTCGCTTTTTAAATTATTTACAAACTGGTTGCGGGTGCGCGGAGAAAGCAACGCATCATCTGGATACGGAGCACGGTTTTCGAAACTTCCGTTGAGTTGCAAATAATTTCGTCCGTCAATTTTATAGGTAGCGCCTGCTTTAACACCTCCGTTTACAAAAAGTTTTACAGATGACTTACCGAAACTTCCATCAGGGTTCAACCCGTAGCGGGTCATTCCTTTACGCCAAAAAGCCGAGGTCGAAATTTGACCGGCTACAAAAAAGTCAACCTTGTTATACTTAAAAACTGACTGTACCCAGGCCCCGGCTTTGTGCGTATTAATAAAGTAGTTATAGCCAAACTTATCGCCTTCATGTAAAACGCGGTTAGGGCGATTTAAATCATTTTGTGATGCAGCCAGGCTGTCGGGAAAATCGCGCTCGGCAAATTGGTTTACATCTACTGCATAATCAGCACCCAATAAATCTGTTACTTCCTGATAATACTGTGTGCGCTGAAATTGATAGTTGATGCCTGCTGTTAGTGCAACATGTTCACCCAATGCGTTATTGTAAACCAAGTTGAGGTTAAATGATCTTTCGTCTTCCGTATTATTTGTTTGAAAGTAGCGAGCTCGTTTGCCATACACTGTTTCTGTTTGGCCATAAGCATCTTTCACTGAATCGAAGCTGGTGTAGTTGGCTTCGTACATGGCATCCCAGTTTATTTGGCTGGTAGTAATGTCCTTTTGCCACTGCACGCGGGTTAAATCGCGAAGCACAGAATCTTCCTGATAACTTGGTAAGTAACGATAGTAATCAGGACGGGCCTGTGCAGCATTATAAAAGCTTACAGTAGATCGGCTTCTTTTTCCAAAGCTAAAAGACGCAGCTGTAGTTAAGCTTTCATGATTGTTTATTCTCCAGTTGTAATTCAAAATCATCATGGGTTGATGACTGTTTCCAATTACAGCATTGCGTTTTTTACCATTTTGATAACCCCAGTTTGCATTATAGTAACGGTTATTCATCATCTCTGCCGTTTCGGCAAACGGAGCTAACGCTTTGCCATCGCGCACGGGGGCACCAAACATGGTAAGTGAGAGTGAATGGTTATTGCCAAACAGTTTTTCTACCGATAAAAAATAGGAGTAGCCATCGTAGAAAGTGCCGGGCACATAACCTTCGGCAGCCCATCTACGGCTAACTGCAGCAGCCACGGCCCATCCTCCTTTCATTAAACCTGTGCTATAGCTTGCCATTAAACGGTGGCGGTAGTTGCGGTTAGTTGTAGCATACGACACCTGAAATTGTTTCCGTTGCTTGCTGGCACGCACATCATAACCTATAGAGCCTCCAACCCCTCCATAAGCAAAAGTGGTAGGTTTTAACCCAACCGAATTTTCACGATTGTAAAACATGGAGTTTAAGCCACCCCATTGCCCAAAACCGGTGCCACCATCTTCTAAATCATTTACAGGTACACCATTAATGTATGTATGAGTGTTTTCATTTTCGTAACCGCGTATTCTAAAACGGGCAAAACTGAACGTAAAAGAAGCGTAGTTATAAAACACATCACGGCTGGCGCTCAGTGAACTGGATATATTGTCGCCACCTTCATCTAATTCAGAATCAGATAATGATAAGGTTGGTATATCCTGATCCATATCTACTTCGTTGGCAGAAGTATCTGAATTAACTATTGTAGTGGTGGTGTCGGAAGTCTGAGAGAAACCGGTCAGGTAACAAAGCAACAGTGCGAAAAGCAAAACATTTTTACCCATACGTAAATTTTGGAGGGACGGCAAATGTAGAATAATAGGTGAGGGGAGGTAGGAGGCAAAGCTAACTGCAATCAACTTGTTGATAAACAGTTTTTAGAGTAGTTAAACAAGTTACTCTCCTTTCAAAAGATTTTGAAGCATTTCGGGTCTGTGTAACTTCGTAATACTTATATAATGACACATATAACCGCCCTCGCTGGCTAGTTTACTTCCAAAGTCTTTTAAAGGGGCGTTGTCCACTTCCTCAGCAGTAGCATATCCGCAAACATACGCACGGGTACCTTCGGTAATTTTGTCGGCATACTCACTTGCAACGTCTATTATTACCTGAACGTAAAATTTCGGTTTCCGCTTTTGAGCGTAGTCTTTACGCACCAGTAAATGAAGTTTGTCGTTAAGTGGAAATGCAGATGTTTTAACTTCTACATCTGTAAAATCTGTTTGCCCCTTGTTTAACCCCACAGAGTTTTTGTGCCAGTCGCCAAACAAATATTTAGCTACTACAAACTCTCCCAAATGCCCGGTGAGTGTATCTATTTTAGAAGCTACGGTTCTTTTCACTTTTGCCTGAGGCACAAGTCGTTCTGCTTCATTCAGCATTTCGTTTGTAATAAGGGTGTATGGCAGCTTTAGCAAACTCATTTGCAAGTAAAATTCTTAAAAATAGAAGTATTTAAGCCAACTACTTGATTCGCAATTGAACATCTTCATACTTTGGTTTTATTTGCTCACAACAATAAATAATATGAGTTACGATTTAATAGTAATAGGCAGCGGCCCGGGAGGGTACGTAGCCGCTATTCGAGCAGCACAACTTGGGTTAAAAACTGCTGTGATAGAAAAAGACAGTTTGGGTGGTATTTGTTTGAACTGGGGGTGCATACCTACCAAAGCTTTACTAAAGAGCGCACAAGTTTTTGAATACATCAACCATGCAACAGACTACGGCATAAGTGTTTCCGACTCTAAAGCCGATTTTAGCCATATAGTTAAGCGGAGCAGAGGAGTTGCAGAAGGTATGAGCAAAGGCATACAGTTTTTATTGAAAAAAAACAAAATTGATGTAATAAATGGTTTTGGAAAATTGAAGAAAGGAGGTAAGGTAGAAGTTACAGATGCATCAGGCAAAAAAACAGAATACGCTGCTAAACATACCATACTTGCAACCGGAGCTCGCAGTCGTGAACTACCTCATATAAAACAGGACGGTAAAAAAGTTATTGGTTACCGCGAAGCAATGAATTTACCACAGCAACCTGAAAGTTTAGTGGTAATGGGTAGTGGTGCAATAGGCATGGAGTTCGCATATTTTTATGCCGCTTTGGGCACAAAAGTTACTGTAGTGGAGTATCTTGAGAACATCCTACCGCGCGAAGACAGAGAAGTAAGCAAAGAAGCAGAACGCGTATTTAGAAAAAAAGGACTAACCCTACTTACTTCTACTAGCGTAGAAAGTGTAAATACCACCGGTAAAAAAACCGTGGTTAATATTAAAACCAAAGACGGCAAACTCGACAAAATAGAATGTGATGTGGTGTTAAGTGCCGTAGGCATTTCTACAAATATTGAAAACATAGGGCTAGAAGAAACCGGAGTAAAAACAGAAAAGGGTTTAGTAACTGTAAATGACTTTTACCAGACTAACGTAACCGGTGTTTATGCCATTGGAGATATTGTAAAAGGCCCCGCGTTAGCCCATGTTGCCAGTGCAGAAGGTATTATCTGTGTAGAAAAAATTGCAGGTAAAAACCCCGAACCGCTTGATTATGGAAACATACCTTCTTGTACCTACTGTTTGCCCGAAGTAGCCAGTGTGGGCATAACTGAAGAAGAAGCGAAGGCCAAGGGAATAGCTGTTAAAATAGGTAAGTTCCCTTTCAGCGCATCGGGAAAGGCAAGTGCTTCGGGAGCAAAAGAAGGCTTTGTTAAAGTAATATTTGATGCGCGCTATGGCGAATGGCTTGGTTGCCACATGATAGGCAGTAACGTTACTGAAATGATTGCAGAAGCTGTAGCAGCTCGTAAACTAGAAACTACGGGTCACGAAATAATTAAAACCGTTCACCCTCATCCTACTATGAGCGAAGCTATTATGGAAGCTGCAGCTGCAGCGTACGGTGAAGTTATACATCTATGAACAAGTATAAATTTAAAAAACATGAACCTTTTAAAATTTTCACTGGTATTAGTGGTTGTAACTACATTGCTTGCCGGTTGTAAAAAAACTGAAACTGAACCAAAGCTAATTTTCAAGTTTAAGTTTGACCCAGCGCAAGAACGGCTTGGTAACCTCGGTAATCCTACCCCTCTTCCTGCCGGACATGCCGGTCAAAATCCTAAGTTCAATGCCATGAGTGCTCACTATATTGAACTTGCTCAGGGGCCGCTAACTCAGGTAGGTGGTGGTGCTGTTTTGTATCGGGCAGAAGAAACTTCAGCAGGTGGCAGTTTAGGTATAGATTTCAGCAAGTCAAAGTTGGCCGCTGATGGAGAACAATTTTTTGAAATTCCGCTTAAAGATGTTGCAGCAGGAGAGTACGAGTATTTAAGAGTTTCACTTGCCTATCAAAACTATGAAGTGAAACTGTTTTTTGACACCACTATAAACGTAGCGGGCACCAATTATCACATTAGCCAGGAAGACCCCTGCACAGTAGCAAGTTTTATTGGTTTTAATACATACATCAACAGCTACAAGGTAAAATCAAAAACTATAACAGTAAACGATGATAAAAAACAAGGATACTGGGGATTTGAATATGCGGCAAATTTTTCAGGATTTCCATACGAGTTACTTACTTCAGGTCAAGCACCTGCCGGATCTACTACCGTTGTTAATCCTATTGCTGCTACGTCTCCGATTCCTGCCGGCTCATGTTTAGTTACCGGTGCCTTTGACGGTGGTAAGTTGAAAATTAAGGGCAATGAAACAAAAGATATTACTGTAACTGTTTCGCTTTCTACCAACAACAGTTTTGAATGGGTTGAAGTCAATACTGATGGTAAATGGGAGCCAACTAAGGGTGAGGCTATCGTTGATATGGGCATTCGCGGTGTAAAGCCTTCATTTGAATAGTCAGACCTTTTCACTGTTTCTTATATTTATATACATTCGCACATTCAAAAATTTAAAAACAAAAACTCATCATGAAAAAATCTCTACTTGTTGTTGTTTTGTTTGCTGCGCTTTCGTTTTCTACAAAAGCACAAAGCATTCTTAATAGCAGTTTTGAAACATGGATTACACAAACAGCTTATTTCGATGGATTCGGTGGATTTTTCCCTGCCGACACATTCCAGTTCAGCGACCCTGAACTTTGGACAACCACCAATGCCCTATCAGGTGCCGACACACTTGGTAATTTTTTCTTTGTTACAGAAACAAGCAACGCACATACCGGTAACAAAGCAATGCAGCTAACCACTGATACGCTTCAAACTGTAGGAACTCCTCTAGGCCCTCGCAGACTTACCATTCCGGGTTTAGCTCTTAATGGAAAATTTCCTCTTGACCTGAATACAAGCATTGTAACCGGTGGAACTATTTCTCCGAGCGCACTTCCGGGTGCAGGGCAACCTTTCACTAAACGCTTATCAGCTATTAAAGGATTCTACAATTACACTCCAGTGTTTAACGATTCATTGGGGCATATTGATTCTTGTACTATTTGGGCTGTATTGCGTAAAGGCGAAAAGACCATTGCTAATGCACAGTTTACCAGCGGTGCCAACACAGGTGGTTATGTTGCCTTTTCACAACCATTTGAATACTTTGATTGCGAAGAGCCGGATACACTAGTAATATTAATTGCAGCAAGCGTTCCCAACCTAGGTAGCGTGCTTACCGGGCAAACAGCCTTGGTTCCGGGCAGCATTTTATTGGTAGATGATTTAGATTACGATACACTTGCAAGCGGTTACAACTATCCTCCGGTTGCTCGTCTTGATTTAGATACAACTACTAAAAACACTCCGAAAAATATTGTAGTTAAAGCGAATGATGATGACTGCAATGACCCTGTTGCAGGGTTAACTGTAGCTATTGTTAACCAACCTGTAAATGGTACAGCAGTTTTGAACGCCAATACTATTGACTACACTCCAAATAATAACTTTATTGGGTACGATAGCTTGAGCTACTCGTTAAGCGATGGTGTTTATACATCAAATGCAACAGTTCGTATTGTGGTATTAAACACTTCCGGAATCAATAATCAAAACTTAATTCCGGTTGCAGTTTACCCGGTACCGGCAAGCAATACACTTAACATTCAGTTTGAGAACAACGGCAAGTCTATTGCTACTATTTACAACTTGATAGGAAGTGTAATGGCTACATCTGTTTTAACCGGCAACAGCAATGCTATTGATATTGAATCTTTGGCCAGTGGTATGTACACTGTTCAAATCACCAACGATAAAGGTGCTGCCATAGCACGCACTAAGTTTACAGTAGCTAAGTAATTTATTTGCTACTCAATATTTCGAGCCGCGCCCGCCAGGCGCGGCTCGTTTGTTTGAGAAAATACTTCTAACAATTTTAAATTCGCTTTAACAAACATCAAAACATGGCAGACCCAAAACAAAACCCTGAAAACCAAATGAACATCGAATTGCCTGAGGAGTTATCGGAAGGCATTTATTCAAACCTGGCTATTATTTCTCATTCGCCACAAGAGTTTGTAGTTGATTTTATACGCATTATGCCAGGAGTGCCAAAAGCAAAGGTTAAGTCACGTGTAGTACTTACGCCTGAACATGCTAAACGCCTGATGAAAGCACTGATTGATAATGTAAAAAAATATGAGTCTCAATTTGGCACTATTAACGACCGCGAACAGCCTATGATGCCAATGAACTTTGGGCCGACAGCTCAAGCATAATAACAGATTTTGCAACAGATTTGTAGCTATTGCCTTGGTATCTGTTTGGTAGTAATCGGTTAATAGTAAATTAATCTGCGAACGTCAGCCAAGTATTTAGCTAAGCGGATTACCTGCGCGGTATAGCCATACTCGTTATCGTACCATGCATATACCACCACTCGTTTACCATCTTCTGAAACGATGGTTGCCTTGCTGTCAATTTCTAACGCATGGCTATTACCCACAACATCGCTTGATACTATTTCGTCAGAAACAGAATAATCTACCTGTTCCACAAGTTTGCCATACAAAGATGCTTTGCGCAAGAAGTTGTTAACTTCTTCAACACTTGTTTGGCGTTTAACGGTTAAGCTTAAAATGGCTAGTGATACATTTGGAACCGGAACACGAACTGCGTTTGACGTAAGTTTACCTTTCATGTGTGGAAATACCTTGGTAACAGCTTTGCCCGCACCTGTTTCGGTAATAACCATGTTAATAGGAGCTCCACGGCCTCTGCGACTCTTCTTGTGGTAATTATCGAGCAAATTTTGATCGTTAGTATAGGCGTGAACTGTTTCTATATGACCTTGTTCTATTCCCAGGGAGTTTTCAATGACATCAATTACAGGAACTATGGCGTTGGTAGTGCAGGATGCAGCGGAGAAAATTTTTGCCGATGAAGAATTGTATTGCTCATGGTTTACACCATAAACAATATTAGGTATTTCACCTTTGCCGGGTGCTGTAAGTATAACCATACCTGCGCCTTTTGCTTTTAAATGTTCTCCCAACCCCTTTTCATCGCGCCAAACACCAGTGTTATCAATTATCAAAGCATTGTTAATACCATAAGATGTGTAATCTATTTCCGCAGGATTTGACGCTGAAATAATTTTAACTGAGTGGCCGTTAATATTAATGGCGTTGTTCTCCACATCAGGCACCACCACTCCGCCAAATTTACCATGAACGGAATCTTTACGAAGTAAACTGGCGCGTTTTACGAGGTCATCTGATGAACTACCCCGTGCTACAATACCCTTTAAGCGTAGTTGATGCCCACTGCCGGCATGATCCATTAATATTCTGGCTGCTAAGCGACCAATTCTACCAAAACCATACAACACTACATCGCGAGGAACTAACTTTTTATTAGTACCAATAAATGATGAGAGCTTTGTTTTTACAAATTCATCAACTGAAGAGAAGTTTTTACCCTCTGCATCAAATTCACTTGAAAGACGCCCTAAATCAATTTTAGAAGGCGCCACGTCTAACTTAGAAATGGCTGTTGCTAAATTTAATGAAAGTTGTGTGTTAAGCGAAACTCCTGCAAATTGTGCCAAATAATTATGGTCGTGTATTATTTCGCTCAGTTTTTTGTCAAAAAATTTTCTTCGAAACAACACCAGTTCAATATCGCGCTCTAGTAAAAGTTTACTTGCTACATGTTGCAGTTCAAGGGTGGTTTTTTCATTAGCTACCCATTGTTTTAGTTCTTTTTCGTAGTTCTCGGTCATATATATTAAATGAGTTTGGTAAGTAAATTTCTTTAAAACGGTGCGAATATGCGAAAGAAACCGAAACGCTAAAATGAGCAATATACAGGTTAGAACGCTACACTTTGCACAACAAAAAAAGGCACGTTCCACACGCGCCTTTTTTTGTATTTGTAGGGTAAAGTTAACTTACCTTCTCAATCATTGAGCGAAATTCATCGAGCGATACCGACTTTTCGGTAAGTGTAAGTTTTGTCTTTATAGAATTTAGCACTTTATCTTCCAAAACCTGATCTTCTGTTTGACGAATTACCTTTTTGTCAGCCATTTGTTTTTGTACAAACTGTTCAACCCACTCAGCACCTACATCTTTTAATCCGTAGCCGTAAAGTTGTTGAATCATATTAGCACGCACTCTATCTTTTACTTCATCGGCTGTTATCTGAATATTTTCATCGCGCACTACTTTACGTTGTACTAAACTCCAGCGTAAAGATTTTGAAAAACCGGCATAGTCATTCTCAATTTCTTGATCGGTTACGGGCTTTTCATTAGTAGCTTTAATCCAACGTTTTAAAAACTCATCGGGTAAGGGGAAATCTGCTTTTTCCATTAGCCCCTTGTAAATATCATTTACTAAGTAGCTGTCAGTTTGACCATCGAAATATGCTTCCAAATCTGCTTTTATCCGGTCTCTCATTTCAATTTCTGTAGTTGGACCACCCTCTCCATACACCTTGGTAAAGAATTCTTCATTAATCACCGCGGGAACAGAGCGAGTAATATTGTTAAGCGTTAATTTAAAACTGTTTCCTGTTTCGTTCAGTTTAGAAAGGTCGTTCATGTTCAAAATATTTTTCGCAACACTTTCGCGATCACGATCCATTAAGTCAAACACGTTGTAAGTAAAACTATCTTGTTTATTCAGCGGAAGCACCTTGCCCTTAGCGTCTTCTTTTAGAAGATCAACCATTAACGTAGTTACCGTGTTAATGCCCTCTTCTTTAATACTACCATCTATGTTTAATTCTTCAACGGTAAAAGTTAAAACGTCAGTGTCGCCAACTGCTTCAGGGTACTCATAGGTGGCAAACCGTTTTTGTATGCGTAATACTTCCTCATCTACCATTTTATCTTCAACGGTGATTTTGTATTTGGTATAAGCGCTGCTTTTCAGATGGTTTAAGTCAACATCTGGGGCGTGGGCAATCTCGTAGCTGAAATCAATTTCTTTCAATGAGTTAATATCGAGATCAAGTTTTTGATCTACTGCCGGAATAGGCGATGCAATTATTTCAAGTTTGTTGTCATCTATGTATTTGTAAACTTCATCATGTAGAAGTTTGTTTAACTCTTCAGCTAATACACTGTTGCCATACATTTTCTTTACCATGTCAACCGGCACCATCCCTGGGCGAAATCCCTTTATGGCTACCTGTTTGGTAAGGTTTTTTAACTGTTTTTTTACCTGTGGCTCGTAATCTTCCTTTTTGAGATTAACACTCACTTTTGAAAGCAGGTTGTCAATTTTTTGTTGGGTAATGGTCATTCTGATGAGTTTAGAGAAAAAAAGTGCGGGCGGAGGGACTTGAACCCCCATGCCGTGAGGCGCTAGATCCTAAGTCTAGTGCGTCTGCCAATTTCGCCACGCCCGCAATTTGTAATGAACTACCGCTTTTAGCTAAGCGGGCGGCAAATGTAGAAATTAGGGTAACAAATCAAAGTAAAGTAACCATTGTTTGGCTGAAAACTTTTTTGCCTCGATTTCGTATGCACAACAACGGGCGAAGGGTACCCAACATTTTTTTTACAGAAACTGAGATTTATGAGGAAAATTCAACTTGCGTTAGGCTTGCTTGTGGTAGTTTTTATTTCTGGCTCGTTTAAAAGCGAAGGAGATATGCAAACAACATACAAGAACAACGGCTACTTTTTTGCCATACTAGATGGTAAGATGTTTGAAATGCGCGATGAGGATAAATATCGTGCTGAGCTGCTCAACAAAACAGGTGCTATCAATCATTCTGTAAAAGCACAACTAAACAGAGTAGCTACTTCGGTAATATTTTATGGAAACCAATTTAAAGATGCCAAGGGAAAACTTTTTGACGAGAACCTGGAATTTGAATTTAGTTTTGATGAAGGCGCTTTAGGAGAACCGAATGATTTAAAAATTGAAGCCCACTATGAACTAAACGATTACTACCATCTACCTGAATATACTCGGTTTAAAATTTCAAGTATTGATTGGAGTAGTGATAGGCGCGAGTTTTTAATGAATGCTGAGTTTGACTGTAAAATGCGAAAGTGGGGGTTCCCGGCTGAGAGCCAGCCAGTGGTACGCATTAAGGGAAAAATGGTTGGTGTAGCGGTAACGGTACCACCATGGATAAAATTGAAAGACCCTAATCAAGTAGTTGGCAAATAACTACATCATACCAGCAATAATGTTGCGTTGAATATCGGTAGTGCCCGAATAAATTAAGGCAGCGTATAAGTCGCGGTATTCGCGCTCTATTTGGTTGTTTTTAAGATATCCAGAAGCACCATACAAGAGCTGAAGTTTTTTAATTTGATCAACACCTTTATCGGCTACAAACAACTTTGCTTCCGAAGATTTAATTAATGCTGATCGTTTCTTTTCATCTACAGCTAAAGCAGCGTCATAAACTAAATTTCTCCCAGCGTCTAACAACACACGAGTATCAGCAAGAACGTGTGCAATATTTTCAAACTGAAATATGATTTTTTGGTTCACGGTTCTGTTTTGGCAAAACTGCAGTGTTTTTTCAAGAACACGTTCAAGCTGGCCTAATTGCAAAGCAGCTAATACTGTGCGTTCCCAAATCATGCTTTGATTAAAAATACTGCTGCCAGATCCCGCTTCTCCGATTAATTGATCGCTACTTAGCTCTACATTTTTAAAAGTTACATGAGCCATTTGTGCTGTACATAAACCCATTTTATACTGTACTGCCGAAACCTGAACACCTTTTGTGGTTGATGGCACTAAGAATGCAGACACACCACCAAAAAAACCTTTAGATTTATTGGTAATAGCATATACTACAAATATATCAGCCAATGGGGCGCTTGTGATGTATTTTTTTTCGCCATTCAATATATATCCGGCTTCCGTTGCTGAAGCCTCGGCCTGCATTGCAAAAGCATCTGAACCTGAGTTGTGTTCTGTAATGGCATTAGCGGCAATCCAATCACCCTTACAGAGTTTAGGTAAGTTAGTGCTTTTCTGTTTATCTGAGCCGTGAAAGTATATAGGTACAACACAAGCCAGCAAATGTGCGCCAGCCGAAAAATTAAGGCCATTATCAAGTGATCCTTTTCCTATGCCTTCAAATGCTGCACAAGTTTCTAGACATGTAAAACCACGACCTCCAAACTCAATTGAAACCGGAAGCCCTTGTAGTTTCTGCTCACCGGCTGTTTGCCACCCCTTTTTATTAAATGTTGCCGAGGCATCTAGGTCTAAAATTTCTGTATCAGTTACAAGTAGTTTTCCTAGAGAAAAAAAGTTTTTTCGGATGGAATTGTAGTTGGGAAGTATTTTAGAAATCATGTTATGTGTTTTAGCAAAGCAGCTGTGTCAGTTTTGTGGTTTGCGTTCAAAGGAATGTTGTCAACAAAAATAAAAAGGTCAGGTATCATGTAGTAAGGAATCTTTTCTGCACAGTGGTTGCGTAAGGTAAGCATATCGTATTCTATTTCAGCTACAACAAAAGCAAGTAACTGAGTGCTTTCGGTATCTCTTTTAGCAATTGCTACTGCATCTTTGATACCTGCCAGTTTTTTCAAACAAGCCTCTACTTCACTCGGTTCTATTCTAAACCCGTTTTTCTTTATCATTCTGTCGGCACGCGATATATAAACGAGGTTTTCTTCAAAAACATATTCAACTACGTCTCCGGTATTGTAAAAATGGTTTCCATTGAGCAGCGTAAATGGGCTTTTGTCAATAGAAGCATACCCCAACATTAAATTACTGCCTGTTACATGTAATTCTTGCCCAGTAACTCCATGTAAAAGAAGTATCTGGCAATTGCTGCAAGGTTTGCCAATTGGCACTGCGGTTTTATATAGCCGTTCGTCACTGAAGTTCACCTTGTAGTATGTGCATACATTAGTTTCTGTGGGGCCATACAAGTTGTAATACTCAGAGTTTACGAAATTTTTTTTCAGTTCGTGCAGCAATATCCAGTGCAGTGTTTCCCCGGCAATAAGCAATTGTTTTGTATCGCTAAAATTTCTTCTCTCTGGGCGGCCGGTAGTTAAAAACCAGTTGAAAAACGAGGGTGTGCTATAAATAGTTTCAATTTTGTAGTCTTCAATCAATTCAGCCATCATACGGCTGTTGCCTAACGAAAAATCGTTTGGTAACAGCAAACTGCCGCCAAGCATTAAAGGATAGAACAAATCAAAAACCGATAAATCAAACTGAAACGGTGCTATTGACACAAAACGTTTACATTCTGAATTAAATGTTTCACCGCACCACTGCAAAAAAGCAAAAGCACTTTGGTGTGTGTGCATGATGCCTTTCGGCACACCTGTACTTCCACTGGTAAATAGTATATAAGCTAAGTCAGCGGAATATACTTTGGGGTTTTCGAAAATAATAAGAGTGTACTCGTTGTTGATGGGCTTAGACGAAAATTGAATCTTCTGATCATGAATGGCATTTGTAAATGCCGCCAAAAACTTTTCTTGAACAACAACCGCTGCCGGTTTTGCAGTATGCAGTATTTGTAGTATTCGTTCAACCGGGCTCCGATAATCAATAGGTAAATATGCCTTACTAGCCCACAACACGGAGTAAACGAAAACAGGGGCATGAATGTTTTTTTCGGAGTAAACTCCTATTAACCCGCCAGCTACGTACCGAAATAAAAAGTCAGCATGTGAGGCAACCTCCGATTTTAGCTGTGCATAGCTGAATTGGCTGCCCTCATGATTCAGGAGTGCAACTTGTTCAGTGTATGATGAAAAACTGTCGGCAATAATTTGCCGCAGATGCAATTCATTCTTCAACCTTTCATTTTTCTAAGCAAGCAATCTGTAAAAATGTTTATAGTGTCAATATTTTCCATTGTAATTTCATGCGCTCTGAACTCTACATTTAAAGTGTCTTCAAAATGATTAATCATTTTGAGTGTAAGAACTGAGTCAAGCAGTCGCGTGCTCAGCATGGGAGAGTCGCTATTAAAATTAGCGGGTAGTTGCCCTCTGAAAATATATTGGGTTACATATTCATAAACCAGTTTTTGAAGTTGTTCTCTTTCCATTTTTGTAATCATTTTTAGTGCTGTCAATATTAGAAATTATCGGTAAAAATTTTGCAGCAAGCAGTTCGTGCCCCATGCAGTTAGGATGAGGGTTTTTTTCGGAAACACGCAATAGTTCGTAAGTGTATCCATCAAACGCATCGTGTATTGTATAACATTCGAAGCCGGCTTTTTGCGCCCACATTCGTTGTGTTTCGTAAGATTCAACAATAAACGGGTCATTGGTTGTTGGCGCGTACATCCAAATAGGACGAACATTATGTTGATGGCACATAGCCACAAGTGTATCGTATGTCCATGGTATTATCTCATTGACGTATGGCTCTAACCTGTCCTGAATTTCGATAGCGCTCATGCCCTGAGTAATGCCGCTTTCTGCTTCAATGTTTTTTAAAAATGGGTAGTGTAAATCAATTCCGTTTTGAATGAAGCGCGAAAAAAATACGCTGTATCTGCTTAGTTCGCGGATGTGAGTAAAAAAGATGACGGCATCTGGTTCAAAATTACAAATCTTAGTGTCCATTAAATAAACATGTTGCAGGGTGGTGTAACCGCCTAGCGAAAAATTAAGCAATTCAATTTTCTTGCCCTGAGTGTTCAGTTTATTTTCTACCAAGGTTTCATAAACACAGTTTCCGTCAACACCATTTCCCATTTCGTAAGAAGCTCCCAATAAAGCTATCCTATATACATCTTTTGGCTTTTTAAGCGAGTATTCTTTGTCGCGCATTCCATAAGTGTTGGTTTCAATGAGTACTCCATTTTGCATTCTACTAACATTGGGAATAAATTGCTTCATGAGCAGATTGTCAGTATATTTTGTGTAGTCGCGTAAATCTTTTTGAAGTCCGTTAGTTACAAGCTTGGTTTCCCATAAACCAGATGTGTTGTCTAAGATGCTTGTATAGTAATCCATTTCTTCATAGTCTCTTTCAAAACTATTTTTTTGAACTTGAGTAATGAATTTAACTCGATGATCAGAAGGTTCTTTTTTAGCAACCAAAGCAACACCAAAGAGACCAACCCAACCAGTTAAAAGAGGATACAAATACGCTACTGTATCTCTGTCTTTTGTAACTAACAAACTTGAAACTACTGAAACACCAAAGTTCACAAAGTATAAAGTAGCAACCACAATGGGTAATTGATAAAATGTAGAAGATTTTGGAAAAACTTGTTGTAGTAGATAGAAGTTTGTTTGAAACGAATCTGCCATCCAAAACCATGTCAATGTTGACATTACTATAAACACCAGGGTGGTTTTAGATGCAATAACCAAATGCCTGAAAACAAATGATCTTGCCTTGTTGTCGTTTGGAAAAATACGATTGAAAAGTGCATTGGCGGTAATGAGCACCCCAAGTACCGACCAAAACACAACATCATTTAGCGGCATCTTTGTTATACCCGTAATCCAAAACTTTTGGTACCAGTGCAAGAATATAGTAAATGCAAAAGCTAAGATTAGACTAAGTTCAACTGCAAAAGCAGATTTTTTGCGTAGCGAAAAGTAAGCCGGGTAGTAAGCAATTTTTAGAATAAACTCACTCCAATATATATTAACTTTTTGCCAATATTTAAACAACGATTCTGCAAAGTAGAAGTTGCCGAAAGGAGTAGGAAGATTAAACCCAAACAAGCATAAAAAACCAATTGCTGCTGTTAGGGTACCTGAGTATTGAAGAAGCGACACATAGTTAGTTAAAACCACCATTACAAGATCATTAAAACTAAAAACCTGGTCAACTGAAGCACCTATATAGTTATGGATTACTCGTTCAAGTATAAATTGGAAAATCCCTGAAAAGATAAACACCAAACCCTTTCGCCAAATTTGTGCAGTGGGAGCATTGTAGTAGAATTGAACATGCGATCGATAATCCACAATAGGGAAAAACAAGAATGCTAGATTGGGTAAGCAGATAAAGTAACTCAACCTGAGCCAAATATTTTCGTTCATTGGATGGTGTTTGGCTTCAAGCAACCAGATGATTGAACGGAACATAATCAAAGCTGCTGCATACGGAACCATCATTTGTATTCTGGGCATTTGAATAAGCCCAGCTCTTAGAACTGCCATAGCAAGCAATAGACCAATCAATAGCAGCCACTTAAGATATAGTTTTAATGGCAGCAACAGTATTGTAAAGCATACTGCTATCATTAGTAGCAGTATGCCACCACTCATCCACCCAAATATGGTAACTACGCTTAATACAAAAACGCTAACAAAGATGGCGGGTCTGAATCGCAATGGAACAAGTGCTGTAGTAACAAATGCAGGAATAAGATACTTCACTAAATCAACTATGCGCTCAAAAGGCTGCAAGTTAAGGTGGTGAATAATGAATGGAGATAGACTAAGTACACTGCTAACAACTACTAACCATAACCAAAAGTTTAAATCACGCGTTTCGTTTTGTCTATCCTCCATTGCCGGAAACACTCTATCTAACATGGTTGTAACTTTTATTATTGTATAGCTTCAATAAGCAGGTTCATCTATTAATTAGAGTGAGTAGTTTAGATGTTTCAAAACAGTGCAGAGATCTTTATCAGAGTATAGCCAGTCTAAATCTTCAGGTTTAAAATATTCTTCCCAATTTTGTGCTACTCCCTCTCTGAAAAAATTTTTACCGCTGCGCTTTTTAAATTCCCCAGGCTTTAGGTTTTCATTTTGCCTTAATGTAGAAAACCCGGTAACTGACTTTAGTTTGCCTAAATCAAATTCTTGAATACCGCAATAAGACAGTAGTAATTCAACAGAGTTTTCAAAGTTGGAGAGTAGGTCTTCGTATTTCACCATAATAATAGAATTGGGATTGTTTTTTTTAAACTCTAATGCGCGTGTTACATGCTCAATCCATGATCCAAAAGGTTCTGTTACTTCGTTGCTTTTTATAAAATCTGAAAAGCTGCCGCAATACTCATTTAATGCCAATTTGTATTCGTAATAAGAAACCAATACATCTCTGTAGTCACGAAATACGTAAACGGTTTTAGGATAATATTGAAACCACGCATCGTGCGATTTTATAAAACGGGTTTTAGATTTTGCGTCTATTATATCTTTCGATGTATAAACATCGCTAACCACATTTTCCAACTCATCGAAGCTTAATGTATGCTTTGTACCCTTTAATGCATAAGCAATTATGTATCGAAGCCAAGTGTTACCTGATTTGGGATAGGATACAATAAAAATATCGTCAGGTAAAATATTGTTTATTTGAAGTAGAAACGCGCCTTTGTTTATTAACCCCAACTGAGCCGGCAACCACCGAAAGTATTGTTTGATTAAACGTGAACGTGATATAGAAGCAGGGGTAGATGGCACGAGGCAAAATAAAAAATTAGTACGTAGCACTGAACATTATTTACATTGACAACATTCTCACATATCATAAATCCGGTTTCGGCCGAAGAAAATGCAGAGCTTTTCGAAGTGCAAAAAGTAACATTTGCTTCTATGCTTAAGGCAAAAGCATATGCAAGTGAGCATTGTGAGGTGGAACTTTGTTCTGTGCAAGCTGCTGTGAGCAAGGCATTTGTTCCTCACGGATTTGTTTCTCTACAACCACTTTCCCGTGTAGTCAGTGATGTTGTGTCCGACACAAGTAAACCCTATCCTTTTTTAGGAGATATTGTTTTACAGCACAAAGCACATGCCCGTGCAGATTACCTGATTTATTCTAATCTCGATATTGCCCTCATGCCTTATTTTTACGAATCGGTAGCTGAGTATTTAAAACAAGGATACGATGCACTGGTTATTAACCGAAGGCGTTTGAACAATAGGTTAGTGCAAGAGAAAAATATGTCATTGTTATACGCTGAAGCAGGCCGCGAACACACCGGCTACGATTGTTTTGTATTTAAGCGAGAGCTAGTAGATCGGTTCATTTTCAAAAACATTTGCCTGGGGGTGCCCGGAGCCGGTAACGATTTGTTCTATAACATTTTCACGTTTGCAGATAACCCTATTTTGTTTCCTGAAAAACATCTGACATTTCATGTGGGGTTAGAATTATACAAGGCATGGGGCGATTCTGCAACTAATGCGCATAACTCAAAAGAGTTTATGAGTTTATTAACTGATCTAAAACCGTACATGAAAGCGCATAAATTTCCTGGTGCTGATCTTGGGCTTTTTAGCCGTCATGTTAGATGGTTAATGAATCCAACTTTTCATTACCCAACCATGTTATGGCTTGACTATAAACGCAGGTTTAAAAAGGCTGCCCCAAAGTTTAATCAAACTTTTAGCTATACGCGTAAACAAAAGTATTTGGAATGGCTCTTAAAAATGGTAAACTTTAAAGAGTAGCAGGAGGGGGCAGTTTTTTTGTTACACAATGATTTATCTTTGCACACGAAATCTAAAAAGAACAATTAGTAGATTAAAATTACCTATATGAAATGTCTGCATGTTGTCCCTATCATGCTTGCTGTCTTGTTTATTGCTTCTTGTAAAAGAGAAGATGATAATACTGATTATGATTTAAGTAAAGCGAAGGTGCACACCATAACACACTCTGCTACTGGTGAAACTGAAACATATTTGTACGACAACGAGGGGAGAATTACACAATTGCAATTAAATTCTGGGAGCAAAACAACCTACACTTACAATGGTGATACTTTAGTTATTGTAAACCTAAACAGTTCAGGAGGCATATCAAGCACAGAAACCATGCTGCTAAGTAACGGTTTGGCACAAAGCAGCGTAGTTACAGACGATTTAGGAAACATCACCGGTTATAAGCAATATGTGTTTAGTGGTGACGAGCAAACATCCTACACTGCATTGGATGCAAGTATGCAGCAAACAGTTCATGAAGAGTGGATCTGGCAAAATGGTAGCATTACCACTTATAGTATCTACGATAGCGTTAATACTAATCTCTATAACATTTATTATTGGTATAACTACCCGGGTGCAAGTTCTACGGGTAAAGTAAATACAGGTAGAAAATATTTAGGTGCAGACCCCATTTACCAAATTAGAAAAATACTAACTACTGGTTTAATAGGTAACACTTACAGAACTTTAGAATACACTACTGATGACCAAAGCCGTGTAACGTCTGCATTGTATTACAACCAAAATCACGTTTTAGAAAATACAGATAGTTACACGTATTACTAATAACAGGGGGGTTATCTAATCAGTGTCAAGTTTCCTTTACGGGTTAGTTTTTTACCGTTAAAATCAACACCGGTGACATAGTACACAAATGTGCCTACCTCCTGCAGTTTACCTTTGTAGGTGCCATCCCAACCTCGGCTGAGATTACTCAATTCTGAAGGGTCGCTTGACGAGTAAATCATTTCACCCCAACGATTGTAAATTCGAATATCGTATTCTCTCAGTGAGCCAAAAACGGTAAAATAATCGTTGTTGCCATCGCCATTAGGAGTAAATGCCTGAGGCACTTTCAGGTTGCAAGGCAATACATGCAGATTTACAGTGTCTGTAATCATACACCCAACTGTATCGAAAACAGAAATTGTATAAGTTGTATATTCCTCACCGTAATTTGTAAAAGTAGGGTTAAGAACATTTGCATCATTCAGCCCGTTGTTTGGAGCCCAAACGTAAATTTGACCATTGCTAATAGCCGGAATAATGTATGAAGCATCATCGCAAACTTCCGTATCGGGGCCGGCATCTAGGGTGGGAGTAGCTCCTACGGCTATTGTAATTGTATCAAAGTTCACACATTGATTATTGTCGGTTACCATTAAAACAAACTCAGTAGTCATGCTGCCATTAAACAACGGGTTAATAGCTGTGGCGTTATCCAGATTATCTGCTGGAGTCCACAAAGCATTTTGTGAAGAAGCTGAGGCTGGAATAACATACGATAATCCGTTGCATAAGACAGTATCTTGGCTGGCATCAACAACCGGTAAATTGTTTACTACAACAGATACGGTATCTCTGCCTTCGCAACCGTTTGATGAAGTGGCACTCAAAACATAATCAGTAGAAGTATTGCCGGTAAACAAAGGATTAAGCACACTAGTGTTGCTCAAATCGGTATTTGGTTGCCAATTGAAATTTGTTTCAGCGGTATTTCCATTCAACTGAAATGTTTGTCCACTGCAAATAGCTGTGTCGTTTCCTGCATTAACTATTGGTGAAGGATTCACATTCACATATACCGAATCGCGGTTCTTGCAGCCGCTGGTGTCAGATACAATTACGGAATACATTCCACTTTGTGATGGAATAAACTGAATAGTAGAAGAAGTATCTCCTGTGTTCCAGTTAAATTGAAGGCCGGCACGTGTAGAATAGTATATGCGCACATTTAAAACCCGAGAAGCATTTACAAATGCTCCAAACAGATAGTTGTTTACTGTGCCCTGCACAAAATCAATTACACCATCGCTTTTATACACAGTTCCCTGCGAGCCATTGCCACTGCCATAAGCCAAGTTAACCGCGGTAGGTTGATTGGCGGTGGTAATGTAAAACCCAAATGTGTCACCGGCAGCTATATGTTGGTTTATAGGTATCGGTAAAATTGTAAGACCAGAAGTAGCTGCAGCGAAATTGTAATAGGAGCCTATCTGCCCCCAATTGCCCGGGCTTTGTTCAAAAGTGCGGTAAGTTCCTTGTTTGCCATAAACTTCTGCCTGCACTAATTGGGGCGTGGCAAGAACTTTCACAGCAACAGAGTCAATGGTAACATCGCCATGCGCAATAATATCGAACATGGCGCCTTGCTTGCCAACTTTTGCGGTGTCTTGTGTTAGAAAGGTTTTATCTAGTTCGGCTGTTTCGGCATGAAGAGTAACCGGTTGTCCACTGCAAACTGTTTGATTTGCTCCGGCCTCTACACTATAAAGCGTTGTTACATTGACTTGAAAAGTTCCGCTATCGCCTCCGCAATCATTAAGCGAAAAATTACTGATAGTAAAAGTACCTATTGAATCAAAAATCATGGTTACTTGACTGTTAGCTTCATCTAAAACGGTAACACCCGGTGGAGCATCCCAGTTATAATACGTTTCTTTCAAATAGTCAACGTTGTAGGTTACAGTGTCTCCTAAACAAACTTGCACAGGGCCTGTAATTGCAACATCCGGTATTCCAATAACAGTAAGAGTAGCTCGATCACTATAAGCACCTACACAACCAAAATTTATCTCACGCACATAAAACACATAGTCATCAAGTGGGGCTCCTGTAAAATCAACTAATAACGGGTTGTAAGGCCATATAAATGGGTTGCCATTGTTTAACCCGTTTGCCGCCCATTCGTAATCGCTTGGTGGATGCTTAAATGGAGACACAAACAAACTTACCAACCCCAGATTGCAACTTACTGTATCGTCTAAAATAATTACAGGCCGCGAAGTGTCAGGCGCACCAATGGTTATGCGTATTACGCTGCCAGTTTGATTCCACGGCAAACTGCTGCAATTGCTGAGTATGCGCATGTAGTAAGTTCCGGGAGCAACCGGCAGTTGGTTAGCATACGGAGGAAAGTCAATTACAAAGTTTCCTCCTAAACTGTCGTGATATATGCCTAATCCACCGCTATTAACCAAGCTAAAATCCATCATGCTACGCAATTCTATTGTCCAGTTGTTACAAGTATCGTAGCTGGCATTGTTATTCCAATGGTTAATAGCAATTGTGAGATTGGCATCATTGGGGTATGGTGTTGATCCATTGAGGCAAACATGAATGTCTTGTATGTTGTTGGTTAGTTCATCGCATTGAGTAAGGCAGAACGGTCCAATCAGCGAACCAACTACAGATGGAAAATTCGACACTACCCGAATGTAGTATCCACAACCCGGTGGCACATTAGCCGGTATCACACCGCTGACAGTTCCCGGCATTGCCGGAAAAGATTCATCTGAAGGTAAAGTGCCAAGCACGTACGGTGAGGCAAAACTTCCGTTCATATCTGAAAGCTGGGCAGTGTATGTGTTGTTTTGATTGCCCGGGCCAAAAACACCGAATGAGTTGAACTTTACATCAATTACACTTTGAATGCACGTGGTGTCAATATCGTTCATCACAGGAGCGTTATTGGTAAATATACTTTCTGGGCAGTCTTGTATGGTGAAACAAATGCTGGTGTCACCTATAATTTGAGGCTCGGGACTAATTCGGTTTATTCGTATTCGGAAACAACTTCCAGAAACATTGTCAGGAACCTGAAATCCAATATAACCAAATGTATCAGGCGCAAAAATACTGAACACCCCCCCATCAAATGGATTTACAAAATTTCCTGCGGCATCACTCATTTGTATTCTGTATGTACCATCGCAAAGCGGTGCGCTTAAATCATAACCAATAGTTATATAATTATCCTGACAAACTGTGGTAGGTGAAATGAGGTTAATATTTAACTCTACAGGATTATTGATGTTGTCGTATGTTCCTACAGCTATTATATCGTCAATACCAAACGACACATTTGATTGAACACCGCTGGCAGGGTTTACCCAACGAAACCCAAGTTGAAGATTGGTTACATTGTTAAACGCAGGATCCTGAATTACTTCATACTTCCATTTGCTTTGGTTGTTGTATTTCGGCTGCCCGGTTTTTATCCAAGGGCCACCATCAATACGGTAATACACTTCCCCATAAGCATCGCTATTCCCTTCTGCAATCCAGAAAAAAGTAAAAATTACATTTTGCATGGCTAACGTACAGAATGCGTCACCTAAAAAAGTAAAGCGGTCGCTGGCAGTATTGCTGTTCCAATTAGCATTAGCAATAGAGTTAGACGTAGCCATGCCCTCATCGTGTATATGTAAATAAGTAGAAAATGGCGCACCGTTGATGTTCCCACTTACTACGCTATCCTGAGGCGGAGTGTTGCTGTACCATGGTGCCCCGTTGTATTCGTTGTTGATTATCCACGAGTTATTGCCGCTGTTGGTTCCCACTCCTCCCGAGTCGCTATTAAAATTAGCGTTCCCATTTTCAAAAGTCTGAGTAAGCAAAAGTATTTGCTGTTGTGAGCTGCCGGCAACTACGAGCATGCAGTAAAAAACAAGTAGTAAATATTTCTTCATCAACCGTAAAATGAATTAGTGCGTTATCTACAAACCTGCATAAAATTTTCGGTAATGGAAAGGAAATAGGGGGAGGGTTTTTCTACTTCAAAATATTTTATGCACGTTTGCGCATGGCAAGCAAGAAATCTCCAACCAACAAATTCGCTTTCGAGGGAATAACTTTTGATGATGTTTTACTGGTTCCGGCTTATTCAGAAGTGCTACCGCGAGAGGTGGATATAAGCACCCAACTTACCCGCAATATACGCATTAATGTACCTCTTATTTCAGCAGCAATGGATACCGTTACTGAGTCGGCATTGGCCATTGCTATTGCCCGTGAAGGAGGCATTGGTATTCTTCATAAAAATATGAGTATTGAAAAACAAGCCGAAATGGTGCGTAAAGTAAAACGTGCCGATAGCGGGTTGATTATTGATCCCATTACACTTACCGAAGATGCTCTTGTAGGGCAAGCACACCGTTTAATGAGTGAAAATAAAATTGGCGGTATCCCCATTGTGAGTAAAAGTGGGAAATTGGTAGGCATACTAACCAACCGCGATTTACGGTTTGAAAAAAACATGAAACGCAGAGTGAGTGAAATAATGACTGTCGAAAAATTAGTAACTGCACCTAAAGGCACCGATTTAAAGCAGGCTGAAAAAATTCTTGAGAAGTATAAAATAGAGAAACTTCCCGTAACCGACAAAGACGGCAAACTGGTAGGTCTTATTACTTATAAAGATATACTAAAAGTACGGAACCACCCTAATGGCACTAAGGATAAGTTTGGGCGCTTGCTTAGCGGTGCTGCTGTTGGCGTCACAGGTGATATGCTGATTCGTATTGAAGCATTATCAGCTGTAGGTGTTGATGTTATTTGTATTGATACAGCTCACGGACATAGCCGGGGAGTTTTGCAAAGCATAAAAAAAGCCAAGCAAGCATTTAAGCAAATAGATATAGTTGGTGGTAATGTAGCTACTGAAGCAGGTGCTAAAGCACTTATTGATGCTGGCGTAGATGGCGTAAAAGTGGGAGTGGGCCCTGGATCTATTTGCACAACGCGTATTGTGGCGGGGGTGGGTGTTCCTCAACTCACCGCAATTTATGAAGCCGGTAAGGCAGGAAAAAAATCAGGGGTGCCGATTATAGCTGACGGAGGTATTCGTTATACAGGTGATATCGTTAAAGCTATTGCCGCAGGTGCTGATAGCGTAATGGCAGGCGGTATTTTTGCGGGCACCGATGAGAGCCCTGGCGAAACAATCATTTATGAAGGCAGAAAGTTTAAATCGTACCGTGGTATGGGAAGTGTGGAAGCTATGCAGGAGGGAAGTAAAGACCGTTATTTCCAGGATGTAGAGGACGATATTAAGAAGTTAGTGCCCGAAGGTATTGTAGGGCGTGTTCCGTTTAAAGGCAGTATGCAGGAAATTATGTACCAATACATCGGAGGCCTTCGTGCAGGTATGGGCTATTGTGGTGCAAAAAATATTAAAGCACTGCAACAAGCACAGTTTGTACGTATTACAAATGCCGGTATGCAAGAGAGCCATCCGCATGACGTAATGATTACTAAGGAAAGTCCGAACTATTCCAGAAAATAATTCGGAGCTTCGAAATTGTATCAGATGTAGAGTTGGTGTTACGATAGTAAGAGTTACATTCAGCAGCTTTGCGCTCATTCCTCTTTAGTGTAAAAAATTACTTTTACCGCATTACAAAAATTTATTCATGCAAAAATTCAAATTGCTTAACAACATCCTTGGCTGGGTGATGTTTGTATTTGCCGCTGTTGTGTATTCTATGACTATGGAAAGTAGCGGTAGTTTTTGGGATTGTGGCGAGTTTGTATCAGGTTGTTTAAAATTACAGGTAGTTCACCCACCGGGAGCACCGTTCTTTTTAATGCTCGGCAGGTTATTTACACTCTTTGCTACTGACCTGCAACATGTAGCTCTTACTGTAAACTTTATGAGTGCACTGGCTACAGCAGGTGCAGTAATGTTTACTTTCTGGTCGGTAACGGCACTGGCGCGGAAAGTAGTGATAGCCGATGGAGAGTTTTCCGATGCGCGCACGCTTACTGTATTGGGGGCAGGGTTAGTTGCCGCTGCATGCTGCACTTTTCTTGACTCGCTTTGGTTTAGTGCTGTAGAAGGAGAAGTATATGCTCTTTCTCAGTTTTTTATGTCGTTTATTTTTTGGGCTATTATGAAATGGTACGCTGATGATTCTCCTTATGCCGACCATTGGCTGGTGATTATTGCTTATATGACAGGGCTTTCAATAGGTGTACACCTATTGAGTTTGCTGGCATTGCCTGCTATTGCGTTGGTATATTACTACAAGAAATATAAAACTACGCTAACTGGCTGGCTAACAGCTGCGGCTATTGGTTTTTTGGTACTGGGCCTTTACATGAAATTTATTATCTCATTTACCCAGTCGTATTTGGCAGGTATGGATTTGTTTTTTGTAAATACTCTTAATTTACCGTTTAACTCAGGCGTGCTTTTTGGTGTATTACTGTTAATAGCACTCATCTTCTTTATCATCCGATATACACATTCAGGAAGCGAAACAGATTTCCGTATTGCCGTAGGTGTAGCCGTATTTTACGTGTTTATTGGTTTTATTATTAACGATAGTATGACTGCGCGCATAATCCGCTTAATATTTGTAGGGGGATTGTTTGCTGCGCGCAAGTACAACTATGAAGGCCGGAGGTTGCTGAATATTGCTGTATTGGCTATTGCGTTTTCATACATCGGATACATGAGTTATCTAATGGTGCCTATCCGTTCAATTGCCAACCCACCGATCAATATGAACCGCCCTACAGACCCATTCACCATTAAGTCGTACGTTGACCGCGAACAGTATGGTGACCGCCCCTTGATGCGTGGCCCAGACTATACAGTTACTTCATACGATATTGTTGACTACGTACAAACCGGGGAGCGTTGGGTGAAAGACGAGAAAAAGAAGCAATATGTATATGGCGGCCCTAAGCAGGACTATAAATTTAGAGACGATGTGCAGATGCTTTTCCCCCGACTTGGTTTTTGGCAAGAGGAAGGCAAAAAATCAGGATACCGTGCTTGGTTGAACCCCGAGTATAATGTAGTTAATCGAGAAACTCGAGAGGTCGCAAAAACGTTTCCATCAAATGGCTTTAAACAAGCAAACGATTATGCGGCCAGTTTAAACAAAGAAGCCGGGGGCGGTTTGTATGCAGTTAAGGATGTAATTTCTTTTAGCGATAACCTCCGCTTCTTCTTTAAGTACCAAATTGGTTACATGTACTTTCGCTACTTTATGTGGAACTTTGCAGGGCGCCAAAATGATATACAAGGTACTTATGGCAACGATGACGGCCGGTGGATTTCAGGCATTCCGTTTGTGGATAATTCACATGCTTTTTTTACACCTGACTGGCCACAAGAGAACCTGAGTAAGAGTATGCTCGATAATAAGGCTAGAAACAAGTTTTACATGATACCGCTCATTATTGGATTAATCGGTTTAATCTGGACTCTATTTAAAGACGAGCGTACATTTTGGATTATTCTTGTATTGATGGGCACTACCGGCATGCTGCAAATTGTTTATCAAAATGAACCACCAATTGAACCTCGTGAGCGTGATTATGCAATTGCATGTTCGTTCATCACATTCTGTTTCTGGATTGGATTCGGGGTTATAGGTATTGTTGACTTCTTAAGGAAAAAACTACCCGAACTTCCAAGTGCTGCCGGTGCTGTGGCACTTTGTGCCAGTGCTCCGTTTTTAATGGGGTCGCAAGGCTGGGACGATCATACGCGTCACAACCGTTACACAGCTCGCGATTTTGCAACTTGTTATTTGGAGTCATGTGCACCCAATGCGGTTATTTTTACTCAAGGCGATAATGACACATATCCGCTTTGGTACGCTCAAGAAGTAGAAAACATACGCCCCGATATACGAATTATTAACTTGTCGCTTTTAGGTGTTGATTGGTATATAGATCAGTTGCGATACAAAACTAACGAAGCTGCTCCACTTAAACTTACGTTTACGTCTGAGCAAATAGCCGGAAATAACCGTGATGCTACGTACTACCGTCAGAATCCTCGGATACCTGAAGGAGTACCGGTTGATTTGGCGGGCGTAATGAAGTTTATTGCCAGTGATAACCCTGCTGATAAAACACCATTGCATCAAAGCGGAGAGTTGGAAAACTACTTGCCGGCCAACACATTTAAAATAGATGTGGATGTAGCAAAAGTTCGTGCCATGAACATGGTATCAGCGGATGATGACTCGCTAATAGTTCCTCAAATGGTCTGGAAAATAGATAACGGAACACTACTGAAGAACGACTTACTTACTCTTGATATTGTTGCCAATAACATTATGGAACGCCCTATCTACTTTGCGGTATCGGTAGCTCCTGAAGCATACGTTGGACTCGAAAAATACTTCCAACTGGAAGGGTTGACCTACCGTGTTGTGCCTAAGCTGAATCCTACAAATTCTCCTTACAATGCACCTGCGCGTGTAGACGTTATGTATGAGAACATGATGAAGAAATTCAAGTTTGGAGGCATTGCTGAGAACCCCAACATTTACTTAGATGAAAATGTACTTCGTATGACGGTGAACATACGAGGCAACTTTGGTCGCTTAGCAGAAGCTTTGTTAGCTAGGGGTGAAAAAGAAAAGGCTGCAGCTGTAATTGATTACTCGCTGAAAGTAATGCCACCAAGTAAGGTGGAGCATTCGGTGTTCGATTACTCGTATCCGGGAGTTTACTATCAGGCAGGTCAAAAAGAGAAAGCTCGCGCTTTGCTAACTGAAATGTTAGACAAAGCAAAAGATGAGTTGAAGTATTATCAAACAGTTTACCGGTATACTGTGCAACAGGCACGCGAAGCAGGCGATATGGCTTACTATGCACAACTACAGCAAGGGGCGTTTACTGAACGCAGAGAGGTACGTGAGCAGATGTTTATTTTGCAAGAGTTGAGTATGGATGCCAAAAAGTTTGACGATGCTGACTTTGCACAAAAGGTCGAAAAAGATTTTATGGACTACCGAATGAGTTTTTATGATCAAAGTGCTATGCAACAGCCGAGATAGAAAGTCTTATTAGTAAAAGCGAAACCGTCTCAAAACTAATTGAGGCGGTTTTTTTTTCTGTAAGATTAAATCATTTCACGTAAAGTTGTGGGGCTGTTTACAATCCTTTTGCCAATGTAAAAATGAAGCGGCTTCCTTTCCCTTTTTCTGATTCAGCACGAATTTTGCCGTAGTGTTTTTCTACCACTTTTTGACAAATGGTTAACCCAATACCAGTACCCGGAAACTCACTTTCGCTGTGAAGACGTTTGAATATTTTGAAAATTTGTTTAGCATATTCCTGCTCAAAACCTATACCATTGTCAGAAATAACAAACTGGTAGTTATTGCCTTCGTCTGTAAGCTCAATAGTTACTTTTTTCTGTTCTGCATTGTTGTACTTAACGCCATTTTCAATCAGGTTTTGAAACAACTCGGTGAGCATAGTTTCGTTTCCTCGTATAACGGGAAGTGAAGGACAGATGAGTTCCACTTTATTAGCGGTCAGTGTTTCTTTCAGATTTGCCACTACTGTTCGCATAACATCATTGAGGTTAACCTCGGTTACAAAGCTAATTTGTTGTTCAAGTTTTGAGTATTGAAGAATGTCGCGTATGAGGTCACTCATTTTGTTTGCTCCATCAATACTAAAGTTCAGGAACTCAAGCGCTTCTTCAGGCAGTGCAGGTCCGTGTTTGCGTTTCAACAAAGTGAGGTAGGAAATGATAGTGCGAATTGGTTGTTTCATATCGTGGCTTACGATATAGGCAAACTCTTCCAATTCTTTGTTCGACTGCTCAAGTTTGAGTGCCTTGGTTTCTAATTCTGTTTTTGTATTTATCAGGTCAGTAATATCACGAACAATCATTAAATATTCGTTGGCTTTAAAAGGAGCTACTACCACCTTAAAATACCGGCCTTTATGAATTGCTGTATCGTGAAACTCAAATGAAGAAGAAAGGTCAGACTCTATTACTTCGTTTAATGCATTGCTAAACAACACAGATACATCTTTCGGTAAAACATCTGACAGTGTTCTGCCTATAAGGTCGTAATCAGGTATGTAGGGAGGTAGTGATGTGTAATTGTTGCTGCCCGTAAATTCTCCACTTTTGTTTATTATATACAACCAGTCTGGTAATGCTCTAAGAATAAACTCGTTGGTAAGCTGTGCTTCGTGCAAACGCATTTCGGTACGTAAACGGGTAAATGCGCTGGCTACCATATTGCCGATTAAACCAAAGAAACTACTTTGTATGTTTTTGATAGTTTCATTAAAAACAAAAACTACAAAGCCATTTACCACGTTTCCGCTTTGGAGAGGAATTAGATAAAACAACTTTTGTTGAACATCGGGCACATTTAGCACCTGTACATCGGCAAGTTGGTGGGTAAGTATAAAGTTGCCGTGAGCAGATTTGTCACCTCTTAATGTTCGCAAAAACAAAATAAGCTGCTGGTTGATTTTTACAACCAGATTAAAATGATGACTGAGATTTTGATGACCTCTATCAAACCATTGATTGGTGCTGCGGAATTCATCGTGTAGTTTGCCGTGCATACGATAAACCAACACTCCATCTGCCTGAAGTATTTTGCCAAAGTCAGCTAAAGCAATGTCTATTCCTTGTTGAATTTCAGTACGCTCTACATTAATAAACTGGTTAGAATGTTTGATTAGCAACTCTTCTACTTGTAACTGTTTTTTTATTTCATGTTCTAGCTCTTTGCGTTGAGTAATATCGCGTGTTTCAGCAAACACAAATTTGTTTTTGTTGAAAACACCGGTTGAGAAAGAACTAAGAATGCTCTCTACCCAAATTAACTTGTTGTCAGCAGCATGAATTCGATACTCAACACTCACTTTATCAGTTTCACCATTTATTATACTAACCAATGTTGATTTTACAAATTTGAGATCTTCGTCAGCAATCAATTCTGGCATACGTTTGCTCATTAATTCTGCGTTCGTAAATCCCGTGATTTGCGAAGAGGCAGCATTCATATAAGCAAATTTCATGTTCGAATCTATTATTGCCTGTCCATCACGGGCATTTTCGCTTATAGCTTTAAACTGAATATCACTGTTTGGGTTAACCTGCGTACGCATAATGCGCAAATAGCCCAACGCATAGCTACCTACTAGCACAAACACAAACATAAGTAGCTGTAAGGGGTGCAACAGTATGGGGTGGTAGTCTCGAACAAAAAAAACAGCTACAGAAAAAATAACGAACTCAAAAACGCAGAAAAGCATTAACGCGCGGCTGCTATCTACTACCTGAGAAACTACAATAATAGAAACGTACGAAATGAGGAGGTAAAACTCCTGTGCATTGCTATTTTTTACTACACCATAAGAGTAATTTACCGCACAGTGAATAGTCAGCCATATAAGAAATGTATAGAAGAGATAGTACGTGTAAGCTTTGTACCTGCTAGCTGAAGTAACAATAACCGAAGTGCCCAAGATTATTGCAGTAATCCATAATATTGGGGGATCTTCAGCTATCTTGCCACTGAAATACTCTATGATATTACCGAGGGCGTAGGTAAGAGTAATAATACCCGCAATAGACCTCTCTTTCCAAAATTGTTCGGAACGTAATCTTTTTAATAAGGAGAGAAACATCATAATACCTACGGGTTTAACAGCTTCATTTATTCGTTAAAAACAAGCTTTTTGTTTCGATTGCAATCTATACGAACCGAAAGAAAGTTTTCTAAATGTAAAATAATTTTGAGTTGGTAATCAATTTCTGATTCTATGATTTGATGTAAAACTGATGGTTGGTGTATCAAATTGTAAGCTATGCACTCTTATTTATTGAAAGATGAGACAAATCATGAACGAGAAAGTTGTATAAAATAATTTATTATCGCTTGTAAAACCCATATAACTTTCAAAGCAATGAAAAAAGATTTTGCTGACATTATTAATAGAATGGTTAACCGAAGCGCAGAGCTCGGTATTGTTCATCTTAGCACAGAAGATGAACATCTTGATGGTAGGATAATAACTGTAAAGGGTAAACAGTATATAAATTTTGGATCTTGCAGTTATTTAGGATTAGAAAAAGATGAAAGACTAATTGAAGCATCGATAGATGCGGTTCGCAGGTTCGGTACACAGCTCTCATGTGCTCGATCATGTGTTTCGTTGGGCTTGTATGACGAGCTAGAAAATTTGCTTTCAGAAATATTTGGTAAGCCGGCACTTTTAGCCCCTACTACATCTTTGGGGCATATATCTGCCATGCCAGTATTAGTTGACGAACGCGATGCCGTTATCATAGATCATCAGGCTCATACCAGTATGAAAAACGTTACGCAAATAGTGAAGGCTAACGGTACGTATGTGGAAACTGTTCGCCACAGTAACATGGAACACTTGGAAACTCGAGTTCAGATATTGAAACAAAACCATGAAAAAGTTTGGTACGTAGCAGATGGAATTTATTCCATTTTTGGTGATGTTTCGCCTATACATCAGATTAATGAGTTGATGAACCGTTATGACCAGTTTCATTTATATGTAGATGATGCTCACGGAATGAGTTGGACAGGTAAGCATGGCAGAGGGTATGTATTACAGGAAATCGAGTATCACCCTCAAATGATATTGGCTACCTCACTCGCAAAAAGTTTTGCCAACTGTGGCGGTGTGCTTGTTTTTAACACACCGGAACAACGACAGTTGATTAAAAACTGCGGCAGCACGTTTCTGTTTAGTGGTCCGCTGCAACCCGCAGTATTGGGCGCATGCATAGCTAGCGCAAAAATTCACCTGAGCGATGAATTAGTCCAGTTACAAGATGAATTGGAACAGCGTATGGGTTATATTGTGGGGTTAGCAAAACAACTTGAACTCCCGTTGGTAAGTGAAGAACTAACACCGATATTTTTTGTAGCTACCGGTAAAACTGAAGTTGGATTTAAGATGTGTAAACACCTTATGGATAACGGATTCTATTGTCACCTAGCGGCTTTTCCTGCTGTACCTGCCAAGAACAGTGGCTTAAGAATTACAATTACACGCCACCAAACTTTTGAAGACATTAGTAACTTAATGCATATAATAGCTGAGGGACTTCCTAAAATTTTAAAGGAAGAAAACTACTCTATTGACGAAATTTATGACGCATTTTACATGACCCACCCTAATGCAAAAGGCCAGCATGAAGATAGTAAGCAGGAGGATGTAAAGTTACGTAAAAGTGCATAATACAGTATTTAACTTTCTGTGAGTATGAACTCAAAACTGATGATAGGTATATTGACAATACTTGGTATTGGTGTAGCTTTTCTGGCGTATCAAAATTTACAGCTAAAATACAAATTGAAAGAGCTGTCGAAGCCCACCGAACAAGTAAGCATTACCCCTTTAAAAACTGATAGTGCTTCATTGGTTAACCAAAGTCCGTTTGATGACCTGAATAACCAGATGGTGTTACCTCAGGAAACACCATCTGCTGATAAATTAGCTGTAATCGGTTTTGAAAAAACCAAACATGATTTTGGAAGAATAAACGAAGGGGATAAAGTTTCAACCACGTTTACCTTTAAGAATACCGGCAAGGTGCCGCTGATTATTCGCGATGCTCAGGGTTCATGTGGTTGTACCGTGCCTAAGTGGCCTTCAGAACCAATTCCTGTTGGGAGAGAAGGTAGTATTGAAGTTACCTTTGACAGTAATGGCAAAAGTGGCCAGACCGAGAAAACGGTAACAGTTACTGCCAACACCCAACCAAGCAACACCGTATTAATTCTAAAATCAACCATTATACCTAAAGACAGGTAATGGGCAGAATACTTGCTTTCGATTATGGGACTAAACGCACCGGTGTTGCGGTAACGGATCCGTTGCAAATCATTGCCAATACATTGCCAACACTTGATACGCCAGCAGTTTTCAATTTCGTTAATAATTATTGTAAAAATGAAGATGTAGAGGCATTTGTGGTAGGTTATCCTGTTGTTCAGGGGCATCAGGTAAATGCTATAATAAAACAGATTGATGTTTTTGTTGCTGAACTCAGAAGAGTTTTTCCCACTAAACAAATTTACTTAATAAACGAAACTTATACATCGAGAATTGCAGCACAAACATTGCTACTAAGTGGCGTAAACAAAAAAGAACGCAAAAACAAAGGTTACATAGATGCTATTTCTGCTAACCTAATTTTGCAAACTTACTTAGAGATGAAACAAAATAACTTGCTTTAGTTGAAAATATCCTACTTCCTGCTCAACTTTACCACAGGCACAATCATTTCTTCTAAAGAAATACCGCCATGCTGAAATGTATTTTTGTAAAAGTTTACAAAGTGGTTGTAGTTGTTGGGGTACACCAAAAATTTATCGTCTTTGGCAAAAATGTACGATGAACTTAATCTTGATTTTGGCAGACCAATTTCTTCAGGAACTTTAACTGCAAAAACATCCTTGTCATCATAATTCAGGTTTTTGCCTGTTTTGTAACGTATATTGGTTGTTGTTTCACGGTCGCCAATACATTTTGAAGGATCTTTTACCTGCACCGTGCCATGGTCGGTTGTAATTAAAATGTTTACGTCTTTGTCAACTAATTTTTTTAATGCATTTAAGAGTGGCGAGTGGTCAAACCAACTAACAGCAATGGAACGGTAGGCAGCTTCATCACTTGCTAGTTCTTTGAGTACTTCCATTTCGGTGCGGGCATGGCTAAGCATGTCAACAAAATTGTAAACTATGACGGTTAGTTTATTGTCAAGATAGTTAGTTATGTTGCTTTCCAATAGCTCGCCATCGCGGTGATTTGTAATTTTTACGTACTTGTGTTTTACGGGTTCATGAATTGTGCGTTTTAAAAAGTCTTCCAAAAAATCAGACTCATGCAAATTCTTCCCGCCTTCGTCATCATCGTTTTTCCACTTCTCACCAAATTTTTCCTGAATTTGCAAGGGCATCATTCCAGCAAAAATGGCATTGCGGGCGTATTGAGTTGCCGTAGGTAATATGGCATAAAATGTTTCTTCATCCTCTACTTTAAAATTCTCTAACACCAGCGGCTGAATGGCTTTCCACTGATCGTAACGCAAATTGTCAATAACTACCAAAAAGGTGGGCTTATTGTCCTTAAGCATGGGCGCAAGTTTTTCGCGCAAAAGTGTATGGCTCATTACAGGAGTGTCTGCGCCCGGGCCGCTATTTACCCAACGTTTGTAGTTCTTAATTACAAACTTGTTGAACTCACGATTAGCTTCTTCTTTTTGAGCTTCAAAAACCTGTACCATACTGCTGTCGCTTTTGTTTAACTCAATTTCCCAGTAAACGAGTTTTTTGTAAAGTTCTGCCCATTGGTAATGGTCGAGGTTATCTTGCATGGCCATAAACAGCTTCTGAAACTCTTGCTGATAAGAAGAAGTAGTTTTTTCTGAAACTAAACGCTCGTTATCAACTATTTTTTTTAAGGTGCTGAGAATTTGTTGTGGCTTTACGGGCTTTATCAGATAATCGGCAATTTGAGAACCAATGGCATCTTCCATCAGATTCTCTTCTTCGTTCTTGGTAATCATTACACATGGTAAGTGCTGGTTAATTTGCTTAATGCGTTGAAGAGTTTCGAGCCCGGTTAACCCCGGCATGCTTTCATCTAGAAACACTACATCAATTCCTTTGGCTAAAACTCTGTCAACAGCATCTTTGCCGTTTGTTACAGGTATAACAGTATATCCTTTGTTTTCCAGAAACATAATACTGGGTTTCAATAAATCAATTTCATCGTCAGCCCATAAAATGGTTATTGCGCTCATAGCAGCTATTTGTGTTCTTGAATTTGTGTTCATGCAAGTATAATGCTTGTTGCAAGTTTTTATTGTGTATGTATTAGTTAAGAAAAGTAAAATAATAGTTTGGATGAAAGCAAGGATGCTTTATACGAAAGTTTTGGTAACAATTGCCGCTTTAAGACATAACCTATGTTCTTAAAAAACTTACATTAGCGCACAACATAACTTTCATGGAATTTCTAACAGACCTTTGGCAATTTTTAATGGAACGCAAAAAATGGTGGCTGTTGCCAATTGTAATTGTGTTGCTACTTATAGGAATATTGGTGGTAGTAGGCGGTGGGTCAGCCGCAGCCCCTTTTGTTTATACTCTGTTTTAATTTATGCGAGTTTCCCCTGCTACACGAGAAAAAGAATTAGAAACCATACTTACACTTTGTGTAGCGTTCATAGTAATATGGTTTGCTTCCAAACAACAGTATGTATTTTTGCTTTGGGGAAGTATTGGCCTTGGCTTAATAGGCATGTTTTCCAAATATATTACATCTAAAATTTCATGGGCCTGGCTAAAAGTAGGAGAGATGATGGGAGCTGTGATGAGTAAGGTTATACTTGGTATTGTCTTTTTTGTTTTTCTGTTTCCTATAGCTATGCTTAGCCGTTTGTTCAGCAATGGAAATGGCAGCCTTCAGTTGGCCAAAGGTAACAAAACCACCTATTACTATACTAGGAATCATAAATATGAAGCCAAAGATTTGAAAAATGTATGGTAAGACCTTAGTAGTTACAACTCTCATCAATTTATGCAATACATTAAGCTGACTTCCACAATAGAGGAATACATTTCTGTAATCGAAATAAACAGACCTAAGGAACTAAACGCTTTGAATCGTGAGTTGATGCTCGAAATACGCGATACGTTACGAGCATTAGATGATGATGACAGAGTCCGGGTAATTATACTAACAGGCGGCCCAAAAGTTTTTGCAGCAGGAGCAGATATTAAGCAGATGCAAAATGCATCAGCCATTGATATGCTTAACATTGATCAGTTTAGCACTTGGGATGGTATTAAACGTACCCGCAAGCCCATTATTGCTGCAGTAAGCGGATTTGCTTTAGGAGGAGGATGTGAACTGGCCATGATTTGCGATATGATAGTGGCAAGCGACACTGCAAAATTCGGACAACCCGAAATTAGAATTGGAACTATGCCTGGTGCAGGAGGTACCCAACGTCTTACACGTGCCATAGGTAAAGTTCGGGCTATGGAAATGGTACTTACAGGTAAGTTTATTTCAGCCGAAGAAGCGTTAAGTTTTGGCTTAGTTAATAAAGTAGTGCCTGTAGAATTACTTTTAGATGAAACCTTACGCCTTGCGCGCGAAATAGCAAAGCTATCACCCGTAGCTGTAAAACTTGCAAAGGAAGCAGTAAACAATGCCTTCAACTCAACTTTAGACGAAGGGCTAGTTTTTGAACGAAAAAACTTTTATCTCAGTTTTGCTTCTAATGATCAAAAAGAAGGCATGGCTGCTTTTGTAGAAAAACGCACACCTGTATTTAAAGGTAATTAAAGCGATCTTCTACTCGGTTATCTTCTTCCGAAAATACCGAAGGGTACCCCTATTTTTAAACCTATATCCAGACGATCGAACCAACGCTGTTTGGTAGTAGCACCTTCTGTGGTTGTTATAGATGATTTTCGAACATCCACTTGCTCGAAGAATAACGTAAAGTTGGTAATGCTGCGCTCCGAGTCTTTTATAGAAGGTATTGCAAAAACTAAACCTTGCCCCAGAGTCCAGAACCCTTTCATAGGGCCACCGCTAATGTTAGTGTTAAAGTCGCAATACAGGTTAACACCGAAAATTTTCATTGGATCTACATACCAAATAAAATTAGTGTTCCAGTTAAGTACCCAATACTGTTTAAAGTCTGCTGCTTCGTATGCTTCTGTGGTAATGGTGTTATACGTTACAGTTGAATCATCAATTTGCTCCTCTTCATAAGTAGTATAACTATTACTTGAAGAATACATAGTGTTGTTGCTTTTACCCAGCCAAAGTTTTGTACATAAAAAGAAGCGGGTAAGCCAACTATTCGGCATGCCATCATGCATAAGATTGAGTGATGGACCAAAATTGTAGGTCATGAATTGCACGTTGTCAACATAAGCTAGAGTAGTTGAATCACCGGCATTGTAAC
This sequence comes from uncultured Chitinophaga sp., assembly GCA_964615305.1. Lineage (GTDB taxonomy): Bacteria > Bacteroidota > Bacteroidia > Chitinophagales > LD1 > Bog-950. Next base: position 76,683 of record CAZTNA010000013.1, read on the forward strand.
GGGCGTAATTATGCCAGGCCCAATCGCCACCAAGCGAAAACCAAAAATATGTTTTGTGCTTATACGGAAAATTGTAGATAATGTCATCTATGTTTTGTGTAAGTTCGCTACGCAAATCTGTTTCCACATATTCTTCCTCAGCAAGTTGAATATTAAGTTTTCGTTTTTCGGCTTTGATGTCACGCGCCAGGTCTGCATCGCGCGGTATATTAGCGCGAGTCATATTTTTTTCATATGCTACATCTAAACTGTCCATCTGTTTTTTGATTTTGCGTTGTAAGTAACCTGAAAGCGCAACGGCATCATTAATCCGGTTTTGTTCATCGGCAATATTGCTTTTAAGCCGGTTGAAACAATCGGCATTTTCCAGACGGTACTTCCCTTGAAACACAAATGTAAGTGCTGGCTTAATGCGTAAATCGCTGTTTACTGTTTTTCCAGCAGATGAAAACAAAGTAGATATATTGTTGGCCGTGCCGGCAGTCATTTCTACTGAAGCCGCCAGCCTAAAAGGCATTTCAGGAAACTTCTTTCTTTCCACTTCCATCATTTCGCAGTTTGCCTTATTGTATATGGTTTTGTAATTGGGTTCAGTTCTGCCTAGCCAATATGAAAGGCCAAGGCGAAGCGTGGGTTCCAGTATATCAAGTGAACAGTTGTTGTTAAACAGATCGGTGTTATCGTTACCAGTGGCTATGTGCGAAATGTCTTCTTTGGCAAACCTATCGAAACTACCCTTGTATTGTGCATTGAATTTCGGTATTTCTTCGCTTCCGTCATCGCGCAAAGAGATACCTCGCATTTTTCTTCCTATTGAATCGTTTTGCTTTTCAATGCTTTGGTTTAAACTTTCTATAACACTGCTGAAAGTTATAGAAGTTTTTTGTGCGCTTAACACAGTAAGCGTAGCTGTAAACGTAAAGGTGAGTAGTGCTTTATGCATATACTTTTATTTTAGAAATAAATATATAGCTTGATTTCAACAATTTAGTATTTGTACAAAATTGGGGAGATGAGGACACCAAGTGTTTTATAATTTTGTTGTCATAAACCAAAAAATAATAAACATGAAAAAGACATTTCTAGCAGTTGCGGTAATGTGCGCTTTGTCGCTCTCCGCACAAACAAACAGTAATAACACTACTACGTCACCTGCAGTTGGCAGCACTACTGCAAAACCACTAGGTAATAGCCAAAGCAATGCTACTCGAAAAGATGTAGAAACCAGAAGCACCGCTACACCTTCTAAGAGCGGCCCTACAGGCAAACCTGTTTCAAATGCTACACGACCAACATCTGGTCGGAAAACAGTGGGAAAGAATTCGTCAGGTAAAAGTGTTTCTACTTCTAGTGGCAAACCCACAGGTGCATCTTCTACATCAAGTTCTAACACTGCAACCACTTCCGGAAACAAACCTAAACCATCATCAAGCGTTACTTCATCATCATCGGGAGTAAGCAGTGCTACGCCAAGTAAGAGTAATAGTGGCAATGGTAAACCAAACGCAAATGCTACCAAAGGTAATACCGGTACTAAACCAAACAACAATACTCGACCGTCTAACGACACCAAAAACAATACCCACTAGTACGAAGAGTAGAGAATAACCTAGAAGAAAAGTAATGCCGGGTGAAAACATCCGGCATTACTTTTTGAATAATGTGGGAACAAGTTATACTCTTTCGAATTCACTTGGGTAGCGTACCGTACCCGAAATGTTTTTTAAAGCGTCTTTTTCTAACTCAATTGCCATAAAACATTCTGTAGGAACTTCAAATGGTGCTTTGATGCCCCAATTAGCGGCAGGTTGAAATCCGAACTTTGGATAATAATGTTCGTGACCCAAAACTATAACTGAACCGTAGCCTAACACTTTTGCCACTTTTAAACCATGTTTAATGAGTTGCGCGCCTATTCCTTGCTTTTGAAGCTCAGGTATAACTGCCATGGGGGCAAGTGCTAAACTGTAATGTGTTGTGCCGTTATTGTTCTGTACCACTATTCTGGTAAACAATATATGCCCTATTACCTTATTGTTTTGTGATGCCACAATTGAAAGTTCTGGAACAAAAGTTTCTGAATTGTTTCTGAGAGCAGCCACCAATTTTGCTTCGTTCTCTTGCCCAAATGCTAAGCAGTTGAGTTCGAAAACGTCTTTGTGATCAAAGTGCTGTTCTTGCCGTAAGAGTAATTGAGCTACCAAGCTGATTAGATTTTATTGTATATGTAGAGTGAATAATGTTGGGGTAGTAACCAAAGTAGAAGGTTAGATTGGTAACTAATATCCAAGTATTTTCATCATGCTTTCAGCGGTTTGCTCTTCAGCAAATACACGATATGTAAACTCATTTTTGCGCTTTTCATCTACTAGAATATGAGGGGGCGATGGAAGCAAACAATGCTTTATGCCGCCATAACCACTGAGTGTATCTTGGTAAGCTCCAGTATTAAAAAAGCCAATAAATAGTTTTTCTCCTTGTTTAATTTTAGGCAAATATACTTGGTTGATATGTGCATCACTGTTGTAATAATCACCCACATCGCAGGTTATGCCACCCAGATTCACATGTTTATACTCATCGTCCCATTTATTTACTGGCAGCATAATAAATCGCTGGCTTAAGCCCCAAATATCAGGTAAACTGTTCATTAGAGAGCCATCAAGCATATACCATGTTTCGCGGTCGTTTTGATTTTTTACTCCCAGCACACTAAATATTACACAACCGCTTTCTCCAACCGTATAGCTGCCAAACTCTGTAAAAATATCGGGTTCATCAACGCCATCATTGTTACACGTAATTTTTATCTGGCTTACAATCTCGTTGATCATATATTCATAATCAAAATCAGCAGCCAGCGAATGTTTAATAGGCATACCACCACCCAGGTTAATGCAAGATAGATCAGGGCAAATCTTTTTTAAGTCGCAATATACATCCAGTGCTTTATGAAATTCGGTCCAGTAGTAGTTCACGTCTTTAATGCCTGTGTCAATAAAGAAGTGAAGCATTTTTAATTTAAAGTGGGGATTGTCCTTTAGTTTTTGTTCATAAAACGGCACAATGTCGTTGTAACGTACACCCAAACGAGAAGTGTAAAATTCGTATTTAGGTTCCTCTTCTGCTGCTATACGAATGCCTATATTTAACGGTTCGGCTGGAGCTCCGTATTTTTCCAACTCATCTAAATTATCGAGTACCGGAATTATGTTTTTGTATCCGTTGCCGGCTGCTTCTAAAATTTTAGCTATGTAGGCATTAGGCTTAAATCCATTGCAGATAATGTAGCTTTCTTTGCGTATCTTCTTTTTTTCTTCCAACCGCTTAATTATTTCGAAATCGAAAGCAGAGGATGTTTCGATATTTACTTTGTTTTTAAGTGCTTCTTCGAGAACAAAACTGAAATGGTTGCTTTTAGTACAATAACAGTAATGGTAATCGCCTCTGTAATCGTTGTTGGCAATAGCAGAATTGAACAACCGTCTTGCTTTTTGTATTTGTTGCGAAATTTTTGGCAGGTAAGTAAGTCTTAGTGGTGTGCCATATTGTTGAATGATGTCCATCAATGGTAAATCATTCCAATACAAAAAACTTTTTTCTTCTCTAAAATCGCGTTGAGGGAAATCAAAAGTTTGGGAAATTAGGTCGCGGTATTTTTGGCGTTTGTGCATAGCCGCGAAAATAATAAAGCTGATGTGTACAGAGCGGTTACAATCTTACAAACTCAAACCCAGGATATCCATGTGAACCTAGTGTGTTGTCAAACTGAAAAAAACGTAGTTTGTAATATTCGCTTTCATCGGTCTTTACAAAATAAGTGTAATGCGGATTCATGCTATACAAACCATTAGCTGCCTGGCTGGTTAAGCTTTTCCATTGGTATCCAATGGCGTCTCTGCGCGTAAGCAAACGGCTAGTTTCAAAATTGCTGATAGTAATAGTATTGAACGGCAAAGTAGAGTCCATATATGCTTGTACCTTATATGGATTATGCAATACTCCGGTTACTTCATAAGGCAAAAATGGATCGTAGAAAAGTATTGTATAGCGTGTAAAACAAAAGTCCCACGTAGTTTTTTCGGGTTCAAGTTCAACTGTATTGGCTAAACTTAAACTTAAATACTTGTAATTGCGTGTATCGTCTTTTTCAATGAGAACAGTTTGATAAGTAGTGTCGTTTATACCGCAATATGAAACAGAATAAGAGTCACCTATATAGTTGTTGAATTTCAATTTTACAAAACCATCCATGGTTCCATCTGCTTTTCTTCCTAAGCTGATTATGTACACTTTTTCATCAGTAGATGGTGCTGTGGTTAAAGTATCCCACCATGTGCCGAAGGCAGATGAGTCAGGGTTAAACTCTCCTAAATCAAACTTGAAAGATTTGCCTACTGTGTCGGCAATTGTTACTTGCTGCAATTCGGTTTTATCTGTCTTTACTAAGCTCATGAACCTAGCTGTGTTTAGCCAAACATTAAACCGGTTGATATTACACTCAAACATTAAATCGAAAGCAAAACGTGAGTTCTGTGACACTACTGAATTTGTTTTCAAAGAATAGAAATACTGATTAGCATACTCAGGCCCCATTTCTATGACAGTAGTTTGGCCAATTCCATTAGGGTCAGGTGGTGCTATTGGCTTTTCTTTAAAGCAGGAGTTTAACGACAATATGCAAAACATCAACACAAGCAAAGAGAAATTGCCCAATAACCGGTGCTTGTTTTTTCTAACCCGTGTTGTCATTTACCTAATTGAAATATCAGTGAAGTAAAGAAAGTTCTTCCCCAACCTATGTTCATGGAATTTCCACTGAAATTGTGCCCAACGCCACTTAGGTTACCTGCAGTAATATTGGTTACCCCCACCAAATTTTTTCCTCCTACAGTTAGTTGAATTCTGTTTTTCCAGAAACTGCGGCTAACAGAGATATCTAACATGTGAAATGGTGAGCGGCTGCCTGTTTGGTAGCTGCTGTTAACACTAAACACGGGCTTAGCGCCATTGTATTTATAAAAGACATGAAATATCAGTAGTGCTTTTGGTACTGTGTATGATGCATTGGCTGTAAAGTCGGCACAAAACATTTTTGCCAATACTATGCTGCTGGTTCGGCTTAGCTGATATTGAGTAAGTTGCGTTCCTGCTGAAATACTTAAACTCTTCCATTGGTAGCCGAGCGAAAACTCGCCACCGTAGGTAATGTATTTTTTTAAATTAAAATACTCGAATGTGTCAGGTATTGTTCCACTGCCCTGTATTATTCGCCAATCTATCTTATTGCTGATGTTGTTGTAGAACCCTGAAGCACTGAGCAAAATGTTGTGTTCGTTTTTAACGGGTAAAGTTGAATTTACAGAAGCATTTACACTATGCCCGTCTTCGGGTTTCAGATTTGGATTGCCTTTTAATGAATGGTTACTATCAAAGAAAGTTAAATACATTTCTTTGAGCGATGGTCCCCGGTAGCCTCTTCCGTATGAAGCCCGAACAACTACTTTTTCCTTATAGCTGTATTTTAGGTTTAAGGAAGGAATAAGAGGCACTCTGAATCTTGTGTTATAACTAAACCGCACCGCTGGTTGAATATCTAACCCTTCAACCGGTGAAATTTTTATACTGCCAAAAGCAGCATAGTCACCGCTTTTCTGCGAACCGTTTACTATTCGGTTTTGTTTAGTAAACTCGTTATTGATATCTACCCCAAACTGGAAGTACAACTTGTATTTCCAGGCCGGTAATCCGTAAGTGGCTCTAAAGACTACCTGATGATAGGTAGTGGTGTCGTGGTCGGCAAGGTTGGTGCTGCGCTGCTGTTCAAGCGTAGTCAAGTTCTTTAAGTAACGCTCTGCAAAGCGGAAAAAACCGGTGTATGCCAGCATTGCATCTAACTGACTTGACTCTTTTACCCGGTACATAGCAGAAACAGATGCTCTGGGACGGTACGTAAGATAGTGGTAGTCATCACCGATGTAAACCCAACTTGTATCAGTAGGGGAGTATTCGAGCGTTTGTTTTGGTGCACTTCGGTTTAAAAGCATTTCGCGGAAAAAAGAGCCTGCCACAGAAAAGCGAAACCTATTGCCGGTGAAAATATATTTGGCATCGGCAAAGTATTGTTCCTTGGGTTTCCATTCTTGAAAACGCGGGATAGAGTCAAATGTGGTATAGCCATCGAAAAAATTTCTTCCACCACTCAGGTAAAATTGATTTTTTTTAAAGGTAAAACCCGTGTTTAGTTCTATATTGTATTGCCCTACAGTTTCGTAATAGCCCTTCAGATTCAAGTTCATTTTTTCTTGCTGCCATGCTTTAGTGATAATGTTTACCACACCTCCCATAGCATCGGTACCGTATAAAACCGATAGAGGGCCTTCTACCACTTCAATTCTTTCAATGTTATTGATATTTATTTGGCTGAGGTCTAATTTGCCATCTAAACGACCCACTAATGGCACTCCATCTACCATAATTTTTACCCCTTCTCCCGATATGCCGTTTATTCCCATGCTACTACCAAAAACCTGATCTTGTCCAAGGTCAATACTTAACTCATTTTGCAAGGCCTCGCGTAAATTGTTAGCTCCTTTAGCTTTTAACACATCGCTGGTTATCACTTTTACTTCATACACCGAGCGCGTTGATGAGTTGGCATTGGCCATACCTGTAATAACTACATCTTTTACGTTTAGCAAAGTATGTTCTATATGGTATGTTTTTTCAGTGGCCTCATAAATAGTATCGGTAATTGTTTGAAATCCCAGATGATCTATCTGCACTAAAACAGGTTCTGTAAAAACAATTCTGGCTAGGCCGTTTACATCGGTAAGTTCTACATGCCCGGTGCCGATACCTGCCGTTACGGGCAGTGTTTTAATTATTACACCGCTAAGTGGTTTTTTATCCGACTTTTTTACAACCCGAAAAATCAGTTGTTGTGGTTGGGCTAAAAGGTAAATAGTTGGTAAAAATAATAGCCCGGTTAGTGTTAATTTTAGAAGGGTAAGCAATCTTGCCTTTTGTTTTAAACTGAGACAACAGCCATCTATGAACATAAGCCGGCAAACTTAATTTTTGTGCAAGTAGCCGTAAAAGAGTTTTGTCATAGGATTGTCATTTGTTTGTTAAATGACTATGGTTTATAAAGCCTGCTATCACAATAAAAGCAAACCAGTTAGTGTTGGCTGGAAGCCCGCACACATTATCTTGTCAACAAACCCGCGTCCACCACAAACTCAGCACCCGTCATGTATCGGGCATTGGCAGAAGCCAGGAATACAACAGCATTGGCTACATCCTCAGGTTCTACCCAAGGTACAGGTAAAAGATTGCCCGCGGAACGTTCAGCAATTTCAAACGGAGTAGAACCTTCGATAGCCGCTAGCCCGTCTTGCATGGGTGTGTTTACACCGGTTGGGTGAATAGAATTTACACGAATATTGTATTGAGCCAGTTCAATAGCCCACGATTTGGTTAGCCCTACCAAACCCCATTTTGCAGCAGAGTAATGCGACAAACGATTTGCCCCGCGCAAACCTAGTACTGATGAATTGTTGAGTATTACCCCACCCCTTTGTTTTATCATCTGCGGAATAACTCTGCGCCCCACTAACCAAGCACCCTTTAGATTTATTCCGAGCATATTGTCCCATTCCTGCTCGCTTAACTCATGCGAAAGACCATAAGCACAAATGCCTGCGTTGTTAAACAGAATATCAATACTGCCAAGTGCAGCTATAGTTTCGTTTACTGCTTTCGAAATGTCGTTATCGCTGCGTACATCGCCTTTGTGTGTAAGGCATTTCACACTGAATTTTTCGCATTCGGTTTTTAGTGTGGCCAAATCGTCTTCTGAACCAAAACTGTAGTTCGGATATTCTAACTGCTTGGCAATATCGAGGGCAGCAATGTTTACACCCTCCCTTGCCAAAGCAATACAGGTTGCCCGACCTTGTCCGTGTGCGGCTCCTGTTATAAAAGCGGTTTTACCCTTCAAATGATTGTTCATTATTCTTCGTTTTTATTTAATGATACATAAGGCGCCAGATATTCATCAATCTCCACTTCAAACACGTTGCTAAATATATTGGTAGCCACCATTTGCCCAATAAATGCTGCCAACACCACCATTTCTTCTTCAGTGTATCTGTTGCTGATTTTTTGATACAGCTCATCATTCACTCTGCCGTTGTTAGTGGAAACTTCATTGCCGAATTCAATGAGATTTTGCTCTTCATTGGCTAAAACAAGTTGCTCGGGTTTTTCTCCGTTTTCAATAATTACTTTACGGAAGTAAGTAGTACAAAGCGGGCAGTTGCTGCCCAACGAAACAGAATGGGCAAACAAATATGCCGTCCGTTCACCGGTTATCTTTTTAACCTGTTCGTACAATTCGTACCAGTGCATATAAATTTCGAAGGCAAGAACAGAACGCCCCATCGTAGCTTTCATATTAGTCATGCGACTTTTGTGTTCGCGCACGTGCTTCTCAAATGCTGCCTTTGTGTCGGCAGGGGTGTTTTTTTCGGTAAGTGGAAGCAAACGGGGCATAAGGAGTTATGTGTAGCGAATGTAATTTTCCATCTTCATTTCTACATTCGCTTTACAGTTTAAAACTTAAACATTCCATCATGACATCCAATCCTTTTACTACAGAGCACGAATTACTCCGCACGTCATTTCGTCAATTTGTTGAATCCGAAATTATTCCCAACGTAAAGTATTGGGAAGAGAATAAAATATGCGAACGTGAGGTGTTCCGCAAAATGGGTGAACAGGGGTTTTTTGGCGTTTCTTTTCCGGAAGAGTTTGGCGGCAGCGGAATGGACATGTGGGCAGCAGTGGCTATTAGCGAGGAACTGACGAAGGCAAACATTGGCGGGCTATCAATGAGTTTGTATGCGCACACATATCTGCCTTTACCTGTAATAAATGCTATAGGCACCGAAGAACAGAAAATGAAATACCTGATGCCAGCGCTCAAGGGTGAAAAAATTGCTGCACTTGGAATTACTGAACCCGGAGCCGGCAGTGATGTTGGCGGTATTAAAACGGTAGCGGAAGATAAAGGCGACCACTTTGTGGTAAACGGCTCTAAGATGTTTATCACCAACGGAACCATGGCCGACTTTATTGTGTTGGCAGTGCGCACTGGTGAAGGACACACCCTTTCTTTGTTGTTGTTTGATACTACAACACCGGGTTTTTCTGCTACACCGGTGCACAACAAGTTAGGTATGCACTCATCTGACACCGGCCAGTTGTTTTTCGAAAACTGCATGGTGCCAAAAAGCGCCTTATTGGGTGAAAAAGATTTTGGGTTCTATTATATCATGAGCAATTTTCAGGAAGAACGTTTGATAGCGGCCGTTACAGGTGCTGCATCGGCTGCACATGCTACAGAAAAAGCAAAACGTTATATGAGTGAGCGTGAAGCATTCGGCAGACCAATTGCCAAGTTTCAGGTGCTGCGCCATAAAATTGCCAAGATGGCTATAACAACCGAGGCATGCAAATCTCTCGCGTATCGTGCTGTGGCAGAATTTATTGAACAAGGCCCGGCTGCTTACCGTATTATTTCCATTGCTAAGTGTTATGTGTGTGAAGAATCGTTTAATGTAATAAACGAAGCTCTTCAAATTCATGGCGGCTGGGGTTATATGGAAGATTACGGCATTGCACGATCACTGCGCGACATTCGCCTGATGAGTGTGGGGGCAGGCACTACCGAAATTATGCACGAGATAATCAGCAAAATTGAAATGGATAATGTAAAGCACGACAAGCAGTTAATAAAAGCCCGCGGTTAGACCGTTAACCAAAGCGGATGTTTTCGTGGCAAACGACATGGAATGTTTTACGAGTGCCGGATACATTCAGATGATGTTTGTTTTTTGACCATAGCGATTCCACATTTATATATTTAAAGCAATGAAGTTTGATTTATCTCATCCGGTTTTTACAACTGTGGCCAATGCGGCTAGCGAGCTGAATTATGAAACATACGCGGTTGGTGGTTATGTGCGCGATCAATTGTTAAAGCGCAACTGTAAAGACATTGATTTTGTGTGTGTGGGTAGTGGAATTGAACTGGCGTGTTTGGCAGCTA
>CAZTNA010000014.1:0-76001 GCA_964615305.1 uncultured Chitinophaga sp.
CTTTAAAACCAGTGCAGCTATAATGAGGGTTAACCAACTACTTTATAGTTCCGTTGTTTTTTACCTACGTGATAGACAATACATGACTGAGTAGTGTTGATTGGTAGGACTAAAGTGAACCAAGGCGAGGCATAAGTGAGGATGGAAAGGGGTAATTTGCCCCATTGCCAATTTAGACAATGAGCAATGGGTTGTGAGTAGGGGCATAATTTAAAAGAGTTCATTGGATTACAATGAGAAAATGATAAACATCACCATGCCTATAAACTAAAAAACCCCCCGCACAGCGAGAGGCCTCTTAGTTTAACCCTTAAAAACTAAAACGTAACAAATAGACGCTGCACGGGTTAGAATAGTTGCATGATAATACAAAAAAGGCTGCTCCACAGTTTACCCACACTCTGCTAACACAAAATCAGCTTTATCAACATACGTACAAACAGACACCCTGTTTGTTAGTGGAGAATTACGGATGTAGCGTGTTCCACAGTGTTCTACATTCACGCCCTGAATATGAAATTGACTTATTACGGCCATGCCTGTTTCGGTATACAAGTTTCCGGTAAAAACCTGCTTTTTGACCCGTTTATACGCCCCAACGAGTTAGCTAAGCATATTGATGTGAATTCTATTCCTGCTGACTACATTTTTGTTTCGCACGCTCACTTTGATCACCTGTCCGATGCGCTGGAAATAGCCAACCGAACGGGGGCAAAAATAGTGTCGAACTACGAAATAGCTGAGTGGTTTAGGAAACAAGGCGCTAAAGTACACCCTATGAATCATGGGGGAAATTGGAGCTTTAGTTTTGGCTCGATAAAATTGGTAGCTGCCGTGCATACCAGCAGTTTGCCGGATGGCAGCTACGGTGGCAATCCTGCCGGTTTTGTTATTGAAACTGAAGAAGGAAATTTTTACTACAGTGGTGATACCGCGCTTACTTTAGATATGCAACTGATACCCCTTACCTGCAAGCCGTTAAACGCTGCCCTGCTGTGCATTGGCAATAACTTTACCATGGGTATTGATGATGCAGTTGTTGCCAGCGATTTTGTGAAGTGCAACAAAGTAATTGGATTGCACTTCGATACGTTTGGCTATATTAAGATAGACCATGCCGAAGCAGTGAAAAAATTTGCAGCTAAAGGAAAAGAACTAACACTGCTGGAGATTGGAAAAAGTTGTGAACTATAAAACAATTACGAATTACTAATTACGAAATACAAAAGCACATGACAGCGAAGAAGAAGACAGAAAAAAAACGCGAAGCCAAAATTATTACACTGGCTAATCAAAAAGGCGGAGTAGGCAAAACCACTTCGGCCATAAATATAGCCGCTAGTTTAGCTGTGCTCGAATTTAAGACCTTGCTGATAGATGCCGACCCGCAGGCCAATGCTACATCGGGCGTTGGGTTTGACCCCAAAGCTATTAAGACAAGCATTTACGAATGTTTGGTAAACGAAACCAAGGCACGCGATATTATTCTTGAAACCGATACTCCGAATTTATTTCTGCTTCCATCTCACCTTGATCTGGTTGGTGCCGAAATTGAATTGATTAACCAGCCCAACCGCGAGCGCATTATGAAAGGCGTGCTGGATGAAATAAAACACGATTACGATTTTATCATCATAGACTGCTCTCCTTCTTTGGGTTTAATAACAGTGAATGCACTTACTGCTTCTAACTCTGTACTTATCCCTGTGCAGTGCGAATACTTTGCATTAGAAGGTTTGGGCAAATTGCTGAACACAATAAAAATTGTGCAAAGCCGCTTAAACCCTGATTTAGAAATTGAAGGCATACTGTTGACTATGTTTGACCCACGGTTACGCTTGGCCAATCAGGTGGTAGACGAAATACGAAGACATTTTGAAACTATAGTGTACGAAACGGTAATTCACCGAAACACCCGCTTAGGCGAAGCCCCAAGCTTTGGTAAACCGGCAATTATGTACGATGCCGAAAGCAAAGGCAGTATTAACTACCTGAATTTAGTGCGCGAAATGTTGCAGCGCAACAACGCTACCAACATACCCGATGAACTCAAACAATTTAATTTAGCCGATGAAGACCCTGCTATAAATAACTAACGGATGTTACACATTCCAAACTACTAATTACAACAAATTATGACTGATAAGAAGAAGACCGTGCTGGGGCGAGGATTAAGTGCCTTGTTAGAAGCAAATGATACGTCTGCCAAAGTAAAAGAGCGCAGCAATTCACCGGTATTGCTGCAAGCCGGTGCTGTTATAAATATACCTCTTGAGCAAATTGAGGTAAACCCTTTTCAGCCGCGAACTACCTTTGAAGAAGAAAGCTTGAACGAACTGGCCGATTCTATAAAAATTCATGGGGTAATACAGCCCATAACCGTTCGCAAAATAGAAAACAACAAGTATCAATTAATAGCCGGAGAACGCAGATTGCGCGCTTCTAAACTAGCGGGTCGTAAGGATGTGCCTTCTTATGTGCGCAACGCTACAGACCAGGAAAGCATTGAAATAGCTCTGATAGAAAATATTCAACGAGAAGATTTGAACCCTCTCGAAATATCTATCAACTACAAACGCCTGCAAGATGAGTGTGATTTAACACAAGAACAGTTAGCAGAACGTTTGGGTAAAAACCGAAGTACCGTAACCAACTTTTTGCGCCTGTTACGTTTACCCCCTGATGTGCAAGCCGCCCTGCGCGATAACAAAATAACCATGGGCCATGCCAAAGCCCTGATGAGTATTGATAACCCGTTGGCTTTGATTGATGCGTTTAAAGAAACTGTAAGTAAAGGGCTAAGCGTGCGGCAAGTGGAAGAACTGGTAAAAAACTATACCGGCAAACCCCAAAAAACTACGCAGTCTGCCAATAAAATAAATACTTTGCCGTTTACCGTAAAAAAAATGCAAGACCAACTAACGTCAGCATTAAGCACTAAAGTATTGATTAGCCGTTACCCTGATGGCAAGGGCGAGATTGTGGTCAAATTCTACAATGATGACGATTTGGAGAGGATAGTAGAGGCCATGCAATAAACAATCTTCAGCATTAGCCATGTTATATTTCGGCAAGATAAGTTCCTATTTTTTTAGTGGCGGGCTTAAGTTAGCTGTCAGTATTGGGCTATTAACCATAGCCGGTTGCACACATGCACAAACCGTATTCGACACCGTATATGTTGCAGACACGTTGGTAAAAAAAGACTCAACAAGCTATACGCATCAACGCTTGAGGGCTCAACAAGTAATTAACTCATATTCAATTATTAAGATAGATTCTGCTGCACCTTTAGTAGAGACTGATTTAGCACAGAAGAGAAAGCTTAGAAATAATCAATTTGTATGGAACGACCGCAAATACCGCAGTGATACAACAAGCGGAATTAAGGTAAAAAGACACAGCCCATTGTATGCTACTTTGTTTTCGCTGGCAGTACCCGGTTTAGGCCAGGCTTACAACCGCAAATACTGGAAAATACCGATTGTGTATGCCGGGCTGGGTGGGCTAGGTTATGCCTTGTATTATACCACATCAAACTTTTACGGCTACCGAAACGCCTACCGACTGCAAGTTGATGAAGACCCGTTTACGTTAGGAGAGTTTAAAGGGGTAACTGAAGCTAATGAACTAAAAACTTACCGCGACTATTACAAGCGTTATGTTGACTTAACCGCCATACTTACCGGTGTTTGGTATGCCTTAAACTTAGTTGATGCTGCGGTAGATGCCCATTTGTTTGAATGGAATATGAAAGACGACATACACCTTAGCTGGCAGCCGACAGCTTTACCGGCATACAATCAGGCAGCAGTTCCGGGCGTTCGTTTTAGTTTAAGTTTTTAGACTACCTGTTGTACTTGGCCATTGCCATTTTTCGTTGATTTTGGCATAGTTACGAACGCTGACAGATTAATTCCGGCTATACTTAGGAGTTATTACCTAACCAAGGTTACGTTGCCGGCTTGCTTTTCGCGCTTGCCATTGGCAAAGGTATATTCGGCCACCCAGGCATAGTTTGAAAGCGGTTGTTGCTGGTTTTTGTACGAGCCATCCCACCCTGCTGTAATATCATTAGTGGCAAACACCTGCTCACCCCAGCGGTTATAAACCCGTAACGAAAAATCAACCACCCCCACAAAGGTTCTGGCTCGGAAGATATCGTTTACGCCATCTCCGTTCGGAGAAAAGGCAGTAGGGACATAGACCGAGTAGTCTATTACCACGCACGATTGATAGGTTACATTTAGCGCGCTTGAAACGGTGCAAGTATTGGCATCGGTAGCAGTTACTGAATAGGCTCCGGTAGTTTGCGGAGAAATGGTTTGGGTAGTTTCGCCATTGTTCCAGGTATAGCTTGTATATGTTGCGCCTGCATCGAGGGTAACTATGGAATCTTGACAGGCTGTAATGTTGCTGCCTAAATTAATGGCTGTAGTGCTGAACTCAGTAACCACTGCAGAGGCAGTACCTGTGCAAGAGGCATCTGATGCAGTTACAGAATAACTGCCCTGTGTAACATTAACAACAGCAGCAGCGTTGCCATTGCTCCAAGTGTAGCTGGTTCCACCGCTGGCAGTTAACGAAGTGTTGCTATTAGGGCAATAACTCAATGCCCCACTAATGCTTACTGTTAGACTGGAAGCTTCGGTAACAGTAGCGGAGTTAACACCTGTGCAACCTAAAGCATCGGTGGCTGTAACGGTGTAGGTGCCCTGAGTAACAGTAACCGAAGGAGTAGTAGCCCCTGTAGTCCACACATATCCGACACCTCCAGTAGCTGTTAGAGTAGTGTTACCTCCTATACAGTAAGTTATAGAGCCGGTAATTGTTACAGCGGGGGGGGCATTTTCAGACACGATAACACTGGCCGATGCTGTGCAGTTGTTAGCATCAGTTCCGGTTACAGTGTAGTTTCCCTGCGTAACATTAATACCCGGTGTTGTACTATTACCCGCATCGTTCCACAGATAACCAACGCCTCCAGCGGCAGTAATGGTTGTATTGCTTCCCATGCAGTAGCTTAAAGTTCCGTTGATACTAATAGCAGGTGCACTTGTCTGTGTAACGTTAGCGTTAGCTGTGCCGGTGCATCCGGTGGCATCAGTTACAGTAACTGAATAAGTACCTTGTGAAACTGTGATGCTCGGTGTAGTGCTGCTGTTAGCGTCATTCCAGAGATAACCTGTTCCACCGCTGGCACTTATGGTGGTATTGCCGCCAGGGCAATGCGTTAATACCCCAGTGATGTTTATTGTTAAACTCGAAGACTCCGTTACAACCACAGAGGCGGTTGCGGTGCAGTTGTTGGCCGCTGTTACTGTTACTGTATAAGTGCCTTGTGTAACCGTAACCGAAGCAGTTGAAGCTGCATTGCTCCATAAATAGGTGCTTCCACCTGTTGCTGTAAGCGTAGTGTTGCCGCCTGTGCAATAGCTTAACGAACCGGTAATGGCTGATACTGGTGCGGCATCTTCGGTTACTGTTGCAGTGGCACTAGCTGTACAATTGTTTGTGGTACCGGTAACAGTGTAGCTACCTTGCGTTACAGAAATGCTTGGTGTAGTGCTGTTTCCGGCATCGCTCCAAACATACGAGGTGGCACCGTTAGCGGTAATAGTAGTATTACTTCCTGAACAGTAATTAAGAGTGCCCGTGATGCTTACGGTTGGCAAAGGAGTTTCGGTAACTGTAGCTGAAGCAGTGCTGGTGCAACCAGAATTATCGGTCACAGTTACGGAGTAAGATCCCTGAGTAACAGTAATGGTCTGTGTAGTACTGTTTAACAAATCGCTCCACACATAGCTTACACCGCTTGATGCGGTAAGGGTTGTATTGGCTCCCTGACAATAAGTTAATGTACCCGTGATAGTTGCCGGTACGGCTACTAACTCAGTAACGGTGGTAATAACCGTATCGCTACATCCGCTGGCGTTTGAAATTAACACGCCATACGTTCCTTGTGTAACTGTAACAGAAGCTGTGCTTCCTATTAGAGTTCCTCCTGCATCGCCCCAAATGTAGCTTACACCCCCACTAGCTGTAAGGGTAGTATTGCTACCAGTGCAATAAGTAAGTGAACCGCTAACACTGCCCGTGGGCGAAGGAAACTGAGCTCCGTTAGTGAAAGACGAACTGGGCGAAGAGTTACACCCTCCAGAAATAGCCTCTACTGTGTAGCTTGTACCCGTAGCCATACCGCTAATAGTTCCACCCGCACCTGCTGTAGGTCCGGTGGGGGTAAAAACGTACGTATAACCAGCATTATAGTTGCTGATGGTACTTACGCCATCTGAGGTACAAGAAGGTGGTGTGGTGGTTACGGTTGGAATAGCGGGCGTTCCAAAAGCTGCTGAGTTGCTGAAAGGAGTGCTTGGAGGCGTGGCACAAGCACCTGAACCAACAGTTACTGTGTAACTTGTTCCAAATGTCATACCGCTTATTAAACCGCCTGCACCTACAGTGGGCCCCGCAGGTGTAAATACGTAAGGGGTTCCTGCTGCATAATTACTGATAGTGCTTGTTCCATCGTTTGTGCATGTAGCTGGGGTACTTGATATGGTTGGTGTTACAGGTGTTGGTATGGTAGTAACATAAGTAATAAGCACCGCTCCCGTACCTCCATTGCCACCTGCACCATCTCCACCTCCTGCTCCCCCGCCACCATAAATACCTCCGTTGCCTGAATTAGCTACCCCACCTGCACCTCCGTAAGGTCCTGAAGAAGCTCCTCCATTTCCTCCTGTAGTTCCGCTTCCATTGCTACCCGCTATACCTGTAGTATTTGTAGTACCTCCGCTGGCACTACCCCCTGCTCCACCGTTTCCTGTGTTACCGCTGCCACCATAAAAAGAACAGGTATTACCGCGGTCGCCACGTGTGCCTCCATTGGCCGCCAAATTTACTGCTGTACCACCCGCATCAGTTCCTGAAATAGTTGTGGTATTTCCTGCATTACCATGACCTCCGTTGCTATTATCGCCACCGTTAGAGCCGCCACATCCACCTGAGCCTATGCTGTACGAAAAGGAAGAGCCTGGTGTTACATTAATAGTGATAGTAGTGTATCCACCACCACCACCGCCACCACCGCCACGGGTGTTACAAATACCTCCATTACTACCACCCCCACCACCACCTGCACCGCCACCGCCACCATATACATGAAAAGTTAGCGATGTAACAGTACAAGGTACTGTCCATGTTCCGGTAACGGCAGCTGCACCACAGCTACCTCCGGGCAGGGTTACATCTTGCGCAACGGCTATAACAACAGACAATAGAACACAAAGTAGAGTAAAGAAATGTTTCATGAGCATGCTGAATATTTTCAATGGTTATGGGTTTCGAAAATCAAATATAAAAAGCTATGCCTTAGATAAAATGTAGTGTGGTTAACAAAGAGGTAAAAGTTCTACCCCGATCAAACAAATTAGTATTCGTACTTCACGGCTTTACCCCAACCGCTTATTCGCAAGAGAACAACTTCTTTAGTTGTGTCAACGGAGACATTGTCTTGTTTAAGCCGGATTGGTTTCAGGTTGTAGGTTAAATGGAAAATGTGTTGCTCTTTACAATCTGGAGGTAACAGCTCAAAAAGTTTAACAGGAGCCTGAGCAGGTAGCGACTTCATCCAAACGCCATTCCACATCAGCGTAAAGTTTTCAGTATTGCAACCAGTTATTTTTTTTGTAAACAAGTGAAGTGTATCGCCATGAACATAAATAGTATCTATGGGTATGACCTCTGTTGTGGATGTAAAAAACTCTTTGTCTTTCATTACTTTTCTGAAAGACAAATCGTGAAGGGTGTCAACAACCGGAACTTGTACGGTTACTGATTTTTTGCCGGTGCCACACGCAGATAACAATGCGGCAAACAATGCCAAAACACAATACAGCTTGTTCATTAGATTTTATTTCACACTTAGCTTCTGAATCTCTTTGTTTTCACCTGAATTAATTTGCAGCAGGTATATAGATTTACTAAGCAAACTTAAATCGAGTACATAGCGACTATCAGATACTTTTTGTTGAAGAATAACACGACCAGCTAAATCATAAACAACAATTTCCTTTTCACCCTGCTCGGCAAAACTGACTAAAAACACCCCTGATGAAGGGTTGGGCAGCACGGTTGTTTTTGAAGAAACAGGTTGGCTTACATCTGTAGCAGTAATACAAAAATTAAAAGAAACGCTATCTCCAAAATTTGGATTAGAGAGAGTAGCGTATGTAGAACCATTGCCGGTTAAAGATAAACTGCCTGCAAATGGATCGCTAATTCCATCACCATAATCGTCATAGAGTGTAAATACATAGCATCCTGCTCCCAGGCAAAACGATGTATTGATTTGTTGCCCGTTATTAACATCTGAGTAAGGGCCTTCTTCGGCTACTATGTTTCCAAAGGCATCTTTTACCTTCCAACTGGTTTCGCTTCCGTATTCATCAGTATGTAAACTTACGTTCACCTGATTTGCTGAAGGATATACGCTAAAGTTTACTGTCATAGCATCGTTAGTTGTATTACCATCGGTCTGCCCGTTAGGTGTAACTGTTTCGGCTGAAAAGCTGTGGTTGCCAGGGTTTAAAGTTGCCTGTGGTAATGTAACTGTTGTTGTAGAGCCAGCGGTAAGGTTTCCGTTATATGTGTATTGAAATACGTTACCATCAATAGTGTAGTTAATAATAACTGAAGTAATTGTGTTACCGCCAAAATTGCGTAGCACAATTTCTGGTGTTACTGAATTTACTGCACATAAATTACCATCAGGAGTATTAACTGCCTGTATGCCTGCATCATTCATTATAGTGCTACCACAAGGCGAATTGGTGCCGGCCATGGCAAGCGTTCCTGTGTTATCAGGGTCGAGCCAGGGTTTCAGTCTGCGGTTATTGGTTGTTCCGTTATTTATCCAGCTAAACGAAAATTTGCCAAATTGATCTGGTTGGTTAGTAGCATTACAAAATGAACCACCCCCTGTTAATGTTCCGATAACTTGCCCGGTGCTATTGAAAAGCGCACCGCCTGACGAACCCTCTTCTGTTACTCCATGTCCATTAGCGGTAGCTGCCCATTCCACATTCCAGTGTGTATTAGCTACGCTGCCCCAACTGGTAGATGTTATAGGTGTTGTATAGGTAGAAATCTTCTTTATGTCACCATCAGGGTGATGAATACTTACGCCTGAGGATGAAGGGGTGTTGGCAGAATTCCATCCAGTGTAAAAAACGTTGTAGCTGGTATTAGGTGCAGTAGTAAGTTGCAGCAATAAAAAATCTGATCCTGTATCACCACCATTATCATTGCTCTCCGAAATTTTGGTGCAGCCTGTAACAGTTTTATTAGCAGCTCCGGCAGTGCCATTGCATGAAGTGGCTTCGTAGTTAAAATAAAACACCCACTGTGCATACTGATTGGCGGTGGTGCCTTCACTACAATGTTGGGCGGTTAAAAAATATGGAGTGCAATCCTGACGCACATTATTAATTAAAGTTCCGGAGCAATACCCCTGACCGCCTGTTGCAACTACCATAATACGTGCTACCGAGCGTTTTTGATCTAAAAAATTATTGGTTTCGCTGCACGCAACATTTACCTCACAACTGCCACTCGACAAACTTCTTTCGGCCTCGGCCAACGGATAAACCATTCGATAAGCGTGGCCAACCTCAACCATCTCAATGACTCCCTTTCTAAGTTCACCTGCCGGTTCGTAATACTCTATAACACAATTATCTCCATGTAGCAATCCCGGACAAAACGCCCTTGGTTCAGGTGTGTTTTCATGTGTAAAAGCTCCTAGCACTTCTTTATGATTCGGCATATAGACATGGAGCATGGCTCCTTTAGGGAGGTATAGTTTTTCGAACAAAGGCACAATTCCCATGGCATTCTGCGAAACGATAGTAACCCGCCATACTCTTGCGCCATTTGGCAGCACTGTCCACGAACCAGAGTTTTGCAGATTAATATCTACAGAAATGTTTCTGCTAAATAATGGGAAACCGCCTTTGCGTAAGACTTCGCCATCGGATACGTGAGCTTTCTCTAAGTCAAAATGGCTCAATTGGAGTTCAGGAGCAGGCCTTAAACTATGTGCAAATGAAATTGGCTTTAGCGTTTCAGTCATTTGCGCAGAAACTACCACACAACAACAAAACATCATGAGAGCAATCAGAATCTTTTTCATAAGATACCTTTCCGGTATGCTAATTTACCCAAATTAATTATCTGAGAAGCAAAGGATGTTTACTACAAATCGTAGTTCAGTACAATACCGTGGCTTTTAGGATGACTTTGGCAAGTAAGCACATACCCTTTTGCTATTTCGGCATCAGTTAAACTCTCGCGGTCATCCATTTCTACTTTGCCTGAGATAAGTTTAGCGCGACACGTGCAACAAGCCGCTACCATACATGAATACGGAGGGTCGTACCCAGCATCAAGAGCAGCTTCTAAGATAGTTTCCTTTTCTTTTACCTCGAATTCGCGAGTGTTACCATCATAAATAATTTTCACTTTGGTTTTACCTGTGAAAGGCATTTCACTGTCAACACTTGTTCCCGAGCTTGCTGCTTTTTTGTCTTCGTCTGCTTTTGCTGTAAAGTACTCTATGTGAACTCTATCTTTGGGAACTTGAAGAACTCCTAAAGCCTCTTCTACACTTTTCATCATAGGTGTAGGCCCGCAGATAAAAAACTCGGCATGTTGCAAATTAAGATTGGTGTTTTCGCGCAATAACTTCAAAGCCATATCTTTTACAATAAAGCCAGTGTATCCAGCAAATCCGGCTTCGGGCGTATCTAAAATGTAAACCACTTTAAGGCGGTCGGCATGTTGACTTTCGAGGGCTATTAACTTGTCTTTAAAAATTATAGATGCAGTATTCCGGTTTCCGTAAAAAAGCGTAACACTGCTCTTAGGTTCTTTTGTTAATACAGATTTAAGAATGGAAAACACAGGTGTAATCCCTGAGCCGCCACCAAAGAGCACATAATGTTTTTCGTTGGCAGCATTCATGGAAGAATGAAAATTCCCCATTGGCTCCATTGCTTCCACTTCAGTACCTGCTTTAAAATTATCGTTTATAAAATTGGAGCCCTTACCTCCAGCTACACGCTTAACTGCAATGGTAGGTAACTCATTTAAAAAGGGCGAACTGCAAAAAGAATACGAGCGGTTTACATTTTCTCCATGAACCAGCAACTTGAGGGTGGTGAATTGCCCGGGATAAAAGTTGAATGCGCTTTTTAAACTATCGGGAATATGAAAAGAAACTGAAACGGCATCGGCTGTTTCGTATTTTACTTCGGCTACTGTAATCTTATGAAACTTTGACATGAGCAATTCTTAGTTAATTGCGCGAATGTATAAAAACGTGACAGCGCTGGAACTTGAATGTATTTTAGTGCGTTAAAACAGGGTGATATATATCATCGGCTAATACAGTGTTGATATTCGGCTACAACTCATTTTGAAAATACTATCGGATAAATACTTTCGCACCGCTTTTTAAACCATACTATACAATATGAAAATCTTAGTTCCTATCGCCAAAGTGCCAGACACTACTTCTAAAATTGCCTTTACCGATAACAACACCAAGTTTAGCGTTGAAGGTGTTACATTTATTATGAACCCTACTGATGAATGGTACGCCTTAGTGCGCGCTGTTGAGTTGAAAGAAAAACAAGGTGGCGAAGTAGTGGTTATTCACGTAGGCCTTGCCGACAGCGAGCAGATTATCCGCAAAGCTTTGGCTATTGGCGCTGATAAAGCAGTGCGTGTTGATGCTGAACCTACCGATGCTTATTTTGTTGCTTCACAAATTGCTGCACACGCTAAAACAGAAAATTACGATTTAATAATTGCCGGAAAAGAAACTATTGACTACAACAGTTTTGAAGTTGGTGGTATGATAGCCGAACTACTTGATTTGCCGTGTGTAGCATTGGTACAAAAGTTGGAGATTGAAAATGGAGTAGCTACCATTAAACGTGAAATTGAAGGAGGAACTGAAACCGTTGAAGTAAAACTTCCGATGGTTGTTTGTGCGCAGAAAGAATTGGCAGAAGCACGTATCCCGAACATGAAAGGTATTATGGGCGCACGCACAAAACCCCTAGCAGTGGTAACTGCTGATGCTACTGAAAAATTAACCAGTGTTGCTTCTTATTCGTTACCAGAGAAAGCAAAAGAGTGCAAATATATATCCGCTGACAATGTAGGTGAGTTGGTTCGACTCTTACATGAAGAAGCAAAAGTTATCTAATCTATTTTCATATCATTTACTAACTACTAATATCAAATATCATGAGTGTATTAAGTTTCGTAGAAATATCAGAAGGAAAAATAAAGAAAGCATCTTTTGAAGCTGCTTACTATGGATCTAAAGTAGCCGAGCAATTGGGCACTACTTCAGTGGCTGTTGTATTAGGCACTGCAAATGCCGATGAGTTGGCCACTTTGGGAACCGTGGGTGTTACAAAAGTATTGCATGCAGCCGATGCACGCTTCAACAATTTCGACTCCAAAGCTTTTGCTAAAGCAGCGGGCGATGCAGCAGCAAACACCGGAGCAAGTGTGGTGGTTTTGTCTTTTAACCAAAATGGCAAATTACTGGCTCCTCGTATAAGTGTACGTTTAAAAGCGGGCTATGTTCCGGGTGCAGTTGAGTTACCGGCATTTAACGGAGCTACCGCGCTAGTTAAGAAAAATGTATTTAGCGGTAAAGCATCAGCCCAATACCAATTAAATACTGAGAAAAAAGTAATTGCTGTAAATCCTAACTCGTTGTCACCGGTACGTGGTAGCGGTACAGCTTCTATAGAAGCTTTTTTACCGTCTGTAACAGATGCTGATTTTGCCACAGTGGTAAAATCAACAGATAAAATTGTTGGTGAAATTCCGCTAAGCGAAGCTGAATTGGTTGTTTCAGCAGGTCGTGGTTTAAAAGGGCCCGAAAACTGGGGTATGATTGATGATTTGGCTAAGGAAATGGGAGCAGCAACTGCTTGTTCACGAGCTGTTGCAGACGTTGACTGGCGCCCTCACCACGAACACGTAGGGCAAACCGGCTTGACAATTCGCCCTAACCTTTACATTGCCGTTGGAATTTCTGGCGCTATACAACACTTGGCCGGAGTTAATGGCTCTAAAGTAATTGTGGTAGTAAACACAGACCCGGAAGCTCCTTTCTTTAAAGCAGCTGATTACGGTATTGTAGGAGACGCATTTCAGGTAATGCCAAAATTTTTAGAAGAATACAAGAAGTTTAAAGCAGGTGTGTAACAGTAACTGCCATTGATAATTTGTAATCGGTAATCAGCCGCAAGTTGATTACCGATTATTGTTTTAAAATCTATTCATTTTTTTATTACACAAATCACTTTACATTTCGCTCAACAATAGGTAGTTTGCCGCTGATGAAAAAAATTGAGCTCGATATTATTGCCCTTTCGCACAGTGTAACCCAGTCGCACTCGTTTGCTGTGGTATTAGGCGAAGTAGGTGGCAGTCGAAGACTACCGATAGTAATAGGTGGTTTTGAAGCGCAGGCCATAGCCGTAGCACTTGACAACATGAAGCCCACCCGGCCACTTACGCATGATTTAATGAAAGCTATATGCGACACTTTTGACGTTCAATTAGAGTATATCTATATCTCAAAGCTGATTGATGGTGTGTTTTATTCGTACTTGGTTTGTAAAAAAAACGATGAGTATTTTGAAATAGACTCGCGCACAAGTGATGCTTTAGCTTTAGCCGTTCGTTTCGACTGCCCAATTTATGTTGAAGAGGGTATATTAAACGAAGCTGGTGTAGAAGCCGACCCAGATGAAGAACAAAACATTGCGAAATCTGTTGAAGAAACGGAAACAGCAGAACTCAATACTACTCCCACATCACTTACCAATTACATGAATATGGCTACTGCTGAGTTGCAAACTCATCTGAAATCAGCTCTCGACAACGAAGATTATGAGTTGGCAGCGCGTATTCGTGACGAGTTAAACAAACGCAAGTAAATAAACACATTCAATAGTTTCTATCGAAGTTCTTAGGGGAAGCAACTTCGTTTGTACCATTTGTATTTTTAAGCCTCTTTAGTTACGTGCTTTATTTTATATCGAGAGTTGCTTACAAACCATCAGACGCTTTTTGTAAAAATTTTGACGTAAACATACTTCCGCACCGTGGCTTACCTGTTTGAGAAAACAGTTACCCTGCAAAGTTGGTTTACCTTCTGCTACTATGGCCAAAAATGTAAACTGAAGAAACACCTAACCTGCCGTTTCTAAATTTTAGTAATAAAAAGTGTAGAATTTCGAATTACTTAGATTAAATCTACATTAGCGCCCGAAGTGGCAGAAACAGTAACAGAAGATCAGATAAAGGCATCTATAATTGAGATGTTGAAAAGAGTTTTCGACCCCGAAATACCGGTGAACATTTACGATTTGGGGCTTATATACGAAGTAAATGTTTTCCCAGATAGGAACGTTGAAGTAGTAATGACACTAACTTCGCCAAACTGCCCTGTGGCCGGAACACTGCCAGGTGAAGTGGAACAGAAAGTAAAATCTGTGGGTGCTGTGAATGATGTAACTATCGAATTGGTTTTCGACCCGCCCTGGAATCAGGAAATGATGAGTGAAGAAGCTAAGTTAGAACTTGGTTTCATGTAGATAAATCAAACAAATTATTAACCATACACCAAAAATTAAAACTTAAAAAATGTATCCAGCTGAATTAATTGCCCCAATGAAAGCCGACCTTACGCAGGTGGGTTTTGAAGAATTACTAACTCCTGCAGATGTAGATAATGCCTTAACACAAAATCAAGGCACGGTGTTTTTATTTTTCAACTCTGTATGCGGTTGTGCAGCAGGTGCTGCCCGCCCTGCGTTAAAAGAAGCCGTGAAAAACGCAACCAAATTACCCGGCAAAATGGTAACAGTTTTTGCCGGTGTTGACAGAGAAGCGGTAAACAAAGCACGTGAATACACTTTGCCTTATCCTCCTTCATCACCAAGCATGGCTTTGTTTAAAGAAGGTAAACTTGTGCACTTTGTGGAACGCCACCAAATAGAAGGCAACAGTGCCGCCACAATTTCAGAACACCTGAAAAAAGTGTTTGAGCATTTTTGCTAATACTGTTTCGTTCATTAAACAAGTATTGATATTCGGTTATTGATAAAATCTTATCTCAAAAAATAGTGCCATGAAAAAAACATTACTACTACCATTGATGTTGTTTGTTTTTGCTAACTCAAATGCTGCAGTGGGTGATACAACAGTAATTGTAGCACATACACTTAGCAATTTGGCCTCGCCACCTTCAAATGATGATGTATGGACAGTGTTTCCGAACACTCCGGTTACTTATCAACGGGTTGTCATGAAGTTTACTTTGGGTTGTGGAACACCTAACTGTTCGGGCTGGGATTACACCGTGAATGTGTCACTTGGCAAGAAAGATGGAACACTTGACTCAGCAATTGTGGCAATAGATACTACAACACATGACACAACCTGGAGCTATAGTGACCACGTAAAGTTTTTGGAGGCCGGTAGATTGATTACCCCCTATGGCACCTACATGGCAGCTAATAGCAACGGTTTTAATAGTTCATGGACACACCCATACTATTACGATGTAACTGATTATGCAGCCCTGCTTAAAGACTCAGTGAATGTGCGTGTGCACTATGATGGCTGGTCAGATGCTTTTAGTGCTCGGGTTGAGTTTATTTTTATTGAAGGTAATCCTACACGAGAAGTAGAAACCGTACGAGAAGTTTATAACAGCTATATCAACTATCCTAATTCGGCAGGGTTTGAAAGTGTGGCGGTACCTAAAACTTTTCCAATAGCAGCCAATGTAACATCAGCTAAATTAGTTTTGATTATGACCGGCCATGGAGACCAGGGTGAATTTGACCCACACTACATACACTGGAAAGTAAACAGCAACGAAGTATATAGTAGAATTCTATGGAAAGATGACTGCGATATTACTGCAGTAGCGCCACAAGGTGGTACTTGGATTTTTAGCCGTGCAAACTGGTGCCCAGGCGAAAAAATTCCGGTTTTTGAAACAGATATTACACCATACATCACTCCCGGACAAAATGTTTTGCTTGATTTAGATTTTGATGATTTTGCTCTACAGAGCGGAGCTGCTGCGGGTTATGGAACCTCTGCTTACCTCATTACATATACCTCTCAAAAAGATAATGATGTAATGATGGCAGAAATTATTGCCCCTAATAACGACAAACAATATTTACACTGGAATCCTATCAGCACACAACCCAAAGTGCTGATTAAAAACACGGGCAAAAACAACCTTAACTATGCAGAGATTTCGTATTGGGTTAAAGGAGGCACTAAGTGGTATTATGAGTGGTATGGTTCGTTGCCCAGTTTTGAATCGGAGCTAGTAACACTACCTGCATTTGATTGGAACGGGCTTGACACCAATGACCGTGTGTTTTATGCAGAAGCATCATGGCCAAATCAAGTGCCTGATGAGTATTCATTTAACAACAAAATTGAGTCACGTTTTAATATGGCTCCTAAACTCGATTCCGCCTTCTTTATTTTCTTTAAGAGCAACAATCAGCCATGGGAAAATAGATACGTTGTTAAGAACGAAGATGGAGATACTATTCGCCACAAAACAACATTTCCGGCTACTACGAACAATTTTGATACGTTGCATTTACAACCAGGCAGCTACGTTTTCGATTTTTTCGACTTCGATTCAGTTAACTGGGGATGCGGAGACGGTCTTTCATTTTTCTTGAATCAACATCCGCAAGCTTGCCCTATAGGTTCCGGTTGCTACGAAACCAACGGGCAATTAAAACTACGCAAATTGAATAACACAGTTATAAAAGATTTTAATGCAGAGTTAGGCAGAAATGTTCATTACGAGTTTACCGTTGGTTACTCATTAGGATACAATCCTCCGAAGCAAGCACCCAACCCTCCTGTACATACAAACATTACGAGCATGAATGAAACAAACAACAGTTTACAGGTTTATCCCAATCCGTCAAAGGATATAGTGTATGTTGAGGTAAATTTAGCTAACATTCAATCAGGCAGTATTGAACTGCATGAAATGACAGGTAAACTTTTGAAAAAAGTATTTGTAACCGATGCCAAACACTACAAGTGGAGTGTTACTACTTCAGCTTTACCAAAAGGGGTTTATATGGTTAGCTACTTATCAAAAGGATTGAGTATAAACAAACGGTTGGTTGTAGAATAACTACTCAACTACTTTTCCTATAAAATCAAATTCGTAGTTGTAAAACGTTGTGTATTTATACGCCTGGCTTGCGTAGTAGTTGAGTACTACTTCAAAATAAGGGGCATCCATATAGCCGTTTCGTGAGCTGATAATATTTCCTTCCTCATCTAAGAAAACAGTACCCGGGTAGCTGAGTTTGTTGTTTAGCAGAAACACCGTTAACTCGTGCACAAATACGCTTTCATCTTTAATAAACGAATAAGTTACATCACGAAAAGTAACGGGAGTGCGAGTTTCAGCATTAAACTTTACCGGATAATAATGTTGATTAATAAAATGTGCTATATCGCGGTTAGTAAAAACCAGTGAATCGCTTTGGCGGCACCAACGGCACCATGTTGCATAAATGTCAACCATTACTTTTTTTGGATTCTGTTTTTGAGCAGCAACTGCTTCTTCAAAACTCATCCATTGTATTATGGTGTCTGTGTAATATATTGACGAATCGAAATACATCTGATTGGCATACGCGCTATCCACAACTACTGAATCTGAAATAATAACACTGCTAACAGTGTCTATCTCACTTACCGGCACCAACTGCTGAGTTGAATCAGTCTGAGCAGTTACATAACTTGTAACTGATAAAATGAAAATGACGAGGAGTGTTTTCATTTATCGGGTTAATGAGCAATTTTAGCAAATATTGAACTAAGGAATAAAAAATACTTCGTATTCGTATGTGAGCACCTTTTTTTCGTTGGCAGATAACTTTACCTCCCACTTTACTTCTGACGATGGATTTATGTAGTTATATGAACTACTCTTGGTAACCTTTGCTGCGTTACTTTGACTAAGCACAGTGCCGCTTACATTTTTTAAAACAGTTACAGTTACTTCCTTTTGTTGGTAGTTATCAACGTTCACAGAACCCTTTAGTATTACTTTGCTGTACACTGTCTTACCTATTTTTTTCGCATTGTCCTCACGACTTTTTTCTTCCTCACTATTCTTCATAATAATATCAATGGCTTTAGAAAGGCGAATGTTAGTAGTAGCGCCAACCGGGGTGTACTTGATTTCGTCATGAGCTACAAACTGATCTTTTTCATTTACTACCATTACAGTAGCAGTTGTAAGCGGAACAGTAGTTGCATTCTTTATTTCGAGCGAATGAAAGATATCGAAAGTGCGTTCTTCTTGCGCCACATAACGTGTATTGAAATAGTTCGTAATGTCATAAATGTTTCCCTCGTACTTATCCTTGTACTCCAAATTGGCGGCAAAAATCGGGAAGCTGCCTTTAGACTTTTCAGGCAACGAAACCTTACCAAGTTTATATAAATACATATCGCCTGATTTTTCACCATCGGTTCCAAAGTTAGTTTCAAAATAGCTCGGAGCATCGGCCTCAGCTGCCATGCCCTTGAATACAGCATTAGACTGCATGTAACTATTTGACTGATACGATCTACCTACATCACTGCCTACGGTAAGATAATCATAAGTCATGGGGTCCGGGGTGCCGCTTCTGGTCATTTGTGGTGAACCCACAACCAATTCTATTTCAGTATCTTTTAATGGCTCTGCATAGTTCTCTACAGTGGCTTTCATTTCGAGGCGGGCATTTTTCTCATCTTTTAGTTTAAAAAAATAGGACGGTAGCCAGTTAACACCGCCTGTGATGTAAACCTCTTGCAGTGCAATGTTATCAGTAGTTTTTTCGGGTTTAAGAACTATCATTCTTTGAATGCTATCGGCCATGTAGTACGCTGAAGGGTCATCTTTAAAATCGGCCTGGTAAATTTGCCCTATATGCATAACAACATTTTTACCTGCATCAGTGGTAAACTTTACAACACCTGAGTACAAATCGTATGCGGTGGCCTTACCTGAAATTGTTTTGTCGATACCGGTAGTAGGTGTGTAAGAAACGCTGACCTGTTTGTTTAAGTTGCCACCTATAAAATCTGCTACCGAACGCGACAAAGTTTTTCTACGAATAGTATCGTTCTTAAAAATAAGATTCTTAACACTGTTCTCTTTTGCTGCACCTATAAAGTATGTGCCGAAGAGTGTCTTTTCCTGAATGGGAAGTCTTACAAAACCATCGGCAACAGGCAACACTCCTTCTTTCACAACCATAGCTGTGGCGTTTTTAAAAACTGTAACTTTTTTCACAGGCAACGTACTTTGTCCTGTAACTGCAGATACCAGGCAAACACATAAACCAACAAGTATTTTTTGCATAAAAATTATTTCTTCAAAGATGTAAAGTTTATGTTCTGAAATGAGCAAAACAAAACTTCATAGAATAATTTAACGAGACCATTTTTTAAAACTTCCTTTTAAGTTTACACAATGCGTGCTATAGGAGTATTAGACAAAATGAAAACGCTGTTTGTAAATCCCGTGCAGTACACCCTGCAACTGGGAGGCGACAAAATAGCTGTCAACGAACTGATAGGTAAAACTATACAACTTCGTTGGACAGGCAGAATTATCTGCACAGTATGCGGCAAAAAAACCAACAAAAGTTTTGGGGAAGGAATGTGTTATACTTGTTTTAGCAGCGCACCCGAAAACGCTGAATGTATAATTCACCCCGAATTGTGCGAGGCACATTTGGGAAAAGGCCGCGACCCTGATTGGGAAAAGCGCAATCATCTGCAACCGCACTTTGTGTATTTAGCATTAACCAACTCAGTAAAAGTAGGTGTAACACGAGCCGACCAAATACCTACCCGCTGGATTGACCAGGGAGCACAACACGGTATAATATTAGCCGAAACACCATACCGCCAACTGGCAGGATTTATTGAGGTGGTGTTAAAGGAGCATCTCACAGATAAAACCAACTGGCAGAAAATGCTCAAGAACGAGCCCCCTACAGTAACCGACTTAATTGCTGAAAAAAACCGTGTTATAGAATTGCTGCCTGAGCAATATCGTCAATACAAATCATCGAACAATGAAATTCTGGAAGTTGTATATCCCGTTATGGAATATCCCACAAAGGTAACTTCATTAAATTTTGAAAAAATGCCCACAATAGAAATGAAGTTATTAGGGGTGCGCGGGCAATATTTCATTTTCGAAAATGGAAACGTGATAAATATTAGAAGTAGAAGCGGGTATGAAATTGAGTTGTTAGCCTGACCCGCACGGTCTACAATGCATTTGAACAAACAATTTCTTAAGTGTACTTTACACCAGCGCATACACCAACAAGAAAGAATACTACATGTGTAGCAGAATAGACCAAAATGGAGAATTAGTAGCTTTTACTTTGACTAAAAGAAAAAACTAAGTGATTTACACGGCAAATACAATATTGGAATTGGTAACAAAGGCCAAATCTGCATGCCAAAGTCAAAGAAGTAAAACAACTGTACTGCTACGCTTGTGTTGAAGGTAAACTGAATGAAACTAGTGATAGAGAACACACAGGCGGTGCTGCTATTTTTGAAATGCCTGGATTTAGAGATGCCGTTAAGAATAGCAGGTGTGTTATATCGGCATCTACTTTTTGCGAAGGTTCACAAGAAAAATGATAGCTGAGCCATACCAGACAAACAGTAACTCAAAACAACCTTCTTTTTGGTTGAGATTTACGGAGTGCGTTTTGACAACAAGAAAAGAGAAAACAAAAACGCCTCTTCATGGTAGAAAAGGCGCTTCATTTTTTATTGCACTGCTTAAACTATTGTCCAGGTTTTATCACCACTTAAAATCTTGTTTAAATCAGTTTTACCCTTTTTTGCCTTTGCATTTTCAACTTGTCTTGTCATATCCGTTTCAATACAAGATCGTTCATTTCGGTAATACACACCAAATGGTCTAGGAAAATGAACTTCTGTGTTGTCAGCAAAACCGGCAAGGATAAATGCTTTGTTTTTATCAGCCTCATCGTGTATCCATAAATCATCTTTTGATACCCCAGTAGCCAGATCAACAACTACAGGTTTAAACCCATCAAGTTTTATTCCCTTGCTTTCACCAGTACCAAACACCAAAGGCTTGCCGTGTTCTAAAAAAAGCGATTCTTCTTTCTTTGTTTCTTTTTCGGTAAACGTAAAGAAAGCTCCATCGTTAAACACAGGGCAGTTTTGATAAATTTCTAACAACGCACTACCGGTGTGTTGGTTGGCTCGGTTGATCATAGCCTGCATGTGCTTAGGATCACGGTCAAGCGTACGGGCAAAAAAACTTGCCTTTGCGCCCAATGCTAACTCTGCCGGATTAAACGGTTCATCTACCGAACCGTAGGGGGTACTTTTGGTAATTTTTCCCTTTTCTGAAGTTGGTGAATATTGCCCTTTTGTTAAACCGTAAATCTGATTGTTAAACAACATTAATTTTATGTTCGGATTTCTCCGAAGCATATGTATAAAATGGTTTCCTCCTATCGAGAGTAGGTCGCCATCGCCACCTACCACCCAAACATTTAAATCTGGGTTAGCTGTTTTTACTCCGGTAGCTATGGCTGTTGCCCTGCCGTGAATACTGTGCATACCATAAGTAGCCATATAATAAGGGAAGCGGGACGAACATCCAATGCCGGATACAAAAACTACTTTTTCTTTTTCAGTAACAAACTCAGGTAGTACTGTTTGCACCTGTTTTAGAATAGAGTAGTCTCCACAACCGGGGCACCATTTCACATCCTGATCGCTCGTAAAATCTTTGGCGGTTAACTTTACAGGTGCACTTTTTTCTAATGTTTCTGTTTCCATGTCTTATGAATTATAAATTTCTAAAACTTTGTTTCTTATTTCTTCGGTGTCAAAAGGAAGCCCTTGAACTTTATTAAAACCAATAGCCGGCACCATATACTTGGCGCGGACTAATTGCAGCAACTGCCCGCAGTTCATTTCCGGAATAAGCACCTTATCAAAACCGTGAAGCAACTCTCCTAAATTTTTAGGGAACGGGTTCATATGACGAAGGTGGACATGCGCTATATCTTTGTAGCCCTCAGCTATTAACTCGTTCATAACAGTTTTAATTGAGCCATAAGTAGAACCCCAACCCAACACCAACAGCTTTCCTTTTTCAGGTCCGCTGTCTGTTTTTTGCAATGGAATACGATCTGCTATTTTCTCTACTTTCTCTGCACGAAGGCGAACCATTAGCTCGTGATTCTTTGAGTCATAGGAAACGTTTCCAGTTTCGTGCTGCTTTTCTAAGCCACCTATTCGGTGCTCCAGGTTTTTAGTGCCGGGTTTTACCCACGGACGAACCCCACGATTATCGCGCTTATAAGGAAGAAGTTTGCCGCCCGGATTATTGTTTTCAGTCAAAAAATTTACAGCGATTGGAGCCAACCTATCTTCTGTCGGAAACCTCCATGGCTCTGACCCGTTTGCAATATATCCATCACTCAGAAAAATTACCGGAACCATATGTTCTATAGAAATTGATACGGCTTCGTAAACTGCGCTAAAACAATCAGCTGGTGTGCTGGCTGCAATAATAGGAAGAGGAGACTCCCCATGCCTACCATACATGGCAAACAACAAATCGCTCTGTTCTGTTTTGGTAGGCAAACCGGTTGAAGGCCCACCTCTTTGCACATCGCAAATAAGCAGTGGCAGTTCAAAAATCATAGCCAAACTCATGGCTTCACTTTTCAATGCTAACCCTGGGCCCGAAGTGGTAGTTACACCTAACGACCCCGCATAAGAAGCTCCAATAGCTGTACAAATAGCCGCTATTTCATCTTCCGCCTGAAAAGTTTTTACACCATTAGCTTTATATTTTGATAGTTCATGCAAAATGTCAGATGCGGGAGTAATTGGATATGAACCCAAAAAAATGGGAAGTCCTGCTTTTTCGGCTGCTGCTACTATACCGATAGCTACCGCCTGATTTCCTGATATATTGCGGTAAGTGCCTGCCGGCAATTGTGCTTTAGTAGTTTTGTATCTGGTTCGGAAAATTTCTGTGTTATCACCATAGTTCCAACCACTTTTTAATGCAGTAATGTTTGCATTCAGAATATCTGGTTTTTTACCAAACTTTTCTTCCAGCGCCTTTACTGTAAACTCCATACTTTTGTCGAACATCCAAAAGAGCACGCCTAGTACAAACATATTTTTGCAACGTTCAATCT
Organism: uncultured Chitinophaga sp.; assembly: GCA_964615305.1. GTDB lineage: Bacteria > Bacteroidota > Bacteroidia > Chitinophagales > LD1 > Bog-950. Next base: position 23,385 of record CAZTNA010000014.1, read on the forward strand.
CCTTCATTCCTAGTGGAGAATCTTTCAAAGCCTCTTTGGTGTGCTTGGTTACATCAATCTTGTAAACAGTGTACTCATCAAGCGTTCCGTCTTCCAGTGGGCTTTGGGCTCCTTCCGGATAACCTGCTAATTTTAGGTTCTTAGAATCGAACCCTGCAATGTTGGCAATCACTACTCCACCACGCTTTAGTCTTTTCAAATCGTTCTTAAGCGCTGCTGAGTTCATAGCTACCAATACATCATACTGATCGCCCGGGGTAAAAATTTCTTTACTGCCAAAATGAAGTTGAAAGCCCGATACACCGGCCAGCGTTCCTGCCGGGGCGCGAATTTCCGCAGGGTACTCCGGGAAAGTTGAAAGATCTTTGCCTAATAGAGCAGCAGTGTCAGTAAACTGCATACCCGTTAATTGCATTCCATCACCTGAGTCGCCAGAAAACCGGATGACGATGCTGTCAACTTCTTTTATCTCAGTGGGGCGCGATGACTTAGTTTCCAATGTTGAATCCATTATTGAAAATACTTTTGGTTAAAAATAAAGTGCAATAATACACTACGCTAAGTGAAGTTTTGCCTTTTTAGCAAGTAACTCTTCTTCTGTTTCCACATGAAGTTCGTCAGCTAAACAGCAATCAACCGGGCAAACAGACGCACACTGCGGTTCGTCATGAAAACCTTTACACTCTGTGCACTTGTCTGTTACAATATAGAAGTAGTCATTTGAAACCGGATCGTGAGTAGTACTGGCCTCAGTAGTTGTGCCGTCCATTAATGTGTAGGTTCCGGTTACGGATGTTTTATCCGCAATTTTCCAGCTATCACCATTTGCATAAATCGCCCCATTAGGACATTCGGGTTCGCAAGCACCACAGTTAATACATACGTCTGTAATTTTAATTGCCATATTTTTTTGTTTTTATTAAGTTTCGAAAGAAATCAATTTGGTTGATTATTCAAACACAAGGCTTGTGAATAATAATAATTGATATGCACTTGAAAAACCGAAATGATTTTCTGATACTTGTTCGATAACTAAAATAATTTCATGGGTGCTGCCTCATTAATTCTTCTCATCATTTGCGGTTTGGCGTTTGCAGGGGGGGCACTTTTACTTTCAAGAGCTATTACACCGGGTTCCAAGAATGCACAGAAGGGCGAGGCATACGAATGCGGAGTAGAAACCAAAGGGCAAAGTTGGATTCAGTTTAACGTTGGCTACTATCTCTTCGCACTTATCTTTTTGATTTTTGATGTGGAGCTGGTGTTTCTTTATCCGTGGGCGGTGGTGGTGAAGAATGTAGGCATGGTAGCCCTTATCGAAATAGTTATCTTTTTGTTTATCCTCTTTTTAGGGTTCTTATATGCACATAAGAAAGGGGCTTTAAAATGGCAGTAATAGTTTACAGTTTCCGGTTTAAAGTTTACTGTTCTTAAACGTGGGCTGTTCAACTGGAAACCGAAAACTGCAAACTGTAAACTAAATAGCAATGGAAGAAAATAAACAAGTAACTGCTTTTCCCGGTTCGGTGCATCAGACACCGGGCGGGGGAATTTTGGTTTCAAAGTTTGATGATGTGCTGAACTGGGCGCGGAGCAATTCTTTATGGCCGTTGGTTTTCGGAACCAGTTGCTGCGCTATTGAAATGATGAGTGCCGCAGGTGCGAAATATGACTGGAGCCGTTTTGGTTTTGAAGTGGCCCGCGCTACTCCACGCCAAGCCGATGTTATCATTATTGCAGGTACCATCGTAAACAAAATGGCACCCGTTCTCAAACGCCTTTACGACCAAATGCCCGACCCTAAATATGTAGTAGCAATGGGTGCCTGTTCTATTTCAGGCGGACCGTTTTTTTACAATACATATAGTGTAGTGAAAGGTGCCGACCATGTAATACCGGTGGACGTTTACATACCGGGTTGTCCGCCACGGCCAGAGGCGTTGATACACGCATTGTTGACATTACAAGAAAAGATAAAAGCAGGAGGGGCAAGGGAGAAAATCTATTTAGAAGAATTGAAAAAATAGTTTCCGGTTTACTGTTTGCAGTTTGGAGTTAATATATATCCCATAACAGGAAACAGTAAACTGAAAACCGTAAACTGATAATGACTAAGGAAGAACTTAAAGCAAAAATTACGGAGATAATGCCCACCGCTACGTTTGATGAAGCAGGCGAATGGCTGAATGTTTCTATTGAAGCCGCTGACTGGCTTCCTCTCGCGCAACAACTCCGCAATAACACAGAGCTTGATTTTGATTTTCTGTTTTCGGTAACCGGTGTGGATTGGAAAACGCACATGAGTGTGGTGTATCACTTGCGCTCATTGAAACACGGACATATTATAGTAGTAAAAGCAAAGTGCGACCGCGCTAAACCCGATATTGAAACGGTTTGCAATATCTGGAAGACCGCAGAACTGAATGAGCGCGAAGTGTATGATTTGTTTGGGGTTAAATTTTTGAACCATCCTGATTTGCGCAGATTGTTTTTGACGGATGATTGGGAAGGATGGCCATTGAGAAAGGATTATGTGGATGAGGTGAATATTATAAAGTTGTAATTGCGGAATGCGGATTTACGATTGCGGATTGAAAAAACAAAATAAAAAGCAAACTTATGGATATTCTTAACTCTAATCTTTTAGCCGTTTTAATTTTTGGAATACTCGTAATTGGTGTTGAAGTATTAGTAATGATAAAACGCCAACGAGGTTGGGGCGCACAGTCGCGAAAAATTGTTGGAGGAAGTTTAATTGTAATTGCGGCTATGGCAATCACTTTATCCAACATTCCGTTGGAGAGAGTTACTGCAATGATTGGTCTGCTGGGCGCACTTGGCGGTTATGTGGTTGGGAATAAAGATGAAGACGAGTAGACGGGCTGTTTGCGCGAGGGATTGAAGCGGACGCGCCATAAAAAAATGAATAACGAATACCGAACATCGAATAATGAATATCGAAGTGAAACAACTGGAAACTTTAAACTCGAAACCGTAAACTGAAAATTTGCAATACGAAGAAGTAGCAACAACTCTTGATGGTAATCTGGTGATAAACGTGGGGCCGCAGCATCCGGCTACGCACGGGGTGATGCATTTGGTGATTACTCTGAACGGGGAAACGATTTTGAATGTGGAGCCGCACCTGGGTTATATACACCGCAGCATCGAGAAGATGTGCGAGAGTTTGAGTTACCGGCAGTTTATTTACAGCACCAGCCGGATGGATTATCTGAGTTCGCACATCAACAACCACGGTTGTGCGCTGGCGGTGGAGAAGGGTTTGCAGATAGAAGTGCCCGAACGCGCGAAGGTGATTCGCATTTTGATGGACGAGTTGACGCGCATTGCTTCGCACGTGTTGTGGTGGGGCGCCATGGCGATGGATGTAGGCGCGCTGACTCCGTTTTTTCATGCGTTCCGCGAGCGCGAAATGATTAACGACATTATGGAGGAGACCTGTGGTGCGCGGCTGACGATGAACTACATGGTACCGGGCGGAGTGATGTTTGACCTGCATCCGAATTTTGCGAAGAAGGTGAAGGAGTTTGTGGCGTTTTTCAGAACGAAGATTGACGAGTATGATACGCTAGTAACGCACAACATCATTTTTCAGGAGCGGATGAAAAATGTGGGCGTGATTTCGGCAGCCGATGCGGTTTCGTTTGGCTGCACAGGTCCGGTGTTGCGCGCTTGTGGCGTGAAGTGCGATATCCGCAAACTTGCGCCCTACGATGGTTACGATAAACTGAATTTCGAAGAGCCGCTGGAAACTGCGGGCGATAGTTATGCGCGTTACTTAGTGCGTATGCGCGAGCTGCGCCAGTCGCTTAGCATCATTGATCAGTTGATTGATAATATACCCGAAGGAGATTTTGTGGCAAAGACAAAGGCGGTGTTGAAATTACCGAAGGGAGAATTTTACAGCCGCGTGGAAACAGCGCGTGGCGAGTTTGGAGTTTACATCATCAGCGAAGGCGCGCTGACTCCTTACCGGATTCATTTCCGCAGTCCGGGTTTTGCAAATCTTTCTTGTTTGAATCAAATTGCAAGAGGACAGAAGATTGGTGACTTAGTAGCGATGATGGGGACTTTGGATTTGGTGATACCGGATATAGACAGATGAAATAGTTTACAGTTTTTAGTTTGAGAGTTTACGGTTGAAATACAAAATACAATGGCAACTATCAGACGGTTTGAAGATTTGGAAGCGTGGAAGAAGTCGAGAGAGTTTGCCAAAGAAGTTTGGAAGGAAACACAGAAAGGAAGTTTTGCGAAGGATTATAAATTGAAAGACCAGATAAATGCTTCGGCAGGAAGTGCAAAAGATAACATTGCTGAAGGATTTGGAAGAGGTGGAAGAGCGGAGTTTGTGAATTTTCTGACGATAGCGAAAGGTTCAAACGATGAAGCAAAGTCACAATTGTATCGGGCGTTTGACAGAGAACATATAAATGAGGAAACGTTTAACCGCCTTTATGCAATTGCAGATGAAGCGGCAAAAACGATGAACGGTTTGATGGAATATTTGAACAAAACAGAAGTGAAAGGACTAAAATGGAAAGATAGGAAGTAAACAATTTTCAGTATACGGTTTTCAGTTCGATGAGGGCTGTTAACTGTAAACTAAAAACTGCAAACCGTAAACTAATGATAAGCATCGAAAGAATATCACAACTCTTACATGAAAGCTTAACGGCTTCATTAAATCCGACATTAACTTTGTTGGTAGAGATGGCGATAGTTGGCGTTCTTGTCATCGGTTTGTTCGCAGTGCTTGGTTTGGTTTTGGTTTTTATGGAAAGAAAAGTTTCTGCTTACATGCAGATTCGTTTGGGGCCGAACAGAGTAGGTTATAAAGGTGTAGCACAAACCGCTGCCGATACATTGAAACTCTTAATTAAAGAAGGGCTTACTCCCGATGGTGCCGATAAATTTTTGTTCAACCTCGCACCGTTGCTGGTAATTGTTGTGGCAATGCTCATCATGGCGCCTATCGCTTTCACCAAAGGTTTCCAGATGTGGGACGTTAACATTGGTGTGTTGTATGTAAGCGCGGTGAGCAGCGTGAGCGTAATCGGTATTTTGATGGCGGGCTGGGCGAGCAACAATAAGTATTCGCTGCTGGGCGCTATGCGCAGCGGTGCACAGATTGTAAGTTACGAACTAAGCGCGGGGCTTTCGCTCCTCACCATCGTCATCTTCACCGGTTCACTTTCCATTAACGACATCATCGCATCGCAGCAAAACGGCTGGTGGATTTTCAAAGGGCACATTCCCGCGCTCATCTCATTTGTCATTTTCATTATTGCGGTAACCGCAGAAACCAACCGCGCACCGTTCGATTTAGCGGAAGCCGAAAGTGAACTCACAGCCGGTTTTCACACCGAGTATTCGGGAATGAAATTCGCGCTGTTCTTTCTGGCAGAATACGTAAACATATTTATTGTGTGCTCGATTGCTGCCACCATTTTCCTCGGAGGATGGATGCCGTTTCATGTCGGCAACTTAGAGGCGGTGAACCGTGTGTTTGATTTTATACCGGGCATTGTGTGGTTCTTCAGCAAAGTATTCTTCCTCATCTTTCTCATCATGTGGTTCCGCTGGACTTTCCCGCGCCTACGCATTGACCAACTGCTGAATTTAGAGTGGAAGTATCTTTTGCCGATTGCGATGTTTAATCTATTATTAACTACAATAGTGGCGATTATGGGATGGTATTTTTAATTGCGGATTTCGAATTGACAATTGCGAATTGAAAAACAGAAATGGTGAACGCAGACGAGTTAAAAAAGAGAACAAAACAGTTTGCGTTGCGAGTGATAAAAATGGTGAGAAGTTTGCCGAAGACGAGAGAAGCAGATGAGATTGGAAAACAATTGTTGCGAAGTGCAACTTCGGTGGCGGCAAATTACAGAGCAGCGTGCAGAGCGAGGTCACAAGCGGATTTTATTTCTAAGGTAACCATAGTTGAAGAAGAATGTGATGAGTCGGCTCTTTGGATGGAATTAGTTATTGAATCAGAAATTTTGAAAAAAGCACAGATTGAACCTTTATTAAATGAAACAATTGAATTGACGGCAATTTTTACGGCAAGCGGGAAGACCGCGCGTCAAAACAAAAATTCGCAATCGTCAATTCGCAATTCGAAATAATGTTCATACCAGAATACATAAAAACGGTCTATTCAGCATGCAAGTCGCTATTAAGCGGGATGAGAATGACCGGCTACTATTTCTTCAATCACAAGGAGATTATCACGCAGCAGTATCCGGATGTAAAACAAGAATTGCCGGAGCGGTTTCGGGGCGAAGTAGTATTGATTCACGATGAAAAGAACGAACACCGCTGCACCGGCTGCACGGCTTGCGAGTTGGCTTGTCCGAATGCCACTATCAAAATTGTAACGAAGATGGATGTGCAACCGGACGGCAAGAAGAAGAAGGCGCTCGACACATTTGTATATCACCTGGAACTTTGCACTATGTGCAACTTATGTATTGAAGCATGCCCGACAAGTGCGATAAAAATGGCGCAGACGTTTGAGCATAGTGTGTATGACCGCAGCCAACTGACGAAGAAGTTGAACGCACCGGGAAGCAAACTGATGGAAGGAGTGGAATAAAAATTTTGGATTTCGAATTTTCAATTGCGGATTGAAATTCAATTCGCAATCGGCAATCCGAAATTCGTAATAAACAAAGATGGAATTCAGAGATATAATTTTTTACCTGCTTGGAACGCTGATACTCGTTAGCGGGCTTCTTGCCGTTACCTCGCGCCAGATTTTCCGCTCGGCTATTTATCTGCTGTTCTGCATGATTGGAATCGCGGGTTTGTATTTCTGGCTGCAATACGAGTTCATTGCGGCTGTGCAGATTGTAGTTTACGTGGGCGGCATTGTGGTACTCATCATCTTCTCCATTTTTCTTACGCACCGGGTTGGAAGTGATTTGCCTGCGCCCGAATACAAGCGGACGCTCTTTGCAGGTCTTGCGAGTTTGTTTGCGTTCCTACTTTTCTGGAGTGTGATTAAGCGCAACGAATTTTTTGGCGAGCAACCAAGCGGAGAATTAAGTGTGAAACGAATTGGCGAAGAAATGCTGAACTATAACCAAGGAGGATTTGTGTTGCCGTTTGAAGTGGTTTCAATTCTTCTTCTCGCTGCCATGATTGGATGTATTGTAATTGCCATGCGCACTAAACCCGAAACCAATTGATGGAAACAGGACTCACACAATTACTTTTTCTCTCCACCGCGCTCTTCTTCATTGGCGTGTATGGTTTCCTTACGCGCAGAAACATGATAACAATGCTGATGGCAGTGGAGATAATGTTGAATGCCGTGAACATCAACTTCGTGGCGTTCAATAAATATTTGTGGGGTGGAAAACTTGACGGAGTTTTTTTCACCATTTTCATTATTGCCATTGCTGCTGCCGAAGCGGCTGTGGCTATTGCAATCGTCATCAACATTTACCGCAACTATTCGAGCATTGATGTTGAAGATGCCGACTCATTGAAATTATAAAACAGAATATCGAACACCGAATATTGAATAATGAATAACGAAGTGAAATCAGCAAAGAAGTTCGACCTTGAAGAAAGGCTGATTGATTTTGCTGTAACGATTTTAGAAGTTGGAGAATCGTTATTCAATACACGTGCAGGAAATCATATCGGTGGTCAGATTGTTCGTTCCGGTTCTTCACCTGCTCTGAATTATGGCGAAGCACAAAGTGCAGAATCGAGAAATGATTTCGTTCATAAATTCAAAATCATTTTGAAAGAACTTAGAGAGACGAATATTTCATTGAAGATTATAAAGCGAAAACCATTAACTAAGAAAACTGAACTGGTAGATAAAGCAGCGAAAGAGTGCAACGAGTTGATTTCAATTTTTGTAAAGAGCATAGAAACAGCAACCATAAACAAGTTAAAGGCATCTTAATTCGAAATTCGATGTTCGACATTCATTATTCGATATTCAAATGACAAACGTTTTACAAATAGCGTTCATACCACTTCTACCACTAATCTCATTTTTAGTGTTGGGTCTCTTCGGCAAAAACCGTTTCAAATCTACCGGAGGAATTATCGGCACAATATCGTTGGGTGCATCAGCTTTGTTGTCACTGCTTACTGCTTACAACTACTTTTTTGTTTCAGGAAAAGTAAATGGCGTTTATAAGAAGATTAACGCACTGAATATTACATGGCTTGAATTCGCGCCCGGTGTTTCTATTGACCTCGGCTTGCTGCTCGACCCTATTTCGGTGATGATGTTAGTGGTTGTCACTTTCGTTTCGCTGATGGTTCACATCTACTCGCTCGGCTACATGAAAGGCGAAGAACGCTTCTCTACTTTCTATTCGTTCCTTTCGCTGTTTACTTTTTCCATGCTGGGGCTAGTGCTAAGCAGCAACATTTTCCAGATTTACATTTTCTGGGAACTGGTAGGCGTTTCATCGTTCCTGCTCATCGGTTTTTATTTCAACAAACAATCGGCACTGGCGGCTGCCAAGAAAGCATTCATTGTTACGCGCTTTGCCGATTTGGGTTTTCTCATCGGCATTCTCATTCTTTCGTTTCATGCAGAAACGCTCGACTTCGCCACTTTAATTCAGCGGCTCACTGATGCTAACTCACCGCAATTGCATTCTGCCATCACCGGTGGGTTGTTTGGCATCAGCGCGCTCACATGGGGATTGCTGCTGGTGTTTATCGGAGGTGCGGGAAAGAGCGCCATGTTTCCGCTGCACATCTGGCTGCCCGATGCTATGGAAGGCCCCACTCCGGTTTCGGCATTGATTCACGCAGCTACGATGGTGGTGGCGGGTGTTTATCTGGTGGCGCGTTTGTTTCCGGTGTTTGCCATTTCGTGCCCCGGTGCGCTGCAGGTAGTGGCGTATGTGGGTGCGCTTTCTGCGCTGTTTGCTGCGGTGATTGCCTGCACGCAAACCGACATCAAGCGCGTGCTGGCGTATAGCACCATGAGTCAGATTGGTTACATGATGTTTGCGCTCGGTGTTTCTGGTTACGGTGGCGAGCACGGTTTGGGTTTTACCGCTTCCATGTTTCACCTGTTTACGCACGCCATGTTTAAGGCGCTGCTTTTCCTCGGTGCGGGTGCGGTGATTCACTATGTGCACAGCAACGATATGGGCGATATGGGCGGACTGCGCAAACAAATGCCTGTAACGCACCTCACGTTTTTGATTGCGTGTCTGGCGATTGCCGGTGTGCCACCGCTCAGCGGATTTTTCAGCAAGGAAGAAATTCTCACCGCTGCTTTTCACAGCGATAAGCTGATTTACGGCATGGCACTTTTCACTGCGGGCTTGACTGCGTTTTACATGTTCCGTCTTTACTTTTCTATTTTCTGGAAGAAAGATTTTGACGCGCACCACAGCGATGAACATCACGGTGAAGCGCCTTTTGCTATGAAATTGCCGTTGATGATCTTAGGTGTAATGGCAGTGGTTGCCGGTTTCGTTCCGTTCGGGAGTTTTGTGAGCAGCGATGGCGAAGCCCTGCACAGCGAATTTCATTTAACCATGGCGATTGCTCCGATTGCATTCGGCTTGATTGGAATTTTTGTGGCACTGCTGATGTATAAGAGTGAAAACGATAAACCCGCGAAAGTTGCTGCTGTTTTTGCCAGTTTGTATCAAAGTGCTTACCGCAAGTTTTATGTGGATGAGGTTTACCTGTTCATCACCAAGCGCGTGATTTTTAATTTGATTGGAAGGCCATCTGCATGGATGGATAAAAACGTGGTGAACGGCTTGGTAGATGCAGGCGGCATGTTTGCTCAGGACAGCAGCGATGAGCTAAGCGTTTGGCAAAGCGGCAAACTACAAGCGTATGCTGTTTGGTTTTTGGTGGGAGTGATTGCGTTAGTGATTGCTTTTGTGTTTATATAAAAAGAGTTGTCATTGCGAGGAAGCCCGGCTTTGCGGGCTGACGAAGCAAACTTCAACTTTGTGATTAAATAGATTGAACCATAGCAAACGTAACCAAGGTAGGACTGGTGCAAACCGAATACTTTGTTTACATCATGACGAACAAAGGCAACAATGTTTTTTACACAGGTGTTACAAGCGATTTGCAAATGCGTTGCGAAGAGCACATCACCAAAAAATATCCAAACAGTTTCACGGCAAAGTATAACGTGAACAAGTTGGTTTACTACGAGCGGTTGGGTGATATTAATGAAGCGATTGCACGTGAAAAACAAATCAAAGGTGGAAGCAGACAGAAGAAAATTGATTTGATAAAGCTGAACAACCCGATGTGGAATGATTTGTATGAAAAGACGATTGCGCAGTGGAATAAATGAAACGAGGTTGTCATTGCAACAAAAAGAGTGTCATTGCGAGGGCTTTTCAATAAATAATAAACGAGTAAAGCCCGAAGCAACCTTCGTTGATGTGGTTTTTAAAAGACAAATATGAAGGTTGCTTCAAAGAATAACGCTAATTGATTTTCAAAAGAATTCTTTTCGCAATGACAGTTGTTTGTTTTGTGATTAGTTTTAAAACATAAAGACAAATCGGAAGGTTGCTTCAGAAAATACTTGTTTGATTTTAAAGGAATTTTATTCGTGGCGCTTATATTTATTTAATGGAACTCATGAACTTACGTTTCCTCGCAATGACAGTCACCACAAAAAATTTCAGCAACCCCCATCATCATAAAAATAAATTGAGATAAACTTCTCTCTCTTAGTTCTTCTTCCGGTTGTTTGCAAAGTGTAACACAGTTTCTGCTTACTTGTCCTTCACCCCTCCCCTCTCAACAACAACCTCTGCTTCTGTTCTTGCTTTTTTCTTTCTTCTTCTAAGGCAGCGGCTGTCATTTGTTCGGCTTCGTTAATTAAATCGCCCAGCGACAAGTTGGTGGCTTTGCATTTTCTGCGAAAGGTGAGAATCTTAGAGTTAAACATCTGTTTTTTATCACGATTCAGATTGGAGTAATCGAAATGCGTATTGCCATTTACAATATGGGTGTGCGTCAGGTTATTATCCGTCATCTTCTGTTCAAAAACCTTGTGATACATCTCCAGAAAAAGTTCTTCCTCGTCTGTAACTACCTCTTTTGGTTTCTTTTCCATGAAGCCAAAATGTGTGTTGGGGTAAAAACTGCACTTGTCATACATGACCAGCAGGGCGGTGGCCCTCTGCTTTAGATTTGTTGTAGCAGAACAACACTGATGCTTTTAAACAACAAGCACCCCGGCAGTAAAAATGAATACAGCTAGCCCTTTTCCGAACTCAGTTACCCCGATTCTGAACTCAGGTATCGCCTTTCCGAACACGGTTACCCCGATTCTGAACTCAGGTATCGCCTTTCCGAACACGGTTGCCCCGATTCTGAACTCAGGTATCGGCTTTCAGAACACGGTTGCCGCGATTCTGAACTCAGATATCGGCTTTCCGAACACAGTGGTCGCCATTCCTACATCGTTTTTACAACAAACCATCATAATTCATTAAAACTAAAACCAACTAACATGGCAGAAAGACCAGCAAAAGTGAGTTTCGGGTTTATAGATTTTAACCCTACTCAAAAAGGTTTATTTGGCGACAACGTGTTTGCCGAAATGACCGACCATCCACTTGTTTTTGTAACCCCCGATGTGCCTCTGGCTACGCTTGAAACCGTAAACAACGCGCTGAAACTGAAAACCCAGCAGGCACTGAGTGGCGACAAAGAAAAAATTCAGGAGCGCGATGAGGCGGAAAAACTTTGGGACACCACCTTTCGCAAAGAGGGTGAATATGTGCAGCGTATTGCCAGCGGCAACAAATTAATTATTGTTCAAAGCGGGTATCACAGCACCGATACCGAAAGCCATCCGGTGGCAGTGCCTGCACAGGCGCAGTTAGAAGCGTGGGGCAACAAAGGCAGGGGCAGCGGCATACATGCCGAAATAAAGCCGCTGGCTAATTGCCGCGGCTTTGTGTTTATGATAAGCTCTCAGCCACCCACGGGCTTTGCCAGCATTAAAGGCGATGTGCTGAAGCTAAACGATTTGTCGCCTATGATGAGTATAACGCTTACTACCAAGCGCAAAGTTGATTTCGATGAGCTGGACAGCGGTAAATCGTATTATGTAACAGCCTTTGGTTTTAATGCTACGGGTGTAGGCGAAATGGCGAATGCTATTGAGGTAATAGCGCCATAATGTTTAGCCCTATCCTAAAACAAAAAACCCCGCACGAGCGGGTTTTTTTGTTTTATGGGCTATCACTCTCCCACCCTACCTATCTGTAGAAAGTATATCCGGTTCAAACAGGTTGTCCTGTAATATCTCGCGGTTGTTTTTAAAGTCGCCTAAGAAACGAAATGGCTTCATGTTGGGCACTCGTAAATTAGGATAGTAAGCAAACGAAATTTCGAAAAAGCCGATGCCCATTGAAAGGTTGCGAAGGCGTATGCCCACACCGTATGCTTGTGTAAGCCAGTAATCGCGTATTGAGTTTTGCTGCACCACAGCAATATCGGCAAAAACAAAAGCGCAGGAATTGAATCCGAGAATTTTGAAATTGGGATAAACAGTTGTTTCGAAATTGAACACATAGTTGCGCGTGCCGCGTATGTAGTCAACAAACACACCGCGTATGCCTGTTGTGCTATTTACTACCAACTCCTTCCCTATTGGCCGGTTGAAACCAACATTGGCACTTGCCGAAATAAACTGCCGCATAAAAAATTTTGATCCTAATGGTATTGGATCTGAAAAAAACTTCGTATTGAATTGCAACAGCACTTGCTGATAGCTATTTTTCTTGGTAAATCCACCGTAACCAATCTTTGTGTTGATATAACCCAATCGTTTTATGTTTTTGCCATAAGTAAGTTCAGCACCTGAGTAAAACCGCTTCTGTAACTCTTCATCTCTATCGAACCCTAATATTACAGCACCATTTAGTCCTTTGTTTAAATACTCCGCTTGCCCCAGGTAAAATACGTTATGATCAACATAGTAATCCCAGTTGGCAAAACCAATGCTTCCTAAAAAATAAAAACGATTCAGGAAGTTAAGTGAGCGATCACTGCTTCGTTGAAACGGTCTTGATAAATAGTCTTTACGATAAATTCTAGATGAAACAATAAAACGCATGAGCTCAAACCGAGGATCTTTAAACTTCGGGTTAATGGAAGTAGCCAGCCAAATGTCTTGCGTATTGTAAAAAACATTAGTAGGAATAGCCGCAGCTAAAAAATTGGGAGCTAAAGATGACTCTCGGAAAATTTCGGCCTTAAAATGCCCTGCCCATTTACTTTTAGATGAAAAAAAATCTCGTTTGATTTTTAAGAACCCACCTTTAGTAAAGTTGTCGTACATATAACCCACATTTACATCTATCTGAGTGCGTTTGATGTTCTCATAGAGGTAGTCGCCATGTACAGTGTATAAATTATCTTTCCGAAAATTTAGCGACACGTAGCTTGAGATAGACTGAGGAATTCCGAGAAAATTTTTGAACTGCACACCAGCCTGCACTTTATTAAAGGCTACACTCGTTGTAATATTCCAACTCCATCGGTCTTGCACCATTACCAGCACATCTACCAAATCATAACTCCCTTCTACGGGTATTACAAATATCTTGAGATCTTTAAAAGTGCTACGCTCCCACAAGTTGCGTTCAGTGTCAGCAAATAGCAACGGATTTACACGATCACCGGCTTTAAAAAGCAGATCGTTTTCTACCACCCATAACTTTGTTTTTATCTGAGATTTGTTGGCAAATTTCTGAAACTTTGTAAACTGTGTGGCGGTGGGTTGTTCAATAGAAACTCCGTAAGGCTTAAGCACCGTAATTTCAACCTTTCGTATGAGCATATTGGCATACGGCTCAAAAACATCTTTACCCGAAGTTATTCTATCAACAGTACGGTCGCTATAACTGAGGTACGAAAAACCCTTTAGCGTTTGAGTTAGCCCGAAAACAACCCTCTTCTTAATTTCTTCATTTCGAATTTGCTTAACTGTTTTATCTAAACAAACCTCATCATCATAAGGTGATTGCGCATGTATGATACATACGCATAGAATCAAGCCCACAGAAAGAGAATAAATATTTTTACTACGCAATGGTGTGTTCGTAATGAAATGTAGAATTAGTTTACGTAAAACAAAATCTTGAGTTATACAGAAAGAAAACTCAATTTGTCAGCCTCATTAATTTGCTCATTTTGCGCCTCTTAAACCATTCTCAAATGCCCGAATTCAGATGGAACCCGCTGCTTGACACCTATACCATGGTGGCCACCAATCGCCAACACCGCCCACACCTGCCGAAAGATTACTGCCCGTTTTGTCCTTCGCATAACAAGGCCTTACCCAAGTTTGATGTGCTGGCTTACGACAACGATTTTCCGGCAATGAGTTTGGAAACGACACAAGGCATAAAACGCAAGACACAAGTAAATGCTGTTTTTAAATCAACAGAAGCAGTGGGCAAATGCGAAGTGATTTTGTATTCACCCGAGCATGACAAACAACTGTATGAGTTGAGCGATGCGCATGTGCTCAAAATTGTTGAGTTGTGGGCTGAAAGATTCAACGCTCTGCAAAAAGACAAACGCATTAAATACATTTTCGAGTTTGAAAACCGTGGCGAAGAAGTTGGCGTTACTATTCATCATCCTCACGGGCAGTTGTATGCCTACTCTTTTATTCCATCTAAAATCAGAGAAGAGTTACGAAACTGCAAAAGCTATTTCGCGAAACACAAACGGAATTTGTTTGCCGACTTAAATGCTGCAGAGAAAAAATATAAGAACCGGGTAGTGTATGAAAACAAAAGTTTCATCGCTTACATTCCTTATTTTACAGATTATCCTTTCGGGGTTTTTGTGGTAAACAAAAAACTGAAAGCAAACATTACACAGTTTACCGCTGCCGAGAAGAAAGACCTTGCTGTATTGCTGAAGAAACTTACTGCGGCATTCGATAACGTTTTCGACCGCCACTTTCCTTATATGATGTGCCTGCACCAAACACCTGTAAACGAAAATAAATATGCCGATGCTGAAAACTATTATGCTTTCCATATCGAGTTTTATCCGCCATTGCGCGCAAAAGACAAAGTGAAATGGTATGCGGGCAGCGAAATGGGAGCAGGCGCAGCCGCCAACCCTTTAGACGTGGATGAATGTGCCGCTATTCTGAGAGAAAAGATTTCAAAGTAACTATGAGCAAGCGAGTATTTTTTGCACCCGGACGGGTGAACCTTATTGGCGAGCATCTCGACTACAACGGAGGGTTGGTAATGCCTGCAGCTATTCAGTTAGGAGTAAAACTTACACTGACACCGCGCAGCGATAACAGGATTACACTTCGCTCTGCCACGCACAGTTACAAACGCGAATTGTTTTTAGACGATGACATTTACTTCGACAAGAAGTTTGACTGGACAAACTACCCTGCGGGCATCATAGCGCAGTTGAAGAAAGAAAACCATTCTGTACCTGCTTGCGACCTTTTGTTTGAAAGTACACTGCCTGAAGGCAGCGGACTTTCATCTTCGGCTGCAGTGGAGTTGGTAACTGCTTACGCTTTGCTTTCTGTTTCGGAAACAAATATTAATCGTGTATGGTTAGCTTCTCTTTGCAAAGAAACAGAGAACAGTTTTATAGGTGTGGGTTGCGGTATCATGGACCAGTATGCCGTTGCACTCGGCAAAAAAGACAACGCTTTACTGCTGGATTGTTCTGCTTTAAAACACGACTACATTCCTTTCGAATTAGGTGATTACAGTTTGCTGATTCTTGATTCTAAAAAACCGCGCTCGCTGATACAGTCGAAATACAACGAGCGGAAGAAAGAGTGCGAAGAAGCGCTGCGTATTATTCAAACAAGCCACAGCAATGCAACTAATTTGTGTGAAGCAGAAATGTATTTTACTGATTTGATTACAGACAACACAGTTAGAAAAAGAGCACGACACGTTATTAGTGAACAGCTGCGTGTTAAAGAAGCCGCGCGCGTGTTGCGCATGAACGACCTCTCAACATTCGGCAGATTGATGAATGCTTCGCACCAGAGTTTGAAAGCGGATTACGAAGTAAGCGGGCTCGAATTAGATGTGCTGGCAGAAACGGCACAAAGTATAAAAGGTTGTCTGGGAGCAAGAATGACTGGTGCAGGCTTTGGTGGTTGTGCCATTGCACTTGTCCATTCTTCGGCAGTTAACGAAGTGAAAGAAAAAATAAGTACAAAGTATTTCGAAGCCACTGGAACAAACTGCGCTATATATAAGGCAGAAATTAGTGAAGGAGTTTCTGAACTCTAGTTATTACCATTGCAAATGGTAATGATTATACTTGCTTATGCACTTGTTTTTAACCACTACAAGTAGTGGAACTTACAGTTTTCAAATAGCATACTTTACCATACTGCTTTTTCAGTTTGTTTACATATCTGTACAATTAACGTATGTGTATCGCAAAGAGTATATCTATTACCTGCTTTACATACTTTGTATGGCGGTGTATTATTTAGCTGCCAACGAAAATTTACTTGGCTTATCTCTTTTCTTTACAAAGTATCCTCATCTTCAAAAATATTTCGACAAGCCCGCTGTAATAATGTGTTCATTCTTGTATTACCGGTTTGCCCGCTACTTTTTAGATGTGCCCGAGAAATATCTTTCATTTAACAAGCTGATGCAACGAATGGAAAACCTGTTGTTTGCCGGCTTGTTAGCAGAAGTTATCTTTCTTGCCAATTTTGGCGAACAGCCAATTGAAGAAATATTGTTTCTGGCACTTTCAACGAGCATGTGCCTCTACAGCATTTATTTAATTTATAAGCTCAAGAGTTTTGCACTAAACAACTTTATAGTAGCAGGCGCTTTACTTATAATAGTAGGGGCATTCAGTTCCATGTTGCTTTTTAATTTAGGGGGCAAATGGGGGATACCTCCGAACATAATCCCATCTATACCTTCGCAACTGACAAGTGTTGTTGAACTTTTAATATTCACCACGGCACTTGGATACAAAACATATTTGCTGGAGCGCGAAAAATTAAAAACAGAGCGTGCTTTGGTAAAAGAATTACGCGAAAATGAAGTTCTTCAAGGCAACCTTCAACAACTTAGAAATAAAATAGCCGGTGACCTGCATGATGATATGGGTGCCACATTGGGAAGTATAAATGTGTATGCCGATGTAAGTGAACGAATGATAGAGGAAGGCAATAAAGATGATGCAAAAAATTATTTAGGTAGAATTACAGAGTTGAGCAAAGAATCTCTTAACGATATGCGAAATATGCTTTGGTCGCTTAATCCTGAACATGATACAGTTCAAGATTTAACCACCCGCATGAAAGATTATGCTCAACCTCTGTTAGCTGCCAAGGAGATTCATCTTATTATAGATACTGAACATAGCTTACTTCACCATAAAATTTCAGTTCTACAAAAACGAAACCTCTTTTTGATTTTTAAGGAAGCTACACACAATATTATAAAGTATTCGGCCTGCACAGATGTACGAGTTTCAGTAACTCATACTAAAAAACAATTACAACTGCTTATTACCGATAATGGTTGTGGTTTTGACACCAACAAACAAAGCGATGGCAACGGGCTGCGAAACATAGAAAGGAGGGCTAAAGAAATAAATGGTGGACTCACAATAATCAGCACTAAAAACAAAGGCACTCAGATAGTAGCATTGTTTCAAAAATAGCCATGTTGAAATTCCAAAAAGTATATATTGCTAATATAAAACAACACTCATGGTTCGTGTAGCTATTTTTGATGACAACAAACATATTCTTGAAAGCTTTGCCGCATTAATGAAACTGGCAAAACAAGTCACTTTAACGGGCACATTTCAAAATTGCAATAACCTTGAAGAAAAGATTGTAAAGGCAAACCCCGATGTAGTGGTAATGGATATTGATATGCCGGGTATTAGTGGAATTGAAGCCACACGGCAGATCAAACAAAAGTTTCCTGATGTGCAGATAATGATTCAAACTGTATTTGACGATGACTCAAAAATTTTTCAGGCGTTGTGCGCAGGTGCCAGCGGTTATGTGCTCAAGGGTAGTGTATCCACTAAAATGGAAGAGACAATACTTGAAGTTCATGCCGGAGGTTCACCCATTACACCATTAGTGGCGCGTAAGGTTATTAATATGTTTATGAACACAGTGCCCAACGCAATGCAGCAAACCGAAAACAAATATGAGTTAACCAATAAAGAAACCGAAGTTCTTACCCTATTGGTGGATGGTCAAAGTTACAAAATGATTGCAGGCAACCTTGATGTAAGTTTTGGCACTATTCACTCTCACATAAAAAGCATTTACAAAAAGCTGCACGTAGCCAGTATGACTGAAGCTGTAAGTAAGGCGCTTAAAGAAAATCTGGTTTAGATGTAGTTAAGTATTTTCCTACAAGTAGCCTTACATTAGGCAAATAATATATCACCAAATTAGATGCGGAAATTTTGATGGATAAATTTATTTGACAACAAAATAAGCCTCAAAAAAACCACCTATCATTAATCTATTACCGGATGCCGTTTAAACTCCTTACTGTCATCAAACAGTTTACGGTAAGTAACATGCTTCTTAGCAAGGCGTGCGCCTAGTGCTTCGCAGGTTTTAACCATTCGCAAATTAAAGTCGCCAATCCAAACAAGTTCAATCTCATCCCATCTGTTTTTCGATCTTACAACTTTATCTGCTTCCAGCACTATTGCAGCTTCCACTCCTTTCCGTTGGTGCTCGGGTACCACTCCAAAAATAATTCCGAATATCTTGCGATTTGACTTATCAAATGTTTTCAGGTAAAGAAACTTCAGAATTCCGGCTAAGTTCAAACTACCTTTTACTTTCTTAAACCAAGCATTTAACTCTGGCAACATAATAAACATGGCAATGGGCTCATCTTTATAATAGCCAAACCAGCAGAGGTAATCAAGCATAACAGGTTTTAAACTTGCTATCAGGCTACTTGCCTGCTCTTCACTCATATCATGAAAATTAGGCAGCATAGTTTTCCATGTTTTATTGTAAACCACACGAAAATCAGCAGCGTACTTACTGAGTTCACTCTTCTTTAAATGTCGAAACGTATAATCTCCACTTCGTAATAAACGTTCTACCACGGGCTTGTAGCGATCGGGGCGTTGCTCTTTTACATCAATCGCGTAAGATAGTTGCTCGAAATAATTCTTAAAACCATACCGCTCAAAAAGCATCTTATAATAAGGCGGATTGTAGTTCATTTGGTAAACAGGCGGAGAAAAACCTTCCACCAACAAACCCCACCAGGCGTTGCGTTCTCCAAAATTAACAGGGCCATCCATGGCTTCTAGCTTACGGTCCACTAGCCAGGTTTTTGCTGTATCAAAAAGAAGGTTAGCCGCTTCTTGGTTATTAATGCATTCAAAAAAACCACAACCTCCCGTTGGCTGTTCTTCGTTGTGACTTACATTATAATTGACAAATGCTGCAATTCGGCCTACGGTATCACCATTTTGCAGAAGCAGCCACCTTTTACACTCACCATGTTCAAAATATTTATTCTTCTTTGGATTAAAGACCTTTTCAATATCCTGTTTGAGTGGGGAAATAAAATTTACATCACCAGCATATAGTTTAGCAGGTAATTGAATAAATGCTTCTGTAGTTTTTTTATCGGTAACCGGTACAATTGAAAGCATAGTAACTGATCTATTCTATAACCCAAAAATTTTTTGCAATTCTATCCACAGCTTTTTCTTTTTGTCAACGCTACTAACTAGTACCGGTAGTGCTTCACTCTTTAGTAAACTGATGCCATCTAAAGTTACAGTTACATAATTTTGCAGTTTCATGTTGTTACTAACACTTATATCGCCAAACAACAAAACAACCTTAACCGGATAAACCGCTCGCAATGCTGATAAAACAGAGTGGTTGAATGCCGTATTAATCAAGAGCACTTCATCTTTACTTAACTTGCAAGCTGTTAATATTTTGAAAAGTTGTTCACTCTCTGCAATTGGAATTTGCTCAGAATCTTTGCTTTCAAAAAACACAACTACGCTCTGTTTCCCCTCAATTATCATGTTTTCAGCGGCATTACCAGTGTAAAACACCTTTTGCTTGATAAATAAACTTTCCGGTATGCTAATTTTTATCATGTTGAACAACTAGTCTAATGTTCAAAAATAAAATGTCAGCAGCAAGAGCAAACAGAAAGTAATTATATTTTTGGCAGCATCGCTAACACTAAAACACACAAATATGGGTTACAAAATAACAGTTGAGAAAGCAAAGCATTCGCGCCTTAGTGAAATTGACTTTATGAATCTCCCGTTTGGGAAACATTTTTCGGACCACATGTTTATTGCAGATTATTCTGAAGGCGACTGGCGCAACTGCCGAATAGTGCCATTTGGCAAGTTCGACATTCATCCTGCTCTTTCATCATTGCATTATGGACAGGCAATTTTTGAAGGCATGAAAGCCGAGAAAGATCCTGAAGGTACTCCTGTAATTTTCCGTCCATTGAAAAATCTTAACCGCTTTAACATTTCCGCTGACCGTATGGCTATGCCCGCAGTTCCGGAAAATTTGTTCATAAACGCACTCGACCAGCTTATTTCGCTTGATGCTGCATGGATCCCGAATACGCCTAACTCATCGCTATATATACGCCCTTTCATGTTTGCCACCGAAGAGTTTGTAGGTATAAAGCCGGCAGAAAATTTCCGTTTTATCATTTTCACAAGCCCGGTTGGCGCTTATTACAACAAACCGGTTAAAGTGTTTATTCATGATAAATACGTTCGTGCTTTTCCGGGAGGTGTTGGTTATGCAAAATGTGCAGGTAACTACGGTGCAGTAATGATGCCCACCCGCGAAGTACAAAAAATGGGCTATGACCAAATTTTGTGGTTAGATGGAATTCATCATCGTTATCTGCAAGAAATAGGCACCATGAATGTGTTTGCTGTTATTGATGGAGTAATTATTACTCCTGCTCTTGATCAGGGAACCATACTTGACGGAGTTACACGTGACAGCATACTTCGTCTTGCTGAAAATGAGGGTTATGTGGTACAAGAACGTGATGTATCAATTGAGGAAGTTGTAAATGCTTTCCATGAAGGCAAACTAGAGGATATGTTTGGTGTAGGTACTGCTGCTGTGCTCTCCCATATAGGCGAGTTTCATTACAAGGGTGAAAACTACGAATTGCCTCCTGTAGAAGGTCGTGAAATCTCAAATCGCCTGAAGCACAGATTAGGAGCTATTAAAGCAGGTAAAGCTGAAGATGTATTTGGATGGCTGCATTCTGTGGCTGTAAGTGTTTATGCCAGCTAATTTTATTTAGTAAACAAAGTATTAAAGCCCCGGATTTATGGGGCTTTTTACTTTATTTTGGTTTTATACCAAACCACTTTCGAACTGTGCCAAGCGGTAAGCTATGCCATGCACGTTCATGTAAGTAGTACAACACAACTTTGGTTAGAACTTCAGTTAACCCTATCTTAAGTCCTGTAAGCGCGTCTCCGGAATAAAACCAACCAAGTACCATTGTGTCAATTGTTCCTACAGTTCTCCATGTTACCGCCTTAATCCAAGAAATTGCCGGAGTTTGATCTTTTCCTTGTAAGTAATATAGCCATACGCGTTCGTGCAAATAATAAAGCACAACTTTAGACAGCACTTCGGTAAGCCCTATTTTAAGTGCCATTTTTAAGTGGCCCGTCATAAAAAACGAAATGATGGTAGTGTCAATAGTGCCGACTACTCGCCACGAAATACCTTTCATTACACTACGAAGATGAGACTCGGTCATTTTAAATTTTCAACAAACATAAAATAACCTACAAAACAAGTAGAGAATTGTTTTTTACAATTACTATTACGGTTATTGTAATAGTAATTCAACAATATTTTAAATTACCTAGTGAAACAGTGGACTACTAATATTCACTTAGTTCCATCTTCTACCATAAACACCCATCCGTTTTTTCGGTAAAGTTCCCGCAAGTTACCATTCCACACTAGCTCTTGCTGCACCTTGTTTACCTTAGTAACTACATACAACGTAAGTGAACTATCTCCGGCTACAGGTATTGGTTTGCGGGCATAGAAAAAATGAGCATAACTTTTAAAACCTCCAGGTTGTATTCGGCAATGTTCGCGTTGTTTACTTTCTAAAAACTCAATATGAGCTGCCTGCGAATATTTTTCAACCCTTGGCACAACAAAGGTCATAACAGCGCTAATAAAAAGTGCGGTGCTCATCAGCATCAAGTAAGTTCCCCACTTTACATGTTTGGTTTGTGTAAACAATAACGCTACAATAACTATAACCAAGTATGCCAAACCAAAACGTATGTCATATACGCTCCAGTAAACAGGGGCTTTTAACGCTTCACGAGCAAAATCATCTTTTACATAATTAATAAACACTTCGGGGTGTTGCATTAGAAATACCCCCCCTGTAACAGCGGCTACCAGCAACAATGCTATTGTAAACAAAGGTGCGGTTTGTTTCCAAGTCCACTTCATTTTTCCGTTAAAAACGTAATTAAGGTAATATGCAGCCAGAAAAGTGATTGGGAAGTAGCAAAGCGAAGAGTAATGAACAATCTTTGTTTTTACAGCACTAAAAACTACCAATACCACCAACAGCAGGTATAACATCCATCGTTTAAAATTCTGTTGGCTTGTATCATCATTTACATTGTGTTTAAAGGTGTCGAAAATTAATGCCGATGCAGGAAACACTCCAATTAACAACACAATCCAATGATAGTAGAATGGCCCACCATGGCCGCTGTCCTCAGTTTTGAATAGTCGAATTTGGTAGGTAATGAACTCATCTATAAACCTCACTCCATTAGCTCTTACTTCAAAACTAAGCCAAACAGCAATGACAACAGCCACCATCAACCACCAAATAAGCATTTCGCTTAACTCAATTTTCAGTTTTCCTCGATTAACAAAAAAATAAACTGAGGCAGTAAGCACTGTAAGTAAAATTGCAACAGGGCCTTTAGTGAGCGTTGCTAATCCAATAAAAAAAGCTGACAATATCAGATTCCATCTACGGTTTCTTTTTCGTGTTCGCGAATCTTCAAAATCATTTTGTACACTCAACTTATACATAAAAACTACGCCCAGAAAAATAAACAGATTAAATACGGGGTCAATAATTCCGGAACGGAAGTACAACTGTGGTAATATGCTGCAGGCAAATAGCAACGCCCAAAGCACTCCCATTTGCGAGCTAAACACATATCTACCCACATTAAAAACTGTTAGCATGGTAACAATTCCACAAATTGCGTTAGGCAACCTGGCGGCAAACTCGTTTACACCAAAATAACTCATACTCAGTGCCTGTAACCAGATAAAGAATGGTGGTTTCTCGTAAAATGGCTCAAAATTAATTTGAACCATTCGATAATTACCTGTCAATAACATTTCGCGTGCACTCTCAGCAAAATTTATCTCGTCCCAATCGAATAGATGTACATGGTCTAAAAATGGCACAAAAAGTAAATATCCTATAACCACTAAAAAAAACTGCGTGGGAAACTGCGACAGCCGTTTAAGAAATTGTGCAGCAATGCTCATTGCCCAATATTAGAAAAGAAAATCACAGTGATTTGTCAAAACATATATTTGCCAAACCGCAAAACAATACTTGGCAATGAATTTTATTGAAGAATTACAGTGGCGCAATATGCTGCATGATATTACCCCGGGCACTCGGGAACTGTTAAACAAGCAAGCCGTAACTGGTTACATTGGATTTGACCCTACTGCTGATTCGCTGGGTATTGGCAATATGGTGCAAGTGATGACACTCATGCATTTTCAACGATGTGGGCATAAACCAATAGCATTAATTGGCGGTGCTACCGGGCGTGTGGGCGACCCATCAGGAAAAACGGCAGAACGAAACCTGTTGAGCCTTGAAGAAATTCAACATAATCTAAACTGCCAGAAAAAACAACTTGAGAAATTTTTGAACTTCAACTGTGGTGCTAACTCTGCTGAAATAGTAAACAATTACGACTGGTTCAAAGATTTTACTTTTCTTGATTTTATACGCGAAGCCGGTAAACACATCACTATAAACTATATGCTGGCAAAAGACTCTGTGCAAAATCGTTTAGAAAACGGAATGAGCTTCACGGAATTTTGTTATCAGCTAATACAGGGTTATGATTTTTATTGGTTATGGAAAAACAAGAATGTTCAACTGCAGCTTGGTGGCAGCGACCAATGGGGTAACATAGTAACAGGCACAGAACTTATACGCAGAAAAGCAGCCGGTGAAGCATTTGCACTTACTACTAAGCTCATTAAAAAAGCAGACGGAACTAAGTTTGGGAAAAGCGAAGGTGGAAATATATGGTTAGATGCCCGCAAAACTTCGGTTTACAAATTTTATCAGTTCTGGTTAAACACGTCTGATGCTGACGCCCCAAATCTTATTCGAATATTTTCATTAAAGAGCCAACAAGAGATAGAAAACATAGAGGCAGAACACAACCAAGCTCCACACCTTCGTATATTACAAAAAGCACTAGCAGAAGAAGTAACTGCCAGAGTTCATTCATCTGAACAGTTATTACGGGCTAAAGAAACCACGGAAATTCTCTTTGGCTCGTCATTCGAGGCCTTTAAAAATTTAACGGCTGATGAAATTCAAGATGCCTTTGACGCAGATATTTCGTTTACAGTAGATAGAGAATTGTTTAACGCAGGTGTTGAGCCGGTTTCATTGCTCAGCGAACTAGCAGCCATATTTTCTTCGAAAGGCGAAGCACGTAAAGCCATACAAGGTAATGGAGTAAGTGTTAACAAAGAAAAATTAATACTGGAATGTAAGCTCAGCACTACAGATTTATTGCACGGAAAGTTTTTGTTGATACAAAAAGGTAAAAAGAATTATTACCTGATAACTGTTAACTAATATGAGATCACTTATTCAATTCTTGTTTTTCATTACACTATTACTCAGCCAATCTTGCGGCAAGCAGCCCTATCCTTGCTTTACAACAAATCCATCCGAAGATAATATCCATGCCAATCAACCCATTTCTTTCAGTCCTTATTGCAGCACAAATGGCAAAGAATTTTTTTGGCAGTTTTATGCCAATGACGACTCGATTGAGTTTAGTCCGGTAGTAATAAAATACTTTAAAGACACCGGCTATGTGGAAGTATCACTCGATGTAACCAACGGAAACAAATTTGCCCGTGTTACAGATAAAATATACGTAAAGCCTTAGATAGTTACTGGCAAAGTAATCCATCGTGTTTTTTGAACCTCAATGGTTGCGATATTGGGTTGCAGGCAAGTGAATCTAACCCGTTGTTTGACAGCAAAACACTATCAACCGACTTGATATAGCGCGAACTAAAAAGCCCTACCCCTTCACTAATATTAGTAAAAGCCGGCAGCGCTTCGTTTGATACAATTCCGCTTTGTGCAGCCAATGCATTCATGTACCTTGCTAGCGTTGTTCCTCCGGCTGAATAGGTAAATACCATGCCTTTGGTGTTATCAAACTCGCGGTTTACCGAATTGGTAGCTTCTAATTTATTGGCAAGGGAACGGAACAGAAACTCTCCTTCAAACTTCGTTTTTATGGTTTCTCCATCTACATAATCGTAGGCGGCATTTTGAAAAATAGGTATGTCCACATATTTACTTCCCTTTAAAGTGTTATCAACGGAATTGTATTCTTTGTAATGAAAACGCACAGTCAAATCATACACACCTGCGTTCTCTGCTTTGTCAATTATCAAATTTGTGGGGCTAGCGGTACCAAGATTAAGTTTGGCAGCTTTGGTAGGTACTGCTACTTCAAAATCTTTTACCAAGTCTGTTTCTGCCTTTATTACTTTTCCGCTCACAGTATTAGTAATTTCTAAACGGTATCTTTTTGCCGGATCGAGCGTACCTGTAAAACGGTAAAGTATGTTGGGAGATTGCGAAAAAGTGCCGGAATCTTTAAGTATTGGTGGTGTAAGTGTATCTCCATTCACTTTTTTAAGGGTATATGGTGAGCCATTTGCAGTACCGTTTACCAGAGGCTGCAATTTGACGGTTATTTCATCACCATAGTAAATAGAATCGGGAATACCAGCTGCAAGCACTGCATCCCCATCTACCAAATACCCTTTCTGAACCCTGATATAATGCGCGTTCTCTGTGTGATTTAAAAGGCCATACACTACTGGCACTTCCTTGTAATTTGACGTAACATCAAAGTCTTGTTTGCATCCGGTGGTGTACAAAAGAACTACAGCAAAAATTGCAATTGGTAAAAATTTCATAAGCGGACAAATGTAGGAGAATAATCATGAGATGAAACCTTACACCATCAGCACTTAAAAATCCCAAACAGGGTTGCGTTTGCTACGGATAAAGCCTTTCATTTTTATCCAAAACGCAAGAATCATGTAAATGATAAATGGCGACCCAATAGCTAAAAAACTGGCGTATATAAAAAAGAGCCTAATTTCTTTTGCGGGCATTTGCAGCTTTCTTCCAACTCTATCGCATACTCCGTAGATATTCTGTTCTATTAAAAACTTTAGTGAATCAATCATGTTGAAATACTCAATTGACTAATACTCTATTGCAGTTATTGTTCTGTGACCAATGTCAGGTGCTGTTAATGGCTCACAGTAAATGCGCCTGGTTACGTTTCCGCTTCGGCTCCATTGCAATGTGAGAGTATGAGCCACGCCTGTAGTAACAGTAATTGGTTTAGAAAATGCCAGATTCCAACCGGTTACAATACCTGTAGCAAAGTCTAAGTCTTCGCCTACTGTTACTGTACCACCAATTGATACTCCATCTAAAAGTAACCGACCGAAAACATTTTGACTCGCATCTACGCCAGTTGGGTCTGTTCTTCCTGACATAGTAAACGATGCAAGAATGTTAGGCTTGGTTGGAGTGAAAGTAAGAGTTAAGCCGGTGGATACATACGCCACGTTGTTCATATTAATATCAGTAGTGCCGGTTATTGAGTAAACTTTTGTAGTTGGTATGGTAGTGGTGAGCGAGCCACAAGGATCGGTAGAAGTAAGTACATTAGTAGCTAAAGAATACGATAATGCAGTATTACAACCGCTCACTCCCGTAGCTCCACTAGGGCCTGTAGCTCCCTGTGCCCCTGTTGTTCCGTTACTTCCAGTTGCCCCTTGAGGGCCAGTATTTCCTTGGGCACCAGTAGCACCAAGAATACCCGTATTACCTGTAACACCTTGAGCACCTGTTGCACCCTGTGCGCCAGTAGCACCATTTAACCCATTGGTTCCGTTAGCCCCTGTAACACCTTGAGGACCGGTAGCTCCGGTTACTCCATTCAATCCATTAGTTCCGTTTATTCCGTTTATTCCGGCTGTGCCTTGTGGTCCAGTATTGCCTGTTGCACCCGTTGCTCCGTTTACTCCATTTAACCCATTGGTTCCGTTAGCCCCCGTAACACCTTGAGGACCTGTAGCTCCGGTTACTCCATTCAATCCATTAGCTCCGTTGGTTCCGTTTATTCCGGCTGTGCCTTGTGGTCCAGTATTGCCTGTTGCACCTGTGGCTCCGTTTAATCCGTTAGTGCCGTTAGTTCCATTTGCCCCCGTAACACCTTGAGGACCTGTAGCTCCGGTTACTCCATTCAACCCATTAGTTCCGTTGGTTCCGTTGGTTCCGTTTACTCCGGCTGTGCCCTGTGGACCAGTATTACCGGTTGCACCGGTGGCTCCGTTTACTCCGTTAGTGCCGTTTGCTCCATTTGCACCGGCTACACCTTGGGGGCCAGTATCACCTGTGGCACCGGTGACTCCATTTAATCCATTAGTGCCGTTGGTTCCATTTACACCTGCTACACCTTGGGGGCCAGTATCACCTGTGGCACCTGTAGCTCCGTTTAATCCATTAGTGCCGTTGGTTCCATTTACACCGGCTACACCTTGAGGGCCAGTATCACCAGTGGCACCAGTGGCTCCGTTTAATCCATTAGTGCCGTTGGTTCCATTTACACCGGCTACACCTTGGGGGCCAGTATCACCTGTGACGCCTTGCAAGCCTTGAGGCCCTGTAGGTCCGCTTAATTGACAAAGCGATACCCAACCACTACCTGGAGTGAAATAGAAAAAGCAATTGAAAGTAACATCGTACACTAACAAGCCGTTTGCCGGAGATGATATTGCTGTTCGTTGAGCGGAAGTAACCCGTGGAACTATTAATCCTTTATCTACTGCATCGAGATGAAGTATTGCACTTGCATCTGGATTAGGCAAGCCTATGCCTACATTGTTTTGTGACATTAAAGCATTACTGATTAAAACAAAAAACATTACCCCTACTAAGTAAAACGTCCGCGTCATAAGCTGCAATTTGTGTGTGCTTCGAATTTAAACCAAAATATTACGAAACAGAAAAAATCTTTTTGTACCATAAGTATCACTTCAAAATACTTGTACCAATTGCACATTGCAAGCACTTAAAATTACTGCAATACACAGACTTTAGCTGAAGCATTGCCTGAGATGTTGAAGCCGAGTTGGCTCTCCACTCAAGTTTCTGCCAACCTTTTGTTACAACGTTGTGTTCGGCCTTAATTTCTTGTAACATTTGAACAGCCATATCGCAGTAACTATCATTACATTTATACTTTCCATACGCAAACAATATAGGAACAACAGCATTTATCACTAGCATATCTTTTGTTGAACTTCCTATATAGGCTTTCCGACTTTCCACGGGTTTATCAATCATGTAATGTGTATGCCAATACTCTGACACATCTGCTGAAAGTATTTCAAGAAGTTGTAAGCTTGTATTGGAATTAATGGCTTTTGAAAACATTTTTGCTCCACTCCCATTCATCAAAGCCGCTAACTGTGCTAGTCGCAACGTTGGAAAATTTGCGGGACGAAGTCGCATAAATTTCCAGATATGTTTCTCAAGTGGTTTTAAGTTGTAAAGTTTCTTTAAGTACATGAATTCTTTTCGTAATTCAGCAACATAAACGTCATCTGGCTTATCAGTAAGAAAACCGGCCTGTCCAAATACAAGTGCTTCAATCTGCTGCTTGTTACCTGCATGTTTTGCCCAAAGTTTAACTGGTAACGCTTGAGCTAACTGTAAAAATGGCTCGCTGTTGACAGGCGCACCCATGTATTTACTCAATTGCTGAAATAGAACATTTTCCCAATCATGCTCGCACTGTTGTAACAGATTTTCAATGGACTTAACTTTGTTCTCCAATCGTTCAGCAAGTAATCGTTCAGCCCATGAATCTCGTATCAAAGTATCCACTCCGCTAAAGAAACCGGCACAAGGAATCCAACGTCTTTCTTTAGATAACTCATTGTATTTACAAAGTGTTAAGTCTTTAATTCTACCTCTTAATAAAATTGTGGGTACTAAACAGTTATTGTTGTTGATAGCTGCCTTTCCAAAATCATCGTACACCACATGCAGTACGACACTATTATAAGCATTGTCTTTCTGGTGATGATGCTTAAACCAATCAGAAGAATTTACATGAATTTCAATACTTCCTGCCCAAAGAGTTTTGCCTATTCTGACTTTTGCATTTTGAAAATCTGCTCCTGCATCAGCATTATATATGCCTGCATTAACAATCTCAACTTTGTCGCCCTGAGTTGTGTAAAGGTTTTCTTTGTTAAATAACTGAAACTTCCAAACAAAATGAAGAAGTTGTTCATTCATAGCTCACAAAATAACAATGTAAATCGTCTTAAAGCAACACCTGGCAGTCAGGCAGTTGCCAATTTAATTCCTCCACTTGTTTTGAAGTAATCTTTGTATTCTTCAGGTTAAGAATTCTTAGAGAACTTAGGTTTTTAAAATCCGGTGGAATGACCGATAAATTTTTACTAAAACTCATATCTAACGCTTTAAGACTTTTCAGGCTGGTTAGCGCAAGCGGAATTGATGTGAATGCATTATAGGTTAGGTCAATAATTTCTATTACCGTCCACGATACTATCTCAGTTGGCAATGATGTGAGCTTATTTTTTGAGGCTACAAATCGTTTTAGTTTCGAAAGCGCTGAAATTTCTTTCGGCAGCTTTGCAATTTTATTGAAGCCAATTTCTAGTTCCTGTAAGTTTTTGAGCAATGCTACTGTTGCTGGTATTGATGTTAACTGATTAGAGGTTGCGTTAAGATACTTTAGCTTTTTAAGTGTAAACAATGCAGGTGGTAATGCTGTAAGTTTATTAGAAGATATATTTAGTCGTTCTAAGTTTGTAAGTTTTGAAATGTTCTCGGGCAAAACCGTAAGCCCCTTACCACTCAGGTTTAACGATTTTACAGCCGTAGGATTTTTAAGTGCTTCAGTGAGGGAAGTATAATCGGCTGATAACAACCCACTGTAAGTAAACATATACAACAACATGTTAGCAAATACCAACCTTTTATGCATCCTAACTTATTTTATCAAACGCTTGTTTTAAATCATTTATCAATTCCTCGGCATTATCAAGCCCTACATAAAAGCGAATCAAATTGTATGGAAAAAGCGAATCGTCATAGTTCTTGTCAGGCAAAAAACTACAGGCAGGAATTTGTAACGATTCATGGCCGCCCCAACTTACTGCTAACAAAAACCGTTGAAGCGAGTTGGAGAAAGCCTCTACATGCTCAACATTTTTTACTTTTATCTGAACGCTGAACAAACCACCACACCATTGCATTTGCTGTTTTGCCAATTTATACTGAGGGAATGATTCAGAAAACGGATAAATCAACTTTTCAACCTTTGGATGATTTTCTAAAAACTTAATCAAAGTATCCGTAGTTTCCCTTATCTGCTTTAGCCGAATTGGAAGTGTTCTTAGGCTACGTAAAAGCAGCCATGCATCATGCGGAGAAATACTGGTACCTAAATTCAACAATTCAGAAACAAAAATCTTATCAGCCATACTCTTTTTACAAAGTATAAAACCCGCTACCACATCGCTATGTCCTCCGTAATATTTACTAGCGGAGTGAACTTCTATATCTACTCCCATTTCAATGCATCTCTGACCAAGTGAAGTGCAATACGAGTTGTCAATCAGTGTAAGTATGTTTTTCTGTTTTGCCAAACTGACAACTGCCGCTATATCTTGAATTTCAAAAGTTATTGAGTTGGGTGATTCTAAAACTATAAGCTTTGTATTAGGTTGAACTGCACTATTAAAATTTGAAAACTCACAACCGTCCACAAAACTTACTTGCACTCCATACGGTGGCAAAAGGTTCGTGAGCAACTTGTTAGTCCAACTATATGGTTTGTTTACACACACCACATGGTCACCTGCTCTTACATTCGCCATAACAGCTGTAGTAACAGCAGCTGTACCACTACTTAGCACCAATGCGTCTTCGGCACCTGCTAATGCAGCTATTTTTTTTCGCAGAATTTCTACAGTGGGGTTATTACCCCTTGAATATAGATATGAATTCTTTTCGTTTCGAAACGCATTACGCAGTGCATTCACATCCTTAAATCGAAAATTGCTGCTTTGTATTACCGGGGGAGCTATAGCATTGAAATAGTTCTCACGATCTTCTCCAAGATGATTTATTATATAGGAAATATCCATGCTTATTTAAGAAAGAATGCCAGCCATAGTTGCAGAAAGGTAGGATGCCAGCGTGCCGCACATTAAAGCTTTAAAACCAAGCTTGGCTAAATCTTTTCTGCGGTCTGGCGCCAACTCTCCTATTCCACCCACCTGAATGGCTATGGAACTGAAATTGGCAAAACCACATAAAGCAAAACTCACAATAATAAGAGCCTTAGGTGAAAGCGTATGATCGGCTATCATGGGTGAAAGATTAGCATAAGCTACAAATTCGTTTATCACTAACTTAGTTCCCAATAGAGTGCCAACAGTATGCGTTTCGGCAGAAGGCACACCCATAGCCCAAGCAAATGCAGAAAAAAATGAACCAAAAATTGAATCAAGAGTTAAGTTAGTGAGGTTAATGCCAATAATATCCAGATTCATTCCTGTAGCGGCAAGTACAACTCCAAGTTTGGTAAGTAAAGCATTAACTAAAGCAATTAAGGCAATAAAACCAATGAGCATGGCAATTACGTTCAACGAAACTTTTAAGCCGTCTCCGGCACCATGCGAAATAGCATCAAGTAGGTTGGCATGTGCCTTCTTTACCTCTAACTTCACAGCTCCTTTAGTTGCACTTTCTTCTGTTTCGGGCCAAACAATTTTTGAGATAACCAGTGATGCCGGAGCTGCCATAATACTAGCTGCCAATAGATAGGGAGCTGGCACACCCATCGAAATATACACAGCCATTACACCTCCCGCAATGCATGCCATGCTACCACTCATGCTGGCAAGAAGTTCACTCATAGTCATAGAACTGATGTATGGCTTTATCATAATCTGGGCTTCTACCTGACCTACAAATGTGCTCGCTACATTGCTCAATGCTTCGCTTCCGCTTACACGCATTAAAAAATGTACTGCTCTGGCAATAGCCGAAACCACAATTTGCATGATGCCAATATGGTATGCAATGCTCACCAACACAGCTACAAATATGATGGTAGGCATTATTTTAAACATAAAAAGGAAACTGTGCGAATCACCAAAAATCGGATGCAGCAAATCGGGACGCATTAACCCACCAAATACAAATTCGCCACCTTTGTCGGCCATTTCAAGAAGGCGTTTGATTTTGTTACCTACGTACGCAAAAGAATTTTGCCCTACGCTGGTTTTTAAAACAAAAACAGCCAATGCCAACTGCAAACCTAAGCCACTAAGCACCAATCGAAGGTTTATTGCTTTGCGGTTGTTAGAAAACAAAACGGCTATTCCCAGTATTAGCGCAATGCCTATCAGGCCGGTAAATCTTTCCATGCAAATTATTTGTGTGTTTTCAAACATAAAAAAATAGAGCAGAGCAAACAGATACTACCATCTAATAAGTCTGTTTCTACCACAGTGCTTAGTGAGTTGACAGTGCTTACCATAACCACAAAAAAAAACAGGGCACACATTTCTGCATACCCTGTTAAACCCATTTTGATGAAAAACTCTTTACTCCTCACTTCCTGATAAAAGAAGAAAAAATTCTTGTATCAGTTTTAGAGGTAAACTCAGCAACCATAGAGCGTAATAAACCAACAAAAAAGCAAGTAAAGCCGGTATAGTTCTCATGGTTGACGTTTAATTTCCTTAAGCGCCAGACACTCTTTACGATTGCCTAACGCATTTTGCTGTTGAGGTAGGGGTCGAACCTACACGAGGCGGTTAGCCGCACAAGTGCTTGCAAAACTTAATTTTGAAAGCAACCTGTTGAGTTTATCCCGAACTCCTCACCTCCGAGACAGGGAGGCATGTCTGCCAAATTTCATCACCCAACAATATTTCGTAGAACGATGTTGCAAATATAACAGGCAAGCATGTTTTTTGCAAATTATTCAATCAATTAATGTAAACAAATACACTTTATTCAACTATTATTTATTATTATTGAATTATTAATAAAACATTATTCAAATTATGGCACTGCATTATCAAATTG
The DNA here is from genome assembly GCA_964615305.1 of uncultured Chitinophaga sp. Classification (GTDB taxonomy): domain Bacteria; phylum Bacteroidota; class Bacteroidia; order Chitinophagales; family LD1; genus Bog-950. The sequence continues at coordinate 56,969 of CAZTNA010000014.1, forward strand.
ACAACACCGATTTACAGATATTGAACATATTGATGGAAAACGCATTTACTCCATATACGGAAATAGGCAAGAAACTCTACATCAGCCCCGGCACTGTACACGTACGTATGAACAAAATGGAGAAGTTGGGGATAGTAAAAAATCCACAACTACAGTTAAATCTTTCAAAACTAGGAATGGATATAACCGCATTCATTGGTATTTACCTAATTAGGAGTGATATGTACGACAAAGTAGTTACACAACTTAAAAAAATAGATGAAGTGCTTTCGTGCAATTACACTACTGGCAATTACTCTCTGTTCATAAAAATTGTTTGTCGCGACACGCAGCACTTAAGAGAAGTATTGCATGATAAAATTCAAAAAATTGAAGGTATAAGCAGAACAGAAACACTTATATCGCTGGATGAAAGCTTTAATCGTCAAATGAAAATTAAAGTGAACAAGTAGCCGAAAATAGATTTACAATGGTCGGCTTTTCAACATACACTACCACGGCACCCTATTTTTTTATTTTAGCCTTTATACAAACCTCATCCACTAGTTATGCTCGTTTGTTTATTAAAAATAACACCATTGAAACATCAGTTACTTAAATTATGCTTTGCTACTATCTTCAGCATTCTGCTGATGACAGGATGTAAAAAAGAGGCAAAAACAAGTTGGGACACAGAACTACTTGTTCCCATAGCTACCTCTACCTTATCGCTTGGTGATATTGTAAAAGATTCGGCTTTGGTAAAAAACCCCGACAACAGCTATACGTTGGCTTACAAAACATCGCTTTATTCTTTCAACCTAGCAGACCAGATTGTAAAAATCCCCGATACCTCAATAGGTCAAAAGTTTACACTAGATAGTTTACAGTTACCCAACCAGAGCGTAAAATTTCTTACCTCACTGGGGTTTCTGGCTACCAACATGCTTACCAGTCCCGATCCGGGTACAGTTTTTTTGGGGCAGTTTATATTGGCTCAAAACGGAAACAATTCTGTAATACCGGCACTCAACAACTTTAACCCGGGAGATTTTTTGTTTGATGGTACGCAGTTTTTTGATAGTGCTATTTTGCTCTCGGGCAAAGTAGAAGTATGGGCGGTAAACCGCTTACCGGTTCCCATCAGCGGTGCCGACATTGCTTTAAGGAATGTAAGTGACAACTCGCTTATAGCTAACTATACTTTAGGTTATGTACCCGCGTACGATTCTGTGTATTTCGAAATACCTGTAGGCGGCAATCGTATTACAAGTCAGTTAAAGTTTTCGATAACTAATCTAAGTACCCCGGGAAGCAACGGAGTTCAAGTACCAATAGATACAAGTGACTACTTCGAGTTGCGGGTATTTGTGAACTCTTTGCGCGCAAGCGAAGCCTGGGCTAAGTTTCCGACACAAAATGTGGTAGAAGTAACCGAAGAGGTAACTCAAAACATTGGCGACCGAAAATTCACTTACGTAGATGCGCGTTCAGGTTTTATCCATGTATATGTAACCAGTTCAGTTCAGGAACAAATGTATCTTGAATATACACTGGTTGGAGCCTATGACCGAAACGGAAATCCGATACGTGAATACACAACTGTACCACCCGCACTACCGGGGCAAACTGTTACTATTGATAAGTTGATTGATATTACGGGGGTATCTATAGGCCTTACGGGGAAAGACGGCAATAAGTTTAACACCTACTCGCAGCGTGTGGTAGCTCGGATTGACTCGAGTGGAATTACGCGGCATATAACGCGTGAAGACAGCTTAAACATACGCTATGAAATTGTGGACGTAGCTCCTAACTATATAAAGGGCTATGCAGGTCGCGATACTATTGCTGCTGTTGATAGCGTTGATTTTTCGTTCCTCAATTTTTTCCAAAGCGGCTCTGTTGACTTAGAGCAAGTTAACATGGACATAACTGTTGAGAACGGTCTTGGAGTTGACGGACAGGTAAAAATAAACGGACTTACCGCCATTAGTTCCAGCAACGGTACACGCAGTTTACAAGGATCTGTTTTAAACCAACCTTTGGTGATAAATCGTGCAGCCGAATTTCCTCAGCTAACACCTGCCGTCAATTCTTTCTCCATAAACAATACCAACTCTAACATCAAAGACTTGCTTGGAATTTTACCTAATAAGTTAAAATATGATGTAGAAGTAAAAACCAATTTAGCGGGAAACACAGGCCAATACCGCGACTTTGCATATCTCGAAAGCGCTCTAAAACTGTCGCTTAATGCCAACATGCCGCTTTCGTTAATTGCTAACCAACTTGTGTTACAGGATACCATTGATTTTAACTTAAGCAATACAAGTACCAATGTATCGGGTATTAGTGATGGTGTTATTAACATAATAGTGCAGAATAAATACCCTATTGAAACCAAACTGCGCATGATTTTGTATGACGAAAATTGGGTGCAGGTTGACACATTAGTAAGCGATGCTATAATAGGTGCAGCCGACTTAAACGGAAGTTGTAAAGCTGAACAGCCAAAACGCACCAAAGTACCTCTCTATGTTGATGAAGCTCGAATGGAAAATGTAAAACGAGCTCGTCATGCAATAATACGTGCTGAATTTTCGACTGTTAACAATACATCTGGTTGCAATGGCCAACATTTAAAAATATATAGTGACTATACGCTGGGAGTTACCCTTACAGCCCGTTTTAATTACAAAGTGCAAACTAAATTCTAGTGTTCTACCATATCATTGCTCACATGTTATCAAGAGTCTTCAAAATCAGGAATGCCTTTCTTTTTCAGTTCGTTCTGCTTTCGGCATCGGCCATGGCAACTGATTCCATACAGACACAAAAAAAAGAAACCACAAGTTTCGAGAGCAACTATAGGTTGTTCAACTTCACTCAAACTTCGCTCAACTATTCTTTCAATGAAGATTTGCGAAAAGACGCAGAGTGGCGTAGCACAGTAATTTTTGATTACTATGGAAACTCTAATGCCGCCCCTTCGGGCATGCTTATGCGTTTGCTTACCAAACGGCCAATTACTAGGCCCATAATAGACCGAACTGACAACCGGATAAAAAATAAGCTAAAGTTCGAAGACTTTATGAAGACAGGCTACACTCTTCATAAGTATCTGAAAAAGGCAGACGCTACATTTATTGTAGGTTGGAACCACCGGCAAATGCGCTACCTCAACGCAGAAAGAGATTTGTTTGAAACTGTGTTTTATGGCAATGCCCGATTCGAAGGCGACACGGCACAACTAAACGATTTACGGTTTTACAACTACATATACAACCAGTATTCGCTTGGTGTAAAAAAGAAGTTTTACTATCCAAAGTATCAAATGCAGTTTGGTTTTTTGTTTTCGTTTTTGCAAGTTATCAATCAACAGGAAATACGAACGGGCGAAAACACCACCCTTTACACTGCTCCCGATGGCGAATACATAAATATTAACTATGATCTCACATTTAACAGCGCAAAAGAAGGGGCAACAAAATTTGGCGATTTGAATGGATTAGGCCCTTCTGGCGATTTGAATGTTTCATTTATGAATAACAATAAATGGAAGTTTTGTATAGACATTAGCGATGTGGGATTTTTAAAAATGAAAAAGAATCCGGTAAACTATTCCGCAGCTAAAAACATCACTTTTAATGGTATTGTTATTCCTGACTTACTTCATTTCACCAGCGCAACTTTCGACACTCTAAATCTGGATAGCGCAGTTAGGTCATATCTACCTGCAAAAAGTGCTAATGAATACACGCTATTCTTGCCATTTTCGGTTAGTGCAGTTTTCTCTAAACCTATGATGAAAAACAGGTTGGTGCTTAATGCCGGGTTGATGTATCGCTACTTACCCGGATACAACGTATATGGGTTTGTAAAAGCCAATTATTTTATAAGACCCGATATGGTATTTAGTGCAAGTGCAGGAGCTGGTGGCTACAGTGTATTTAACTTAGGTGTTGAGTTCTGTAAAAGCTTTAAGTATTTCGATTTAACCTTTGGCACTTCAAACTTGCCGGGCTTGATAGTACCAAGTCATTTGCCCGGAAACTCTGTTTACTTGCGCCTTGGTAGCATGTATTAGTATCCAATAATGGGTACTTTGCTGGTTTTACACAAGCTTTTACCTTTCTTTGTCTCGCAGAACAACAAACAACCGCATTGAAGATATATTCTAACAAGCTATTTTTCCGCGATACACTATTGGCAACAATTTTTATTTACGCCTGTATTTTTCTGTTTGCTCTCTTAGCCATACACCTTAGTGCACTTGACCCAATTCACAAGGCATTGGCTGATTTTGATTATACCGATTTAGCATTTAAGATAAAAGACGAATCGGCCGATGAAGCACTGACGGCAAAAAATATTGTTGTAGTTGAACTTGGCAAAGACCGCCAAAGCATTGCTGAACAGATAAACATTATTTCGAGGTACGAGCCAAAAGTGGTGGCGCTTGATGCGTGGTTTACCACCCCTAAAGATGCGGAAACAGATTCTTTTTTATTAGCTGCTATTAAAGGGTGCAACAACTTTGTGATGGGAGCATACCTGCAAAACGAAACAGCCGGAGAACATGAAGAACACGAACGCGATGCAGAGTTTCATCTAGTAAAATCGTTTGGAGAATTTGGAACCACGGGCTTACAGGCATTTGTAAACTTTGGCGGTGAGTATGAAAAAACTATTCGATATTTTTTGCCCGAAAAAATTGCCAATGGAAAAGAAGTGATGTCTTTTGCAGCAGCAATTATGTCGCTTTATGACCAGAAGAAATTGGTGGAATTAATGGACAGAAACAAAGATGTTGAATACATCAACTATAGTTTCAGCAATGAAGATTTTTTTGAACACAAACCCAATAGCCCGGAATTAGTTTCTGTAATTGATTTGCACACAATGAATGATGAGACGTTAACAGAAAAGTTGAAAGGTAAGATTGTGATGATAGGCGAAGTAAACAGTATGAGCATGGAAGACTCTCACTTTACACCATACAATAAACGCCTAAGTGGCCGTAGTAAACCAGATATGGCAGGGGTTTTGATACATGCTAACGTTATAAAAATGATTCTGCAAAACCATTACGTGCATAAAGTACCCACCTGGCTTATTTGGCTTATCTCTGTATTTACTACTTATTTAGTGGTGTTGTTCTTTTCATATCATTTTGTAGAAAACCATATTTGGTATCACCTATACGCTAAGATATTTCAGTTGGTAATTGCATTTGTAGTCATTTACATTGAACTATTCTTATTAGCCAAGGTCAACCTGAAATTTGATGAAATGGCCGTGCTTGCACCTGTGTTTATTTCTGTTGACTTGCTTTACTTTTACGATGCTATTGCCAAGTTTTTCCATCAACGAACAAATTTCAATTCATATTTCATGAAACACCATCATTAAACTAAATTTTATGAAACAACATTCTTTATTTTTTGTGCTGATGCTGTCAGCCAATCTTTTGTCAGCCGCCAACTACACAGTGGTTTATTACACCGGTAAAAACGAAATAAAAAAAGGCACCTCGCCATGGTCAACCGCTTTTACTAAAGGGGCCATGTTAGCCGTTACCGACTCCATTAAGATTTCGGACAAAAGCCAGATAATTTTTAAAGACGATGCAGGTAAACTGTATGCTGCCACTAAACAGGGCAGCTATTCGGTACAAGGCATTGTAAAAGCTACCGGAACCCAAAAAGCAATGACTTCTGAACTTCTTAGGTACGTGCTGCATGAAGTAAAAGGCCATCACGGCAGTGCTGAAGCCATTGCTTCGCGCGAGGTACAGAACATTGGCGGGGTTTCAAGAGGTAAGGTGGAACCTTTTCTTACCAGCCCTAAGGCCAATTCAATCTTGTTGGACAACAATATACAGTTTAGTTGGACAGGGCAAAAAGAGGGCTTTGTAACCTTCAGTATTTATCGTGATTTGGCCTGCCGCAAACAAGTATATACTAAGCGCTTGCAAGATTCTGTGGTAAATATTACAGCTACTGAAGTTCTGCTTGACACAGGCAGAGTTTACTATTGGAAGGTAGTTTCACTACAGCAACAAAACACCGATGTGTTTCCATTCGAAATTCTTTCCACTTCAGATGCAGCTGCAGTGCAAAAAGAACTAGATGCCATCAAATCAACATGGGATTTTTCACCGGGGCTTAATTTGGCATTAGAGGCAAAATTTTACGAGCAGAAACAACTTTTGCTGAATGCTGCAATTTGCTACAAAAAGGCGGTAGCCGCTGAACCGGAAAACGAACTCTTGACCAAACTAATGCAAGAGTTTAACGATACACATCAGCCGAAATAGGTATTCTATCTCCAAGCGGTTTTGCTATACTAAGACTTGCATAATGCAACAGGAAAGTGGTTTGCATGGGTCAATAATCATCGGACACTATCCAACCCGTTTGTTTTAGAAAAAAAATGTGGATACTATGTGGATACACGTTAGTTTCCCACTGTTTTTCGGGTAGCCTGTTTTTCTATTTTCACCACCCCTGTAAAAGAATCGCACTGAAGAGGAAACCCGATTTTCTCTTCTTTTTAAAAAGATGAATTTATGCAACTGACCACTTTAGAAATTAAGGGCTTTAAAAGTTTTGCTGAAAAAACCACCATACACTTTAATAATAAAATTACCGGGGTAGTTGGACCAAATGGCTGTGGTAAAAGTAATGTAGTTGACTCTATACGGTGGGTATTAGGCGAACAGAAAACTTCACATCTGCGTTTAGAAAAAATGGAGAACCTCATCTTTAACGGAACCAAAAACCGTAAGGCTGCAGGTATGGCAGAGGTGTCACTAACATTTGAAAACACTAAAAACCTGGTAAGCAGCGATTACAAAACCATTACCATCACCCGCAGACTTTTTCGTGATGGGGAAAGCGAATACCGTTTAAATGATGTGCCGTGTCGCTTAAAAGACATTACCTCGCTCTTTATGGATACCGGAGTAAGCCCTGATAGCTACGCCATTATTGAGTTGGGGATGATGGATGAAATTCTGAACGACCGCGACAACTCCAGACGCAAACTGTTTGAACAAGCTGCCGGAGTAGCAAAGTACAAAAAGCGCAAGAAAGAAACTATTGATAAATTAAAAGGCACCGATGCTGACTTAGAGCGCGTAAAAGACTTGCTTTTTGAAATTGAAGGTAATCTAAAAACCCTTGAAGCACAAGCCAAGAAAACCAAGCGCTATTACGAGCTTAAAGAAGAATACAAAGAACTGAGTTTGTTGTTGGCGCGCTACAACCTTCAGTCTTACAAAGAAACTTTTAAGACACTTGAAGAACAAAAGAAGAAAGAAGAAGACAATAAAATAGAACTTGAAACTACAGTAGCTCAAACAGAAGCGCTGTTGGAAAGAGAAAAATTAGCAAATGTAGATAAAGAGAAAGCACTGTTTGAAGTACAAAAAAAGTTGAACACACTTGCTGCAGGCTTGGGAGAAAAAGAAAATGAACGCAACCTGCTCAACTCTCAAATAAAATATTCGCTCGACAAAAAAGACACTGCTGAAAAACAAATCATAGAAGCCAACGAATCAGTAGAAAAGATAAAGATTTCTATTGATAAGCTTTCGGTAGATAGCCAAAGTGAGGGAGGAATACTGGAAACGCGCAAAAGTGAATTGGCAATTCTGGAAACAGAACTAAATGAAATTCGCAACCGCCATACAAACGTAAAGGATACCCTCTCAGCAGAACAAAAAACCTATACAGAGAAAGAGCGTTTAATTTTTGAGTTAGAAAAAAAACTGGCAGTAAATCGAAGCAGCAATGAAGCACTTCAACGCGACTTACTTAACAGCGATGAAGATGTACTAAAGAAACGCAATGAGTTAGAACAACTCCAACGCGATTTTGAACAGCTAAAGGCAGATAAAGACTCATCAGATGTAAAGCTTGCTTCACTAATAACTGAAGAGGAAAACCGCAAAAAGGAGATTTTAGAATTGGAATCGGCCATTGAGAAAACTCGAATGGAGCTTACAGCCGAAACGCGAACCTTAGATGCCCGTAAAAACGAGTTTGATTTAACCAAAAGTTTGGTTGAAAACCTGGAAGGATTTCCCGAGTCAATCAAGTTCTTGAAAAAGAACGCCAAATGGAGTAAAGAAGCCCCTCTCCTATCCGACATTATTTACTGTGCTGAAGAATATCGTGTAGCCATAGAAAATTATCTGGAACCGTATTTGAACTACTATGTAGTACAAAACATTCAGGAAGCGGCAATGGCCGTTCAAATGCTGAACGATGCAGCTATGGGGCGTGCCAACTTCTTTATTCTCGATGAGTTCGAAAAATATGAAACAGCTACTCCTGTGCAGCTAGATGGCGCCAAACCCGTTTCTGAGTTGGTTGAATTAGATAATACATATAAAAAGTTGGGGGCATACTTACTCGACAAAGTTTACTTGATAGATGACCATGCAGGTTTCGATATATCACAAGTGAACACTGCCGGTAAAAAAATTGTTGTGCTTTCAAAGAGCGGCAAATACATCAGGAAAGATTTTTCGTTAAGTGGTGGTGCGGTTGGTTTGTTTGAGGGCAAGAAAATAGGCCGTGCAAAAAATCTTGAAAAACTACAGGAAGAGATAAAAGCCCTTGAACTATCTACCTACAAACTACACCAGCAGGTTTCAAATGCTCAAGTTAAAATTAACCAACTGAAAAGTGCCAGCGTAAACCGAGAAATAGATGCTCAACGAAATGCTGTCAATCAATTTACCGGTAAAGTTTCAGCGGGGCAGGCAAACATCAACAGTTTAGTAAAATTTTTAGAAAGCGCTGACGAAAAGAGCAAAAACATAACCGAACGTTTATCTACCTTAGATGCTGAAGTAGTTACTGTAAATACAGAGCTTACAACTCTCCGCGAAACACAAGGTGCTGCAAAAAGTGTTCTTGAAAAAACCGATAAAGACTTTGTAGAACTCACCAACCAGTTAAGCGAAGTTTCATCGCGTTACAACCAAAAGAATATTGAGTTTCATCAGCAACAAAACAGAGTAAACTCAATTAATCAGGAACTGGGGTTCAAGAAAAGCCAGATTGAAACGCTTGCAGGGCAACTTACACGCAACAACGAAGTGATACTTGAGTGCCAAATGCAAATTGAAGAAAGTCAGAAGAAAGCAAAAGAGATAGAAGCGCTCTTGCTTGCAAACTATGCCGATAAAGAAAGCTACACTACAGAAGTTGAAGATGCTGAAAAAACCTATTACGACAGCCGGGCTTCTATTAATGAAATAGACTCACGGGTGCGTGAACTAAGCCGCAATCGTGATAATGTTACAACTTTGCTAAACAGCATTCACGACAAGTTCAACGAATTGAAATTGTCGCTCACCTCAATGAAAGAACGACTGAGTGTAGAGTTTAATATTGACATAAACCAGATTTTGAACGAAGAGTTTGAAATGGTGCAACCTCTCGAAGAAGTGCAAACAGAAGTAGAAAAAGTAAAGAAACGGATAGAAAACTTCGGAGAAATAAATCCTATGGCGTTAGAAGCTTTTGAAGAAATGAAAAAGCGATATGATTTCATTATTGCTCAACGCACTGATTTAGAAAATGCCAAAAACTCTTTGATGGAAACCATTAAAGAAATAGAAGACACCGCTAAAACACAGTTTCTGGATGCGTTTACCAAAGTGCGCGAAAGTTTTATTCGTGTATTCCATACGCTCTTCAGCGAAGACGATCAGTGCGATTTATTCCTTGTAAATCCGGACGATCCGCTTGAATCGAAAATTGAAATTGTAGCTAAACCTAAAGGCAAACGCCCCACAGTAATTGATCAGCTTTCAGGAGGAGAAAAAACATTAACTGCCACAGCATTACTATTCTCTCTGTATCTTTTAAAGCCAGCACCGTTCTGCATTTTTGATGAGGTAGACGCTCCACTTGATGATGCCAATATTGGTAAATTCAATAAAATCATCAGTGAATTTTCGAAGGAGTCGCAGTTTATTATTGTTACGCATAATAAAATGACTATGACGGCTGTAGAAGCTATATACGGGGTAACCATGGCCGAGCAAGGGGTTAGCCGTGTAGTACCTGTAGATTTTCGTAGCTTGAATTAAACTGATGAAAAGAACAACCGGTGGCTGGTTATGCGTTTTACTCACAGCTGCTTTGCTGTTTGTTTATTATCACTTTCAAATTATTAACGCCAACAACATTACTTATAGCCCATACGGTGATGGCTATAAAAACTACTACACCTTTGCTTATTATTTGAAGTTTGATTGGGGAACGCACTTCAGTGGCATGAACTATCCTTTTGGAGAACACGTAATGTTTACTGATAATCAGCCTGCTTTAGCTTGGCTGCTTAAACCTGTTTCACTTCTATTTCCTAAGATAACAGACTATTCACGTCTTATTCTTGTCTGGCTTACTTTTCTGTCAATTATTATTTGTTCTTACTTTTTATTTCAAACGCTTACGCTTTTTAATGTTAGTACACCGGTAGCTATAGCATGTTCCGTTTGTATTGCTCTCTTGTCTCCTCAGTTGCATCGTATGCATACGCACTACTCTTTAAGCTATGTGTGCTTTGTGCCGGGTGTCGTTTACTTTTTATCTGTTCTTCTTTTATCTAAAGGTTCAGTTAAACACACCGTATGGCTAGCTATATACCTTACTTTTTTGGCGTTTGTACATGTTTATTATGCAGCAATGGCCTGCCTGTTTCTTTTATTGGTGGCATTAATTTTCTGTATTACTCATATAAAACACTTTCGCAAAAGTTTATTTGTAGCTTTTCAACTAGCAGTTGCAGCATTGCTACCTATCATACTACTCAAACTGTTCCTACTTTTAACTGACTCGGTAACAGATCGGCCCAGTAATCCTTGGGGCTTTATAGAAAGTGGATCAACCTGGAGCGATATATTTTTACATCCGTACAGTATTACTAAAGTTATTTTTAATTATCTATTCCCAAGCACGCCTACCGAGTTTCGCTTTGAAGGTACAGGATACATAGGTTTTATACCCCTCATGTGCTTTGGTACCACTATTGTTGTGTTGCCTTTAATGTTGCTGATTAAAAAAAAATGGCAATGGTTGAGGCACCCTTTATTCCTCATTAGTGTAGCGGCTGTATTAGTATTGCTTTGCGCTACTGCTTTTCCATTTAGCACTTTCCCCGGTACTGAGAAATTTTACCGGCTACTTCCTTCTTCTGTCAAACAATTTCGCGCTATAGGTAGGTTTAACTGGATTTTCTACTACTCCATAGCTATAGTTTCTGCAGTTCTTGTTTACAAACTTTTTACTTACATCAGCTACAAAAATGTATGGAAAGCACGCATTTTCCTATTTATTGTCATTGGAATCTGGTTTTATGATGCACACAAGGTATCCAAGGAATTGTCGCTTATGTTAAGGCATGAAGGGCTTAAAAGTAACGAACTAAACGAGCGTGCGTTGTTCCAAACCAAACTTGCAGAAAGTGGGTTAAGTGCTGACAGTTTTCAAGCTATTTTTCCAATAGGTTTTTTCCTGAACGGTTCCGAAAGAATTTATATTGAAGAAGGAAACAGTTTTGGAAGTATGAAAGCATCTTTGTTTACAGGGCTTCCAATTGTATGCGGACAAATGTCGCGAACATCTGAAAGCCAAACATTTAGTATAGCCCGATTGATGGCTGATGAAATTATGACTAAACCAATAATTGACTTGTATAAAAACAAAAAACCGCTTTTGGTAGTGAAAGCTTATGATAACTACACCAAGCGTGAACAAGATGTGTTGAAAGCTGCTACTCACCTATTTGACATAAACAAACAAAGCTACTACTCTCTACCATTATCTTTTTTCAAATCAACTGCTGACTCTATTCAAAAAAACATAACAACTAACAGTACAAAATACTTACACCATGGCAATTACATAAGCAATGTAAGCTACAAAAATGTTTTAGTTAATAGTTTTGATGATCAGTTAAGTGAAAATACATTGTTTGGAAATGGTGCAGCACATACCAACCATGGTGATCTATATCTCTTTTTCGATACATTGCCTAATGCTACAGTCGGCAACTATGAACTATCAGCCTGGGTTTATGCAGATGAGCGAAGGCCTTCGTTCCCACCTTTGTATGCGTCACAAAGCGATAGCAACGGAGTTGAAATTGAACGGTATGAATGCTATGGAAAATTTCAATACAATACATTTGGGCAATGGATTAGGTGCAGTATTCCATTTAAACTTTACCATCCAAAAAATAAATTTTATGCAGCTAGTAACGGTGAATTCGTTACTTATGACAATCTGATGATTCGCCCGGAAACTGTAGAAGTGGTGACTTATTTAGATAACGATTCAATTTTTATGTTCAACAATTATCCGGTTAGAAAAAATAACTGAGTGCCTAAACTTTCGGTAATACTTCCTTGCTACAACCCACCTGCAGATTGGCTGAAAACAGTTTATCAAGGGTGGAAGTTTGTACAAAACACTTATCCCGACTCAGAGTTGATTATAGTAAATGATGGCAGCAGTGTAAGCCCCGAACTGGAATCTGCTTTGCAAACCATCAAAAACTGGAGTAATACAACAGTAATTTCCTATTCTGAAAACAAGGGCAAAGGATATGCACTACGCAAGGGGGTAGATGCGAGCCGTGGCGACTGGGTTATTTACACCGATATTGATTTTCCATACACAGATGCAAGTTTTATTAAGGTAGCCAATGCGCTTAATAATGGAGCAGAAACAGTCATTGGTGTGCGTAGTGAGGAATACTACACTCATCTTCCGGCAGTTCGTGTGCGCATTTCAAAAACACTCCGGTGGTTCATTAAAATATTTTTGCGCATACCTACCGATGATACTCAATGCGGTCTAAAAGGATTTAACTCAAAAGGCAAACACATCTTTTTACAAACAAGTATTAATCGTTACCTCTTCGATCTGGAATTTGTTTTTTTATCGGCAAAAAGAAACCTAAATATCAATACCGTTAACGTGCAGCTGCGACCTGATGTTAAGCTTTCAATCATGAACTGGAAAATACTTTTGCAAGAAGGAGGAAATTTTTTAAAAATCTTTTTAAAAGCACTTTAATTTTTTACATTGTATAAGGCAAAAAAACTAAACTCAAATGGCTTATAATCTTACAACAAAGCACACAAAGAAGCGTGCATTTATTACCGGTGGTGGTGGTGGACTTGGCAGAGCTATGGCACTAGCTTTAGCTAAAGACGGATGGACTATTGGCATTACTGATATTAAACAGGAAGGGCTAGATGAATCAAAACAGTTCATTGAAAATGCGGGTGGTGTGGCGCACATATACAAATTTGATGTTGCCAATAGGAACGAATATCAAAATGCTTTCAACGATTATTTATCAAAAACAGATGGCATTGATTTACTGATCAACAATGCGGGTGTGGGCGATGGTGGATTGGTAGGCGAATACTCCTTAGAAAGCTGGGAGTGGATAACCAGTATAAATCAAATGGCGGTTATTTATGGTTCACACTTTGCTATACCGGAAATGAAAAAACAAAGAAGCGGCCATGTAATATCTATAGCAAGTGCTGCAGGCTTGGCAAACATGCCTAACATGGGTATGTATAACGTAACAAAGTCGGCAGTAATTTCTTTAATGGAAACAATTTATGCTGAACTGTGGGGGTTTAATATTCAGGTAAGCGTAGTTTGTCCAACTTTTTTCCGAAGCAATATCATGCAGTATCATAAAGGCGATGAAACAGCTGCTAAGATTGGTCAAACAATTATTCAGCGTGCCAAGTACTCGCCCGATGACATTGCTGACTATATACTTACACAAGCCGGAAAGAACAAATTTTATATTCTACATCCGTGGCAGGCGCGAATGGTTTACTTTATGCGCAGGTTTTTCCCGGATGTTTTTCTAAAATACAAAGCCAAGCAATTTGCCGGCAAAGATTGGGTGAAGAAAGCAATGGCACAGAAATTCTAACAGCTAATGGCCGCTTAGCTGTTTGTAACAGTAATAAAGCGTGTATTATCTTTTTGCTTAATCTCCACTTTTATTAAACCTACAGGTAATAATGGTGCTATAAGCTCCGGCCATTCTATAAAACAATAATGCTCACCGCTTATGTAATCTTCAATACCTAGATCCAGCGCCTCTTCGATACTATTTAAGCGATATAAATCAAGATGAAATATTTTCTCTTCACCTACCTTTAAATACTCATTTACGATACTGTAGGTAGGGCTGCTGAAGTTATCATTTGAACCTAATTGCTTACACAATTCTTTAATCAAGGTTGTTTTACCCGACCCCATTTGGCCTATAAAAACAAACAATCTTTCTTCTTTAGCAAACTGCAAAATTGAATTGGCTAAAGCAGGAATTTGATCAATGGCAATGAGATTAGTTTCAAATTTACTGTTCACGTAAATGAGCTTTATGCAGCAAAGCAAAAAAAGTATCGGTGTTATTTCTCGTAATACATGCCTGTATTACCTTCCTAAAAGCATAACACACCAACAGCTCTCTCACATTTTCTTTTAGTTTCGTTGCTTTACAAAAATAACGACTCAAAATAAATAATTAAGAAATGGGGTGTATTACAAGTTCCACAGCAAAAGATGGTGCCGTGGCAGGGTGCCAATCGAAAGGAGGCTGTAGCAGCGGAGGCTGTAACCGAATGAACGTAATGGATTGGTTTGCCGATATGCCACTTTCGTTTAACGAAAACTTCAACATTATTGAAGTAAGTTTCAAAAACGGTTCGCGTAAAGGTTTTTATCGTAACACAAATACTTTCGATTTATCAAAAGGTCAGTTAGTGGTAGTTGAAGCCGCACAGGGTTACGATGTAGGCGAGGTGAATTTACAGGGTGAACTTGTAAAAGCACAAATGAAAAAACGAAAGATAACTGAACGCGATGACACTATACGAAATGTACTGCGAATAGCCAATGAACAGGATGTAAACACGCTTTTAGATGCGCGCAACAAAGAAAAAGACACCATGGTACGTGCACGAGCAATGGCTCGAGCAATCAACCTTGAAATGAAAATTGGTGATGTAGAGTTTCAGGGTGACAATAAAAAAGTGACTATTTTCTACACAGCCGATGGGCGAGTTGACTTTCGTGAACTGGTAAAAGTATATGCTCGTGAATTCAAAGTAAAAATTGAAATGCGTCAAATTGGTGCACGGCAAGAAGCCGCGCGTGTAGGAGGTGTTGGCACTTGCGGAAGAGAACTTTGTTGTTCTACCTGGCTCAACGACTTTAAGTCGGTTACTACACAAACTGTTCGCTACCAAAACCTGGCAATAAATACAGATAAATTAAGCGGGCAGTGTGGACGTTTAAAATGTTGTTTGAATTATGAGCTTGATACTTACAGCGACTCGCTGAAAAATTTTCCACGCCATGCCGATAAAATTGAAACCGAAGAGGGAACGGCATGGTTACGAAAAACAGAAGTGCTTAAAAAGTTAATGTGGTACGAATACGAACAACAACGCGGTAATTTTTTCAAACTCGAAATTCAGGACGTAAAAGATTTACTGTTTATGAATAAGGGAGGCAAAAAACCAAAAAGTTTAGACGACTTTGCAGTGGTAGAAAACGAAAAGGTTGACGAAAGCAAACACGAAGACTTAGTGGGGCAGGTTTCCTTGCAAACACTTGAACAGAAAGAGCGCAAAAAACGCAGGGGAAATCAACATCGCCACAAACCCAAAGGCATAGGCGGGGGGCAGAAAAAAAACAAGTAAGCAATTTTGTAGCCGTCTTATGAACCATAGCTTTTCAAGAATCTTTTCACTGTTGTTTTGTGCCATATCGCTACTAGTGGCATGTGACTCGGCAGTAATTATGGAAGAAAACCAACAAGTACCTGATTACAGTTGGGAATATAAAGATGATAAAACATTTACAGCAAATATTACCGACACAACACAGCACTACAACATCTACATAAACTTGCGCCACTCATTTAATTTCGAATGGAGAAACCTTTGGGTGAACATTGAGACCAGTTTCCCTGACGGGCGAAAGTTCGATAAGCGTGTCAACCTGGTAGTTTCGGAACCTGACGGCCATTGGAATGGAGACTGCCTGGGCGATAACTGCGATATTCAAATTCCTATCCAGACAAAAGCGTTTTTCCCTTTGCCGGGCAAATACAAATTTAAGCTAACTCAGGACATGCGCGTTAACCCGCTTAACTATGTAAAAAGTATTGGAATGCGGATTGAAAAAAAACAAGACCAGTAAAGTTGAATTTAGTTCAGTAGAAACTATAAGCCTTTACATCTTACATTGGTAAACACACCATTTCTTGCAGAAGTAGTATCAGCTCCTGTAACTCGACCAGCAGTAAACCAAAAAGTACCTCCAATTAAATTGCGCAAAGTATCGTATTGCGTAATAACTACCTCTCCCATGTCGCCCGGTTCTAACGTATATGCTTCTCCGTTGTATTCAAAACTGATGGCAAATATTGTTGACACCTGACCTACCGGCTCGGGTTTAAACATAAAATACATAGGCCGGCCATCGTTTGCGTGTATTCTAAAGCTGTTTCCTAATCTTTCTCCAAACGTCCGGTCTGAACGGGTACTTCTAAAAAGACTGGTTCCTAAGTCGCAACTAACCACACCATATGGGGCACAACTGTCACAATCGCCACCACAGTCAATTTCATTTTCTTTTCCATCTAGTATTCCATTATTGCAAAGCGAACTATAGTTTGGCTCAGTGTTCTTTTCAGTGCAACTATAAGTTGTAATCATTATTACAACCGAAACTAAAAGGAGTAATTTTTTTTTCATGTGGGTTTAAAGTTTTGAGTATTTATTTCGAAACTAAACAAATTCTTTACCTGTCAAATTTTTATAGAGTGTAATTTATTACCAATTACCCGCCAACCTGCACTTCCAATCTTTCCTACTATAAAACAATCAGTTACATTCGAATATCAATTCAATAGTTATGCAAACACGTGAGTTAAACTTTACACTGAATGTCTTTTCAAATATTGATGAGTTACCTGAACAGGATCGCGTGTTATTTGAAGCGGCCATAAGCGTTTTGCCCCACTCCTACTCACCCTATTCCAACTACAAAGTAGCAGCTGCCGTGTTACTTGCCAATGGCAAAGTAGTTACAGGCACCAATCAGGAGAACGCAGCTTTTCCGGTAGGTATTTGTGCTGAAGGCACAGCACTCAGCGCTTGTTCTGCTTTACATCCCGATGTGGCTGTAAAGAAAATTGCCATTACAGTAAAAAGCAGTTCTCACGTAATAAAAAAACCCGTTGCCCCTTGTGGCATTTGCCGCCAACGGTTGCTTGAATACGAAACCCGCTTCTCCTCTCCCATCGAAATTTTAATGACGGGCGAAGAGGGCGAAGTTTATTCAGTGGCTACCGTAAAAGATATTCTGCCGCTTTATTTTTCTAAAGAGGTATTATAAAACTCATGTAGCGGTTTTCTCATTATCTTTATTTTGCCCGCGTGAGTTCCGTAGTTACCTATGCCGATGTAATACTTCCCCTCGCGCTGCCGCAGGCATACACCTATGCAGTGCCGGTTGATTTAGTGCCGTTTCTTAAAGCAGGCCATCGCGTAATAGTTCAGTTCGGCAAAAACAAATACTACTCAGCCATTGTAAAAAAACTGCACCACCAAAAACCTTTGGTGGATGTAAAACTGATAGAAACCATTGCCGAAGAAGAACCGGTAGTAACCGAAACGCAACTCAAATTCTGGGCATGGATGAGCAGCTACTATATGTGCACCGATGGCGAAGTGATGAACGCTGCTCTGCCAAGCGGGTTAAAACTTTCAAGCGAAACAAAGATCCACTACAATGAAAATTACGATGGCGACTTTGAAGCGTTGAATGAAGATGAGTTTTTAATTGTACAGGCACTTCGTGCGCAGCATGAAATAAAAACCCCTCAGGTGCAGGATTTATTAAAGAAGAAAAACGTTTACCCGTTACTCAAAGCACTCTTTAATCTCGGCATTGCAGTTTCCAGCGAAGAACTGGTTGAAAAGTTTAAACCACGAACAGAAACCTACATCAAGCTGAATGAAGTTTATGAAGAGGAAGAAAAACTTCAGCTACTCTTCGATGAGTTGGCACGCGCACCCAAACAGGTAGAGTTGCTTTTGGCATTTACTCAGTTGCAACACAAAACAAAGTTCATCCGCAAAAACGAAATGCTCCAACTCTCTAAAAGCAGCGCGGCAGTGCTGGCTGCATTAGTTAAGCGGGGCGTATTCGTTGAGTTTAAAATGGAAGTTTCGCGCCTCGGCAATCTGCAAACTACCGAAGTGGACTCTCCTGCTTTAAGCGCTGAACAGAACAAAGCCCTTTCCGAAATCAATGATGAATTTGTAAATCATAACGTGGTATTGCTGCATGGAGTAACAGGCAGCGGAAAGACAAACATCTACATCGAAAAAATAAAAGAAGTTGTTGCCCAAGGCAAACAGGTCTTGTATCTGCTACCCGAAATTGCGCTAACCGCGCAAATAATCAACCGCCTTCGCAAAATATTCGGCACATCGGTAGGCGTTTACCACAGTAAGTTCAATCCTAACGAGCGTGTAGAAATCTGGAACAAGGTTTTGCATGGCGAATACAAAATACTGATTGGTGCGCGCAGCGGTTTGTTTCTTCCGTTTCAAAACCTGGGTTTGGTAATTGTTGACGAAGAGCACGACAACAGCATGAAGCAGATGGATCCCGCACCACGCTACAACGCTCGCGATGCTTCTATTGTTCTCGCTAATTTCTTTAACGCAAAAGTTATTCTCGGCACAGCCACACCGGCTATTGAAACCTACCACAACACCGAACGGAAAAAATTTGGCCTTGTAAAACTGAACGCTCGTTATGGCGGCATAGAAATGCCCGAAATAAACTGGGTGAATATTAAAGATGAGCAACGCTGGAAACGGATGCAAGGCAATTTCAGCCAGCCCATGATAAGCGAGATAAGCAATGCATTGAAAAATAAGGAACAGGTAATTTTGTTTCTGAAC
>CAZTNA010000015.1:0-75977 GCA_964615305.1 uncultured Chitinophaga sp.
GGGGTGCCATTGTTTACAATGTGCCATTGGCGGTTGTAAAGCGGGTCGTTACTGCATACAATAGGATTAAGAAAATAGTTGGGTGAAGCATATTCGCACCAACCGTTAGCTTCGAGCAGGGCGCAAACTTCTATTGTGTTTATGTGTGAAGATTCGAGATTGGAGATTGAATACAAATTAGGGATATACTTATCTGCAACCGGAGCAGATAAATTGAGTCGCTGAAGTGTTTCTTCGAGCAAGGGTTCAAAATTTTTTTCTTTAAGTTTTACAAAACACGAGTTAAGAACACCTGCATAATGCTTGCCATCTGTCATAAAGAATGAAACAAAGTTTACTTCTGGCTGTGTTGTAAAATATTGTAGCGCCTTGCCATAGTCAGAAACCACACAAACGGTAAGTGCAGGAGTTGGAATATGATAGAAAGAGGAAACAACTCCCGAAGAATGCAAAATATTTTCGCGTGTCTGTTCGGTTATGCTTTTATCAAACTGCAAAAGTAAGCGGTCTGTGGCTACATGTTTTTTATAGTCAGTAAAATTACTGGCGAACGTATGTTTAAAAAATAGAAAAGCGACCATCAGATAAATCTGTTTCATGTTATTGTTTTAGTTTTGAAAACCATGGCACAAAGAAGCTTGTATTCTTCTTATAGAGTAAATATTCCTCGTTCCCCTCATACTTTTTCTCTTGCCGGGGAACTCCCGAAAAACGTAGCAACAAAATGGTGAGCAATACCGGTGACCACACAGAAATATACCATTGACCTGATGGAATAGCCATCAGAAAGATCCCCCACCACACCAACACTTCTCCAAAATAATTTGGGTGGCGGCTATATTTCCAAAGTCCTTTTTTCATGATGGGCTTATGCGGATGTGGGTTATGCTTGAACATGTACATTTGATAATCGCCTACTACTTCAAAGAAAAAACCCACACACCACACAGTACAACCAGCCGGATACAGAATTTTGTATGACTTAAACAAACTCAAGTCAGAATTTATTACCACAATAGGTAGCGTAATGACAAACATAACTACACCTTGCAGCATAAATACCTGAAAAAAAGAGCGCATCGCAAAACTGCTTCCCCACTCTTTTCTCCAATTGGCATAGCGAAAATCTTCAGGTTGCCCTATATTTCTGATACCGATATAGATAGCCAGCCGCAAACCCCAAACTATCACCAGATAACTCACCAACTTCTGATGAAAACGTTCATCTCCATCCAGAAAAAAAGTGGCAATAGTGACGATGATGAAACCCAAGCCCCACCCTATATCTACTATGCTATTGTTTTTTATCAGCATAGCAACCACAAACATCAACAGCATAAAACTGAAGATACAAATAGCTGATAGTAAAAACGGATTCATGTATTAAATGTAAAAAATACCCTAACAGCTTAGTTTACTGAACAGTTAAAACTAACGGTTTGTCATAAAGAACATAAGTAACCAAAAACCTAAATCAGCTTAAGTGTTTACTGATGTAATCAACCATTTGAATAGTAAAACTACTTGCTGATTGAGGGTCACTTAATAAAAGAGCCGCCTCAATTAGTTATGAGCCGGCTCTTGTCTATGTACGAGGCTTTTACAGTATTAGCATGGCATCGCCATAAGTAAGGAACTTGTACTTTTCCTTAGCTGCTTGTTCGTATGCACGCATTATTAAATCGTATCCGCCAAAAGCTGCTGTCATAATCATTAAGCTCGATTTTGGCGAGTGGAAATTAGTAAGCATGGCGTTGGCAATACTGAAATCATAAGGTGGGTGGATGAAAAGGTTTGTCCAGCCGGTGAATGGTTTCAGATAATGCTCAGCCGAAACTGCCGACTCAATAGCACGGATGGTGGTGGTGCCCACAGCACAAATGCGTTTGCCGTTGTCTTTGGCAGCATTTACAATTTTTGCAGCGCGCTCAGGAACAAAAATTTCTTCAGCATCCATCTTATGCTTTGATAAATCTTCCACATCAATAGTGCGGAAAGTACCAAGACCTGTGTGAAGGGTAATTTCAGCCAGCTCTACCCCTTTAATTTCCATGCGCTTTAAAAGTTCGCGGCTAAAGTGCATACCCGCAGTAGGTGCCGAAACGGCTCCTTCTACCTTTGCAAACACCGTTTGGAAACGCTCAGCATCTAAAGGTTCTACAGGGCGCTTAATGTACTTAGGCAGCGGTGTTTCGCCCAGGCCGAAAAGTATTTTCTTGAACTTGTCGTAGTCGCCATCATATAAGAAACGGATAGTTCTGCCGCGTGAAGTGGTGTTGTCAACCACTTCTGCAATCAAATCATCGTCTTTTCCAAAGTAAAGTTTGTTGCCCACACGAATTTTGCGGGCAGGGTCAACCAATACATCCCACAAAAATTGCTTTTGGTTCAGTTCGCGGAGAAGAAACACTTCAATCTTAGCGCCTGTTTTTTCCTTGGTGCCGTAAAGGCGGGCAGGGAACACCTTGGTGTTGTTAAGAATCAGCACGTCACCATCGCCAAAGTATTTCTGGATGTCGTGAAATTTTTTGTGTTCGATTTTGCCGGTTTTACGGTCAACTACCATCAGCTTGCTTTCATCGCGGTTTTTAGCCGGATACATGGCTATGGCATCTTTGGGCATGTTAAACCCGAAATTGGAGAGTTTCATTGTTTATGGTTTGAATTTTACGGAATTCAAATCTTCAGAACGCTTCTGAATTTTGAGGGCGCAAAAATAAACGCGGAACTGAAAGTTCCTAATTGAAAAGCGAATACGTGACGATTAAATGGCTAAAATTTTCTGCAAAAGCACTTCGGCTATTCGCTGTTTGCTTTCGTGGGTCCAGCCGGCTATGTGGGGGCTTAGCAAAATGCGGTTATCGGCTGTCAGTGCATTGAAGGTTTCTTTTTCGGCTTCAGAGAACGAGGCAAGTTTTTCGTTTTCCAGCACATCGAGTGCTGCTGCGGTAACTTTACCTTCATGCAAAGCACGAAGCAGGTCGGTTGTTTTTAGAACTTTTCCTCTGGAGGTATTTACCAGCCAAACAGATTTTTTAAAGGTGGAAAGAAACCGATAGTCCACCATCCACTCTGTTTCATTTGTAAGCGGCAGGTGAATGCTCAGCACATCTGCCTGCTCGAAAATTTCAGTAAGTGTTGATTGTTTTACAAATCCGCTGCTAAAGTTATTGAGGTATTTATCGTAAGCCAAAACAGTTACCTCAAAGCCGCTCAATAATTTGGCAAACGTCTGCGCAGTGTTGCCATACGCCAACAGCCCGATGGTTTTTCCGCTTAGCTCGTTTCCGCGGTTGGGTTCGCGCACCCATTGGTTGTTTTTTATTTGTTCATACGCTCTCGGCAGGTTATTCATAATGCTGAGCAACATGCCCAGCGCATGTTCTGCCACAGCATTTCTGTTTCCTTCGGGCGAATTGATAACTGCCACGCCTCTCTTCTCTGTCTCTTCTAAATCAATTACTTCTAAACCTGAACCTGCACGCGCTACAAATTTCAGTTTGGCGGCTTTTGCCAAAAGTTCTTTTCCTGCATATACTTTACTGTTGATGATTAGCCCTGTGTAGCGTTCAATAATTTCTAAAACCTCTGCGGCTGAAATATTGGGACGGTAGTCAACCGTATAGCCGTATTGCTCTAAGCCGTTTTTGAGCAAAGGGTGAAGTTCATCGGTAATTAGAATTTCAGGTTTCATTTTACAGCAGCGCGTTGAATCATTAAAGCTAATTCGTGAAACTGTTCAACGGAAATTTGTTCGGGGCGCAGATTAAAAATCTCCAAAACGGCTATTTCTTTTCCGCCAATAAATTCTTTTAAACTGTTGCGGAGTGTTTTTCTGCGCTGGTTGAAGGCAGCTTTCACTATCCGCTTAAAGAGGGTTTCATCGAAATTCAATTGCAGGTTCTCTATGCGTTCTAACCGAATAATGCCGCTCATTACTTTAGGTGGTGGGGTAAAACTTTCGGGGTGTATATCGAACAGGTACTCGCAACGGAAGTATGTTTGGGTCAACACACTGGTAATGCCATAGTCCTTACTGCCGTGTTTGGCAGCTATGCGCTGTGCCACTTCTTTTTGAAACATACCCGTCATGCGCTGCACTTTTTCGCGCTCGTCAATTATTCTGAAAACTATTTGCGATGAAATATTGTAAGGGAAATTGCCTACCACATGAGTTGGGTTTTGCATAAAACCCAAATCGGTTTGCAGAAAATCTTCGTGCAGTAATTTGCTGCGCAGTGCCGGATGTGTTTGTGTTAAATGAGCCGCCCAGCGGTCGTCTAATTCTACCACATAAAATGCGGGGTGGTTCTGCTTTAGCAGGTACTTGGTTAAAGCGCCAGCACCCGGGCCTATTTCCACCACGGTTTTAAAAGGGTGTAAATCGCCAATGGCTTCGGCAATGCGCTGAAGAATGTATTCATCGTTTAAAAAATGTTGTCCGAGCGATTTTTTTAAATGCAGTGCCGCCATTGGCGCGAATATAGGTTTCGTGAGAATACGTGGGTTAATCGGCTTGGTTCCTCAATTGCAGATACAAAAGCTGCTCTGGTGCAGTCAAGCCAAAGTGCAACTAACTTATGTTGCTATTCTTTTATTTTTGGCAGACACCTTTTTCCTGGTTATGAAAAAACTTTACCTGCTATTGATATTGGCCTGTTTTAATTTGGTGTTGGCGGCTCAGGGTGAAACAAATATTTGGTATTTCGGGCAGTTTGCCGGTGTTGACTTTAATGGAGGAAATCCTGTAGCATTAACCAATGGTGCGCTTAGTACATCTGAAGGCAGTGCTACAATATGCGACAAAAATGGTTCTCTTCTTTTTTACACTGATGGCATAACCGTTTGGAACAAAAACCATCTGCAAATGCCTAACGGCACTGGCTTGTTGGGAGACCCCTCGACAGCTCAGTCAGCTATTATTGTCCCTAAGCCGGGCAGCACTACACGCTATTTTATATTTACCGTAGCAGCGCAAGGAAACCCCGGAGGGTTTTGTTACTCGGAAGTAGATTTGAGTTTAAACGGTGGATTAGGCGATGTGTTGGTGGCCAACAAGAACACACAACTCTTTACACCATCAGTTGAAAAAACAACAGCTGTAATGCATTCGAACGGATTGTACGTTTGGGTGCTGGGGCATGGTTTAAACAACAACCGCTATTATGCCTATTTGGTAACATGTAATGGTGTATCGAGTCCAATAGTTAGCGATGTGGGCCAGGTAGAAGGCTGGCCCGGCTGGGGTTGTTTAACGGCTTCACCGGATGGAACAAAGTTAGCCACGGCCATGCGCAGTGTTGGTTTCGAACTGCTTGATTTCAATAACAGCACCGGTGTAGTTTCTAATCCTGTTTTTTTAGGCAACCCCAACGAAAGCTACGGGGTTTCTTTCTCACCTGATAACAATGTATTGTACGGGTTAAAGATTAATGGCGGTGGAATTTGGCAGTGGAACCTTCAGGCGGGCAGCCCCGCAGCTATAGTCGCATCTATTATACAAATAGGAACAAGCGGAGGTACAGGTTCACCATACACAGGCGGAACTATGCAATTGGGCCCTGACGGAAAAATATACATTACCCAATACGCGCAACCTTACCTAAGTGCAATTAATAGCCCAAACGCATTGGGTGTGGCGTGTAATCTGCAGTTGAATGCAGTTGATTTGGCTGGTCGAAATTCGATACTTGGGTTACCGCCTTTTATTCAGAGCTATTTTGACACATCCGCACTGATAAATACATCGGGTTATTGTTCGGGTAAACCGGTTAGTTTTTCCATCAGTGGCAACACAGCTTTCTTTGATTCAGTAAAGTGGAGTTTCGATGATGCTGCTTCAGGTGCTGCAAATTTTTCCAGCGCACTTTCTCCGGTGCACACATTTGCAACTGCGGGCAGTTACAACGTACAACTTATCAGGTTCCTGGATTGTATTTCTGACACATCTCTTATAGCTGTAACTGTTATTGGCCCAGCTTTTACTACTCAAAACATTACAATATGCCCGGGTGGATCTTATACTTTGCCGGCTGGTGGTGCGGCTAATGTTGCCGGTACGTACATTGATACATTATCCGCTTCAAATACGTGCGACAGTATAATTACCACCCATATTACTGTGGCAACGCTTACTGTAGATGCAGGAGCCAACTCAGTAATATGCAATGGCTCGTCTGCTCAACTAAATGCTACTGGCGGTTTGATTTATTCCTGGACTCCGGTCGGTACGCTCAGCAATGCGAATATTCCCAACCCGGTTGCAACGCCCGTTAACACTACCACATACACAGTATCTACGCAAGTGGAGGTAGGCAATGCAATTAACAATGGAGATTTTACTGCTGGAAATACAGGTTTCTCGTCCTCTTATAATTATACCCCTCCTCCCAATACATCAGAAGGGCAATACTGGGTTGCGGCCAATGCTCAACCATGGAATGGCGGCATGGCACCTTGTGGCGACCACACCAGCGGTAACGGAAACATGCTTTTGGTAAATGGATCTACCACAGCCAATGTGTCTATTTGGTGCCAAACAGTAAGCGTATTGCCAAATTCTACTTATGCTTTCAGCACATGGTTAACTTCATTAACTCCCGGAAATCCCGCACAACTTCAGTTTTCAATAAATGGCTCTCTCATAGGCTCAGTATTTACAGCATCCGGCACCACTTGTTTGTGGCAGCAGTTTTATGCTACGTGGAGTTCGGGCATCAACACTTCAGCTAATATTTGTATTGTAAATCAAAATACACTGGCAAACGATAATGATTTTGCTATTGACGACATTTCCTTTTCACAATTGTGCACAGCTACCGATACCGTGGTTGTAACCGTACACCCGGTTTACAACAACACAGTTAATGCAACTATTTGTTCAAACGAAGTATATCAACTACCCGATGGCAGCACCGCATCTGCAACAGGTATTTACATTGACACATTGTACACCGTAAACGGATGCGATAGCATTATCACCACTAATTTAACCGTGAATTCAACGTACGCTTACACTGTAAACCAAACTATTTGCCCGAGCGATATGTATTTGCTACCCGGAGGAAGTTTTGTAAATACAACAGGGGTGTATGTAGATACACTGATTACTATTTACGGATGCGACAGCGTTATAACTACTAACCTGACAGTAGTTCCTCCCAATATAAATGTTACCGCTGATACATCTGTTTGCTTAAACAGTTCAGTACAGTTAAATGCCAGTGGCGGACTTTTTTCGTACAGCTGGTCGCCCAACACCGGATTAACAGATAGCAGTATTGCCAACCCTATAGCCACACCACAACAAACCACTACTTATTTTGTTACTACTCAAGTGGCCTCCGGTGACTTAATAGGCAATGGAAATTTTGAAGGTGGCAATGCCGGTTTCAGCAGCGCATACGCTTATCAAAACGATTTAACCCCGGCCGGCACGTATTATATAGGAGCTAACCCCAATACCTATCATGGCGGGTTTTCGGCTTGCACCGACCACACTTCGGGTAGTGGAAACATGATGATAGTAAATGGTTCAGGCACACCAAATACCAACGTGTGGTGTCAATCAATAAATGTAATGCCCAATGCCGATTATGCATTTGGGGCTTGGGTGCTGAGTGTTGTAGCAGGAAGCCCGGCTATTTTACAATTCGAGATAAATGGTGTATTGCTAGGCTCTCCTTTTAATGCCCCGGCCACTGTTTGTACATGGCAGCAGTTTTATTCGTTGTGGAATTCTGGAAATAATACAACTGCAAACATTTGCATCATAAACCAAAACACCACAGGTGGTGGCAATGACTTTGCTTTAGATGACATCTCTTTTATAGGCCTTTGTGAAACAGGAGATTCAGTAACGATCACTGTGAACCAACCTTCCATAACATTGATTGATACAGCGGTGTGCAATGGCACCACTTATACTTTCCCATTAGGCAATACTAGCGTAGCTACAACTACAGATACTGCGCTGCTGAACGACCGGTTTGGGTGTGACAGTACAGTGATTACCAACCTGACCGTACACCCTACTCCATTAACCAATGTTGCGGACACTATTTGTGCCAACGAAACTTACACCTTGCCCTCTGGCACGGTAGTAAATAGCGGGGGTGTTTATACCGATACACTGGCAACCGTTTTTGGCTGCGATAGTGTGATAGTTACTGACCTTACCGTGTTTCCGGTTTCGGCAACTTTAGTATTAGATACGATTTGTGACGGCAACAATTACACCTTGCCAGATGGCAGCAGTGTTTCGGTTGCCGGTGATTATCCGGTAACCCTTGCTAATTTATATGGCTGCGACAGTGTAGTAACAACCGCCCTTACGGTTATTCAACTAGCAGTTACCGGAACGGCAACGGATGTAAGCTGCTTTGGTGTTAGTGATGGGGTAGTTACAGCTACAGCAACCGGTGGCGTGTTACCCTGCCAATATGATTTACAAGTAGGAGGAAACTCCTTAAGCACCAATAGCACAGGAAATTTCTTGAGTTTAAATGGCGGCAACTATACCGTTATAGCAACCGATGATTTCGGCTGTATGGCAACAACCACACTAAATCTAAATGAACCAACACTTCTTCAATCGGTATTTACCATAGAAGACATAAGCTGTTTTGGTGAACAGGATGGTTCCGTTAGTATAACAGCCAGCGGAGGAACACCGGTTTATACCTATTCGTTAAGCAGTAACGGAAATAACAACTCGGGAGTGTTTACAGATTTACCTTCTGCAACGTATAGTTATACTGTAACCGATGCCAATGGTTGTGAAGATACCGCCACGGTGAATGTGAGCCAGCCCGATGAAGTTTCTGTTACCGTTACTCCTGATAGCGTTGTGATGAATTTAGGCGAAACCATTCACATAAACACCACCAGTAACTATGCCACAGCTATTTATAATTGGAGCCCTTCTACCGGTTTAAGCTGTTCAGATTGTCCGTCACCCGAAGTTATTCTTTACAATTCGCTTACTTATCAGTTGACCGTAACCGTAGATATAAACGGCAACAATTGTTATACCTACGCCAGAGTTCCGGTAACAGTGGTAAAAAACTACCACTTATTTATGCCTAATGTATTTACACCAAATGGCGATGGCGTAAATGATATGTTTAGCTTATTCGGAAACTTACCCGCGCTGAAACAGATTGAAATAAGGATCTTTAACCGTACCGGTGAAAAGGTGTTTGAGAGTAACGACATCAATTTTTCCTGGGATGGCAGCTATAAAGGAAAACTGTTAGAGCCTCAGGTGTTAGTGTACACCTTATACGCTGTATTTGTTGACAACCATAGTGAAGAGTTATATAAAGGCAGCCTTACGCTTATACGATAGCTGCCATATTTGGGGGTAGAAAATAACTTTCTCGTTAGGTTAACTCTATTTCCACCTGATTTCGCAATATATCATCGAGTGTTTCGCGGTGGCGGATGAGGTAGTGCTTGCCTTTATGAACTAAAACTTCTGCCGGGCGAAATCGAGAATTGTAATTGCTACTCATTGTAAAGCCGTAAGCACCTGCATTTTGAAATGCAATAATGTCGCCTTCGCGCACTTCATTTAACTTGCGGTCCCACCCAAATGTATCAGTTTCGCAAATGTAGCCCACCACTGTATAAAGTCGCTGCTTACCCTCTGGGTTGCTGATATTAACCAGGTGATGATACGAGCCATATAGCATGGGGCGTATAAGATGATTGAGGCCGGAGTCAACACCGGCAAAAACCGTGGCCGTAGTTTGTTTAATCACATTCACCTTAGCTAAAAAAGTTCCGCTTTGGCTCACCAGAAATTTTCCCGGTTCAAAATACAGTTCGAGGTTTTTTCCATAGCCAGAACAAAACTCATTGAACTTTGTCGAAAGCTGTTTGCCCACTTCTTCAATATCTGTAGAGTAGTCATCGGGTTTGTACGGCACTTTAAATCCACTGCCAAAATCAATAAACTCCAAATCAGGAAAATGCTCTGTTACTTCAAACAGAATATCTGCCGCACGTAAAAAAACATCCACATCTAAAATATCGCTGCCGGTGTGCATGTGCAATCCATTCACGCGAATTTTCTCACTTTTAATTACCCGCTCTAAATGGCGCATCTGGTAAATTGAAATACCAAACTTTGAATCAATATGTCCGGTAGAAATATTGATGTTGCCCCCCGCCATTACATGTGGATTAATACGCACACACACCGGCACACTTGAGCCGTACTTGTGTCCAAACTGCTCAAGAATAGAAAGGTTATCAATGTTTATCTGCACGCCTTCCTGTACAGCCATTTCAATTTCTTCGAGCGAAACACAATTAGGTGTGTAAATAATATCCTTGGGTTTAAACCCAGCACGAATTCCGGTCCACACCTCCTGAATAGAAACCGTATCGAGCCCTGCTCCAAGGCTTTTAAAAAACTTCAGCACGCTAACATTGTTGAGCGCCTTGCAGGCAAACTTTATCTTAACGTCTGTGTTGCTAAATGCATTTTTCAGCTGCACATATTGTTTTTCCATTACGGCCGTGTTGTACACATATAGAGGCGTATCGTACTGTGCACAAAGCTCTAATGCCGACACTCCGCCAATTTCATACTCCCCATTTTTAAGCTCAATCATTGTTCTACTTTTTGAAGTGTGCGAATATAAAAGAGCAGTTAAATAAAATATGGCGCACTCATTTTGTCCTTCTCACTGACACCAGCGCGTTTCGCGCGTTAAACGTTTCGCTTTATGTACTTCATAAAAATCAAATCACCCTATCGGGGGAAGCCATGAATGTAACACCTAAAAGCATGTCAGCGTTAAATAACTCAAAACAAAGCACCATGAAACTTCTAACAACCATCGCAATTTTGATAGTAACATTAACAGCCTCTGCACAAGCTACCTTACCGGTAGATAAAGCCACCGGAAAAGTAACTTACCGCTTTTCGATACCGGTGAGCAATGTAACTTCAGAGCAAGCATACGAGTTAGCGCAAAACTGGTTTGCCACACACCGCAGCGAATGCAACAGAACTAATAACAATGCCCGAACCGAAGGCAACGACCTGAACGTAAAAAGCCGTGCTGAAGTAGCTACCGTGTTTGCCAACGCAACTCCTCTACAGTCTCTTGATCCATACTCAAACCGTATGACGGCTAAAATGATAACCAAATATGTGGGCGATAACGGAGGAACCATACACGCCATGTATTTGCAATACGTTTTAATTGTATCGATATCTGATGGTCAAATAAATTGCGAAATAAGTGACATGCGCTACAATCACTTTAACCGTCACAGCTACCGTTTTCAAAGAGTATTGAACTGGGGCAACGCTTCTTCGCTTGAACCTGTTGACAAAATTGAATACCTGATGCAGAATGAGCAAAGCCACGAAGAATTCAGCAAGTTTTATTCATTCTTAAACAACGACATAAACCAGTTTTTCGGCAACATAGCCGGGTATGTAAAAAGCAGTAGCTCAGTTACAATGAAATAATAGTAAAACAAGTATAACGACAAAGTGTAAGAAACACACTAGTAAAATTGTATAAAAAAAGCTATGTTCGTTTCATTCAAATAATTAAAACTTTTACAACATGAAAAAACTCATTCTCTCTTTTGCATGTGCTTCGGTATTGTTATTGGCTAACTCCTGTAGCAAGTGCACTACTTGTACTAAATCCGGATCACCTGAGTTAAAGTACTGCGAAAAAGACTACAGTTCTAAAGCCGCTTACGATGACCAAGTAGCATTGGCCACTTTAGGTGGATACGACTGCAAATAGTTTCTGCCCATCACAAAAACCTCGCTTTGTATGTTATCAGAGCGAGGTTTTTTTATGTACAAATACCACATTCAAACAACATTTTGCATAATCAGGCGTTAATAGTTTCTTCGCGCCCTCTCAAAATGAAACTAGCTTTGCATAGAGTTAAAACAAGTACAGTCAGATTACTGACTGTCGGATGTTTATCTTGTGTCCTCTGTCTTCTGCCCTCTGCCACTTTAGCACAGATTCATGAGTTTGGTATATGGGGGGGTATCACTAATTATTTTGGTGACCTGAACACAAAAACATCTTTCAAATTTGTAAGGCCGGGAGCCGGAGCGTTTTACCGCTACAACATTAAGTATCGCGGAGCCTGGAAAACTTCATTTAATTGGGGAGTAGCTGAATTTAACGATGCTAAGACAAATATTGCCTGGAACAAACAACGCAATCTTTCTTTCAAAACAGACATTTTTGATATTACTTCTGTAATTGAATTCAATTTTTTTAAGTACGATAAGGAGAGCAAAAAGCACTGGTACACACCATATATTGGCACAGGGCTTACTATTTTCTTTTACAATCCGAAAGCACAGTACAACGGTAAGTGGTATTACCTTCAACCCTTTGGCACCGAAGGTCAAAACGACCCCAGTTACTCAGGAGTAAAAAAATACCGCTTGTTTAGCTTTGCTATACCAATTACGGGTGGATTTAAGTTTTCATTTAAACGCAACTGGAATATTGCTATTGAGGCGGGTGTGCGCAAAACATTTACTGACTATCTTGATGATGTAAGCGGAAAATATCCCAGTTATGCCTCGCTCCCCGGTGGCTCTACCGGTTTGGCGGCCGCTCTCAGCGACCGCAGCGGTGAGGTAGGCGAAAAAACCGGAAAGCCCGGCTATCAACGCGGCCAATCACCCAAAAAAGACGACTATTTTTTTGGCGGCATCAGCATTTCATACACTATTATGAAAACGCGATGTCCAAGCCCTAATGGCACTTATCGGTAATTTTTGTTTAACCCGTAAAACCTTTCACTGGTTTTAATCTACAATTACTTGAACCAACCGGCTAACCCTCTTCAACTTTGGAAACTGATTGTACCTATAGCAATAGGAGTTAGTGTTTCTGTTTACCTTATTGCTACTAACCTAAATTTAGAAGCACTGCAAACAATAAAGTTTACAAGTCATTTAGTTTTTTGGTTGGTAATAGCTGCATTCACCGTAGTAAGTCGCGATGCTGCATTTATGTATAAACTGCGACTAAGCACCGGCAATCAAATTACTTGGGCAAAAACATTTCAAACTATTACACTTTGGGAATTTGGTGTTTGCATAACACCCAAAATAAGCATTATGCCATTTGTGCTTTACCTGCTGGTAAAAAGCAAAATCAGCACGGGCAGAAGTTTAGCTATACTAATGTTAAACGGTTTCTTTGACAATCTGGCTTACGTGGTGGTGTTTAGCACTCTTTATATATTTCTGGGTAACAGTATTTTTAATTTTTCGTTGACCTGTACCGATTTAGAAGGGCACCAAATTATGCAGGGGCTAAGAGGTTTTGCCAATTACGCATGGATTGGTTATGTGCTTATACTTGCAGCATGTACATTTCTGGGCACTGCACTTTTTGTAATACCACATGCCACCAAAAAATTTTTCCATCAGTTGGCAGAAATAAACTGGCTAAGCCGTTTTAAACAGCAACTGATTTTTGTGGGTGATGAAATAGAACTAACCAGCAATGAGTTTAAAAACAAACCCCTATCCTTTTGGATAAAAATGAGTATAGCTACATTAATAAACTGGGTAAGTCGCTATCTGCTGGCAGTAAGTTTGTTTTACGCTTTTGCCGTAACTGATTTTTCATTTTTACAGGCGTTATCACGACAGTATGTGTTATGGATATTTACTGCCGTGCCTTCTACACCCGGAGCTAGTGGTGTGGCGGAGTTATCGTTTATTGCACTAAACTGCGAGTTTATGCCGGAAGGTCTATCAACAGTTATAGCACTAATGTGGCGATTGTACTCTTACTATTTGTATATCCTTTTAGGTATAATCATACTACCTAAGTGGGCAAAGCAAATGGCATCGTGATGCTACTTTTTTTGAGCTACTACTAACCAATCCCATGGATAGGGTGCTTTCATCCAGGCAGGTGGATTGTGAAATTCAGTTTTCCATGTGTATTCAACTTTTGACGTTTGCAACACATCAAACCCGGATTGCAGCAGCATAAACTGTAGTTCTTCTTTTAAATGATGTTTAGTTGGCGTACCGTCTAACAATATGGTTCCGTTAAACGGGTTACCAGCCTTTTGTTTTGGAGATGAAACTTTTTTTCCTGCCTTTTTATCGCGTGCATCCCATTGGTCGAGCATATACTCACTAAACAGTGCCGATTCTAATGCGGGCACAACCAGCACCAGATGACCACCTTTGCGAACCAATTTTATAATGGTGTTATAGGTGAGGTCGCGGTCATTTTTATTGGGCGTAAGCAGGGTGTTGATACAAACCACAAAATCTGAAACAGGAAGTTTATTAGACCCTTTCACTAAATCCTGATGTATGTATTCAATGTTGTTGAACCGGGCGTTTCGTTTTTTTGCTTTTTCAATATAGGTTTTAGCAATGTCAACCGCATACACTCTTTTAAAATTTGAAGAAAGCAACGGCAACCAGTTGCCTATTGCACAACCTAAATCCATCACGGTTTTATCCTTCGATGAGTGTTGGCGAATAGCGTTTTGAATAACTTCTTGTTTATCGTTTGAAAAAACATCGAAAATTTTTTCGTCATGCTTTAAAGAAACTTCGTCCCAGTATTTTTTATTCATAGTTGTTTTTCGTACTTACAATTAATATGGTGCTTTTTCAACTTCTGAAAATGGAAACACGTATCCTATTCATGAATAAACACAAACACAATAGACGCAATCATTACAGGTAGGTTGCTATTACAGACTATATCTCCACATCGGGCTTCGCTTCGCCCGGCTTGTAGTTTTTCTTTACCTGATCCATAAACACTTTGGCTGGTTTAAATGCCGGTATATAGTGCTCCGGTATTACAATAGATTCGCCTCGTGTAATAATTCGGCCAATTTTTTTAGCCCGTTTTTTGGCTATAAAACTTCCGAAACCGCGCACGTACACATTCTCTCCGTTCTTTACTGAGTTTTTCACCTCTTTAAAAAACGCCTCGAGTGTAATAAGCACATCGGTTTTAGGCACACCGGTTTTGTCGGCAATTTGTGTTACAATATCTACTTTTCTCATGAGTAAGGGTTTGGCAGTAAAGGTGGTATAAATATTTTTTAAATAGAAATTTTCTTATTTACCTGTTGTGACTTCAAAAAAATTTGCCGCAGAACTGCTTGTATGGAACCGTAACGAAAACCACCGCGACCTGCCGTGGAAAGGCGAAAAAAATGCTTACATGATTTGGCTGAGTGAAATTATTATGCAGCAAACGAGGGTGAAACAGGGCTTACCTTATTTTCTGCGCTTCAAGAAAAAGTATCCGACAGTAGATGTGTTGGCATTGGCTCACGAAGACGATGTGCTAAAGCTATGGCAGGGCTTGGGATACTATTCCAGAGCCCGTAATTTGCATCACACTGCTAAGTTTATACACCTTCACTTAAATGGAATATTTCCGGATAACTTTAGTGATTTAAAAAAACTGAAAGGTGTAGGCGACTACACTGCGGCAGCCATTGCTTCCTTTGCTTTTGGCGAAAAAAAAGCAGTGGTAGATGGCAACGTTATTCGTGTCATAGCTCGTATATTTGGTGTAACAACTCCGTTTGACAGCACTAAAGGGAAAAAGGAGTTTGCTATACTAGCTCAACAACTGATAGACGAAAAAGAGCCCGCTGCGTACAATCAAGCAATAATGGATTTTGGGGCTCTGGTTTGCTCACCCCAAAATCCTAAATGTGATCAATGTCCGTTCAACAAAGTTTGTGTGGCGTATAAGCGGCAACTTATTGATGCACTGCCCTATCGAAAAAAAAAGACAAAAGTTAAAGATCGTTGGTTCAACTATTTAATAATTGAAAACGGTAAACAAATTTGGGTAAACAAAAGAACCGGAAATGATATTTGGAAAAATTTGTACGAACTACCGCTGATAGAAACACACAAACAGCTAAAAAAAAACCCAACTACTGTGGTTAGAAAATTTTTGGGCACAAATAAATTTAAGATAGACGGTACGCCAATTGAGCTTGTTCAATTGTTATCGCACAGAAAAATACACTTTAGGTTTATTAGAGTTGTGCTACAAGAGTTTAACTTGGTTCAGTTGAATTGCGCCCACCGCGTTTCCATCAACACACTTAGAAATCTTGCTGTGCCGAGAACCATTCATTTGGTATTGCGTGAAAACGGCTTAGTTTAGTCTTCCACTATATTTTACAATTTAAAATTAAAAGTTATGGTTAACAAAGTATTTCTCATAGGGCGATTAGGCAAAGATCCTGTAATAAAACATTTCGACAACGGGGGGGCCATAGCTGAATTTTCATTGGCCACAAACGAGAGCTATAAAGACCGAGATGGCAACTGGAAAGACATTACAGACTGGCACAACATAAAGATACAGAACAAATTTGCCGCTGAGCGTGCTGAAAAAAACCTAAAAAAAGGAATGCAGGTTTGGATAGAGGGTAAAATACGCACCCGCGAATATGATGACAAAGACGGTATCAAACGCAGAACTACCGAAATTTTAGTAGATGCTTTTAGAATGTTAGGCGCTAAAGAAGGGGGAAATGAAAGCGGTGGGGGCTTTAGTTCAACAGCATCAACTACAACAGGTAATGAAGAAAATTCGGTTAGCACTTCGGCACCCGATGATGATTTGCCGTTTTAATTCAACAAGCTTATTGCCAAGTGGCGAGTGACAGATAAAGCACTCGCCACTTGTTATTTACCGCACTCAATTATGGATCCTCACGTCAGTTTGACGATTTTCTCACAATCATTGGTTAATGCACCTTCCGGTAGCGTTTTCTTTGCCAACGTAGTTATTGCCCTACTAATTGCCTGCTCTGCAGTAATGAGTGCCAGCGAAATTGCCTACTTTTCGCTTACTAATGTAGAGGTTGATGCTCTACGTGAAAGTGAAGATGCAGTTGATAACCGAGTGGGCAAACTGCTCGATAAGCCACGCTATCTGCTTTCTACTATTCTTATAGGTAACAATTTGGTAAACATTGGCGTGGTGGTTACCTCTTACTACGTAACCAAACGCATGTTCAATTTTCAGGATTATACCGTTGGGGGATTTGTAGTGCATGGTTATATGATAGAGTTTTTATGGAACGTATTGGTAGTTACCTTTTTACTTGTTCTGTTTGGAGAAGCTACACCAAAAGTATATGCCACACACAACAAGCTGAAAATTGCGCGGTTTATGAGTGGGTTCTTGGTGCTGTTGGTTCGGTTGTTTCAGCCCATAAATTTTGTATTGGTAGGGTCAACCCAAGTACTCGAAAAACGTTTAAAAAAATATAATGCCGACATTGATGTAGAAGAAATAAACAAAGCCATTGAAATAACGGTAGAGCAGAAAGAATCAAAGCAAGACGCCAAATTGCTGAAAGGAATAGTGCACTTTGGAAACATAACCGTAAAACAGATTATGCGCCCACGACCCGATATGGTATCGGTAGATTACGAAATGAATTTTACTGAACTAATGCGTTTTGTAAAAGATAATGGTTACTCGCGATACCCGGTGTATAAAGATAACCCTGATAATATGGTGGGGGTGCTGAACATTAAAGACTTAATTGAGCAATTGAACCAAGACGATAAATTCGGCTGGCAGAAACTTGTGCGCGACCCTTTTTTTGTTCCTGAAACAAAAAAGATTGATGACCTGCTTCGCGAGATTCAACAAAACAGAAAGCATTTGGCAATTGTAGTTGATGAATATGGAGGCACTTGCGGCATAGTAACACTCGAAGATATTTTAGAAGAAGTAGTGGGCGATATAAGTGATGAGTTTGATGAGGCAACCGATACCGGATTTAAAAAATTAGACGAACGCAGCTTTATGTTTAATGGCAACACACCTTTAGTGGATGTTTGCCGCCTGATGGAAAAAAATCCTGATACTTTTGACGAGGTGCGTGGTGAAGCTGAAACTTTAGCTGGATTAGTATTGGAAACTGCAGGCAAAATTCCTAAAAACGGAGAAGAGATTACGTTGTTGAACTACAAACTTACCGTGGTTTCAGTAGTAAACAATCGGGTAGAAAAAGTGCGGATAAGCAACGAGTAGCAGCGATATGAACCAAGTGCCAATAACCAGGAATAAAACCAGTATTGCGATGCAGAAGTGCCTTAATACCACCAACGTGAGTTTTGTATTGACTTGGCTCTTTGGTCTAGGCTCTTTAGTCTTTTCATCCTGCCATGGTGACTACTCGCCAAAACCAAAAGCATATCCTCGGGTAATTTTCCCTGAACAGAAGTATGAATTGTATGATCCGGCAAACTGTCCGTTTAAGTTTGAAAAGCCAACTTATGCTCTCGTACAGCACGATAGCGCTTACATGGGCACTTTGTTAAGTGCCGATATGTGCTGGATGAACGTTTACCTCAATCCGCTCAACGGTGTCATTAATTTAACATACAAAAACATTGAGAACCCCAAACAGTTAGAGCAGCTAATTGAAGACGCGCACAAACTTGCCTTTAAACACACGAAAAAAGCCAACTACATAGATGAAGTACGAATTGAGAACCAGCATGGCGCAGGTGGCATACTCTACGATTTAGGGGGTGATGCGGCCAGCAACGTGCAGTTTTTTTTAACCGACAGCAGCAAGCACTTTATTCGTGGGGCGCTGTATTTTTACAGCCAACCTAATGCCGATAGCATGGCCCCTGTTCTTAATTTCGTAAAAGCAGATATTGAGCACCTGCTTAAAACCTTTGAATGGAAGTAGTTACTAAATAAGCACTTCTTTACTTACAATAATTCCATCTTCATCGCAGTAAATGTTTTCTCCGGGTATAAATTCTATATCAGCAAAGTGAACCACAATGTTCTGTTGCCCTTCGTTTCGCTTGTTACTTTTTAATGGAATTGTTGCCAGTGCCTTTACGCCCACCCGCAGTTGGGCAATTGCTGCCGAATCACGAATACAGCCAAAGATTACAATGCCGTTCCACTTGTTTTTTATGGCAAGGTCAGCCAGCATATCACCCAAAAGTGCACACCGCATACTACCTCCCCCGTCTACAACAAGCACTTTGCCTTCGCCATTTTGTTCAAGGGCTTTGCGCACAAAACTGTTGTCTTCAAAACACTTGATTGTTTCAATTTTTCCGTTAAAAGTATTTGTGCCACCAAAATTGCGGAAGCCAATAGGTGCAGCTACTTTAACTTTTGCCGAATGACTATCGCAGAGATCTGTAGTTTTAAAACTCATTACTATTGTATTTGAACTATGTTGTTGTATATAATTAATCTGCCCATTATCAAATCAATCATTACTCTGCCTTTTTTAATCCCGGATATTTCATTTTTAGGTTTTCAAGAGCTTCAACTGTTTTTTGTGCTATTAAAAACTCCTTATACCAATTTTGGTCTGCCGGAATAATATTCCACTTAGCAGATGAGGAGCAACTTTCAAATACATCTTCGTACGCTTTCATGTAGCTGCTCCACAATTGACGCTCTTTCATATCTCCATCATTGTGTTTCCACATTTTTGTAGGGTCGCTCATTCTTTCTTCTAACCGTTGTAATTGTTCTTCTTTTGAAACGTGTAAGTAAAATTTAAGCACCACCGTACCTGATTCTTGCAAAAGTTTTTCGAAACTATTGATATGAGCATAGCGCTGTTTCACGGTTTTATCATCAATCCATTTATGCACCCGTTGAATAAGCACATCTTCATAGTGTGAACGATTAAATACATGCACAATTCCTTTTTCAGGAACTTGTTGATGAACACGCCACAAAAAGTCGTGTTTCATTTCAAGCTCAGTAGGCCTTTTAAACGGAATTACCCTACAACCAACCGGATTTACTTCCTTAAATACATTCTTTACAACTCCGTCTTTTCCTGACGCATCCATTCCTTGCAACACTACCAATACAGCATGTTTACCTTCGGCATACAATAAGTTTTGCAACTCACCTAATCGGTATTGCAGTTTCTGCAACGCGCTTTTTGTTTGTTCTTTGCTAAGTTTTTTTGGGGCCCTTGTGTCAATAGTACTTAGTTTAATTCTTGCCATGCTATAAGTTTTTATTTTCAAAGGCAATATAATAACACAACGCTTTAGCAATAAATTTTTAAACCATGAAAGGAATATACATAGTGAGGCACGGAAGCGCGGAAGAGGCGTTTGAATTTCGCGACACCCCCAAGCCTGTACCCAAGCCGGGCGAAGTATTAGTGAAAGTGCAGGGCTTTGGTTTAAACTTTGCCGATGTAATGGCTCGTAAAGGCATGTACGAAGATGCACCGCCAATTCCTAGTTTAATAGGTTACGATGTGGTGGGCATTGTAGAGCGAACCGGTAGTAATGTAACCAATGTAATGGAGGGCGACCGCGTAACAGCCCTCACACGCTTTGGCGGTTATGCTGAATTTGCATTAACTGATGCGCGTGCAGTAGCAAAAATTCCGGATTCACTAAGCATACCCGAAGGCACAGCTCTTACCACCCAATATTGCACAGCTTACTACTGTGCTGCTGAGGTTGTTAATCTTTTTGAAGGCGACCGTGTGCTTATTCACTCGGCAGCCGGTGGAGTAGGCACGGGGCTAATGCAATATGCTAAACATAAAGGATGTGAAATATTTGCTACTACAGGCAGCGAAAGCAAAATAGAACTGCTTAAACAAATGGGCGCTACTCATATAATTAACACATCGAAGGTAGATTTTGACGATTACATAGAAGAAGCTACGAAAGGAGATGGTGTGGACGTAATATGGGATGCTATAGGCGCAGATTTTATCAGGCGTGGAATCAAAGTGCTGGCACCCGGAGGTAAAATAGTTTGCTATGGTGCTGCGCAAATGACAGATGCCACAAATATTTTTTCGAAAATTTATATGGGTATTCAATTTGGCATTTATCACCCGGCTGTGTTTATGATGGCCTCTAAAAGCCTGATAGGCGTAAACATGCTACGCATAGCAGACAGCAAACCGTTGATATTAAAGCGCTGCTTAGAAAACGTGGTAAAATTGGTGGAGCAAGGAGTATTTAAGCCACAGGCAGGAAAACTTTTTAAGGCAGAAGATATTGTCGAAGCACACCGATATTTAGAGGGACGACAAAGCGTGGGCAAGGTGGCTTGCGAATGGTAGCTACCAAGTAAAATACTAAACTTTATAAATACACAAATAAGCCGGCCGTAAGTAAATAACCTGCCAAGGAATTAGCAGCATGAAACCTTTAGGTGTTCTGTATAAACAAGAATAAATAGTGTGAACAAAAGTTTTTTGTTCAGAAACTATTGGCAATAATTTGGGGTTCGTTAAAAATGAAAACAGAGTACAAAATAGCCGAAGTTGTAAAAGCCACTGGCGGAACGTTGCTGACAAAGGCTAAAAAAGACTTAACCATCAGCGAGCTGTTAATTGATTCACGCAAGCTAATTCACCCATCGCAAACATTGTTTTTTGCATTAAGCGGTCAAAAACTTGATGGACACAACTACATAGCCGAACTGTACCAAAAAGGAGTAAGATGTTTTGTGGTAACCAAAGAACAAAGTGTCGAAAAGTTTTCTGATGCGCTTTTTGTTTTAGTAGCCAACTCTACCGTAGCGCTGCAAAAACTGACGGGTTATCACCGAGCAAAATTCACTTTACCTGTAATTGCCATAACCGGAAGCAATGGAAAAACCATTGTAAAAGAATGGTTGTATCAATTGCTGCATGACGATTACAATATTGTGCGAAACCCTAAGAGTTACAATTCGCAGGTAGGCGTGCCTTTATCTTTATGGCCAATGAATCGCGAACACACTTTAGGAATTTTTGAAGCGGGTATATCGGAAGCTGATGAAATGCAGAAGCTGGAAAAAATTATAGGCCCCACCATAGGCTTATTTACCAACATAGGTGAAGCACACAATGAAGGTTTTTTAAACGTTCGTCATAAAACAAAAGAGAAGCTCATACTTTTTACCAAGTGTCAAGTGCTGATTTATTGCTCCGATTATCCGGACATAAATCAAAGTATCGGTGAAATAAATGCCTTAAGGGGCAAAAACCTTCCTGTGCTTACCTGGAGCATGAATGCAGATGCAGATGTAAAAGT
The DNA here is from genome assembly GCA_964615305.1 of uncultured Chitinophaga sp. Lineage (GTDB taxonomy): Bacteria > Bacteroidota > Bacteroidia > Chitinophagales > LD1 > Bog-950. The sequence goes on from CAZTNA010000015.1 coordinate 22,091, forward strand.
TGTAAGTGTGCTGAACAGCAACAATCGCTCCTTTATCACCTGCTTATATCAGGGGCGTGAATTTGACATTGAAATACCTTTTAGCGATAAGGCAAGCATTGAAAACGCCCTGCACTGCGTTTGTGTATTGTTGTATCTGCAAAAAGACTTTTCGGTTATCCGACAGCGCATGAAACATCTTTCGCGTATTGCTATGCGATTAGAAATGAAAGATGCCATTAATCACTGTTCGGTAATAAATGATACTTACAATTCTGACATAGGTTCTCTGAAAATTGCTATTGATTTTTTAAAACAACAAAACCAGCACCCTAAAAAAACAATCATACTATCCGACATTCTCCAAAGCGGAAGAAGTGAACCCGACTTATATCAAGAAGTGGCCACTTTGTTAGAGGAAAGTAAAGTAACCCGGTTGATAGGCATAGGCACTGCCATTAAAAGACAACAAAAATTGTTTGAGAAAATTGGACTGTTACAGTTAGAGACACACGAAACCACCGAAGAATATTTAAGAACATGGGATGCCGACTCATTTCAAAACGAAGTTATCTTGCTAAAGGGTGCACGTAAATTTCGATTCGAAGTAGTTGGTAAATTGTTGGAGAAAAAAGCACACGAAACTGTATTAGAAATAAATTTAAACGCCCTTACTCATAACCTAAAAGCTTATCAGGCACTCTTAAATCCCGAAACAAAAGTAATGGCCATGGTAAAGGCGTTCAGCTATGGCAGTGGTAGTTTCGAAATTGCGAACGTGTTGCAGTTTAACCGTGTAGATTATCTGGCTGTGGCATATGCCGATGAAGGAGTTGAGTTGCGCAAAAGCGGAATTACTCTCCCTATCATGGTCATGAATCCGGAGCTAAGAAGTTTTGAGGCCATGATTCATTATAAACTGGAGCCGGAAATTTACTCGACCAACTTGCTGGAAAAATTTTCTGAAACTCTTTCTTTATTCAACCCGCATCATCCCTATAAAATTCATATTGAGTTAGAAACCGGAATGAACCGGCTCGGATTTAACAAGAGTGAAATTAATGCTCTCATAGAGCAAATACAAAACAATCCTCAACTGCAAATTGCCTCCGTATTTTCGCACTTAGCCGCCAGTGAAGACAAAGCGTATGACGATTTTACTAAGGAGCAGATAAAAAATTTTGACGCCATGAGCACACATATTTGTTCGCAGTTTGGTTATTCTATACTTCGGCATGTGTTAAATAGCAATGGCATTACTCGTCATACCAAGGCTCAATACGATATGGTGAGGCTTGGCATTGGGCTTTACGGTATTGACAGCAGCGATAAAATAGATAGGAAACTGATGAGTGTAAGTACTTTAAAAACTACTATCTCACAAATTAAACGCGTAAAAAAGGGCGACACAGTTGGCTATGGCCGAGTAGGGAAAGTGTCAAAAGATAAAACAATTGCCACTGTAGGTATTGGTTATGCCGATGGGCTAAGTCGTAAACTTTCGAACAAAACCGGGCGTATGTTGGTAAACGGAAAACTGGTTCCCGTTATTGGTAATGTATGTATGGATATGACCATGCTGGATATAACGGGTGTAGAAGCCGCTGAAGGCGATGAGGTAATTGTGTTTGGCGCTAACCCTACAGTTGAAGAAGTAGCGCAGGCAGCCGAAACTATCCCTTACGAAATACTCACCGGAATTTCGCAGCGGGTTAAGCGAGTTTATTTTCAGGAGTAATACAAATTGATTTCATTTACAAACACAGAACCGTATTATGGGTAAACGAATAAGTGCCTTTACAAACGATGCCCTGGCAAACTTAGATGCTGTAGGCGTAGCTGATGCTATTGCAAAAAAAGAAGTTTCAGTTCAGGAGGTAACAGAGGCAGCGATTGCCCGTGCCGAAAAAGTAAACCTGGATCTGAATGCCATAGTTGTAAAAACGTATGACGAAGCCCGCAAGTCGCAAGCTCTGGCAAAGGGTGGTGTCTTTTATGGTGTTCCATCATTTATTAAAGACAACGAAAACGTTCAGGGCTATCCTACTCAAATGGGTACAGGTGCTTATGTTTCAAAAAAAGCAAAGAAAAACAGCGGTTATGTAAATCAGTTTTTAAGCACCGGTGTAAGTTATTTGGGCAAAAGCACCATGCCTGAGTTTGGTTTAATATGCAGCACTGAAAACGAAAAGTGGGGCATTACCCGCAACCCCTGGAACACTGACTATACCACCGGTGGCTCATCATCCGGGTCGGCTGCGCTTGTAGCCAGCGGAGTAGTGCCTATAGCCACTGCTAATGATGGTGCCGGATCTATTCGAATTCCGGCTTGTGTGTGTGGGTTGGTGGGGCTAAAACCTACTCGAAGAAGGCTGATTGGTGTAGATGGTGCCGCCATTATGCCTTTGCAAATTGTGTATGAAGGTGTGCTTACGCGTACTGTGCGCGATACAGCTACTTTTTATTCAGCGGCTGAAAAATTTTTTAAAAATCCACGGCTACCGGAATTGGGCCATGTGAAGCATGCTTCTAAAACCCGGCTGCGAATTGCTTTTATGCAAAATCCCGAAAAAGGGAAATTAGGCTACCAGGATGAAGACACCCACAACACACAGTTAGAAATTGCTCAACTGTTGCAATCGCTCGGGCATACTGTTGAGCAAGTGCCGGTACCGGTTGACATAGACGCCATGAGCGAACACTACCTGAACTATTACGGTATGATGGCCTATTTTCTAACTCAGTTTGGAAAGTTAATTGTAAATGCAAAAGTTGACCATGGACAATTAGAGCCATTTACTCTAGGGCTAAAACAACAGTTTAAAACAAATGTAATGCAAACTCCACGTAGCATACGAATGTTACGTAAAACAGCCAGCGATGCTGAAAAATTTTTTGAAAAATTTGATGTTGTTATGACACCTGTTGTATCGCACATTACCCCACTATTAGGGCACTTTTCACCTCAGTTAACATACGAGCAAATATCAAGGCGGGCCATAGAGTATGCCAGCTATGCCGGGCTGCAAAACATAAGTGGATCACCAGCCATTTCGCTTCCACTTGGAATTGACAAAAATGATATGCCCTTGGGTGTTCACTTCACTGCACCTTTCGGTCAGGATAAACGCCTGCTTGAGCTGGCATATGAATTAGAAGAAGCAAGACCATGGAGAATGTTGTACAGTTAGCCGATTAACTTCGCATTACTGTCTAGAAATTGCTTTTTACTCTTGTTTAACTATCGGGTTACTACTATCTTTTCTGTTTTAATAACATGCTCTCTGTTTGAAATTTTCAGGAAGTATGTTCCGGCATTCAGATGTTGTGTACTGAATGAAAAAATACTCTTACCTGCTTTGCAATTGTCTTCAAGCAGAGTGCGCAGCAGTTTACCCGTAACATCATACAAAACGAACCTTGTGAAGTTGCCTTTGGGCAATTCAATTTCCACAGAAAATTTTTCGGCTGCAGGGTTTGGAAAAACTTTAGTTACAATCTTTTCTTCCATCTGTTTGATTCCTGACACAACAGATGAATCGGGATTAACCACTTTGGCAATCCAGGTTCTGTACTGCTGTGATGGATAGGCGTAAGAACCGGCCAACCAAGCGGTGTTGGGCTCGTTATATTTCTTCTGAATGCCGGTATAGTCGCCCCATCGTTCAATTGAATCCTGCAATACATTCACTGCCTTTTCGCCCGGTTTTACAACCAGCATGTTTGAAATATTTCCTGTTGCATCTTTATAAAAAGCAGCCGTGCCCGGAAACGTATCTGCCGACACATAGGAACAGGTAATGATGGCGCGGTTATCGAACTGACCATTGCCAATGTATGCAATGCTCGGGTAAGCCAGTTCTACTCCGTTGGTAGGTATCAACTGTCCGGTGGCCTGTGGTGTGGTCAAATTCGGATTATCTATTTCACCTACATACACTGTAGCGGTAACTGTTTGTGTATCTACGCTGTTTTGCACATACTGAATTTTGTTGTTCTCTACAAATCCGCATAACACCCGCGCATCGTTAGTGGCCAAATACTGTCCGTCTTTTTGCAACGCATTTGGCGGCAATCCATAACCTGTGTTTGTCTTTATCACTTTTGAACCAAACTGCGCATTGCCCGACTGGTATGAATCAGTAATGGTGTGCAGAAATACAGTATCGTTTGCAAAATCGCCCGGGCGCACAGATAAAAAATATGTTTCGGGGCCCGAAGGGGAAGCCCCCCCTTGCACCGGACACACGCTCCACACAGGTTTGCCTTCATGCACTATGTTGTGCCAAAAGTTAAACTCTAGTGTGTCGCCCGCATAACCGGTTTGTTTATCTACCTGCCAGATAGCCGAGTAACGAAACCCTGTTTTCCAATCTTGACCATCTACCAAATGGTTAAAGGTAAAAAACAAGTCCTTGTCACTTAAAACAACAATGGGGTAGTCGCTCCAGGTGGTGTCGTTCAGATAATTACCGCTGAGGGCATATAGATTCCAAACGCCAGTTGGGTCGTTAGTTTGCGAAAACCCTATAATAATGGTGGAAGTGCTGCTGGTAACACCGGCAAAAAACATAACTATAAAACGGTCCTGCAGAGGGTCGTAGAGCGCTCGTGGATCACTAATACTTTGCAGTAATCCGAGTGATGCGCCAAACACCGAGAGAGATTTTGATTGAAGTTGTTGACCACTTTCGTTATATACTTTAAACACGGTGTTGGTTACGCTTACTATTTTGCCTTCATTTGAAATAGCCATGTGGTTATCGTTAGGCGTGCTGGTTGAGTTGTTAGCTGTAAAATTATTCAGCATAACCGGTGCCGGTACGCTTCCGCGGGTACCGTTAGAGCTGCTGCTGGTTGAAGTTTTTATTTGTCGTTGTGCTTTTAGTATTTCTTTGCTATTGCCAAAATTGCTGGCAGGTTTGGGTTGCTCCTTTATTGTAACCAAAAGCGGCTCCCAGTCGGTAAGAGAGGGGTCGGCTAAGTTAACAGTAGCTTTAATGCCTGATTTTTGATTTTTTAATACTAAAGCAGCAGTCTGCGCACAAATTGTAATAGCAACTAACGCAAATAAGAAAGTGAAAGTATATTTCATGGCTCGAAAATAGCCATTACACACAGGTGTAAAAGAAAAAAGGTTGTCTCAAAAACAGAGACAACCTTTCTTTAAATCGGTTCCAAAAAATTACTCGATAGAAATATTTTTAGATGCAAATCCTTCGGCAGTTCTCAATTGCACGGTGTAAAGCCCCTTGGGCATATTACTTAGATCAACTGTGTTGAAATAAGTTCCCATTACATCTAACTGTTCGTTGTAAACGCGCTTGCCTGTAACATCTACTATTACTACTTCGCCATTTACTCTTTTGGTAGCATTTAGTTTTAGCTCAAAACGACCGTTGTTAGGGTTAGGGAAAACTGATAGCATAGAACTTAAATCTGCATTAAAGTTGTTGATGCCGTTTACCGGTGGGCAAGCTGTGCCCGGAGCTATTACATCTATAGAAAAAGACTTGCCATATTCTGCCTGAATATACTGCTCAACTGTGAAGAAAGTATCAATAGAGAAGCCCATAAAACTGCCGTGCGCATAAATAAGTCCGTCAAACACTATTGGGTAGTTTCCAGCAGCCACGTTAGTAGTACCTACTGTTCTGCCACAACCATTTGAGCCTGGCAGAAACATTGGACCAGCTGGGTTCGACTGCCAAGTTAAACCTGCCGGTAAACCGGTAATTCCGTTTAACACTACAGAGTCTATATACGCTGTAACTGATTGTCCTAAAACTGAAATTTGTTCCTGAGTAGGAATATAAAACTGTAACACTTCATCGTAAGCAACTCCAATTTCAGCACAAGGAACATTGTCCGGATCGGGGCTAAACTTTACAGTGTCGGTGCCAATTGTACAAGCTGCACCGGCAAACGTGGTGTTGACGCAGAAAGCTGCAGCAAAAAAGAACAGAGCGTAGAACTTTTTCATTTTAATGGTTATTGTTTTTTAGTTTTAAAAAATGTAGTGTCGAAAGTAGTAAAATTTATTCTACTGAAATATTTTTAGCAGCAAAGCCGTCTGCGGTTCTTAACTGCACAGTGTAAATTCCGTGGGGTGCTGAACCCAAATCAATGGTTGTTGTGTACCACCCTGCCGCATCAACAGAACTTGTAAAGACTTTTCTGCCTGTTAAATCAGTAACAGCTATTTCACCGGTTATTCTTCTGCCTGCATTAAATCGTAGTTCAAAAACTCCTCGGCTTGGGTTAGGGAACACATACATTAATGTATTCAGGCTGTTTTTAAAAGCCGAAATTCCATTAGCTGCCGGGCGACATTCATCTCCTCCGTTTATTATGTCCAAAGCCAGTTCAAACGGATTTTCAGGTGCTGCTTGCAACACATCGAGCCCCACTGTGGTATCGCCATCAAATATACCCGGAATGGCAGCGCCATGCATTGTTATAAAACCGTGGAAAATGGCCGGGTAGTGACCTGTGGGGTCGCTGGTGGTGCCGTAAACATACGCACAGTTGTTGGTTCCGCCCAAAAAATGGCCACTGAACGGGTTAAGTTCATAAGCAATACCGTTGGGTAGGCCTGTAACGGAGTCTATAACTATTGAATCAATAGTCATAATAAACGGAAAAGGTATAGCGGGAATAATGGTTTGCAGGTCTATAGAGTTGGGAACATAGATTTGCAGTACCTGCTCGTAAAAAGAATCGCGCTCTGCACAAGGAATACTATCGGGTGCCGGTGAAAGAAACTCGGTATTGTTAGGATCCGGTGTGCAGGAAGCACCTCCGGCATATACACCGTTAACGACCGTTATCAGGCAGAAAAGAAGCATGTAAATTTTTTGCATGTGGTTTGTTTATAGGAGCGAAAATACTTTTCTGTTCTGCAAATGAAAGCAAACTATAACCGTTGACGCTTTTTCTTACGCATCCCCTCATCTAACCTCCTAAGCCGATGTTACCAGTTACGATTTTGTTTTTATCGTATAGAGTGTGTTCACAATTCTTTTTGCTAACCCAGTTTAGCACTAAAATACCACCACCCTGCACTACCCGCCACAGCGCCTAATGAGTTGGCAAGTGCATCGTATAAATCAAACTGCCTATCAGAAGTAAAAAAATGCTGCATAATTTCGACAGCAAAACCATACACCATTGTAATCAACAAAATTTTTGCAAACGTGTTTTGATGAAACCATGAAAACTCATTTTGTGTACGCCATCCATAAAACATAAACAACACCAGCAGCACATAACAAACGAAGTGTGCTAACTTATCGGCATTTATTAGTTCTACTTTGGGTAGGTCTTTACCGGGCAAAAGACATACTACCAAAATAAAAGCCGTCCATAGCATGGACGGCCAGTTGTATTTCAGGAAATTTTTCAAGCAGGTTTAAGCACCAACATGTTTTTTGTAAGTCTCCGCATCCATCAGCCCATCTAACTCTGCGAGGTTAGTAAACTCTACTTTCACCATCCAGCCGCTGTTGTAGGGATCTTTGTTCACGCTTTCGGGAGCATCGTTTAACGAGCTGTTAAGTTCAATTACCTTTCCGCTTACAGGCATAAACAAATCTGATACTGTTTTTACCGCTTCTACTGTGCCAAACACAGCACCTGCATCTAGCGAATCGCCCATGGTGTTAATGTCAACATATACAATATCTCCCAACTCTTTTTGGGCAAAATCTGTAATTCCAATGGTGCCCGTGTTACCTTCTATGCGTACCCATTCGTGCTCTTTGCTGTATTTTAATTCGGCAGGAAAATTCATTTGTGTTGTATTTTTAGTGATTGGGGCGAAAATAGAAAACCCTTCAAGGTTTCGAAGAAACTTGTATCCGCTTTTCAATCAACATAAAACAGTAGAAAACACGTTTATAAATAATAATAGTTGTTGGCAGATGTTTTGTCTATTCGCCCGGGTGCTAATGCAGTTACGAATTACAAATTACAAATTACGATACATGGCAAGACAGTTGTTGCTTGGTATTTTGTCTGTTGTTGGTTGTCTGTTTTCTTTTTCTCAGAATCCTGATTTCCGCAACTGGAAAAACGATACAGCATGTGTGGCCTGGGTTGATTCGGTTTACAAACAACTAACTATTGAGCAGCAGCTTGGGCAGTTCTTTATGCTGCCGGCATATACACAGGGCGCTCAATACAACATGGATTCAGTTTATAGCTGGATGAAACAAGGCAAAGCAGGAGGTGTAATTTTTTTTAAGGGCTTGCCCGAACCACAAGCTGAATGGACCAACAAAATTCAGGATTCGGTAAAAGTACAGGGTTTGGTGGCTATTGATGGCGAATGGGGTGTAGCTATGCGATTAGATTCAGTACTTGCTTTTCCCCATCAAATAGCCTTAGGTGCCGTAGCCGACAACAACCTTATTTATGAAATGGGCCGCGAAGTGGGCCGCCAATGTAGGCGCATGGGCATTCACATAAATTTTGCTCCCGATGTAGATGTAAACAACAACCCAAATAATCCGGTAATAAACGACAGAAGCTTTGGTGAAGATAAATACAAAGTAGCTCTTAAAGGACTGGCCTATGCCGATGGCATGCAAGATGAAGGAGTGCTGGCCTGCGCTAAACATTTTCCCGGGCATGGCGATGTAAACACCGATTCGCATTTCGACTTGCCCCTTATTGCCAAGTCGGCAGCCGCATTTGATTCACTGGAATTTTATCCGTTCAAAATTTTGTTTCAAAACGGTGTGGGCAGTGCTATGGTAGCTCACCTCAACATACCCGCGCTCGACTCATCGGGCACCCCGGCTTCACTCTCGTATCGTATAGCAACCAACTGGCTGCAAGATTCGCTTGCATTTAACGGCTTGGTGTTTAGTGATGCTCTTAATATGAAAGGTGTAGCCAAATATTTTAAGCCGGGAACCGTTGACTCACTGGCTTTTATGGCCGGCTGCGATATTTTGGTTTTTAGCGAAGATGCATCGCAGGGTATTGCTAAACTAAAACAGAGTATTGACAGCAACTGCATATCAATGATTGAAATTGAACAGCGTGTAAAAAAAGTGCTGGCATACAAATACAAACTAGGGTTAAACAAACCGCAGCATGTAAGTCTCCAAAACCTGCGCGCAGACTTAAACAACTCTTACGGCATTGCCCTTCGGCAAAAACTTTTTGAGCGCGCCATTACTTTGGCAGCTAATCAGGACAACATGCTGCCTATTAAGGAATGGAACTACCGAAGAGCCGCCAGCATTTCTATTGGGAACAACGGAGCTTCGGTGTTTCAAAACTACATCAACAATTTTGCGCACATTGATTTTTACAATCAGCCATACGAACACAGCGCCAAAACATTCAGCGCTGTTTTTGACACCCTTTGCACCTACGACTTGGTAATTGTTGACCTGCACGCCATGGTGCGTAGCGCTGCCAAAAACTACAATGTATCTGAAGAAACACGTGCTTTTCTAGATTCGCTTTCGGGCCGCACCAAAGTAGTGTTATGTGTTTTTGGAAATCCGTACTCGCTTAAGTACTTTGAATATATCCCTTGGGTATTGGTTGCTTATGAAGACAACGATGCATCTAACATGGCAGCTGCCAACTCACTTTTTGGTGCAGAAAAAATTTTGGGAAAACTTCCGGTTTCTGCCTCATCAGTTTTTGCTGCCGGTAGAGGATTTACTTCTGATAGTATCTATCGCCTCAAAAATTCGATACCCGAAGAGGTGGGCATTAAGTCAGAGAACTTTAGAAAGGTAGAAGAAATTTTGCGCAAAGGTATAGAGGCAAAGGCGTTTCCGGGCTGCCAGTTACTGATAGCCAAAGACGGCAAAGTAGTTTGGAACAAGAGCTATGGATCTAAAGTGTATGAGCAACCAAATGATAAAGTAAAACCAGGTGATTTATACGACCTTGCCTCTATCACCAAAGTGGCTGCTACCACATTGGCTGTAATGAAGCTTTATGAACAGAAAAAAATAAATCTAGATAGGTGCGTGGGCGATTATCTGCATTTGCCTAAAGACGCCACCATCAAAAACTTAAAGCTTCGCGATTTACTTACTCATCAAGCCGGGTTAAAGGCGTTCTTTATGTTTTACAAAAACACCATTGACAACAACTTCGATAAATACTACTGCCATAGGCCTGACACCGGGTTTACTTTACAAGTAGCCGATTCACTTTTTATACGAAACGACTACCCCGATACAATGTGGCACATTATTACACATTCTGACGTTGAAGAGCACCCAAAGTATATATACAGCGATAACGACTTTTATATTCTTCAGAAAATTGTAGAGCGTGTATCTCATAAAAAGTTAGATGAATTTGTAACTGAAAATTTCTTTAAACCCATGGGGCTAACGCGCATTGGTTACAAACCACTCAGTAAGTTTTTGCAAAATGAAATTATGCCTACTGAATATGACTCAGTGTTTCGCAGACAGGTAGTGCTCGGTTGTGTGCATGACCCGGGAGCTGCCATGTATGGTGGAGTGGCGGGTCATGCTGGTTTATTTAGCAACGCATTTGATTTGGCAGCAGTTTTTCAGATGCTACTGAATGATGGGGTTTATAACGGAAAAAAGTTTTTGGAAGAAAGTACCATCAAGCAGTTTACTGCACGTCAGTCAAAAATTTCACGCAGAGGCTTTGGTTTCGATAAGCCTGAGCCGGATGTAAAAAAACCATCTCCTTGTTATGACGGAGTTCCTCTTTCGGTTTTTGGACACACGGGCTTTACAGGCACCTGTGTTTGGAGCGATCCTGAAAACAATCTCACGTATATATTTCTGAGCAACCGCGTGTACCCAAATGCTGATAACAACCAGTTAGTGAAGATGAATATACGTACCGACTTGCAGGAGGTGATTTATAAAGCGTTGGGGGAGTAGTTTTTGCTTTGTGCAATCTGGTTACATTGCATTCGTCTAACTACAAAAAGTTATTACATGAAAATCGGAATTGTTTGTTACCCAACTTACGGGGGTAGTGGGGTGGTGGCTACAGAACTTGGCAAGGCTCTGGCTAACAAAGGGCACAAGGTTCATTTTATTACTTACCAGGAACCGGTTCGTCTTGATACTTTTCACGAGAATATTTTCTATCATGAAGTGTCTGCCCTTGATTATCCTCTGTTTCAGTTTCAGCCTTATGAGAGCGCACTGGCAAGTAAAATTGTAGATGTAGCCAAGTTTGAACTTCTCGACATTTTGCATGTACATTATGCCATTCCGCATGCGTCATCGGCATTAATGGCACGTAGTATTTTAAAAGAGCAGGGGTATAAGCTTCCGTTTGTAACCACGCTGCACGGAACTGATATTACGCTGGTAGGCAAAGACCCCGGCTATAAGCCTGTGGTTGAATATTCAATCAACCAAAGCGATGGTGTTACTTCGGTTTCTAAAAGTTTAAAAGAAGACACTTACAACAACTTTCAGATAACGCGCCATATTGAAGTAATACCCAACTTTATTGATTTCTCGCGATTTAAAAAAACCAATAAAGACCACTTTAAAAAAGCTATTGCTCCAAATGGAGAAAAAATTCTTACGCATGTTTCTAACTTCAGAAAAGTGAAACGGGTAGATGATGTGGTAAAGATGTTTGACTTGGTGCACAAAAAAATTCCATCTAAGTTATTTTTAGTGGGTGATGGACCTGAACGTATGAATACCGAGTTGCTCTGCCGCCAGCTTTCTATTTGTGATGACGTTAGGTTTTTAGGCAAACAAGATGCCGTGGAAGAGTTATTGGCCGTATCTGACCTGTTCATTCTTCCTTCAGAAACCGAAAGTTTTGGTTTGGCAGCCTTAGAAGCCATGGCAGTAGAGGTGCCTGTTATCTCTTCTAACGCAGGTGGTATTCCCGAGATAAATATTCAGGGTAAGACAGGTTTTATGAGTGCAGTTGCCGATTTCGAAGATATGGCAAAGAACTCCATCTTTATTCTGGAAGATGAGCAGCGTTTAAAGCAGTTTAAGAAAAATGCTTTAACACACGCTAAAACGTTTGACATTGAAAATGTTTTGCCGCAATACGAGGCATATTACAACAAAGTAATTAGCCATTAGAAAATTGGTTCTACGGCAAACTGGCTTTAAATGCAGCATAACCGTTTACATCATCGGTAGTGCCAATATCGTTAGTACTGCAGTTTTGCGAAGTAGCGTTTGATTTAATATTGGAAATGCGGTTGTCGGGGCATGGGTGAGTACTGAAAAACGCCTGTACTCCATTGCAAGATACTCCGTCTGCTTCCAGTTTTTCAAAAAAATCGGCAGCGCCATCAGCGCGGTAGCGCGTAGGGCATAGATAAGTTACTGAAAATTCATCAGCTTCTTTTTCATCATCGCGACTAAATGCAAGCGATGAAAGGTTGGCGGCAATTTGCGCCAATTGTCCTTGATTGGTGGTGCCTGCTACTACACTTACGAGCAATTCTAGTCCGTACTGTTTGGTCATTTGTTCGGTACTATGGCGTTTATCGGCATGTGCCATTTCGTGACCAAGCACTCCTGCCAGCGATGAAGCGTTGTTCAAATACTTTATCAACCCGGTGTATACATAAATGTAACCGCCCGGTGTGCAGAAGGCGTTTTGTACAGCATCGTCTTGAACTATATACAACTTCCATACAAAATCATTGGCGTGTTCAATTTTTCCGCCTGCTAAAATTTCCTGTTTTAATGACTCGAGATAGGTATATGCAGAAGCATAGGTTGTTCTATTCAATAACGGATATTCAGAGGGGTTATTTGCTATCTCCGTTTCCATCTGAGCGCCAAATGTTTTATCGTCTTCAATAGAAAATATATTGAATCCTCCTTTTTTACATCCGCTGTATGTTGTCAGCCATAGGAATGCAGTAGCAGTTATAACCAGAGTTCTCAGTTTTTTTTGCATGATTTTGTTTTGTGTTAGGGCAAATGTGAAAGTATTTTTGACATAGCAAGGACTACGCATTTTGCTCTTGCAATAGTTTCTGTTTAATAGTAGCTACCATTATATCAATAGCTACCTGATTTTCGCCCCCTTGTGGTATAATTAAATCGGCAAAGCGTTTAGTGGGCTCAATAAACTGTACGTGCATTTCCTTTACCACGCTGTAGCGTTCAATTACCTGCTGTGCGGTTCGCCCTCTCTCCTGCATGTCGCGCTCAATGATTCTGATAAGTCTGTCATCGGGTTCTGCATCTACAAATACTTTTACATCGCATAGGTCGCGCACGCGCTTATCGGTAAATAGAAGAATACCCTCTACCACTATTACGTGGTTGGGTTCAATGGGAATTGTTTTTATCTGCCGGGTAGAAGTTATATAATCATAAGTGGGCTCTTGTATGGCTTGTCCGTTGCGTAACTGTTGCAAATGTTTTACCAACAAATCGAACTCAAAACTTTCGGGGTGGTCGAAATTTATTTTCCTTCTTTCTTGTAATGTAATGTGCGCATTGTCTTTATAGTAATTGTCCTGTGAAATAATGCTTACCTGGTGTGAGCTAAAGGAACTCATCACTTTTTTTACCACCGTGGTTTTGCCCGATCCTGAGCCGCCTGTTATTCCTATAACCAACATCAGAAATTTTTTTGCGAAAGATAATAATTGAGGGCATGTACTCGTTTAGTATATATCTAACACTTACATGATGAAACCATTCTTGCTCATACTGTGCTTACTACCGGTGAATATACTATGCGCAGAAACCACGTATAAATTGTCGGAAGCTATACGCAACAAAACTGTTTCAGTAGCTATTCATGGCGCCTATACTGATACCTCATATCATGGGGAAAGATCTTCGCACTATGGCCCGTGTATGGCCCTGGAAATTACCAACGCAACTGCCGATATGCTGAGTATAAATGTAGAGTATGGTTACCGTCTGGAGCCCGAAGACAGTACACTGCAAACCATGATGGTAACACAAAACCTTTTAGTAAAACTACCCGCCCGACAGAAAAAAAACTACCGGTTGTATGCCATGTGTACACAAGCGCATGACAGTGGTCCATCACCCGATGCTGCATTTGTTTTAGGTAAGCGTTTTGTCGGAAATATTTTACAACTGGCCGAACTGATAAATAAAAACAACTATCAGACAGATGCTGCACAAAATGCGGTGTGGTGCTTAACCGACAACTATGAAATAAGCTCTATCTACAACTCTGATACGGCCATGATGTATGCCCTGCGCAGGTTTGTAGCAAAAGCAAAGGGGTTGGCAGAAGACAAAATTTACGCAGCAACAACTGAAACACCTGAACCTGCACGATCATATACTACGCGCAAAATTTACAGTGGCAGCATGAGTTACCGCTTTAGCGGAACCAATAAAATTATGATTGCCCTCTTTGATGAAACCAATCAAATGAAGCGTGTATTTGTAAACAACGAAACACAACGCGAAGGCGAATACACCTACAACTATCAGATTGGCAGTGATGAAATGGACGACAAAAAACACTATCTGCGCCTGTTTAGAAACGGAAAACTGGAAGATGAAATAGCTATTGTGCCATAATGGCTGTTGGCTTTAGTAAAAAAGACCAAGCGTTCTACGCGCGTGGCGCGCATACCCTGGAACATAAAACTAACCAACCGCGCTAAAAATGTATTGCTTTTTTACATTCGCGCCCTCTTATGATAGCGGTTAGCAACGTAGAACTTCATTTCAGTGGTCGGGTAATGTTCGACAAGATTTCGTTTTTGATAAACGATAACGATAAGATTGGTTTAACCGGCCGTAATGGTGCCGGTAAGTCAACCTTGCTGAAGGTGTTGAAGGGCATTCAACAGATAGATGGCGGTGATATTATGTATCCGAAAGGAACGGTGATTGGCTACCTGCCGCAAGAGTTGCACAGCCAAAGCAACTTGACGGTGTTGGAAGAAACCAAAAAAGCGTTTGAGTTGGTGATGCAATTTACGAAGGAGAAGGAAGACATTATGCATCAAATGGAAACCCGAACTGACTATGAAAGCGACAGCTATATGCAGCTGATTGAAAGGTTGGGTGAGGTAGAACATCAAATTGAAATTCATGATGGGTATAGTGTAGAAGAACAAACGGAGCGGGTTTTAAAAGGCCTGGGTTTTGATGCAGTTGACTTTGAAAAAGAAATGAAAACGCTAAGCGGTGGATGGCAAATGAGAGTAGAACTTGCCAAAATTTTGTTAGCAAAACCCGACTTGGTTTTACTTGACGAGCCCACTAACCACCTGGATATAGAATCAGTGCTATGGCTCGAAAAATTTTTAAAGGACTATCCGGGTGCCATCATTATGGTGTCGCACGATAGAAGTTTTTTAGACAACATTACCAACCGAACCGTAGAAGTAACCAATGGCAACATTGATGACTACAACGCACCCTATACAAAATATGTAGAGCTTAGAAAAGAAAGACGTGAGCAATTGATAGGTGCAAAGAAAAATCAGGACAGAGAGATAGCACAGATTGAGCGCAACATTGATCGTTTCCGTGCCAAAGCCAGCAAAGCAACGTTTGCACAATCGCTGATTAAGAAGTTGGATAAAATGGAGCGCGTGGAAGTTGAAGAAGAAGATGCTTCGGCTATGAATCTTCGTTTTCCGAATGCACAGGCAAGTGGCAAAGTAGTGGTTGAAGCCAAGCATATTTCGAAAAGCTTTGGCGAAAAAAAGGTTATTACCAATCAGAGTTTTCAGATAGACCGAGGAGAAAAAATTGCCTTTGTAGGTAAAAATGGCATGGGCAAAACTACGCTCACAAGAATTTTGGTTGACGGACTTTCACACGAGGGAACGTTTACGCTCGGCCACAATGTAACTGTGGGTTACTATGCACAACACGCTGCCGACAGTATGGACGGCAACGATCAGGTATTGGATGTGGTGGATCGCGTAGCTACAGGAGACATACGCACAAAGCTGCGTGATATGCTTGGTTGCTTTTTGTTTAAGGGCGATGATGTTTTTAAAAAGGTAAAAGTGCTGAGCGGTGGCGAAAAAGGTCGTTTAGCGTTGTGTAAAATGATTTTGGAACCACGCAACTTTCTGGTGCTTGATGAACCTACCAATCACTTAGATATGCTTTCAAAAGAGATTTTGAAAAATGCTATCAAGCAGTTTGATGGCACAGTAATTATTGTTTCGCACGACCGCGACTTTTTACACAACCTAACCACCAAAACTTTTGAGTTTACAAAAGCAGGTATTAAAGAACATTTGGGCGACATCAACGATTTCTTAGCAAAGAAACAACTAGAAGACATGCGTTTACTGGCAAAGAAAGACGATGAAAAGAAGCAAGACACAAAACCGAAAACACAAGACACAGCTAAGCCTGTTGATACCAGCAAAGAGAAAGAGAAAGAGCTAAAGAGGTTAAAAGCTGAAATTGAAAAAAGCGAACTGCGGATTTCTGATTTAGAATCCAAGATTGCCGAAACGGACAAAAAGCTAGCCGATCAAAACCAGTTCCACGACCTAACAAAAGATCCTAACTTTTTCTCGAACTACGAAGCCATGAAAAAAGATTTAGAGAAAGAGATGGCTAACTGGGAAAAACTTTCTTCACAGTTGTAGTGTAGCGTTTTAGATTCGTTTTATATGGGCATAATTCAGACGTGCTATAATTTCTAAAACTGTATTTTAGGAGCAGAAATTCGATAGTATGGAAACAATTTTTGTTGGACAAAACATTGTTGAACTGGCAGAGGTTGACTCAACTAATAACTACGCAAAAGAGCTATTGACAAACCAGCGCGTGGCAGAAGGAACAGTAATACATGCACACACACAAAGTAAGGGCCGCGGCCAGATGGGCAACAGTTGGCAAACAGAAGCCGGAAAAAACCTTACTATAAGCATTGTTTTATATCCTGAGTTTTTAGAAGCTGGCCAGCAGTTTTACCTCAACATGGCCATTACATTAGCTATTAAGGATTTTTGCGAAAGTGTGTTGAACGATGAAATAAAAATCAAGTGGCCAAACGACATTTATTATCACGATAAAAAATTGGGTGGTGTTTTAATTGAAAACAACATCAATGGCTACAAACTTTCGTCAAGTGTTGTGGGTATAGGGTTAAACATTAATCAGGAAATTTTTGATGCAAACTTGCCTTATGCAATCTCGTTTTTCCAAATTACAAACTGTATATATCAACTGACGTTGCTACTAGAACTGCTGGCGGGCTATATTGAAAAATACTACCTGCAACTGCGCCAACTTCATTTCAATTTTTTAGACAAAGCATATACCGTAGCTCTTTACAGATACCAGCAGACATACGAGTTTAAGCGCAATGGGCAAACTTTTAAGGGTGAAATAAACGGAGTAGCAAAAGACGGTAAACTAATAATTCATTCAGGCGGTAAAGAACTGCGGTTTGGCTTTAAAGAAGTTGAGTTTGTGTTCTGATTTACTTCAGTTTTACTTTTAGCTTAACCGGCTGATGGTCGCTGTCATTAAAGCCAAGATTAATTCCCTTTACTTCCTCAACTTCTAAGTTGGGCGAAGTAAAGTAGTAATCAATAACTGTGGTGTAGGTTTTATCCGGATTAAATACGGTTTTGTTTTTGCGGTTGGTAGCAACTGTGGAGTCGTAAGCATAAGTCCACCCGGAAATGTAGTTTGGGTCGTTGTTTCTGAGGTAAAGGGGCTCATCTTCAGGTTCTTTTTCAAAAGTATGAACATTGAATGTTGGCGGAGCAATGTTCCAATCGCCACCAATTACCACATAGTTTCCTCTCGAGTATTCGTCTTCAAGAATCTTTTTGGTAAGTGCCATCTGTTCTTTTTTAACACTGCCATCATCATACGCTTCGAAATGCGTGTTAATAACAATCAGATCTTTGCCGTTGGCGAGTTTAAACCGCTGCATAAGCAAACAACGTTCTAAGTAAAACAGTTTACGTGGAAAATCAGTAATACCCGGCAAGGCAATTCGTTTGGTTTCTGTTGGTTGAAACTTTGCGAGCGTTTGCAAGCCACCATACACTTTGCCAATGGGATCGGTAAATGGAAAAGGAAGATACACTACCTTATAGTTGGTGGCAAATGCGTAGTTGTGCAGGGGCAATACATCTGCAAATTTATTGGCCTGATCAATTTTCCAGCTCCGCTTGCTATCTCTATCAACTTCCTGAAGCATTATAAAGTCAATATCTTGTTGTTCTGAAAAAAACTTCACCATGCCTTCATTATTCTTGAGCACATGTTCCCTGGGAGATGTAACCATTTTGCCCCCGTCATAAAAAAAATCAACCTCTTTGCCTAACCCGCCATAACCAACGTTCCAGATAAGAAATGAAAATGAAGAATCTGAAATTGATTCCGGTTTCTGCGAATCAGATTTCGGATGTATTAAAGCAATATCTTCAACAGGTGCGGGTTTATATTTGGTTATGTAGCCCATAAATATCATTCCTACCACATATACAAGGGCGGCAATTATCAATATGGCTATCAAAAGGGCAAACTGTTTCATATTACCGAATTTTTCCGCAAGATAATTCTACATTTGAAACTACCGATTTGGTATCTTATTCATAACAATTCAATAATTTACACATGAATCATTTTGAATGGAGCTGGCAACAGCAAGGAGAAACGTTTTTTGCTCAGGGCTGGAGCATCGCTCAACCCAAAGGGGTGGTTTGCATTGTCCACGGATTCAACGAACATAGCACGCGTTATGCTCATGTAGCGGAACGATTATGCCATGCCGGCTACGCAGTACTTAGCTACGATGAATTGGGCCACGGAAAAACAACCGGCAAACGCGGACATGCTCCATATGAGGGACTTCTTGAGTCAGTAAAAGTAATTTTAGCTGAAGCCGAAACGCGGTTTCCAGGAATAAAAAGATTTTTATGGGGACACAGCATGGGTGGCAATGTTGTAACCAATTATGTTTTGCGCAGGCATCCGGATATTGCAGGCGCTGTAGCTACAGGACCGCTGTTTAAATTGGGGTTCGAACCACCCGCATTTAAAGTGTTTCTAGCCAAGATGATGGTTAATATTTATCCGGCATTTACCGAAAAGGCCGAACTCAATTCACAGGGCATTAGCCGAGATAAAGAAGAAGTTCGAAAATATGATGCCGACCCCTTTAACCACGGAAAAATTACTGCGGGAACATTTCTTGGATTTTTTGAAGCCGGTAAATGGGCTTTGGCACATGCTGCTGACTTAAAAACTCCCATGCTAGTGATGCACGGCACTGCCGATCAACTTACCTCAGCTGAAGGTAGTAAAGAATTTGCCGCAGCGGCACCCAAAAGTTTAGTATCATTTAAATTGTGGGAAGGTTACTATCACGAATTACACAATGAGCCGGAACCGGATAGATCTGCTGCCATCAACTATATTATCAACTGGCTTGATGGTAAATAAATGACTACTTGTGTTTAAGCCACCAGCGATGAAGCAAAATTAACACCCAAATACGGTTGTAGAGATAATCTTCCCCTTTTTCGAACCGAAGCAAGAGTTGCTTAACCTGTAATGGCTCAACTATTGCACACTGTACCAGTACATCATTGCTCAGATATTTATCTATCAAAAACCGAAGGTCGGATTTTAGCCATTTACCAAGTGGTATACCAAAACCCCACTTGGGTCTGTCGAAAATATGCTTGGGTACATATTCGTACAGCACTTCTTTTAAAATATACTTCGATATATTTCCTTGCTTCTTAAATTTTTCTGAAAGATTTAGCGCAAACTCTACCACCCGGTAGTCTAGAAACGGAGTGCGTGCTTCGAGAGAAAACTGCATTGATGCAATATCTACTTTTGTGAGCAAATCATCTTTTAAATAGTTTTTTATGTCGTATAGGGCTTGTTCTTCTTGAGCTGAAAGGTTCCGTGCAACAGAAATTTTTTCTTTGAATAATATGGGTGAGCTGAAGTCCGGTTTCAATAAGTCTTTAATCTCTCCCTCACTGAAAAAGTATTGTTCCTGAGAAAAAATATGGCTCTTTATGCTTTGCTCTGAGGCATATTTAAAAACTCCGGCAGCCCGTTTACTTCTGTTATCTATCTGTGCTAATCCAAACGCTAATGCGTGACGAAACATTTTTACCAACGGGTTGTTCAGTCGTTTTGCCCAGTTGTAAGTTCCGTAACCCAAAAACAATTCATCACCGCCATCGCCACTCAAAGCCATGGTAACATGTTGTCGGGCCAATTTAGAAACCAACATGGTTGGTATTGAAGAAGAATCAGCATAGGGTTCATCATAAGCGTCCATCATCTGTTCTACCAAATTAAGTGCATCATTTTCGGTAACAGTAAACTCATGGTGTTCGGTGCCTAAATGGTTTGAAACCTGGCGAGCGTATTCACTTTCGTTAAACTTTGCTTCTTTAAACCCAATTGAAAAAGTTTTTACTGGCTTAGGTGAAATATTTTGAGCAATAGCCGTAACAACGCTTGAGTCAATGCCTCCGCTTAAGAATGTTCCGAAAGGAACATCGCTAATCATTCGGTAACGGACGGAAGATGTAAGCAACTCTTTTAATTCGCTTTTTGCTTGTGTAAAATTCTCTTTTACAGATGTGGTTACCTTTTCTTCGGGTTTCCAGTAAGAAGAAATTTTTATGCCGCTACTGCTTACCACAGCGCAGCTGCCTGCCGGAAGTTTTTGAATCTTGTTGTAGAAGGTAAATGGCTCCGGTAAATAGCCAGCATACAAAAAATTTTGCACTGCCGGCTTAAATGCTTCTTTGCTTTGCTTTACAAAACCACTCTGAAGCAACGCTTTGATTTCTGAAGCAAAGGCAAAATTGTGTTCGCTTTGAAAAATGTAAATGGGTTTAACCCCCAACCTATCGCGCAACAGAATAAGTTCATCGTTCAGCTTATCGTATATAGCCAAAGCAAACATGCCGTTAAACAAGTGAACACAATCAATACCTTTTTGGGCGTAGGCTTCCAGAATTATCTCTGTATCGCTGGTTGTAGTGTGCGCAATGTTTAACTCTTTTGCTATTTCTTGAAAGTTATAAACCTCGCCATTAAACACCGTAACATATCTGCCGTTGTGTGAATGCATGGGTTGATTGGCTGCTGTGCTTAAATCTAAAATGCTTAGTCTGCGGTGGCCGAGGCCAACTGTTTTAGATTCGTTGAAATAAAAACCTTCTGCATCAGGCCCACGATGGCTTATGGCAGTTGTCATGGCGTGCAAATCAGCTTCACTAAAATTATGAGAGGCAGAAAAATATCCGGCAATACCGCACATATTACTTGGTAATTATTTTTTTGAAAACGGATGTGCGCGCTGAGGTAAAATTGCCAGCGGATGGTAGTCTCCGGTTAAGCCTGCTGGCTGTGCGTGGCGAATATCGTGCACTAGTTGAATAGCGGGCAATGCATCGTTTACACCAAAGCCATTGCCCAACAAAATTTGTTGATAGCTGAGTGTGTGTAAACTTTCAAAGCCATTTGTAAAATCAACATCTTCTTCATTCACCGTTATTTTTCTATGCGTGCTACTCCCGTTTTGTTTTGCTTCGCTGGGCAGCGCTGTGGAATCTATACTTAGAAACCACTTTACCCGTGCTTTCGAAAACTGTAGTAATCCGGCCGCAGTGCTGTGTGTGTGTTTATGCACTGTTGTTGCTTTTACCTCGCCAAACAACCATAATAACATATCGAAAAAGTGAATGCCAATATTTGTAGCTATACCGCCTGATTTAGCCACATCACCTTTCCAACTGGTGTAATACCAATTTCCTCTTGTTGTAATATAAGTAAGCTCTACTTCAAAAATTTTATCAGGCGAATTGTCTATTCTCTTTTTTAAGGCTACTACAGCGGGATGTAAACGTAACTGAAGCAGGTTGTTTACCTTTTTGCCGGTTTCGTTTTCAAGTTTCATGAGTGCTTCGGCATTCCACGGGTTCAGCACCAGTGGTTTCTCGCAAACAACATTAGCCCCATTGCGCAATGCAAACCTTACATGAGAGTCATGTAAATAGTTAGGTGAACAAACTGACACATAATCTATTTTTTGCCCGCTTCGGTTTTGTTTATCAATGTGTCTTTCAAATCGTTCAAACTCGGTAAAAAAAGCTGCTTCGGGAAAATACGAATCTAACACGCCCACACTGTCGAATAAATCATAAGCAGCCACCAGTTTATTACCGGTTTCAGCTATGGCTTTAAAATGTCGAGGTGCTACATAACCTGCAGCGCCTATGAGTGCAAAATTTTTGGGCTGGTGGGTCATGCTGCCGTTTGTTTAAAAAACAAATCAATCTCTTTCACAATTCGTTCTGAAGCTTTGCCATCCCAGTATTGTGGTATCAATCCTTTCTTGAAACTTCCGGTTTCAATGGTTTGCAACAATGCACAAATTTTTTCTGCATTTAACTCTATCAACTGGTTGGTACCTAAAAGAGTAACCGGACGTTCGGTATTGGGCCGAACAGTTATACATGGAACCTGCATAAATGTAGTTTCTTCCTGCACGCCACCCGAGTCGGTTATTACTGCACTGGCATTTTTTACCAGATGAATAAAATCAATATATCCTATAGGGTCGGTAAGTAAAATATTTTTACTCGTAAGACTTTGCTCTAAACCAAACTCTGTAATTCGTTTCCGAGTTCGAGGATGTACCGGAAAAACAATCTGCTTGGTTTTTGCTAATTCTGCAATGAGATGTACTAGTGTAGTTAGGTTTTGGTTGTTGTCAACATTTAAGGGGCGGTGAAACGTAAGCAGATAGTAACTACTTAGGTCTAACTTTCTCCTAATAGGTGAGGCGTCTATCACCGGCATAAAAGCGACAAGCGAATCAATCATGGTATTGCCTACAAATTTTACTTTGCTTTGCGGCTTACCTTCAAGTTCTAAGTTGTCTATGCCGCTTTGCTCAGTTACAAAATACAAATCAGTAAGTGCATCAATTAAAATTCTATTTGCCTCTTCGGGCATTGTCATATCAAAGCTACGCAATCCACTCTCAATATGCGCTACGGGAATACCATGCCGTTGGGCTACAAAAGCGCAGGCAAATGACGAATTTACATCTCCCGGCACCATCACCAAATCGGGTTTATAATCCAACGCAAACTTCTCAAACTCTTCCATTATACGAGCAACCACTTGTATTTGCCCGCCCTGATTGATATTAAAAAAAACGTCCGGCTTTCTGATTTTCAGCTCTTCGAAAAAAACATCGTTCATGTTGTAATCAAAGTGTTGCCCTGTATGCAGCAGTTTATGCTCTATTTCGGAGTATGCCGCAAAGTACTTGTCGAGTTGTGTAATTTTTATAAGGTTGGGCCTGGTGCCCACACAGGTTAATACTTTCTTCATGTAGTGTTAAATCTTATCGAGCAACTCGGTTAAAAACTTGGCCTGATTAATACGTGAATATTGTTGCACAGATTGGTTGTTGGTGTTGTTGGTACGGTATGTTCCGGCTTCAAAATTTTTGTATTCCTGAGTAAGAAACAGCAGCGTATCATCCTCAGTATTTAAACAAACTCCGCATTTGCTGCTCTCCACAATTTCTTGAATTGACCCATTATCGGAAGGCACAACAAGAATGAACGAACCGCTGGCAATATACTCATATATTTTGCTGGCAATAATACCTTGCTGCTCGTCCCATGCCACATGAAACAGCAGGTGTGACTGCTTCTCTATTTCTAATACTTTGTTGCGATCTATTCGTAAAGTACACTCAAAATATTTTTCGTACCCGCGCATACATTTGGCTATACGAGCAGCTTGCACTTTATCATAAGCCAGCCCCGGAAACAGTAATTTGATTCTAATTGCGGGCGTTGCGTCTATTAATCTTTTAAGAGCCATACAAAGTATTTCTACTTTTTGGCCCGCATATAGTGTACCTACATAGGTGATGGTAAAGTCTGAAAATTTGGGGGAGGTTATGCCATCAAAATCTTCCATTACAAAACCATTGTAAAGAGCAGTACTTGTAGTGCCGGTTAGTTGTTCAATTCCTTTTGCTATAGGCAGTGAACTTGCAGTAACATACGATGCGGTACGAATCCATTTTTTTTCAAAATACTCATCGAGAAGGTTAACTACTTTAAACAAAAACGACTTATTGCTCAGAAAATTTATTTCACTGGTGGTCCAGGCATCTCTGTAATCTGCTATCCATTTTACACCGAATTTTTTGTGCAGGTTGTATCCAATCTTAAAAGTTATGTAAGGGTTGCCCGTTATTACAGCTTTGTTTATGTCTTTACTTTCGGATACTAATTTCTCTGCAAATTCAAACAAGTTTTTGTATGGTATTGCTGTTGTAATAAAATTTTGAAAAAAAAGCTCGAATAGTGTGAGTATGCGCCTAATGGTTGAAAATTTTTGCTCCCCATACTTTACAAAAATCTTGTCTCGTAAATTTGGTGTGTAAGGCAAATAATAAACATCGTAAGTTTCGTGTTGCTCAAAAATAGTTTCGCCTGGTGTAGCTTTTGAAACATCAGCAAGTGAATTTACTTTGTTATCCCATCTGCGTGTAACTATTATTGGACGATAACCAAAACGTTGAAAATACTTTGCCCACGAAAACGCACGCTGTGATGCTGTAAGGTTACAGGGCGGAAAAAAATAGGCGATGATTAAGACCTTCTTCAAAGAAAAAAGATATTTAGGGCTAAAATAAAGTTGGTTTTGACTTCTGGTAAAACGCTTGTATTTTTTACTTCAACCTATCCTTTTGGTAAAGGCGAAACATTTATCGAAAGCGAAATGCCGTTTTTGCTTTCTGCCTTTGATAATATCATTATTGTAAGTGCAAATATCACTGATCAACAAACCCGGCAAACACCCCCGCAAGTTGAGCTGATCCGGCTTCCATATCATGTTTCTACTAAATATAAACTGCGGGCATTACTGGCCACATACAAATCTGATATTCGTTCAGAAGTAACATTTATTCAAAGAAGGTTAAAGTTACCTCTCTCATATAAGGTCTTAGCTACTTTGTATTCGTGTTATGGGAAGGCATTAGAAATTAGCGGCTGGTTAGAAATGTTTTGTGCAGAACGAAAGTTGGAAAAACAAAACTTATACCTGTACAGCTACTGGTTAAACAACACTGCTGCGGGGCTTGCCCTTTTCAAAGAGCAAAACCCACAAGTAAAGGTGTTTTGCAGGGCTCATCGGTGGGATGTGTACTTCTGGTGGCATAAGTTACCTTACCTGCCGCTACGAAGTTTTATCTTAAACAGACTAGATGCATGTTTTTGTATTGCCAAGGATGGAAAAACCTACCTAGAACAGCTGCCTTTTGCAAGAACAAAAAACAATTTGATTTTATCGCCTTTAGGAACATTTAATAATACGAACGTAACAGCTGACTTTAATAGAAATAAGTTGGCACTGATCAGTTGTTCTAACGTAATACCAATGAAACGCGTTAGCCTTATTGTGGAGGCGCTTTCATTAATAAGTAATATCAGCATTGAGTGGAAACACTTTGGCAGTGGTGAGTTGTTAGAGCAAACCAAGAGTTTAGCGCAAAAACTACTTGACCACAAAAACAACATTAACTACTGTTTTATGGGGCATGTAGCTAATGTCGAAATGCTGAAACATTACAAAACCTCAGCAGTTGACTTATTCATTAATGTGAGCAACTCTGAAGGTGTACCCGTATCAATAATGGAAGCTTGTTCCTTTGGTGTGCCGGTTGTTGCCACAAATGTTGGTGGTAATGGCGAAATAGTTTGTAACGAACAAAACGGTTTTCTACTAAACGAAAATGTTAGCGCTCAGGATATTGCTGAAGTAATTGTAAAGTTCACAGAAATGTCAGCGGAAGAAAAGATAAGGATGCGAAGTAGTGCGCAACAAACCTGGCAACAAAACTACAATGCGGAAACAAACTACCGTCACTTTGTTCAACAAATAAAGTCGCTTTAACTACCTCTGGTTTTTCTTGCCGGGCATTCTTATCTTCGATATACAACCAAACCCATTGTTGAAAAGCATCTTACTTTTTGTTTTGCTTTTATGTAGCCAACTGCTGACGGCACAAAATTCTTTTAGTGCCTTGGCGCTAAGCGAGGGCGAAGAAAATGAACCGCTCGAAGGTGTAACAGCACGTGTGGTGGATTCAAGTTTTTTTGCAATGTCTGACAGTTTGGGGTTTTTACAAATTAATCATATACCCTCCGGGGAACACACCATTGAGTTTTCGCTTACCGGATATTTTAAAAAACGCGTAAAAGTGAAACTGCCGTTAACGAGCAACCAACCTATTGAAGTTGTTTTACAATCACAGGCCGAAGAAATGGAAGAAGTAATTGTAACCACTACGCGCAATTATCAGAAGCCGCAATATTTGCCTACCAGAGTTGAAGTTGTAGAAAGTGATGAAGTAGAAGAACGCTCGCACGATAAGCCGAGTGATGTTGGGCATGTAGTGCGCGAGCAACCCGGTGTGCAGGTGCAGCGCACTTCTGCCACTGCGGGCACAATGAACATTCGCCTGCAAGGGCTAAACGGACGATATGTTCAAACACTCAAAGATGGGTTTCCGCTTTTGGGCGGTTTTAGTAATGTTATAGGCATTACCCAGATACCTCCTCTTGACATACAGCAGGTTGAGATTATAAAAGGCCCTTCTTCAGTTTTGTATGGGGGCGATGCTATTGCCGGTGTGGTTAATCTTATTTCAAAGGCACCTGCTGAAAAGCCCGTTTACGATATATTGTTTAATGGTGAAAGCGCTAATGCTTACGATGCCGGTGTATATGCTGCACAAAAAATTAAGTGGTTTTCGTTCTCTGCCACCGGAACATACCGCTGGCAATTTGAAAAAGACTGGGATGGTGACCATTTTACCGAAACACCTAAACTGCAACGATACACCGTGTCGCCTCAGCTTTTCTTTGACCTCAGCAAACACGCACGTTTAAATATTGGGGCATCATACACCAACGAAAACCGCACTGGTGGCACTATCGAATACATTCGGGGCAAGCAGGACTCTGTTTATAGTTACTATGAAAAAAATGAGTCGAAAAGAATTACCGGCAACCTGAAGTTTGATTATAACTTCGAAAAAGGCGGAATGCTTACACTGAAAAATGCTGTCAACTACTTTCATCGCGATTTAAAGATTCCCTATTATTACTTTTCGGGTAACCAGTTTGCTTCTCTCACAGAGCTGAACTATCGCATAGTTTTTAAGAAACATGATATAGTGCTGGGTTTCGATTTCCGAACCGACAAGTTTGAAGAGCAACCGGATTCTGCTGTAGAAAAACGGAGCTACACCTACAATACTTTTGGTGGGTTTGTGCAATATATTTTCAACGTAAACGAAAAAACTTCGCTCGAAGCCGGCCTACGTGTTGATTATAATACTACCTATAAAGTGTATCCGCTTCCGCATGTTGCTATTCGCCACACCTGGAACGAAATTTTTCTTACCCGTTTTAACTTTGGTATGGGTTATAAACTTCCAAATATTTTTCAGGAAGAGGCTGAAGAAGCCCGTTATGTAAATGTTCAGAAAGTTACAACTAGTGTAAAGCCGGAACTGTCGTTAGGCGGCACAGTTGATTTAAGAATAAAGTTGCCCAACTTCAACGGGTTAAACATTAAACTTCATCAACTTTACTTTCTTACGTATATTTTCAAGCCACTTGTTGCCGATTTACAAGTAGACACGTTCTGCAAATCGCTTGATTGCCACAAGCTTTTTTACAAAAACGGAAATGGATTTTTCAGAAGCGGAGGTGTAGAAACCGGGCTAAGCGCTAACTATCGTGGGTTAGAGTTTTCGTTTGTTTACACATTTACTGATAACAACAGAAGATTAGATGGAGTTCGCAGCATTGCGCCTATTACATCAAAGCACATTGTTTATTTGCTGGCAGGTTATACCATTAAAAATTTCTCGTTCGGTATAGATGCGTACTATTTTAGCCCGGTAAAACTCAGCGATGGGCGAGCCGGAAAGCAAATCTGGGAAGTTGGAATAAACGCTCAATACGACTTCAAGTATCTTCTGTTGTTTGCCAATTTCGAAAACATTGCCGGCATACGTCAGAGTTCGCATGGCCCAACAGTTTTCGCTAATCCAACTTTTGCCCATCCCCGTTTTTCTGAAATCTATGCCCCTCTCGAAGGAAGGTTGCTAAACATAGGTTTCAAACTTAGGTTGGCCTCTTTTGTTAAGGGCAAGAAGACCGAAGATTAATTCGAAAAATCAATTACCTCTTACGCGCTTTAATTTCGTAATACATCAAATATTGAAACTCGTTGCCGTTGTATGGTTCATGGCGGTTTTTAAAAATACGAAAGTGATTGTTGGCCATAAACCGGTTGCCGTTGGTAAAATCAGGAGCTATTTGCAACGGACGCACAAACTCTATTTCAAAATTATTTTTCAGCAGTATCTGCTCTATTGTTTTCACATCCTGCACATTCATTTTTATCAGCTTCTCCACGTTGGCTACAGCGTAATCAATATCTGGTTGTATAGCAGCATCAAAATGCTTAAACAAATCTTTTATGTAAAGTGTTCCATTCTGTCGCAACACTTTTCCGCAAGCAGCAATTGCTAATTCCGGATCATGTGAATGTACCAATGACTCTAAAAACAGAACAACATTAAACTGGTTAGCGGCAAAGTATTTATCAACTGTGTGAAAATCTGATTCAAGCACTTGAATTTGTGGTGTCAGATTTTTATCAGAAATTTTCTGCTGTGCCAATTTTGCCTGTGTGGGCGAAATGGTGATGCCTGTAATATTTGATGCCGGGAATTTTTGGGCCAACAACACAGCCGGGCCACACACTCCGCACCCTGCATCTAAAATACAATCGCCATTCTGTATTCCTGCCGATGATGCTATGTAGTCCATCAACTCTTCGGGCCTGGTGGTGGCGTACGATTGAAAAATATCGCCAAAGTTATGCAGATAATTTTCGTTCCACTGTTCATAATACAGCTGCACTTCTTTTACCGAAAGTTTCCGGCTACCAGCTAAAAAATCAATTATCCTCTGTATCATTCATTCATATTGATGGCAAACAAATTTATTTTTATTGCGCTAAGCCCATGATTAAAACATTTCGTACACACATATGGTGGAAGGCGGTAGTGCCGCAAGCTATGGGCTGGGTATATTTCGGTTGGTTAATGGGGTTTGCCAATAACCCAGATAAATGGTTTCAAACTTTATGGTTTGCAGTTGCATTGGTTTCCACTGCCGCATTTGGTTATTTATTCAACGACTGGTGCGATATTGACTCTGACCAAAAAGCGCGCAAACAAAATCTGCTTTCTTCATGGCCACAAGGCATACAACTGCTTTTCTTGTTCTTGTTGCTTGTTGCTGCACTAGGTTCGTGGTATATGCTTCAAAAGAGCATTTGGGTAAATCTGCTTTACGCTTTACAACTATTGTCGTTATTAGCTTACAGCATAAAACCAATTCGCTTAAAAGAACGAGGAATTTATGGCGTGTTGTGCGATGCATTTTATGGTCACGTAAACCCCGCATTAATAACGCTCACTTTTTTTATTGATGGAGAAACCAAAAATCCGGTTTTGGTTTTACTGCTGTGCTTGGTGGCCATGGTTGCTGCCATTAAGGGGGTACGAAACATCATTCTGCACCAAATAGACGATCGAAAAAAAGACAATCTTGCAGCAGTAAATACTTTTGTGGTAAAACACGGTGCTCTGTTTGCTCTCACCTTTGTCAATAATTTGCTAAAGTCTGAAATGGTTTTTTTACTCCTGATGGTTCTGTGCATTAGCTACATATTGCCACCGTTTATTTTATCGTTTATGCTGTTTGCTGTTATCACTTATCTGAAGTTCAGCGGATGGAAGTTAAGCTACCTGCCTGCCCGTCAATTACAATTTAAATTTCTGTTTTTTTTAAACGACTATTTTGAAAATTATATTCCGGTTTTCTTATCGTTATTATTGGCGGTTCAGCACCATGAATTGTTTTGGATAGTGCCGCTCCACTTGGTTTTGTTTCCTTCCTTCGTGTTCAACTTTTACAATGACATTAAAACTATCCGGCAAAATTTCGATACCGAACATGATTACTAATCTCTCCTTCTTTACCCTTCTACGGTAATATGTGCGGCATTGCAGGACAAATAAATTTTTCTGAACCGGTTTTAGAGCGTCATATATTCGCTATGAACACCGCGTTAAAACATCGGGGGCCTGATGGTGAGGGTGTGTTTATAAACCCTGCAAAAACAGTAGGGCTTGGTCACCGAAGATTATCGTTTCTTGATTTGTCTGAAGCAGGTAAACAGCCTATGTGTAACGAAGCCGGCTCGTTATGGATAACTTATAACGGAGAAATTTATAACTACCTCGAACTACGGGTCGAGTTAGAAAGTTATGGGCACAAATTTAACTCACATACCGATACCGAAGTTATACTACATGGCTATGAGCAATGGGGCATACATATTCTTAGTAAACTGAAAGGCATGTTTGCCTTTGGAATTTGGGACGAAAAATCGCAAGAGCTTTTTCTGGCACGCGACCGATTTGGTATTAAACCTCTTTATTACTACCAAAACAATGCAAAATCTAATTTTGTTTTTGCTTCAGAAATAAAGGGTATTCAAGCAAATGAAACAACACACACTACACTAAACCATTCTGCCTTCTCCGATTTTTTTGTTTACAGATACGTGCCTTCCCCCGGCACCATTTGGCAAGAGGTAAAAAAACTACCTGCAGCTCACTACCTTATTTACAAACAAAATGGCAGCATTACTACACATTGTTACTGGAATATTCCGTTTGATGAACAAATAATAAATGACAAAGATGCTGTTGAACGGTTTGATGAACTGCTATTAAATTCAGTAAAAGTTCATGCTCGCAGCGATGTGCCCGTGGGTTCATTTTTGAGTGGTGGTTATGATAGTTCTGCTTTGGTTTATTACATGAGCCGCTTTGGTTACGTGCCCGAAACTTTTTCAATTGGTTTTGAAGGCTGGGATGTAAGCGAACATCTGTTTGCTGATATGGTAGCAAAGCAGTTTGGCACAAAGCATCATTCATTAGTTCTAGAAACGCAATCGCTCGATGTGCTCGATCAACTGGCGCGGGTGTACGATGAACCCAATGGCGACATATCAATTATACCAACATATCTTGTTAGCCGCGAAGCTGCCAAAAATGTAAAAGCTGTAATGAGTGGCGAAGGCAGCGATGAGTTTTTGGTGGGCTATCAATGGCAGAAAGATTATAGACCACAAGAAAAAACTTGGTTGCAAAAAGTAGCCGGTGTTTTTTCCGGCCGTTCACAGCAGCACATGCTTAACCACTACACTAATTTTATGAGCATGGGAGCCTTCAACTCAGCCGAGTTAAAAAAAATGATTCATCCAGACTTACATTCGCATATACGATCAGACAGTTATTGGTATTATAACTCGCTTGTAAACCCTGAGCTTTCTGATTTAAAAGCTATGCAAGTGTTGGATGTAAAACATTTTATGGGTGAGCAGGTGTTGACAAAAGTTGATCGGGCATCCATGGCTAATTCTTTAGAAGTGCGGGTTCCTTTTCTCGATCATGAAATTTGTGAGTTTATATTTACATTAAGCACCAATGTTTACTACCGTAAAGAAGAAACTAAACATCTGTTGTACCAAAACATTAAAAGCCATTTGCCGAAAGAAATTTTACAGCGCTCTAAACAGGGTTTTGTTGGCCCCGACAAATATTACATGAATATGGATTGGTATCAAAAGCGACTTCGACAAAGTAAGTTAGTAGCTGACAAAATAATTAACGAACCATACGTAAACTTGCTACTCAGCACAAAAGATCACTGGCGCTTGTGGAAACTATCCGTAATGGAAACCTGGTACAAACAGTGGGTGTAATTTTTTCATCTTTGACAGCACATGCTTGTGTTCAACAAAATATTTAATCGTAAAAAATACGACTCGCTTCCTTCACCGCTGTTGAAAGAATACAACAGCCACAGGCAGTTTGGCCCACAGCCTCGTTCATGCTACGCGCCCTTCAAAAGTATTTACTTTGGCCACCATGGCAGGGCAATAGCTTGTTGCTATAACCGCACACATATTTTAGGTGAGTTTCCGAAGCAATCTATTCATGAAATATGGTTTGGTGAGGAAGCTGAAAAACTACGCGAGTACATTAAACACAATGATTTTTCGCTGGGCTGCGTGGGCTGCAAACAACAATTACTTGCCGGCAATTTTGATGCTGTTAAAGCAAAACAATACGACCAACTGAAGTTAAACAGTAATCATTACCCAAGTGTAATGGAATTCGAGTTAAGCAACGTTTGCAACTTAGAATGTGAAATGTGCAATGGCGATTTTTCCTCTCTCATTCGCTCAAAACGCGAAAAACTGCCCCCTCTTGAAATTCCTTACGACAATAGTTTTGTTGATCAGCTTGAAGAATTTATCCCGCATTTAGAGGAAGTGAAATTTTACGGAGGCGAACCGTTTTTGGTAGAAATCTATTATCAAATTTGGGAACGTATCCGAAAAATAAACCCTGCGGTGCGTATTTCAGTACAAACAAATGCTACTGTTCTCAATAACAGGGTAAAGGAAATTTTAGCTGAAACAAACTTTCATGTGAATATTTCTTTCGATTCGCTGCAAAAAGAGTCTTACGAACAAATTCGTAAGAATGCCACCTATGAACGTACACTTGAAAACCTGAAATGGTTCAGGGAATATACCCGCGAGCGAAATACTTTTTTTGGCATTTCTGTTTGTGCCATGCAACAAAACTGGCGTGAACTTCCCGAGTTTATTCGCTTTTGTAATGAACTGGATGCACCGGTTTACTTTCACACAGTTTTGTTCCCTAAACACTGCTCTATTCGCGCTATGGAAACTCAAGACATTGAGCTTATCATTCAGTACTTAAGGCAGCACAGTTTTCCGGACAACAATTGGGTGCAGCAGAAAAACAAAAAACACTACACTGATTTTTTAAACCAAATTGAAGCTTGGCACGAAACTGCCATGCAATGGCAAAGACAACGAAAACTTGAAACTTTTGATGACTTTGCCGATTTGCTGGAAGATCATATTCTGAAAGACAATTCGCTTGATGCACAAAAAAAACAAGCACGCATTCAAAACGTGCGAACAAAACTAAAGCAGGTGTCGGAAGCGTTGCCATCTGATTTTGTAAAAAACAATCTGACCCAAATTGATGCCACAGCTCCGCTGGTTTTCGAAAACATGGTAATGACAATTGATAAACTACCAGCACCAGCACTTATACTAATGGCAAAAGCAAGTTTTAAATAAATGGCTGCAGAGCGAAAGTTTGTTTTTGTGGTTTGTGGTGGTCGTGAACATATTGATACACTCCATTTCTCGCTAAAATATCTGCGTCATTTTTCTGCGAATAAAATTTGTGTGATTACCGATTTAAGCAGAAATGAAATTCAGATAGAGCATAACGAAATTATAGACGTAAAAACACCTGAACATTTTACTCACCATCAGGCAAGCATTTTTCTTAAAACCGGGTTGCACAAGTTTCTTGCACCAGGGTTTAACTACTGCTACTTAGATACCGATGTGGTGGCTATTAGCAGCAAGTGCGATGACGTTTTTGAACATCAAACCGGTATTGTAACTTTTGCTGCTGACCACTGCTGTATGCCGCAGTTTAGCCCCAGCGCTGTTAACTGTGGTTGTTTGGAACACTACAAAAAGCAAACTGCTGAACTTGAATCACTCATCATAAAACACGATCCGGCACTAAGACATAAGGATTCGGTTATTGAAAAAAAGAAACAGGTTTTAATAAAGAAGCTTAGCGAAATGAGAAAAAACAAACTGAGCTACTTTTTAATATCGTTGCGTTTTAATCTGGCTCGCAAACAATTTAAGTTAGATGACGATACTTATTTCGTAAAAAGTAAAAAGGCCTGGTACGACAAAGACGGCCGCCAGATCATTGAACAAATAGATACATTAGAGGCTGCTGTTCATAAAAATTCTCCGTACCGGTGGAATGCAGAACTTAACCAATGGCTTACACCCGAAGGAAAAAATGTGTACGACCTCAGTTGCTCACACCTTGCCGAAAAAATTTCTGACACTTTTGATGTTATTATTACCGAAAGAGATTTTCAGCATTGGAACGGTGGTGTTTTTTTGTTTACCGACAAAAGCCACACGTTTCTAGACTCCTGGTTTCAGAAAACATTGAAGATTTTTGAATTGCCCGAATGGAAAACGCGCGATCAGGGCACCCTAATTGCTACTGTGTGGCAGTTTAACCTGCAAAACCAACCACTGTTGCCTCAACAGTTTAACTTCATTGCCGACTACAACAATACCGACCTGATGGTAGATGAAGAAGGAAATTTTTCAACCAATGGAATGATCACAAAAGTGAAACCATGTCTGGTGCACATATATCATAGTTTTGGTAAAACCGGCTGGCCCGTGTGGGACTATGTAACAAGAGTAGGCAAACAAGAAAAAATTATATAGTCAGTGCTTTCAAAACAAAATAAAAAAGTCCATGGTTTGTGGATTGGCACCGAACTCTCAATCCTCGAACTTCTTACGCTCCAATCGTTTATTAATCAGGGTCATGAATTTTTCTTGTGGGTGTATGATGAAATAAAAACACCTCTGCCGGTTGAAGTAAAGATTAAAGATGCCAATGAAATTTTACCGGCTTCAAAAATTTTTCGTTACAAAAACACAAACAAATACGGGCATGGCCAAGGAAGTGTAGCCGGCTTTTCTGATTTGTTTCGATACAAACTACTTTATGAGAAAGGTGGTTGGTGGGCTGATATGGATGTTACCTGCTTAAAGCCGTTGGAAATTTCAGCACCTTATTTTTTCAGAAGTCATCACGATTTAGCTGTGGTGGGTAACGCGATGAAGTGTGAAGCAAAAAGCGAGTTGATGCTTCGCTGCTTTGAGGAAACAGAAAAAACCGTTGATAAAAACAATACAGATTGGTTAAAACCTGTGTCTATTTTAAACAGACACATTAAAGATTTGAAACTAGAAAAGTTCGTTCGAAAAAACGTGAGCAACGAAGATAAGTGGCCAGAAGTGCGCAAATTGATCTTTAAAAATACTCGGCTGCCGCAAGAATATCTTTTCATTCACTGGATGAACGAAGAATGGAGAAGCAGAGCAATAGATAAAGCGGATATCAGATACAATTCTACGTTGGGCATGTTACTGCAACAACATAATTTGCTTTCACTGTCTGATTCAAAATTTGAAGTTTTAAAAAATGACACAAAGCATTTAATCCGCTACTATTTTACTCAATGAAAAATTTCGGCTACCTTATATACTTAGTGTTAGTGGTGTTTGTGCTGAGCGAAATGGCACTTCGCTTTCGCCATTCATACGATACCTACAGCGAAGGAATAGGAACCGGCTACTCAAACAATTACGGTAGAACAAACCCTACAAAATTTTTGGTACACGTTCCTAATCGAGACTACGTGCCCGTAAACAATGATTTCAGTTATGCATACAGCACTAATCAATTTGGCATTCGCGAAAAAAAACTCCAGCCAAAATCAGAAAACACTATTCGCATTTTTACCAGCGGAGATTCTTTTAGTGAAGGTGTAGGCGCCCCCTACGATAGCACCTGGCCACACCAACTCGAAAAATTTTTAACTACTGATTCGCTAAAGGTAGAGGTATTAAACATTGGCGTAGCAGGAAGTGACCCCATTTACAACTACTTTCTGTACCGAGATTCGCTACAAAAATTTGCCCCTGATTTTTTGATACTTCCTATCAACAGTTCTGACTTTACCGATTACTTGGTGCGCGGTGGTTTTGAGCGTGTAAACCAAGACGGCTCAGAAACTTTTAGAAAAGCGCCCTGGTATGAACCGCTGTATCACTACTCTCGTTGGTTCAGGGTGTTTGCACACTACAGTACGGTTTATCCGTATCGCGGTATTTTTTCTACCCAGCAGGATATGCTCGACAATATTGACAGCACTATGCAGTGTTTCGAAACAGCGATTGATTCTTTTCAAAAGATTACTGCACATGATTCCACCAAGATTATTGTTTTGTTCTACTGCTCCCCTGCCGAAATTCTGAATACAGATACCATACACAACAAAATCGGAATTTCTTTTTCGCAACTCGAACAAAAACTACAGCAGCGTGGAATTGCTTCTATAAACATCTGGAACGAAATGATGGAGAAATTTATCGGGCATCCGTATCAGGAGTTTACCTATCCTAACGACAGGCACTACAACCCGAACGGATACAATTACATGGCGCAGTGTATTGCGCAAAAAATGAAGGACCAAAAACTGTTGCTTGAAAAACTACCAGCGTATTAAAGCACTCGCCCACATAAAACCGCTTCCAAATCCTGCAATGGCTATCAGGTCGCCCTCTTTAATTCTACCTTCTTGCCAGGCTTCGCATAAAGCTATGGGAATAGACGCAGCCGTAGTGTTTCCGTATTTATGAATATTTGAAACCACTTTTTCATCGGGCAAATTCATTTCTTTTTGAATAGCAGTGGTAATACGGGCATTAGCCTGATGTGGCACCAGCAAGTCAATATCATTGTCTTTCAGGTTACACTCCGTTAAGGCTTCGCGAATAACCTCCGGAAAATATTTTAACGCGTTTACAAAAACCAACTTGCCGTTCATGAATGGGAGCAACTCTCCTTTTTCAACCATATCTGGCGAAAATCGTTCTTTCCTTCGGCTTCCCGGGTGTTCCAGATAAAGTTCCTCGGCAAATCTTCCATCGCTGTGAAGTTTTGTGGTAAGTATGCCTTTTTCTTTTTCTTCTGTAGCCTCCAATACCACAGCACCAGCACCGTCACCAAAAATTACAGCCATGTTTCTGCCACGGTCGCTCTTTTCAAATACATTTGACTGCACCTCGCTTCCAACTACTAAAACGTTTCTGTAGGTGCCGGCTTTAATAAACTGGTCAGCTACACTTAGTGCATAAATAAACCCTGAACATTGGGCTCTAACATCAAATGCCGGTATCTGCCGAAATGGAAGTTTACGTTGCAACAATACGCCTGATCCGGGAAAATTGTAATCAGAGCTAAGCGTTGCCATTACAATCAGGTCAATGTCTTCGGCTTTTTTGCCGGCACGTTGCAATGCTATTTCTGCAGCCTTTGCCCCCATAGACGAAACCGTATCTACCCCTTCCTTAAAAAATCTACGTTCTTTTATTCCTGTACGTTCTATGATCCACTCATCGCTGGTGTCCATTAGTTTTGAAAGGTCGTCATTTGTAACTACTTGCTCAGGCACATACATGCCTACTCCTGTCACTTTGCTATTGGGCATATCTATTGATTAGGTTCTGCTAGATAAGCCGTAGGGTTCTTAGCAAACTCGGCTTTGCACTCACTGGCACAAAAACCATAAATTTTTCCATCGTGTAAAATTGTATCAGCAATACCACCTTCTTCCAGTGTCATACCGCATATCAAATCTTTAGTGGTAGCTAGCTCTGCAAGTTTAACAGCTGGTGCTTGGGCTGCCGGCTCTGGTGAACTTACCTGAGCCTCGGTGTGTTCTTGTTTTTGGTTACAGGAAGATAAAGACAAGCAAAGTGCTGCCAATACAATAAATCCGGTTCGTATCATATTTTCTATATTTTATGTGAACGAAAATAGCCGAATAATAGTAGCGGAGAAATCGCGTAGTTAACGGCTTTGGTATGAGCTTTTTAACAAAGTAGTGGCTTGACACCAGTAGATTATGGTTGTATTTTACATCTCCCACATCAACATTTTCAATTATAAAACCTATGATGAAGAAGTATTTTTTGTTTTTAGTGACCTTATGTTTGCAACTAAGCCTGTTTGCGCAGGCCCCGGCTAAGTTTAATTATCAATCAGTAGTTAGAAACGCATCAGGCGCGGTTATACCCAACCAACCAATAAGCCTGCGTTTTTCGATTCATGATGGTTCTACTTCGGGGTCTATTGTGTTTCAACAAACCGACACAATAATCAGTAACCAGTTTGGTGTAATAACTGTGGTTATTGGCGGTGGTTCAATTACTTTTGGAAATTTGAATCAGGTAAACTGGGGTGCGGGCGAAAAATTTATGCAGGTTGAGTTAGATATTGCCGGTGGCACATCTTACGTTGATATGGGCACCACCCAACTTTTGAGCGTTCCCTACGCATTATATGCCGCAAACGCGGGCAGTTCAACACCCGGGCCACAAGGCGCAACAGGGGCTACAGGGGCAGATGGGTTAAATGGTGTAACAGGAGCCAAAGGAGACACTGGTTTACAAGGCCCTACCGGGGCCGATGGAGCAACAGGTGCCGTAGGCGCCACAGGAGTTCAGGGAGCTACAGGTAATGATGGATTGGCCGGTGTCACGGGTGCTACGGGTTTGCCGGGGGCTACAGGCGTTAAGGGAGATACAGGCGCTACAGGGGCTAACGGTATTGACGGAGCCACAGGAACAACCGGTGCAAGTGGGGCTGACGGAGCTGTAGGAGCAACCGGCATACAGGGCCCAACCGGAGTAGCTGACTCTGTATGGACACGCAGCGGCAACAACATTTTTAATAACAACACCGGAAACGTAGGAATAAACAATCCTATGCCTATGGCAACTTTAGATGTTAATGGTTACACTCGTTTAGGACCAAGCGGCCCTCCCATAAAAACCCAACGTTATGCAGGCAACTTACCGTTAACAGCCGGACTGCTTGAGGTGCAAGCGTTAACCGTACCTGCCGCTCAAATACTAAGTGTAAACGTTTTGGTAGATGATCCGGTTGCCGGTCTTATTTTACCCAACAATACACTTCCGGGTTTAGAATATAGTTTCACATTAATTGGCAATACGTTAACCAT
Organism: uncultured Chitinophaga sp.; assembly: GCA_964615305.1. Lineage (GTDB taxonomy): Bacteria > Bacteroidota > Bacteroidia > Chitinophagales > LD1 > Bog-950. The sequence goes on from CAZTNA010000015.1 coordinate 60,948, forward strand.
TACTACCTCCGCTGTAAACTCGTCAAACATACTTGGCAAGCCTTACAGGGTATTTATTACTCACGAACAGTAGTGTATAATTAGTAAGGCCTTGCTATTCCACTTAGTATAAGGATGATGACCGGAATTGGAATGTTACCATCCATTTGCCATTCGCGTTCGGTGTGTACGTTGCTCCATGGTTTTACTACTCCATCTTGTATAATGTATTGCGTAGCCCAGTCAGTGCTGTAAATTGGTTGCAGGCGGTTACCATCGTAACTCCACTCCTGATTTCTGTTTGTGCGCCAAATCGGTTTAAAAATTTCTCCGTCCCAACTGTACTGATCTCCGGCATTGGTTCCATATAATGGTTTAAGGGTTTGCCCATCGAAACTCCATATAAGCCGTGTATCCGGGTTCCAGCGTGGGCGCAAATTTTTTCCATCCCAAATCCATTCGTTGGCTGAAGTGTTTCCCCATACGGGTTTAATGCTCGAAAACTCTCTTTCTTCTTCCTCTTGTTTTGGCTTAGCTGACAATGCCTGTTTTTCTAAATCAAATTCTTTGATGAGGATATAGGCCACCAACACTGCCGTAGAGGCGGGCAGCGAATCTGCGGTGTAATACGCCAGCAGGGTATCGTTTACAGATGAGTAAAACGCCATCCATTTCTTTGCCCGTTCTATATGTAGCAGCTCAAATTTTATTGAGCTCTGTTCGCTGCTTTTAACTATATAAAATTTATTGCCGCTGAATTTGTATGAAGGCTCGCGATTGTCCTTCTCAAATACTGATTCTTCCTTATCACTGCCTGTGTTCATGCTGGTAGCCAGCAAATAAATATTCTCCCTATCGTCTGTGGTTCCGCTAAAAAATATGTTACCCTTTTGAAAATACAGCAGGCGGCTTTTATCAGCCGAATAAATTTCATTATTGTTTAACCAAAACAGTTTCGATTTGTCAGATAGAAAAACAAAATCGCTGCCGGCAATAACTGACAAACTGAATAGCCATAAGAAAAGTAAGAGAATTGCTTTACCAGCTTTCATAATACCCTTGCAATTGTAAGCAGTTCAGTCAGTTTATTACGGTCTGTTAGCCAATACGCTTGTATGCCGCATGCTTTGGCTGCTTCTACATTTTCCATTTTGTCGTCAACAAAAAATGTTTCCTCTGGTTTTAAATTTTGTTCTGCAAGCACGAACTCGTAAATTTCTTTTTCGGGCTTGCGCATTCCAATTTCATTTGAGTAGTAGGCGTGGTGAAAAAAATCAGCAAATTTTGTGGCATTCAGTTTTTGGCGGGCCGCTTCGTCAATGGCGTTTACATGTATCTCGTTTATGTTGCTCAGGGCAATTACACGATAGCGAGTTTTCAGGGTTTTAAGTAATTCAATTTTAAACTTCGGATAATCAATTAAAATAGAATTCCATGCTCGCACAATTTCTTCATCCGTGGTTTCGGGCTTTAAAAAATTTTTTATCTCCAAAAAGAAATCGGGCACGGAAATTCTTCCTGTTTCAAACAGATCGAAAATCCTGTTTTGCTTTGAATAAGAAACCACTTCACTAAAGTCAACTCTCGAGAGTTTTTGAAACTCTGCCACTGTTACTTCGTAGTCTATATCAATAATTACATTACCTATATCAAACAACAGAGCTTTATATTTTTCCATGATTTCGAAAATAGGCGTGAATATTTATTTTCGCCCCTCTTTAAAGTTCTTTATCAAAAAAATGGTCCTATAGCTCAGCTGGTTAGAGCACCTGACTCATAATCAGGGGGTCCTTGGTTCAAGCCCAAGTGGGACCACCATAAAAAGCGAAGCCGCCTGCCTTCGCTTTTTTTATTTGTGCTTGCCTGTAGTATTAAGGATTAAGCAAAGATTCCGTAACCATTGATGGCGGTTCGGCCCAACACGATACTACAATTACTTTAATGGGAAACAGCAGAAATTGCTTTGTTCATCATCTGCTTCACATTCTCATTACACAACCTGTTTATACTCCCTTCGTGTACATGAAACAACTTTCTCTCAGCATGAAAGCTGCCTTCATTAATAGCATTGCCTACTTGCTTGTAAGCATCACGAAAAGACACACCGGCTACCACCAGTTTGTTTATTTCTTCTACGCTGAAAAGCTCGCTGAATTTTGCATCATCCAGAATATTATGTCGCACTTTAATTTCTTCTAGCGCAAACAGCAGCATGGTTAAGCATTCCTGCAAAGTATCAATAGCAGGAAAAACAACATCCTTAGTCAACTGCATATCGCGGTGGTAACCCGAAGGAAGATTGTTGCAGAGCAGTGTCATTTCGTTAGGGGCTGCTTGCAAACGGTTACACTTGGCGCGTATCAACTCAAAAACATCAGGATTTTTTTTGTGCGGCATGATGCTGCTGCCGGTAGTTAGTTCTTCAGGAAAAGAAACGTATGCAAACTGCTGGTTCATGTATAGGCAAACGTCATAAGCAAAACGCGAAAGAGTAGATGCTACTGAGGCAATGGCAGTTAGTGTGGCTTTCTCTGTTTTGCCTCGCGTCATTTGCGCATACACCGAGTTGTAATTCATTTCGGAAAAGCCCAACAAGTCAGTAGTAGTTTGGCGGTGAAGCGGAAAAGCAGAGCCATAGCCTGCGCCCGAACCCAAAGGGTTTTTGTCGGCAATTTTATAGGCGGCAACAATCATTTCCATATCATCTGCCAAACTTTCGGCATACGCGCCAAACCACAAACCGAAAGAGGAAGGCATGGCAAGCTGAAGATGCGTGTATCCCGGCATCAAATGATTTTTATGTTGCTCGCTTAGTTGTTGCAGTTTATCGAACAAAGCCAACACTTGTTGCGAGGTTTCTTTCAGCGTGTGTTTCAAATACAGTTTAATATCTACCAGCACCTGGTCGTTGCGCGAGCGGCCTGTATGGAGTTTCTTCCCTGCTTCACCAATCTTCTCTGTTAACGTCTTTTCTACCTGCGAGTGTATATCTTCTACATGTTCTTCCAATACAAAAGTGCCTGCATCTATCTTAAAGAGTATTTCATTCAAGCCCTTTTTAATAGCCGCAAATTCATCGGGTGAAATAATTTTCACTTCGCACAGCATTTCGGCATGAGCCAATGACCCCAGCACATCAAAACGCGCGAGACGCATATCCCAAATGCGGTCGTTGCCTACGGTAAATTTCTCGGTTACCAAAGCCTTTTCGTTTTGCTTTAGTTCACCTTTTTGCCAAAGTTTCATAGGCGGTTTTTTTTATGTTGTTAGAATATTGTTCAATCAATTGGATGTAAGTGTTTATGCCAACTTCAATTTCGCTTACGTAGATAAATTCATCGGCACTATGCGAGCGGGCCGAGTCACCGGGGCCGAGCTTTACACACTTCCACGGCATCAGTGCCATATCGGAAGTAGTTGGTGAACCATATAACTCCATTCCCAAACTCTTTGCAGCAAGCACTATCGTGTGTGTCAGATCAATGCCCGAAGATTTTATTCGAGTGCTGCGCTCCTTCACCTCGCTCTTTACATGCTGTCGGATAATGCTTAATACATCTTCGTGAGTGTAGCACTCATTCAATCGCACATCTACTACGAAATCGCACTCAGCAGGCATCTGATTGTGTGCACTGCCTGCATTAATCATGGTTACATTCATGTCCACTACACCTAACCACTCCGAAGTTTTTTCAAATTTATATGTGCGAAACCATTCTGTGTCTTGCATAGCTTTATAAATGGCATTGATGCCTTCGTTGCGCGCGGCATGCCCTGCCTTGCCTTTTGCTTTGCAATCCAACACCAGTAAGCCCCGTTCGGCAACTGCCATCTTCATTAAAGTAGGTTCACCAACAATAGCCAACTGCACGTTACCCAACTCTGTAAGAATACTTTCTACTCCGTTCTTACCGGAAATTTCTTCTTCGGCAGTAGCAGCATAAATCAGATTGAATGGTAAATCATCTCGTTCGTTGAAATGGAGGAATGTTGCCAGCAAAGCGACTAACGGCCCACCGGCATCATTACTACCAAGCCCGAAAAGTTTACCGTCTTCAACTCTTGCTTCAAAAGGATTGCGCGTGTAAGTGCTGTTTGGTTTTACCGTATCATGATGAGAGTTCAATAGCAGAGTTGGCTTCTGCTCATCGAAGTACTTGTTCTTTACCCACACGTTGTTGCCCTTGCGCTGAACGGAACAATTTCTTGCTTCAAGAAATGCTGTCAACACATCAGCCGTTCCGTTTTCTTCTTTACTGAAAGAAGGAATGGCAATGAGTTGTTGTAAGAGGCCGATTATTTCCTGCTTCATTTCTTAATAGTAGTTCCGTAACCCTTTTCTCCTCTGGCTATCTGTGTAATGTTCTTCGCGTGACTGATGATTACTTCTTTCACTCCATTATTGATAGCACCCATTGCGTTGTCAATTTTGGGTAACATACCCGAAGTAATAACGCCATCGCTTTTTAGCTGCTCAGCAGTTTCGAAGTTAATTTCTGTAATCACGGAGCTATCATAACTTACATCACTTAGCAAACCGTTCTTTTCAAAACAATAAATCAATTTCACTTCAAAGCTTTTGCTCATTGCTTCTGCAATAGTTCTGGCAACGGTGTCGGCATTTACGTTGAGTAGTTGTCCGTTAACATCTGATGAAACAGGTGCAATAATGGGTGCAACGTTGTTTGCAAGAAGGTTAATCAATAAATCTGCGTTCACGCTGGCACTGTTCAAATCGCCCACAAAGCCGTAGTCAATTTCTTTTACTGCCCGTTTAGTGGCAGGAAACAGTTTTGCATCCGCTCCGCTTAAACCAATAGCATTACAGTTTTTCGATTGCAGCTTGGCAACAACACTTTTGTTTATCCAACCCGCATAAGTCATGGTTACCACCTGCAGTGTTTCTGTATCGGTAATTCTTCTGCCATCTATCATTTGAGTAGTAATACCCAATCGGCTGCTTAATTCGGTTGCTAGTTTTCCTCCGCCATGCACCAAAATCTTTGCCTGTTCAATCGCAGCAAAATCAGAAAGGAAGCTCTCCAGCGCGTTGGCGTTGTCCAAAATATTCCCTCCAATTTTTATGACGAGTAGTTGTTGCATACTAAAGTATTTCCAATATTTTCTTCAAAACGGTTTGTGCTGCAATTACCCGGTTGCCCGCCTGCTGTTGAATAATGCTATTCGGGCCGTCAATAATTTCATTGGATAGTTCTACGTTTCTTCGCACCGGTAAGCAGTGCATTACTTTGGCATTGTTTGTCAGCGCCAGTTTTCCATTTGTCAGCAGCCAATCGCCTTTTACTTCGGGCATAGCGCCATAATCAGTAAACGAAGACCAGTTCTTTACATACACGTAATCTGCACCTTTTAGTGCTTCGTCCTGATTGTATTCTATCGTAGCTCCTTTGCTAAACCTTTCTTCCAGCTCGTAACCCTTGGGTTGTGTAATAACTACTTCTGCACCTGAAGCAATAGCCCACTCGGCAAATGAGTTGGGAACTGCTTGTGGCAATGCTTTAATGTGAGGCGCCCAGGTGAGCACTACTTTTGGTTTCTCTTTCTGTTTGGTTTCGGCAATCGTAACTACGTCAGCAAGGCTTTGCAAAGGATGACGCGTAGCGCTTTCTAAACTCACTATCGGCTTATTGCAATACTTCATAAAGCTGTTCAACACCTCCTCGTTGTAATCTTTATCGCGATCCGTCAAGCCCGGGAAACAACGTATGCCTACCACATCGCAGTATTGAGCAATTACACCGGCTGCTTCCTTAATGTGCTCGCTCTTGGTGCTGTTCATTACCGCCCCGTCCTCAAATTCAATTTGCCAGCTGTCTTTATCCAGGTTTACCACCATCACATTCATGCCCAAATTGTAAGCAGCCCGTTGTGTGCTCATTCGCGTGCGCAAACTTGGGTTGAGAAACAACAAGCCGATAGTTTTGCCTTTGCCCAATTCAGAAAAGCTATTGACGTTTTTCTTTAGCTCTAATGCCTCGCTGATGAACTGTTTCAGGTTTCCCGCATCTTTTACCGAGATAAATTGTTTCATGTTACCGGTTGTGGTTTTAAAACTGACTGAAACACTTCAAGGAATATGTCAACTTCTGCTTGGGTAATGTTGAGTGGCGGAAGAATGCGCAGCGTATTTTTATTTGAAGCCGAACCGGTGAAGATGTGGTGCTTCTTCAGCAATTCGCTGCGCACTGCGGCACACGGTTCGTATAACTCGATGCCAATCATTAAGCCCATACCTCGTACTTCTTTAATACCTTCTATGTTGCGCAGTTGTTGCATAAAGTATTCTCCAACTGCTTTTGCATTCGCCACTAAATTTTCCTTCTTAATTACATCCAACACAGCAATAGCCGCAGCGCAGGCCAGGTAGTTTCCGCCAAAGGTGGTTCCCAGCATTCCATATTTTGCTTGGAAATTTGGAGAAATAAAAACACCTGCCACCGGAAATCCGTTGCCCATTCCTTTGGCCACAGTAATTAAGTCAGGCTTTACGTTAGCATGCTGATGGGCGAAGAAATAACCGCTGCGTCCGTAGCCGGATTGAATTTCATCGAGAATCAAAGCTGCGTTGTGCTTGTCGCACATTTCGCGGAGCAGTTTAAGAAATGATGCATCGGGAATATTTACACCGCCCACACCTTGTATTCCCTCAATAATTACAGCCGAAACTTCATCGTCAAATGCTTTCCGTAATGCTTCTGCATCATTGAAAGGAAGAAAACAGATGTTCTCGTTCTCATTCACCGGTGCCTGAATTGATTTGTCATCGGTAGCACTTACGGCCAATGATGTGCGCCCGTGAAAAGACTTTCCGAACGCAATTATTTTTTTCTTTCCGTTATGGAAAGAAGCGAGCTTAAATGCATTCTCATTTGCTTCGGCACCGGAGTTACATAAAAACAATGCATAATTGTTGTAGCCCGAAAGCTCTCCGAGTTTATTGGCTAATTCCTGCTGCAAAGGAATTTTTACCGAGTTAGAGTAAAAGCCTAGCTGCTGCAATTGTTCGCTCAGCATTTTTACATAGTGCGGATGCGAATGTCCGATGGAAATAACGGCATGCCCACCATACAAATCCATGTAGCGTGTGCCTTTCTCGTCATACAAATAGCAGCCCTCGCCACGCACAGGCGTAATGTCGAATAAGGGATATACATCAAACAGTTTCATTAGAACGCAGATGGTTTGAGGTGAAGCCCCGCTTTTTCATCGAGACCAAAAATGAGGTTCATGTTTTGCACGGCTTGCCCGCAGGCCCCTTTCAGCAGGTTATCAATTACCGAAGTAATGAGCAAGCGGTTGCCTTGTTTTTCCAAATGCAAAAAGCAGCGATTGGTATTTACCACTTGTTTTACATCTACTTCGTTATTACTGATAACAACAAACGGATGTGTGGAATAGAATTCTTTGTAGAGTATTGTAGCTTCCTCCAAACTCAAATCACAATCCAGATAAATAGCAGCCAGAATGCCACGCGTAAAACTTCCACGCTGGGGAACAAACAAAATCTCCTGACTGAAGTTTGACTGAAGAGCAGTAACGCTTTCCGTTATCTCTTTTATATGCTGATGTTCGAAAGCTTTGTAAACCGAAAGGTTGTTGCTGCGCCAGCTAAAGTGTGAAGTGGCGCTAAGCGTTTGCCCCGCACCCGTGCTGCCTGTAGTAGCATTCACATGCACCGTTGAGTTTATTTTCTGCGCTGTGGCCAACGGCAATAAAGCCAGTTGGACACTTGTAGCAAAGCAACCCGGGTTAGCAATGCTCGTTGCCTGCTTAACTTTTTCGCGGTTTAACTCCGGCAAGCCGTAAACAAAACTTCTTCCGGCAAATTCATTGTTGGCATTGTGGCGAAAATCCTGGCTTAAATCAATGACTACTACCTGTTCAGGCAATTCATTTTCATTCAGGAATTTCCTGGCTGCATCATGTCCGCCACACAAAAACAATACATCAATATTAGTTTGATGTTGTGCTGCAAAAGTCAGTTCAGTTTCACCCAATAAATCGGCATGAACACTGTAAACAGGGTTACCGTTGTTGCTGCTGCTTTGCACAAAAGCTACTTCTACATTCGGATGCAGCAAAAGCAAGCGCAACAACTCGCCACCGGTGTAACCGGCTCCGCCAATGATACCTGCCCTAATTGTTTTCATCAGCAGTTTGATTGAGTTGATTTACCTGAAAGTAAATACCGGTTTGGTTGCCGAAGATTTTGGTAAACCCCTTTACATCATCGCCACTCCAGCCTTTGTTCATTTCGCCATAGCTGCCGAATTTGGCGCTCATTAAATCGTGTGCACTTTCAATGCCGGTTAACTCAAAGCGATAAGGCATCAGCTTTACAAACACTTTGCCCGACACAAACTTTTGTGTGGAAGTAAGGAACGCCTCTATATCGCGCATTACCGGGTCAAAGTATTGCCCTTCGTGCAGCCAGTTACCATACCAGCTTGCCATTTGGTCTTTCCAGAAGAGCTGCCATTTAGTAAGCGTGTGTTTTTCCAACAAATGATGTGCTTTAATGATTATGAGCGGAGCAGCCGCCTCGAAACCAACACGGCCTTTAATACCGATAATGGTATCGCCCACATGTGTATCGCGGCCAATAGCGTAAGGCGATGCTATTTGTTGCAGTTTCAAAATAGCATCAACCGGGTTGGCAAACATTTCATCGTTTACCCATTTTAGTTCACCTTGTTCAAACACTAGCGTAACATCGCTGCTGTCGGCTTGTTGTAATTGTGTAGGGTAAGCGCTTTCAGGAAGAGAGCCGTGTGATGTCAATGTTTCACGTCCACCAACCGAGGTGCCCCAAATGCCTTTGTTGATGCTGTAAACAGCTTTTTCAAAGTTCATTTGCACATTGTTCTTCTTCAAATATTCAATCTCCGCTTCGCGCGAAAGTTTCAAGTCGCGGATAGGTGTAATGATTTGTAACTGTGGAGCAATGATGTGAAACACCATATCGAAACGAACCTGATCGTTACCCGCACCGGTGCTGCCGTGCGCCACTGCGGTGGCTCCTATTTCGTTGGCAAACTTTGCCGTGGCAATAGCCTGCACAATTCGCTCGGCACTTACCGAAAGCGGATAGGTGCTATTCTTCAACACATTGCCGAACACCAGATATTTAATCACATCGCGGTAGTAATCGTTGCGGGCATCAAAGGCGCGGAACGAAGCTACACCCAGTGCTTTAGCATGTGCTTTAATGCGCGTCATCTCTTCATCGTTAAAGCCACCTGTGTTAATTGTAATGGCGTGCACTTCACAATTCAATTCATTCTTTAGATAAATAGCACAATAGGTAGTATCAAGTCCACCGCTGAATGCCAATACAACTTTTTTTCTGTTTGAGTTCATGCTTATGGATTAGAGGGTGATTGAAAAAAGAGCAGTAAATAATTGCTTGATGCTCGGAATTACTTTTGGCTTTGTGTTCTTTTCTACAGAAACAAGGGCCAATTGTTTTGCCTTCTCCATGGGGTCGTAAAGCATGGCTGTGCACAGGCAGTTCTTCCTGTTCTTGCTTTGCAGAATTTGAAAGTTTACACAGCTCTGACACCCTTTCCAAAACTCTTCATCGTCAGTTAGTTCTGCATAGGTAACCGGCTCGTAACCCAAATCGGAATTTATTTTCATTACGGCCAGCCCGGTGGTTAAGCCAAACAATTTTGCTTCTGGGTACTTGGATGTTGAAAGTTCAAGTATCTTTTTTTTGATGTCACGAGCCAAGCCGCTTTTGCGGAATTCAGGCGCAACAATTAAACCGGAGTTTGCCACGTATTTACCATGACCCCAAGTTTCTATATAGCAAAATCCGGCCCAGCTGCCATCATTAGTTAATGCTACTACCGCTTTGCCTTCCTGCATTTTTTGGCGTACGTAGTCGGGTGTGCGTTTGGCAATGCCCGTACCGCGTGCTTTGGCAGAGTTTTCAATTTCAATGCAGATAGTATCTGCAAATTTTTCGTGTTGCTCGCTGGCAACTACAATTAGGAATGGTGTATTCACTTATTCGGAAAACAATTTTTTTATAACAAAAAAATTTCGAGAAAATGCGGAATAAACACGCTCTTACGCACACCGCTCGCTACTATGCCTAGGGCATATAGCGCAAAAAGAAGCTGCGTTCAAATCAACGTCTGGGAAAAAAGGGAGTAGAGAGATTGTGAAGAAGAGAGTGGGCATCAATAGTAAAAGCTGTACCGCGCAACGCTAGCACCTTTGCAGCTTTCGCTACCTCGCTCTGTGTGGAGCAATATTCAAGATTGAATATTTTCTTCATTTAGATAAACCGTGTTTTTAGGTTTGTTTTTAAAAAGGGCGCAAAAATGAAATTTCTTTTTTTCTATAACAAGTTAATCTGCTAAAATTTTATAAGAAACAGGAGCAAAAATTCCGACCACAATTTAACAGTGTTACGTGCATGGCATTTCTTGTTACGCTTTGCCATGTGCGCCCACATTGAGCTTACAACAAAACAGGGCTTCAAAACTTCTTCTATATTTGGCTTTTCATTCCGGCACGGAGTTAAGTTCTTTGAGTTTCAGGTATTCTATCAGTAGTTTTTCTGCTTAAGTGAATTACCATTATAGTAAGTTTTCTAATGTACAGTGAATTATAGTGCCATCTCTGCTTGTGTTAGATAGGCTTCGCATCAATCGCGAAGCTGCTGGCTTTTGCTTTTCTTATTTCCTTTTTGGCCCCGTAGTTTAATGGATAAAACGAAGGTTTCCGGAACCTTTGATGGCGGTTCGATTCCGTCCGGGGCTACTTGAGCGGAATTTTGCAAAACAGATGCAGAGTTCCGCTTTTTATTTTCTCCTGAAATCCGCGCCAGATGCGAGATCTGGGCGATTAAAGAATTTAGCCGCTTAGTTCGATAACAGCGATTTTCAAGATCATACTCGATTCCATCAGGAAAGACCATCTTTTGTAGTTTAACCCTGTTGGATAAGTCGCCTGAAAACCACAACTGGCTTAGGTTTTGGCATATTTGTACAGAAAAATTTATCAGTTTTTCTGAGTTCGATAATGGATTTTGAAGGTGCTGTTCTTCTTTAGCAATTTCAGCAAGATCTTCTTCACATTTCAGCTTGTATCTTTTGAATGATTCCTTGTCTAAATCTTCTTCAATATACTTTTCTTCAGCTTTTAATATCTTGTCGTTTATCTCCTTGCGTCTTTTTTCCAAATCGTGTTTACGTTCGAACAAAGATTTGTTCAAATTTTCAAAGGTGAGCGCAAGCTGCCTCTTTAAAGGATCAAGATTTTTATTGTGTACTTCATACTTCTGTAGCTCCTGCATAAATTCCAGATGCAGCTTTTTAGCGTTGATATTGCATTTGCATCCTTTTGTATTGCACTTGTAATAGTAGATACCTTTTTGCTGCACAATATAGCCGGTCCACATGGAACCACATTTAGCGCAGGCTATAAATTTTCGCAAAGGAATATTCGGATCATCCTTGTGATAATCGTGTGGTGTATGGAACTGTTTTAAAACAGCATTTGCCTTCAAAAACAGTTCTTTGCTCACCAAGCCTTCCCAATTAGTCCCTTCTACGATTTTACCACCAAGCATTTTATTAGATAGCAACCCGCAATAAAATACGTTCCTGAAAATTTCGCTTAGCCGCTTTTCTGAAATATCGTATCCCAACCTATTTAGCCGTTTGGATATTTCTGATGTGCGAAGGCCGCTGTTCGCTTTCCACTTAAACGCCTTTATTATGGCATCTCCTGTTTTGTTGGGTATAATTTTAATTTTCCCATCCACATAAGTACGGTCATAGCCTATCGGAATAGCGCCGATATAATACCCTTTCTCAAACTTTTGAGTCATCCCCCTGATCGTGCGTTCACGACGCAATTGGTTATCTAAATGAGAGTAGAGAAGCTGAACATTTTGTTGAAAGGCTCCGATGGGTGTAAGGGTATCAATTGGCGAACTACAAGCTAAAACCTGAATCCCTTTCTTTCGCAACTGTTCTGTTATATAAATGGCATTTGCTCCGGTTCTTGAGAAACGATCATTATCTGATACAAAAATGTATTTAATATTCGCCTTCGATTTGCGAATGAACTCCATCATACTTTGAAACTCCTTCCGTTCTTCGCTTTTAGCACTTTCGTAGCTGCCACCAAAACGTTTAAGAATAGGCACCTGCATCTGTTCTGCCAGTCGATTGCACATCTTTTCTTGTGATTCGATACTGCCGTTTTTCTGAAATTGCTCTTTGGAAGATACCCGCGTATAAACCAAACCATAAGCAACCCCTTTGTCTATATAAGCTTTACTATCTTTTGGCAAAAATTGCTCAAAGAGACTATAATCAATTTCATTTTTCATCGTTCTCATTTTTAAATGATTCAATCTTATCTTCCTTATGTTGCTGATTTTGAAATGCATCATATAAGATAAAACTCAACTCCTTCAGCTGTTGAATGGTATGTTGAGCTTCATCATCAGATATATTTTCAAATCCTGGATACTTTTTTAATTCAGCGATACTTAATTCATAGCTTTTGTTTTTTGCTGACATGATTAATTGTGGAATCAGGAGAACCACAGTAATTCTGTTTGTCTCCCGTTTGCATAATCAATCCGGTAGCTCCGGTATTATGGTTTTATCTTAGTTGTCTTTTCAAATTTTACGATTTGCCCTTTGGCAACAGTGTATTCTATGTCCGCATGTTCATTGGATAAAAAAGTTTCTGCCAATCTCGCTTCCTGTGCTTTCTGTAATGGACGGGTTACTTCTATGCGATCAACTCTACCTTTTGAATAATGAATCAAAATTTTCTTGACCTTGCCTTTGCGCATCTCCTTAAGAAGTACTAGCTCTTCCTTAGAAAGAAAGTTTAATGCTTCCAATTCTTTCTCAACAGAAGAAGTGGCAATAAAATCCACGAGATATCTTTTCAGGGGGATACAGATATGGGGTACTGAAAAGAATTCGTTTAAGTTATTGGTATAATCCATCTTATTAAATTCCGGGAAGTATAAGAACCCCATCATGCCGGATAACCTTTTCTGACGTTCTTTAACTATAACCTTTTTAGATTTTGCACTTTCATCTTGATAGATATACTCGCTCAGGTAAAGAATAAGATTGGCTTCTGATTTGCCTAATGCAATATGAAGGAGAGCAGTTTCAAGCAAAGTTATTTCCTGGGATTCCTTTTTTAGAAAATCCTTAAGACCTATTTTATTATCGTTCAGGTATTGTTTTGCCTCCACAATTTGTTCATGGGTTAGAATTCCTGATTTCTCGAGTTGTTTATAAACCTTTTCATCGAAATCGCTGCCAGCTGTTTTCGAATCATGGTTCAGAACATTAAAAAGGATATTGTTCTTAATGCCGAGTATATCCTGTATAGGACACCCGAATTTCCTGAGGTCGTCAATTATCTTTAACCAAACCCATTCTACAAAGGATAGACTGACCCATTTTCGGTTATCATCCAGCAATGGTATTGTTATAAGGCCATGCTTCTTCCACTGGTTAAATACATAAGGGCTTATATCCGTATCTTTTAACCGAAACCTTTTTTCACGGATCAGTTTCACTCTCTCAAAATTCTCCTTGCTGAAATATGGCGATAAGTCCGGTTGGGATTTCCATTTAATTTCTGGAATCATTGATTTGGATTTTACGTCAAAGATAAATAAATTTGTAGCTAAACAAAAAATATAGTTGAATAGCTATAAATTAAAAATATGGAAAACGAAATGGACAAGAGTGAATTCCGTAACGAGAGCATTACCGTAATGCTTAACGAGAAGGAAAAGGCATCATTTGCTCTATTCTGCTTGGAAGAGCTTAAGATGGCTATTTCTACCGGTGGGAGAATGATCATTAAGGAATTCATGGGAAACTGGAAACGGTGGTATAAACTTGAACAAGACCTAGTGGAGACAACTGGACACGTTTATGATTTTAGGAAAATAGCGGAGAACTGGTTTAACCGGCTGCGCTATGAACGTAATCGCCGAAATGAACTAATTAAACTATTAAGTCAAAACAATATTGAAATTCCGAAGGAAGTATTGCTTCCTTATAGTGAATTTGCAAAAAGAAACAAAACATACGGAAAGTAATTCAAATGGACCGGGTCAAAGCCGGTATTATAATCAACTATAAAAAGTAAGAACAATGAATAACTTCATAAATAAAACAATAGAAAAAGCAAAAGCTTTTGCAAATAGCCGCGTTGGCAAAACAATAATTGTAGGACTAGGGGCGCTTGGAGTGGTGTATGGATTAGGTCATGTCTTTAACATCCTAACCTTTACTACGATAGCCATTAAAGGCTTCATTAAAGCCTTAGTCGCATAACCCGTTACTAAATAGACCAGAGCCGGTTTAAGTAATAAACCGGATGAGCCTGTATGCTTGCTTTTCAGCAAATGTACGGGCTAGAGGCGCGTACGGCTTATTTAAAATAGCCGCTATTCTAAAAAACAGATTTAATAAATTTATTAAGTTATGGTATTGGAATTCTTGTTACCCCTGGGGGTTTTTTGATGTGTTTTTACTCCTATGTATCTGTATATAAACCAGCGTCTGGACGTGTTTACATATGTCCCGATATGTTTGAATATGTTTGGAAATGTCTGGGCATTTCCGGACACGTCCAGATATTTTTGTGATCTCTGCAAAAATCTAATGATCAGGTTTTTATGATCAGTTTGGTTGATAAATTTATTAATAATTGGTACAAACTAAACCATGCGGCACACTATCTGCACACGTGAATTAGAGCTCTTATCATTTCATTTGCTAGAGGCGGTTATTCTATAGCGGTGCGTATAGTCACAGGGTATGTGCATATAGTTCCGTGCACATAGTTGAAATCAGCAAACTGAACTATACTCTCTGCACCAAACTAAGATTCACACACACTATACATTATGTAAACTAAAAACGTTATCCTACATTCGTTATTGAAACAAAAACCAAACTATAGACAAAAGAAAAGGTAACTAAACCTCTTATTAAATAACAGCGTTAGCTGTATTTTCTC
>CAZTNA010000016.1:0-67999 GCA_964615305.1 uncultured Chitinophaga sp.
CTACCGGATCTACTGGAGCCACAGGAGCTACAGGCACTACTGGAACAACAGGTGCAACTGGTTCTACGGGTGCCACTGGTTCTACCGGAACAACAGGAGCAACAGGTATTACAGGAGATGTAGGAGCAACTGGTTCTACCGGTTCAACTGGTGCTACTGGCTTTACAGGTGCAACAGGAGCTACAGGCTCTACAGGTACCACTGGAGCTACGGGTTCTACCGGAACAACAGGTGCAACAGGTATTACAGGAGATGTAGGAGCAACAGGTGCCACTGGAGCCACTGGTGCAACAGGTGCTACCGGATCTACTGGAGCCATAGGTGCAACTGGTTCTACGGGTGCCACTGGTTCAACAGGCGCTACAGGTACCACTGGGGCTACCGGTGCTACAGGTGTAACGGGTGCGACAGGGCCAACAGGTCTAGTAACTCATAGAGTTGTAGGAACAACAGATGTATCTCTTGCGGCTAGTGTTTCTCCAGGTACCGCTTGGGCTCCAATGCCTCAAATGACTCTTTCGTTTACACCAATAAACCCAACAGTTTATGTGGAGTTTACAGCACGTTGTACGTATGCATCCACGCCAATAAACTATGATGAACATAGAATACGCTACCGAGTGGTGCTAAATGGAACAGTAGTTAAAGAGTTTCATGCTTATGGACAAACGGTGTTCAACGCTACGCAGACAACTACGTTTACGTATCCTTTAACTGGACTAATTGCTGGTGTAAACGTAGTGGAGGTTGAGTGGGCAGCGGAGTCGGTAAGTACTCCTGCCGTTACGTTTTACAACAATCCAGCAACACTGGCATATACATTCAGGTCGTTGATAGTAACTGATAAGCAGTAGGTGAGATGTAAAAGTGATAAACGGCAGCCATGAAACACTGTTTAGTTTTTTTTATTACCACGGCAGTTACTTTTGATGTTTTTTGTCAAGGGGAAGTAATTAACCCTACCCGAAGAGTTCCTTGGTGGACAGTGGGCAATGGTCAGACTAATGATCCAGCTGCGCCAATAACTTACGGAACCTCTACTATTGGAGCGCTTGAACATTTTGCCGGCACGTTAGATGCTCAAGATTTTGTTTTGGGTACAAATACTATTGAGCGTCTTAGAATTAAGCAAGCAACTGGTCTGATAGGTGTCGGTACGGCAACACCATCATCCAGATTAGATTTGGCTGGTGACATTGCTTTGCAAGAAGGGCCAGCCATAACAGTTGCTGCCGGAAATAATGCGTTGACCTTAACCGGTGAGTTCAGTCATTATCGGTTAACAGGAACGACAGCGTTTGCAGTTAATACAATTGCTAACGGAAACAACGGCCAAATAGTAACATTGATAAATGCTACCGGCCAGGTAATGACGGTAAACAATAACAATGCTGCCAATGGTATTCTAACTGGAGCGGGAGCTAATTTGGTTTCAAGCTCAGCTAGCAGTAATTCTGTTACGCTTATATATAATTCAACATTAGGTAGATGGATTGTAGTGTGTTCCACCGGGATGAGTAGTTCTGATGCCTGGCGAATAGGCGGTAATTCAGGGCTTACCAATCCCGCAGTTCCTTTTACGTATGGCGCCACCGCTATTGCAACTACAGAAAACTGGATAGGCAATACTGATGCCCGAGATTTTGTAGTTGGCACCAACAACATTGAACGATTTAGAGTAATGCAAAATACAGGTAGGGTTGGCATAGGAACGGCTACACCCTCTAAGCTGTTAGATGTTTATTCTGGAACATTAGATGCTATTTATGGACATAGCAACAACGTAGGGGCTTATGTTGGTTATGAAACAAACTTCAGTTTTGGAGTGCCTGCCCAAACCATTAATGGTGCAGGAATATTTGCAACCAACCCCACAGCGGGCTATACAAGCATTTATGCGCAATCTACGGGTGCTGCTACAGTGGCCGCCAATATCAACTACTCAGATGTTTGGATGGCATCTTACAATTATGTTCAAAATGGTAGCGCTATATATAACCCCTCAACTAACTACAACCAGTTAAGTGTTACCAATCCAGCTCTTGGGAACACTCACATGGCAGTTAGGGGTGTGTCGGACAGAGGCACAACAACAGGAAACCCGGGTTACACTACAGGAGTTCAAGGTTTAGCGCTTACTCAAAATCAAGATGCAATAGCGGTTCAAGGTATCGCGCTCACCAGCGGTATTGTTAGGTTTGGTGGGTATTTTGAAGGGTTGTCTTATGGCGGAGTTTCACACGCTTACGCTTATGTTGGTGGTTCGCCAAATGCAGGAGTTACAGCCAGAAAAATTCTTGGAACGGGTACAGTTTCAGAAATTATTCCAACACCTAACCATGGGCGAATAACACTAACATGCCCTGAGTCACCGGAGTATTGGTATACTGATTATGGAACAATAGAGTTGGTGAATGGTAGGGCACATGTAAACTTAGATCCAATTTTGGCGGATATAATTTTTGTAGATGACGATAACCCTTTACGGGTTTTTTGCACCCCTGTAAATATGCTTGAGTTTAATGGTGTAACCATAGTTAACCAATCCGCTACCGGTTTTGACTTAATAGAACTTAACGGGGGAAAGCACAGCGGCAAACTGGATTACAACATTGTAGCTAAACCAAAAACCAATTACGGAGAGGGCCGGTTTCCTCAAGCGCCAGGACCTTCATATTTAAAAGCCGAGAAGGAACCTGTAGCAGCAAAAGCTTTAAATAACCCAGCTGATGGTAGAAAAGTATTCAGGTGGCCATCAGACCACGAAACATACGGATACGACCCGGAAACCCTGGTTGGTGTTGGCGAATTGATTCCGGCCGGTTCACATGCAGGTAAAATAAAGTTAGGTAACGGCAAATACGGAAATGGCGCGCCTGCACAAAAACCAAGCAGCGAGTAGGTGTTATGGTATTTAAAGGAAAAACACCATAAAGTTTTTTCACATCATTATTTTCTTACTTTCGAAACCGCCCGACAAAAACCCAATAAACATTCGGAAACAAACGATGAAGAAATTTTTACTCTTAGTTACACTGTTTGCAACATCAGTTACGCTCTTTGCACAAACCAAAACCATTACCGGAAAAATTACTGACTCTAAAACAAAAGAACCCATGGTGGGTGCTACCATATTGGTAAAAGGCACCAAAGTGGGCACTGCCACAGATGTTGATGGTAATTTTAAGTTAGATATACCGGCTGACGCAAAAGTGTTGACCGTATCTTATGTTGGTTATACTGCGAAGGATTACCCTATAGGAAGCAGTGCAACATTTAATATAGATTTGGAAACCGCTGACATACCCGGAAGCGAAGTGGTGGTTACTTCATCGAGAGTGGCGGAAAGCATTAAACAAGCACCTGTGCAAATTGAAAAGATGACTTCGCGCGAAATTAAGAGTGCCGCATCCGGAGATTTTTATCAAAGCATAGGTAACTATAAAGGTATTGACATTGTAACCACTTCGGCCGGATTTAAGGTAATTAACTTGCGCGGATTCAGCGATACACGTTCGCTTAGAACTAAGCAGTTTATTGATGGTGTAGATAACGAAGCTCCCGGATTAAATTTTCCTGTAGGAAATATGGTGGGTGCAAACGATCTGGACTTAGAAAGTGTTGAAATAGTTTCGGGTGCGGCATCTGCTTTGTATGGCGCTAATGCCATGCAAGGTGTTGTATCAATGCGTAGTAAAAACCCATATGATTTTCAGGGATTTGCCGTGCAGTTGAAAGGAGGTGGTACCACCGTTCCAGGACCATTTTTAGATGCGCAGTTGCGCTATGCCCAAGCTTATGGCAAAAACCAACGCTTTGCCTTTAAATTTACAGGCCAGTACACTCAACAAAAAGACTGGGTGGCTGACGACCCGGATTTAAACTTATATGGAGATATAGAAGCTGATGTAAACCTGAACTCAGCACTAAGACAAAAGCAGTACGATCCGGTAACTCCGGATTATACACAGGAGGATAAAGACAAGATTATTAAACTGAATGGATGGCTAGATTTTAACCCTGCAGCCAGCGCCTTTGACACCTCAGCTCAAAATGGGTTTGTTCATGCAAAAGCCCCCGGCTATATGGAAAAAGATCTGGCTGACTATAACGCGAAAAGTTTGAAGTTTTCTGCCGGATTATACTATCGTTTTAAAAACGATATCGAACTTTCCGGTACATATAAATTTGGTTATGGCACATCTGTGTATCAAGCAACGGCAAGGTACCAGATTAAGAACTTCACTTTCCATCAACCTAAGGTAGAGTTACGCGGCAAAAACTTTTTTGTGCGCGCTTACGGTGCAATTGAAGATGCTGGCGATTCGTACAACATAGGGTTAACCGGCTCTTATATTTCAAGAGCGGCCTTGCGTTCTGACGGGTACGTATCGGAGTATAGCAGTGTTTATTTTTCTACACTTGACACCTTGGTTGGCGGCTTTGCAGAATGTGAAGACTGTATTGAAGAAAACGACTGGAGAGTTGATAGCGCCCGAAGAGCAGCTCGTATTGCCGCTGAGAAAATGTGGTATGCACCGGGCTCACAACTTTTTAAAGATTCGTTTAATCGCTTTGTAAAAGAAAGCAACTCACTTGAGGGAACTAAGTTTTTTGATAAAAGCATGATGTACCATGTAGAAGGTCAATATGATTGGGACTTTGTAAAATGGCTTGATATTATAACAGGGGCTTCATACAGAGTTTATTTGCCTAATAGCCGTGGAACAATTTTTGAAGATACTTCAGGCAGAAAAATTAGAGTACATGAGGTAGGGGCATACTTACAGTTAACAAAACGACTGTTTAATGATAAATTTAAAATTATCGGCTCGGTACGCGTAGATAAAAACAGTAATTATAAGGCTCAGGTTTCTCCAAGAGCTTCATTGGTTTACACCGTTACCGGGAAAAAGAGCGACCACACTTTCAGAGCTTCGGTTAGCTCGGCTTTCCGTACACCTACATTGCAGGACCAGTATTTGTATTTAGATGTGGGGCGTTTGTTTTTGATCGGAAACTCGAACGGGTACACGAACTTGTTTACGCGCGAATCTACCCTAGAGTATTACCGCCACTTTGATAAACAGAATCCGAATTACGAGGAAGCCACATCATATTTACAATCAACTACGTTAGCACCGCTACGTCCGGAGCGGGCATTGGCTGTTGACTTCGGCTACCGTACCGAAATTGCTAAAAAGGTATTTATTGATCTTTCGGCTTATTGGACAAAGTATTACCACTTCATAGGTTTTCAACGTGTTGTGAGAACACTTTCCGGAAATGCTAACGCAGAGGTAGGCTCGAACGATTACCAGTCTGCAGTGGATTGTCTTATTGTTACTGATTCGCTAAATTCTAAAACAGACCAAAATGATGACCCATATTATAAGGTGTATCAGGTTTGGGTAAATGCTCAAAATCCTGTACCTGCATGGGGAGCAGCTATCAGCATATCATATTATGTAGGCAAAGGTATTACGCCATATGTTAACTACACATATGCCGACTTAGATGACAGCAACATTAAAAATGCCGGAGCAACAGTGTTGAGTGGTTTTAATACACCACGGCACAAGTTAAACATAGGTATTAACGGTAACCGTGTAGTGGGTGGTTTAGGCTTTAGTGCTAACTTTAAACTAATACCTCAGAGCTTCGAATGGCAAAGCCCGTTTGCTGACGGTACTGTGCCAGCGTATCACACTCTCGATTTGCAGTTGTATTATGAAATTGAAAAAGCATACAGCACAGTGCGCATAGGAGGGTCTAATATTTATAACAACAAGTACATTAGCGCAGTTGGCTCTCCTAAATTAGGCGCCCTTTACTATGTGGCATGGACTTTTGACCTGAACGGATTTGGCAAAAAGAAAGAAGCGGCTACAAACTAAGATAACGATGGTTCGTATGAAAGCAAAAAGGGTTAACTCGCCAATGAGTTAGCCCTTTTTGTTTGAGCTACTTTAATAAATTAGACTGATTGTGCCGCCAGCCATGCTGTGGTCCAGGCTGCCTGAAAGTTGAATCCGCCAGTAATAGCGTCAATATCTAATACTTCACCGGCAAAGTAGAGCCCCGGTATTTTTTTTGACTGCATGGTTTTAAAATCAACCTCTCGCAAATCAACACCTCCTGCTGTTACAAACTCATCTTTAAATGTTGATTTGCCATTTACTCTGAACAGCGAGGCGGTAAGCACAGAAGCGATAGATTCTATTTTTGCGTTTGATAAATCAGCATAGTTTGGGTTAGTGTTTATGGAACGAACGTTTTGAGCATTGCCTGTATTTGACAATTGGTAGCTTATAATTCTTTCCCATAAACGTTTAGGCAAACCAAACAGCGGATTAGCCCCCACATTTTTTTTTGCATTATTCTTTTTGAAAAGATACAGAGTGTCTTTTACTTCATTAAAACTTCTGCCGCACCAATTTACTTCCACATCAAACTTGTAGTTTAGGTTGGCAAGCTCACGTGCAGCTAAAGCAGAGAGCTTAAGAATAGCCGGCCCGCTTAACCCCCAATGAGTAATTAACAGTGCTGAATTTTGAATGGTAAATTTTGAATTTGATAAAAGGTGAACGGTGGCAGAATCAACAGACAACCCCTGCAAGCCATTAATACGCTCATCTCTAATGTTGAATGTAAATAACGATGCAACAGGCGGTACTATATTATGCCCAGCTTTTTCAAGAACTTTCCAAACACTGTGCGATGAGCCAGTGGTAACAATAATACTATCAGCCACTATAAGACCAACGGCACTTGAATAGATTTTAAACTTCGAATCTTCAACACTAAATTGATCTACACCACACTGCATTTTTATATGAATGCCTAACTGTGTTGCTTGCTGCAAAAAACAATCAATAATGGTTTGCGAAGAGTCCGTGGAAGGAAACATCCGTCCATCACCTTCGCGTTTAATTTCCACCCCATATTCACGAAACCAATCAATGGTATGTGAAGGATTAAAGCGTGTAAAGGGGCCGAGCAACTGTTTTTCACCTCGGGGATAATTTTTTACCAGCTCGTGCGGGTTGAAGGTGGCATTTGTAACATTGCAGCGGCCGCCACCACTTACTTTCACTTTATTTAAAACTGTAGATGATTTTTCAAGAATGGTAACCTTGTAGTCAGGATTTTTTTGAGCACAGTTAATAGCAGCAAAAAACCCGGCAGCTCCACCGCCAATTACTACTACATGCTTATCAGGAGCCGCCAATTTGTAAACATTTTCACAGTGATAATTTACCCTTCAGTTACCTGATAAATATCTCGGAGGTTTCTACCAAGCCCATCATAATCGAGGCCATAACCCACAATAAATTCGTTGGGTATTTCCATGCCAACATAATCAATTTTAATTTCGGCTTGTAAAGCTTTTGGCTTAAACAACAGCGTAGCAATTTTTACCGATGCCGGATTTTGCTCTAAAAAAGAAGGCAGAATCTTAGCGAGTGTGTGACCGGTGTCCACAATGTCTTCAATGATAATTACGTGGCGACCTTCGATAGATTCGTTTAAACCAATGAGAGAGGCAAGTTTGCCGGTAGATTGTGTCCCCTGATACGAAACCGCCTTTACAAAACTAAGCTCACAATCAAGCATGAGCTCCTTGAGTAGGTCAGAGGCAAACATAAAAGAGCCGTTAAGCACAGGAACCAATAATGGGCGCTTGCCTATATAATCTTCATTAATTAGATGTGCTACGTTTCTTACAGCCGAAAGTATTTCGGATTCACTCTTAAAAATACGGAAGGTTTTGTCGTTCAGCCGAACCTGCTTTTCCATGCATCTGTGTTTTGTCAAATATCAGAAATTAAGCAGCAAGAAAAAAGTATTAGTGTTTGCAGTTGCCAGTGAACGCAACTTACGTAGTTTACATTTTCATGAACTTACTACTGCCACCTAACTTATCCGTACAATTATTTTTTCAGCTTATTTGAGAAATATTTTTCAAACTTTTCCACCTTTGGCACTATTACCAAAGAGCAATACTGATTTTTTTCTTTATTCAGGTTGTAGTAATTCTGATGATAATCTTCGGCTTTATAAAAAACACTGAAAGGAGACAACTCCGTTACAATTGTATTGTTAAACGCGCCACTGGTGTTTAACCCTGCAATTATTTCTTGCGCTGTTTTTTTCTGCTCCTCGTTTCTATAAAAAATTACAGAGCGATATTGAGTGCCCTCATCGCCTCCCTGGCGGTTGAGTGTGGTGGGGTCGTGAGTTTTAAAGAACACCTCTAAAATTTCGGTAAGAGATATTTTGTTGGGGTCAAATACAATTTCAGTGCACTCCGCATGACCTGTTAGGCCACTACACACTTCTTTGTATGTGGGATTTTTGATTTTACCACCACTGTAACCGCTCACAACAGAACTTACACCGTTAAGCCGCTGAAAGATTGCTTCCGTACACCAAAAGCAGCCGCCACCAAATGTTATTGTATCTGTTTTAATGTCCATGGTATTTGATGAATTGTTTTTTGCCGGTAATAAAGTAGTAGTCGTGTTTCGCTGACCGCACGAATAATGCGAAGAAACAAAAAGAAACACAAGCGTAAACGGAATAATTTTAGTGTACATATATTGGTGGCTATCAGAAGTAAAAATGATTTCTAAACACACATACGAAATTAAGTGACGTTTGGGTTGTAGGTTTGTGTTGTCGGGTTTTTCAATGTATGGCTTTATTGGGTTTGTATTTGAAGTAGGTTAATGTTTTTACCGGCTGTTGCCGCAGTAGTGCGTGTTGGAGCTAACCAATAAGCACTCACATAAAAAACAACGAAATAAGATGGTGATTGTGTAGGTGGTAAACCAACAAGGACATTACCGCCTCTCTGAAAAGACAACATTTTTTTATTTGACATCTTAGTTTAGTTCTTATTTTCGAATAACTATAGCCATACAAATAAGACGATAAAGTACTGGCATCGACTCTGTGAGGACCGATCATACAATACTAACCATACAGAAACTGGTATTTTTACTGGATGATTTTCATTTTGCTGAGTTTGAAAGTCATTTGAGTGAGATAAAAGCACGCTTGCCGCTTAAGTTGATTCAACGCATTAAACTAAAGCTTCCGGAGTTTGACAGCCACGAGGAGCTTTGTAAAAAGGTGTATGGTAGTTATGCATTAGGGCACCGGCAAAGTTTTAACCAGCTGGCATCTTATACTTTTAAGCTGAGCGGATATTTATCACTTAATTACCCATCGTACCTTACGCACAACTATTCAAAAACTCAAATACTGGTTAACGAAGGGAGAATGCAACAGGCCAATTTTCTGGCAAAAACACTTGAGGAAATAGCCGAACGAACAGAAGACTATCAGTCACAAATTTTTTCGATTAAATATTTTTTGCAGCAATCATACTTGTACAAAGACATTACTCAAGGCACCAAGCTGACCGATCGGCTTACTGAAGTATATAAAGCGGAACGTTTTTATACAGAAATTATTGCCGAACTACGCAAGACGCTTAATATTTCGATTACAGGGATACAGTCGCAGAAACAACTGGAAGAACACAAGAAACGGTTTCAAGAATTATACACTTCGCAACACGCGGCAGTGCGTATGCTTAGCCGCTATGCGTACGTGTATATTATCTACTACTTTGAACCCGAAAAACTGACCGATAAGGCAACACTTGATACAATACACGCACTCGAACGAGATTTAGACAATTTCTGTTATGTGGTGTTTCCGTTTATGTTTGATTTAAAAAGTAACGTAGCCTTCTTAAAACTCAACTCCATTGCGGTTGATTTTGCCACCAAAGAAGGTAAACGAGAGTTAAAGGAGCTGGAAGAACACCACAGACATATTAAGTTTTGGCAAAACTATTTGAACATGCCGCAGATATTCGGCATTACTGCCAAGGCCTCTTACTATTTATCTAAATGTCACCATCACCTTCACCGCTCCGATTATGATAAGGTTATTCCCTCAGAAGATTTGGCAGATATAAAACAATTAGCAGCCACATGCGAAAAAATTTTTGAAGCAGGGGCGCAACAAAAATTTTATAAAAACGATCTCATAAACCTGCAAATGCTTTACGGTAGTTTATTGATTTTGAGCGGAGGAAAAGATATTGCCAAAGGAGCTGCAGAATTGGAGTCATTGCTTATTTCGTATCAGCAGGTTAATCTTACTGGAATGCTCGATAGTGTATTTGTTTGCCTGATGGTATCTTATTTTGCACAAAAAAAATATACCCGTTGCAGTGAGACTTTTAAAAGATACCTAAAGGTGATTAAGAACAAACCGGTGTATGAAGACAATGACATTAACATACATACGTATTATTATCTATCGCAGTGGTTAGATACAGGGCGCAACCAGTATTTGATTAAGCTGAAAGCGAACTATGAACGCGCAAGGGGCAAGAAACATTTTGCAGAACAACGCCATTCTATAGAAACTTTTGTAGAATATTTTAAGATTCCGGTAAAGTTGTAACTTCTTCATTACTTGTTTTTCAAAGCATAGAAATATTTCAGAAAAACCCCCCAGCTTTGATAGAAACAAATTGTAAGACCTGTATTGCCATCTGCCAGCCCAAGTTTGAAAAAATAAGTTCTGAAAAACTTAAAAGCCGGGCTAAAAGTCATTTTTGAAAACAGGAAAAACACGTTCTCTTGTTTTAGGTCTTGTGCAGCCAGCAAGGCAAATTTTTTCATTTGCAAAGAAAGTTGTTCAGTGTTTTTGTAGGTGTAGTGCAGCAAGTCTCCGTTTAATTTTTTAATAACAGAGTTGTCCATCATAGTCATTTGTTCGTGCACCTTACCCCCTTGCCAGCCCCCTTTAAATTTATTCCAGATTCTGATTTTAGTGTCGGGATACAGCCCACATGTTTTAATAGCACGTTCGCCTAAAAAATTAAGTCGGTTCATTTCATAAGCATCTGCAGCAAAACCGTTTTGCTTTTCAGCAAGAATAGATTTTTGCAACTTTTCGCTTAATACTTCATCGGCATCAATAGACAACACAACATCATGTTGCGACATTGACACCACTCGTTGTTTTTGAAGCG
Source organism: uncultured Chitinophaga sp. (assembly GCA_964615305.1). GTDB lineage: Bacteria > Bacteroidota > Bacteroidia > Chitinophagales > LD1 > Bog-950. Next base: position 11,063 of record CAZTNA010000016.1, read on the forward strand.
TGTAACCTTCGAACTTTTCTTGAAAAACATTGGCACCCGATTGTCGAGCAAGCCTTACCGTGTTGTCGGAAGAAAACGAGTCAAGCACAATAATTTCATCAGCAATTAATTTTACCGAAGCAATGCAACGCTCTATGTTTTCTTCCTCGTTGAGAGTAATAATTACTACCGATAGCTTACTCATGTTCACTTTGATTAAGCAATATCAGAAGCCAAATCAGGAAAAAACCTGTGCCCATTTGTTCTTCGAGACCGGCCTCTGTAAAAAACGATGAAAAAACAATAATGTATAGCAACACCGGCAATGGCCGTTTGAAGTTGTTTTTGCAACCAAGAGGAACAAAAAAAGCTAACAGGAATAGAATCAGACCTACTACTCCCAGCGATGCAAGCACCCACATGAATTGATTATGAGGCATTAAATAGTTTTCGGGCTTTAAGTCGGGAAACAAGAGTTGGTAGGTCTTGTTCATTTCCGTCTTTAAGTCACCTGAGCCGGTGCCGAATAATTTATGTTGCCCGTAAACATGAAGAGCGGCTTTCATAGAAACAATGCGCATAGCATCATAATGAAAATTAATGTCGTTTTGTTTCAGCCCGGCTACATCGTAGCGCATATAAGCAATTTTGTTTTTGAGTGTAGGCACAAAGTTGACCGCCAAATACATGGTTGTAGCCATGAGCGCAGCAACAGCTAGTACCCAACCGATTCTCCGTTTCCGAAACGCAAAACGAAACAACAAAAACAAAATACCCAGGTACATAGCAAGTAGCCCACTACGAACAGAAAGCACATGCAGAGCCACAAACAGAAACAGCATCATAACAATTTGCACCCATTTTTCGCGCTTAAAAAACAGAAACAGTTTTTTCTCTAACAGATAGCCGCAACAAAAAAACGCAAATGCTACCATCAGTGAATAGCGTATATGGCTGTATGGCATTTTAATGCCCTGCCCCAGCAAGTAGGAATGTGTTACGGCCTCGTAGTTAAGAACATAACGCACCAGCACATAAACAACGCTAACAAAAAACACCATCACAAACATACTTAGCAGAGCAGTAAACTTTCTTTTGTCCAGCGCACTTAGTGGAGCAAAAGCCATTGGCAAAAACAAATACGGAAGTTTAATGCGAACCCAGTTTAACCAGTCGGCTTTGTCGTCAGAGTAACATCCCGATATGAGTACCAGCCATAAAAAAATGGAAAGAATTACAAGTTCTTTTTTGCGGAAATATGTCTGAAGAAGTTTTGCGCGATAACAAGTGACTGATACCACCACCAATGCTACCATACTTATGGTTACCAGAGCACGCGAGCAAACAAAGCCGGTAAACATCAGCCCGCAAAACAAAACAAACAGCCACTGCACCTTATCTTGTACCGAAACAGAATTTACAGAACTTGTGTTGTTCAATTTTATTTTTGTTGTAGTGCGTAATTATTGCAAAGCATAAACATAAAACTCTTGTCGCACAAAAACCCAATGTCTGATTTTAAAACTCTTGCCCGACATATTTCATTGGTTGAAAACGAAGCTGAAGGTTACGAAACCATTCTACAGCAACTTCAACCCAATACTATACCTGTGGTAGGGTTTACCGGCCCACCCGGTGCAGGCAAAAGTACACTGCTAAACGCGGTTTTGGGAATTTTATTGGCAGATGGAAAGAGTGTTGGTCTTATACTGGTTGACCCATCCTCGCCATTTAATATGGGCGCATTATTGGGCGACCGGTTGCGGATGACTTCACACTTTACCAACAAAAATCTATTTATACGCTCAGTGGCCACCCGAGGTTCACTTGGGGGGTTAAGCGATAAAATAATAGAAGTGGTGGACGTTATGCGATCGTATAAGTTCGACTATGTTTTTATTGAAACAGTAGGTGTGGGGCAAAGCGAAGTTGAAATTGCCGGGCTTGCAGATACTACAGTTGTGATATTAGTGCCTGAAGCAGGTGATACCGTACAAACAATGAAAGCGGGGCTTATGGAAATAGCCGATGTGTTTGTAGTAAACAAGGCAGATCGTGCAGGTGCAGACGCACTTACACAGTCATTGTTACATCAGTTGCAGATAAATGGTCGTGCAAATATTCCGGTTATAAAAACAGTGGCAGTAGAAGCTAAAGGCGTAGGCGAACTATTGACTGCTATTGCCAGCCACCATACATCAGCCGACAGCGATTTGCGCAGATTAGTATTGCTAACCGAAAAAGCGCTTCGAATTATTTCAAAAAACCGAATGAATAAGTTCGACATGCAAAAGATGAAATCGCATTTATGCTCTGCTTTCCATCAACCGGGATTTAACCTATATAACTTTGTAAAGCAATATCTCTAATGCACTATGATAACTCAGTTGACTATTCATGAGTTTTTACAACAGTCAAAACAACATCTGATGGTTGATGTTAGAAGCGAAGGAGAGTTTGCGCAAGGGCATATTCCGGCTGCTATCAGTCTTCCTTTGTTTAGCAACGAGGAAAGAAAAGTAATTGGCACAGCATACAAACAGCAAGGAAAAGAAGAGGCAATTCTACTTGGGCTCGATATTGTTGGGCCTAAAATGAGCAGGTTTATAAAGTTCGTGCAGCCGCTGGCAAAAGACAACAAAATTTTTGTTCACTGCTGGCGCGGTGGTATGCGCAGTGGCAGCATGGCATGGTTGTTTAACCAATTTGGTTTCGATGTTTATGTATTAACCGGTGGTTATAAATCTTACCGTCAACATGTATTGCAATGGCTAAATGCAGATTATAAATATGTTGTGTTAGGCGGAAAAACAGGGAGCGGAAAAACGCAGATATTAACTGCGCTAAAAAGTTTAAACGAACAGGTGTTGGATTTAGAAGAGTTGGCTAATCATCGCGGGTCAGCTTTCGGTGGGCTTGGGAAAGAACCACAACCCAGTACAGAGCATTTTGAAAACCTAACAGCAGAGCAACTGAAGACATTCAATATTCAAAAGAGAGTTTGGATTGAAGATGAAAGCAGAACTATCGGAAAAGTTTTTCTAGACATCAATTTTTGGAAAAAGAAATGCGATGCATCTTTGTTTGTAATTGATTTGCCTCAACCGCTTCGTGTTCAAAATCTGTTAAGCGAGTACGGTTTGTTTACCGCTGATGAATTGAAAAAATCGTTTGAGCAAATTGTGCGCAGGTTGGGCAACGAACAATGTAAAACTGCAGTAGCAGCACTGGAGGAAAACAATTTTAAATCGGCCGCAGAAATAGCACTGCATTATTACGATAAAGCATACGAAAAGGGAATTGCCCTAAAAGAAACCCCAAAGACTTACACTCTTTCGTTTAAAGACAGCAACATAGAGCAAATGGCTCAACAACTTATTCAACAAGCTAATGCAAGAACAGGATATTAAACTTACACAGTTTTCGAAAGGCAGCGGATGTGGATGTAAAGTGGCTCCCGCTGTGCTTACAGAAATTTTGAAAAACAGCGGAGAGAAACATAACTCCGACAAATTACTGGTGGGCAACGAAACAAACGATGACGCTGCTGTTTACGATTTAGGCAATGGCACGGCCCTTATCAGTACCGCAGATTTTTTTACACCTATTGTAAACAATGCTTTTACCTACGGAAAAATAGCTGCAGCCAATGCGCTGAGTGATGTATATGCCATGGGTGGTATGCCGGTTCTTGCTATTGCCATTCTGGGTTTCCCGACTGAAAGAATATCTCCTTCCGTTGCTCAACAAATTATTGCCGGAGGAAAAGCTATTTGTGCAGAAGCAGGAGTAACCCTTGCCGGTGGACATACTATTGACGCTCTTGAACCGTTTTTTGGCTTAGCTGTAAATGGAACAATGCCGATAAGTAACTTAAAAAGGAATTCTGCCGCTCATGAAGGAGATTTAATTTTTCTGACAAAACCGATTGGAACCGGCATGCTTGCCACAGCATTAAAACGAGGTGTACTAAGCGAAACTGAAATACAAGCCGCTATTGATTCAATGTGTCAATTGAATGTTTTTGGTGTAGAGTTAGGAAAGCACAAATATGTTCATGCACTTACCGATGTAACCGGCTTTGGTTTGCTGGGGCATTTGATTGAAATGTGCGAAGGCGCTCACCTTTCAGCAGAAATAAGTTATTCAGAGGTGCCACTTTTACCCCGCGTAAAAGATTTGTGCGCGCAATTCGTTTATGCTGACAACACCATGCGCAACTGGAAAACATACGAAACAAAAACTGTAGGTATTAGCAGCGAGTCGCTACTTACGCTATGCGACCCGCAAACTAATGGGGGGCTGCTGATAGCGGTATCTCCTGATAGTAGTCAAGAGTTTTGCCAAATGGCTTTAGTAAACAATATTACTGCAGTACAAATAGGAAAGTTCGTTTCACCCAAAACACAAGCAGCGTATATTTTATGACCAACAAAAACGCACTAGTAACCGGAGGCAATGCCGGTATTGGATTTGCCACAGCAAAAGCATTGGCTCAAAAGGGCGCTCATGTGTATATAGTAGCCCGCGATAAAACTAAGGCAGAAGAAGCGGTAAAAAACATAATTACCGATACCGGAAACAAGAACGTAGATTATTTTCTGGCAGATTTCAGTTCGCAAACTTCAATAAGGAAAGTAGTCTCTGAAATAAAAAGCAGAGTGAACGTAATAGATGTATTAATAAATAATGCCGGGGGCACTTTTTTGGAGTTTGGGTTAACCGAAGACGGAATTGAAAAAACTATTGCTACTAACCATTTTGCTTATTTTTTACTTACCAATCTTTTACTTGAGCAAATTAAAAAGTCAGCACAGGGCAGAATTGTAAATGTAGCTTCGGGTTCGCACTATCGAGGCAAAATAAATTTTGAATCGTTTGCCCAAAACAAAGGATACTTTGTAATGAAAGCGTACGGGCAAAGCAAGCTGGCCAACGTGCTGTTTACCAACGAACTTGCCGAGCGCTTGTCGGGAACCAATGTTACCGTTAATAGTTTGCATCCGGGTTTTGTAAAAACTAAAATAGGGAACAAAAATGCAACATGGTATTCAGGTTTGTTTTGGTCAATTGTTACGCTGGGAGCTATTAGTGTTGAAGAAGGAGCGCAAACATCTGTCTATCTGGCCACTTCGCCCGATGTAAAACACATCACCGGAAAATATTTCGATAAATGCAAACCCAAGCAACCATCGAAACTAGCGTTAGACAAAAACCTTGGAAAAGAACTCTGGAAAAAAAGCGAAGAGCTTTGTCCACTGAACTAAAACAGCCGCTAAAGAATAGTATTATTGCCGCCTAAAAATTAAGCATGCAAGCAGCCCCTAACACCGTAATAAAATTAATTTATGAATTGCGCAACGAACCTAACGGCCAAGTGATGGATGCGGCTGATCGCGAACATCCCTTCGCGTTTTTGTTTGGCCACGGAAATGTGCTTGAAAAGTTTGAAAAAAACCTGGAAGGACTTATTGCCGGCAACCAGTTCAACTTTCAGTTAACAGCTGAAGATGGCTACGGAGAGTATGACGAACAAGCCGTAATTCAGCTTGATAAAAGTGTATTTGCTGTTGACGGGAATGTTCAAGACGAAATGCTTTTTGTAGGCAATATTGTGCCTTTGCAAGACCAACACGGAAATCCATTTCAAGGCAGAATTGTAAATATAATTTTAGATAAAGTAACCGTTGACCTCAACCATCCGTTTGCCGGTAAACCTCTATTGTTTAGTGGCGAAGTGGTGGAAGTGCGGGCAGCTCACCCTGTAGAAATTGAGCATGGGCATGTGCACGAGCATGGAGACCACAGTCATCACTGATGAAACAAAGAGAAGATGTGAGGACGGGACGATGAAGAGATAACTACAACAAAATTTTCAATACTTTCTTTATGAAAGAAACAGTACTGACTCAATTGCATATTTCGCTCGGTGCCAAAATGGCTGAGTTTGCGGGTTTTAATATGCCCATAGTTTACAGCAGCATAAACGAAGAACACAAAGCCGTGCGCAACAGTGTAGGTGTATTTGATGTAAGCCACATGGGAGAGTTTATGCTTAAAGGCGAAAAAGCACTCGACCTTATTCAATTGATTACTACCAACGATGCATCTAAGTTAACGGATGGAAAAATTCAGTACACCTGTTTGCCTAATGATAAGGGTGGTATTGTTGACGATCTGCTGGTGTATCGCTTTAATGCTACCGAGTATTATTTGGTGGTAAATGCGGGAAACATTGAAAAAGACTGGAATTGGATTAAGCAACACAACACCTTTGGTGTAGAAATGACCGACATGAGCAGTGATTTGAGTTTGTTTGCCGTGCAGGGTCCTAACGCTATAAAAACATTACAGAAACTTACAGACATAAATCTTTCAGAGATTCCTTACTATGCTTTTGCAGCCGGTAAGCTGGCAGGTATTGATGATGTAATTATTTCTAACACCGGTTATACAGGTGCAGGTGGTTTCGAAATTTATGTGTGGAATAAAGACGCACGCAAAATGTGGGATGCCGTTTTTGAAGCCGGAAAAGAATTCGGCATTGTTCCCACGGGACTTGGCTGCCGCGATACGTTGCGTTTAGAAAAAGCTTTTTGTCTCTACGGTCACGATATAGATGACACCACTTCGCCTATTGAAGCCGGACTTGGCTGGATAACCAAGTTTACCAAGAACTTTATAATGGCAGCACACCATAAAGCCATAAAAGATAACGGCCCGCAAAAAAAATTAGTGGGCTTCGAAATTCCCGAGAAAGGAAAGATACCTCGCCAGCATTTTAAGATTAAAGATGCAGCAGGTAACGAGATTGGCGAAGTAACCAGCGGTACACAATCACCCACCTTGGGCAAAGCAATTGGTTTGGGTTATGTAAAAACAGAACACAGCGCGGGGGGCTCCGAAATTTTTGTGGAGATACGAAACGCGCTCGTAAAAGCTGTGGTGGTAAAGACGCCTTTTGTGTAAAAGACCAAGTCTTTATCCCAATACCAAACTCTCGCCCGGCTGCAAAGCACGCAGAGTTCCGTTTATCTTTTTCTCTGATTCCAGTTTTTTAATCCAGCGCAGCGGCTCGCCCAGCGGCTCGTCAGCTAAATCAAACGTGCCGTAGTGCATGGGCACCAATGTTTTTGCTTTCAGGTCATTAAATATCTGCACCGCTTCTTCCGGATTTGTATGCACATCTTTCATCATCATAGGCGGGTGATAGGCGCCAATGCCTATCAGGGCAATATCAATATTCGGATACAACTCAGCAATATGCTTTGGGTAACTACAGTAACCTGAATCACCATTAAAGAAAATGTTTAACCCGTCTGCTTCAATCATAAAGCTGCCATACAGTGTATGGTTTATATCTGTCAAGTAGCGGTTACTCCAATGTTGTACGGGTAAAAAAGTTATCCGCAAATTCTTTTCAGACAAATTGTATTGCTGATACCAACCCGCCTCCTGAAATTTTAAGTCGCTTACCCAACCCGCCACCAACTTACCCGTGTTTAAAGAAGTAAGTAGCGTGGCATTACTGTTTTGCGAAAAAATTTCGCGCAAAGAAAACTTATCGGCATGGTCGCGGTGCGCATGGCTTAGCAACACATAATTTATGTCTGTAAATTCTTCAGGAGCACAAGGCAAAGCCGACAAACGGGGCACAATAGGTGTAAGGCTGCCAAACACAGGGTCAATTAAAATACGAGTGTCATTCAGTTGAAGAAAAAAACTGGCATGTCCCAGCCATACCAATTTGTTTTTATCACTTTTCAAAAAACCATTACCTCTTATCACCGGCAATTTCCACGTATCGTTTTTTTTCTCTGTCGCTTTTTCGTTGCCGCCTAATTTCCATTGCAGCACTTTTTTAAACGAACCATTAAATCTTTTATGCGGGTCAACAAACCGTCCATTTACTATGGGGTTGCCTTTCCAGTCAGGTAAAATGGTTTTCAGGTTTGGGTTGTGCCTATAAGTAATTGACATATAAACTCATGATACATCTAATGTCGTATTTCTAAAAAATAAATTTCAGCCACTGAAACATTTTTTACTCACCCTGCGTTAAAGTTGTTATTCTATAACCAGATAAAAGGAAAACTAAAATGAAATTCTCTATTAAAAATTTCGGCTTGGGCTTTGTTGCTTTAGCCGCTTTATCAACCAGTTCTTGCAAAAAAGAAACGGTTGCCCCTATGGCTCCGGCACTCTCTAACCAGCAGTATGAAGACTCGCGCAATTATTACTTTACCACGTACGACTACGTGTTGCAAGCTATTGGAAGTGGTAACCTTTCATTTAAAAACGAAAGCGCTGCGCTTATAAACGGATGTGCTGTAGTAACACTCGATACAGTTGCAAATCCACACACGGTGCTAATTGATTTTGGCGATGCCTGCACCGGAAACGATGGTAAGGTTTATGGCGGACAGGTTTACGCCACATTCAACAATACTGACCTTGGCTTAACCGGCAGCTACGTTGATATTACCACATACGACTTTACTATTGATGGTGACGCTATTAACGGTGGTTTGCGGTTGGTCAACAATGGCCCAGGTCCAAACGCACGTATGGAAGGCACACTTGAAGTAACGGCCAACATTACTTACGAAGGCCATGCCGGTGATTTGCACGGCACATTTAACTACGATCTTTGGTGGGAAGATTTAGATACACCACAGCCCGGAGATGATTCATTCTTATTCTTTGGCACAGGCGCAGGATACACAACAGGTGGAAGAGCATTTACTCAAGAAATAAGCCGTCCGCTTGTAAGAAGAAGATCTGGCGGTTGCAACTTCTTTGTATTAGGAACTGTTGACCTTGAAGTAGCCGGTGAATCAACCCGCACGCTGGATTATGGCGAAGGAGATTGTGATGACATTGCTACTATTACACAAGACGGAGTAACTCAAACTATCACACTTCAGTAATCTGAAATAGCTCAACAGAAAACCTCTTTCAATTTTTGAAAGGGGTTTTTTGTTTGTTGCATACTAAAGTTAAAGCGAAGTAGAACCATAGCTTCAAGTTTCTATTTTAGTTCCCGTCATAATCTACAATGAAAATCACTTTTGTTGCATTAGGAACCGAACAACTGGCTATTAGCCTGCTTTCATCTATAGCTAAACGCGATGGACATCAAGTGGGCTTGGCTTTTAGTGCATCTATGTTTCACGACAGGTTTAATCTTGAAATACCGGCACTGGGGCGTTTTTTTGACGACCGTCATGAAGTAATAGACGCTATACGCCAACAACAGCCCGATATTTTAGCGTTCTCGGTTTTAACAGCTACCTATCAGTGGTCGCTCTCTATTGCCCGCGAAGCCAAACAAATGTTTCCCAACATAAAAACTGTATTTGGCGGAGTGCACATTTCGGCAGTTCCAGATTTGGTGATTGCACAACCCGAAGTTGATTATGCTATTACGGGAGAAGGTGAAGTGGCATTGCCCCAGATTATTGAGCACATTAAAAACGGAGGCCAGCACGCTATTGCCAATACAAGGTTTAAATTGTCAGATGACCGGGTGATAAAAGGTTTGCAGGTTGGCTTTAATCAAAACTTAGATGCCCTTCCCCATTTCGATAAACCGTTATGGGAAGACCACATACGTATAGGCGATATGTATTTAACCATGGCTACCCGCGGTTGTCCGTTTACGTGCTCATTTTGTTTCAATAATTTTTTTCATCGCTTACCCGAAGAACGACCAGGAAAGTATGTGCGCACTCGCAGTGTTGAACATATGCTGGAGGAGTTGCGACTTGCTAAAAAAAGATACAACCTCAAGTGTGTTGACTTTCAGGATGATGTGTTTACCGTCAACAAACCCTGGATGAAAGAGTTTTTACCACGGTATAAAAAAGAAATCAATGTACCATTTCAGCTGCTTACCCATCCTCGATATATGGATGCAGAAGTAGCGGGGTGGCTAAAAGAAGCAGGATGCGAATGGGTGCAGATGGGTGTACAAAGTATGCACGATGATTACAAAAAGCAAATTCAGCGGTACGAAAAGGGAGACCATGTGGTAGAAGCGTTAGAGGTGATGAATAAGGCAGGCTTAAGCCCTAAGGTTGACCACATGTTCGGCTTACCCGGTGAACCTATGGAAGCGCAAGAAACTGCTCGAAGGGTATATGCCGAACAAAGTCCTAGAAGAATTCAAACCTTCTGGACATGTTTTTTGCCGGGTACCGACATGTTGAAAGAAGGAATTGCCAACGGCATTGTAAGCAAAGAACAGGAAGCGCGCCTTAACAACGGTGAAGACTTTTATTTTTTCAGAAATCAGGAAAATGTAAAAGACCAAAAGAGCACCACCACTTATCAGGCGTATGAAAACCTGTTTCGCATGTTTCCGATTTTTCCGGCAACAATACGAAGAAGAATGCGACCTGAACACGTATCCTGGATTCCTAATTTTTTAATGCGCCCTATTGCCCTTTTGTTCGATGTAGTTATTGGTTTCCGTTATGGTAATCCGGAGTTTGCAGCATATGCAAACCATTACATGTTTCATCTGTATCGTTTCTGCATAAACAAAATTGGCCTGAAAACACCCATAGCCACTAAACCGAAAACTAACGAGTGGAAGTATAAGCAAAACGAAACAGACAAGAACAATTACGTATATTCTACTGAAGCAGCTTAGTTTTTATTTAAAACAGTATTAATGAATCTGCAACACTCACCTTTCGATTTCAGTTTGCTGTTTACACTTTAATACTTTAGCGGAGTATGTATCTGTTAAAATTGCCGGAGCGCAGTCACTGGTTTTTGTTTCTTCTAACGGTTACTTTTTTGTGGCTGTTGCTTTTGTTGCCGTATGCATACGCCTGGCTGAATACCCCACCCAACCATTATTGCACTCTCTTAATTGGTTTCCCGGAAACAGAAGTTTGCGATCAAAATTTTTACATAGCCTGGGGTACAGCCCAGGCGGCTAATGGTCATTTGCTTTTTGAAGACAAATTAAACGGGTTTACTGCGCAGAGGCTGGTGTTTAATTCATGGTGGTTGCTTACCGGCAAACTTTGCGGATGGCTGAAACTCGACATTTACCTGTTTAATCAAATTCAGCGGTTTGTAGTTATTCCGGTGCTATGTTTAGTGCTGTTTAATTTCACAACACTTTTTTTTGCCGAGAAAAGATATCGCTTTTTGGCTCTTTGGCTGATGCTTTTTTCAGGTTACAACTTAAGCCCGTACCCTGAAGGAAACATGTTTGAAAGTATGTTGTGGGAGGTAATACTACCGGTGGCGCACGTGTTTTTCATAGTTGCTGTTTATTTCTGCTATCGTGTTTTTTCAGAACATGGTTCAGCGCTGAAAGCCGGAGTTGCCTGTTTTATTATGAGTACGGTATATCCTTATACCACAGTTTCGGTTTGTTTTTTAATGCTGTGCGCCTTTTTACTTCTCATTTATTTCAGGAAAATTTCCTGGCAAGTGGCGACTCAAAAATATTTGACAATTTTTGTTTTTACTATTCCTATGGTGCTGTATAACTACTACATAGTAAGCACCGACACGCGATACATAGATGGAATAGCCCATTTTACATCGCAACCGGTTTGGAATTTTTTACCTGCATACGGCTTGCTGCTGGTGTTGGCAATAGTTGCTGTGCCTGCAATTTTGAAAACCAAAGACATGCAATTTGTGTTTTTGACACTTTGGCTTGCTTGTATTTTGGTGCAAGTTTATTTTCCGGTTAGCGTTATTCCTTTTCAGATACAACTCATATTGGGCATACAAATACCTATGAGTTTGCTCGCGGTTTATTCTTTCAAACGATATGTAGATGACAATACGATGCTGAGGTTGAGTACTGTCTTTAAAAATTTTGTTTTCGGAGTTTTGTTTTTTTCTGCTTCAGCAACTAACGGCTATATGTATTTTAGAATTTTGAAGAGCATCAGTAAACAGCAAATGCCTACCTATCTAGAGAACGACATAATAGAAAGTTTGATGTGGATGAAGCAGCAGGCCAAAGAAGAAGATGTGGTACTCGCAACACCCATTGTCTCTTCTTATATACCGGTTTTAACGAATTGCCGAATTTATAGCAGTGATTATTATGCGCCAACCCCTGATTTTTCTGAAAAGGAAAAAATGATTAACTGGGTTTTTAGCCCCGACTCAGTGAAGACCAATGAGGAACTAAGTCGTTTTTTTGAAGAGAACCACATTAATTACGTTTTTGAGAACAACTATTACAACCGAAAGAACAACGTACTCAACATGAACAGGTTGGCCGAGTTCTCTTTATTACAAAATGTGTATGAGAATAAACGTGTTCGCATTTACAAAATAAAACACGAGCCATGAAGAAGGTATTGTTTTTTCTTAGCAGTTGGCTTATACTTCTTTCAGGTGCTCACAGCCAAAGTGTTTCTTCTATAACTGCCTGCGACAGCATCTTTGTACTTTCTAAACGCTATACCGATAATGTTCAGGCCGTAACAAAAGTTGAAGCAGGTGAAATAGTTTGTCAACAGTTTCAGTATCCGTTTTATGGAAACCATCAGTTTGATTTGCACTCTTGCACCAAGAGTGTATTGTCTATACTCATAGGTATTGCCATTAAGCAAAAATTTATTCAATCTGAAAACCAACTTGTAACAGATTTTATTTCTGACAAAGAGATTTCTAATCCAAGCGAGTATTGGCGAACACTAACCATTAAACACCTGCTGACTATGTGTTCTGGTTTTTTGCCGGATGAAAGCTTGTTGAGGTACAAATCAGTGAACATAATTTTCAGCAAGATTAAATTTGTAGCTAAGCCGGGCGATACGTTCAACTACAATGATTTTGACCCTCAGCTATTGGTGAAGGTGTTGGAGATGGCCACAAAAAGCACCATTGATAAATTTGCAGAGAAGTATCTGTTTACCCCATTGAGCATAACCAACTACCAATGGACTGACTTTAAATCAGAAAAAACCGGTGGCTCAGGACTTAGGCTCACATCAGCCGATATGGCGCGAATAGGATGGCTGATGACAGACTCCGGTAAGTGGAATAAGAACAGGCTAATTCCATTCAACTATTGGATAAACAGCATAACAGATTATAAGAACAACAGCTATGGATATTTCTGGTGGTTATATCCTAATGGTGACTTTTCGGCCAACGGGCACGATTGTCAATATGTTTTGTGCTCTCCGCAAAACAAAACTGTATTTGTCATGAATTCGTTTTGTTCGGATAGTACTTGCGATTCAATAAAAACGCAGGTAGTTATGCGGGTGTTAAGCAAAACCGCTAACCGTAGTCAACAAGACGAGTTCCGGCAAAACAAAACATCAGAGCATGCTGAAGTTGTTTTGCCGGAGTGGTTTGCAATTGAGGCAAACAGAGAACACACAGGAAAGAGTAACACAGGACGAGTTGCATTGCTCTTTAAGATAGATAAGGATTCGAACCTGATTGTAAAGGTAACATCAAAGAAGATTGGGCTACATGTGCTTGCAAGCTTTAAAACCAAACTGATTTCTACTTCATTGATGCGAGGTAAACTTCAAGAACACAAAATACTTTTGGCTTCTACCTACAGCAGTTCAGGCAACACGTTATCGTTTACAGGTGAGGAACTTTATTTACACGATGTTTACAGAGGAGAATTGTCGTTTACAAAAACAAAAGGGACGTTTGACTTGTATGTAAACAATACCCTTTTGTTGCAGAGTTCATTTAAGCGGTGAATGTTTTATTGTAGCTGATAAGATATAGAGTCTTGTTTATCTCTAAAGTTTGTATTGTTATATTCTTCACAAACTTTCAAACTACAACTTATTGCATCTCTGATTTTTAGCTGCCGTTCTAACAGGTGTTTGTTTTTTATGAAACCTGTTTTTTTAATCAACATAAAAGCCAGATAGAGTGAGGTGTGCTCGTATCTGAAGTCGCGCAAAACTTGATTAGGTTCCGGTAGGGGAAAATAGTTTAAAGCTACAGCTCCTGCGGTTTCCAACAAAATTGAATCGAGTAGCCCGGGCTGTTTAATAACAGTGTAAACAAGAAAAACAAAACTACCGGTGTCTGTTTCGGTTACCTTAAGTGTAGTGTTTCCATTACGGCACACAAAGCCCGCAATTGGTTTCTGCTTACCTACCGTATAAAATAATGTAGCCAATTCAGATTCATAGCCACCATTTTCAGAAAAAACAAATCCACTTAACGCAAGCGAAGAATCTATATATAAGGTGTTGAGAGTAATGTTTTGTTTGTTTTCTGAGGTGTTAGCCATGTGCTTTGTTTCGGCCATAGCGCTGAAAGAAACTAAGGAATCCAGCAATACTTTTTTGTCGTCAGCTTGCGTAATGTTTGTAAGCATTGTGCTGACGTTTGTCCATTTCTGTGCACCACTTATGTACCAGGTGCTAATTTTTCCGGCAACTGATGCGGAAGTTCCAAGTAATTGTTTCGAACACCACCGCACCTTGTGCATTTCGTGATGTTGTAACGTTAACGGTAGAGATGTGGCTGCCACAATTTGCAGCAGGTTTACCAATACAATACTGATTGTACTGCAACCAAGAATTGCGCCTAAAATACTGGCAGAAACGTTGCCTGCCGAAAAAAGATAGGTGGTAGCTCTGAAGCAAAGATATGCCGCAATGAACATTAGCATAAGCAGTTCAGGCACAAAGTAACCATCCGATTTTCCTTGAGAGAAAAGAAGAATGGTAAACAGTAATGGTAAAGAACTCAGAAGCATTCTTCGGATACTCAAATTGTAAATTGAAAACAAACACACTATCACCGGTAGAACTCCATAAAATGAATAGCAAGCATGAACAAACAAGGCGGGCAGGCAAAACCATAAGCGCTCTGTTAAAACGGAAAAAGCAGGATAATAAGCGAGGTGTCTTTTCCATGCTGTTAGCATGTTGCCTCCACCCTGATTTAAATGAACCTGGTTTAAAATTTCACTTATATTAGGCAGCACGTATAAGCCGAAAAAAGGAATGAGGACTACAAAAATTCCGGCAAATACCATCCACCAAATTTTCGCCTTTGCAGCATTAAAATTGCGGAAGGGCAAATAGAACAGAACACCGAATAACCCGAATAATCCGTAATAGTGCCAAATGCCTGACAGCGCCCATAAAGCACTTCCAAGAAAATACAAAAGGAAACTATTTCGCTTTAATGCGGCAGTTTCTAAAAGCAAAATTGAACTAAACCAAAGCACTGCTAAGGTAACATCAGGCCGAATGGAGGTAACAGGAAAAAAGTGAATTAACTGTAATGAAACAACAACAGCAAATTTAACGGGCCATGTAAACGGTGAACAGAAATTAATCAGTAACAGTATGCCGGCAGAAATAACAAATGGCAGTGAGTAGGCAATTTGAGAGTTAATACCCAAAGACATAAAAAAGGATACTAGGAAGTATTGGCATGGCGGATGAACGGTAATAACGTGATTGCCCTCGTAAATCACGTAATTTAGTTGACTTGTTTGAAGCCACTGAAAAACAGGATTGAATAGCGTAAGATCATCACTGCTTAATGTAGCAGGCAAATACCAGCAAAGCAAAATGAAATAGTACAGGGTAAGCCCGGATAACACGAACAACAGAAAAGATAAGTGTGATTTATATTTTGTCATGCAGGTTACACGTGTTTCAAACCGTATAGGCTTTACTATTGCAATGTGTAAAAAGTCAGGAATCCTTCGTGTTGGAAATTATGTGGCAAAGGGCGAAAACTTAAATCTATTCCGTGTATCAGGTTAAAATACCGGTTCAAAAAATTTGCCCGCGCATCGGAGATTAAAAACACGTACTTCTCCTTGTTCCTTATTAGCAACTTATAGCCCTCAGTAAAGCCGGCATCCCCCGAAATGCCAAGCTGTTCATTTAAACCAAAGTAAGGATTGTCAATTATTAAAACAGGAATTGAAGGTGTTGTGATATCAAATGGCTGTTGGTCGAAGAAATAACTTTTGTCCATTCCTATTACAAGCGTTTTTCCTTTAGCTATTTGTAAAACATTGTTGGTGTATTGTTTTTGTATGCGCTTAAATTCTTCGACTTCTTCATTGTTGGCAGTAAGCAGTTTGGCTTGTACAAGTAACAAGGCAATAAACGTAAGCGCAATGAATGCCCTCGTCTTAGTATTTGTTACAATACCGGTTGCCATAATTTTAAGAACTAAAAGAAATGACAGCACAGACAAAACCGGAGAAACTACACGGGCTTCATTTTTGTAGAAGAAACAAAGCGCGAAGAGAAAAGCAATAACGTAAAAAAACACCAACAACATTTTTAAGTCGGCTTTTTTCTGTATAACCGAAGAGGTAATTATTAACAAGAGCACTGTAACAACATACCAACCGCCAATGCCGCTTAAATATCCTGCGTAAAATTTGAACTTTTGAAAGTTTTCCGGATGAGTAACTTTTTCAAAACTCACCATTGAACCGGATGTCAGTTGCCTCAGAAAATCAATCCCGATGCTGTCATCGTAAGTAAACCACGTTAGTGCTGCTTCTCTTTTAATTTTATAACGCAGGTCTGACGTTGCAATGTCTGCTCTTACGAATTTGGCATCAACAATACTTGTCACATACTTTTCTTTTTCATAAAACACGTCTCCTTTGATGCACTCTTTTTCAAAAACATATAAGATGATACCAATCACAATAAAAACTATGCCCGTAGTAGCTACTACCTTACGCTTAAACAATCCCAACGCAAATACAATTGGCAACAAAGCCAGAAACACAAACACCGACTCAACACGCAGGCTAATGCTTATGCAAAAAGGTATTACTGCGACTATAGAGTATTTCAGTTTTTCACTCAGAGCAACAGGCTTCGAGGTTTTAACTATTAAGTAAAACCACGAAACGAAAACACCAAGTATTGATAATCTCGTGAAGGTGAATGAAGCCAGGTGTTCAGCAAACAAATACAACACGACAAGAACAATAACAACAGCCGCCAAAAAAGTTTCAGACTTTAAATATTCAGACGCAAAAAACCTAAGAATCTCAATTGCAAAGAAACACACCACCGAGAAAATCAGAAACACAAAAACTGAATACCAGGGAATGCCGGCACACGAATCATACAACTTAGGAAACACAAAATAGTAATAGTGAAGCACGGTAGGCTTTACTCCCGCACAAGCAAGTTTGTAATACTTAAATAAAAAGAGATTGATTTGGTCATCACCTTCAGCAAACTCGAAACGAAAACCGTAGAGTAACAGCATGGTGACGATTGACGCCAACGTCAGAATTAATGGATGGAAGGCTATTTTTTTAAACACAGCAAGGAAAAAAGCGAAAGAGTAAAAACTATGTAAACAACGTTACGTAGCGAATATCAGGTAAAAAAATATAAAACTCAGCAGTTTATACAAGGCACTTACGGCACAAATGTTTTTTTATCAGAGTAATAAAACTCTTCAAAGTCATACTTTAGCCCCATTTACTTACAATGAAAATACCCACGGCATCTATCTACCATTTTATAACCGCCATTATCTGTTCATTGTATGCATTGTTTTTAATTAACTACTACCAACCGCCATCTACACCCGTTTTTGCATTCAGAGATCACCTGGCTGTTAATCTAATTGCAAGAGCTATTATTTGTGTAAGTGTGGTAGTTGTAATTTACAGCATTATTAAAGTTTTGTTTTTCAGGAAAAAAATTGCCGGATGGCATTTGCTCATTGACAGCAGTTTACTTGCTTTTGTTGCTGCCAATGGTGTAGCGTCTATTCTAATGTCACCCCCCAGTGTTGAGGGGCAATACATTGTATCCGAAACTATAGTTACGCCAGATAGTGTTTCAGGATACCGATACATTACAGGTACACACCGACAAGTTTATGCGTATAACAACAAAGTAAATTTCGATGTGCAATTTAGAGCTAACAATAAGGGGTATGTTTCTGATACAGATTATTATCCGGCAAAAAAGAAACGTGGAAAACGATGGATAGTTCTTGGCGACTCATTTACGTCAGAAAATTACAACACCACTAATTGGGTAAATATTATCAATCAAAAACTTAGTGAAGATTCGCTGGATGAAAATGAGTTTTACTCTTTCTCATTAGAAGGTGCCGGAGTTGGTACGTGGCACAGTATTTTTTTTAAAGACATATTACCCAACTACGAGTTTGACGGGCTCATTTTAGCAGTATATGGCGAAGATATTTTTAGAGAGCCGATTGTGCTTTACGAAACACCCAACTCGGTAAACTGTGCATATTTCGATTCGTTAACCGGAAATGGTAATCTCCAAGCCAATGAGCAAGATTTTGGAGGAAGCCCAATTTCGTGGAAGGCTCCCGGCTCTAAAATTGATTCACTGGTTACTATTGCCACAACTCAACAAGGAGCTATTAATTTTTTTTATCCGGTACTCTTTGAACAGTATCTGGTTCCCGCTCTGGTTCGTGTTGTAAACTCTATTCGTTTCAACCTGGTTACAAATCATGATGCGGAGCTTTCAACAGAGGAAATTCTACAACAAATAGAAGCGCTTTCACGAGGCAAGTTAGGTTTACGGCTATTCAAAGAAATTATTTCTGAATGCAAACGAGCTAACAAACAAGTAATTGTTTGTTCGATCCCCGATAAAGATGTAGTAGAAATGCAGTTTGCCAAACCCATGAATGAAGAAGCACTGGTAAATGCAATAGCTAAACGGGCAAAGGCCGATTACTTTTCAGGATATAAATGTTTTTATGATAAAAGTCAGCAAACAGTGTCAGATTGTTTTCATATAGATGGGCACTGGAACACAAGAGGTTCTGCAATATTTGCAGATTCGTTTTATTTGTTCATGAAAACAGATAATTATTTAGAAAAAGACTCATTACCCATAAACCCCAGCCCACTATGAGAAAGTTATTTATTCCAATTGTTATTGTTTTTCTACTGAGCGCATGTAACCAAAACACAAAGCAACCAACTGTAGTCAGTAAACTAACACAAGATAGTACCTCTGTATTGCTGCGAAGCCTTAACGATAATCTTACTGAATCAATAGTAGATGATGGCTTTAGCCCACCGGTAGCCAGCCGTATTTATGCGTACACAAACATTACATTCTATGAAACCATACGCTTTTTAAACCCGGAGCTAAATTCTTTTACCGGAAAGTTTAACGGACTTAGCAACTTGCCCAGCCCTGACTCTTCGTTATCCATAGATTTTCGAGTTGCGGGGATAGAGGCATTTTCAAAGATTGCTGCCGAGTTGGTGTATCGCGACAACTTAATTGCTAACAAAAAGAACCAGCTACAGTCATTATATTTTTCAGACAGCACTACGTTTAACCAGTCAACAGCGTTTGGCAGACAAATGGCGGACTCAGTACTGAAGTGGATGGCAAAAGACAACTACAAACAAACGCGAACCATGCCCAAGCATCCGGTTTCGTACCAGCCGGGTAAGTGGATGCCTACAGCTCCTGCCTACAACGAAGCAATAGAACCGCATTTTATGAAACTTCGTCCATTTGCACTCGACTCGGTTAGTCAGTACCGGGCTGAACCACCAACAGCTTTCAGTAAAGAAAAAGGGAGCGCTTTTTATAAACAGGCCATGGAGGTTTATAATGCGGTTAACACGCTAAACGATTCAACAATTACAATAGCACGGCACTGGGATTGCAATCCGGTTCCATCTACAGTGATTGGCCACCTGAAATATGTACGCAGACAACTTACACCGGGCGGTCACTGGATCTGGATTACCGGAAAAGTTAGCGAGGAGAAGAAGTTAAAACTATCGGAGACAGCATATATACAAAGCTTAGTTGCGGTGAGTTTGTATGACGCATTTATGGCCTGCTGGGATGCTAAATTTTTCTACGACCGCATTCGCCCCGAAACTTATATTAAAGATAATATAGACAAAGCTTGGAAACCATTTTTAGAAACTCCACAGTTTCCGGAGTACACAAGCGGCCACAGCACAATTTCAGCTTCAGCCGCTGCTGTGCTGAATCATTATTTTGGTGATAAGGTATCGTTCATGGACAGTGCAGAAGTAAACTTTGGGTTAGCTCCACGTCCGTTTAATTCTTTTAACGAAGCAGTTGATGAGGCCGCTATCAGCCGTATGATAGGTGGCATACATTTCAGAGATGCTTGCGATGCAGGTAAAAAACAAGGAGCCCATGTAGGTGAATGGGTCTGGGTAAAGGCCGGCAAGTAGGTTTACTTTCCTAGTCTTTATTAAAACTGTATGGTGTAGATGCTTGTGTTAGTTGCAGATATTTTCCGTTTTGACTGAGGTATCCGCAGCCATTATAAAATTCTGTTTTGCGTTTTTTGCCATTGGTTAATTCTACTGTTGCTGACGAAACTCCTTTTGGAGGTAAAACAAAATTGTAGGAACCGGTTGTGGCGTATGTTTTCAATTCACTGTTGTTGTTTGCCTGAAAAACCAGCAGCCCGTTGCCGTTAGTGGTTGTAGCTAATGCTTTTGCATCGCTGTTTACAGAAAACGTCCGTAGTTTTTGCTCTGTGAAACCACCAGCACCATCTCCTTTTAAGAGTAAACCGCGTCCGGCATCTAAATTTCCTTGCTCCAGATAAAAAGAATAAGCGTTACCGGTTAAAAGCACATCTAAGTTTCCGTCATTATCAAAATCAAAAATCTGCGTGCCATATACCGCAGACAATTGTGCACAAACCGGTAGTGGTCGCAAGTTAAAGCTACCATTGCCATTGTTTTGAAGATAACTGCTTTTCAAAGTGTACGATATACGCTTAGCAGCGGTGTCTAACTGTTGCGGATTCAGAATTTTTTCGATACCGGCTCGCGCATAACTATCGTAAGTATTAAACTTGTTGAAGAACCCGGGCATCTTCTCACAAAGCATGTCGCGTGTAGCAAATGGCGCATTTACACCCTGTATATAATACATCAATATAGGATCAACAGAACTGTTTTTGTCGAAGTCGGCAGCATAAAGTGTGGTGGGTTCTTGATCGCTGGCCTTTACTACCAAATTGGTGCCCCAGTTGCCCAGCACATAATCAATATCTCCATCGTTATCGAAATCGCCACCGTTAACCGAGTTCCACCATCCGTTACTTTTTTCTAATCCGGCAGTCTTCTCCTTTTCAAATCTTTTTCCGGCATTGTTTTTAAAGAAGCAAATTGGCATCCACTCACCGGTAACCAGCAGGTCGTGCCAACCATCGTTATTGTAATCGGTAAACAAAGCCGAAGTTACTAACCCGGATTTGCCCAGCCCCGGAGCTAAGGTTTCGGTAACATCAGTAAAATTTTTTCCGTTATTATTTTGCAGAAGATAAGAGCGCGGAATTTCGGGATAACGGCCGGGTACCAGCCGTCCGCCAATAAACAAATCCTGAAACCCATCATGGTTAAAATCTGCTGCTACCATTACAGATGCCGATGTATTTATGCCTTCGGTAAACTGTGGCATCTTGTTTAAGTTTCCTTTGCCGTTGTTAATATAAATACTCACCACTGTTCGGGGATCGTTTATGGCAAACTCATTGCTGCCGCTATTGGTTATTAAATCATTATAGCCGTCATTATTTACATCTAAAATTAAGACACCTGTATGTTCGGCAGCTGTATCAATACTAGAGGAAAGATTTTTTTGCAACAAAAAATTTCCTGCCTTGTCTTGAAAGTAAATAGCGCTTTGTTGGCCGGCTGCATTACCTACAAACACATCATCTAAGCCATCGTTATTTAAATCGCCAACAGCTATACCCGGTCCTTCATTTGAATACTTACGGTGCAGCAACCTATCGCGTTTAAAGTCGTTGAAGTTGTTTTCTGTGTGTATAAATTCTGGCTTTAAAACTTCTGTGCTTGTAAAAAGCTCATTGCCGATAACAGTTGCGGTTTGAGGAAGTGCCGGTGAAGCATTTTGCTGCTCCAAAACCAATGTTTGGTTAGCAGAAATGTTGCGTACTGTTTGTTCTGCACCACCGAGCCACTTTACCGTTATGCTATCTACGGTTTTTGTGCTACCCAAGCCAAAGTGTACAAAAGGTTCCGATGCAGATTGATAACCACGAACGACATTCATTTCGTGCATTAGCTTTTGTCCATTTGTGTACAAATAACACTTAGCTCCTAAGCCAAACGTATTGCTGCGGCTTCCTTTTAATTGTAGGCGCAGCCAGTTGGCAGTATCCATTTGCTGTTGATTGTTGCGGTAAATAAAAGCTGGTATATCTGTATTGTTTACTACAAAATCTAAATCGCCATCATTATCTAAGTCGGCATAAGCACACCCGTTGCTGGCTGCTTTTTGGTTAGCGCCCCACTGTTTCATGGTTTGCGAAAAAGTTAAGTCGCCATTGTTTTTAAATAAATAGTTGCTACCTCTATACACCGGCATTTTTTGGATAAGATCTACCTTTTCGTGGCGGTGTTTTACTTCTTGCGATGGCTCATCGGGGAAAAGTAGTCGTGTATAATCCATATTATCTAAGTCGCGCTTAGTTCCTTTGGCTATGTATATATCTTGCCAACTATCATTGTCGAAATCGGCAAACATGGCTCCCCAACTCCAGTCGGTTTTTGCTACTCCGGCCAGTTCTCCTATCTCTGAAAAGCCATCGTTCGTTCGCAATTGCAACATGTTTCTGAAATACTGTCTGCGAATATTATAGTGATCAAGCATGTTGTAAGACTCAACCGGCATACTGGCTATGTTCATTTTTTGGCGGTAGTTATCAATGGGTGCCATGTCAACCACCAGCAGGTCGGGCAGGCCATCGTTATTTATATCCCCAAAATCTGATCCCATGCTGAAAAACGAAATTTTGTTGAACCACTTTTTAGACTCGTCTTCAAATTTTCCGTTGCCTTTGTTTACCAACATTAAATCAGGCGACATATAGTCATTAGCCACAAACAAATCTGTTAGCCCATCGAAATTTATATCAGTAGTTGTAGCGCTTAATCCAAAGCCAAACTTACCCATTAAACCGCTGGTAGCTGTTATGTCTGTAAATTTTCCATTGTCGTTTCTATATAGCCGGTCAACACCCTGTATGAGCGATTCGGTTGGGCTCGAAAGTACATTGATGTCAAGTGAAATGCTGAAATTGTGTGGATACTCTACGATGTAGGCATCTAAGTCGCCATCATTTTCTATATCAAAAAAGTTAGCGTGAATGCTGTGTGTAGTATCAGCCAAACCATATTCGCGTGCCTGTTCTTTAAAGGTAAAGTCTTTTTGATTAATAAAAAGCAGGTTGGCTCTTTCTTCGGGTTTTTCAGAAACAGCTTTGCAAACATAGATGTCAAGCCAGCCATCACCATTGACATCTGCGAGAGTTACTCCGGTGGCCCAGCTGCCTTTTGTATCGAAACCAGATGAAGATGTTTTGTCTTGAAACTTAAACTCTCCGGTATTGCGATATACTTTTCCATTTACCTGATTGCCCGTAAATACAATGTCTTGCCAACCATCGTTATCTAAATCGCCAATGGCAACACCACCACCGTTATATATGTAAGAACTGGTAAAGTAGCTAATAGAAGTAGTATCGTCTATGGTATTTGCAAACGTAACACCGGTTTGTGCAGAATCAAGCAATTCAAACAATTCTTTATTGTTTCCAACAAAAGCTAAATGTTTATCGCGCTTGCACGAGTTTAGCAGAGTAACACATAACAAAAGCAAAAAAAAACTAAACGTTCCTCTCATTTATTCTGGTTTTAGAAATTCATCTCCATTTTGATACAATATATATTCTAATCCTAACTGAAACATTTCATCACGGCTTCTGAAACCCTGATACACTGCCACTGGAGGTATGTTTGGGTTATTTGTATTGCCGGACGTGTTATCATAAACACCCCTCATACAAATTACAGTGCCTTTAGGCAAAACTACCAACGGAGAAAACGAATATGTTTCCTGCCAGTTGAAGTCCCACGTGTTAATTCGTACCAGGTTAATAGTATCGTTTTGGGGTGTAACAGCAAAGGCCTCCATACTTTTTCCGAGATAATGCATGTGTGGCGTAACTTTTACTACGGAGTAGCTATCCTCAAGAGGTGGTGAGTGGAGCGCAAACCCTATAACAGTATCGGGTGGAATGTGAAACTGAGGTAAACTTGATTCATCTAAAACCGCAAAAAATATTTCGCGTGTTTTGGTTTCTTTTTGCGTGTAAATTTTTAATGATGGTCTATCGCACTCAGCGGTATCACTTTTATTGAAATAGTGCAGATCAACCACTAGTACCGCATCGGCCGGAAATTTTTTTGACTGACCCTTTATACTTAACAAGTTTGCCGAACCGGGCAAATACAGCAAGTTGCCCAACATATCATGTTTGCCCATTGGTGAGTCTAACTCTTTTCGCACAGTAACAGACACCGATTTTTTCCATTCCGGAAACATGTTGTAAGCTTCGTGCCTAGTCATAACGAACAACCAGGCATGGTGCAATATTTTTTTGTTCCCGGGCACTAACACAAAATTTTCAATGTTTAATTCTGAACGGTTGTTTAAAAAAAACGGATACGATACGTACGCATCGTGAACTCCCGGGTCAATACATATTTGTTCTGGTGTTGTAAGAGAAATATATTCATGCCGGGCGGTGGTGTTGGTGGGTTCAATATCACTTAATGTGCGCAATTGTTCGCCCTCCGGCATACCTTGTTTTACCCAAGTTGTTATTAGTTGCTTTTCTTTTTCCGATAATATTCGCTCGCCCGCAAAATGCCGGTATGTTGGATCGGCTTTCCACGGTGGCATATAGCCATTCTCTACTACGGCCTTTATTTTTGAGGCGTAACGCACGGCATTTTGATAGCCGGCCAAAGAAAACCCACCAGGGCCATTAGCATAATGACAGGTTTGGCAGTTGGTTTTTATTATAGGGGCAATATCGGAGGTATAAAATACCGACTGTGTTTGTCTGAAAAAAATAAACACCGAGCTGATAATAAAAAGACAAAATACTATAGCAGCGCTTAAAAATTTCATAGGCCATAAACTTACTTTTTACTAAGTGTTTTGGTAGTACAACTAAAATTTCCTTTTATAATCGTACGCTATCAACGAAATTACTTTGATGTCGTTTTCTGGATTTGACACATGCTATATTCATTAGTAATACCGGTTTACAAAGCAGAGAAAAGCTTGCCTTTGCTGGCGCCCCAACTGATAAAAATCATGAGTGGCATTACCCAGCATTACGAAGTTATTTTTGTGGACGATTGCAGTCCCGATAATTCTTGGATGGTGTTATGTGGTTTGCAAAAACAATATTCTCAACTAAGAGTTATTCGGCTGGAAAAAAACTGCGGACAATTGGCTGCCACCACTTGCGGTATATACGCAGCAAAAGGCGAGTCGGTAATTACTATGGATGATGATTTACAGTTTTCGCCTACAGACATACCCGCTTTGATAGATTTTTATCACAAGCATAACTATAAGTTGGTTTTCGGAATTGCCGAAAGAAAAATAAACTCTAAGTCGCTTGACTATACCAGAACCGTAATGAGGTTTCTTTTCCGCAATTTGTTTCTTACTAAGTTCAGGACCGTAGAATATTTCAGCAGTTTCAGGATTTTAAATAAAGACGTAATGCATACGGGCAAGTTGAAAAACTTGTTCATGATTTGGCAATTGCAAACAAATGAGATAGGCAATTTCCCGGTTCATCATTTTCCAACAGAAAAGCAGCTCACTTCTTATACTTTCCTAAAAAGGGTTGTTCACTTTAGCCCGTACCTGATACTTGCCTTGCAGAAAATGAGTTTTGTGTTTGCGGCAGTATCAGCCGTTGCCTGGTTGTTTTTATATGGCGGCACAATAGGGGCAACAGCGTGTATGGTATTCTGTTTGTTTTTTCTGACAACCGGCCTGGCATCTTTTTTATATATCCGCAAAACAGAAACGGTTAAATACTCGATTCAAACATCGCTTCCATGAAAAATAACTTGTGGTTTAGTTCTTACTATGGGGTTTACGAGGGAAAAGAAAAGGTTTTTTATACATCTTCTGAAATGGCAATTGCCGCAGAGCTTGAAAAAGATTATCCGATTCTGAAAAACGAATTGCAAATACTTTGGAACAACGCAGACAACAGTTTAATGGACGATTATGGAAACTACAGTTCGTTTGACGATAAACAGTTTCCGCCACAGAGCTGGAAAAAAATAGTGTTTAAGGTTTGGGGATTACGCAACAAGGCTATCTGTGAAAAATTTCCGGCAACTACTTCTTTTTTTGAAAAATTTCATGGTGTAACAAGTTGCTTTGTTACAAAAGCCACAGCGGGCTCTATCATTAAGTCGCATTGCGGAGAAACCAATGCACATTATCGGGTTCACCTTGGCCTACACGTTCCCAGTTCAACGGTTGATGAGTGTGGTATGGAAGTAAAGGGTGAAAAAATGAGTTGGGAGAATGGAAAGTCTTTTGGGTTTTTAGATGCATATCACCACCATGTTTGGAACCGCACCTATAAAGACCGCTACGTTTTAATCATAGATGTTTTGAGACCGGAGTTTCTGCATCAACAAAATTTTATTTGTGCACGCACAATAGTTAATCAGGCTTACTTTTTTGTAGTATATAAACTAGGGTGGAAGTTTTTGTATAAAACCCCGGCATGGGTAGTAACAGCTCTGGGTTTTATATTTAAGTATCCGGTAATGTTGGCCATATCATTAAGCAACAAATTTGGTTTAGCCAAACTATAGATTTATTACTCTACCTCGGCATACAACTGTGCATCGCCTTTCATAAGGGTGTTGGTAATAGGATTCACCTTTTTCGATAATTTACCTTTTATCCAAATTACTAACGATTCGTAAATCTGCGAAGCCGTTAGGTGGTAAAACTTCCAAAGCCACCACATGTAGTAAACTCCAAAAATAAAATCGAGCAGATAACGCGCATCGGCTTCCACCAATTTTAGCATTGGTTTTTTTAATGAGGGAAAACGTACCACCAAACCAAAAATACGTTGCAGATTTACAAGTTTATTTAGGGTTTTGTCTCCGCTTATGTACCGGTCATAAAATGTTAGCCCCAGGTTTTCGCTGAC
The DNA here is from genome assembly GCA_964615305.1 of uncultured Chitinophaga sp. GTDB lineage: Bacteria > Bacteroidota > Bacteroidia > Chitinophagales > LD1 > Bog-950. The sequence goes on from CAZTNA010000016.1 coordinate 38,105, forward strand.
GGTTTCTTCCATGTACTTGTGTTCTACAGAATACTTTTGCAGCTCTGTGCCCGGATATGGCTGGTAAACATAACAGTTAGCATACACGGGGTTTATCCGAATATTAATATCTAATGTTTTCAGAGCCATTTCGAAGGTTTCACCCGGCAGACCTATCATGTTTAATGTAGTAAACTTAATGCCGTACTTATGTGCCAAATCGGCCGAGTCTATTATTTCATCATCTTTTACGTCTCGCTTCAACACGTTTTTTCGGTACTCTTCATCGCCACACTCTACCGCAATACCCAGTAGCCCGTGATTAGTTTTTGCCAGTTCTTTTACATAATATTCTTTATTGAACCGCTCTACCCGTATAGCGCCTGCCCATCGAACAGTTCCGCCATTCATTTTTGATAGGGCATTTAACACAGTTAGTGTGCGTTCTCGATTATTACCAAAGTGGTCTTCAATAAAATGCACTTGTTTTTTTCGGTTTGATAACCGAAGACATTCTTCTATTTCTTGAATAATGTTTTCGGCAGAGCGTTCGCGTATAAACTTGCCCTGCCCCTCAAAAACTTTTTTTGCCGATGGAATAAAGCAATAAGTGCAGGTATATGGGCAGCCGCGGCTACCCATTACCGGGAAAGTGGTTCGTGCCTCTATTAATGGATACTTCCAGTAAATCTGCCTGTCGGCAAACGGCAAGGCGTCAAGATCTTCGTCAAGTTTTGCGGGAGGATTTTTTATTACTCCCGCTTCGGTTTTAAACCAAAGCCCTTTAATAGAGGTGTCGGCCTTACCGGTATCGAGCGAATCGCAAAGTTCTTTAAGCGGATGTTCTCCCTCACCGGTGCAAACTATGTCAATATTGTTATGCTTAATGGTTTTATCGGGGTTCAAAAATACGTGCACTCCGCCAAAAGCTATGGGCACATTCATTCTGCTTTTTATCTGTGCTGCTTTTTCTAAGCCCCAATTAAAACTTGGCGTAAGGGTCGAAAAGCAAACCAAATCGGGTTTTTCGGCCACCATTCTATCGAGCCAGTTTTTCTCCATGCCTTCAATCCATACATCGCACTGATGCCCGAACTTTTTAACGTATGCGCTCAGGCACATAACACCAAAATATTCGTAGGCAATGTCTTGAAGGAAAATAACTTTAGCCATAAGTCAATTCGTAGCAGTTAAACTGAGTGAATGTAATAATATTGGACACTGAAAAATTTACAACAATTAAATAGTGTAAGTTCAATACTAATGGAGATAAGCAGTTTTTCCAAAAAATGGATCCGATTGGTAATGTTTACCGGCATAGTGTGCTGCGTGCTGCTTATTCCACCGTTGTTTCAACAGTTGTTTGCGCTAACACAACTCAGCTTAACTGAAGAAAAATATCTGTGGTTTTTTTCGGGATTTGTTTTGGTTGTGTGCTGCGTGGTTTTTTTTAACACCAGAACAAACAATAACATTTCATGGTCGCTGCTTTTGTTTAGCGGGCTATTGCTTTTAGTTACAGAGCTTGCAGCAAGGGCAGCTATTAAAGTTTTTGCTTCGCCCAACACTATTGACCAGTTAATTCGCGAAGCTGAAATGTCGTACGGCTTGGGGCTGGCATACGAGGGGCATCCATTTACACAATTTACCGGAAAAAAAGATGTAGCGCTGAAGGGAACCCGTTCTTTTGGAGGACTGCAACCATTCAACAATTTCGGTTTTGCAGATATTGATTTTGAGTACAACAAACCACAAAGTGTAATTCGTATAGCTTGTATTGGTGAGTCAACAACAGCTGATGGCTATCCGATATATTTGGAGCAAACACTTAATAAAAGCCGAAGCGAACTAAAAACCTGTTACCAAACTATGTGCTTTGCACAACCCATGTGGACCACACAGCACACTTTGGTATCTTTTGTAACAAGCATTGTGGACTTTAACCCCGATTACCTGATCATTCATCATGGATGGAATGAGGCAAAAGTGCGGAATACAGAAAAGGGGAAATTCAGAAACGATTACTCTCACCATTTTAAATCTTTTGAAAAACCCGAACCGCGCGATGCAAAACTTATACGCATGAGTGTGGCATACCGGTTACTCAAGTTTTCTATTGACAAAACACCACAATGGATGAACATGGGCAATGCCATTGAAAAACAAACGCGCACAAGCACATACAGTTTTTCAGACTCTACAGAGCTTTACCCATTTAAACGAAATATCGAAACTATAATATTGCTTGCACAGGCGCGAGGTATTAAGGTGGTACTTACAACTCTGCCGCACTCAACTGACAGTGCCATAGAATTTTTTTATAGCGCACCCAACATAGTTCAGTGTAATGCAATAACCCGCCAGATAGCGAAGGAGCATTTAAGTGATGTGTTGTTTGTTGATTTAGACAGCGCAATTACGGGCAAGTACAATAACTTGTTTACTGATTTAGGGCATGTTGAAGTTGAAGGGTTGATGCTTAAAGCAAACTTAATTGCACCTGTTATTATTCAAAACGCAATAGAAAAGGAAAACACCTTTAAACATCTTTCGGTTGATAGTTGCCGAAGAGAGTTTGAAAGTCGTTCGGCAAAAAGATTGTTATCAAACCGTGAATGGAGAGCAAAACATGCCGGGCTTACAGAAAGTGAATTAAGTATAGTGTCGCAGCATGAAGCGGCTGAATTATTTAAAACAGACTCTTTTCTTCGCCTAACGCAATGAGTGCTCTTCGGTATTGTTTTCTTTTCATGATCTATGTATCTGCTTTTTTGCTTTGCTCGTGTTATAGTGACAAGCCGCGAAAAACACCGGCCACGGAAACCAATATGCGCGAAGTGTTAGCGGACTTGTATAACCAGCAAAAGTTTCCCGGATGTTTTATCAGAAATGACTTAGCCATTAAGTATTTCGAAGAAGAAATTGGAAAAACATCTTCCGGTAACCGGCTCGAACGATGCAAGCTTGAAGTTGGTTTAGCGCATCAGCTACTTAGCAGTAATAAGGTGGATGAAAGCATAGACTTGTATAAAAAGCTGCTCAGACAAATCCCTCAGTTCACAGAAATAAGCAGTGGCGAAAAAACAGAGGCCATAGATATGCTAGAAAATGCACTTTGTGTGGCATTTGTAAGAAAAGGCGAACTACAAAACTGTGCTACAAATCATAATTCAGCTTCGTGTATTTTGCCGTTTCAATCACCCGCATTGCACCGCGACAAGTCCGGTTCAGACTCGGCCATAGTGCACTTGATTCAATACCTGAACGCGCACCCAAATGACTCACGAATGATTTGGTTACTCAACATTGCTGCCGCAACCATTAATAGGCATCCGGATGTAGTACCACCAATGTATCGCGTTGATTTCGGCAAATATTCAAGAGAAAATTCTTTTGAAAAATTTACGGATGTTGCTTTAGAAAAAGGAGTTAACAGCTTTGGGCATTTTGGCGGAGCAGGTGTTGACGATTTCAATAATGATAGCTTGCCCGATATTTTTGTAACATCCACTCCACTCAATGCTAACGTACATTTATATCTGCAAACTCGCGACTCGGGCTTTATAGATTTTACAGATCAAGCGGGGCTCAGCGGAATTACGGGTGGTGGAAACACTCACCATGCCGATTTTGATAATGATGGTTGGCTCGATGTTTTTATTAGCCGTGGTGGTTGGTTAGGTGCAGGTGGTTTTCAACCAAATTCATTGTTACGAAATTTAGGAAATGGAAAGTTTGAAGATGTAACAGCGAAGGCCGGACTTTTTTCTTATAAAATAACACATAGTGCATGTTGGGCCGATTTTAATAACGATGGCTGGCTCGATTTATTTGTTGGTAATGAGAACCAATCTTTTGATGAGTACAATGCAGGACCATTTGCTAACAGCGGCAGCGAACTTTTTCTAAACAACAAAAACGGAACCTTTACAAATGTAAGCAACGAATGTGGAATAAACATTAACGCATGGGTTAAGGGGTGCGTATGGTTCGACTATAATAACGATGCTTTGCCTGACCTATATGTTTCGATTTTTGGAGGCAAAAATTTGCTGTACAGAAACGATGGCGCTATAGCCAACGGCAATAATCACTTTACAGAGGTAGCAGAACAGGCCGGAGTATCGCTGCCGGTTTATAGTTTTCCGGCTGCAGCGTTTGATATTAATCAAGATGGCTGGGAAGATTTGTTTGTTAATGGCTTTAATACCGACAACACATCTATGGCTCTTGAGTATATGGATAGAATAAAGCCAGAAAACCCGGTGATGATTTTTATTAACCAAAAAGACGGAACCTTTAAAGAAGCAGCAAAAGAAATGGGAGTAAACCGTTCAATTTACGCCATGGCATTAAACTATGGAGATATTGACGCTGACGGATTTCCTGATATTTACATGGGCACCGGATATGGCGATTTGGCTGCATTGTTTCCTAACATTTTACTACAAAACAAAAACGGAAAAAAATTTTTAGATGTAACAAGTTCCAGCGGTACAGGTCATTTACAAAAGGGCCACGGCATAGCAATAGCTGATATTGACTGCGATGGCGACAATGATATTTACGCAGAGCTTGGTGGGTTTCTGGAGGGCGACTGGTTTTGGAATGCTAACTTCGATAACCCGGGCAATAGCAACCAATGGATAGTTTTGCGTTTGGAAGGAACATCAGCAAATCGAAACGCTATTGGGGCTCGCGTAACTATTTCGGTAAATACAACATCCGGCTCACAAAAAATATTTACCAGAATAAGTACAGGCGGCAGCTATGGTTGTTCGCCCCTGCAGCAATTGGTTGGTCTCGGAAATGCTGTTGGTGTTGATAAAATAGAAGTGTATTGGCCCGGGAAAACAACACCTCAAGTGTTTACCGGTATGCAGCAAAAAAAGGCGTATAAGTTAACTCAAAACAAGCTTATGCCTGAAGAAATGGAGTACAAGGTCATAAAAAAAACTGCGGATAAGAAGCTGCATTATCATTAGCGGTGAACAGCACAAGCAGGTGGCGCTTAAATAGAATAGAGAAGCTATCGCGGTAGCACGGGCCTTTAGTTAAAAAACACTCTTCAGTATAAAGAGCAATGAAAGAACAAAAGAAGGTAGTTCTTGTAACAGGAGCCAGTAGTGGTATAGGGTACTATACGGCATTGGCCTTAGCTAAAGAGAAAGCTGTGGTAATTTTGCTTTGTAGAAATAGCCGGCAAAGTATTATTGCACAGGAAAAATTAGTGAAGCAAAGCAATAACCCAGACATACATTTGTTTACAGCTGACTTAAGCCACCAGTGCGAAATTCGTGAAGTTGCCACTAAAATTATTGTAAGATTCAGCAAGATTGATGTTTTGATAAATAATGCTGCCTGTGTTACTTCTGAATTTCAATTAACGAAAGATGGTGTTGAAATGCAGTGGGCTGTTAATCACCTTGCCCCTTTTTTGCTTACCCATTTGTTATTGCCAGCTCTTAAAAATTCAGAGCAGGGAAGAATAATAAATATTACTTCACGTGCACACCGTTTTGCTCAAGGAAGATTTCCCGAAGTGTTTACACCCGAAAATTATTCCGGAAATAGTACGTATAATCAAACTAAGCTGGCTAATATTTTGTTTACTTATTGTTTAGCACAAAAGTTAGCTAACACTTCTGTTACTGTAAACTGTGCTTACCCGGGTTTGGTTAATACAGATATTGCGCTGAAACATAATTCGCTTTTTCGACAATGGTTCTGGAGGGCAATTCGAGTATTAGGAGTGTCGCCAAAGAAAGGCGCAGAAACAATTCTGTATCTGGCAACATCCGCCCTAGCCACAAACAAGACCGGAAAATACTTTGGACAGCTTAGTGAGCAAAAGTCATCTGATCTTTCGTACAACAGAGCGCTTGCAGAACAACTCTGGAATTTAAGTGCGCTTCAAACCGGTATTCATTAAAAAGATTTCATCTTGCACCATCATTGAATGACCCGCACAGAAAAAATTTTGTTTGCAACAGCCGTGCTGTTTGCCGTATTAAAAACTAGCGTTTTAATATGGGCTGCAAATTTTGGGCTAGATAGCACAGATGAAAGTTTTTTGTTAAACGGCTATCGTTATTGGCAACTATACAACACGTTTGATTATTTCAAAGTGTTTAACCTGTTTACTAACACTGCAGAACTTTCAGTAGCTAATTTCCGGCTATTGAAAATTGTTATCGAAATTTTTTCTGCACTCATATTTGCTGGTTCGTTTTACAGGTGGTACAATTTTTATGCACACATAGAAGACCGAGCTACAGCACCGGTATGGCTTGTGTTTTTTTGTGTAGCAATAGCTCTCGGTCAGTCAGTAATTTTCAGACTGCTCAGCTACAATGAGATTGTGTATATGCTCATGTGTGTAAGCTGGTCGGCATTGCTGTTAGCAGAAATACAAGCCAAAAACATTTTTTCGGTCTTGGCATACACGCTAACAGGTCTGCTTACATCTGTCATGTTTTTTGTAAAGCCCCCGGCTGCTGTATTAGAAGTGGTATTGCTGTGTTGTTATGTTGTTAGCAGAGTAATTCAGCAAAAGAAATTCTATATGGGTAGAATGGTTGGATTGGTTGTTGGTGCAGGTGTGTTTCTGGCGTTGTATCCGGGCCTCGGGAAAAATTTTTCAAACTGGCTGCAAAATTTCATTTCGCTTGTTGCTGTATATAGAAACTTGGAGTACACAACAGATTTTATACTGTTTACTGCATTAGGAGAAATGTTTAACTACGTGCTGTTTTTCACAATAGCCACTGTTCCTGTTTGGCTACTAAATAAGCTCACCACAAGGGTTGCTGAAAGCTTTAAGCGTTGGAGTTTATTCTTGTTTTTGCACATAGCACTGGTTGTTGTTAGTGCCTGGCTGGCAGAAGTTGTGCTGAATGCACATTCGTATCACCGATTTTTACATTACAGTATTTTGATTTTCATGGTGCTGGTTTATCACCTAGCTGCCATACGTTTTAGTGGCTTTCGCGGTCTGTGGCAGAGCGCAAAAAAATTTATGATTCAACACAAGTTACGAATGCTTCTGCTTTTTTTGTTTTTGCATTTTGTTGTTGTTGGAGGCAGTACAGCTTCGCTTTCCGAAATGTTTTACATATTTCTTACGCCTGCATTGTTGGTGTTGTTTGTGCCGACTTACACTACTGCACAAGCTGTTCAACTTATTCGCTACCAAACCCTAGCCGGCACCTTACTGATATTAATGACTTTCAACTTTTTTTACTTCAACATGGCACATGCTTACGGTCTGGCGAAAGGCTTATGGGAGCAGAACCGGCAAGTAAACCTGTCTGAAAACATTTTGGTAGATGCAGATACTCAAATGATGTTTGAGAAACTAAACAGTTGTTTAGTAAAAGGCGGTTTCAGAAAAGGCAACCCCATTATTTCTCTCGACTATTTATGCGGTATTGCTCACTTGGCAGGGGGCTACTCACCCGGATGCCCTTGTTATGTGCCCGGCAACGAAAACAAAATGAACTTCAATTGCCACTATCTCCACTCAATTCCTGAAAGTGCTATACCAGATACTGTTGCAGTTTTATTCACCAACTATCAATCACAAAAGTTAGTCAGTTGTGTGCCCGCCAATGGTAGAGAATATAGTTTCACCATTACCGATTCTGTTTTTAATGCTTACACGCTGAATTCAGAAACTAAAGAAATGATGGGTGAAAAACCTGAGTATATTAAGATAGGCTGGCTTACTTTTGTAAAGTAGATTACAGCAAATTCGAAAACTTTCGTTTTGCAAACTGCAACACAGCATCTGACAGCCCCTGATTTAACACATCCTCAAGAGCTTCAAAAAACAAATCAACCTCCTGTTCAGTTATTACGAGTGCAGGAGAAAAAACAAGCGCTACATGCTGATTAGTTGTAAACAACGCATAGATGTTATGCCTTATAAACAATTGCTCAGCAACTGCCGCCACAACTATTTTTGCCAGTAAACGATCATCTTTAAACACATTGCCCGGCAACAGCTGCAATAAGCCGTTTAAGGCATTAAATTTTTCATGGAAAAATATTCCGAACAAAGCACCTGAACCCCGATAGCTATGTATAGTATTCGGAAACCTCAGCGCTAGTTGTTCTAGCCTCTGCCGGGTTTTGGTTTCAATACAACCACATTTTTTCTCATAGTTTTCATCTACCATTGTATTTATAGTTTCTAAAGCTGTAATACATTCTTCGCCAAAACCATTATATGTGGTGGTGTGCAGTGTGGCATTTCGCACATCGCCATAAGCCTTTGTGAGTATGTGATGTGCCGATACATACACCGAAACAGAAGCTTTGCCTCCACCCAACGACTTTGATGTAGCCAACACATCGGGCACAGCAAGTGAGTTCATAAAGTAAAACAACTTACCTGTTTTATACCAACCGCTAAACACTTCGTCAAATACAAGTACAATGTTTTCTCTATTACACAAAGCTCTTATTTCTTCTAAAAACTCATTAGAACAGGCTTGTAAAGAGCCTGCTGAAAATGGCTCCACTATCAAGGCATATACATCGCTTTCGCCACTCTGCTGCCTTATGGTAGCTAGCAGATTTTTTACTGACTGTATGGAGTTAAATTCAAAAGCGGCTGCGTCTAACTTTCCCTGATACTTAAAGTGGACCTCTTTAGATCGAGTAATAGCTCCAGCCCCCAGAAGTTTGCCATGAAATGAAATATCAGAATGAAGCACATATTTTCGCTTGCCTTCGTGATATTTATACGCCATTTTTAAAGCACCTTCTACGGCTTCAGCCCCTGAGTTGCAAAAAAACGAATACTGTAATGGTGCCGGTAAAAGTTGTGCTATGTTATGGCTAAGGGCAGCCAAGTATGGAGAGAAAACCGTTTTGTGCACTTCCATTTTGTTTTGCTGTTGAAACAGAATGCGGGCGTTTAGTATTCGTGGATGGTTATGCCCGGTGTTAAGCACGCCAATACCACCTGTAGTGTCAAGAATTTTTTTTCCACTTCGGGTAAACATCCATACGCCTTCGGCTCGGTCTATTAGTTCATCACCAATTGAAAAACTAGTAAAAACATCGGCAAGTGCCGGATTAACGTATTGGCGATACATATTCTGCACTTGTTCGAGTGTTAGTTTATCACAATCGGAAGCAGTAAGTAGAGAAGCCGTTTTTTTCATGGGGTAAGAAAACAGAATGAAAATAGTTATTGAACGAATATCAGCAATGTAAAGCTCGCGACCTGTTGTAACAAAACATATTTTCGTAACGAGTATTTAATACAATACAACTTATGGAAATTGTTACACGAGAACTAACCCACTATGCCCGCCATAAAACTGTTACGGGTTTTTATGCTGAACCAACATCAACAAATGAGGTGGCTGAACTAATTCACACAGCGAGGCAACGCAGCCTTCGTGTTTGCGTAATGGGGGCACAAAACAGCTTCAGCGATATTTTTTTAGCAGAGGGGCAACTGCACATTTCTTTGATGCGCATGAACCAAATTCTACATGTAAACCAGCATACTGGCGAAATTGTTGCACAGCCTGGAGTAAGAATTTGGCAACTGCTCCAAGTATTGTTGCCGTATGGTTGGTATCTGACAGGTATAAGCGGTTCCTACACCGACACTATTGGTGGAATGATTTCTTCTAACAGCCACGGAAAGGATAGTTGGAAAAAAGGAAATTGTGGTAACAATGTTTCCGCACTTAAACTTCTTACAGCAGATGGTACAATTCAATGCGCGGAAAGAAACACACCCCTGATGAATGCGGTTATTGGAGGATTGGGTATGTTGGGTGTTGTTGTGGAGTTAAAGCTACAAGCTACCAAGTTGCCATCATTTACCATGCGGTGCAGAGATGCAGTAATTTCAACAAGTGGTATTTCAGCATTTCAATCTGACGCAGATTATAAATACGCGGTGGTAGATATGGCAAATAGAGGAAAACCACTTACTATAGTAAAAACAGCAAACTTCGATTCTACAATGCCTCCACAACAAATTGTTGTGCCCGAAGCCAAACCCACTGTATGGGGCATGCATTCTGCTGTGTTTTGGAAAATTTTACGTGTATTCTGGAACCCATACACCTATGCGTATTTTAATGCAACCATACGCGCGGCACATCAACAGAATAAAACAGACTATCAGTCAACGCTACTTAATTACTGTTATCCGTGGCGTAAATACCCCGATAACTTTCGGGTACTTTCGGGCAATTCGTTTAGAGAAGTTCAAGCGCTTTTTTCTTACGAAAATTTTCAGGAAGCAGTAAGACGTGTAACAGAGCTAACTAGGCAATTTGGTATATTTCCTATTAATGTAAACGTAAAATGGCACCAACCCGAGTCGTTCTATTTGTCATTTAGCGGCCAAGGTCTTTGTTTGCTCACCACTTTCGACTCATCCCTGCTAGATAACAGCAACGGAAAGAAATTTTTAGAGGCGTATATGCAGTTGATAGATTTGCTTAAAGGTAAAGTGTACCTATCGAAATATTCTTACATGACCAGCGAACAGGTGCGTAAACAATACCCCCGGTTTGATAACTGGATAAACGTGAAGAGCCAGGCTGACCCGGGCAACATGTTTACGTCTGACAGAGCAAAAACTTTGTTGGGGTTATGATGCAGCCAACAGTCAAGCGGCTGATGCTAATGTTGTTTGCCATACTTTATGTGGGCAAAGCCATTTTGTTTTTCTCATTTGTTGATTGTGGGGTTGATATAAGCGATGAGGGCCAGTTACTCATGGGGTTTCGATACCCTAAAGAGTATTACACGTTTCCGTATTATCAGTTTATTGCCCCACTACTTGGTAGTGTGTTGAGTGATATTCTTTTTTCCAGAATGTTGAAGGTGGCTTTAGAAGTAGCTTTTATTTCACTCATCAGTGGAAGTATTTATTTGTGGCTTACCAGTATTCGACAAGAGTTAAGCGGATGGATGTTGTATGTTGAAATTTGGTTGGCTGCTTCGCTTTCAGCATTCACGTTTGTTTTTGCCCGAGTTACATCTTACGATGATTTTGTTGGGGTTTTTCCATCGGTATCGCTGCTGTGTTTGTCGTTTGTTTTGTTTAGGAAAAATGTAAGCACAACTAAGAATATCCTACTAAGCGCATCTTGTGGGTTATTTCTTGGGTTCGTGTGTTTTATTAAAGCAACGGTTTTTGTTACAGTGCTTGCAGCATTCGGTTTTGCCATTTGGCGTTACAAGTATCAACACAGAACACAAATTGTCTTAACGGGTTCTTTCATACTAGCCGGCATAGTACTTGGTTTGTTGATTGGTGTTTGGTTGGTTGGTGGTATGCTCATATTGTCAGCAGATTTTGAAGCGATAACAAAAATGTCAAACCTGTCTGCATACAATTTCAAGTTTATGTTAGCCAATTATTGGAAGCGTGATGCACCCTATCTGTTTCTGATTTTCATCTCTTGTGCATTTGTTTTTACCCGAGTAGCTAAAGAGAATTCAATGAAGTATTGGTTTTTTTGGTGTTTAATAAACCTGTGTTTTGTTATGCTTCTCTATAAAATGGACATTAACTTTGCTGCGGTAGCTGAGCAGCACGTGTATCTGTTTTTGATTTTTACTATCGCTTCAGCTTTTGGTTGTTTTGTGTTGCAACCTAACGGCATATGTAGCAAGAGAAATATTGCCGTTATTCTTTTTTGGTGTTTCCCTTTTTTGCTGGCAGCCGGTACGGCTAATTCTGTTTTTGAGAATTCTTCTTTGTATATGGCTGTGTTTTTGTGTTTAGCTTATGTGAGTGCAGCCTATTGGTTTCCTGAGAGGGGGTTCAGATATTTTATTGTGCTTGTGGTATTAACTACAGGGTACTTTGTGCACACGCAAATATTTCATCCTTATGGTTTGCCGACAAACATTTTAAAGCAAAATCAAGTGGCATTACTTGCAGATAACAGAATAGTGACAGACAGTTTATCTGCTTCCTTTTTCAACCAAATCTACACTGATCTGCAATTGGAGGGATATAAAAAGGGAGACGAGATAATTGCTTTGGATGCGCTAACGGGGATTGCAGCAACAGTTGGAGCAAAAATGCCCCTCACAATGCAGTGGGTGAATGGTAGCGACAATCTCAATTGTTACTTCACAGAAAAATTTAGGTACGAGAATCAAAAAGCTTTTCTTGTAACAGGTCAACGAGTTTCACCACAGCTACAAAATTGTTTAAGCAATACACTCAATTTTCCTGATAAATATAAATTGGTTAGCGTTATTGCTAACCCCTATAAGCAAACATTCAAAATTCACTATGGAGCAGAGCTGAGTGATTCTGTTAAGATTTATGCTCCGGTAGCACGCTAAGAAAATATGTATTGCTGAGCCGTTAGCTCGTTGTTGTAGTAAAAGCTTAGTACCACAAGCCTTTCTTTGGCAACTTTGTAAGTGATAGTATGTGTGGGTTTTAGTTTTGTGTTGCCCCAAAAAGAAGTGTGATATACATCAGTCATCTTCATTACAGCCATTGACTCAGCTACTAGTTGTTGTGTTGTTTTCTGGCCTTTGTTGATTGCCTTCAATCCATTACTTTGAGTAACAGATATGCAGGGAAGCAAAAAAATATTCAAATAGCTGCTTTCAGGTATAGCTCCATTTTTGGTTACATTCTGCTGACTGTAAATATTCTGGTACTGAACATCATTATAAAATGATTTTACCCCTCGTTTCCGGCATTCAATTTCTATAATATCTAAAAGCAGAGATGAAAATCCCTTTGAGCGATATGCCGGTAACACGCCATACCAAATGCCTTCGAAACCGGCAGGCAAAAACTGCCCGCAAACAAAACCTATAAACACCTTACCCTTCTTCAACAACCATATTTTTTTGTCAGAAGTTGATTGGCTGCTAAACTGCAGGTAATAACTCACTGCCATTTTTTTTTCAGTTGCGCTACTTACCAACACCCTGTATAGAGGATGTGTGTAGTTAATACCAGTTGTGTTGTCAAAAATTTCTTCAAGCATTTGCTTAAAGATTGTTCTTCTTCCGGTTGAATATTGCTCATAACTAAATCCGGCAGGTAGTTTCGTCAGGGTATTTCCTGTGTATGTTTTTTTGTTGCGGTATAAAATACTGTTTACAAAATATGGAAACCCCAATTTGTTTAGCGCAGCAAACACGTCAGCGTTTAGTGCATTTACTTTTAGTTTAACTAAATCCAAATTTTGCCCTATAATGAGTTTCCGTAGAGGTGCAATATTTTCCAGGCGTTCAATTCTGCCTCTGCCCGTTTGTAATCCCGATTGCTTCGATTCGTTTTCTGAATAAAATACTTGCATGTTGTTGATGGTTATAGTGTATCGTTCACAATTTTTAGAAACGGAAACGTACGCCTGATATTATTTTTATACAACACCAGATTAAAACCAGCTGAGCCATTTGTCATACTATCAGCAGGTAAATATTCAGCATTATTCATTCGACATCTCATAACAGCATCATTAAGATCTGGCGAATAAACCGGACAGCTCAATAGAGTTTTATCAGGAAAATTTTCAGTTAAAAAATACGAAACGTGATCTACCGTTAAATGGTAAGCATCAGCACTTGCCACCAGGCGGGCTGCACTTTTCTTTACAGGTATGGCAAATTCATTTTTGCTAACAGATATATGTACCTGTGGTGTTTCTTTGTCGGCATAAAACAATAATCGAAAGTCGCTCAATAAGTTTTGGTAACCCTCTTTAAATTGCAGCCAAAAGCCATGCTGCATAAAACTGTTTCTAAACAACTGAACTTGATACATGCGTGGTGCAACTGCTTTTACCAAGCCAATTGGAAACCTCTCTGTTGATTGATGGTTACTTGCAGAAAAAAATACGGTGTCATTATTGCTAACAGACTCTTTAATATTTATGAAAGATAAGTCGCTAAAAGCTTGATTAAGCAGAAGCAGATTAGAAATATTAGGGCTGGAGAGTTGTACCGCACTTGCAAAGTCGGGTTCGCGGTTCCAGTCTTCATCACTTATTTCTGTTGGTGCTGCAGTATAAAGTTGATGAATAATTGAACCGCCAATTTCAAAAGCTAAACTATCAAAAGGCTCATTGCTGTTAAAGACGTGATTAAAGTTTGACTCAAATTTAAGATACGTTGTCGGAAGGTTTTGTTCGTTTAAAACACTATAAAGTTCATCTGCATAGCATTGATTTCCCAACGGGCTGTTGTGCCAGCTTGTAGAGGTATATAGTGAAGTTGACCGGCTACGTGTTTGGTAGTAATGGCTTTGGTAAAAAACTACGTTTCCTTGTGGCTGAAATTTATCTTTCAGGGCAAAACTGTGTTCATCGTTGCAGATTACCACCAATTTTTTTGCGTTGCTGCCTATCTTTTTCAAGAGCCCTTCATATAATTCTTGCGTTTCTTCAATCAAACTACTTAATGATCTTGTAGGATTTCTGTAATAAAATGGGTTAAACTGTAAACCAAGAGGCAGCAAAAACCCGGTAGGCTTGTAGTCGTACCGCAAGTAATTTTTATCAGGCACAAGCGAGTAGTAGTTACTGTAGGCTGCGGCCAATGTAGTGTCTTTGTATTCTATGAGTTGAATACTGTCAGCGGTGGTAATGTAGCGCGCATGCAATGGGCCATAATTATTGTATAAACGGAAACTGAGGTCGCGCGTAAAGTGGTACATGAAAAACGAATTGACAACCACTACGTCTAAATCATATTTTTTGCCGGCATATTCGTAAAGCATACACATTTGCCCCAAACTATAGCCACCCGTTCCAAAACTTATTACTTCTACACTGTCATAGCCCTCGCGCCTGTACTTCTGTTGTAAGAGTGATGCAAAATCATGCCTTGGCGACACATCAAACGCCTCGGTAAACGAACAACCGAATATGCCAATACGAAATACGCCTGGCTTTTTTAACGTATCATAATGCAGATAACTGGTGCTTGATAACCCATCATGAATCTTATGAACCCACCCCAAATTCAAAACTTGCTGTTGATTTGAAAACGGGTATCCTGCAATTGTTTTTTCTACTGAAAAATAGCTATAGCCCTGTTGTTTTTTTACCGAACGCAAAAAGAAAAAATAGAAAATGCACAAGCACAACAATAAGGTCATTGCCACTATCAGCAATTTAAATCTCCCGGTGTTTTTTTGTTCTGCTGCTGTCATGGCTTGCTTAACGATTCTTCGAAAGTATTAATGCGATAATAAGCCAAAGATTTATGGTTGTAGTTGTTTTGTTTTATGTTGGTATATGAAGCATCGGAAATTTTGATGAAGCTAACTTGTGTGTTGTAAACTATGCGCAGGTATCGTTGCCATAAACTAATTTTCTCTTCGCTGGCAATTATTACTACCCGCTGATTATTGTGCCATAAATACTTGACAAACGAACGGAAGCTAACCCCACCGCAGTTAATAAGTAACCAGGTTTCAAATTCACGATAGTAAGTCGTGTATCCTGCATCATAACCAAGCACCGTATTGTTACTGGTTAGGTGTTCTGTTTGTAATGGCGAGTTGTTTACTAAGGTTAAAGTGGATTCTAAGCCAGGAACTAATATTTGATTTTGAAACATGCTGTCTATCTCATGTCTTAGTTTGGCACTTTCATAAATAGCGGTTTTCTGTTCTTGGTTGCTTTGCTTGTAGTAGGTGTGCTTCCAGGTGCAGCCCAATACAAGTAACAATAAAACACCAAAATTTACTGTTGTAAAAACTACCGGTCGTTTGTTTGTAACAGAGTGCGTGCAACCCACCACAAATACAAAACTTAGCAACGTATCAATAATCACTACCGAGTGAAAAAGACGAAACTCAAATTTTAGCAGTATGCATATTACACTAAAAAAAAGGGCAAGTAATAGTTTGTATAGCACAAAGCCCATCATTTTATTTCGCTCTGTACAAGTCAGTCCTATTGCTGCAAGCAACAGTAAAAGGTTTAATGCACACACGGGTAACAAACGGTTGCAAACACCATCCTTTAACCCTTGTAGATACATGTTTGTTTTAAACAGAATCTGATTTTTTTCAATACCCGCTATTGGCTGTTTAGATGTAATGGTTTTTAAATAAGCAGGTGCAAACTGTTCTTTATCCCAAACAAACCATTGTTGCATACACTCTTGCTTTACTGAGTCGGAGGCAGAAAGTACAGGTTCCTTTTTAGATAAATAAGTGTCGTAGTACGTAAAGAAATACGACTCGTTTGTAAGAAATTCTTTTTGCGAATTACCACCAGTAAAGTAAATTACAAAGTAAACCACACCGTACAACGCGGCAACTCTGACTAACAGATTGGTAGCTTTCCACAAATTGTTTCCGCATAAGAACAGAAACAAAAAAACACTTATAAGAGCAACAAGCGTTACTTCATTTTGAATTAGCACAGCAACAACTAAACACAACCAACTAATAAACTGCGCTATCTCTTTCAGCCACTTGTTTTTTACGCCAGGTGCTATAAAGTACAAGTAAATAACTGCAGCTGCCGCGCTTATCATGCATGAGCAGGCAATAGATAGATAAAATAGTGCTTCAGAAAAAACAAGAAACACAAAAAGAGTTGCAACAAATAGTTGCCCCCCCCAACCAATACCATTAGTTTTAAGTTTTAGTACCAATATTTTTACACCTACCCCAACCGCAAACAAATGCAGAAACACAAGCAGCCCGCCTACCCACGGTACCTTTGGCAGAAAACTCAAAAGGAAAGAAAGAGGTTTTGCTAATCCTATAAAGTAAAGAAACAAGTTGCTAATTGGCATACCTGTAAAATCTCCCCGAAGCAAGGCTGTTCGGTAGGCAATGTCGCGTGTATCGTCATACATGCCGTATAACTGAATAAATACAAACGCATACAACAACACAAAAACAAAAATTTTCAGTCGGTATATTTTTTCAACCATCACACAAGCAGGTTCAAGTTTAATTTATTTTACTCTTGTATTATTTAGAATTTAACCAAATGAGCCTACTGCCTGCCGAAGTACAGTTTTTTTATACCGATGAAGATGTTTATACGGCTAATGAACCGGAGTTTTTTGCTACCCAACAATTTTCTTC
Source organism: uncultured Chitinophaga sp. (assembly GCA_964615305.1). Classification (GTDB taxonomy): domain Bacteria; phylum Bacteroidota; class Bacteroidia; order Chitinophagales; family LD1; genus Bog-950. The sequence goes on from CAZTNA010000016.1 coordinate 55,158, forward strand.
GGCTTTGAGTTTAGAACAGCATTATCAGGTAATAAAGCAAGAACTTGGCGAATACATCAGTGGAGTTGTCAAAGCTTCTGTTACAAATGCCAATCCCCCAAATCTGGCGTACGACAACAGTTGGAAACATCTATACTTTATGAATTTTTTATGGCAGTTTAAGACGGCAAAAAAACTGTTTCCTCAAACATATAACATTATCAAGTCGCATAACGACATTACTCTTGCGGGTGTAGCTCTGCTGGAGCCGGGAGGTAAAGTGTTGCCGCATTGTGGAGATACCAACGCTATCATCCGGTGCCACTTGGGGTTGCAAATTCCGGGAGCACTACCGGAGTGCGGTCTGCGCGTAAAAGACAAAGTGAAAAATTGGGAGGAAGGAAAAGTTGTTTGTTTTAATGATGCGTTTGAACACGAAGCATGGAACCTTACTGATAAAAAGAGGTATGTGCTCATTTTTGACGTCATAAAACCCGAGTTTTTACACGCCCGCAAAAATATTTGCGCACATGCGTTAGGGGTTTTGTCCTTTAAGTTTTTTGCCCGAAAAATTCCGTTTTTAAAGATGAGCCCTTTGGCGATCAAAAAGATTATTTCAGCTTGTTTTGCTGTAGTGTGGCGCTTGTATCTTGTATTTCAGAAGTAGTTGACGAATAAAAATCGTAAGTTACTTTTTCTGCTGTCTCAAAAATATTTCTTACTGCATCATTTTCTTTCCTAACAGCTACACCATAACCATATAGGCTCGGATAAAAATCGTAATCGCGTTTAAAATGCGGATAACCCACAATATCTGAGTTTATTTTTGTGAAATTGTAATGCGCCAGCTGAATAACGTCCGGCTTTTGTTCAAACAAATAATCGGCAGAAAATCCGTTATGCGCGAAGTATGAGTTGTGCAAACCATATAAGTCTAAAACACTCAATTGCGGGTTATATGCGGCTAATCGCCCGTGTTCACCAGCCGCTACCTTAGTGCCTGCGGGCAATTTTGTGCATAAGTCGAAAAAATCATATGCGCCATCAGGATAAATCGGAAACGATAAGGAACTTGTCTGCTGGCTTGCGAAGGTGTATGGATTACTGCTCTGTAAAAAAGTTTCATTGTATTTTTCAGAAAGTGCATCAGCCCAAAAGATACACGAACCAAAAAACAGAAACACAATAACAACACGTGTCAGATACTTTCTGGCAAATACAACGGTGGATGAGAAATACAACTCGAGCGCAGCGAAAAGTAAAAACGGAATAGACGGCACATAAAACCGCGCAGCAGTTCCCATCATTTGTATAGCATCAAAAAAATATACCAGCGTCAGAAATACAGGTAGAAAATACACCATCAAATTACTGGCATACTGCGATTCATAAAACAGGCTAAGCAGCAGTATCCATAACCAACAAAATGCTATAAACATAAGTAGATACTGTAGAGGATTCCAGTCGGATATACCCATGTAGCCGTTAAAGAAACCACTTGACTTTACATAAAAAGAAAGTGGTAAAACTTCATGAAAAACAAAGTGCTTAATGCACGTATCAACAGTTATCAGAAAGAGAAATGAAGCTATGTATGTAAAAACAATTTTTTTTTCGCCCCACAACCTGAACAGCATAAACAAAGCCGGAAATAGAAAAGAATAGAAGATGTTGTCTGGTCTTAGAAACCAACTAAACCAAGAAGCAAGCGCAACTGTTAAGGCCAACCGCACAGTTTTTTTTCGCTCTAGTAACAGCAAAGCCATAATTAAAAATGTGTTGCCACTAAATGAAAGTATTGTATCCATGCCGGTGTAAACATGGTAAAGCAAAAACGGGTTTAGTAATAGAGCAATTACAGTAAAAGTAATACCCGCAAATACTTTCTTTTGCTCCAACTTCCAGTAACGGGCAACAAAAAAACATAAGGCCAAAACAATAACTCCGTAATTGATTACAGGCAACCAGATAGCAACGGTTGCATAATCTGCGGCAGGAAACAGTTTTTTACCAGCGGCTATCAGATACGCGTGTGTAATATTTGTACAGCCATATAGGGGCGATTCTTCTTTATTCCAGCAGTATCCGTTTCCTGCGTTTATGTTTTCTGCATAACGTATATACATAAATGCATCATCGAACCAGGGCTCTGGTTGACGGTAGGCTTCATACAAAGCATTTGCGTACATCAATAAACCAAGCAGCCATAGCACACCACATAAAATCACGAACGGGCGCGATAGACCTTTTGTGCTTATTTTGGTTCCGGAGCTAAGTGTCATGGTTGCGAAAAATAGAGAATAGCCACCACAGTTAGCAGCCAAACAGAAATTGTAATTAGCAGTGGAAAATCGGTAAACAGATTTATTGCGGGGTTGCCACCCATTTCCCCTTTTCGGACAAGTTGTATGTACCTGAATAGTCCTGCCATTACCAAAGGAATAGTTACAGGCATATAAGGAGTATGAAGTAGCGTTTTTGTGCGTTGATCAATAGAATACATTATATATACACCGGCCGTTACCATAGCAATAAAAACCATCACCATATCGAGCGATTTAATACTGTATGCACGTAGCACCATGCGATGTTTCTGAGAACTGCTTCCCAAAAGATTTAGCTCGTGGCGCCTTTTTCCAAGTGCAATAAACAACGCCAATAAGGTACTTGCAGTTAAAAACCACGGAGTAACAGGTACCGATACAGCGGCAGCTCCAGCTAACACACGTATTAGGTAGTTGACAGATACGGTGAGTACATCTAATACAATAACTCGTTTAAAGAAAAGAGTGTAAGCCACATTCAACAACAAATAGAAAATGGCCCATCTAAAAAAAATGTCATCGAAAATAAAACAGAGGTAAAGAGTTGATGATGTTAAGCCAAGCAACAAAAAAAACACATGGCCACTACTTATATCGCCCGCTGCAATCGGACGGTTTTTTTTCAACGGATGGTGTTGGTCTGTTTCTGCATCCATCCAATCGTTAAAAACATATACTGTTGAAGCGAGCAAACAAAAAAGAAAAAATGCTTCAGTTGCGCGACAGAAAACTGGCCCTTCAAAAATTTTTCCGGCAAACAAAGCTCCGGCAAACAAAAATCCATTCTTGCTCCATTCGCTTACACGAAACTGCTTAAACAATATTTGCGCTGACCTTACGATAGCCATTTTAAAAGTTTGAGTAAACCCTGCCTGGGTGCTTTGTGGTGTGGCGATTCGTTTCTGGTATCTTTTAAAACGCTTTTGTTTTTTATGAACCATTGATACGAACTCCACAGCATTTCTGTATTACTGTATTTTGGTTTCCAATCCAATGATTTTAATTCATGCGATAGGTCGAAATAAAACGGTTTGTGGTAAGTAAGATAATGCCAGGGTGCCAATGGCGATAGCCCCAGCTTATCTAATGCATTTAATGTGGCTATTGCAGGTATAGCAGGCAGGTGCTTTATTTGGCTCAATGAGCCGGCTTGTTTTATTAAACCTGATAGATCGTTATGTAATGTGCTGTAAGCGTCAGTTCCAATATTATAAATGCCGCTTTCAGTCTTAGTGCTGCACTGTATAGCAGCGGCTACCAGGTCATCTACATGTATAAATTGAAAAAGGTTTTGCCCGTTGCCTATTAAATAAATGTTCCGGTTTTCAGAAATCCATTCAAACAGAATATGAAAAATGCCAAGGCGAAAATTACCCAGGACGGTACGTGGACGAACGATACTTGCCGGCCTTCCTTCGCTCATATATTGTTTTACCAAATTCTCTCCGGCAAGTTTTGCTTTGCCGTAAATTTCAACCGGTTTTAGCGCAGTGTTTGCCGTTACCGGACAAACCGGAGAACCAAAGACAGCACTGGATGATAAGTGAACAACATGACGAATGTTATGTTGGCGGCAGGCATTTAATAGCACTTGCGTTCCGTACACATTGACCTCTCGAAATTTATCTCCCGCTTTCATCAGGGGCACCAACGCCACACAGTGGAAAACAACTTCAACATTTTTCAGGGCTTTGTTTACACCCATCTCATCACAAATGTCCCCCTGAAAAAATTTGATATCCGGATGGCGTCCAGCAAAATCAATAATGTCGAAAACACGCACACAGTGCCCAAATTGGCTGAGTGTGTTGGCTAACACACTACCAATAAATCCACTGCCCCCTGTTACTAATACATTCATTTAAATAGTTTGTCCGTTTTGAGCACACCAGTCCAAAGACCGTTTCATGCCTTCGCGCAGCGTAATGGTTGGTTTGTAGCCAAGTTCGTGTTTTGCTTTGTTTATACTACATGCAATATCATAAACCATTTCACCGGCCACATGAAAATCGGTAGAGTACATATTCACCGCTTGCAGCGTTTTGTCTATTTGCTCACAGACGAACGAAGCTACTCGCGGCACATGAATAGGTTTTAACTTTACATGTAAAAGATCGGCCACGGTATTGTAAATTTCATTAGTGGGGTATGGCCGCTCATCAGCTATCCAGAAAATGTTTCCCGCAGCAGATGGTATGCCTTCTGCTAAAAGCAAACCTTGAATGGTGTTATCTATGTACGACATACTGCGTAAGTTCTCACCGTTGCCAAATATTATCGGGTTGCCTTTTTTAATCATTCTGAAAAACCTGCTTTGCCGGGCTGGTTGTCCGGGCCCGTAAAACCAGCAGGGGCGAATAATCACCACCTCTATTTTCCCTTCGGCATGTGCCTGTATGGCAAGTTGTTCTGCTTGTAACTTGCTTTTCCCATAATTCATGTAGGGGTTAGCGCCATCATCTTCCGTCATTAATATGCCTCGGTTTTTATTGACACCCGCTGGCGAATTGCTGCTTACAAACACTAATCGTTTTACACCCGCATCTATGGCAGCGTCTAAAACATTTTTTAGTCCATCGCGATTAACCGAGTATAAATCGCTGATTTTTTGAGGATGAATAACACCCACCAAGTGAAACACCGTTTGTACGCCATGCAGTGCCTTTGCCAGTGATTCTCTGTTTAACACATTGCCTGTTATTTTTTCAATAGTTAAGTTTTGCAATGATGCCAAGTTAGCTTCGGGCAAAACCAGGCAACGCACTTGCCGGGTGTTATAAGCTGAGAATTTGTTCAATTCATCAGCAGGGTTACTAAGCACTTCTGCCAACCGGCTACCTAACCATCCGGGCGCTCCCGTAATTAATGTTTTATGCATTCTTCCTATTAAGTTTAGCTGCGCTGCAATATCTGCTAAATTTTAGTTACACCTTTTAATCAGAAAAATGTTTTTTCACTTTCGTAAAAGCTATGTACAAAATCAGGTGGATATTGGTTTTTTTATTGCTTACGGCCGGTACTTGTTTTTTGCTTTTGTCGTTGTATAAGAAACATGAAGCAACCAAACTGACTAATTTCAGGAGCAGTGGTGCATACTACAACCTGGTGCAGCCGAACCTGGCTGTGATAGATAGCTTAAAGAATACCGATGCGTATTTATACTTGTTTTATAGGGGCGTAGAGTTATCGAAACAAAAAAAACCAGACTCAGCGGCCTCGGTTTTTAAACAAATGATTAAAATGAAACCAAACGTGGCATTTGCCTATTGCGAACTGGGCAAAGCGTTTTTGGTTTCTAAGAGTTACGACTCCTCCTTGTTTTATTTGAACAAAGCCTTATTAATTAAACCACACTATACGCAAGCGCTACATTTTAAAAACATAGCCGAGCACAGGGTAAATGGTGACGAAGATTACGATTAAAAAATCTGCCCCAAGCAATGAATCAAAAAATTAAAGGCCTTTATAAATGTGCATCATACATCACGTTCAATGTGGTAGTGCTGTTGTTGTTGGCAAACATTGCATTAGGCGCATATTACTTTGTGTTCGATAAAATTGAACTCAAACAAGGCAAGTCACCAAACGATATGTACCCCATGAGCGATTATGATACACTTGCGTTTGGCAATGTGTCTATCGAAAAAATAAAACAGATAAATACCGATTTCAACGCCTTGTTTCGTAGAGGCATGTATTATCAGCCGTGGGTAGAGTATTCCGAACCCCTGTTCGAATCAAAAACAGTAAACGTACTAACGGACCCAACCGGAATTCCTCTCAGAAAAACCCCTAACTCAAAGAAAACGGATGGGCTGCCCACCTTTAAAGTTTATTGCTTTGGCGGAAGTACAACTTTTGGTTACAATGTAGCTGACGAACAAACCTACCCGGCATATTTAGACAGTATTTTAAAGGCATATTTTTCAACTAACCGCGTTGAAGCAAATATTGAAGTTGTAAATTATGGCAGAGGGTATTACTCACCTTCAGAAGAATTGCAGTTGCTTATAGATTTACTGAAGCTGGGTCATCGGCCTTCGTTAGTCATCTTTTTAGATGGGTTAAACATGGGGCAGCCTATGGATATACCAAACAGTACAGAAGTTATTGTAAATCGTTTCTACGATATACAATTCAGGCCCGACAATATGAGCGCAGCTTCGAAAAAAAGCATTATTCCACTCGTTCGTTTAACTGACGAACTCCGCAATAAATGGTTTCCCGCAAAACCAATCCGGGTAGCATTTCAAGAAGAACCCGATGCATTGAAACTGGTGCCGCTTTTAATTAACCGGTTTGTTTCTGATAAAGCCATGGCACAAAAAATTTGCGAGCTTTACCATATACCGAGCATGTTTTTTTCACAGCCGGTAGCACCGTATAATTATCCGCTTCACTTTTACAGCCGGTTGCCTTTTGAAGATACCACCGAACCACATTTGCGTGGCCTGTTTTTAAACGGTGTGGTGAAAAGAGATACACAAATTATTTCACTACATCATCTCTTTGAAAAGTGGAACAGAAAAGCAATTGTTGATTTTACGCACTATAGCCCTGACTTCAATCTTTTTTTAGCACAACACGTTGCTCTGCATATCAACAAAACTGAGTTGCTTGCGCACCCGTTTTTGTTAGACACTGCCGCTGCCACCGGTTTAAAGAGAACAATTGCTGATAAAATATACGAGTTGTCAAAAGCCAACAACATAACAGAAGACCCGGTTAAAATTGACGATTAGTTGTTGTTTAACTCACACCACAAACTTCTTATCCTTGCACTATGTCGCTCATACTTTCTGTAAATGGAATTTTGCCGCAATTTGGCAACAACAATTTTGTAGCCGACAATGCCACAGTAGTGGGCAATGTAGTTACCGGTGACGACTGCAGTATATGGTTTCAGGCAGTTGTGCGTGGCGATGTGCATTACATACGCATGGGCAGTAAAGTGAATGTGCAGGATGGTGCCATACTCCACTGCACTTACCAAAAAGCACCACTCCATATTGGCAACAGTGTTAGCATTGGTCATCGCGCTATTGTACATGGTTGTACAGTAAAAGACAATGTGCTCATAGGCATGGGTGCTATTATTATGGATCATGCAGTAATTGGAGAAAACTCAATAATAGCAGCAGGTGCAGTAGTGTTAGAAAACACAGTAGTAGAACCCGGGTCTGTTTATGCAGGTGTACCGGCCAAGCGTGTAAAAGACGTGAATAAAGAAAACTTCAAAGGTTTAATCGAACGCATCAGCAACAACTATGTAATGTATTCTCAATGGTTTAAGTAGCAACCAAATAATTTGACAAAAAACATTTGCGTTTCAAAAAACATTTTGCTCTCAGAACGTAACATAACTTATGGAAGACTTTGACAAAGAAGAACAAGTTGTTTTAGTTGATCAACACAACCATGTGCTCGGCTATATGGGCAAGCAGGAGGCGCACATTAAAGCGCTACTGCACCGGGCTATAAGTGTAATTATTTTTAACAGCAAAGGCGAGCAACTGGTGCAGCAACGAGCATTCAGCAAGTATCATTTTGCCGGTATCTGGAGCAACACATGTTGTAGCCACCCTCGTATAAACGAAACTTTTCAGCAAGCGGCAGAAAGAAGGTTGTTCGAAGAAATAGGAGTAAATATTCCACTCCGTGAAGAATTCAATTTTATATACAAAGCCCACGATACAGTAAGTGGACTCACCGAACACGAGTATGATACTGTATTTACCGGTATATACGATGGAAACGTTGATTTCAACAAACAAGAAGTGGCAGAGGTGCGTTGGATGACAACTCAGCAAATTGAAACCGGCTTTAGCCAACAACCCGAGCAGTATTCATTCTGGTTCAAAATTATTTTTGAAGAGTTGAAAAAAAGAGGAATAGTTTAAATTTTAGTTCAACCCCAACCGCACAATGTGTTGTGTCCCTAATTTCTAAACTATATAAGCTTACTTAGCTCACCTGATGCCGGTAGTCAGCAAAAGGAAATCTGCCGCTTTTTAAACGCGATTATTTTTAATCTCAAAATAAAAGACAGCCAAGTTTATTGTTTCTTCGGAGTTACTTTTCTTTTTCGAAAAACTCGGTCTTGCAATCTATCATTTAACGGGCGGTCTATTGCTTTACAAGTTAAGGTATTGTAGGCGTACGTATAAACCTTAGACCCTATAAAACCTCTTTCTCCATACGGCACAAACACTGAATAGCTGCTGGTGTCGTTCACCAATATTATCTGAGTAGTATCACCTGTATTCCATTGGTAACTTTTGAAGCCATCCGGTGCTTTCATAAATGTACGCCCATTAACGTCAAAACAACTTACCACCGGCCTTTTGAGCTCAAATGGCAGAGACGGATAGTTAAAAACCCGATAGGAATTTGAACACATCGCCTCTAACAAGCGTTTCCCTTCCTTATTTACAATTACAAAGTTTACATCAGCACCTGACTCACGGGTTGTTAGCCCGAAATTGATAAGTGTATTTCCGTCAGGTAAACGCTGTACATTCCCTAACCGTGTACTATACTGATTTGAGTCAAGAGAATAGCTCCAGACCAATTCAGCCGTCATGTTTTTTTCGTCTAACTTAAACTCTATAGCACGCGCACCATGTGGCTGTGTATGATTTCCATTATCCAACAAAGTAATATTGCCATTAAATAAACTTCTTACATCATGTTGTCCGTAAAATGGAATAGGACAGTTAATAAACCTGAATTGATTAGCAACTCCTCCCAAGCGCCACATTATTTTGCCGGTCTTTCTATTTATTTTAGTTACCTCACTAAAGTTTCGGCTCGACAGCAAAATATTTCCATCATTATCTAATTCTGCAGAGTTAACATGTGTCCAGGTGGCTGCCAGACCGTTTCTTGCAAAAAACGTATCTGCATCCTCTATCTTGAAGTGTTTGTGAGAATGCCAGTCAAACAAAATCTTACCTTTCGAATTCAAAATTCCCACGCTTCCCCAGTTGTTTTTCAAATCAACTTTCACTCCCTTTCTTTCTACTGTTTTAAGAGAACTTGTATCCGCGGGTAGCGAATCCATACCAAGTATCAGATACTCATTGCCCGGCAAAACCTGTAGTTCATGTTTGTCAATGGTAAACTTCTTACCGGGATCTATAGAGTCAGTAATCCTGAAAGTAGAATCCATCAAAAAATACTTCGCCAGATTCGAGTAGCTGAGCATTCCATTAGGTTGCAAAGAAAAATTATACACCTGATTGCCAATGTTGCTGTTTAGGAAATATACCTCGTTGCCGAATTTATCTAATATCATCGCTTTCTCGGGGCTGGTAACAAAGAAAAAACCACTCACCGAATCGGGCTCATGAACTAAAAAAAAAGGCTTACATAACTGGCCATTCGCCAATTGAACAAACATTGAAGATAGAATGCACACCCACAAAAATGACTTCATAATACTGCGTTCAAATTACTATTCAGATAAGGGCATTTGTGTCGCGAAAAAAACACAAAATTTGACTCTGCTGTTTTATTCCGAGTCATACGGTGATTAATAGATTGCTGTTGCCCATCTTTGTTTTTAATAATCTCCCTCTCAAATAACAGCCTGCCTATCTTTTTACCTTATTATTACTTCAAGTCGGCACATATTTTGTTATTTTTCACACAAAATTTAAACAATGGTAAAACTATACGCTTCGCTAAAAGGTTCTTTTGGCAAAAACCTGATAGCCTTATTTATCCTTTTTTTGAGTTTTGCCTCTCTTAATGGGCAAACGGTTCTTATTGACCCGGCAGGGAATGGTGGTTTTGAAACCGGCAATTCATTTGCTTTGAATGGTTGGTCTGTAGCTCAAGGGGCTCTAACCACGCGGGTATGGTATTGCGGAACCGGGCAGGCAGGGTACACAGGAGCAAGAGCAGCTTTTATTGGTAATAGTGCAACCAATGTAGGAGCAGCGACCGCGACTAGAACTGTTCATCTATATCGCTCAGTAACTATACCTGCGGGTGCAACCAATATTCAGCTCTCATTTAAATATAAGCAAGCAGTATCTGATTTCGGAGCACCTAGTACATACTACGACTATATAAGAGTGTACATGCAGGCCGGTGCCCCTGCGAATGGTACAATACCTGCTGCTGCTGGCTCTGTATTTGGTCCTTTCCCAAGTGCTAACGTAACATCGTTTACAACCCAAAACGTTACTATTCCTAACTCATTTGCAGGCGCCACCAATAACCTGGTTTTCACATGGATTTGCGAAAACGCTGTACCACATGGTTATGGAGCTATAGATGATGTTTCGCTTACTTATACACCGGCAGTTACCTGCACACCTCCGGGTACACAAGCCACTGGTTTTGGTTCTAATAACGTTCTAACTAACTCGGGCACAGCTACATGGACACGCGGAAACGGAGACAATGTATTAGTGGTTGCCCGTGCAGGGGGCGCGGTAAACGCTGACCCAACACCGGGAACAGCATACGCTGCATCTGCCAGTTTCGGAGGCGGAACACAAATAGGTACCGGCAATTATGTAGTGTATAATGGCAATGCCGGCAGCGTAAACGTTACTAATCTTATACCTAACACCCCTTACCATTTTGCGGTATATGAGTACAACAACACCGGTACTTGCTATAACACAGCTGAACTCACAGGAAATTTCACCACTTTGGATTGTGCTCCTACTACTCAGGCGAGTGGCTTTACCACACCCAATATTTACAACAACTCTATGGATGTTTCCTTTGCGCGTGGGAACGGAACAAGAGTTTTAGTGGTTGCGCGAAACGGCTCTGCAGTAAATGCCAACCCTGTTTATAATACAACCTACTCTGCGAGTACTACATTTGGCTCTGGTACCCAGATAGGAACCGGTAACTATGTGGTGTATTCCGGAACAGGTAATTCATTTACTCTTACGGGCTTACTGCAAGGGACTACTTATCATTTCGCCATTTATGAATTTTTCGAATCCCCGAATTGCTACAAAACACCTGCACTTACAGCCAATGCAACAACCTCAAACGTACAACCTGTTTCCAGCGGAACAGTTAGTTGTGGATACAACTGGTCGTATTCCACGGCTACTGCATGGTCTGCCCTTGCATCAGGGACTATAGCATCAACTACTACTGTAGATGATGTGTTGTTTCCTAACCAGCCAATAGGTTTTGTTTTCCCTTTTAATGGCAAATATTACACTTCAGTAGGTGTTAGCAGTAATGGCTTCATCTGGTTTGGCTCTACCTCTCCTACAAGTACCGACTACTATCCTATTTCAATGAACAACACTGTAGAAGGCGTAGTATCGGTGTTAGCATCTGACCTGGTAGCCAGATCTGCGGGCTCTACCATTAAGGTGCTAACCGCGGGCGCTGCTCCTAACAGAACCTTTACAGTAGAATGGCTCAACTTTCAAGACTTCACTAATGCTTTCGACAGATCCGATGTTCAGATAGTACTGTTTGAAGCTACAGGTGTTGTTGAATTGAGATATAACGTAGCACCGTATCTCATAATTGGTACTACACCGTACCAGGTGGGTTTAAGAGGCACAGCTAATACAGATTACAACAACCGTTATGTTTTTTCATGCTCTAACAACTGGAACTCCTCAACAGCCGGTGCTTCAAACACAGCAGCATGCGAAATTGATGGATACTATTGTTCTACTTACCCTGCTGCTAACGCCCTTTACCGTTACACACCTACGGTTACCATCCCTACAGTTACCCCTGCTACCCCCTATACAGTTAGTGCCTGCGGCAGTTATCAGCTTACTTCAAGTGCGGCAACTACTTACTTATGGTTTAAAGATGGCGTATCTACAGGTGTTACCACGCAAAGTTATACGGCTACTGCCACGGGAGTTTATCATGTAAGAGCCGGTAATGTGAGCAACTGTTACACGTATTCTCTGCCTTATAATATTACTATCAACGCATTCCCTTCTGCTTCACCATCATTTGCATCTAACCCTGTTTGCAACGGTAGCAGCACAACCATTAACGCCAATGCTACAGCCGGTAGCGGAACTATTTCTACCTACGCATGGTCTGCAGGGGTTAGTCCTAACAATGCAGCCAGTGGTTCGGTTTCAAGTGCCGGTACTTATACTGTTACCGTTACTAACAGTAACAATTGCACGGTATCATCTACCTCACCTTCGTTAACAGTAAATCCGCGCCCAACCGGTGTAATAAGTGGCACAGCCACCATTTGCACAGGTTCTTCTACAAACCTTACAATTAACGTAACGGGCACAGGCCCGTGGAGCGGCACGCTAAGTGATGCAACTCCATTTAGCGGTAATAGCAGCCCCATTACCGTATCAGTTACCCCACCAAGTGCAACAACATACACTTTAGCAACTCTTACCGATGCCAATTGTAGTTCTATAGTTGCAGATCTTAGCGGTAGTGCAGCAGTTTCAGTTGTATCCTGCGGCCCCACCACCTGGCTGGGCGGCACCCCAGACTGGCACACTGCCGGCAACTGGAGCGGAGGCATAGTGCCCAACAGTTGCGCGCAGCATGTAATCA
>CAZTNA010000017.1:0-64471 GCA_964615305.1 uncultured Chitinophaga sp.
AAATCAATTTTTGAAGAAGAATTGCGCAAGGCGGAAAATCCCGAAATCGCACAACTGAAAGAAAAAGCAAAACAGGATGAATACCAACCCACAGATGAAGAAGTAGAAATGCTAAAACTTTGGCTGGCAAAACCACAGGTATTTTTAGATGAAGGGCATTTGCAGAAAATGTATGAATATCCTGAAGGTTCAGTATGGGATTTCCTGCTTCATGCTTTAGGTAAAAAGAAAATTCCAACACCGAAAGAGAGAATAGAAAAAAATTACATCAGCTATCTGCACACTTACAATTTCACTGATGACCAAATCCTGATTCTGAAAAAAATAAAAGATGTCTTTGCTTCAAACATTGCATCCAAAAGGGAAATTGACAGCGCAACAATCTTCGGCAACCCCATTTACGAAAGATTGATTGGCTCTTATGAAGAAGTGAATGAAAAATTTGAAGGCAAACTCCCTCTCATCCTCACCGACCTCAAAAATACCTTCGGTATTTCTTCATAAAACTTCAACACATTCATACAATGAGTGATGATTCACCAAAACCACTTCAACATCCCGAATACTACCGTAGAGTGCGGGTGATCACTTGCGAATTGCTCTCTGTTTGGAGAATGTTTGCTGAAGTGGAAGTTTTCCTTTGGGGTGATACGCCTAACGACAGAATAGTCAAAAAACTTCCGTTCATCTACAAAAACTATTTGCAGTTAGATGATGCTAAACTTGCTCAGATAGAAAGATACTATAACAACTCATTGCAGGGGGTAAAGGATATTGATGTTGTTCTCTTTTATAATTTAGAAGATAAACTCTTCAACTTTCGGAGAGCAGTAGATGAGGTTTTAAAACCGCTGCTAAGAGACAGACAAATTCACTACTTCAAAGAGAACGCTTTTCTTAAAGACCTTTTGCGTGAATTCAGTAAGGGATTGGAAAACTCGATTAAGCAAACAGTTGCTTACTTACCTCAAAACGAACAGGAACCAATTACTAAAATCATTGATGAGCATTGGAATAGAATTCAGAATCCACCCGAAGAAGAAATCCCTCAGTTTGTATTGGGCTTGGTGAATAACATGCTCCCCCAGGGCAAATACGTAGTAGCCGGTGATGTCAAAATTTTCATGAAACAGAATACCGTGTTTTGGTTTATTGAAAAGATGATTGAAACCGGTTTTTATGAAATGTTCCTTTCCAATAGCATTGGTGGCATTTTCGCAACAGTTGCCGACATGACGAATAAGGATTTCAGCATGTTCGATAAAGTTGCTGAAAGCAACCAATTCAAAGAAAAGGCAAAATACTTTCGTTTAACTCAACAGGAAATTGAAACCCACTTCTATAACAACAAACCTTTTTACAAATTTTTCTTGGGCTTTATAAAACTAATGGAGGGTCATATACCGTTCTCTTTTAAACGCAAAGTCATGGAGTTAAACAATGGTAAGCACAACCCAAATGATTTTCTCCGCAAAACATTTCCTAATCCTGATGAAGTGATTGATGAAGTTGCAATTACCGAAGTAGAGGAGGTTACATCTGAAAAGAAGAAAAAATCTCAAAGCAAAACCATAAAGGGAAAAAAGAAAAAGTAAAAGCAGAATAGGAGTTCGTTCCTCACCTCTCTGTTATACCCACCCATCTTCCCAATGGGGAGGCAGTGCCGCCATTTTTTCTGTCACACTTTTTGTGCCTCGCACATGCACCCTATGACAATCCTCATTTCGTTCCTCCATTGCGGTTGTCACAAGGTGCGCCAACCCGCAAACAAAAAGTCGTTGCACCAATCGCTCCCATGTGCAACTTGCGCCAGAGAAAAATGCCGGAAGCTGCACATTCACTAAGGGCTTGTAACACACTATTGACGGGAAACAATCCCTAAGTTCATTTTTACATAAGTGGGCATTATAGTAAAAACGCTCCGCGCTTCGTTTCACTTCGGAGATGAACCCTTTTTACTATAATACACTTATGTAAAGTAGCCACTGCCTCCCCGCGCAACGCCACCCACCCGTGAATACAAATACACCATCCGCACCTCAACCACCCTTTCAATCGGGCAGCAAAAAATAAAGCATTCTCTGTTTCATTGCCATGTGCATCAAACCTATTCGCTCACTTCATTCATCCGTTCGTCAGACGTTCCGCTGCGCTTCTCTTTCTCCTCACTTCTTCATTCGTTATGCTCACAAGTTTTCAGCACCGCACACAAGAGTAGCTTCTTACTTCCATTCCGCTCACCCGTCCCATATTCGTGAAGCATTCCGTCCCGATTTCCTTAGCACACAGCAGTTGTGTTCCTTTAATTTACAACTGCTTCCTTCCCGCTTCGGGACGAAACGCCTCACTCATGCAAAGCAGTTCGCTTCATTCTATTCAGTCGCTACCCTTGTTTTTCCTCCGCGCTCAAAATTTGGTATGCTTTATTTTTCGCTGCAACTCGTTTACCCCGGCATACCACAGAATCCCGTTAAGCACTTTTAAAAACGGAAGTATTGTTAGTATAGTTAGTTAAGCGGAATAGAAATTGAAAAGTAGATTGACTAAGCGGAAAGTATAGTTCACACCTCTTACTTACATACCCTTACTACCTATACTATCTTAACTATAAATACAAATGCTTTCAATAGCATCCATTTGCACGTGCTAGTCAAAAAACAAAAAAGAAAGCAAAACTAAGCGGGCTTACAGTTGGCAACGCATTTGAGCTTTCAAGGTCAAGCCCTTCGGGTTTTGAAAAAAAAATCTCCACGCTCTTTTTGCTTCGTTTATTTTTTCAGCAGAAAAAAGAGGTAGTATTTTTTCTTTCAAAAACCTTGACAGCTCATCCCCGCCCGCTTGATTCAACGGCTTTCTTTTTTCTTTTTTTTATCCTTTTTTTTCTTTCTTCTTTTGGTTTGGTTGTGGTTTAAAGGAGTTCTGGAAAGGATAAGCCGCATTTAAGTCGGAGATAAGCGCAATATGAGCGCACTAATTGAGAAAATTAGCGAAAAGCAAAGCGAGGAATTTCGGAGTTTTCTAAGGAATTTTCCGCGATGATTGAAAGATGAGCGCACTCCTTAAACCAAATAAAAAAGCCCCGCCTAAAAGGTCAGGGCTTCCTTCGGCAGAAGGATTTATTTAGAACACCTGCACACCTTGCAGCGCGTTACCTGAAGCAAACAGGTAGTAATTGGCTCCTACTTGCTGGTAAAACTCAATTCCGATGTTATTGAAAACTGCAACACTTGCAGTGATTGTTGGTGAACCGGGCAAAGTAGTTGTGATGGTGGTCAAGGGAGTTGTTGCACTCAAGTCCAGGTAACCGGAATATTGAATGTCACTAATTCCGCTAAGGTTAGGGTCAGTAGGTCCATAAGTCCCGCTTCCAGAATCATAAGTCCAGTCAGAAACCACATTGATTGCATTCACCAAACGGAAGTGAGTTGCCCCTGCAGGTGCGCTGATAAGGTTTGCAGGGTTGAAAATTGGAATCGTAAATGTTGCTGAATCTCTGCCAACTGTGTTGCTGAGTGAATACGGAGCATTGAAAACGCCTGCCAACGATAAATTTTTGTTGTAGTTCAATTCTATGCTACTGCCCACAGCATTTGAAATGAGGATTGACCTCTCGCCCCGTGGACTTGCAGTATCTCCCAATTGAATTTCTTTCATTAAAGCCGTTAAGCGCCCCGCTAAACGCGGGTCAGACATTTGTCGCATAAGCTGCGCTAGTCCGGTGCGAATTGTTTTTGCAGCAGATGCACATGCGCCAAACTCTTTCATGTTTTCGCGCGTTCTCACAAATGCTTCATCGTTGTTGATTTGTTCAGCGGTTGGTCCGCCATTCAGTCCTGCGAAGTCACCTTCCAGTCCTTTGATTTTGAAGTGCCGCACTCCACCCATTGAGCCGGAGTAACGAAGTAGGCCAGTTTGTTTTGCCATTTTGTTTTGTTTTAGTTGGTTGAATAATGTTTTTAAATACAGAACAAAATTAGATGTATTTTAGGGCTTATTATACGCTCAAACAATTGATAATCAGTGAATTACAATGCAAACGAATCAATTTTAGTGGAGCCCCATATGCGAGTCGCTGAAATCTTAGATGGCGATAGTATCATGGTTGAAAATTTTTTTTCAAAGAACAAAAAGGAAATCCGGTTGTATGGCTTAGATGCCCCAGAGAATAAACACAACCGTAAGCTGCGAATAGAAGAGAAGAAAACGCGATTAGCGGGTGAGTTGCTTATCTACTTAGGTAATCTTTCAACGCAGTTTATTTTGACGCTTATACAGCCAGGCTCAAATATTACATTGATAACCGAAACCGGCAATTTTTATGATTACTACAAACGTCAACTTGCTTACGTGATTTTAAATGATGGAAGCTGCCTGAATGAAATTCTGATCCGTGAAGGTTATGCGAAACCGGAAAGCGAATATTATTGTAAAAACCTTTCGGTTTACCAGCAGTTGGGTTGGGAAGCAAAACTAAATGCGAAGGGGCTTTACAGTGTTGTTGAGCAATTTTAAGAGGTAAACTCTCAGTTTACTTTCAGTTTTCTTACTGCTCATTTTTCGGTTTACCATTGGTAAACTTTTGGTTTACTACCGGTTTATCAATGAAAACCGAGTGATTTTACCTCTGTAAACAGTGGTTTACTAATTGTTTACCCTATGTTTACCCCATAAACAAAAAAGCTCCGTAAATAATTGATTTACAGAGCTTTAAGAGTTGATTTTGCGGACCGGACGGGACTCGAACCCGCGACCTCTGCCGTGACAGGGCAGCATTCTAACCAACTGAACTACCGATCCTTTTTTGTTAGAAGAGCGGCAAATATATCCGCTTTTTGTTTTTTGCAAAGCGGTTCTAAAAAAAACTGCTTCGCCACATAGAAATTATATTTTTGAAACTCGCTTAACTCTGATAAATGAACTTTCTCGATTTCGAAAAGCCCCTGGAACAGTTGTTTGCTGATTTAGAAACAGCCAAAAATGAGAGCCCTGTTTCGGAGAAGGCTATAACAGACTTAGAAAGAAAAATTTTTGAAACACGTAAGCAACTTTATGCTAACCTAAGCATTTGGCAAAGGGTTCAGGCAAGCCGCCATCCCGATAGGCCTTACACACTTTTTTACATACAAACCATTTGTTCAAAGTTTGTTGAGTTGTTTGGTGACCGTAATTTTAAAGACGACAAAGCTATAATTGGAGGTTTTGGAGAAATTGAGGGTAAAACCTATATGATTATTGGACACCAGAAAGGGGTGAACACCAAAATGCGCCAGTACCGTAATTTTGGAATGCCTAACCCTGAAGGGTATCGCAAAGCGTTGCGGCTTATGAAACTGGCTGAAAAATTTAATAAACCTATTGTTACATTGATTGATACACCGGGGGCCTTTCCGGGCGAAGAAGCAGAGCAACGAGGGCAGGGCGAAGCCATTGCAAGAAACCTTATGGAAATGGCAGGGTTAAAAGTTCCTGTGCTGTGCATTGTAATAGGCGAGGGCGCTTCGGGTGGTGCTTTAGGCATAGGTGTTGGAGATAAGTTGCTTATGCTTGAAAATACGTGGTATTCGGTCATTTCGCCAGAGTCTTGTTCTTCTATATTGTGGAGAACATGGGACCAAAAAGAGAAAGCTGCCGAAGCACTTAAGCCAACCCCACAACATCTGCTAAAATACGGAATCATTGACAGCATAATAACTGAACCCGTAGGAGGCGCTCACGCTGACCCACACTCCATGGCAGATAAACTCAAAAGTGTAATAATGGAAGTTGTGTCAAAACTTGAGGCGAAAACCCCTGAGGAGAGGATTAATGAACGCGTAGAAAAATATTCTCGTATAGGTGTTTATGAAGAACTAAAGGAAGCATAATGCAGTGGTGGGATAACTTACGCAACTATTTCTACGAAAACAGTATAGCTCAAGCACTTAATGGGTCAAAAACACAAAGGCAGCTTACTAATCTTGCCGATGCAAAGTCTATTGGTATTGTGTACAATAGCACAAACCCCGATAACGACATTATTATTACAAAATTTGCCGAAGAACTTCGTAAGCAAAACAAAACAGTAGAAATTATCGGATATGTGAATGATGCTAAAATTGATCACAAAGCTGATATAATGGTGTTCAATAAAAGTAATGTGACATGGGCACAAGTTCCCAATGACGAACGCATAAAAAATTTCTCGTCACGACCATTCGATTTATTGTTTGCTGCATTTACAGAAGAGAATAAAACCTTAGAATACGTAGCCCGCACATCAAAAGCAAAGTGGCGTGTTGGTGTTTTTAATGAACGAAAGACTGACTATTACGAACTTATGATTATGATGGATGCTAAAACAGATTTGAGTTATTTTTTACAGCAGGCAACTAATTTTTTAAACAAAATAATATATGATTCAAAGTAAGTTAAGAGGTACTGGAGTAGCATTAGTTACCCCATTTGATAAAAAAGGCGAAGTTGATTACAAGGGTTTAGAGAAACTCATTGACTATTGTGTAAAAGGTGGAGTGGAGTATTTAGTATCGCTTGGAACCACCGGAGAAAGTGTAAATCTTTCAGATGAAGAGAAACTTGACATACTGAATTTTACCATTGAACAAAGTAACAAACGAGTACCGGTAGTGGCGGGCTTTGGTGGCAACAACACACGAGAAGTTTTAAAAAGTATAGAGAAGTTTCATTTTAAAGGTGTGGATGCAATTCTTTCTGTCTCACCTTATTACAATAAGCCAACCCAGGAAGGAATTTTTCAACATTATAAAGCTATAGCCCAAAATGCGCCTAAACCGGTTATTCTTTACAATGTTCCCGGGCGAACTTCCAGCAACATGACGGCTAAAACAACTCTACGTTTGGCTGAAGTCAAAAATATTATTGGTATGAAAGAAGCTTCCGGTGATTTCAACCAGTGCATGCAGTTAGTTAAGAACAAACCGAAAGATTTCCTCCTGATTTCCGGAGATGACAACATTACTCTAGGGCTGATTGCCTACGGTTTCGATGGCGTTATATCGGTGGTAGGTCAAGCGTTTCCAAAAATATTTACCGAGATGGTTAGGCATTGCTTAAAAGGAAATTTTGAAAAGGCACACAAACTCCACTATCAGCTTAATGATATTACCGATATGCTTTTTGCGGAAGGAAACCCGGCAGGTGTTAAATGTGCTTTAGAAGCTTTGGGCGTATGTGGAAACTCACTTAGATTGCCTTTAGTTGGTGTTTCAGATGAGTTGAAAAATAAAATGAAAAAGGCAATTCGCTTGTTGTAAATAACGAGTATGAAATTCATAAGCAAACAAAGCGGAATTTTGTTTTTAGTTTCTGTTTCAGCCATGTTGTTGGCAGAAACACTTAAAGTATATTTCATTATGCCTTTGCCGGGCAGTCAATGGCAAAACAACGTTGAACTTGCCTTTAACATTAACCAATTTATTTGGCCTGTTAGGCTAATTGCAGGGTCGATTGTTCTATTCACTTTTTTGTCTATCATCAAACAGGGTGTAGTTTGGAAACAAATTGGGGCCATTGTGCTATTGCTGGTAACCGGCACTGTTGTTTACCTAACCAATTTTGTAATGCTGGCAGAAAAAATGTTTTACCAGCCAGATAAATTACTTATGTCCCCTGCATCTCAAAATTCTGTTGAAGGTAGTCGTTTAGTAATCGGTGTCGAACTAAATGGCGAAGCCAAAGCATACCCAATCAGTTTTATCGGTTACCATCATCAGGTTCGCGATAACATAGCTGGCGAAGAAGTAATGATTACTTATTGCACAGTTTGCAGAACCGGCAGAGTATATAAACCTGTGGTTAATGGTAAGTCGGAAACTTTCAGATTGGTTGGCATGGATCAGTTTAATGCCATGTTTGAAGATGCTACCACCAAAAGTTGGTGGCGGCAAGCTACGGGCGAATGTTGTGCGGGGCCTCTTAAAGGAAATAGATTGCCAGAGGTGCCATCACAACAAGTAACCTTAAGTGCTTGGCTGCAACTTTACCCCAACTCTTTAATTATGCAGCCTGATTCAAAGTTCGAAAAACAGTATGCATCTATGACCGGGTATGATGACGGAAGCAGCAAAAGTGAATTGACAGGTACCGACACATCTTCATGGCAAAAAAAATCGTGGGTTATTGGTATAGTAACTGACAATGGAGAAAAAATGTTTGACTGGAATAAACTTAAATCTGAGCGAGTAATTCACGATAAAGTAGGTGTAACACCCGTTGTGCTATTGTTCGGAAACGATGCACAGTCTTACTTTGTATTTGAATTGCCGGTTGTAGATGGATCTCCCTCACAGTTTACTGCTATTGACTCCTCTAACCAGTTTGCTGACAATGCCACCGCATCGTTATGGAATACGAAAGGAGAATGTGTAAGCGGTCAGCTTGTTGGCAATAAGCTAAAACCAGTTAGAGCATATCAAGAGTTTTATCATTCTTTTTCAACGTTTCATCCTAAGGCGGTAGGGGGTATGTAACCCTGGTAATTTTATTGAACCTAATGTATGGTCTATTACATCATACATTATAAGTTGTTTGTAGTAGAATAACTCTTTATAGTTACCGGTAATTGGAAGCAGAAAAAAAGGTACTTTCGGCAAATAATTTAAGGCTATGAATAAAATTTACGTGTTTTTATTTACCATCTTAGCTTACACGAGTAGTGCGCAAATCGAGTACACCGGTGATAATTTACTAATGGTGTTGGGAAAAAACAAAACATCCTATGACTTTAAAGAGTTTAAAACTTATTGGCTCTTAGATAGTAAACTGGAAAGCAACTATGGCGGAGTTAAAATACTTTTGAATACCACCACTCAAACCGCTGACACACTTTTAATAGCCGGTGTCGATTTTACTTACAATGGAACAAAGTTTTATCCATATTCTTCGAAACTTCCCTGGGGAATAAAGATGAAGGACAAGTATTCGGAGATGAGTGCCAAAACTTCAGCAGGTCTTAAAGTAGCACAAGGTTATTTGTTTGAGTTTGTAGGTTACAGCATGTTGGTGAGCTACAACAGCAACTTTCAAATACGATGGATGAAGATATTTACCAATCAAAAACAACTTGAGGTTAAAATATCTGATAAGCCTGCAATAGTAGAAAACAAGATATTTAACATAGAGCCCGTTAAGCCGGTTGTTGCAGAAAAACGGGAAGATGTTAGTAAAGCGAAAGCTGCAGCTGTTGAGGTTAAACCAGTGGATGTTGCCCAACACCCTAAGCAGGAAGAGATAAAAACTCCTGTTAAAGCAGAAGTAGTCAGTGCTCAACCAAAGCTAACAGAGTCAGCTAAACAGCCTGAACCAGCTAGAACTGAGATAAAAGTTGAGGTCATAAAAGAGGTAGTTCCTGAACCTGTTAGACCCGCAACACCAGACGTTGTACCTGTAGTAAAGGAAACTGTTTCGGAAAAAGTAAAAGACACAACCGTTACTACGCTAAACGTAACTCCATCGGTTAAGGCAGACGTTGTCCATAAACCGGCACCTGTAAAGGATACTGTAAAGTTGGTTAATCGTACACCTTTCAATATGGCTATAATGAATGTGTTTTTTGCTTATGACGAATCTTCTTTTGAGAGCGTAAAAGGGCAGAAGTTAGATACTGCCAACTTCTGGGGATATAAGTTTGCTTTTAAAAGTAAGTTGAAAATACCCGGTGAGAAATACAGCATAGTTTATTGCTATCCACATGAGTCATCATCCGAAGACTTTAAAACTGTATTGCGGGAAGGAAATTTTGATAGCAGTTTTGGCTCTGGTTATAGTGAAATGGAAATGCGGCTTCGGCAAAACTTAACCTTTGAAGAGGGCTGGAGAGCAGTAAATTTACCCTCTAACGGAAAACCGATAAACCCCATTGAGTTTAAAAATCCTAAGTACGGCTCAGTAATTCTTGACTACGCTAAAAACCCTAAAGGGCAACACATGCTGCTATTACGCTATACCTTTTTAGTTGATTAAAAAGTGGTGGCAAAATTTTGTGTCGCCTTAAAGTAAATGACCCCATCATTGGGTTTATATTCAAAGAACACAGCACACCCCAGTTGGTTGTAATTCTTGTTTAACATTATTTTTTTATGTTGAGAAGAATGTAAGAAGTCATCTGCTATTACTTCGGCTACTTGTGCATACGTTGTGTTTCCGGGAAATGGAATGTGGTTGTAGTCTATGTTTTCTGCGGTGGCCGTTGAATTACTAAGAAATATTTCTATCCTGTTATCAGGAGTCCTGAGATCGCGAACTTTATGGTTGTAATGGTCAAAGAATTTTTTTTGAACCATTTGATAGCTATGCACCATAGCTGAATTACGCAGTCCATCGGCAAACTGTAAACACTGTATATGTTTTTTGTCTCGCATTCTATTTGTAGCAAAGAACAAAGATGCGTTCAGCAAATGCTGATCGTAATTTTGAGGGTTAATCGGTTGATTAACTTCCTGCAGCTCAAAAAAACTCTTGTAGGTGTGATCTATATAAACTTGAGCCTTGTAATATGAATCAACATTAAAACGAGGCACTTCTTGCAGGTAATCATTCCCACTACTAAGCAATAACAAGATACTTGCTAAAATTATACCTTTCATATTCTTTAATAAACGCCAATTCGGCTAAAATAGTATCAGATGAATAAAGATATCTACCGTCAGATTTCAGTAATGCAAAAAGAAATTGAAGCAACACGCACTAAAATACTTGAGTTAAGAGGGCAGTTGCAGTTAGAGCCGATTAAGGATTATACACTAACAGATGTAAACGGTGAAACTGTTTTGTTGTCTTCGCTTTTCGATAGTCGTGACGAGTTAATGATAATACACAATATGGGAACGCGCTGCACCTACTGTACTATGTGGGCAGATGGGTTTAATGGTTTTTCGTTGCCAATTAGTGATCGCGTGCCGTTTGTAGTGGTTTCGCCTGATAGTCCCGAAATTCAAAAAGAGTTTGCTACAAGCCGAGGATGGAAGTTTAAAATGTTAAGTGCTGGCGGCAGTTCGTTTATTGCAGACCTTGGTTTTGAACCAACTCCCGGTTCGTATTGGCCTGGGGTATCAGCGTTAATTAGAAAAGAACATCAAATTTATCGAACTGCTTACGACCACTTTGGTCCCGGTGATTTTTACTGTTCTCCTTGGCACCTTTTTGATTTGTTTCCTAAAAGAGCTAACGAATGGCAACCAAAATTCAACTATTAAGTATGTAGAAAGGTAAACGCTGAGAATGATTCTCAACGTTTACCCAGGGGCTATTGATTTCTAAGCGTCTATCCTTGCAAACTTTGCATGGCTTTCTATAAACTCTCTTCTTGGCGGTACTTCATCGCCCATTAACATGCTGAAAATATAATCAGCCTCAGCTGCGCTATCTATTGTTACTTGTTTCAGTGAACGGGTTGCCGGGTTCATGGTTGTTTCCCACAATTGTTCAGCATTCATTTCACCCAACCCTTTATAGCGCTGCACTGTTACTCCACTTTCGCTACCTCCTTTGGCCAGTTCTTTGGTGGCTGCTTCGCGTTGTGTTTCGTTCCAGCAGTAAATTCCTTCTTTATTCCCTTTCTTAACTAAATACAAAGGTGGCTGCGCAATGTATATATGTCCTTCTTCAACTAGTTTTTTCATACTACGGAAAAAGAAGGTAAGTATAAGGGTGGTAATGTGTGAACCATCTACATCAGCATCGCACATGATTACAATTTTACCGTAGCGTAGTTTAGATATATCAAGCTCTTTTGTGTCATCAACAGTACCTATTCGAACACCAAGCGCCTGAAATAGGTTTCCTATTTCTTCGTTGTCGTAAATTTTATGCTCCATGGCTTTCTCAACATTCAGAATTTTTCCACGTAGCGGAAGAATTGCCTGAAAGTGGCGGTCGCGTCCTTGTTTAGCTGTACCTCCCGCTGAGTCACCCTCTACTAAAAATATCTCTGATTCATCGCGATTTTTACTGCTGCAATCAGCAAGTTTTCCGGGCAACCCACCCCCGCTTAGCGCTCCTTTGCGCTGCACCATTTCGCGGGCTTTGCGTGCTGCGGCACGAGCGGTGGCCGCCAACACTACTTTGTCGAATATTAGTTTGGCTTGTTTAGGATTTTCCTCAAGGTAATGTTCCAGAGTTTCGCCAAAAATTTGTTCAACAGCACCGGCTACTTCATTGTTGCCAAGTTTGGTCTTAGTTTGCCCTTCAAATTGTGGTTCGGGTACTTTAACTGAAACAATGGCGGTTAAGCCTTCGCGAAAATCGTCACCGGTAATTTCTACTTTAAGTTTTTCGAAGAGTTTGTTCTTTTCTCCAAACGATTTAAAAGTGCGGGTAAGCGCTCTTCTGAAACCAGCTACGTGAGTGCCTCCTTCTATTGTATTTATGTTGTTTACATAGCTATGCACATTTTCACTGTAAGTGGTGTTGTATTGCAGTGCTACCTCCACGGCTATGTTTTCGCGGTTGCCTTCTACCCATATTGGGGTTGGTATTAGTGGCTCACGGGTGCTATCCAAAAATTTCACGAATTCTATTAAGCCACCTTCGCTGTAAAAGTGTTGGGAAATATGTTCTCCGGCTTCATTTTTTTCACGTTCATCGGTGATAGTCAAATGTATGCCCTTGTTTAGAAACGCTAACTCGCGCAAGCGAGCTGAAAGCGTATCGAAACTATAAACTGTTGAAGTGAAAATTGTTGCATCAGGGTGAAACGTAACAATGGTGCCTCGGTAGGTAGTTGTGCCTATTTCTTTTACGGCATACAAGGGTTTGCCTTCACTGTATTCTTGCTCATAAACTTTACCTGCACGGTGAACTTGCGCTTTTAAATGTGAACTAAGCGCGTTCACACAACTTACACCTACCCCATGCAGGCCACCTGATACTTTGTAGGTATCTTTGTCGAATTTACCGCCTGCGTGTAACACCGTCATTACAACTTGTAAGGCGCTAACGCCTTCCTTTTCGTGCATGTCAACGGGAATACCACGTCCGTCATCTTTTACCGAAATAGAGTTGTTTTCATGAATGGTTACATAAATGTTTTTACAGTGACCGGCCAACGCTTCGTCAATAGAGTTATCTACTACTTCATACACCAGGTGATGAAGCCCTTTAACTCCTGTATCGCCAATATACATGGCGGGTCTCTTTCGAACTGCTTCTAACCCTTCCAATACCTGTATGCTGCTGGCCGAGTAGTCCTGTTTTGGCTTGTTTTCTTCCATATTTTGTTGTGCGGTTGCTTCGCTCATTTTTACTTTTTAAAATGCTGTTTTATAGAGTGAAAACACGCTATAAAAGAACGCGGGCGAATGTATAAAATAGCAACAGTTCAGTGAGTGTTTTTTTGCTATTTTATCCTCATTTACTTGAAGTTGTTGACATCTTTTAAAGGTGTGCGCTGTTCGGGTTAAATGCGGGCGTTAAAGCCAATGTTATGGATGGTTTAACATGCTCTCTGCCACTATATGAGCATTAGCCATTAACGATAGGGTAAGCCCTTTGCCGGGTAAATAGTTTATACCTGAGCCATCTGCGATATATACGTTTTGTGTATGGCCTAACCTGCCATTACGCATGATGTTAAAGCGTTCGTTTTTTTCAGAAAAAGGAAGCGTGCCTGCATAATGCACTCCTGAGCCATGTCCGGGATCTATTTTCTTTAATACGAAACAATTGAGCTGCCTGAGTGCTTTAGAGAATTTATGTTCGTTGTTTGCTACTTGGTGTTTTTCGGCATCGGTCAGCGAATAGCTTACTTTTAGGCAGTCGCCAATTTGGGTGGTATTGTCTTTTTCTAAGCTTAAAAATTTTTTTTCGCTTGCCCGCTCAGGATGAAATAAGCCCACAATAGTAAGAGCCGGCATCATGTACTGTAAGAATTTATACCCGGTTTTTACTCCAAGCGGTGTTTCTTTTAAAATGTGAAACCCCATTAAAGAGCGATAGCTGTAAATAGATGCCATAGCAACATCCATATTTGTATTATCAGGGTCATGAAACAATGAAAGCTGAGCGAACCCAATTTTTCGGGCATCGGTATCTTTACCGAGTAAAAAAGGTTGTATGGCCGGTAAGTAGCTATACGGATTTGATATAACAGGCAACTTTACCCCATAGGCGTTAAATGAGCGTAATACAATGCGGGCAGTACTTAAACAACCGGCTGCCAGCGCCAACTTTTTGCAACGGAAAACTTGTATCTCGTTTGTGTATAATATTCTGCAGGTTACTTCTACTTCAGTTTCTTTTTCTTCAAAACTTACCACCAGTAGGTTTCCCTTATACTGAAAGTTAGGTTTGTGCTTTAGTTCGTCAATTGTAAATGCCGGCCTATATGCACTTTTATCGTTATCGTCATAAAAGTCGAGATCTTTATATTGGTAGGCCTTTCGGTTTGTTCTTTTTTTTGAGAGTAATGCTAAAGACGGCCTGCCCATATAAAAGCCCTGCTTATTAAGGTTGTTCTTTTTCTTTCGGTAGTTTTCGAGTAGGTTTTTTCCGTTACTATCCATGGCTATAGACGGTAATAAATTTTTTAGCGATGAAGCGGTATATCTTTCTGTATCGTCTTTAGAGCCAC
Organism: uncultured Chitinophaga sp.; assembly: GCA_964615305.1. GTDB lineage: Bacteria > Bacteroidota > Bacteroidia > Chitinophagales > LD1 > Bog-950. Next base: position 14,585 of record CAZTNA010000017.1, read on the forward strand.
TTATGCCTATTCGGTCAGCTATAATTTCATAGGCTTCGCGCATTTTGTTTTTGCGTAGCCCGGTTTCCATTAATTCATTATCTGAAAAAACACAGCATCCTAAGCCCCATCCATTACCTAACCCACCAAGAGCCAGAGATTCAAGCGGAAAAAAACTGGTTGATACCAACGGCATCCACTTGTTTACATCTTGCACCATATATTTTCGTGGAGGTGTTAAGTGCTCTCCGGTTTTCACATCACCAAACGGAATCCCTTCCAGGTTTTTTCCAATAAAATACTGGTATTGCTGCCGGTCTTCTTTTTTAATGCTTAAATAGTCTGCATCAGGTATTATATCTGCGTACGAGTTATTGGTTATACCTCCGTCCAGCATAAGTACTTGCACGCCTTTTTCTACCAAAGTTTGTGCTGCCATGGCTCCGGTACATCCGGATCCTACTACTATGTAATCGGCATATACCACTAGTTAACTGAAATAATTATTAAACCTATAATAGCTTTACATCCTTCACTCACAGCGGCAGCTGCCAGCACAAACAATTGAGAAACTGAAAACTGCTTTGGCTTAAAGTGCGAAAAATAAAGTGGGTTGGTTTCCAATATGGCAAATGCTGTTATCAAACGTCTTCGCAAAATGTGTTTTGGGAAAAACAGGGCAAGTGCGGCATCTATACATCCTATGCTCCATGTATTATTTAATACAAAACTCAACAGTTTTTCTTCTTTGTTTGATAGTTGAATTTGTTTTGCTGCAATTTCATATAGACGTATAGACTGTTCGTCAGCGTCTTTTTGCAGTAAGTATTGGCAGTAGCATTGCATTTCGCGGGCACAGTTACTCATGTACGCTACTTACCTGTTTTTTGTTTAAGCAAGGCTAATTCTTGTGCCAGTGTTTTGTTTTGGTAATGAAGTTTGCTTACCGAAAGCGATAAGTGCAGTAAGTAAACTAATACAGCGAAAATTGCTCCTCCAAAAATTAGATTGGGAGGCGAGTAAACACCAAAGGTTTGCGCTAATACGTCTAATCCTCCTCGCCAAATCGAAAGCACTATAAGTGCCAACGAGCTAAGTATCCAGATGAATGCATACTCTTCGCGTAGTTTGCCTTTTTTTATTTGCCAAAAAACGTAAGCAAGAAATATTAAACTAAAGAGTGCAGAGTATAGTTGAAACCTTATCATAGTTAATTATTGTCTTAGGTAAGTGAAAATTATTGCAATAGTTACTTTAAACATGTAATACACTGCCCCCAAACCTCTTATGCTGCTTACGCCTCCCATACGAGGGTCCATTTCTACCGGCACTTCACCAAACTTCAGTCCATTGCGGCTGTAAATGATTAGCGCTTCGGGTTCGGGGTACTCGTCAGGGTAATAAGCATACAGCAATTTCATTGTCTTGCGGTTCATCATTCGCATACCGGACGTGCTATCCGTAACATTTTCGCCTGTTATTAGCTTCAATAGCCATTGAAAGTACTGTATGCCTGTTCTGCGCAATACGGTTGATTGAAAACCTTCTTTTTGAATAAAGCGTGAGCCAATGACAACATCCCAGTTGTTTCGCTCCAGTTCTGTGTGTAGTTTCGGAATGTATTGTGGCGGGTGTTGCCCATCACCGTCAATTTGAATGGCGTAATCGTAATTATTGTCAAAGGCAAACTTAATTCCTGTTTGCACGGCTCCACCTATTCCTAAGTTAATAGGCAAGTTAAGCGCTACACAGTTCAAATTGGCAATAATTTCTTTGGTGCGGTCGCGGGAGCAGTCGTTTACTACTACAGGTGTTACAGATATACCATCTGCCTGTAGATTATTTACAGCTTTTACCACGGCCTCTATGCTTGCCTCTTCATTAAACGCTGGTATTATAACAGCTATCTTTTTCACAGTGCTCATGTGTGCGCTAAAAATAGAATCTTTTGTTGTTGCGCATATTCAATAAGCCATGAATCTATAAACTGTTTTGAACCGAAATCTTGTTGATCAGTATCAATAAAAATTGTCAAATACATAATATAACTTGCTTCCGATTCGTTTTATATCAAATGCTTACGTATGAAACGAATAAAATTATTTACCCATCAAATGATAAAAGTAGGAATTACCGGAGGCATAGGAAGCGGCAAAACTACCGTGTGCAAAATGTTTGAAAAATTAGGTGTAGCGGTGTATTATGCTGATGTAAGAGCTAAATACCTGATGCAGCATGAACATTACCTGATTGATGAAATTAAGAAACACTTTGGCGAAGATGTGTACCAACATGGAGAACTCAACCGTAAGTTGCTTGCCCAAAAAGTATTTAACCACCGCGAACAGTTAGACGTGCTTAACTCATTGGTACACCCGGCCGTGTTTCACGATACGGAACGATGGATGGAAGAGCAACAAAAGTTGTTACGCCCTTACGTTTTAAAAGAAGCCGCGCTATTGGTGGAAACCGGAGCGTATAAATATTTAGATAAACTAATAGTGGTAACAGCCCCTATAAATGAGCGTATGGTAAGAGTTAGCCAACGCGACCATATAGAAGTGGAAGAGGTAAAGCAGCGGATTCGGCATCAGCTACCCGAAGCTGACAAGTTAAAACTTGCCGATTTTGTGATTAGTAATACAGGCACCATTCACCAACTGCAAAACCAGGTTGATAAACTACATGCCCGACTGCTTTCACTGGCTAACGTTCATTAGGAGCCGCGCATGTAACGCTGTTCTTATTCAAGGTATATACTCCACGTAGCGGCAGTTCCGCTAGCCGCACCAGTTGCTAGCCCTTTTTCTTCCTGTATTTTCAGTAAAATCAAGTTTATGTACCGCCAAGTGGCAGTTATGTAATGATTACTATTCGTTGTTGAGCAGTTAGGAACGTTCATTTTTCAATAACAGCAATTTTACGGGCAGTAACAGCCACTTTATTAGCTACAAGAGCATCTTGTACATCTATAAGAGCAACAGGGGTTTCAATAACAGCTATATAGTATTCAATAACCGCAAAAGATTTTACTATAACCGCAACAGCGTTTACAATAACAACAACTTTAGTTTCAATAACACCAAGTTTAGTTGCCATAACAGCAAGTATTTCCGTTATAGTCAACTGAGCGAGAACTCATTTCCCCATCTCTTGCTTTTAATCTTTACTCGCGGTCTGCAATTATTTCCGCCCGTTTTCCCGTTTTTAGAACTTTCTGTCATTAGTTTTTATCAACCGGCTGACAAATTGTAATCAATCAAGGCTTGGTTAGAGTTTTGTGAACATGAACACCACTTAGAAAACTCAAAACACCATTATGAACGCAAATAATTTCACCACCAAAGCATTGGAAGCGCTCAGTGCAGCGCAACAAGATGCTTTTAATAACTCGAATCCTCAACTGGAAACCATACACCTTTTAAAAGGAATGTTGGAAGCGGATGAAGACGCGCTTCCTTTTCTATTGCAGAAGGCAGGAGTAAACAAAAACATACTGCTGGGTAAGGTAGAAGAGAAAGTAAAAACACTTCCTAAAGTATCGGGCGGTGGAAACGATGTAGTGCCTTCGCCATTGTTCGGCAAATTGATTCTGCAATCCAATAAACTGCTAAAAGATTTTGAAGATAGCTATGTAGGTATAGATATTCTATTGCTTGCTATGCTTTCTGTTAACGATGATTCAACCAAGCTTTTGAAAGAAGTTGGGTTAGATGAAAAAAAGCTTCGGGCAGCCATTCTCGAATTACGCAAAGGCAACAAAGTAACCGAGCAAGGAGCCGATGCTAAATACAACTCGCTTGATAAATATGCTGTTAACCTAAACGCAAGCGCAAAAGCCGGCAAACTAGATCCCGTCATTGGCCGCGATGAAGAAATACGCAGAGTCATGCACATACTTACTCGCAAAACCAAAAACAATCCGTTGCTGGTAGGTGAACCCGGTGTAGGTAAAACGGCTATTGCCGAAGGCATTGCCCACCGCATAATAAAAGGCGATGTGCCGGAGAATCTGAAAACCAAAGTAATTTATGCGCTTGATATGGGCGCGCTGATGGCCGGTGCAAAATACCGTGGCGATTTTGAAGAGCGCTTGAAAGCAGTAGTGAAAGAAGTTAAAGAGAGTGATGGAAGAATCATTCTCTTTATTGACGAAATACACACACTGATAGGCGCAGGTGCTACCGAAGGTGCTATGGATGCCGCCAATATTATTAAACCTGAATTGGCGCGTGGCGAATTACGTGCGGTGGGGGCTACTACCTTAAATGAGTATCAGAAATACTTCGAAAAAGACAAAGCCCTCGAAAGGCGTTTTCAGAAAGTGATGGTGGAAGAGCCAACGGTGGAAGATGCTATTTCTATTCTTCGCGGTTTGAAGGAACGTTACGAAAATCACCACAAGGTAAAAATTCAGGACGATGCCATTATCAGTGCCGTTACCTTGAGTAACCGCTACATTACCGAACGTTTTTTACCCGATAAAGCTATTGACTTAATAGATGAAGCAGGAGCGAAGCTGCGTTTAGAAATGGATTCAATGCCCGAAGAGCTCGATGAAATTGAAAGACGCATTATGCAGATTGAAATTGAGATAGAAGCCATAAAACGCGAGAACGACAAAAAGAAGCTCGATGAATTGAACGCAGAACTTTCGAACCTGAAAGAACAGCGGGCAGAGTTTAAAGCCAAGTGGCAAAGCGAGAAGGAGATAGTTGACAAGATAACTGCCCGCAAACGCGAGATTGAAAACTTTAAACTGGAAGCGGAACGTTTCGAGCGCGAAGGCGACTATGGTAAAGTAGCAGAAATTCGGTATGGAAAAATTAAAGGAACCGAAGACGCTATCAAGAAGCTGGATGATGAACTCTCTAAAATTTCTGCTGATAAAAGAATGTTGCAGGAAGAAGTAACCAGCGAAGACATAGCCGCTATTGTTGCCAAGTGGACAGGCATACCTGTTACCCGAATGCTGGAAGGAGAAAAGGAGAAACTTCTTCATTTAGAAGATAAACTGCGCGAACGGGTCAAAGGACAAGACGAAGGAATTACGGTAGTGGCAGATGCTATCCGGAGAAGCCGTGCGGGCTTACAGGACGAACGTAAACCGATTGGTTCGTTCTTGTTTTTAGGAACAACCGGTGTTGGAAAAACTGAATTGAGCAAAGCGCTCAGCTATGTTTTGTTTAATGATGAACACGCCATGGTTCGTATAGATATGAGCGAGTATCAAGAGAAACATGCCGTGAGCCGCTTAGTGGGTTCGCCTCCGGGATATGTGGGGTATGATGAAGGCGGTCAACTGACCGAAGCAGTTCGCAGAAGACCTTATAGTGTAATTCTGTTCGATGAAATTGAGAAAGCCCACCCTGATGTGTTCAACATTTTGTTGCAAGTGTTAGATGACGGACGCTTAACTGATAACAAAGGCAGAACAGTTAATTTCAAAAACACACTCATCATCATGACATCGAATATTGGCTCAGATATTATTCAGGCGGCATTCGATAAAGTAACTGATGAGAAGGACATACTCTCTGCAAGCGAAACCGCTAAGGTAGAAGTGATGGAGCGCTTGAAACATACCGTTCGCCCTGAGTTTTTGAACCGTATAGATGAAGTGGTAATGTTCCATCCGCTAATGAAGAAACAGATTCGCGACATTGTTGATTTGCAATTACATGGTTTGAAAGAACTGCTGGCGCAGCGCGAAATCAATTTCGAAATTACTCCGCAGGCACTCGACTATTTAGGCGAAGCCGGCTTCGACCCACAATATGGTGCGCGTCCTTTGAAACGTGTAATTCAAAAGGAGCTTGTCAATGAATTGAGTAAGAAAATACTGAGCGGTGAAATTGAGAAAGGGAAAACAGTGATAGTGGATTCGTTTGACAACGGCTTGGTTTTTCTCGACAAAAAGAAAACCGGTAAGAAGTAATAATGTAAATGTGATTGGGTAAAATACTAACTGTGTTTTACCCAATCTATATTTTCGAGATAGGCAATTCCTGAATTGCCTCCTTCCTTCGCTGCTTTCAGAATGTTTTTCTCAAACGTTGATTTCAGTTTTTCTCTCTCCTTTTTATTGGCTATGCGTATGGCATCTTTCAAAAAGTCGAGCGTCATACTTTCTATCAAATAAAACGAGTTGTTGGTTTGCTGAAAGTATTTGTAGTTGCGAAGTGTGTTACCCAGCAATTCGTAATTGCCGAGTTCGTAATGTGCGATGAACGAATAGAGAATAGCCACACGCTCAATGACCGGGCGAGCTTCGTGAGCTGTTTTAGAATGGTTAATGGCTGGTAAATAATCCAACGCCTTGCTGAAGTTTTGCTCCTTCATGTATAGTCCTGCCACACTGATGTAAACTTTTACACGCTCTAACTCGGTTAACCCCTTGCTGTGTTCGGGCATTTGTTTTTCTACCCAGGCTATTAGCTTTCTTCCCTCAGCAGATTGAGGTTTTACTATGTAGCTGCCTAGCTTAGCACGAAGCAGGCAAACAAACTTTTGCGACTTACTGAGAATAGAAACCGGTTCAAATTTTTCCAATTCATTAATCAGCTTTTTACTGTCTTTTTTTAATCCCTGCAAAGCCAATATGGTGTTGAAGAGCGTATTTATGTAGCCTACCTCTTGCGTTACCGCCAGGTTAGATGTTTTGCGCTTTAGCTCCAGTAGCTTGTAATTGTTTAAAAGCGCTGCCTCATAATTCTGATCTACGGTGTTCAACAAACTCATGATGGTTTCAAAATTATTTTCCGCACGGGGCGACAAAAAATTTTGTGGCGGGGTCAACAAAACGTGCTGGCGGAAATCGGAAAGATTTTTTGAATCCTTTTTGCCGCGGGTGCTGTAGGCGCGCATAATTTCAAAAAATAACTTGTTTCTGTTCAACAGTTCCTCTAACTTTTGTCTGAACTCGGCATCGTGATTCACCACCACCGTGTCGCGGTGCAGAAAAGAGGTAAACAAATTAAGTTGATGGCGGATGTAATTTTCTAGTTCTATATCGTCATTCTCCTGTGCAACGGTGAGGGTTGCCACAATCATATCTTCAGCTTGCTGAAACAGTTTTCGACTGAAGAGTACTTCGGAAAACTCTATTTTCTGAAAAAGTTGTAAACGGGTAAAGTGCGGTTGTAGCTGTGTATAGAGCAGCGATAGAATGGCTTCATACAAATACGCTTTGGTTTTGCCGAGATGATTCACAAAAGTTTCGCTACCGAACTTCTGCTTCACCTCTTCATCGTTTATGACATAGCCTTGTGCAATGGAGTTAAAAAGGCGAACAAAGTTGCTGTCCTCCTTTCCTTTAAATCTTTCGGTAAAAAGTTTTTTCTCGGCAGGGCTCATACCCGCTATCAACTCGTATAGATCGTTTTTCTTCACGCTACCAATATAGTAAACGAGGTGTCACACGTTTCCGTTTTCGCGAATTTTTGTTTTCGGGCACCTTGCCTTTTCTACACATTTGCACTAACAAAAACACAGAAAAAATGAACAACAAAATTACATTCTTCGCAGCCGCGCTGCTTTTATCGGTTTTTTTAGTAAACGCACAAATTGTAAACTACGACAGCTATGGCAATGGCAGCTTGCGCCTGCTTAGTGAACGCTACAAAGAATGGAGTACCCAAACTTTTGAGTGGGATGATAGCGATTCATCTACCTACAACTACAACGCCCAAGGTTTAGAGAATGAAAAGCGCACCTACTTCTCGCCTGCCAATACATGGAACTACACCAAAATAAAAACTCAAACCTATACGTCTACAGGCAAACCGCTGCTTGTTACCGACTCTAACCTAACAAGTTCACTCGGTTGCAATCGTTATGCTTACAATTACAATGCCAACGACCAGGAAATCATGCTGCAGTCAGAACGGGTTTCATCCGGCAACTGGGTTTTGCAAGCAAGAACCCAAACCAACTACACCGCTTTTGACAGTGTGAATGTTGAGCTAACGCAATTCTACGTAAACAGTAACTGGGAAAATACTTATCGCACCGTGCATACCTACAACCCACAAAACCGCGATACATTAGGCACCTACGAAACCTGGAAAAGCAACCAATGGCGGGGTGAATCGCGGGTTACAACCCCTCTCAATAGCAACGGACAACCGGTTTCGGCTACCAATCAGAAGTACGACACCCTTTCTGCCACTTACAAAAACTACAGCCAAAACCTATATACATACAACGTAGATAATCGCTTAGCCACAACCACTTATCGACTTTGGAGTGCTTCATTAAATGATTGGGTAAACGTTACAAAATCCACTTACGCCTACGATACTAACGGAAACTTAGAGAATGGTTTAGGTGAAAGCTGGAACCTGCAAACACTGGGATGGGATTTATCTACTTTAAATACCTATACCTACAATGCAGGAAATATGCTGACTAATTTCTTGTATCAAACTCGCGATGGCTCTACTTGGAAAAATTATTCAGAAGCCATTTACACCTACAATACACAAGGATATATTACCAACTACCTTCAGCAAGGTTGGGATGACAACACGCTGGCATGGCGCAATTATTCTGACTGGGCTTATTACTACGAAGCTAATCCGCTTAGCAGCATTACAGAAACAGAAAGAACCAAACTCTTTGTTTTCCCTAACCCAAGCAACAGCCCTGTTGTATTTGTAAGCGCTGACAGAAACCTGCCTTATGCACTTTACGACATGCAAGGCCGCATGATACAGCAAGGTAGTCTGCAACAAGGCACCAACAGCATTATTTTAAACGAAACCAAAGGCAACTACCTGCTAAAAGCCGGAAACAGTAGCACTATATTGGTGAAACAATAGCTACACTGTTTCTGTGTTTTTCGAAACGGCTGTCAGTTTACTGACGGCCGTTTCTGTTTTTGAGTGTTTTCGTGAGGTTATAAACTTTAATAGATTTACTTTCATCGAAAAATTCATTGTATGAAAACCCCCATTGACCTTTACAAAATCGGTGAGCATTTACATTTTAATGACTCAAGAGAATTAACTAATGGAAAGCGGAGCGAAGGCATACTGACTGTGGCCCCCGGAAAAAGCGGGCCACCCCCGCACCGGCACATGTTGCAGGAAGAAGGCTTCGAAATTATCTCAGGAGAAATGATTGCAAAGGTGGAAGGAAAAGATGTGCTGCTGAAAGCAGGAAAAAAAATAGTAGTAAAACAGGGAGAATCGCACACATTTAAAAACGGAAGTAGCAACGAAAAGTTAGTTGCCCGGTTTTGGTTTGAGCCTGCTTTGAACATGGAATGGATGCTGCAAACGTTTGGTGAAGAAGCAATGAAAAGAGGCGGAAGCTGGGCAAATGCGCCTGTGCTGCAAATGTTGTATTGCATGTATAAAATGCGAAAAGAGTACCGTATTGCCGGTATGCCTTTTGGGATGCAGGATGTGTTGTTTGGCTTTTTTGCATGGCTGGCTGAAATTACTGGTGAAGCAAAAAAGATAAACCTTCCCGACTCGCTCAAATAGCGAAACCTATATTCGCCATTCAATGCACAACTCCGAATTTGAATTAGCTAAACAGTTTGCGCTTTACACCAACAAGCATTTTTTCCTTACCGGTAAAGCCGGTTCGGGCAAAACCACTTTGCTGAAAGAGATTGCCAAACAAACTACCAAAAATTTTGTGGTGGTGGCACCTACCGGTGTAGCGGCTATCAATGCAGGCGGGGTTACCATTCATTCGCAATTCAATTTGCCGCTTACTTCATTTATTCCCAGCAGCGATTCGGTGAACCTCAACCTCATTACCAATCGCAGGGCATTGGTAGAACACATGCAGTTTCGTAAAGACAAGCGAAAAGTCATTCAGGAAATGGAATTGCTCATAGTTGATGAAGTGAGCATGGTGCGTGCAGATATTCTCGATGCGGTGGACTTTGTCATGCGTACCGTTCGCAGAAACCAAAAACCTTTTGGCGGTGTGCAGCTAATGCTGATTGGCGATATGCACCAGCTACCACCGGTAGTAAAAGACCAGGAATGGACGGTTCTTAAAAACTATTACACCAGTCCATATTTTTTCGATTCAATAGTCTGGAAACAGTTAGATGCTGCAGAAATTGAACTCAAAAAAATCTATCGCCAAACCGACAGACGGTTTTTGAGTTTGCTCAACAACATTCGTCATCAGCAATTAGATGAAGGTGATTACGAAGCGCTGAAGGAACGTTACCAGCCCGGTTTTAAACCAACCGAAGAAGGATACATTCTACTTTCAACACATAACAACAAAGTAAACGCCATCAATCAGGGTGAGTTGCAGAAATTAAATAACCGCACTTATGCCTATGAGGCGGAAATCACAGGCGATTTCCCGGAGCATATTTACCCCTGTGAGCGCGAACTTTTTTTAAAAGAAAGTGCGCAGGTAATGTTCACTCGCAATGATTCGGTGGACGGAAGATATTACAACGGCAAACTTGCTACGGTAAAAAAGCTCACCTACGATAGCGTAACCGTTACCTTTCACAGCAACAACGAAGATTTTTTGCTGAAGAAAGAACTTTGGGAGAACATTTCATACACCGTTGACCAAACCACCGACAAAATTGATAAAGATGTTACAGGCACATTCAGCCAATATCCGCTGCGGTTAGCTTGGGCAATTACCATTCATAAAAGCCAGGGACTAACTTTCGATAAAGTGATTATTGATGCGGGAAGTTCCTTTGCTGCCGGGCAGGTGTATGTAGCGCTTTCGCGCTGCAGAACCTTAGAAGGAATTGTTTTGCATTCGCTCATTACCCAAAACTCGCTGCATGGCGATTTGAAGATTACCGAGTTCAGCGAAGCGCACCACAGCGAAGCCGAACTGGAAAATGTGTTGGAAGAAGCAAAAGTGGAGTTTGCGAATCAGCAACTGAAAAAACTTTTCGATTTCAATAAACTCCGCGAGCGCGTAGGCGACTGGAAAGAAAATCTGTTTGAAAAAGAAATACCCGATAAAGAAGCAGCGCTGGCACTCTTCGATAATATTGCTTCACAAATTGAAACCATTGTTTCTACTTCCGAAAAATTTGAGCGTGAGCTGAACCGCTTGCTCGCAGATTTTAATAAGGATAAACGGAATATAGTTCCATTGAAACAACGAAGTGTTAAAGCCATTGATTATTTCACTGAAAATATTTTCAACCAACTTATTGCTCCGCTGCACGAACACATTTTAGCCATGGCTTTCAAAAGCAAGGTAAAAAAATATGTAACTCAAGTGCAGTATGTGCAAGACAGTTTCTGGAAAAAAGTAAGTGAACTTTACAACGCGCACTTTATGGGTGAAAAACTCTTTACCGGTGAGGTAAAATACAGTAAGGAGAAGTTGAAAAGCGTTCAGAGTTCAGTTACCAGCGGCAAAAAAGAAAAGGGCGGCACGTATAAAGACACGCTTGAACTATACAAACAAGGGAAAACTATTGAAGAGATTGCTGAACTGCGCTCGCTAACTGTAGGCACTATTAAAGGGCATTACGCCAAATGGATTCTCACCGGTGATATTGATATATACAATGCACTGCCTGCTGAAATCATCAATCCTGTAAAAGCATATTTGTTAGACAGCAACGAAAAGAGTGTTAGCGCAGTGTTTCGCAAGTTTGGTGACAAGTATGATGGTAGCGATGTAAGGATGATTTTAAATCACGTGCTTAGTGTTCTGTCTAAAACCTCGGCCTGATGAAAATAAAATTGCTACCGGTGGTTACCATTGTAGCCATTATCTTGCTTATGCCATCATGCAAACGCGTATTCGTTTGTGGCTGCAGCGCATATCAAACTACACCTGACAGTATTGGTATTTATATAGATACTTTTTCCGACAGATTTAAAGCATATAAACCTGAAGCTGAAGATTATTGCAAAGAAGAATTTACGGATTCTCTAAACAGACAGTTTGGTGTAAACAACACTCAGTGCTTTGTAAACTGAGTAGGGATGTAGGTCTAAGGGCAGAGAAAATTACAAACCCGAAATTTTACGGTTAACCCAACTTTCAAAGTCTCGGAAATTGTGTTCGGTTGAAGAACGTCTAAACAAAGACAACTTTTCTTGAATGTCGTTGAACTTTTCTTTCAACTCTTTTTTGTCGCGGGCTGAACTCAGTTTTTCGAAAAACAAAATGATTTGCCGTTCACCCTCGTTTAGTATGCTGTGCTTTTTAAACCAGTCCATCACATTCTTGCTTTGGTTTTTCAGCAATTCCATATTGCGTATCTCATACTGAATCATCAGCCACGTAATCCGTGTGCGGGGGCCTGCTGTGTTTAATACCTTCATTTCTAATTGTTCATTGAACAGTTGTATGCACTCACCCCACTTTTCGGCCTGAAAGTGTATGCGCAGCAAATTAAATACAGCGCGGTGGCTGATGATTACGTTCATACGTGGCTTTTCTTCCAGCCACCATTTTTTGTGTTGCTCATAAAATGCCAATGCTTTTTTGCTCTCAATTTCAAATTCGGCAAAGTAGTCGAGCATAAACATGAAATACTCCTGACGAATACTCAGTTTGTTGTAGTAATCTTTCTTGGTCAGCGCTTCGTATTTCTTCATCATCTTGTCACATAGAGAGCGGTTGTGCTCATGTAAACCAATTTCCAGAATATCAATAAACACCCCGTAATAAGTTACCTGCCATTCGCGTGTTGAACGTTCATGTTTCTCAAGATAAACCATGAATTTTTCCGCCATCGCAAGTGCTTTGCTCCACTTGCCCAACACAGTAAGATAGCGGTAATTGCTTTTTACAAAGTAATGCTTTGCACGAAAGCTCAACGCCTTTTTTTCATCCTTCAGCAGCGGATTCTGCATCAACTTATCTAGCTCATTACGATTTTCTTTCTTCTCTAAAAGTTTGGCATCGGCAAAAAAACGGTTGGTCTCTATTTGCAGCGTTTCGTATTGCAGGTAGTTTAGCAATACTTCCGCGTGCTGTGTCGCCTCATTACTATTCTTAATCAAATCATCTACATCAAACTCGCGTAGTAATCTGGTAACTATTAAGTTTTTCTGTCTTGTCAAATGCGGCAACAGCGTCAGCGTATTCATTTCCTGCATTTTCGCCAGCGTTTTTTCATATTGCTGAAGTGCCAGCTTCATCAGGTTTCTGCGCATCAGTATTTCAGTGCGCCCTATCATGCGCTCTATGTTCAACATGTCGTCTTCATCTGCATGTTGGCTATGCAGGGCATCCAGGATTTTGTCGTACAAATAATTTTTGGCTACCGAAAGCTGATTGACAAACGCATGGCCTTTAAATTTCTTCTTCAGGGCTTCTTCATCATACGCTTCCTGCTCGTCAATAGCGTCAAATAAAATTTCGTAGCTGTTTTCGCGTTCAACGGCATACACACGGCTTTGCTGCTTAAAGTATTTTTTCTCCTGCGGGCTTAGAGATTTTATGAGTTGGAATAAATCGGTGGATGGTGTTTTCACTTTTCTAAGTTATGAAGTTTTTTCCTCTTGATAAGGTTTTGGCTTGTGCGCATGTTTGCATCGCAATAAATTTCTGAAACCAAAACCAAATTTTCATGAAACCAATTCTTACAACTCAAGCACCATTTCTTTATGGAAGGTGTATGACAAAGCAATTTTTTCTCTTGTGTCTTGTGTCTTCTGTCTGTTGCCTTTTACATGCTCAGGCCCTTAGCGGCACCAAACTAATTACCAATACCGGCAATGGCGACTACCTTTCACCCTATGATGCTGCACAAGATTGTATCAGCAAAGGCATAGCCAACGGTGGAGTTATTTTTAATGTGCCGGCAGGCGAGAGTTTTGTAGACGGTATGTATTTCCCTGTTGCATTTCCAAGCAGTGCCGATAAGCCTGTTACTTTTCGCAAGTTTGGTAATGGTGCTAACCCCATCATTTATGTTTCAGGCGTAAGTAATCCAACCACGCAAGGAGGGTATTATGTAGGCGATGCCGGTATCTTTATTGACCGTGCCGACTATCTCACCTTCGATGGGTTGGATATCAGAACTATGCCTGTTCCGGCATTCCCGCAGGAAAAACTCGAATTCGGGTTTATACTTTATAAAACCAATACCAATGCCTGCGAGCATATTACCATTCGTAATTGCGGCATAACACTCGACCGCTCGCAGGATAAAACAGTGGGCATTTATGCCCCCGAGTCAGACTGGGACACGCATAGCTCGCTTCAACCCCAACCCGGTGGTGCGCATAATTATCTGTCTATAGAGAACAATCACATTTCGGGTGCCGAAAACGGTATTTTGCTGGGAGCGTCTACAGGTTCGCAGATGTCTAATCCCGATAAAAACATCACCATCAACGGCAATGTAATAGACCAAATGAACGCTCGCTACAATTTTTGCACAGGTATTAGTGTTCCACATTCCGATTCACTAATTATTTCTAACTGTAGTATATCTACTGATGAAATAGGCCGGCACGGAACACATGCTATTTTGTTGAGTAATACTGCGGGTACCGTAAGTATTTTCAACGACACCATTTCTGTTCAGGATTCAGTCGAAACTATAGGCATTTCCCTGCAGTATTACAGTACACAAGGAACTGCCGAAGTGCATCACAACGTACTTACTAACTGTTTGTTCATGTACAAAGCACCGTTTCAAAATGGTGCTAGTGGTGTAGGCATTCAGGCATGGGCTACTATTCCACGTCTTTTCATTCATCACAATATCGTTACCGAAAACTATTTCGAACGTCAGATGGGTTTTCTGGGCCGTTCGGCTGCCATACAAATAATAGGAAACGGTACAAAGGCGTATGTAGAAAACAATACCATTAGCGGGAATCACCTCCACTACAGCATCGGAGAGTTTTACGGCATTAATGCCTATGGCAAGTATGATTCTATGTTTGTTAGCAGTAACTCTATTACTAATCAGTTTATTTATGAAGATGGTATTAACTCTGCCGGCTTTTACGGCATTGGCGGAAACGAGCCGGCACTGAACACCGTGTTCGATACATCAGTACACGTTTATGAAAATAACCTCATAGAACAGCAGGATACCGGTCGTTATCTGTTAGGTATTTCTAATCGAAACATCAGGCATTGCATAATACGCGGAAACACTGTCCGCAATTTTGTTACATCCAATACAGCTTGTGGTATAAGTGTAAATAACGATAACGCAAACCTGGGGATAGAAACCACTATTAGTGGAAACAGCATTTACAACATGAAAGGAAACGGGGAACTTGCCAATGGTAATATTACAGGTATCTCTGTGTTTTCGTCAAACACAGCCCACAACAGTTTTGCTTACTCCATTACCAACAACATGATTAGTGGCTTTAGCAATTATGCAACCGAAGCGTACGGTATTCGTGCTTCAGTTATGCTGCAACCTGTAAACATATTGCACAACACAGTTAACCTTAAAGCATCAGATATATCCAACGATGAATTATGTGCTGGGATGTATTTATACGGTTCTTCCACAGCCAAAAACACTTTGTTGTCTAACAACATTCTTCGCGTAACAGGTACAGTTACCGGCACTCAAAAATGTGTGGCACTAATACTGCCAATGTGCGAGCAAATACTCGATAGCGCTAGTAACTACAATAACTTTTATGTCTCACCTATCGATACTTTTCATTTTGTGGGTGGAGGAAGTTGTTTTGGATCTTTAGATTCTCTTTTGCCTGATTTAAATGCATTGAAGACGCACTTAGATTACAGCAACAACAGTAGCATAAGTACAAACGTTGTTTTTGTAAACAATGATACAGATTTGCATTTAAGCGGGGCATCTGTCACCAATGCTGCTCTGAAAAAACCTCGTGCTATAGTTCTTACAGATTTCGATGGCGAAACCCGTCCCGTTCAAACGTTTATTGGTGCCGATGAACCCGCGCAGCCTACAACTACCGAAGAAGTAAGCGCAGATAACATTCAGTGGGTATTGTATCCCAATCCGGTTAATGATATTATGAATATTCACGCAGGCCAAACCGTATCGCAACTTTCAGTACTTGACCTGCAAGGTAGAGTAATTTTTACGGAAGAAAACTTGAGTGCTGAAACTGTCTCTGTGAGCACATCACAACTTGAAGCAGGAACTTATTTCTGTGTTGTAAAAACAGAAAACGGAACAGCCGTCAGAAAGTTTATAAAACAGTAAATACGGTTTAAAGAATTGGTTTCAGAAAATCCCCGTGAGGTGCTCGCACTTCCGGGGATAGTTTTTTCGCGCGTTAAGGTTTTTACCGACAGCAGCGAAAAAACCGTGGCAGCCGCGTTTAAAAAGTTTGGTGATAAGTATGACGGAGGTGATGTGCGGATGGTGTTGAATTTTGCACTGCAGAATTGAGAAATAACAGCAGATTTACTCTGCTAAATGTATTCCCCCCTTTACCGAACGGTTCACCATTAGTGAAACCGAATACTACTTTAGCCACGAAACACCTTCGCTCCACGATGCTCGGTTGCTCTTTGCCGTACCGTTTGCCAGGCGTTTCTTTATTATCTCGCGCAGTTCTTCGGTAGTGGAGTATTTTTCGTTTTTAAACGTGATGGGGTTTAACTCATAGGTTACTGCCGAATCACCTCCCATAACTAAAAGGTATTCGAGTATATAAATCGGGTATGTGGTTTTGCCATCCGATGTTTTTTTCTCTACATAAAAAAGTTCGGTACCGCTGATTTTGGTGTAATAGCCCGTGTAGTTTTCGCTGCCTAATGGAGCCCACACTTTTACTTTATAGGAGTAATCTCCAAGTGGCTTAATCAGCACGCTGTCTATATCGTACCCACTCTGCCTGCAAATAAATTTTCCGCCAGACCACAGGTGCTTTGTTTCTTCTTTGCCGGGATAACCGGGTGGCACGGAACTTTCATACGGGCAGCCGCATAATACCAACAGACAGCCAATAACTGCGGTGAATTGTATTGCTTTTTTCATATAATGGCTTTTGATTAAAAAAGAAAACAGGCAAAAAACTCATCGGCCGATTTGTGGCACATATAAACGCTATCCACTTTATCATTCTTTAGTTTTATCACCAGGCAGCCATACCCGGTTTTATAAAACACAAATACAGCATCGTTGACCGTTTCGGTTTTTATTTCTTCGCTGTTTATCAGCTTATCCGCCTGCTCAATGGTTTTGCCTAACAGCGCCACCGACTCGGTTCCGGTAAACTCCTTGTTTACTTCAATATATCCGGCTTGGGTGAAAAAGCGGAAACCATTCTTATCGTAAAACAAACCTACCATACATTCGTTAGGATTTGCTTCGCCAAAAAGATTTTCTGAAGTATAACAAGGCTGGGCTTTTATTATCGCTTGGTGTTCATCAACGGGCGATAATTTGCTGATTGTTCCGGTTCGGATATCTGCCACTACATTTTTACAGGCGGGTGCAGATATTGAATTTAAAGCAGCAGTTGTTTTAAACACAACTAATAAAAACGCTAACACAGGAAAACACTTTTTCATAAGTGTTCAATTTCCTCTCAAAGGTAGTAACCCAACTTCAAATTAGTATGACTTTCATCAGGTATGTTAACTAAAATTACCTGTAGAGAAAATACCAATGGCGATAAACCTGGCAACTACATCTTAGCAGATTGAATATTACGCACTCTAATCTTTCACACAACGAACACTCACCCCATTTTTTTTAGGAAACCCCTCAATGCCAATCCCATTGCCATTGTTATCTGCAACATACAGGTTAATTGGATCAAAGTCACTGCTAAGGGTAGATGACCAAAAACGAGAATAAGTGCCAAAATCGTTATCATAGTACGTGCCGTCTAAAAGTCTGAAACCTAAACTCAAAACTGTAAATCCGGTAGAGTTGGTAGGTGCATCTGTAGGCCATGAGCTAACATCTTTTAATGCTGCGGCACTATACTCTCCACCTGCGGCAGTACGCAATGCAATAAAGTCGGCTTCGGTAGGTACACGCCAACCGGTAGGGCAAAGTTTGCCGGTTTCAACCGCGTACCAGTTATATAATCTGCCGAAACTTTCATTGGCGGGATTGTCGTTGAAAAGCGCACAGGCTCCGGTGGTGGTGTTAGACCAATCTGTATTGTTTAGTCCCGTAGTTATAGCTGTATTATCATTGTACTTGGTCGTTTTGAGGTTCTGCTTCATCCAACATTGGTTACCAATTTTTACAACATCATATACGTTGTTGTCAATGTCAGTTACAGTAGCATCGCAGTTGCCGCCACCACTAACAGTAAATTCAGGTGTGAAAATGCAAATATCACTCTTGCAATTACCTTTTCCTGTTACTGTGCACGAATAAGTTCCGGAACCCGGATTTGCTATTGTTTGTGTGGTGGCACCCGTACTCCATTTGTATATTATATCCGATGACATATTTGTGGATACTTGCAACTCGCCCGTAGTCAGTTGGCTTATGGTAGCTGATTTTCCTTGACAGGGTGGAGGCTTTAACGGATTGCAGCCTTGTCCTTCACAGTCGCAGCAAGAGAGATAAACAGCAAGTGCTAAAAGTGTAAGTATTGTTTTTAAATCCATAACCTTAGTGTTTGGTGAAGTATCCGTGAAAATAAACTATACTTTTGAAGGCATACAAATTTCTTCAAACTCAAAATTTCAGTTATGGAAAAAGTTTGCGTACCTGTAATCTGTTTGTTGCTTACAATCAACTGTCAGTTGAAAGCGCAAAACTACCTGTGGGCGCATGTGCTGGGAGGCACGTACGACATAGAAATTACTTCAGTTACTGAAGATAACAACGGACATGTAATTGTAGCCGGCAACAATAGCGACACAACCGATTTAGATCCTGGTTCCGGAACAGCATATACTATTGCCAATGGTGTCCGCGATGCATTTTTTGCCAAGTACGATGCTTCAGGCAATTTTATTTGGGCAAAAAGTACACAGTCCGATCCTGTGAATTCCAGCGCATTTGTGCTTACTATGACCACCGATGCAAGCGGAAACATTTTTATGGCAGGCGCTTTTCAGGGCACGGTTGATTTTGACCCAGGTGCCGGAGTTCAGCAGTTAACTTCTCCAACAAGTTTTGAAGATATGTTTCTGGCAAAGTTCGATAACAACGGAAATTATCTGTGGGCAAAACGAATGGGTGGCAAGTTGGAGGACAGAGTAACAAAAATATCTGTAGATGATAACGGTGATTTATATGTTGTCGGTTATTTTTCCGATACAATTGACTTTGATCCCGGTACAGGCGTTGCGGAGTTGATGGTAACACCAAATCCGGCTGCCACCAATTTGGTTTTTGCCAAATACACCGCCAATGGCGATTATGTTTTCGCCCACTCTCTTGCAACTAACACGCGCAAAATTGATGTTGCTGCATCAGGCAATGCAGTAGTAGTAACCGGAACGTTTACCGACACGGTTGATTTCGAACCCGATGCAGGTGTTGCCAACCTGAACGGCAATTCGTTTATGAATTTATTTTTTGCGAAATACGATAATGCCGGCAATTATATTTATGCCAATATGATTCAGACTGCGGATATAGCCTGGTTGTATTCGGGCGGAAAGACTATTGCTGCGGATAACTCAGGAAACATTTACATCATCGGCCACCACGGGGCTAACTGCGATTTTGACCCCGGTGCAGGCACTGCTATCAAGAACGGCACCTTTGGTAACGCTATGTTTATTGCCAAGTACGATGCCAATGGAAATTACCAGTGGGTAAAGAGTTTCGACCACAATGGCAATAGTATGGACGCCATTGCTTTAGAAGATAACGGAACGGTTGTAGTGGTAGGGCGGATTTTGACCGCGGCAGATTTTGACCCGGATGGAGGCACAGCAATACTCAGTTGTCCGGCCACCTATAGTTCTTTCATTGGTAAATACAACGGCAGTAACGGCAATTATCAACAGGCATATACTTTTTGCGCGGTTGGTAGTTTTAGTGACTTATCTGCCAAAGCCGGGCATATTTATCTTTCAGGGCTATTCCCCTTAGGAGAAGACAGCATTGATTTAGCGCCCGGTTCACAGGATGTATTTCACTACAAAGTAGCTGACCACAATATGTTTTTCGGCAAGTATGTTTCGGTTGCTTCATCGGTTGAAGAGAACAGTTTCGACAGTAATACATGGCAGATTTATCCCAATCCAGCAAACGATGTTTTGTTTGTAAAGAGCGAAGAACCGATTGGTTCACCTGTAACCATTTACAATATTCAAATGCAACAAGTAGTGGTGAGTGTGGCAAATGCGAATCAGCAACTGGTATCGGTTGATGTTTCGAACTTATCTCCGGGTGTTTACGTAGTTAGTATCAACGATATTGTTCGAAGCAGATTTGTGAAGCAGTAATTAATATTCTACTCAACCACTTGTTTCTTTCAAATCCATAACTAGATGCCTGTTCTAATCTTGCCTAAATAGTTTACTCTTTAGCTATTTCGTATCTATAATGATATATTATTTTTTGGTAAATATTATTTATCCTTACTTACAAATTACTAATCAATGAAAACTATCTATCTGTTTTTTGCTACCATGTTCACCTTTTCAACTAGTAATGCAGCAATACATTATACAAGCATTCATGAGAGTATATACCACAACAATCTATCTTTCGATATTGACCTTGATGGCGACAACGATTTCTATTTAGATTACGATTATTATGGCAATTCGAGTTATATGATTCGCTGTGCGAAATCTACCAGTTATGTTGCTATGGATCCGCAAAACAATAAAGTGAAAGAATATTCTGATGGCACGGGCTTAGGGACATATTTTTGGTACACAGGCGAATTGCTTATAGATAATTTCTTGAATAAATCAAAAAACATAGCCATCAAATTCAATAGTGGCTCAAACACGTACTACGGGTGGATATATGTTTATACTTACGTGGGGCATATCTACGTAGGTGGCTATGCTTATGAAGATAATCCCGGTCAGTTAATCACTATGGGCAATGATGGTACAACCTCTATTGAAAAAGTTAAGAATCTACTATTCGGTTTTGTAAACAGCCAGCCAAACGAAATTGCATTCAAGGACTGCACAGCGTTTGACAAAGTATCTCTTTACAGCATGGATGGTAAGCAGGTAAAAGAAATTGTTAACCCTGTAGCTTATCAGAGTTATTCAATTGATCAAAGTAATTGTATGGTGATGCTTTTGTTTTACAAAAACGAAAAACTGCTTTCTACCCAAAAGCATTTTCTGCGATAGCATCAGTACAATTGCTCAACGAAAGGGCGAACTATGAAGTTGTGCAACTCATCAGGTTGTCTATACAACTGTTTCAGAGATTTGATTTATACGATTTGGCTTAAGATTAGCGAATATTCGCTAATTACTTTTCCCTTGTGCTAAATACTTCTACATTAGCGCCCGCATTTTGGCATTTAATCCAAATACTAATTACTAACTTCAAAATACCTCTGAAAAATGGCATTTGATATTGAAATGATTAAAAAGGTTTATGCAGAACTACCCTCAAAAATTGCAGCAGCACGCAAAGTGCTGAACCGCCCTTTAACCCTTACCGAGAAAATTCTTTACTCGCACTTACACGCTTCGCAAAAGTTGGAAGATTTCCAAAGAGGAAAATCGTATGTTGATTTTGCTCCTGACCGCGTAGCCATGCAAGATGCTACAGCCCAAATGGCTTTGCTACAGTTTATGCAAGCCGGCCGCCCGAAAGTGGCTGTGCCTTCAACCGTTCACTGCGACCACCTGATAACTGCAAAAGATGGTTCTAAAACCGACTTAGCTGCGGCTACTTCAGGCAATAAAGAAGTGTATGATTTCCTCGCTTCGGTTTCTAACAAGTACGGAATCGGTTTCTGGAAACCCGGTGCCGGTATCATTCATCAGATTGTGCTGGAGAACTATGCTTTCCCCGGAGGGATGATGATAGGCACCGACAGCCACACGGTAAATGCCGGTGGACTTGGAATGGTAGCCATAGGTGTAGGCGGTGCCGATGCTTGTGATGTAATGGCGGGTTTGGCTTGGGAATTAAAGCAACCAAAACTAATAGGAGTGAAGCTCACCGGAAAACTAAGCGGATGGACTTCGCCTAAAGATGTAATCTTAAAAGTGGCGGGTATCCTTACTGTAAAAGGGGGAACCGGTGCTATTGTTGAATACTTTGGCGAAGGCGCTGTGAACATGAGTTGTACTGGTAAAGGAACCATCTGCAACATGGGTGCGGAAATCGGGGCTACTACTTCAACTTTCGGATATGACGAAAGCATGAGCCGTTATTTAAGTGCCACAGGTCGTGCTGACGTAGCTGCTGCTGCCGATGCGGTGAAAGAACATCTCACTGCGGATGCTGAAGTGTATGCAAACCCGGAAAAGTATTTTGACCAGTTGATTGAAATCAATCTTTCTGAGTTAGAACCATATATCAATGGTCCTTTCACACCTGATTTAGCTACACCAATTTCTAAAATGAAAGAAGCCGCTGCCGCAAACAACTGGCCAACTAAAGTGAGTGTTGGTTTAATTGGTTCTTGCACCAACTCTTCTTATGAAGATATTTCGCGCGCAGTTTCTCTCGCTAAACAGGTAGCAACTAAAAACCTGAAATCAAAAGCTGAATTCAGCATCACTCCGGGCTCAGAACAAATCCGTTTCACTATCGAGCGCGATGGTTTCATTGATACCTTCAACAAAATAGGTGCAACAGTTTACGCTAACGCTTGCGGCCCTTGCATTGGTATGTGGGCTCGTCACGGTGCCGATAAGCAGGAGCGCAACACCATCGTTCACTCATTCAACCGTAACTTTGCTAAACGTCAGGACGGAAACCCAAATACATTGGCATTTGTTGCTTCGCCTGAGTTAACTACAGCTTTGGCAATTTCTGGTGATTTGACTTTCAACCCGCTGACTGATACTTTAACGAATGAAAAAGGTGAGCAGGTAAAATTAGATGCACCAACCGGTGATGAATTACCGACAAGAGGTTTTGCAGTGGAAGATGCCGGCTTTATTGCTCCTATAGAAGATGGCAGCAAGGTGGAAGTAAAAGTAAATCTAACTTCTGACCGTCTTCAATTACTGGCTCCGTTTGCTGCATGGGAAGGAACCGACCTGAAAGGATTGCGTCTGCTTATCAAAGCAAAAGGCAAGTGCACTACCGACCATATTTCCATGGCAGGCCCTTGGTTAAAATATCGCGGACACTTAGACAACATCAGCAACAACATGTTGATTGGTGCCACTAACTTCTACAACGAAAAAACAAACTCTGTAAAGAATCAGTTAACCGGTGAGTATGGTGAAGTGCCTGCCGTGCAGCGCGCTTACAAAGCAGCGGGCATCGGTTCAATTGTAGTAGGTGACGAAAACTACGGTGAAGGTTCTTCACGTGAACATGCCGCTATGGAGCCACGCTTCTTGGGCGTTCGTGCTGTATTAGTTAAATCATTTGCGCGTATCCACGAAACCAATTTGAAGAAACAGGGAATGTTGGGTTTAACTTTCGTAAACAAAGACGACTACAACAAAATTCAGGAAGATGATGTAGTGGACATTCTTGGTCTTACATCATTTGCTCCCGGAAAAAACCTCACTATACAACTCACTCACTCTAACGGTTCAACAGAATCTTTCGAAGTAGCTCACACATACAACGTGCAACAGGTAGAGTGGTTCAAAGCCGGTGGTGCGCTGAATATTATAAGAGCAAGTGTAGGCAAGTAAACTTTAATTGAACTTTTACGTTCCAAAAAGCGTGGAGATTTTTCCACGCTTTTTTGTTTCCATGAAAATTATTTGTTTTCAAGAATGATTTTAATACTGATGCGCTTTGCTGTTTTTACTTTTATGTGCTTTATCTGTTCTCAATCAGTTTTGGCCGAAATAGTAAATTTGGAAACATCTCCCAACTCAGGGCTAATAATAGAGTCAGAAAGGTATTTTAGTGAGGGTAGTTTAGAGCAGGCTAAGTCTGCTGCAGAAAAAGCAGTACAGGCCGCAGGTACTCGATTAGAAGCCGCCCGCGCTCAATTGCAGTTGCTTAAAGTCTGGGTAAGCAACAGCAAATTGAAAAAATCTGACAGACAGAAGATAAATACACTCTACTTCGAAGCTATAGAGAACGCTGCCACCGATCAGCCACTGCAACAAAAACTAATTGATGTAGTAGTTGCTTACTGCGAACGCGACAACCTGAAAGAACCACTAGCATCTGCCCTGCGCAAGAGAATGGAGATTGCTGCTTGGCAAGTGAAGGAGAAGGAGCGCACAAAAGACAATCAATTAACTCAGCTACAACAGCAACTCACTTTGTTGCTCGATACAAATAATGTGCTTGGTACACAGGTGGCAGAGCAGCGTGCGAAAATCTACAACATGAATGTGGCACAGGCCAAGGTAGCGTTGGAAGCGGCTCTCCAAAAACAGTTGCTCGATTCTATGGCGATGGTAGCTCTAATAGACTCTATGCGCATAAACGAACAGAACCAGATAATGCGGTTGCAAACCGATAGTTTAGGAAAACAACAAACAGCACTTCAACTCAAGCAGTCGCAGCGCAATGTGTTTATGATTGTAGCAGGCAGTGTATTGTTTATTGCTTTAGGTTTGGTATTTGTTCTTCTTCAAATGCGCAAGCACAATAGCGTACTGAATGAGAA
Source organism: uncultured Chitinophaga sp. (assembly GCA_964615305.1). Classification (GTDB taxonomy): domain Bacteria; phylum Bacteroidota; class Bacteroidia; order Chitinophagales; family LD1; genus Bog-950. The sequence goes on from CAZTNA010000017.1 coordinate 39,175, forward strand.
AAACGAGATAATACAGAAGGAGAAAAAACATAACGAAGAGTTGCTCTTAAACATACTTCCGAAAGCAATATCCGATGAGCTAAAAGAAAATGGTGCGGTACGCGCCAAGCGCTACGAAAGTGTAAGCGTTCTGTTTAGCGACTTTGTAAACTTCTCACAGATTTCTGAAACACTCTCACCGGAAGATTTAGTGCGCGAGTTAGATTATTGCTTTAAGCAATTCGATAAAATAGTAATAAAAAATGGATTAGAGAAGATAAAAACTATAGGTGATGCATACATGTGTGCCGGTGGTTTACCAGAAGATAACGACCTACATGCCGAACACGCAATAAGTGCAGCTTTAGAAATGCAACAATTCTTGGCTGATTGGAATGCCGATAGGAAAAAACAAAAACTACCCGAGTACCATGCCCGCATAGGCATTAATACAGGGCCTCTAGTAGCCGGTGTGGTAGGTATAAAAAAATTCGCCTACGATATATGGGGCGATACGGTTAACGTTGCTTCGAGAATGGAGAGCAGTTGTGAACCCGATAGAATCAACATTTCAGGAGAAACCTATCTACGTGTACGGGATAAATTTCATTGCATTTACAGAGGCAAACTTCCCATAAAAAATAAAGGCGAGGTAGATATGTATTTTGTTGGAAAACAAGATACGTAATCTAAGTTCCTACTAAGTTTTGGTTTGAAAATTGAAGTGTGGCTTCAAAAACTATATTTGCAGCCACCAAAAATTTAACTAATGGGCAATTCATCAACAGAAACAACAATGAAATACAAAGTAAAAGACCTTTCACTGGCAGAATGGGGTCGTAAAGAAATTCTTTTAGCAGAAGCAGAAATGCCTGGTTTAATGTCTCTGCGCAAACAGTATGCCGCTACGCAACCCTTGAAAGGAGCTAGAATAGCAGGTTGCTTACATATGACTATTCAAACAGCAGTATTAATAGAAACACTGAAAGAAATTGGAGCAGAAGTTACCTGGAGTTCATGCAATATATTTTCTACTCAAGATCATGCGGCTGCAGCTATTGCTGCTGCAGGAATTCCTGTTTACGCATGGAAAGGGATGAATAATGAAGAATTTGACTGGTGCATTGAGCAAACTTTATTCGCATTCGAAGGAGGCAAAGCGCTGAACATGATATTAGATGACGGTGGCGATTTGACTAATATGGTGTTTGACAAGTATCCTGAGTTAGTGCAAGGTATTCGTGGAATTTCTGAAGAAACGACAACTGGTGTTCATCGTTTATACGAAAGAGAGAAAAATGGAACATTATTGTTGCCTGCAATCAACATCAACGACTCGGTTACTAAATCAAAGTTTGACAACAAGTACGGATGCCGCGAAAGTTTAGTAGATGCTATTCGTAGAGCTACTGACCTTATGATGGCGGGTAAAGTTGCTGTAGTAGCCGGATTTGGTGATGTGGGCAAAGGTTCGGCCGATTCGTTGAGCAATGCCGGAGTTCGCGTAATTGTAACTGAAATAGACCCTATATGCGCTTTACAAGCCGCAATGGAAGGTTACGAGGTAAAGAAAATGGATACAGCTGTAAAAGAAGCGGACATCATTGTTACAGCTACCGGCAACTGTGATATTATTCAAGAGCGCCATTTTAGATCAATGAAACATAATGCGGTAGTTTGTAATATTGGCCATTTTGATAATGAAATTGATATGGCTTGGCTAAATGGCAGCTATGGCAAAACTAAAGACGAGATAAAACCTCAGGTAGATAAGTACACTATTGAAGGCAAAGACATAATTGTATTGGCAGAGGGAAGGTTGGTAAACCTTGGCTGTGCTACAGGGCACCCTTCTTTTGTAATGAGTAACTCTTTTACTAATCAAACTTTGGCTCAACTAGAACTCTGGCAACATGCTGAACGCTACGAAAACAGAGTTTATACTTTACCAAAGCATCTTGATGAAATGGTAGCCAAGCTTCACCTGGAAAAAATAGGTGTGGAGTTAGAAGAACTTAACGACAAACAAGCCAACTATATAGGAGTAAAGAAAAGCGGACCGTACAAGCCTGAACATTACCGCTACTAAATTTTATGGCTATGCTGATATACAGACACCTTCCATTTTGCGGGAGGTGTTTTGTTTTTGGCTCAGTTATTTTCAATTTCGTTATTCACTTGCAAAATTTATTTTCGTCCTTAATTAATAATAAAAAACTAAAACTACTATTATGAAAAAAGGACTTTTTCTTGCTATGGTAGCCGGATGTGTTATCGCCCTTACAAGCTGTGGCGAAAAATTTACACCGCTAACACAAGAGCAAATCAACGCACAGGTTGATTCTTTAGTAACCGCTCAATCAGAGGCAAAATTGCAAGAGTTACGTGCTGCCTGCGAAGCTGGGTTAGAGGCATCTGTAAACGCAAAAGTTGAATCATTGAAAACAACTGAAGTTGCAGCTCAATAATTTTTAACCAATTAAACGAAACAGACAATGAAAAAAATATTCATGAATATTTCAGTTGCAGCTACACTTGGTGTTGCTGTAGTACTTACAGCTTGCAACAATGCAGAAGAAGTAAAAAAGCAAGTAGAAGAACAAAACGCTGCTATACAAACTTTGGTAGATGAAAAATTAAATGGTTTAGCCGACCAGGTAAATACAGAATGTGCTGCTAAGATTGATTCTTTGGCAAATGCTGCTTATGCAACTTGGCAGGAAGAAGAAGCAAAACTGGCAAAGGGGAAAAAACCGGTAGCAAAGAAACCAGCACCCAAACCAGTTACTCCCAAAGCAGAACCTCCTAAAGATCCACAGAAGCAAAGAGCCGGAGATGCTGCTAAGCCGGTTGAATCTCAAAAACAAAGAAATACAGATCCGGGAAAAACTGATGTAGAAAATCAGAAGAAAAGAAACTAAACGTTTCTATCATTCCAAACAAAGGGCTGCTCTAGTAAATAGGGCAGCCTTTTTTTATTGGAATGAAGTTGCGTGGCTAAATTCCGGAACTAAATAATTCTACTCTTAAAGCGTTTTTGTATTTAACTTGCGAAGCGAGGCTTTTAGTTATTGACTTTTCAGGGCGTTCCTCCATACAAAGTATGTGGGTGCAAAAAAAAGGCTGCTCCGTTGTGGAAGCAGCCTTAAAAGTTGTTGAATTATAATCTTAGAAAGAAATTGTAGCTACGCAGCTTTCAGATGTTAAATCGGTGTAAACTACTGTATAATTTACAGTAAGTGTATTTCCGCTTAGTGTGCCTGTGATAGTAAATTTTCTTCCGGTAGCATCAATAAAACTAGTTGCAGACAATGTGCTGCCATCAGCTTTTGCTTCTACAACTGCTGGTGTTGCAAAGTTTCCTAAGTTGCTAAATACAACATATTCAACATCGCTTGCTTTAGCAGTAATGCTAAGGTTGTATCCTGAAGTGCAGTTATCAGCTACTACTGCATTGTTCTTTAAAAATTTTGCACGAACTTCAGTCTTGCAATCTGTGCCTTCGTAACCAGGGTCACATGTTTTAGTGCAAGATGAAACAGAAATCACGGTAGCTAAAGTTGCTACGGCCAGGAAAGATTTGAAAATACTTTTCATGTTTTTTTGTTTTGGTTAAATAATTGTCGGGCAAATGTATAAACTTCTTTAAGCATAAAAAACCTTAGCATTTTTTTCGCTGTAAAAACAGTTTCAAATGTTCAAAAAACAGTTGTATTATAGCCAAACCTAACAAATCTGAAAAAGTTTTTCGTGGGTTTCTTTTAGTTAAGCAAAACTTTATGTTGGTTTGCACGGTTTTATTTCTGACACACTTACTTTATTATGATTAAAAAAATTACATGCCGCGCACTTGCGCTTCTCATCATCTGTTTAGGTATTAGCTTTAACACGGCTAAAGCTACACACATTGTAGGATCGGACATTTCGTTTCGTTGTTTGGGGGGGGCCCAGTATCAAGTGGTTGTAACCGTTTACCGCGATTGCAGTGGTGTGTCAGCACCAACATCAATTATTGTTGATGTGGCATCTACTTGTGGTACCTCTACAGTTACATGTGCCCAGACTTTGTCTCCGCAGTGCGACCCTCCTGCCAATAGTTGTGAAGTTTCACAATTGTGTCCTTCTGCTGTATCAACTTGTCAAGGCGGAACGTTGCCGGGTGTGCAGGTTTACACATATGCGGGTAATGTTACCATACAACCTAATTGCGGTTTATACACATTCAGCTACGATGACTGCTGTAGAAACACACTTACAAATTTAGCTGACCCTGCGCCACCAAGCTTAGGATTTAGAGTGCAGGCTACTTTAAACAGTAATTTGGTTACTTGCAACACAGCGCCTGTATTTACTTCATTACCGGTTCCGTACTTCTGTGTTAATCAACTGGTGAACTATTCACACGGGGCTATTGATGCAGATGGTGACTCGTTAGTCTATCAGTTAACAGCTCCTCTAGACCAAGGTGGTCTTCCTTTAACTTATAATGGCGGTTTGTCACCTACTAACCCTATGCCTACTTCTGGTGCTTTTCAATTTGACTCTTTAACAGGACAAATGACTTTTACTCCTACTCAACAAGGAGCATTTGCAGTAGCAGTGTTGGTTTACGAGTATCGTAATGGGGTTTTAATAGGAACCACCATGCGCGATATTCAAATAGTAATAATCAACTGTTCGAATAATACTCCTACGATTAATAATTGCTTAACCTTGCAAAATGTAACAGGAGCTGTGGTAAACGACTGTAACTCCTTAGGAGTGTGCCCTGGCCAAGCCATGAGTTTTACCTTGTTTGGTTATGACGGAGATGGACAGCCTATAACCGTAAGCTCAAATATCGCGACTTCTATTCCTGGTGCTACACTCACTACAATTCAAGTAGGTGGTCCTGACTCATTAGCTGTAGTGTTTTCATGGACACCTAGTGGGTTGGACACAGGTTTCAGATATTTCACAATTCAATTTGAGGACAACGCATGCCCTATTCCAGGACTGCAGCTGTTTACCTATGACATTACTGTATTAGATGGTACAGATGCCGGCCCAGATAAATATTACTGCGTTGGCGGAGGACCAGTACAAGTTTCAGTTTACGGAGGAAATCAGTTTAGTTGGGATCATACAGATGGAATGGTAAGCGCAAACGCAGATAGTTCTATAGTTTACTTTGCTCCTAACACCAATACAACTTACATAGTAACAAGCGATTTGCAGGGAGGGTGCAAAAATAGGGACACAGTTACTGTGTTTAATGTTACTCCCTTTTCAATATCTTTTACGAGTCCTGATGACACTATTTGTTTAAACTCAACTACGTCCATTACAGTTACGCCTACACCAGCTAATTTAGGACCATTTACCTATAATTGGGGGCCAACCGGAGGTGGAGTATTAGACCCGAATTTACAAACTACCGAAGTACGGCCCAACAATACAACGCAGTACCAGGTTACAGTTACATCAGCAGCAGGGTGTACAATTAAAGATAGTTTTCAGGTGGTGATACAAGGTATAGGGCCACAGGTCAACATTATGCCTTCTGCCGATGAGGTTTGTCCTGGAACTGTTGTAACCTTGACTTCTATTGTTAGCGCACTTGATTGTGGTGCAAATGCTGACCCACAGAATCCATGCGTTCCCAATAGCGTTTTTGCGTTAGGAACTGTTGGTACTGCTACAACAGGAGCCGGGCTTAATTCAACACCTTACATTGGTATAAATTGGGATGGTCGTGTTCAATATTTGTACCGTGCCTCAGAGTTAACGGCAGCTGGTTTGGGAGCAGGCACTTTTACTGACTTGGTGTATGATGTTGTAACCAAAAACAGTACAGGTCCTTACAATAGTTTTACAATAAAAATGGCGTGCACTTCACTTGAGAATCTGCCCACCACATTTGTAAACACTAGTTTTACCACCGTTTTTGGACCTGTGGCATATACATCAACTGTGGGGCCAAACACACATACACTAACTACCCCATATAACTGGGATGGCTTTTCAAACATACTTGTTGAGATATGTTTTGATAACACAACAGGCAATGGTGGGTACGATAATGTATATTATACCCCTACTTCTTTTTCTGGTTCTGTACTTTGGGATAATGGCAATCTAGCTGCGGCTTCGGGGTGCACCGGATTAACAACACCAACTCTTGGTATTAACCGCCCGAATACACAGTTTGTAATGTGTAAGGCACCGTTGAGCAACTACACATTCGATTGGACAGTATCGAACGGGACAACATTGCCAGACACTTCAGCCCCTGATGTTGCCGTGTGGAGCACACTAAACTATACGTTAGTTGTTGATGACGGTACATGTCAGGGTGACACAACAATTACTGTATCTGTAGATACTGCGGTGTTAATATTTGCAGGAAATGACACCGCTGTTTGTGACGGGGCATCTGCACAGTTAAACCTAGAAGTTTTAAATCCTGCTTCAACTTATTGCGTTGAAGGGTACGATATTACTCCAATTCCTTATTCAGCTATTACTCCACCCGGTACCCCGAATGCGGGACCAAATGGTGATGACATTGTTTCTACTGTAAACGCATTGCCATTCCCATTCGAGTTTTTCTGCGATACTAAGTCACAGTTCTACATATCCACTAACGGCTTCATTGCATTTAGTCCGAATCAAGGTGCCGGTTGTTGTTCAGGCCAGAATATACCAAATGCCACTTCTGCTAATGATCTGATAGCATTGGTTTGGGAAGATTTAAACACAGGATCAGGAAGTACAATTGATTGGTTTACCACGGGCACTGCACCAAATCGCACTGTAGTTGTTAGATGGAACGATGTTCCTTTCTACGGAGGTGGTGGTGTTGTCAATGGTCAAATACAGTTGTATGAAGGGTCTGACATTATTGAAGTGCATGTGTTGTCGGCTACCAACCCAAATCAAGTTAATACATTGGGTGTTGAAAATGCCGCTGGTTCACTCGGATTTTCACCAGCTGGTTACAATGCATCTCCATTTACTGTAACATCTGCTAATCCAATTGCATTTAGATTTACTCCATGGTTTGGTGGAAATTCTCTAACTGGCGTCCAGTGGTCGCCTTCAGTAGGCTTATCAGATGACACAATAGTAAACCCTATAGCTTCTCCGCCAGCCACTACCACTTACACGGTTGCAGCTACGTTCTTTAATGGTTGTGTTACATACGATACTGTACAGGTTGCTATTGGAACCTTCCCTTATTCTGTTTCAGCATCCGATACAATATGCAATAGCGATTCAACACAAATTCAGTTTAATGGTGCGGGTGTAAGTTACAGTTGGACACCTACTATTGATTTATCTGACGATACAATTGCTAACCCATATGCATCTCCCTCTACAACAACCACATATTATGTAACTGCGGTTAATAGCTTAGGATGCGTTGCAAATGATTCTGTAGTTGTTACAGTTCGCACGCACGCACCCATCAGCTTAGGAACTGGCCAAACTTTGTGCCCGTATGACTCTGTTACACTGTCACCAACAGGAAGCCCTTACACATCGTATTTGTGGTCAACCAATGAAACAACACCAACAATAACTACAGCCAATCAAACTGCTGCTACTCAAGACTACTTTGTGCGTGTGAACGATGGCTTCTGCTTCTATTATTCAGATACGGTTACAATAACCGAGTTTGTGCTTAATCCAATAGTAGTTAACCCATCGGGAGATACGGCTGTATGTTTGGGAGAGTCAATTGTACTTACTGCAGATCCGGGCTATCAAACCTATGTGTGGAATAACGGAGAACAAACGCAATCAATTACAGTGTCAACTCCTGGTTTGTATTCATACATAGCTACAGATGCCAATGGTTGTATTCTATATTCACAAGATACGGCTAATGTAATTGGCGCACAACACCCTGTTGCCGACATACTAACTAATGACGCAGTAATTTGCGAAAATCAAACAACAACTGTGTTGTATGTAACGCCAGTTGCAGGAATAGACTATTTCTGGAATCCTGGCTTTGTCGAAAACGATTCACTATTTGTTTCTGTTGCTGGTGAATACACTTTGGTAGCCAGCGACAATGGATGTAATAGTTACGATACTATTCAAGTAACATCAACGGTTGCCCCTATTGTTGATTTGGGTGCAGATCAGAATTTGTGCAGCTGCGACACTTTGGTTTCACTTACATCGAATATTCAAGGAAGTTACTTTTGGTCAAATCAGGAAACAACACAAACTATTTCTGTTTCATCGAATGGGCTTTATGCGGTTACTGTTACCGATGCCAATGAGTGCACTGCAACAGATGATGTACAGATGACAATTCATTGTTTAACTGTGGATGCAACTGTGGCTGACCCACCTACAGCTACAGTTTTCGTAGGTCATAATGCAACCTTAAATGCAGCCACCAGTTACACAAGCAGTTTCACATACATATGGTCTCCGTCAACTTATTTACAAGATTCAAGTTTACAGCAGCCTTATGTGCAATCCCCGCAAGCTACTACAACATACTTAGTTCAGGTAAGTGACTTAATCAACGGTTGTGTGGCATACGACACAGTACGTTTAATTGTGTTGCCTCCGGGTGTAATTCCAATGCCAAACGCATTTTCACCTAATGGTGATGGTGCAAATGATTTGTACGGTCCGTTTATTCCACCGGCTATGCAAGGTATTTACGTAATCGTTGAAATGCGCATTTACAATCGCTGGGGGCAATTGGTTTATAACGGAAACGGCTATTGGGATGGAACATTTGCAGGAGCACTACAGCCGGCAGATACATACATCTATTATATAACTATTTCAGGACCCGACCAAAACAATCCATCGCAAATTGTACAAAGCAACTTAACAGGTTCTTTCACTTTGCTGCATTAAACAATATAACAACACCAACATGATTTTCTTCATGAGTTTTTGAGATTATCATGTTGGTTTAAAAAAAAATATTTTCTTTGAACCCTCTTAAAATAACTAAGCAATGAAAGTTAGATTTTACGCTGTTCTATTAGTCTTAACAACAGTTTTCTCGGCAAGTGCACAAGACATACACTTCTCTCAGTTTTATGCATCACCGCTAACTCTTAACCCGGCATTAACCGGAAACTTTAATGGGTTTTACCGCATTACCGGTATTTACCGTAATCAGTATCCGGGGCTTACCGAAAACAAACCTGCTTTTTCAACCCCTTCTGTGAGTGTTGATTTATCGCTTCTACGCGAAAAGATTAAACATGGTGCGTTAGGCGTAGGGTTGGTGTTTGTAAATGACCAACAAAATGGGAAGACATTTAACCAAAATCAAATTTTAGCTTCGTTAGCTTACAATATGGCTTTTGGTAAAAACCAAGTTTTTCAGTTGGGGCTAGGCTTGCAAGGAGGTATTGCTATGACTAAAATGGATTTCAACAACTTTAGATTCAATGATGGATTTAACTCGGATCTTACTTATAATAACAGCTACAATGGCGAAACATTTAATAGCGGCAATCGCCTGAAAGGCGTTTTTAATGCAGGGCTGTTTACTAAATTTAATTTTACAAAGGCAATTCGCTTCTACGCTGGCTATTCGTTTAATAACGCTACTAACTACAAGCAAGACTTCCTAAAGAACAGTCCTCAAACATATCGCTTACCTTTCCGCCATACTGTTCATGGTGGCTTTGAGTTCGATATTAAAGATGCTGCGGTAATTATTCCCGGATTCCTTTTTCAAACTCAGGCAAAAGCCAACGAAGGAAATTTTGGATTAACAGCAGGTATCCATGTAGTAAAAGATCCGGCAAAACGCGCTACACTATTCCTTGGTTTATGGAATCGTTTAAATACTAAGAACTACACTATTATTCCAAAGATAGGGTTCGAATACAAAGGTTTCCGCGCTGGTTTTGCGTATGATGCACACCTTCTGCAACAGTATAAAGACAAGAAAAATATTGGTGGAGGCATGCCACAAGGATTTGAAATTACGCTCAGCTATATCGGAAATATATTTGTGCCGAAAGAAGATAACTACTTGTTTAATCCAAGATATTAATACCTAATAGATAGAACTTTTAATAACCCTCAAGAAAACTAAGCACACGTTATGAAGTATTTCCTTTTAGCGCTGATGATTCCGATGATATTATTCTCTAACGCCCAGGAACAAGGCCAGTTGAAAAATGTAGAGAAGTATCCGAAAGTGAAATGGCGTAAAAAATTCAAGATCGCCAAAAAGAAAATTGATGAAGGCAGTTATTACAATGCTGCCCAATACCTTGAAGATGTTTATAAAGAAAAACCTGAAAAAATAGAAGTAGCTCATTTGTTAGGTCAGGTGAACCGTACTTTACGTGATTATGAGGCTGCAGAGCGCTATTATAGAGCAGTTATTACTAAGGATCCAGAAGCATATGTAAACGACCAGTTCTATTTAGGACAAATGCAAAAAATGAATGGACGTTACGAAGATGCTAAAGCCACTTTAAATAATTATCTAAAAGCAAGTTTAGATAAAGGTGATGCAAATTATAAAGGATTAGCCAAAGTAGAAATTGATGGTTGCGACACAGCGCTTGCCTTACTAAAAACACCGACAAAAATAAAGGTAGAGAAGACAGAAGGTGGAGTAAACACAACTATTCAGGATTATTCGCCTAAGCCTATTAAAAATAACAGAGTTTTGTTCAGTTCGCAAAAAACAGATACAGCTGTAAACGTAACTACCACTAGCGCTGACCATTATTCTGCCATATTTACTGCAGAAAAATCAGGAACAAACTACACCAACAGAACGGTTCTGCCGGTTCCACCCAATGATTCAAAAACCCATACAGGTAATGCAATATTGAGCGCAGACGAGAATACCATCATTTTTACAAAGTGTGACCAAACTCCTCTTATCAGAATGAATTGTAAACTTTACCGAGCTAAAAAAGAAGGTGCTGAATGGAAGAATAGCGAGGAGTTAACAGCTTTGAATGTAGCCACTTCTAACACTACTCATCCTGCATGGGGGGTAGATAAAGACGGTAACGAAATTCTTTATTTCTCGTCTGACAGAAGCGGTAAAGGCGGGTTAGATATTTTCTACGCAAAGGCTAACAGTGACGGAACTTTTGGGGCACCTCAAAACGCAGGGCCGGAAGTTAACAGCGCTGGTGATGATATTACACCACACTACGACAGGAAAAATAAAGTGCTTTATTTTTCATCTGATGGACACCCCTCTTTAGGTGGATTAGATGTATTTAAAGTTTCTGGCACACCAGGTAATTGGGGTGCTGTTGCCAATGCGGGTGTTCCTGTAAACTCTGCAGCAGATGATTTATATCTATCACTTGACGAAAAAGCAGCAAGAGGTTTTATGGTATCTAACCGCGTAGGTACAACTTCTCCGCGAGGTGCTACTTGTTGCGATGATATTTGGACTGTGATAGTGCAACGCGATGTGTTCCTGAAAGGAATTTATGTAAAACGCAATGATCCGACCAACACTCCAGTTCAAGGTGTTGATGCATCTTTATACAAGGTTGCCGGTAACAATTTTGAGTTTGTCGGAAATACTATTACAAACGCTAACCCGTTTGTGTTTCCTGTAAAGAGAGCCACTTCGTATAAAATAAATGGAAACAAAGAAGGCTACTGGCCAAGCATTGATAATTTGACAATTAGTGAGGATGAAGAGCGCGACACTATATCACATGTTTTTTACATTGATCCTATCATTAAAATCAAAATCAAAATACCAAATGTGTACTTTGCTTTTGATAAGTCTAACGTTATTGATTTCTATAAAGGACAAATTGATTCTGTAGTTAAAATTCTTACCGAGCATCCGGGTTATTCAGTTGAGGTACAAGGGCACACTGATAGTAAAGGGACAAACGATTACAACGATAAACTTTCTATGCGTAGAGCCACAGAGGTTAAAAACTTCTTGATTAAAAAGAAAGGTATTGCTGAGAATCGTATAGTTGTTAAGACCTTTGGGGAAACAGTTTCTGCCGTTCCTAATGAATTGCCAAACGGAGAGGATGATCCGGAAGGCAGAGCAAGAAACAGAAGAGTTGAATTTAAAGTGATAGTTGATAAGCCGGACGATGCACCTGAGTTTGAAAACTATGGAGAGGTAGTTAAAGAGGTGAAAACAGGACCAGGTTTCACTTACAGTAAAAAGAAGTAAAGAATAATCCAATTTTATGCAAGCCGCAACGTAAAAGTTGCGGCTATTTTTTTTATGCTCATCTTCTAATTAAGACTCTGAAATCATTAGCGTCCTTTCCTTTCTTTAGAAGAGAATCTTTTAAATGCTTGATTGAGTTAATTTGAAAGAAAGAATCGGTTGTTGTGTTCTGTCTGTAAACAAAATAGGAAAAAGTAGAATCAACTACTAATCGAGTTAGTACCACCGGAGTAAATTCTTCGTAATTGCTGAATTTTTTCATTCCCGGATAATGTGGATAATACAAATCTGTTTTAGGTGTGTTTGAAAGTATTCTAAACCCGGAAAAACTGAAATCGTTAGAATGATAAAACACCTTTTGATTTGGTTTTCGTTGATGGCTCAACCATTCTGCTGCTATAACAGTTCCATTTGTATCACCTAAACTTTTAGATATATCGTTGAATTGAACAACTGATTGCTTGAGAAGCAATATTGAAATTATGGCAATTAAACTTAAGCGAAACAATGCTATCTGGTTACTTATGTTCAATATTGCCAATGACAGATACGGCAATAGAATTATTAATGATACTGAGAAGTAACGCCATGCCGGCTCTGTTTCAAACCGAAGGACTTTCCATGTTATTAAGAAAAGTAGAAACAAACCAGTGAATAAATAAGGCAGCTCTATTTTTTTCTTGATTCCGATGTAAACTCCATAAAACAGGAAGGGGAGTAGCCAAAGCGGGAGTACTCGCTCCCACTTCATCCCATTAATAACGTGCATCCATTTATCGTTTATTGCAGCGTAGGCAAATCTTACTTCTTTGTCGCTCATCACTAAGCCGTGAATCAGATTGCCTGTAGTAGTATAACTTATTAGTATATAAAATGCAATACTTAGCACATTTAAGCAGCCATATACAACAACAAGCCGAATGCCTTTGCCATAGTAAAGTAAGTTGAAAGTTAGCAGTGCTGAAATTATCCAGCCTTCAAAACGAATTAAACTACAGCAGTTTAAAAAGATTGAAGAAGCAACTAAGTAACTCATTACCCCTTTTTCAATAAACATATAGAAACACCATATTGCCGCAAGGGCAAAAAATACAAAAGGCACTTCAGTCATACTTAAAACTGAGTATTTAATATGAAACGGATTTACAGCCAGCAAAAGACATGCAAGTAAGGCCACAGCGGTGTTAAACCTTTTTTTAGATATGGAAAACAGTAACGGAAAACTCAGTAAACTACAGAGTAAAGTTACAGCCGTGGAACTTTGCCAAATTGATACATTGAGTAGGTAAGTAGGAAAACCTATTAGGGCAAAATGAAAAGGTAGCCATATTAACCCGCCCGGAAGTAAATATGGATCTTGTGCCCATTCCCAAGCCATTTCTAAACGGCTCATAGCATCACCATCACTTACCATTAGTGGCAGCTCAAAAGCATACAGAAAACGGAGTGATGCAGCTAACACTAATATGACATTGAAGCATAACCATGGATTCTTTGCAATGAAGTTTTCCGCCTGTTCAAGTTGCTTCATATTTTGATTTTAGCGTGCATAAGTATAAGTAACTAAGTCAGTTTAGTTGTTGTTCAAGTAAATAAGTAAGAAGTTGTCAGATATACAACGGCATATTAGTGTGAACTATGGCTGAGGTTTTGCTAATCTGTTATTTTTGTCCCATGAGCATAGAGCAACATCTAAAACAGTTAACCTGCGAAATTTTTAAGAGTGATTTCAATGTAGAAATTGGCCAAGAAACAGTTACGGTAAACATAACCAAGAAAGAACACGAAGGTGATTTTACTATTGTTGTGTTTCCGCTTATTAAATTTTCAAAAAACACACCTGAGCAAACAGCAAACATATTAGGCAACAGACTTCAGCAAAGCAGCGGTATTGTGGCCTCCTTTAATGTTATAAAAGGATTTTTAAACCTCGAGCTTACCGATACTTACTGGTTAACCAAGTTGCAGGAAATTTCTGAAAATGCACATTTCGGTCAGTTTCCTCCCAATAACAAAAAAGTGGTGATTGAGTATGGCGGACCTAACACAAACAAGCCACTCCACATTGGGCACGTACGCAATATGCTTCTTGGTTTTTCGATGAGTGAAATTTTGAAAGCAGCAGGATATAGTGTAACAAAAGTAAACATATACAACGACAGAGGCATTGCTATTTGTAAAAGTATGGTGGCCTATTTGCGTTATGGTAATGATTCTACACCTGAAAGCTCTGGTGTTAAAGGCGATCATTTTGTGGGAGATTGGTACGTAAGATGGAATACAGAAGCCAAAAAGGAGTTAGAAGGAATTTCCGGATTAAAAGGTGAATTTGATCAGGATCAGAAGCTTACTTCTATTTTTAAAGAAACCCAAGAAATGTTGTTGAAGTGGGAGAATGGCGATAAAAACACGATTGACCTTTGGAACACCATGAATGGCTGGGTGTATAAAGGTTTTAATCAAACGTTTCAGATCATTGGTGTTGACTTTCAAAAAGACTACTATGAAAGTGAAACTTACAAACTTGGTAAAGATATTGTGGATGAAGGGCTTTCTAAAAGTGTTTTTTATAAACGAACTGATGGAGCTGTGGCTGTTGATTTAACGCCAGATGGTTTAGATGAAAAAGTTTTGTTGCGAGGTGATGGAACAGCAATATATATTACACAAGACTTAGGTACAGCCCAACTACGATTCGAAGAATTTGGTATGGAGAAGATGATTTATGTTGTAGCTAATGAACAGGATTATCATTTCAAAGTATTGAAATTAGCATTACAGAAACTCGGAAAAAAATGGGCCGATGGAATTTATCATCTAAGTTATGCTTTGGTGGAATCACCAACCGGCAGATTTAAAAGCCGCGAAGGAAAAACTGCTGATGCAGATGATTTGATTAATGAAGTATTGAGAATAGCAGAAGTAAAAACGAAAGAGTTAGGCAAGATTGAAGGATTTACGGATCAAGAAGCTAAAGCTCTTTACCGTACCATTGGATTAGGTGCGCTTAAGTATTTTGTGTTACGTGTTAACCCTTTCCGTAAAATAATTTTTAATCCGGAAGAGAGCATAGATTTTCACGGTCACACCGGACCATTTATACAATATACATATGCACGCATTTGTGCGATAGCAAGAAAAGCTGAAGCCACGATACTATCAATAGATAAAAAATTAAACTTAGTAAGTTGTGAACGTGAGTTGACTATTCAGTTGAGTGAATATGAAAATGTGTTACGAACAGCGGCTGACAAATATGACCCTAGTGAGTTAGCAAATTATGTTTACAACGTAGCAAAATTGTATAATCGTTTTTATCACGAGTGTCCAATACTCACAGCTTCGACCGCAGCAGAGAAGGAATTCCGGATTGCACTTTCAAAGCAAACTGGGGTGGTAATTAAAATGGGAATGAATTTGTTGGGAATTGAAGTACCGGAAAAGATGTAGAACTTGATGTTACCTGATAAGTACAATATCTTTTGACACAGTATTGATTTTACCAGGAGTTAGGCTACTGCTGAAGGTTACGGTACAAACATAGCTTCCTGAAGGTTGTATGTTACCCTTGTAATTTCCATCCCAAGTACTGTTACCTTTTGCATAATAAACTACTTCGCCCCAACGGTTATAAATACGCATTTCTATTACCTCTGCAAACTTCAATGGGAAGATTTGAAAAAGATCGTTGTTGCCATCGTTGTTTGGAGTAAACCCATCCGGAATCTTTACATCCGGTAAGAGCAACTCAATTTCGAAGCATGCGGAGGCCGTACAGCTATTTTGATCTGTAGCTGTTACACAATACGTAGTGGTAACTTGCGGTGTGGCAATTGGGTTTTTAATATTAGTAGCAGTTAACCCATCTCCAGGTGACCAAGAGTAAAAGTATGAACTGCCGCTAGCGCTTAATTGTACTGATTGCCCTAACAGAATGCTAGTATCAGGAACAGCAGTAATTTGAGTTTGCACCCAAGGGACATCAACCTGCACTGACGCAGTTGCCGTACAAAAGTTTACATCAGTAACCGTAACAGTAAAGGTCTGCGCAGACGAAACAGAAGGCGTAATAGAATTTACAGTTTCTCCGGTACTCCAGTTGAATTTGGCTCCGTTAGTACTGTTGATACTTAACACTACTATGCTACCCGAGCAAACCAGAGTATCGCAGCAAACCATCAATGTTGGATTTATATTATTAGTGCTAACAGAAACAGTTGAGCTCCCGGAGCACCCATTTATGTCAGTGGCTGTTACCGAAAAAAGTTGAGGAAAAAGTATGTGTTGAGAAACAACTGCGTTGGTTTCTCCTGAGCTCCATTGATAACTTAAACTCTGATTTGAAATGGCAGATAAAGAAACAGTTGCTCCAGCACATACTGTAGTATCGCAACATACAGTAAAAGGTATATTGTTATTGCTAATTGTAGCCGATACCGATTCAGATGTTGAGCAATTATTTTCATTAGTTATTGTAACCGTAAAAGTTTGTGATGATGAAACAGATTGAGAGATAGATGAAGTGGTTTGTCCACTACTCCACGAGTATGTGAAATTACCTATGGGCACTGCAGTGCTGAAATTAACTATACCACCCGCGCAAAGTGTAGTGTCGCAACAAACACTAACACTATCAATACCGTTTAATACCGTTACGTGAAGTGTTTCGCTGTAGGTGCATCCTCGTTGATCAGATACAACAATTAAAAAATCGGTACTCGTACTTGTTGTTTCTGTAATACTAGAATTTGTACTTCCATTACTCCATAGGAAGGTAGGAGGAAACGTAGCTGTGCCACTTGCTGTAAGTGTTACAGGAACGTTAGGGCAAACAGTAGTATCACAACAAGCATCAGCCGTTAGCTGGATAAAGGGCGTGTCCGCGAATGGGATTTCTAAGTTAAACAAGGTTGCACCGTTGTTTCCACGTAATGCGCCATTGGTTGCTCCGAATGGGCAAAAGCCCGGTGCAAGAGCATAGGTTTGATGTCCTGGTAGTCCACCTGTATCAACTAGATTAATACTTCCAGGTAATGATGTGCTCTTTAGCCATAATACTCCACCTGCACCTCCACCGCCCGGACCAAAACAAAAATCCGGATCATTCCCATTATTTAAATTTCCCCCTTTTCCTCCAACTAAATCAATAATAAGCGAGCCTACAAAATTATCTACAGATAAAAGTATAGTACCTGCTGCTCCGCCTCCACCTGCAGCATCGCTTTTGGCCTTTACAAAAACTGAATCGCCACCGGCTTTTATTTGTTTGCCGTTTCCAACTAAAGTTCCTGCTAAAATTATCACTAAGCCACCGCCATTAGCACCGGGTGATCCTTGTGTGTTGTTCTCATCACCGGAACCTCCTCCGCCACCCATAAAAATTCTATTTTCGGTATTGTTGTACAAAAGCGCTGTTCCACCTTCACCTGCTCCCGGACCGGGGCAAGAAAAATTAGAAACTCCTGTTCTTGTTCCTCCTTTACCTCCAGCCCCATAGTTGCTACCACCGCCACCGCCTGTGTTATGATCGTTTCCACCACCACCACCACTGCCATTTTTCCCTCTGCCAAAAGCTTGAGCTGAGTTAGCCACTCCCTCCCCTTTTAAAGCACCACAATCGGATGTAGGGCATGAAAATGCAGTAGCCCCACCAATACCATTATTAAAACACACTGCATCATTAGTTAGAGGTGCACCTCTGAACCCCTTACCTTTTACACTTATAGAATCGTTTAGAATGAGCGAATCAGCTTGCAGAAGCACTATTCCACCACTATAGCCATCCCATACTTTCGGTTTTAAGGCTGAATCAACATAAGCCGTTTGATAACGTGGAAGAGAAACTATCTGCACTTGCCCGGTAACTTCATAACTACGCTTAATAGCATAAGTAAATTCTATATCGTTTCCGTTTATTGAAGCTATTGTATTGAACTCATAATTACCACATCCGCGGTAGTTAGTAATGTCGCCATAAGACGGGTCGTTGGCGGTGCTAATTTCTGCACCTCTCATTTGTATCATTAACACTTGTTCCCCAACAGCAAATCCACTTACGTTATCTACAGTAACTACGTTAGTACAAAAATTAATATTGGAAACCGATCCATAAGAATTAATAATGCCACCAATGTGGCTTGTTTGTGCATATGTAAATGTGGCCGCGCATACATAGAGGATGAAAAAACAAAAACGGAGGCAAGGTTTCATAAATTAATAGGTGCAAAATATATGCATAAAGCAAACAAACTTATCAAAAAGCATATTTAGTTGTGCAGAACATCAACTAAATATCCAAGAATATCAACTTGTATAATAAATTCATGTGCTTTGCGTTTATTAGCATCTAAAATTAAGTCCTTTGATTCGTGCTGTTTTACTTTTAAGTGTACTTTGTAGTTCGATTTTTTGCCGGGCACAAATAGGTGGTAACTCTACTTATAAGTTTTTGTCATTGTCTCCTGATGCACGTGTAACATCATTGGGCGGTACTAACATTTCTATACTTGACCATGATGTAAACACATTTTTTGTAAATCCTGCTTCGCTAAACCGAAGGGCGAATACACAGGCATCATTTGGAACTGTAGTTTACCCCGGAGGGGTTAATTTCGGGAACGTAGCGTATGGCAGACGTTTCGATAAAGTGCCGGGTAGTTTTGGTTTTGGTCTTCAGTATATAGCTTACGGTAAGTTTAAAGAAACTGATGAAGCGGCTAATATAATTGGGAATTTTAGTGCTGGCGAAATGTGCTTATATGCCGGTTATGGTTATCAGTTTGGAAAATTGTTTTCAGTAGGGGCAAATGCAAAGTTTGTTTACTCGCAACTGGGGGCATACAGTTCTGTTGGTTTAGCAACAGATTTGGCTGTGATGATCAATGATACTGCACATAATGTTACGGCAAGTATAGTAGCAAAAAACTTAGGTGGGCAATTAAAAACATATAATAAAGGTGTTCGCGAAAATGCTCCGTTTGATTTACAAGCAGGCCTGTCATTTGGCTTTAAAGGTGTTCCGTTTCGGATACATGCTACTTTTCATCACTTAACTCAATGGGACATTCGCTACGACAACCCGGCAGATGCGGTAAATGATGAGTTATTTTCGGATAGTAGTGATGCTAAACCCAAGAAATATATAGCCGATAAACTTTTCAGGCATGTGATAATTGGAGTAGAGTTCAACATTAAAAAGATTGTGCGGCTAGATGTTGCTTATAACCATTTGCGTCAGCAAGAGTTAAAGCTGGCTACAAAACGAGGAGTTCCCGGTCTATCATTCGGTATAGGGGTTCGCATCCGTCAGTTCGATTTTAGTTATGGATTTCAACCTTTGGCACAAGGTCAGGTAATGAACCACTTTACCTTTACTGTTTACACAGCCGGTTTTGTGAAGAAAAAGGTTGCTAAGCCTGAACCGTGATCAACCCACAAAATACATATCCATATCGCCTTTATTTTTTGCAGCGAGTTTTCCCCTGTAACTACAAGTAAAGTTTTGCTTTATCAAATCAAATGTATCTCCGGACACATTTATCTTTCCCGGCTCGCCATTTTGTTCCATTCGCGCGGCAGTATTTACCGCATCACCCCATATATCGTATTCAAATTTTGTTTTGCCAACAATGCCCGCAATAACAGGCCCTGAATGTATGCCCCATCTAAATTCAAAAAATGGTAAACCTGCGTTTGTTCGTTTTGTATTTTCAACTTGAACTGTGTTACGCATTTCTATGGCAGCTTCAACCATCAGTGTAGCATGTTGCGCGATAGTATTGGGCAATCCGCTTACGCATAAGTAAGCATCTCCTATAGTTTTTATTTTCTCAATGTTGTGTCGTTGGGCAATGTCATCAAAAATTACAAAATAAGTGTCAAGCAGTTCAACAACTTCATCCGGAGATAGACGTTCGCTGTGTTTTGTAAAACTTTTAATGTCGGCAAACATAACCGATACAGAACTAAAGTGCTGTGCTTTAACCTTGCCGTTATGTTTCAATTCAAAGGCTATTTCCTCGGGTAAGATGTTTAAAAGAAGTTTTTCGGATTTTCGTTTTTCTATAGTTAAATCTTCCAGC
Source organism: uncultured Chitinophaga sp. (assembly GCA_964615305.1). Classification (GTDB taxonomy): domain Bacteria; phylum Bacteroidota; class Bacteroidia; order Chitinophagales; family LD1; genus Bog-950. The sequence goes on from CAZTNA010000017.1 coordinate 59,395, forward strand.
ACATCTTTAAGTTCAATATTCTTCAGTTTGTGAATTTCTGCCTCTTTTTCTTTCTTCTCAACTTCGTACTTGGTTTTTAATTTGTTGATAATAACTGTATTTTCTGTGTTGCGTTGTTGGGTTTTTAGTTTTTCATATTGTTTAAAGTAGTTGAAAGCTGCACCTATACAGTTCTTCTTTTCGTATAACTCAGATAAGTAGAGGTAAAGTTTGTAAACACCCTGCTTATGATCGGTTGCTTCAAAACCTTGTAATGAAGCTAATAAATGCTCTTCTGCAAGAGAAAGGTTTCCTAACAGTAGTTCGGTTCTGCCTAAATTCATTCTTATTGTTTGTAAATCTACTTGATGATTCGATTCAATAGAAAGGCGAAGGCATTCAGTAAAGTTATCTCTTGCCTTTTCATAGTCGTGCAATTCTAGATAGGCTTCGCCCAAATTATTTCTTGCTACCCTTTTTCCGGCTATGTAACTATGCTCTTCGCTAAGCTGTAAACACTCTTCAAAGTAGGATATTGCTTTATTGAAATTTTCTATTTTGAGTAAAGCAGTAGCAATATTGTTGAGCGATTGTATTCTTTGCTGGTAGTTACAAGTGTTATCTAACAGCATTAATGCAATTTCGAAACTTTTTAGGGCTGTTTGGTATTCCCCTTGAGCATAATGTAAACTTCCAATGTTTTGATGCGTTAGAGACATTCTATTTTTGTCATTCAACTTTTCTGATAATTCTAGGGACCGATAGTACGACTCAATGGCCTTTGAATAATTAAGCTGACGTTGATACACTATTCCCATGTTTTCGAAAGTTGCTGATAAACTTCGTTCATCATTCAGCTCCTTTTTGATTTCTGCTGCCGCTTCAAAGTGTTTCAGTGCTTCTGCGTATTGCGAAAGTTCAACATAAATTATTCCAATATTGTTTAACTCTACAGACTCTCCTTTTTTATCTGGCAGTAATCTTTTTGCCGCTAGCGACATAGAATACCACTGCAGAGCATCGGTAAAATTTTCCGACTCATACAATAAACCTGCTGTTAAATGGTACATGTCACTTTGTTCGGCTGAAGTGGCTATAGAAGTAGCCGTCTTGCAAGTCTCTATTGCCAACAAACAGGCGCTTTTTTTGTCGGAAACAGCCAGTTTTTTTATAGCTGATAGTCTTTCTGGTATAGACATGGGCACAAAATTTTCCATAAATTATTTCGTAATTAGAATTTTATACCTACATTGTAACAAAACAATTGATATGAAAAAACATTCCCAAAACTTACAACACCGCGTAGCTTTTTACATGCTGGCAATCTTTACTTCAGTAGCTTTTGTTTCTTGCGAAAAAAACAAAACTAATAATTCTGACACTACTGCTTTGAGCGTAGATGTATTAAAAAATGACGAGCAAATTGAAGAGGAATTCTTCACTAATCGAGATACAATTCGCCTGCCGCTGCCAGAAATTAAAGAAGCCATTGTTTTCAATGGGTTTGTAGTCGAGGACTCCAAACCGCCAGCTCTGCCATATACAGTTAAAGCCTATGATAGTAGGAATGATTCTGTTACAGCAACTATTACGGCAGATTTAGGGAAATACGCTTTTAAGGCTACTTCAAATTTCTTGTATCCTATTAAAGTAGTTGTTGACAAACCAGGTAAAGTACTTGAAGTTGCAGTGCTTGATAAAGCACCCGGTGCTGGAGCTCAAGGGCCCGATTTTAACCTTGTAACAACAGGAGCTTCGAGTGCGCCATCGTCAACTAAACATTACTTAAAAGTTAAGGTGGCAAACAGTTTAGGAACAGCTATAAGTAGTTATAAGGTGGGGTATCAAACCGATATTTACGGTGATAGGGCTACCGAATTCACATCAAGCACAGGAGAGAAGCAATTTAGGTTTCTTGAGGCTACTGCCAATACGTTTAATGTTTACCTTGGTGGTTCTTCAATTCCATCACTTACTTTTAACAAGGTGGGTATATCACGTTCCGCCAGAATACACACACAGTTTATTGTGCCATAGCGTTCTATAGGATATATAGTTTTACCTGCAAAATTTTAATCTCGCAGGGTGCTTTACAATTTTATTACCATTGAAGGGTGTATTGGTGCAGGTAAAACAACGCTGAGCAAAAAAATTGCTGCTGACCATAACGGCAAACTGATATTAGAAGCATTTGAAAACAATCCGTTTCTGCCAAAGTTTTATGAAGATCCGCAACGCCATGCTTTTTCAGTGGAGTTGTTTTTTATGGCTGAGCGATTTCAGCATTTAAAGAAACTGCTCAGCGAAGCCGACATGTTTACTTCATTTACTGTCAGTGATTTTATTTTTCAAAAGAGTTTGATTTTTGCCAACAACAACTTAAGTGACGATGAGCAAAAACTCTACCGCACTCTGTTTGACATTATTAACCCTTCTTTGCCCAAACCTGACATTACTCTTTACCTGTACGCATCTGTTGAGAAACTATTACATAACATTAAGCAGCGAGGTAGAGAGTATGAGCAAAGTATTTCAGCTGAGTATCTAGAGAAAATTCAAAACTCGTACCTCGAGTATTTTAAACTGCAAACTCAACAACGTATTGTTATTGTTAATACTACACACCTTAATTACGTTGATTTAAAAAAAGATTATGAACTTGTGGTTGACATATTAAACACCAAGTTTGATATAGGCCTGCATTACGTTTAACTTCTACTCTCCGGGGCGGTATATACGTTCAGCATGTTGGTAAGCCCATTCTTTCTTTAAACTTTCTTCCTTGGTTTGATGGTTTACATACATCTGCATTTGGTCAGTATAATGTTTGCTGCCAGGTGTGTTGCTGCTGCCGTAAGGCGATACAGTGCGAAACTGAGGACCATCTTTCGTAAACCGCGTAAGCATAATAAATGTCTCACCCACAAACACCCGTATTTTACCATTGCCGTATGGGGTGCCGTATTTTGCATTCCACATATCCGGCCCTCCATCCGTGGGCAAGTCAACGGTATCGCGTAGGTGACGCTGGTATTCGCCTAGAGGGATGTTTAGTTTTCCAAAGTTTTTCATCATGTCATCCTGCATATTTTTTATTGATGATACGAAGTATTCAAATTTTGCCTTTTTGTCAGTGATAAGTTGCTTTTCAACTTCGCCACCTGTACGATTGTATAAATCATACATTACCTTGTACACAAATGCTGCATTAGTATCGGCTAGTGCGCCTGTTTTATTCCACTGCTTAATAATCTGAATGCCATTTGCTATTTCGGGGTGATCTTTTTCGTTCAACTCGTACAAATCGTAGATGTCCCATTTGCGCATAAACACTAATTTTTGGGGATACTTACTGTCGTATTTAATTTTTAGAAAATCGCCCCACGATACTTTTTCATAGTCTTTAATATTTTCTTCAAAACGCAACCCTCGGTTTGTCATAGCTGTGTCATGACACATGGTGGCTATTTTTTTTGTGCATATCGGGTTTTCATCAGGAGCAGTGCATCTAAAGCAGCTGTTGTTTGCATTAAATACATAACCGCATTTCGGATTTAATACCTGTGGAATGTCATCTTCAGAAAAGAACTCGGTCCATAAAGTTTTAGATGTGTTGCCGGGTACTGTGGTTGACCAGTCATAGTTTTCATTTCGTTTCGGAAAAGCTCCGTTACTGATATAGAAAATTGTATCGTATCTGTCTGCATAAGTTATATTCTGGTTTACAATGCCTTGCATGTTTAGTACATTTCTAAACTCAGTATAGTTGCGGGCTTTGTTCATCCGGTACCATTGTTCAGCGGCTTTAATAGTCATGTTAGAAGCTAAACGAATAGCAAACATCCCTTTCTTATTAACCACCGTGGCTCCGTACTTGCTCCACCAAATTTTTTTACCAATCGAAAGCATAAACTTGCGTTTCTGAGGTTGCTTCGCCAGGTTTACAGTAAGTTTTGCTCTGCCAATTTCGAGAGGTAACGATTGACCATCGAATAAGTAATGGTTTTTGTTTTTAGGGTCAGGTTCTAGTTGGAAAATGTCAATAGCATCAAAGCTATTTGTGGTATGAGCCCATCCTAAGTATTCGTTTACGCCATGAAATATACTTACTCCACCATGAAATGTTGACCCATGGATATTCCATCCTTCTTCACTGTGCAAGTGCGCTTCGTACCAGCTTAGAGGGCCTTCAAGCGGTTGGTGTGAATTTATGTCGAGGTACACATCTCCATCAGTAGTTTTTCTCGAATTCATGGCCATTGCGTTAGAGCCACGTCCGGTTTCTTCGAAAGGAACTTGTTGTGCTGTGCCATTTACTGCCGCATTCAATGCTCCATCCACACCGGTCATTAATGCCATTCCTAGCATATAGCCACAAATGAAATCTTCAGGCTTTATAGGAAATGCTTTTTTTACCAACACCTTGTCCGGATGCAGTTCAGCATACCGGTTACCGGCAGCAGCGCCAGCTTCCAATACTTTTTTAAACTCAGGAGAAACATCTTTTTCATATCGCTCTTTTACAATTTGTGGTACGCGCATCAATTGAACTGCATAATCTATTTTTGCTCCGTCTATCCCCAAGTGCCGGCCTATCATAGCCTTTGAAGCCAATAGCAGCCATTGAGTAGTTTGAAAATCGTCTTCACATTCAGCCCACACAAGCCCGTAAGCACAGTCAGCATCGGTTTTGCCAAATATATGAGGTACACCGAAGCTATCGCGCACAATTTCTACGTTGTAACCAGATTTGTATTGCGAAAACAGCAGGAGAGAAGCGATGGCGAAAATTGATGAGAGGAGTAATTTCTTCATGTGGGGCAGTTGTTTTAATGAACTACATTATTTGTAAAGTAATGAAAGAAATGACGTGTAGTAGCAGTGAATATTTTTGGTAACAACAATAATATTTTGATGTTTATCATTTTGCTTGTTGAAGGTGAATTCTTGAGGCAACTCAATTAAAAATGTGAGGATTACGTCAACCAGCAAAAAAAAAGGCTGCCTATTAAGCAACCTTTCTTTATTGAAAAAGTGAACTACCTACTTTGTTGAAGTTACAAACAACTTACGTGTAGTTAACTCACCATTGTTATTT
>CAZTNA010000018.1:0-63347 GCA_964615305.1 uncultured Chitinophaga sp.
AGAGCACTTCCTTGGTAAGGAAGAGGTCGCGAGTTCGATTCTCATCAACGGCTCTTATTTTTGACAACAAAACTTTTTATATAAATATTTAAACACAACAATTAAAAACAATAACAATGGCTAAAGAAAAATTCGTTAAAGACAAACCGCATGTAAACATCGGCACCATTGGTCACGTTGACCACGGTAAAACTACCTTAACTGCCGCTATCACTACAGTGCTTTCTAAGAAAGGTCTTGCTGAAGTGCGCGACTATTCTTCAATTGACAACGCTCCTGAAGAAAAAGAAAGAGGTATTACCATTAATACTGCGCACGTAGAGTACCAAACAACCAACCGCCACTATGCGCACGTTGATTGCCCGGGTCACGCGGATTATATCAAGAACATGGTTACAGGTGCTGCCCAAATGGACGGTGCTATCCTTGTTGTGGCCGCTACCGATGGTCCAATGCCTCAAACTCGTGAGCACATTCTTTTGGCTCGTCAGGTAGGTGTACCTCAAATTGTGGTGTTTATGAATAAAGTTGACTTAGTGGATGACCCTGAATTTCTTGAATTAGGAGAAATGGAAATCCGTGACTTGTTGACTTTCTATAAATTCGATGGCGCTAATATTCCAATTATCAAGGGTTCAGCTCTAGGGGGCTTAAATGGCGACCCAAAATGGGTAGAAAAAATTGATGAGTTGATGGCGGCTGTAGATAGCTGGATTCCGGTTCCTCCACGTGCTACTGACCTTCCTTTCCTTATGCCGGTTGAAGACGTGTTCTCTATCACTGGACGTGGAACTGTAGCAACAGGCCGTATTGAAAGAGGTGTTATTAACTCAAACGACCCTGTAGAATTGATTGGCCTTCAGAAAGAAGGTGAAAAGCCGTTGACTTCAACAGTAACCGGTGTTGAAATGTTCCGCAAAATTCTTGACAGAGGTGAGGCAGGTGACAACGTAGGTTTGTTGTTACGCGGTATCGAAAAAGAACAGATTAAGCGTGGTATGGTAGTAGTTAAGCCGGGTTCTGTTACTCCGCACACAGAATTTAAGTGTGAGGTTTACGTACTTAGCAAAGAAGAAGGTGGACGTCACACTCCATTCTTCAACCAATACCGCCCTCAGTTCTATTTCCGTACAACTGACGTAACCGGTGAAATTACCCTGCCTGCAGGAGTAGAAATGGTAATGCCTGGCGATAACGTTACACTTTCTGTGAAACTTATCTACCCAATCGCGATGGAGAAAGGTCTTCGCTTCGCTATCCGTGAAGGTGGAAGAACAGTAGGTGCCGGTCAGGTTACTGAAATAATCAAGTAAGCGGTCAAACCACTTCATAACAAAGCCCCTCCAATTGGTGGGGCTTTTTGTTTTTAGAAAAATAGTTTGCTGCGTTTAATAAGTATAAATGAAAAGGGCCGCTAAGCGCAGCCCTTTTTAGTGATTCGGAAATCCTTTTATACCTACTGAACTGTTGCTGCCAACAGTACAGAGGGATAAGCTCTTTCTACACCGTCTTTCGTAACGGTTTTTATTCGATAGTAAACATCTTTAGCTGCTGAAAACGGGTAACGGTCTTTTTCGCAGATACGACTGTTGTCACTTTTTTCATCGGCACAAGAAATGTATTTGCATTTGCCAAAATAGTTAGGTGTTTCAGCGCTACGTTCAACCAAAATGTGGTCAAACTGTGTTATGTCTTTTAATTGTATGTTCAACTTTACTTCACCATTTACTCGCAGTACACTCAAGGCTACTTCTTCATCAGTTGAACTAAAGCTGTTTTCTGTGTCTGCAGAGCTTCCGGCTGCAAAAGTCAAAGTAATTAGGCACAAAACATTAAACAGTACAAGTATCTTTTTCATGTGGGTTGAGAGTTATGTTCTTATACGCAAACCCAATAGACAAGTTTCACCCTTAAGAAAGAATTATTGCAATAAACTGCTCCAAACAAGGCCGAAACAATTCTTAGAATGTGCCCACCCTGAAGAAGATAACCCCGCCTACACCACTGAAATCAGCATTTTTTAGGCCGTTGAGGTTAGCACCTGCTGTAGCCATGTAGTTTACGCCCACCCCCATTCTAAAGTACCTGTGAGCATTCCATACCCCATAAACAGCGGGCATAATAACCGCAAAGTCGGTACGCGGTTTTGTTGTAAGGTATTCGTACTTTACTACCCCCCAGCCGGCAGTTAGTTCGGGTTGAAACGAAAACTTTTTGTTATGAAACAATATGTAGCTGAAGCCAAGACCTGCAAAATGATGAACAATGTTGTATGTTTCGTCAGTAAAACCAGGGCGAACGTACCGCTGTACATTTACAGGCGAGGTTAGCACATGGTATCTGGCACTTACTACATACTTGTGGTTTATTACCCAGTTTAAATTCAAACCCAATTTCATTGCTGCCTGTTTTTTTAAAATTTGCGAAGCTGTCATTTCTATACCCACATTACATTTACTGTCAAACTTTTTTGTGCTAAAAAAAGCCTGGTTTTGGGAAGTGTCTTCGCTCATTAACTGGCCAAATGCGAATTGACTAAAGCAAATAAGTAATGCAAAACACAAATGCCGGAGTTGCACGTTCATGTGGCGATGATAAAAAATGTTGTGCAACAGATATTGAATTTTATAAGCAGCTACTACAATAAAAATTTGACAGAAAATTCACTTTGGTTTTTCCGTTCGTCAGTTACCACCACTTTAAATGTATGCTCACCTGTAACAAGTGTAGTGTCTAGCCAGTGGGTAAGTGTGGCACTCTTGGCATCGTATTCGGTTACCACCCATTTATTGTCAAGGTAGGTATCAAAGTCGGCTATGCCTGATAGGTTATCTGTTATTTTAAAGAGAAGTTTTTTATAGGTACGCATATTTCTACCCGCAACTACATTCAACGCACGAATTTGTGGAGCAGTAGTATCTACACGTATATAATAAGTTCCCATTTCACGGGCTTTGGCTACAACAAAACCACTTTCAAAACTTCCCGCCCGTGACACAGCCGATCCATTTCCATCTTTGTAAACCACCACAGCTTTGCTGGCTAGAGCAGCGTTTAAATTTTCAGCCTTTACAGAAACAGTAAACCAATCGGCAATTTGTATAGAACTGTTTCCCACCTGATGTATTTTTGAAAAAACACCCGGCTCGGTAGATAAGGCAGATGTGTATTGAAGAAAAATATTTTCAAATAAAGAGCCTTCAGGCAACTGTATTTTGAAGTCTGTAGTGGCGAATTCATTGGCATGATCAAAATCAAAACGGGTTACGTACTTTAGTTCTTTCGACTTAAACAAAGTAGCTGTTTTGTCGTATTGTAGCTTGAATTTTACCAATGAAACATTTCCATTAAAGTCGCTTACCTCAATATGTATATCATGAGGTTTTCCATCGCTGATGTCTAACACTCCGGCATTATTTACATTCGAGTAAATGGGGCAGTGATTACCCGGTTCTATGAAAGTTTTATGAAAGCTTTTTCTGCCTTCGTTCATAAAAATGGGATAGTCTATGTGGCTTAGAACACTTCGCTTATCGCTAAACGAAATTCTGTCAAACTGACTTTCAAAAAACATTTTATTACCATCGAAAGCAGTGATGTTGTATATGCCAATGTGTGCATCACTGAGGTTGATAGCGTCATGCGTGTTTACAGATATGCTAACCTGTGGCGAGTTTAACTTTACAATTCCGGTAGTTGTTTCATAAATACCCTGCTTGCCTATGAGGCGTGTTCTATAACCATCGCATTTGTATTTTAAGCTGTCGTGCGGGTAAAATTTCAGGAAGCTTAGTACAGGTTTAATGTTGTCTTTTAGTTTATAGTCAAACAACATGGGGTTATAAACGCGCTCCATCGAGTCACGTATTTCGAAATGCAGATGAGGTCCACCACTTCCTCCGGTGTTACCACTGAGCGCAATAGTGTCTCCTTGCTTTACGGTTAGTTCAGTAGGTAAGAGATTAAAGTCCACCGCAAAATTTTCTTTGCTGTATTGCTCCTTGCGAAGACGCTCTGTGATTTTTGAGTTAAACCGTTGAAGATGCCCATATACAGTTACATATCCGTTTGGATGTGTAATATAGAGTGCGTTACCGTAGCCAGCACCCGATACATTGATGCGCGAAACATATCCTTCAGCGGCAGCAAACACAGCATGACCTTCTTCTTGATTAGTTCGAAAATCCATACCGGTGTGAAAATGTAATCTGCGAGGCTCCCCAAAATTGCCCACAATAGTTAGAGGAACATCAAGCGGAGATATGAAGTAGTTGCGGGGTAGCGAATCGGTGTGTAATGTGCTATCGGGTAGTAATTTCGGAACTCGGAATTCTGATTTCGAATTAATCAGTGAACCACTTTGTATTGGCGGATGATTAAATGACGTATTCAGCAAAACAAATAACGGCAAAAGAAATAAGGCGAACACTCTTCGAAATCGCGTTCCCGTGTTGGTTGTAGTCATTGCTGTCATCCGGCTGCCATGTATTTGTATTACAAACGATAGTTCGGTTTTAGTTCTTTCTTTTTGTAGAAAGCGTTAATAATTTTTACAACTTGCTTAGGATCATCAGTAATCTGGAACAGATGTAAATCTTCTTTGTTGATGTTGTGCTCATTGTTAAGCATAGAATTTTTTATCCAGTCAAGTAAACCGCCCCAATAGTTTTTTCCCATAAAGATGAGTGGCACTTTGTCTATTTTTTTTGTTTGAATAAGGGTGAGCGTTTCAAACACTTCATCCATAGTGCCAAAGCCGCCAGGCATAAATACAAATGCCTGCGCATAGCGTATGAACATTACTTTGCGTGCAAAAAAGTATTTGAATATGAGTAGTTTTTCTGCGTCAATGTACTCGTTCCAGTCCTGTTCAAAATCTAGTTCAATGTGTAGGCCAACAGAACTTCCTTTAGCAAGTTTAGCTCCTTTGTTCCCGGCTTCCATTATTCCGGGGCCGCCCCCTGTGATAATTCCGTAGCCTTCACGAGCCAAGAGTTCAGCTGTTTTTTCTGCGAGTGTGTAGTATTTATTGTCTGGCTTGGTGCGTGCGCTTCCAAAGATAGAAATACAAGGGCCAAATTTTTCCATCTTCTCAAAGCCATCTACAAACTCGCTCATAATTTTAAACATTCGCCAGCTTGAATCTGCTTTTAGCTCACTCCAGTTTTTCTTTTTCATATAAATAGTATTAAGTAGTCAATATTCAGACAACAAATATTAGGTGTTCTGTTGTTTTGAAAAAATAAGGAGGCCAATAAACGTAATAAGTCCGTTTACCATTAATAGTTCGAAACCAAAAGAGTAACCGCCAAACCATGCTTTTGAGTTTTCGGAAAGAAGAAAACACAATGCCGGAGAAAGCAAACAGATAACAGGCACTAGAGTTTCATTGGTTTTTCTTTTGGTTAGTATTCCGAATGCGAACAAACCTAACAACGGACCGTAGGTGTACCCGGCTACTTTTAATATGGTTGATATTACACTGGCTTTAATTACTTGTTGGTAAAGCAAGATGAGCACCACAAATAATATGGTAATGCTGATGTGAACAGTTTTGCGGGTTTTACTTTTTTGTGTTTCGTTTAAATCAGCACGCTCTCGCAGTCCGAGTATATCTATACAAAACGAAGAAGTAAGAGCAGTAAGTGCGCCATCTGCGCTCGGGAAAAGCGCACTGACTAAGCCCACAATAAAAATTAACCCGGCTATAGGCGGAAGATGTTGCAGCGCCACTACCGCAAATGTTTCATCACTTTTTGCAGGAAACGATATTCCTTTTGCTTCCATAAATATGTAGAGCGCGCCACCCAAAACCAGGAAAAGCATATTTACAGCTACAAGAATTACAGAGAACAACAGCATATTCTTTTGACTTTCACCCAGCGTTTTCACTGAAATATTTTTCTGCATCATTTCCTGGTCAAGCCCCGTCATGGTTATAGTTACAAAAGCACCACCTAAAATTTGCTTTAAAAAGAAATTACCCGCAAGCCAATCTTCTGTTTGAAAAACTTTTGTGTAACTCTTAACATTAATGTTAGCGATTAAGTTGCCGAATGAAAAATTTAACTCTGAACTAATTAAGTAAATGGTAATTATCAATGCCAGTATCATGCCGGTGGTTTGAAGTGTATCAGTCCATACAATGGTTTTTACCCCCCCGTTAAAGGTGTAAAGCAAAATCATGAGTAATATGACCAACACCGAAACTGCAAACGGTATTTGTAATCCATCCAGCAGAAAGTGTTGTAGCACTATCAGCACTAAGTAAATGCGTATGCTAGCTCCTAATGTTCTTGATAAAAGAAAGAATGCAGCCCCCGTTTTGTAAGATGTGTTGCCCAAACGACTTTTCAGGTAACTGTATATAGAAGTGAGATTCAACTTGTAATAGAGCGGCAGCAACACAAAAGCCACCACTAAATAACCTAGGAAGTAACCGACAACTACTTGCATGTATGCAAAACCTTTTGTGTTTACTTCACCGGGCACGCTCATAAAAGTAACACCGCTCAGCGAGGTACCTATCATGCCATATGCCACCAATAACCAGTTACTCTTCTTTTGTCCAATATAGAAGGTTTCATCAGTAGCGCCACGAGAGGTGTAGAAAGCAATGCCGAGAAGCACAGCAAAGTAAGCCAATACAAATAATAGAATTACAACAGGTGACATGGCAACAAAGAAATACCAATAATCGAGAGAGTAATGTTCAGTTATAAGTAACCAGCGGTGGAGAAGATGATTTTTTGAACAGAATACCCTTTCTAGTTGATCAGAAAGAGTTGGCTTTAACCATAACGTAAGTGTAGTTTAGAAAGCAGAGTTATCCGCGGCTATTTCCTAAAAAAATTTAAGCCTGGCACAGTTCACTTTCAGAGGTATGGCAGGTGGTTATATTCGCCACGCATGAAAAGCAGTGCTCTGAAATATTTTTGGTTCTTGATACTATTGGTGCCAGTAGCAGTTGTTGTTATTTTGATAAACGATGAAGCGTTTCGTTTTGAGCACAAGGTATACTTGTGGGGGCTTGTAGCCGTAGTTCCAATGCTAGCATTGTTTTTTTTGTTTCAGAACTGGCGTAACAGCAATTTGAAACGCTTCGCCAATTCTGCATTACTAGAGCAACTAGCACCCGATGTTTCTTTCAATAAACATCTGCTGAAATTTATTCTGCTCACCCTGGCATTTGAGTTTATAGTTATTGGTTTTGCTAACCCTCAGGTGGGTACCAAACAGGAAAAAGTAAAAAGAAATGGTATTGATGTATTTATGGCATTAGATGTGTCAAATTCTATGCTAAGCGAAGACGTGAAACCTAACAGGTTAATGCGCGCAAAAAATTTTGTTAGCAATTTTATTGATGAGTTACGAAACGACCGCCTTGGCATAATAGTATTTGCCGGTAAGGCGTATATGCAAATGCCTTTAACAGTTGATTATAGCGCAGGGCGTATGTATCTTAAAACAATAAACACGTCACTTGTGCCTACACAGGGAACCAACGTAGCAGAAGCCGTGAACTTGGCACGTGAAAATTTTGTAAAAGGAGAAAATAAATCGAAAGCGCTTATAGTAATAACCGATGGCGAAGACAATGAGGGAGGGGTAGATGAAGCCATTGCAGAGGCGGTAAAAGAAGGGGTTAAGGTATTTACCGTGGGTGTAGGTACCGATAACGGTGGACCTATACCTGTTGGTAGCGATTTTAAGCGTGATGAAAGCGGCAATATTGTATTGTCGAAAATGAACCCCGTCATGTTGCGCGATTTAGCCGCTAAGGGTAACGGAAAATATTTTCAGTTAGGTAGCGGCAAAGATGAGATAGGAGCAATTTTTAAAGAGTTGGGACGTATGAATACTAAGGATTTTGAAGAGTTAACTTTTACCGATTTTGATGACCAGTTTCAAGTTTGCCTCTTAATAGCTGCACTGTTACTGATAGCGGAATGGTTTATTTCAGAAAGAAAATTTTCTTTTAAACTCTGACAAATGGAAAGACATCTTCGATTAAGGAAAACCATAGCGCTTTCTTTCGTTATTGTTTTTACAACTACCACATGTTTTGGTCAAAGTGTTTTTAACCGCACACCTGAAAAAGCCGAAACCAGGACCGGTAACAAACAATTCAACAAGGGTGACTATGCCGATGCAGAGGTTAGCTACAAAAAAGCACTTGACAAAAAAAACAATATGCCTGAAGCCACATTTAACCTGGGCGATGCAGTGTATCAACAAAAACGATATGAAGAAGCAGCGAAACAATTTCAGCTTTCGGCACAAACTAACACCGATGGAACAGTGAAAGCAAAGGCTTTTCACAATTTAGGCAATACTCACCTTTCGCAACAAAAATGGGAAGATGCTGTAAAGGCCTATAAACAAGCGCTAAAACAAAATCCAAACGATAAGGATACCAAGTATAACTTGGCATACGCAAACGCAAAGTTGAAAGAGCAACAACAAAGTGGGGGTGGTCAAGACAACAAAAACAACAAAGAAAAGAAAGAAGACAAAAAAGATCAACAACAGAACCAGGATAAGAAAGAGGGAGATAAGGATAAAAAAGACCAACAACAAGCCGACAACCAAAAGCAAAAGAGCGAACAAGATAAGCAGCAAGGTCAGCAACCTAAGCTTTCGAAAGAAGAAGCCGAAAAGATGCTACAAGCATTACAAAATGAAGAACAAAAGACTAATCAAAAAATGCAACAGAAACAGGTGAAGGCAGCTGCAGTTAAAATTGAGAAAGATTGGTAAAAAGATTTGCTTCAAAAAAAGCCCACGAATTTTTGTTCGTGGGCTCACCAGCGTTTACATAGATAGGTTCAAAGCCGGTTGATGTTTAACTGAAAACAAAACAACAATAAGTGTTTTCCCACTCTTAAGTGTCATGGAATTGTAATAAATCACACAACTCTCAAAAAATTACAATTCTATGACAATTGGCTTATGATCGAGTTGCTCTCTTTAGCCAATAACAGAACGAAACATGTATTGCTCCTATTAATCCCATCACTACATCACTTACTATCACTTTCGACTTTCCTTTTTCTCTGCCGTTGTATGTTATGGCGAATTCAGCAAAATGCAATTTCTGAAGTTTCCAGTTAGTAATGGCTTCGGCTAAATAGATAGGACTGCCATACTTTATGGTTGCCTTCAAAAGAATTTCAGCTGCTCTCATATTATATATTCTAAATCCATTGCTATAGTCGGAAATAGAAAAACCCAGAAGTACACGAAACAACATTGAATTAGCTCGACTGATGAAGTTGCGAACCATGCTTCTCCCAATAATTTTACTAGAAAGCAAGTATTTAGATCCTAAAGCTACATCTGCACCGTTTTGAATCAGCAAAATGCCCTGTTCTATTTCTTCGGGGCTGTGTGAAAGATCACCATCTAACTCTACAATAAAGTCCACCGCGCCAAACTTTACAACCTCACCTACTCCAAAAACCAGCGCTTCGCCTCTTCGGCAACCCGGTATGGTTTTCTTTCGGTTAAACAATGCAATTTGAGGGTTATGTTGTTGAGCAATCTGTATCTTTTCAAGGGTGCCATCGGTGCTGCCGTCATCTATAATAAAAATACGCGTATCGTAGTGGATCAACGCTTGATGCAATCGCTGCAATAGTGTGGTTATGTTTTCTACCTCATTTAACACCGGCAGCACTACAGCTACTTTTTTCATTCAAAGCAAATTTTTTTACACCAGAAACGTAAATGTATAACTTGCCCTTGTTCATCCTAATGTATGCATCAGCCAGCCATTGTAATTTCAGCATTTAACCGCCCTCACAGTTTGCAGCGGCTGTTGAGTTCGTTAGCACAGGCAGAATATCTGTACAAGGATATTCCACTCGTTATCAGTATTGATAAAAGTGAAACAGATAATGTGGTACAGATAGCTGAAAGTTTTGAATGGAAGTTTGGAGTAAAGCATATTGTTAAGCATGATGCACATCTTGGTTTAAGAGAGCATATACTTTATTGCGGTGATCTTACTGCAACTTATGGCACTGTAATAATTCTGGAAGATGATTTGTATGTATCACCACATTTTTATAGTTACACCTGTCAGGCATTAAGTTTTTATTCACAAGACAAAAACGGGAGCAGAATTGCCGGTATTTCATTGTTTAACTATGAGGTGGCAGAAAATGGTTTTGGAGCATTTGAACCATTGCCCGATGGCTCCGATACTTATTTTGTGCAAATAGCTTCAAGTTGGGGCCAATGTTATACAGCTAATCAGTGGAATGATTTTAAGGTATGGCTTAACACGCACTCACAAATTCTTGCCAATGAGAATCTGCCTTCATATATTATAGAGTGGAACCAAACATCATGGAAAAAACACTTTGTTCGATATCTGATTGCCACAGAGCGGTATTTTGTTTTCCCGCGTATTTCATTGACAACTAACTTTGGTGATGTTGGTACAAACACCGACAGAAAAGGATTGTTTCAGTCGCAATTACTTACTACTAAAAAGCAATTTCAGTTCAGTACAGTTTGTCAGTCTGGCGCTTTGTATGATGCTTGGTTTGAAATGAATCCGGAATGCTTTAAAAAAGCTGCTCCTATGTTTGCCGAGTATTCACTCGAACTTGATTTGTATGGCACTAAGAGAAACAACGTAATACAATCCAGCTATATTATATCATCTAAGACATGCAGTCAACCTCTTAGTAGTTTTGGAAACGAGCTAAGGCCCATGTTGTGGAATATTATACAACAAAACCCAGGTGCTGTGTTTCATTTTGCCGAAACAAAATGTTTCCATGACACCGAGATTGATATAGAAAAGTTTTATCCGGTAGTTTCATCGGTGGTTGATATAGTTTTTTACCAGCGTATTAATGCTTTGAGCGAAGCAAGAATACAAACGCAATTGAACGACAGTAGACACAGGGAAAATTTCAGAACATTTGGCGTTGTACTGCGCGTTCAATCACAAAGTAAAATTGTTGACACTTTGCAGTCAGTAGAAATGCAAAACTACCCATATGTGCAGTGGTTTATTATAGCTGACAACAATGCAGATATTCCCTTAGATAGTTTTAGTGCTCCATCAAGTGTTACAATTCTAAACAGCAGTAAACACTTAAATGTAATAAACGCCTTGAAGCAGTTAACGGCTGATTATTTTGTAATGCTTGAGGCAGGTGATACGTTTAATCCGGAGGTTTTACATTCAGTGAATTCAATATTCCGTAAGTATGAATTTATTCATCAGCTACGAGGCTTAGCTATTACTGCAGTAGGTGTAGAACGGTTACCTGCCATAAGGTTGAACCGAAACATTTTTCTTCAAAAACAACCTCAAATCATTTCTTCATCATTTTTCTTCGATCGGTATGCTCTAAATAAACTTGCGGTACGCGATGACGAACACACGCACTATAACCCACAGCAATTGTTTTTCAGTTTGCTGTGTAATGAACCGGTTTATGCTACGCCCAGTGTTTTTTCAATAAGTAAAAATACTAGAACGCAATCTGTATCAGAAGACAAGCAAGGCCTCGGATGGTTAGATACCGTACTACAGTATTTTTTTGAAAAAGACATTACTTACCTACGATACTTTTTTGCAGAACACCAGCAACTTCCACCTGTAGTGCGATTTGAACAGCAAACTGAGTCGTGGTATTTGAGCAGATATTAGAGGTGCGAACGCAGTTACACATTTCGTGTGTCGTTTCCCCAGTTTAGTTTTGTTTTAAGGGCAGTCAGAAAACTTTGATCTGTAAGCCGTATAATGTTAGCACTAAAAGGTGCTTTCTTTATGGCAAGTTGAAAAGACGAATCAATAGCTTTTGCCCGGCTATCGAGCGTGCACAAGAAACTATCACCCCTACCGGTTACTTCAAATGAAAGAACAGCATCGTCATTAACCAGCATTGGTCTCACATTTAAGTTGTGTGGTGCTACCGGAGTAATTACAAAATTGTTAGACGTAGGATAAATAATGGGGCCTCCACAGCTTAATGAATAACCCGTTGAGCCGGTAGGTGTAGCAATAATTAATCCATCGGCCCAATAGGTATTCAGCAACTCGCCATTTAAGTAAGCATTTACAGTTATCATACTGCTTTGATCCCTTCGCTGAATAGTCATGTCGTTCAGAGCAATATTTTCGGCAAACAAAGGTTTGTTACTTACCAGTGAAAGCAATGAGCGTTTATCAATCATATAGCTGCCCTGTTCAATGGCATCAACCGCTTCGCGAATTTGTGCTTTACCCAAACTTGCCAGAAAGCCTAATCTGCCAAAATTAATTCCCAACACAGGAATTTCACTGTCTTTGATCATTACCACTGCATCAAGTATGGTTCCATCACCGCCCATACTTAACACCACATCGGTTTGGTTTTTTACATCATCAAATTTTTCAAATGTTTCAGCTTTAGAGTCTATTCCTCCACCCGCTCTCAGTAAGTCATAAAAATTTTTCTCTATCACATACATCATTTGCTTTTGCTTCAGATATGCAAATAGCTCTAACGCATGTGCAGCGTTTAATGGATTGAATGATTTGCCAAAAACAACAATCATTTGTAAAAATTTATGTTCAAAAATAAACTATCTGCTGTGTAGTGCATTGGTTTAAAATAAATCAAAGCACCAGTAACCAGGGAACATGGTCACCGTTGAACGTATTATTACGCAAAACACATAACCCATTGGGTGTAACAACACGACAGTTACTGTGTTGCTGGCCTAAAGAAAAAATCGCGATAGTTGCGGAGTAATTTACCGAAAACATAGTGTTGCACAATTGCAAAATCCTGACCGTTATTTACCGTGGCATGGTAATGGTCAATGTCATAGGGCAGATAATTTCCTAAATTATCAAATTGTGTTTTGCTCCGTTTACTGCGAGGCATGTGAAACATCTTTACCACATTAATCTTGTTGTTTTTATCTGTAACAGAAATGGTTATCAGCGGTTTAATATTTATCACAGAGTCACGCAATGAATATGAATTGTCGAACGCCTCCAAATACACAGACGAGTAAAAATCGAGATACTGGCGCACGTATTTTTGAAGGTAAACTTCATGAATACGATATTTATCATCTAATGGTGCCACCGAAAAAGAGTCGTCAGCAATCTGCGTTACTGAGAACGATTTTTGAGCATCTTGAGAGTAATCTACTGTTACATTTTTTATATCACTTCGGCTATAATTAAAAACCACCCGGCTACGCCAGGTTTCTGCATCTGTATTGTAACGCGATGTAAGATATCCTCTAAATCCGGGTATATATGTCATGTGTGGGCGAGCTGCCGGTTTCCCGTTAGTCTCTAACAACATGTAAGTGTTTTTGCCATCAGCGGTTGCACCACCCACCCAATAACACTTCAACAGATCGTTGTCTTTATCAAAGACTTCAACCCTCACATGTTCACTCATAAGAGATGTTACTACCTTATTATGTGCATTAGAGGGTACGGGAGCAAGGGATGTTACATGAGTTATAGCGTCATTCAGTTGATCAACTAGATCTGGCCGCGCTTCATATTTACCGTTTACAAACCATTTTCCATTGGTGTACTTTAACTCCACACGGTTTTTGCTTACGTCTGTCAAAACAACTTTAGTAATATCCTGAACATCTTTTACAGCGAAATTGCCTTCACGAGCATCAATAGTGCTTTTACTTTGGCTCTTTATAAACCAACCTGCAACCACACCCAACACTACAACCAGAATTATATAAGGCAAGTAATTTTTCATAGTAACAAAAGAGGATAAAAGTCAGCAGCCAATTGTCATAGAATTGTAAAATTTCAGGCAGCGTATTTCTTTCTACGGTAAGCTCCAAATGCTACACCACCAATAACAATAAGGAGTACAGGCAACACAATATTGATTAGTTGCCATTTCAGTTTTTCGTTTTCAGCTTTAACTGTATTCAGCAAACGGAGCTTTACTTCTTTGTTACGTGTTTCCAGAATACCGCTATCGTCTATCAAATACTCGATACAATTCAGAATAAAATCTTTGTTGGCGAACTGCTGTTTGGTGTACATGTAGTATCCCAATGGATAAGCGCTGCTGTCGCTGCGCACATCATTTCGTATAATATCACCGTCAGCAATTACAATCATTTTACTACGCTTGCTATGGGCAGTAAATTTCATGTTTTCTATTGTGTCGCTTCCTGCTAAAAATTCAGGTGATAGACGATTTTTATAAACTGATTCAAATTCACCTTCCAGCAAAACCGCCACAGGTAATTTGGGTTGATTGTAGTATGTAGGGTTGGGTTTGCTTTGTAAAATGCCGAAGTGTACTCGTGTTGGTGCTAACTGCGCCTTTGAGTTTTCTGTAGTGTGCAGCAACACTGTTTTGTTTACTCCGAGATTTTTGAGAGTATCTATTGTAGAAGCAAAAAAGCTAGCCACAGGATCGAGGTTGCGTACTATAGCGTGATGGTTATCAGAAACTAACAAAGGAAAATAATACCACGGAAACATTTCTGTTTGCGGGGCATTACCCATTTGGCCTACAATGAGCGGAATAGGGTTGCATAAATTTATGTCTTGCGCCACATCACCATTAATACGCACTCCGTATTTAAAAAGCATATCATCTAAATTCAAATCTTTGGCTTGAACAAACTGCCCGGTGGGGCTTTGCTTCAGACTGTCTAATTCGGCCGTTGTACCATCTACTAACCAAAGCACTTTACCACCCCTCATTATGTATTGGTCTATTTCGTACTTATCTTTTTCAGTAAATGCTTCTTGTGGTTTGGCAATAACGGCTACATCGAAACGATCAGGTATGAAAAAATTTTTGCTTAAATCAAAATCGTGCACTTCATATTTTAAATCAAGTAAGGTGTTTTGTATAGAGGCCAAATCAAGTTTGTTTAACTCACCATGCCCGGTTAAAAAAACTACACGAGGCGCACGGTACTGAGTTAATTTCTTTATGGCATTCGAAAATTTGTACTCTAGTAATACCTCCGAATTATTAAGTACCTGCTGTGGCGAAAATCCAATTTGATTTTCTAAAAGCTGAACTGGAATTTCTCTGCCGGCATAAGTTACAATAGCTCCTGGGAAAATAAGTTGTTGCTTGCTGTCGGTTTTGCTCTTGGTTGTAAGATTCGTAGGTGATAGCCCGCGTTGTATAAGGTCTGTCATCAGTGCTTTTCGATCTTCCAAATTCTGAATTGCCATAGGGTCTATGAATTCATACTCTATATTTTTACCTCCATAAGCACGGAACTCATTCAGTAAATTTTTGGTGGACTCGCGGAGACGAGTAAATCCAGCATTTAAATCTCCATCTAAGTAAACGCGAATAGTTACCACATCTTTTAAATTTTTAGTCAATGCTTTAGACGGAGCTGAGATGGAGTAGCGTTTTTCGGCTGTAAGATCCCACCGGAAATAAAAATAGTTAGATACTATATTGAGTAAAACCAAAATGCATGCTACCAACACCAATGTGATAATAGCGTCTCTACGGTTTGTAATTTTAAAAACAGGTTTTACCATCTTCTGCTGCTTAAAGCGGTTCTGGTGAAAACAAGGAAAGCGGCAATCATACTCAGAAAGTAAACGACATCACGGCTGTCAACTACTCCTTTTCCCATAGCATCGTAATGTGCGCTAAGCCCAAGTGATTCAACTAAGTAATCGTTCTTGCCAATAAAAATTCCGAACTGAGAAAGGAAACTGAATGCCAGGTATATGAAGAAGCAAAGAAAAACCCCGAGTATAAATGCTACAATTTGATTCGATGTAACTGATGAACAAAAAACACCGATGGCAACAAACACAGCTCCCAAGAAGAACAAACCAAAGTAAGAGCCGAGTATTCCGCCTACATCTATATTACCTGCCGGTGATGCTAATACATAAACAGTGTAGAAGTAAATGAAGGTGGGCATAATGGCGATAAACACCAACGCAAGTGAGGCAAAATATTTTCCCAGAACAATTTGCAGTTCAGTAACAGGACGTGTAGTGAGCAACTCTATGGTACCTGTATTTATTTCTTCTGCAAACGAACGCATAGTAATAGCAGGAATCAGAAAAATAAAAATATATGGTGCCATGGTAAAAAACGAATCGAGCGTTGCGTAGCCAAAGTCTATAATGCTGGTGTCAGGAAATACCCATATAAACAAACCCAGCACCAGTAGAAAAACCGTTATAGCTATATAACCTATAAGAGAACTAAAAAACTGACTAAGCTCTTTAAGAAAAATTGATTTCATGTTTTAGCGGGTCAATTCTTTAAATACGTCTTCCAACGTAGACTCTTCTTTATACAGCGAAAGCAGTGACAGATTTTTTTCCTTAGCAAAATTGAAAATGTCTTCACGTATATCTCTATTGTTTTCGGTGGCAAATGTCCACTTGCCGTCTTTCTGCTGTTCGTAACCTTTTACTCCTTTGATAGTGCCTAACAAAGCGCGGTCAACTGCCTGTTTAAACTCAGCGGTAATAATTGTTTTGTTGCTTATCCTGCTTTGCAGTTTTTCTGTAGAATCATCTGCCACAATTTTTCCTTTATTGATGATAATAACACGGTCGGCAACTGCCTGCACTTCCTGCATAATATGTGATGAAAAAATTACCGTTTTGTTTTTACCTAGCTGTTTTATCAATGAGCGAATTTCTATCAACTGATTGGGGTCGAGACCTGAAGTTGGCTCATCTAAAATCAATACCTCAGGATTGTGCAACATGGCTTGCGCTAATCCAACGCGTTGTTTATACCCTTTCGATAACTGGCCTACTTTCTTTTTGCGCTCCGCAGTAAGACCTGTTACTTCAATCATTTCATCAATACGCTGGTTGGTAATTTTGCCGAGTTTGTGCAAGCCCGCCATAAACTCTAAATACTCGCGTACATACATGTCGTAATACAACGGATTGTTCTCCGGCAGATAACCAATTTTTTTTGCCACATCTAAAGGAGATGTAAGTGTATCGAACCCGCAAACACTTGCTGCGCCAGAGGATTGTGGCACAAAGCACGTAAGTATTTTCATTGTGGTTGATTTTCCTGCACCGTTAGGACCCAGAAAACCCAACACTTCGCCTTTGCTTACTTCAAAAGAAATTTCATTTACTGCTTTTTGCGTTCCGTAAATTTTAGTAAGGTTCGAAACCGATACTGACATGGAGCAAGAGTAATGATTAAGACGTTATTTGAAAGTATATTTCTTCTTCATTAAGCTGTGCTTTTTCTTTTCAGCAGCAGTAATGCAAATGCATTTTAAATGTAAGGGAGTGCCCATCATGCGTACATTGGGTGGTATTTTTCCTACGTCACCGTTAAAAGTTACTAGCAGCCCTTCTTTTTTAAAATCTGCGGGCATGTTGTCAGCAATGTAGCGCTGGTTAGGGTTATCTGCCGGCACTAACACAAACAATAACCCATTGTCTAATACCTGCACAGAGGCTTTTACTTTTTTTATGGTTCGGTCATACTGGAACTCGAAGCGAGCCATTGCTGATAGATACAATACGCTCAGCAGAAGAATTAGTATTTTTTTCATAGTCAGATTTTGCGTTTCAAGATTCAAAGATGCTGCCAAACCCACACCAATTTCTTTCAGGATTTGTGAACTTTATAAAAACACAAACGCCCTGTATTTCTACAGAGCGCTTTTATTTATACTGAAATATTTACAGCACAATGTCTTTTACTTTAATATCGGCTTTAACTTTTTTAGCAATAAAAGTGTCTTTGTCTAAAATATTTCGAACAGCACCGTATTTCAAAAAACGCTGGCGAACATACTTTTTTAAGTTACCATCTGTGAGTTTCTGATAGCCCGCAGAAATATCCATTACATTTTTAATAATCTGATCTTTTATGGATTTGTAGTAGTCCTCACGCATTTTTTGGTCTGATGGTGAAGGATAACTCTTGCCGGATACACTATCCATTAGCAAGGTAACAAACGGTGCGTTCTTCATCAGATCCTCCATATTATCCGATAGATCTTTCAGGGGATTCAACACCTTTTCATTATCAGTTATCATTTTTACGGAAGCTGCATCGGCATTTGCGTTAAACAAACTTTTTGCTTCTTCTAAACGAAATCCGGTCAGTGCATCATACGCCCGGCATTTATCACCCATTGACATATTACCGGCCTTGTCATACAACTTTGAAGCTAACACATAACTTCCCTTCCCCATAATTTCAGCAGATAGTTTTTCTAACGACTCATCATCTTTTTTATCATGAAGCGCATCGCCTAGGCGAAGCATCAGGTTGTCAGCTTCTTCAGCACGATTATCTTCATACAGGTAGTCGGCATACTTTTTTATTCCATCGCTTGCATTACCGCTAAGGTATGCTTCAATGGCTTTCTGAAATTCGTTTTTGTTGTAGTAAATGTCTCCTGCGCGTTGAGCGCCATCTTTGGTTTTTAATTTTAAAAATGTTTCGGCTGCTTTGTTTTCATTGTCGCCACCCTTATCGAAATACTCCTTTGCTATTTGTTCAATCTTAACAGCAGCATCGCCCAATACGTAGTAGTCCAAGGCTTTTGGGTATCCAGCCATTCCCTTTTCATAAAAACGGTCGCCTATCATACGGGCACCTTCTTTTGATGCATCTGCCTTGCCAAACAGAGTCATGGCTTTATTCAAACTTTTAGATTGTGCCTTTTCATCTTCGGCAAACGCCTGTTCTACATACGCTTCGGCTACTCTTTTTAATCCCTCTTTTTTAGCTTCTTTAGTCGAAGCGTTGTAAGCATTCGTGGCATTTACTAAATCTCCTTTGTCCAAATATGCATCACCTACTAATGCAGAAATTTCCTGCGGCTTCATTCCGCCTTTTTGCAGACTCTCTTTGGCTTTGGTAATCATGTCTTGGCGTTTAGCGGCATCGGCTTGACCCATGGCTTTGGCCAGCGCTTCTTTACCCTTGTCAATATCTTTGTTCTGAGCACTTACCTGAAGCGAGAGCGCAAACAACATACACAAGCAGGCAGCGGTTTTTAATAGTTTCTTACACATAATATTTAGTTGGATTGATTTCGGTTTAAATGTAAAAACAAGTTGGCTTTCACAAAACAATTATTCAGCCAAAAAAAAGAAGTGCCGGCAAAAAAAGGGAGATATTCCTATTTGTAAACCCTGGTAAAAAACTTGGTGTTATACAGGTCTATGTCTTTCTCAGAGAGGAGAACACTGAAATTTGCGGTAGAAATACAAGTAATGGCAAATTGTGTGGGTTGAAAATCATTGAACAACTGGCTCTGATTTTTAACCAATTTATAGTAAGCCATTACATCATCCTTATTTTTAAACTGCCGCACATTGATGAGTTTGTTCTTGCTGTCAATCATTACTTGCTTACTCACCAGTTTCTTTTCAGGCATCAAACTGCTGTTAAATGCATCTATTTTGGCCATGGTGCTCATAATAGCGCTTTGTGGTGTAGCAGGGTCTTTTATATAAATCACAAAATAGTGAACGGCCGCATCGGTGCGCGAGTATGGAGAGGTAGTGTCTTCAGCAACCGCTTTTGGTTGTTGAGCCGTTGTATCTTTTACAACTGTAGAACCTGGTTTGGTGCTATCACCTGTATTTGAGAGCTGCTGATTATTGTTTGTTGTCTGTTGTTTGGTTGTTGTATCAACCGCCACTACAGCACCGCTTTTCTTGGCTTGCTCTTTTGCTTCGTTCAACTGCTTTTGCACTTCGCCTAAACTGGTATCGGGTTTAAAGAAGAGAGAATTGAGCGAATCTCTGCGTGTAGAATCTTTACTTAAATCAATTTGCGGCAAAGATGACTTGTTGAGATTAGCTAACAACTCGGTAGCTGTTTTTTTTACTTCTGCATCTTTTGTTTTATTAACTATTTTATTGAGTGCCTGCACATAATCGTTCAGGCGGTTGCGTTTGGCAAGCACCAAAGCATTCAACAATTCGAATTTTGCCGAAAGCGGATTTGGCTTAAACATATTGTCTGCCATTTCGCATTTATACCAGCAGGCATCTAAACTATCACGTTTGTAATCGTTGTAAGCAAGCTGATAAAAATCATCTACTGCCTGTTCCTGTTTCTTGGCTTCGTTCAGGTAGTTAGGATTGCGCAGCACTTTGGCAATTACACTTTCCGGGAACTTTTCAAGAATCAGGTTTTTGTAACGTGCTGCTTTTTCGGAGTCGTTCTTCTTAAGGGCAATCAGATAAAGATTGTAATAGCTTTCCAGCAGCAGTTTGTTGTTCGGGTATTTTGCGTTCAGCGTTTCGAATATTTTTTCGGCATTGTTATAACTCTCCAATCCGTCTTTATAAATAGTTCCGGCCGTGTAATACGCATCGGTAATTTTATCGGTTGAGGCTGCTAACTTTTCGGGAGTGGTGGGAATATTCTCTGCCATTTGCTCCTCAGGTGTTCCGGTCTTAACAGCGTTGCTGTTATCCTTTACTGCTACCGAGTCGGCAGAAGGGGCATCTATTTCATCGTCAACAATAGCGCTGCTTTTGTTTTTCCTGCGCCAGTTCTCTTCCAGCTTTCTTCTTCCCCATCTTCTTATAAAGTCATTGTAACCGCTGGCGCGCACGGTTGAGTTGTAAAAATACCAGGTAGAACCCGAAGTGTTTTGTGTTTGCTGCACCACCGTATTGTTCTGGTTTTGATTGGCGGGGTTTACACCCTGTTGTTTAGCATCTTCCTCGGCTTGCTTGCGGTCTTCCTCTTCTTTTTCTTTACGTGCTATGGCTTCGCGGATTTTTTTCGCGCGCTCGTTTTCAGGTAACAATGCCAACGCCTGCAAACTATCTTCCTGATAAATAATGTCGAGTTGCTTCACGAGGTTTTCCAATAGTTTATCGCGCTCTTCTATATCCGGATAGCGTTCATCGTTTTTAGCCATGAACGAAAGCGTAGAGTCGTAAAAAAATTTTGACTGTACATAGGCTTCGTCTTCGTAATCAAGCTCTGCCAACTTTAAGAACGAAAGCGCTTTTTGGTCATCGTTACTTAATGAGTTATCAATTGACTTATGCAAAAACTTGCGAGCTTCCACTCGGTTACTTTCCGACAGCGAAAGCAAAGCCAGTTCATAATAAATCTGATCCCAATACTCTTTATAACTACCGTCTTTAGCCATTTTGGCCAGCAAGGCACGCATGGCCGCATTGCCTCCACCGGCACGACCAAGTTTCGCCATTTTAATTTTGGCGTAAAATTCCATGTCATAATTAGGACGGTTTTTTAATACCAGTTTGTAGTTCTCTATGGCTTTGCCGTAGTTGCCAATTTCCTGATAGCACTGAGCCAGCACAAACAGTGGACGAACTTTCAATTTCTTGCGCTTCTTAACTCCTTTTGCTTTCAGGTATTTTTCGAGAGGTTCTATGGCGGCCGCGTAATTTTTACGGCTTACATTTAGATCGGCTTCAGCTAAATCTAATTGAGAATCCAGGTTTTGGTAAAATAAATCATCACCACGTACATAGGTAAGCACCGTTTGCGCTTCATCGTATTTTTTCTGTCGGGCGTAAGTTTTTATCAGCCAAATAAGAGCTTCACTTCGGGCAGGTTCGTGGATCCAGAGAGAAAATTTGGGACGTTTGTCAATTTTCTCCAGTGTTTGGGTTCCGTCTTTATTCACAATAACTTTTACCTCTGGTTTTTTCTTCTTCTTTTTCGCCTTCACGTACTTGCCAGGTTTCTTGCCCAAACTTTTCATTACCTTAATGTAGTCAACCCCTTCTTTGTATTCGGTTGTAATGTATTTGAAACTGGCTGCCGCTTTATCGTAATCGCCTTTCAGGTAATTGGAAATACCTATGAGTAGAAAATGATCATCGCTCCAGTTGGCGGCACCGCGAAGCTGCACTGCCAAGGTTGAACGTTTAATTACATCGTCTAAATCGCCTGAATAGCTGGCAAACTCCTTCGCATCGTTGTAATAATAAACTGACAGCACAGAGTCGAACTTTTCCTTGTGGGCTATCTCTGCGTTACGCAGGGTAGTTTTTAGTTTTTCGTTCGAATTGAAGTAGGCGTTGTAGTGCGAAGTAATGTCTAAAAACGCCTGAGTAGGAAGTATGGCGTGGTTGGTGGTGGAACAACCCCATATTAACACCAACATAGCGCAGACAGAGAGCAGAAGTATTTTCGAACGAACCAAGCCGGGGAAGTTTTTAGGCGTATGTAACACGCTCGGAACAAAAATATTTTGTTTAAGGAGAAATAAAAGTTAGATAAACTGATATTTAAGTCAAGAATATATGCAGGATGGGAATTGTGCCAACAATCAGCAACACGAAAATTGCTTTGCTAAGTAAAGCAGTTGTGTCACTAAACCCGTTTTTCTTTAAATGAATAGAACTAAAAAACCGCCCCGTTGATTTTGAGGCGGCTTCTCTACAATAACTTTTGAGTCTATCTAGTTTTTTACAAAACGAGTATTAACCCAGCCTTTATTAGTTTGAATCCTCAATACATACATTCCGCCTGATAGCGATTTGGCAACTATTTTGCAGTTAAAGGGTATTTCATTTAAAATCAACAACTGTTTGCCTGATAAATCTGTTATCTGAGCGTTCAAAATACCCCCTTCCGGCATTTCAAACTGTAAAATATCGGTTACCGGGTTCGGATACACCCTAACTTCAGGTTTTTTGTTTTTACTTTCAGCAACAGAGCTTGGGGTAAGTTGTAAGGCGGCAATGTGGTTGGCTGTGTCGCCCATGCCTGCAAAGTTGAAGTTGCCACCAAAATAAAGTGTACCTGATAGAGCAGCCAAGGCATTTACCTTTGCGTCAGTAATAGTTAAGGGCATACAATGGTATAATGTGGTGTCTCCCCATTGGGCTTTTGAAAGCTCTGCAAGATTACTACCGTATGTCATGCCTGTCCCGCAGTCAAAATTGCCACCTGCCAGTAACAACCCACTGGTTGAAACTAAGGAGTTGATTCCATCGCCCGAAAAAGATGATGCCAGTTCATTGCTCATTTTTACACGTGTAATCCAGTTTCCATTTTCGTAAGAAGCAAGAGCGCAGGTATCGGAACCGGAAACAAACTTGCATGCTGCAAAAAGTGTTGTGTTGTGAGTTTCTAAGTCGTTTACGGGTGTTACAGTGCCATAGCCCAACACTCCCATCTGCACGCCATTATATGTAGCAATGTGTTTGCGAATTGCACCCGTGGCACATTCAAAGTTACCCCCTATTACTAACTGGTTGTTGAATACGTGCAGCGCGGTTACTCCTTCGCCATAAATAAATCCTGAAGTAATATTTATCCATTGAGTGCCGTTCCATTTAGAAACAAATCCTGAAAAATTTCCACCGGCATATAATTCGTTGTTATAAAAAACCAATGAACGTACTGTGCTGTCAAGCGAGCCGAGTGCGCTCCATTGACCGTTAGATAAATCATAAACTGCAACACGGCTGGCTGGCAAAGCTCCGGCCATACTGAATTCTCCGCCCATATAAATTTTGTTGTTGTTGATAATCATAGTGTGTACAGTACCATTTACACCATTACCCACCGGAATCCAATCGTAACCGGCAAAACCGCTTATGTAAGCCGCAATGTTATTGCATAATATTCCCTTGCCGGTTGTAGAAAATGCACCCGCAGCATAAACAGTCTGGGTTACATTATCAACGGCCATTGTGTTTACTGAACCGTTTAATCCACCCTCTAAATCATCAGTAGATGTAGCAGGAGGGTAGCCCGGTTGAATCCAAGCTAACTCGTTTATGGTAAACCCATTTTCATTAGCCCAGTTAGCCACTCCTTCGGTGGTAATCTGACGCACATAAGCAAACTTCTCATGAAAGTCTATCCGTTTTGCTAAATCATCATTCCCACTTTGCATCATCAGGTAGCCAACCGCACAATGGGTTCCCTTGCGATCAATAAAAACAGGATTTTTGTACAGCAAATAGTCATTAACCGGAAAGATTCCTGCGTGCCAATATCCATTCAGTGCATCGAGTAGTTTAAAACGATTTGTTTGTTGCAAAGCTGATAAATGATTTACGTTACGGGCGCGCAATGTTTTTTCTACCAACATTAAGTGAGTTGCTATCCACTCGTTGAAGTTGTCAGGCTTTGGAAATGAAGTATTAGCTAAAACATTTGCTGCATCGGGCTGGTTTTTCCATTCACTATTAACCAACATTAGGTTGCAAAACTTCTGATCGGTTGCTCCGTTCACATTAAACTGGAGGCAGATCAACAACAGGGGAAATAGTATTTTTTTCATAGAGCTAAATTTGTTTAAAGTAATTCGATATACCAAAAACGATTTTAACAGACAAATGGTTGCTTGCCCTAGGTTAAGCAAGTTGATGAATACACTCGATTAAATGAAACTCAGTACACAGAAATTGCACATTCTTCGTTTATAGTTTGTATTATTGATTGCTGATGAAGAAAAGCCTTTTTAGATTTTTGTTTGGTCTGCTGGTAATCTTTGCCGGATTTTTTATCAATAATGTACAAGCACAGAAGAATGCGAATCGTTTAGATCCGCGAGATTACCAATATAAGCACGAGTCATCGGGTGGATTACGAATACAAACTAACGGAATTTCGTTGTTTGGTGAGTTTGGCTGGATAAAGGATATTTACCGCACTCGCCTTTTGCAAATAGAGTACACTTATTACATTGATTACCGTCAGAAACGCCAAAAGGCGCAGGGTTTTGGCGCTCAGGATTACTTGTATGGGTTTCAGAATAAGTTTCATGAAATAAATTTGTCGTACGGCATTAAAAGAACTATTGCCGACAAGGCAAGTAGAAATGGTGTGCGTCTTAGTTTCATTTTTTTTGGAGGTTTTTCGCTTGGTCTTTTGAAACCGTATCATCTAATGCTTTTACAGCCTACCGATAATGGCATGCCAAGAGTAGAACCGGAGAGGTATTCGTCAGCAAACCACGATAAGTTTTTAAACAAAGATTCTATTGTAGGGGCTGCACCAATACGTTACGGCTTGGGTAAAATGGAGCCTGTTCCGGGTATTCATATCAAGTCAGGTCTTGATTTTGACTGGGGCACCAAAGATCAATTTGTAAAAGCATTAGAAGCAGGGGTTGCTTTGAACCTTTATTATAAACGGTTACCAATAATGATAAACAACAGCAATCGTTTTTATCAGATAGCCCTTTACCTTTCTTTTCAGTTTGGTAAACGTTGGTGATTGTTACACATCGCCCTTTACGAACATTTTTTCTAAAGTAGGTGTTGTATTTCCTCCAACAGGCTCAAGTGTTATAGCAAAAGCTGTAGCATTGGTTACTCTTTTCATTTCCAGGAACGAGCTACTTTTATCCAGCATTCCCAAATTAACCGGCTTGCCATCTACTATAGCCCAAAGCTGATACTGTTGATTTTCCGCAATAGCCGGAAGCCCGGTAGTTTTAATATGTGCAGCACCGGTTTTTTCATTCCAAAAAATAAGCGCAGTTGAAGTTGCAGAAATTGGCAACCCTCTTAATACTACTCGTTTTAAAGAAGGATCAGAAACCACTTCTAACTGTGTTTCGATTCCTGCATAAGAACTTCGAAGAGCATTAACTTCGTTAGCTAACGATATTTCTCTCGTTTTAAGTGTTGTCAACTCCACAGTTGTGTGTCTGTATTGATTGTAAAAATAGTAAGATGTAATACTTAGCCCCGCCAAAAACACAACTGCTGCTACTGTCGCAATACGTATGACCGGTGTAAGATGTATGATAATGCTCTTCACATTTTCCATGTCTAAATCTAGTTCAATTCCAAAACCTATACGCCTTTCAATATCTTCTTTTAGTTCGGGTTTAGGTTGACGCGATTGGGCAAATGCAAATTCTTCTAAGGCAGATTCAATACGGTATATTTCTAGGTTTACTTCTTTATTTTGCTTACGCATATCGTCAATTTCCCTCATTTCCCCGGGAGGTAACGATTGCATGACATACAGTTCAAGTGAACCCGATTCTATAAGTTGTTTTGCTTCCACTTTAAGTAAAATATTTTCGAAGTTTATTCATAGCTAACCGTACACGGCTTTTTACAGTACCTAACGGAATATTCAACTCTTCGGCTGCTTCACTTTGGGTAAATCCTTTATAGTATAAGAGTTCAATAATGTCTTTTTGTTCCTTTTCTAATTCATTCACCATTTTTTGCAGCCCTATTCCTTCTATAAACTGCGATGTAGCCGGGCTTATGTTCCGGGCAAATTCCTTATCACTTTTCAGCTCTCTGTCCCCCTTTACGATTTTTGAGCGAAGTTTATCTATAGCATGATTTCGAGCTATGTTCATCATCCAGGTGTAAAGGCGCGACCGGTCAGGATCGTAAGTGTCAAAATTGTTCCAAATCTTTACGAAAACTTCTTGCAACGCATCGTTACTTGACTCTTCATTTCTTAAAATGTTGTAAATAACACCGTATAGAGCAGGACTATAATTGTCATATAAATACTCGAAGGCAGACTTGCTTTTGCCCCGCAAAGCGGAGTAAAGAAATTCTTCGGTGTATTTCCGCGACTTATCCAAACGAGTGGGTTTCGTTTCAAATGTATCTGTTTCTAACCAGAGGATTAAAAAATAGCCGAGAGCAAGATGTGCGCCCCCGGCATTTAACCCACATTATGGAAAGAAAAGAACGATATCTTTTTAGTTTTTTGTCATTAACCCAAGCCGTCTTTGTAAAGCAGAGGTGGGTCAAATGCTTATACAATGACAAATACGCATCTAAACAAACATTGGATCACCTAAATGATTTTTTTATAGAAACGCGCCTCCTTAAGTAATAAAACATAGAGAAAACAACATCAAAGAAAGATGCTTTGATTACCATAAAAGAAGACTGAAAACTTTGCTAAACCCCAAGAAACGATTTTTAAAACTGCTGAATTGCAATTGTAGGCCCACCTAAAAGACTTTTCTGTTCTCTAAAAACAAATTATTTTTGATAGACACAGACACAAATTCTTTCAAATAAATAACATCGTTTGGCAAAAAAGAAAACAGCGGGCATCAGTTTGAAAAAGGTGGTTATAGACGCCATTTTAGATAAGAAAGGAAACGAGGTAGTTTCTCTCGACCTTCGCAAAATCAAAGACTCAGCATCAGATTTTTTCATTATTACACATGGCGATAGCAACACTCATGTAAGAGCCATTTTTCATAATATTCTGGATGAAACTGCTAAGTTGGGGGTAAGGCCATACCACAGCGAGGGGGGGAAGAATGGTGAGTGGATAATAGTGGATTTTGTAGATGTAACCGCACACATCTTTTTACGCGATAGGCGAGAGTTTTATGCTTTGGAAGAATTGTGGAATGATGCTAAAATTACCAAACACGAAGAGTAAACAAACCGGTAGCCGTTTCGGCATTGCCACTAGTAACAACCATTAATAATTTTAGGTTTTATTCGCTGCCCCAATTATTGTAAATACAATATCACACAAGCGGGTTCGTCAGTAAGGAACATTTGATAAAACAGAACAGCAAAATGGAAAACGAGGAAAAAAGCAGGGGCAACAAGGCCGATAAGAAAGGAAACCAAAAGAAAATTTTGGGAGATGAACCGAAGTTCAATTATTTCTGGGTATATGCTATTATAATAGGATTTATACTAGTGTCAGTTTACATGAGTATGTATGGCGAACGAGCCAAAGAAACCACTATGAGTGAACTGAAGCAAATGCTGCTGAGCAACGATATTGGAAAAATAGTGGTGGTCAACGAAAAACTGGCAGAGGTGTATGTAAAAGACTCTTCGCTCAAAAAGCCACAGTACGCTAAAATATCAGCCACAAAATTTGGCAGCGTAAACCCGGGGCCACATTTTGCACTTACTGTAGCCAGCAATGACGCTTTCGATAAATTCATTACCGAATTTTATAAAGATAAACCCGAACTAACTCAGGTGGATGTTAAGTATGAGTTGCGTCAAGATTGGCTGCGCGATATTATACCGTGGATGTTGCCCCTTATCTTGTTTGTAGGTTTTTGGGTGTTTATGCTGCGCAGAGCCGGAGGAGGACTTGGTGGACCTGGTGGAAATATTTTCAATGTAGGGAAATCTAAAGCCATTTTGTTTGACAAGGACGAAAAAATAAACATCACGTTTGATGATGTGGCGGGTTTAGATGAAGCTAAGTTGGAAGTTCAGGAAATTGTGAACTTTTTGAAAGAACCCAAAAAGTACACCACATTAGGTGGTAAAATACCCAAAGGTGCATTGTTGGTTGGCCCTCCCGGAACCGGAAAAACACTTATTGCCAAAGCTATGGCCGGTGAAGCACAAGTGCCTTTCTTTTCTATTTCAGGTTCCGATTTTGTAGAAATGTTTGTAGGTGTTGGGGCATCACGAGTTCGCGATTTATTTCGTCAGGCAAGAGAAAAAGCGCCTTGTATAATTTTTATAGATGAAATAGATGCAATAGGCAGAGCGCGTGGTAAAAATCTGGTACAGGGAAATGATGAGCGGGAAAACACATTAAACCAATTGTTGGTAGAAATGGACGGATTTAGTTCTGAAAAAGGGGTGATAATGATTGCTGCTACCAACCGACCCGATGTGTTGGATTCAGCGTTGCTAAGGCCAGGACGGTTCGACAGACAGATATCTATTGACAAGCCTGATTTAAAGGGACGCGAGCATATTTTTAAAGTGCATCTTAAGAGCATAAAAATTGGCAAGGAAGTAAGCGCACATAAACTTTCTGCACTTACCCCCGGTTTTGTTGGTGCCGATATTGCTAACATTTGTAATGAAGCTGCACTTATAGCTGCCCGTAAAGACAAGCCGGAAGTAGACATGCAAGACTTTAACGATGCTATTGACCGCGCTATTGGTGGGTTAGAGAAAAAGAACAAAATCATTTCTCCGGAAGAAAAAATCATCATCGCTTATCATGAAGCGGGTCACGCTATATGCGGATGGTTTTTAGAAAATGCCCATCCGCTTTTAAAGGTGTCAATTATTCCACGTGGTGTGGCTGCGTTGGGCTATGCGCAATACCTTCCTAAAGAAAAATACATTGAGCGCGAAGAAGAAATGCTCGATCGTATGTGTATGACCTTAGGTGGACGTGCGGCAGAACGCGTTGTATTTGATAAAATATCTACGGGTGCGCAAAACGACTTAGATCATGTAACGCGCGTAGCGTATGCCATGGTTTCCATTTTCGGCATGAACGAAAAAGTGGGTAATGTTTCGTTTTACGATATGCAGAATCAAAACTCGTTCAGCAAACCATTTAGCGAAGAAACCTCGCGATTGATGGACGAAGAGGCTCGCAAGATTATTGAAAAGCAATACCAGCGCGCTCAGTCGCTGCTACGCGACAAGCGGAAAGAGTTAGATGCATTAGCCAATCTGCTTTTAGAAAAAGAAGTGTTGTTTAAAGACGATTTAGAAGCGCTTATTGGTAAACGCCCTTTCGATAAAACAGAAGCTAACGAAACTGCAACAGATAAAGAACCCGTGTCTAAAAACACAGACGTTGAAAACGCGTCTGTTGAGAATACATCTGTATAAAAATTCTAATCACACAATGTGGTGCTAATTTTGAATCGGTAGATAATTATCGAACAAAACAGGCACAATATGTTTACAGAAGAAAGCAGCAACGGATTTTTTAGCAAAGTGAAAAATGTTTTTTCGGGAAGCGAGAAAGCAGTTGTAGAAGTAACCGTTAGCCATACTACCGAGGTTCTGGATGAAGTGGTTTCAAGTAGCTATCCGGTTGAGGAGCCAACACCTGTTTACAAATCGCGCGTTAGTGATGAAAGTGTAACAGAGAAAGAAATTCCTCTCCGCACAGTAGAAGTTTCAGCCCCCAAGTATTCTTTGCCCGTTGAAAAAGATTTAGATATCCGGTTTGCCACATCATACACTCAGGCCGGAGGTAAGTTTGTATTTTGTGAAAGTATGCAAGATGCCATTCAGAATTTACGGGAGTTAAAAATGGCCCACAACTGGAATCATATTTTTTGTTGGGAGAATGAAATCAAAGATGCCTTCTGCAACAATAATTTTCAAAAAGGAGCTATTGGCTATACAATAGAAACATCGGCTGCTGCTATTTCGCTTTGCGAAAGCTTAATTGCAGATGACGGAACTATAGTTATGAATCCGAAGCAAGCATCGCGCAGACGGCTTCATTGTTTTCCGAAAACGCATATAATTATTACTGACGTAGCACATTTGGCAGGAAGTGAAGCCGAAGCACTCGAAAAATTTTATGCTCTCAATAAAGGCGAATTGCCATCTATAATAAAACTTGGGGCATGCAATACGGGGCACTTTTACGATAAGCAACGCTTGATTTTAAACAGCGAAGGCACTGAAGACTTGTACGTGTTTTTGCTTGACGAGATTATACCTCCGAGTTTACGACCGTAACAACAATCAATAATTCTATTTTTAGCCCGATGAGCAATTCGGGTAAAATCTATTTTGTTTCTGATCTTCACTTAGGCACTCCCGATGAAACATCAAGTAGGGCAAGAGAGAAGATTTTTGTACAATGGTTAAGTGAAATTAAAACGGATGCTCAGGAAGTATTTATCGTTGGCGATATATTTGATTTCTGGCACGAGTATGGTACTGTAATACCCAAGGGTTTTGTGAGGGTGCAAGCTAAAATTGCAGAACTTTGCGATGCAGGAATTCCTGTACACATATTTACAGGAAACCATGACTTATGGATGTTTGGGTATTTTGAAAAAGAACTGGGCGCAAAAGTTTATTATCAGCCTATTCAGCGGGAGCTTAATGGGAAAAGTTTTTTTATCGGTCATGGCGATGGCTTGGGCCCGGGCGATCACGGTTATAAATTCATAAAGGCTGTTTTTTCAAACAAAATATGCCAGTTTCTGTTTAAGTGGCTTCACCCGGATATTGGTTCGCGTATGGCAAAGTATTTTTCTTACGAAAGCCGTTTTGGTAACCAGCAAGGAAAAAGAGAAGCCGAAGAATTTATATGCGAAGACAAAGAATGGCTTGTGCAGTTTTGCCGAGAAACTCTTAAAACAAAGCACTATGATTTTTTTGTGTTCGGGCACAGACATTTGCCACTGGATATTAAACTAACCGACCAAAGCCGATACATCAATACAGGAGATTGGCTCGATTATTTCTCTTATGCAGTGTATGATGGTGCAAACGTTGAACTAAAACTCTACAAGAAATGAGGGGTCAAAACTTTATGGTTATAGTTCAAAGTATGAAAGGGGCATGTCTTTCAGTTTTGGTGTTTACTCTTTTGTCTTTTGCACCACAAACATTTACACCACTCAATGCATATGCTGTAAAAGCCAACTTGCTAACCGTAGATAATTTCAGCAACTTTTACACTGCTTCTAACAACTCAGTAATAAAATATTCTCCCGAAGGAAAGTTTGTTTGTCGCTACGATGAGTTTAAGTATGGAAAGATTGGAATGATTGACGTGAGCAATCCTTTAAAAATACTTGTGTTTTATCCTGATTTTATGACAGTGATAGTGTTGGATAAGTTTTTATCACCGCTGAACAGCTACAATTTTTTCGAATTTGGATATCAAAACATTTCTGCTGTAGCTTCATCAGTAGATGGACGGATATGGTTTTATGATAACGTTGATTTTAAACTCAAAAAAATAGAAGTTACGGGAAAAGTATTTCGGGAAAGCCAACCGTTGAACATAGTAACCGAACAAGCACCCAACCCTAACTTTATTGTAGAACGCGACAATAAAATATACTTGAATGACACTTCACTGGGCATCTTAGTGTTTGATGTTTTCGGAAGCTATATAAAAACAATTCCGTTGCGGGGACTTCAAAAATTTCAAATTTTACAAGATCAAATTGTGTATTACAATACCGCGCAAATAGTTTCATACAATCCATTGAATTTTGAAACAAAAAAAATTGCATTGCCTGATACAGTAAAGGCTAAAGAAGCTGCATTAGAAAAGGATAGAATAGGCGTTTTGAAATCAGATTCTGTGGTGTTTTTTTCTTATTAATGAAATAACGGCCAGTCGCTTAAATTCCAAATTTCTGTTTATGTATGCCTATGTAAAAACAACACGCTTCTACTGCCAGCAGTAAGTTGTGTGCCAAAATAGATAATGAGTACAATGAACGAGAAGTTGTTTAGGTCGTGCATACACACAACTAGCTCTATTCATAAAACCGAAGATGTTTTAGAATGGGTGAAAAAAAGAAACAAGGAGGTGGTGGTTTCTGTTAAAGAGATACGCTTTAGTGAACTTAACCAATGGTTTACCGATGATAAGACGGGAAACATACACCACAAGACAGGAAAATTTTTCACCATTGAAGGAGTTGAGATAAATACCAATTCAGGTCTTAGAAGAGAGTGGAGTCAACCAATTATTCATCAGCCGGAGGTGGGTTATCTTGGTTTTTTAGTAAAAGAAATTGATGGAGTACTTCACTTTTTGGTGCAGGCCAAAATTGAACCCGGCAACGTAAACAATATCCAGCTTTCGCCAACTATACAAGCTACTAGAAGCAATTTTACGCGTGTTCATCAAGGAAAAACCCCGACCTATTTAGAGTATTTTGTTGAGAGGCGCGGCACCGTGTTGCTCGATCAACTTCAATCAGAACAAGGTTCTAGATTTTTTAGAAAGAGAAATAGGAACATTATTCTTCAGATAGAAGAAAACATACCCGAACACGAAGATTTTAGATGGCTGACCTTAGGGCAAATAAAACAGTTGTTGAAACATGACAACCTAGTGAACATGGACACCCGTACGGTTATATCGGGTATTACTTACGGAAATCAAACCTTAGTTCAGTTTGAGTCATCGAACCAATTTCATTCATCCGAATTATCAGAAGTTGGGAGTATGTTTTTGAAATCCTATTTGATTTCTGATAGCTCAAAGTTCTCAACTAGTGAACTGTTGTCGTGGCTAACTGAGCTAAAAAGCAGTTACGAGTTAGATGTGAAACTAATTCCACTCAACGAAGTGCAAAACTGGAAACGAGATGAGTTTCGCGTGTATCACGAAAGCGGAAAGTATTTTGAAGTAATTGCTGTTGATGTAGAAATATTAAACAGAGAGGTAGCAAAATGGTCGCAACCCATTATTAAACCTTGTACGGAGGGAATAGTTGCATTTATTGCAAAGCGAATAAATGGAGTGCTGCATTTTTTAGTTCAGGCAAAGTTAGAAGTAGGTAATCTTGATATTGTAGAATTGGCGCCTACAGTACAATGCATAACCGGAAATTACAGAACAGGTGAAAAAGAATATGAAGTGCCATACCTTGAAGAGGTATTGAAAACTAAGCCTCAACAGATACTTTATGACACACTGTTGTCAGAAGAAGGAGGTAGGTTTTTTAAAAATCAAAACCGTAACATGTTGATTTTGGCAGAAGATAATTTTGAAGAGAGCACACCTGCCAATTATAACTGGTTTACACTAAATCAGCTCATGCAGTTTATGCAGTTTAATAACTACGTAAACATAGAAGCACGAAGTTTACTTTCCGTTATTTCGTTTAACTGATATTAGCCATGACATGGAAAATCAAATAAGAATAGGTGTAATGGGTTGTGCTAATATTGCACAACGTTCACTAATACCTGCGTTCATAAGTCACTCATCGTATAAATTAGTAGCGGTAGCTAGTCGCTCAGATGATAAAGCCAAAGCATTTGCGCAACGCTTTGGTTGTAAAGGAGTGGTTGGCTATGAAAATTTACTAAATGAAGATATTGATTTAGTTTATGTGCCCCTTCCTACAGGACTTCACGAGGAATGGGTTAGCAAGTGCTTACATGCCGGCAAGCATGTATTTGTAGAAAAGTCGTTTGGTATGAATGATAAATCTACTAACACCATGCTAGATATTGCCAGAACTAACAGATTAGTAGCTATGGAGAATTTTATGTTTCCATACCACAGCCAACACGCGTATTTGTTAAAGTTGCTTCAGTCGGGTGCTATAGGTTCAATCAGAAATTTTAAAGCATCATTTGGATTTCCTCCTTTGCCGGATGACAATTTCAGATATAACGCAGAGGCAGGCGGTGGTGCATTGTTAGACGCAGGAGCTTACACCATAAAAGCTGCGCAGGTAGTATTGGGAGAGGAGTTAGAGTTTTTATCAGCTACCCGCCACGCTCGAGAAATTACCGGAGTTGATATTGCGGGTAGTGCTCAATTTGTTTACAAACAAGAAGTGCCTGTTCAACTTGCATGGGGATTCGACAATTTTTACCAGTGCGGTTTAGAAATATGGGGAAGTAAGGGTAAAATCACTACCAATCGAACCTTTACCGCAGCTCCAGGGTTTCAGCCAACAATTAAAGTAGAAACAGCCCAAAAAATAGATGAACACTTATTGCCGGCTGATGACCATTTTGCAAAAATATTGGCGGTTCTTCATAACAGAATAGTAGAAGGACAATATTTAATAACTGCTGAAGAAACAGCAGGGCAAAGTTTTTTGCTAAGCCAAATTCTTGACAAAGCAAACAGATATGAGTTTACATAATAAGCCTTTTGCATTAGTGTTAGGAGCAAATGGATTTTTAGGACAAAATCTTTGTTACTGGCTTGTAAAAAGTAACTATAAAGTGTTGGCTGTTGGCCGAAGAGAGAAATTTGCCGGTGAAAGCTTCTTGCCTTCTAGTACAGTAAGTTATGTGAAGGCAAATCTTAGTGTAGAACAAGATGTGTCTGCACTGCCTCTACAAAGTGCAGATGCTATTTTTATGATGGCAGGTCAAACAGGTACCTCGCAAGGATTTTCAGCGTATGAAAATTATGTAACCTCAAACGAAATTGCGCTTTTGCACTTGCTAAGTGTACACCAAAAACAGCACGCTCGGGCACGTATTGTCTTTCCTTCGTCAAGGTTGGTTTACAAAGGGCAAAGACAAATGTTCTTGAAAGAAGAGAGTGAAAAAGAGGCAAAGACAGTTTATGCTGCCAACAAAATAGCTTGTGAGAACTATTTAGCTGCATGGGCTAATGCATATGATACGCCTTATACGATTCTTCGAATTTGTGTTCCTTACGGCCAGCTTATTCCTGGTGATTATTCGTACGGCACATTGGGTTTTATGCTCAGGCAGGCAACTGAAAACGGAGTTATAAACTTATATGGCGATGGCTCTTCGGCACGTACATTTTCTCATGTTGAAGATATTTGCCGAGTAATGGGCGCCATTGCTGTAGAAGAGAAGACAAACAGAGAAACCTATAATTTAGGGAGTAACGATAACCTTACACTATTGGAATTAGCAAACGCCATTAGCAACAAGTTCAATGCTAAGGTAAAGCTAAATGATTGGCCTCCACTGGACAAAGCTATTGAGTCAGGAGACACCATTTTTGATGATAAAAAATTGCAGAACGTTTTATCGTATTCTTATATAGGGAACCTGATAGACTACATAGAATCTTTACCAACTAACCAATGATAGATTTTGCCATTTACACAGTTTGCACAGGGCACTATCGCTACGGCCTCTACGCATTGTTAAAGAGTTTGCGTAAGTATGGCTACAGCGGCCCTGTAATAATTGCCACTGACAAACCATTTACGGAATTGCAACACCTTGATAACATACAGCAAGTGGTTTTGCAATCAAAACATGTTTTCGGAAATTTGAAAGCACGAATTGTTTTAGAACATCCGGCAGAAAGATTTTTGTATCTGGATCCCGATATTATTCAAACACACCCCGACTTCATTACAATAGTGAAGCAGCAACTAGCTGCCAACAAAAAATTGATAGTGAGCGGTGAAGGTCTAGTTCCTAGAAACGATATGAAACGATGGATCTGGAATTCGAAAATGAATGTTACCTCAATGCCTTTAACAGACGTTTACTACAGCGGTGGTTTGCTAGCCGGGGTTTTCGAAACTCACAAGCACATTTTAGAAAATTGGGATGCGTCAATTCACCAGTATATTGAACCGGGGAGGTATTTTCAGGCTTGTCCGGAGTTTCCATTAGCTGATCAGGATGTGTTAAATGCTGTGTTGCAAAATGTTCCTCAGGAAAATATTTCATGTATTAATCTATCAGACTGGAAAGGTACAGCTACCAGCATTAACCCGTTTCACGAATTTATGTTTTGGGATAAGCCGCTATTTGTGCATGCCACCGGTAAACTAAAAACCTGGTTATTAAAAGAGTTGCCACTCCGGTACCCAAATTTTTACGATGTTGAATTTTATAAATATCACATTGACCCAATACTTAACATACCGTCAGATTTAACCTTTACATGGCTTCAAAAAAAATGGCTCACAGCAAGCAGATTGTTGCCGTTTTATAACAAGGTGAGGTTTGTTTTTTCGCTTATATAGAAGCAGGTCAGCAAGGT
This sequence comes from uncultured Chitinophaga sp., assembly GCA_964615305.1. Lineage (GTDB taxonomy): Bacteria > Bacteroidota > Bacteroidia > Chitinophagales > LD1 > Bog-950. Next base: position 36,357 of record CAZTNA010000018.1, read on the forward strand.
TGTTCAGTTATACGCTCTATTTCTTCAAGTAATTTGGTGTAGGATGCTGATGGTGACTTAGCCAGTTCAGAATCTAACATCTCCACTTTGTTGATAAACATTTCCACGGTGCATTTAAAAAGGCATCTACAAACTAATTCGTGTTGAGTTTCCAGCGGCACAATACGGTGACGGCTTATTAATGCCATTGCTGCCCCTACTAACAGCACTTTTTTATTTGCCCCTCCATTTTGCAAAATGTCTTTCAGCATTTCTTCACTACAGCCGCCCACGTAAACAACGGCTATCCCTACACCTCGCCATAAATCTTTTCTGCGGTTTTCGGTAAATTTTTCAATTACATTCTTTACATCATCAATTACACCCCGATTGCTATACCACAAACTTCTGCCAAGTCCTTGGTCATAAGCACAGGAAGCAACATCATCTTTGGTTTCAAATTTCTGCTGACTGAGAACACTTTTTCTTCTTCTGAAAATTCCTTCATAGTAACCGTATCCGTCCAACACGCGATAACGCATCATCGGTTCTAATTGTGAAAGAAAACTTATTGGGTCAATGTGTTTTTGCGCCAAAGCCCAACCAAGACCAACGTGAATTTGTGTGGCGTGTGGTTTGCCTAACTCAATCAGGAAAGATTTCCAGTTAAGCAAATCATTAGTCGTATCTAAATCTTTTAATGCAATGCAAAACGAAGCAGCTTCATACGCAATAGAACGAAATTCAATTTCGTAGCTGTCGAGTTTTTCTGCGAGTGTTTGTAGGGTGTACCTATCGGGAAAGTTTTCTTGCACATCGCGGAAAATCGTTTGAATGACTTCCATTTTTTGTGCAGGAGTATTAGCCATAAAAACTAGGCCATTTGTTTTTCTCCGTAAAACCAAAGCACATCCACATCTTTAATTATCTTTTCATCGCGTGGTACATTGTTGCCATTCACGTTTTCAGGCATTGGTTTTTCTAAATCCATGGTATAAGGATTCACCGGCATATCAAGCGAAGTTCCTTTGGCATAATGGCTTACTCTGCGGAAAATTTCAGCGGCAACTTTTTCAAGAATAGAAATATTGTCCTCTACTTTCTGCAATAGTTTGTCACCATGCTGTACAGCTATATTCGTTTGAAAATCGAGCATATAACCAAGGTCTATCGGGTCAACGAATTTGTGTTCAAAAATTTCGTTGTCGTATGGTTTCCAGTCCATAAACAGTTTTTGCATTTGCTCATGCAGTTTGCGGAATTTATGACCGGGGGCGTTATCGGTAGCAAAAAGGTTTTTGAGCATTCGCAAATCAGTAAATCCATTATTGGTAAACAATAGAGCAGGCACAGCCCAATAGATTGCCCAGTCCCACAAAATTTTTGTGCTCATAACCTGAGCATTGCCCATCAATAAATATTTATTCTGGTAAATGGGAATCCAACTATCAATTAGCCCTAAAAATGTTTGCTCATAAATTTCAGCCCTGAACTGAACATCTTCACCATCTAATTCACGAAGTATTAGATCTGTCAGCCAGGTGTTGTTCATAGATATTAAGTCGCTACCCGGTGAATAAAACGGGTCTAAAAATACACCGGCTTCACCGGTTACACCCCAACGCATTCCTCCGTCAAACAACCGGCCGCTGTGGTGTGCAAAGTGTTTCAGAATTTTGAAATCCATTTTGTTTGGCGTTTCGGGCTCTAGCATTTTATAGCAAAGAGGCTCATTTACTTTCAGCCATTCCAATGATTTTTCGTAAGTGTCAAATGTGTCGAACGGGTGTATTGCAGGGTCAGCTACAATCCCTATGCTGGTGTTTTTTGTGCCCAATGGAATAACCCAAACCCAATAGCCCTTGTCGAGAAAGTGAACGGTGCTTAGGTACCTCAATTTCACTTCCGGATAATTTTTCCATTGTTCATCGGTGCTCCAATCACTAATGTCAATGACACCACGCAACCTCCACCATACGGCATTTACCGCGTGATCTATAGGTTTTTCGAAACCAAATTTGCGCTTCAAGAAACTGTGACGGCTGGTAGCATCCACCACCCAACGACAACTAGCTTTCACTTCTTCGCCTTTATGTTTATAAGTAACCGTGCTTTGTTCTTTACCAAATTCAACATCTTTCACAAAAGCATCAAGCAGAAATTCTGTGCCATACTCCTGCGTGCGATTTGCCAAATGATTTTCGAAAGTGCCACGGTCTAACTGATGGCTTGGAGAATAAAGCCATTTTCGTGGCCCTAACTCTACACGTGTTTCTATCAACTCTTTATTGTGCGAGGGAAAAAAGAAACGCAATCCGTATTTAGGAAGTTCATGTTTTTCAAGATATTCTTTTTCGCCTAGAACTTCACGAAAGTAATAGCTGGCCAACTCAACAGTAGATTCACCAACCTTATGTGCCGACTTGGGTGCATTTTCTCTTCTGCGCTCAAGAACCAGAATGCTGATACTTGGTTTTTTTCTTTTCAACTGAATAGAGAGAGCCAGCCCAGCCAACCCGCCACCTAGAATAATTACATCGTAATGTTTCATGTTTATCTATTTTAATCCTGAATAATAGAGTTGTTTGTCGCAAACGCTTTTTCTGAAGAACGGGCGAAAGAAAATAGCATTTATGGTTAGCACTACCGGGGCAACAATAAACAAGGCAAACAGCAAGTAGTACTTAAAAATGGCAATCCAAAGTTTGCGGTTTTTGCGCTTAACAATTATGTTGGCCCATATAGAAAACAACCTAGGGGCTAGCTCTTCAATAAAAACCAAATCAGGTTTTACATCCACCGCCTGTTGGTTTATAAGTGTCTGTTGCATGCCGTCAAAGTTTCCTTTCTGCAAATATTCTGAAACTGTTTTGCCAAACACAGCAGTATGAGCAATATCACTTGCACTTATACCAGAACGTGGAAAAACCTTCCAGGGTCCATTGTCGCCATACATAAGCCAGCGGATAATGGTAACGCCTGAAACAAGATTAGGGTTGCGGTCAACTAAAGCAATGTTGCCTACTAGTGTTGACCCACATTCACGCAACATTTTTTTTAGTTTTTCCTGACTGCTAATCCACATGTTTCGCGCACCTATTAGCGTAACCACCGGAGTGTTTTTTAATACCCGCTTTACTTCATCACTTTGCAGAATAGAATTAGCTGGAATACTGAGCGACAAAAACCAGGGCTGATATGCAAAAACAATCAAATCATATTTCTGTTCTTTAAGTGTAAACTTTTCGAGTGGCATAGGAATACCCAAGACAGTCTCCGGCATGGAATCGAAAAATTTATCGGCATTCCAAGGAAATACAAAATCAGTTTGAGGTTTCACACGAACAACCTCTATGGTTGCGTTACTTTCATTAAAAGGTGTTAGAAAGGAATTGACAATGTCTGTTAACTGCCCGGTTTGTGAGTAGTAGAGAATAAGTACTTTCTTGCTCATTGCGTGAGCGAATATAGTAATGCGTAAATAGGTGGGGGACACTTTTTAAAAGCAAAAACCCCGCTCTGGATAATGGCAGAGCGGGGTTTTTATTAGGAACAAAAAGATTACTCAGTTAAGTTCAGAATAACTTCTTTTCCCTCAATCACCGCGCGAATAATACCGCCCTTTTCTACACGAATAGTTTCGTATTTGTTTTCAATAAGCACTTTACCTTGCTTATTAATCATACCAGCCAAACCATTTTTGCGGGTAATTGCCCATGAGCCGTTGAACTTTCCGATATCACCATAGATATTGTCAACTATCACTTTACCGGTCATAGAAATTAACCCCTTCAATCCTTTTTTGGTAGTGTAGGCAATTCCATCGCGGCCAAAACGACCAATATCGTCATAAGTTGGCTTTACAATTTCTTTACCATCTTGTGATACAAGTCCAACTTTGCCTACTTTCCAGCAACGCGCTACGCCTTGGTCAAACTTGTCAATTTTGTCGTACTGATTAGTTACCTCTTGAGCAAAGAGCGAAACTGAAATGGTGGTTAAAAAGAGAATGAATAAGTTTTTCATTGTTTAAAATTTTATGTTACGAATGTAGAAATGTAAACGGGAAAATGCGAATCATGGTTATCACCCATACGGGTGATTTGGATCAGAAATTGTTAAAACAATACTTTGTATTGAGGCAAAACAAAAATTCCTTGTTGGTATTCATTGTTAAGCGAGTTGGTGCGCGGGTTATATACCTTACGGAATATATTTTTTATGTTGGCAATGTTTTGTATGTCAACTGATATTTCTTGAGTTACTTTTTTAAAACTTATTCTATAACCGATTTTAAAATCTAAGCGAAAGTAATCTTTGTATTTCTCTGAGTATGCCTTGTTATCAATTCTAACTTCTTGTTTTTGCGCAGCACTGGCTGTTAAATCAATGGGGGTGTAGTATCTGCCACCAGCCCCTGTCAGTTTTATATCAGCCGACAGTGTGTGCCGTTTAGTTTTGTTTTTCTTGCCACCAAATAAGTACTGATAACCTGCCAGTGTATTTACCACATAATGGCCGTTAAAGGCTGTGTTTCTCCAAACATTGTCACTGCCCTTGTATTCGCTCTGAAAAAATGAACCTGTAACAAGAAAGTAATAGCCTTTAGTCAGAAATTTTTCGAGCGTAAGCTCCAAGCCATAATTTCTACCCACACCTTTGTTTACCAGGTTGGTGTTGTTAGGCGAACCAAATTCGGCACCGGCATTCAACATGCTAAACGATGATGGGTTTTTTTCTACCGGGGCATTAGTAATATACTGAAAGTACGTTTCTGCTTTCAAACGAAAATCTTTGGCAAAACCTAGATCGTATCCGAGAACCACATGATTTGTTTGTGTAAAATCCATATTCAAATTAGTAGGTGTGCTGTTAAAATTGAGTGACGGAGTGTAGTTGTAGTATGTTGGTAACGGCTGAATTTGGTTATGGAAACCATATCCTAAACTGATTGATTGGTTTTCGCGAAACTGATATTTTAAGCCGGCTCTTGGCTCAGGAGCAAAACTGCCACTTAACGAAAAATATTGCGCGTGCATGCCCAAATTCAGCGAAAGCTGTTCGCTGAATTTGTGTTTCCACATAGTATATGCTTCCACCAAAGCACTGTATCCCTTGCCGTATTTTACGGGAACAAAAACATTGCCGAACAAAACGCTGTCGGCAAATTTTAAGTCGTACACGTTTACCATTACCCCGGCAGTAACTGTATTTTTAGCATTTAGTTTACTGTTTAGCATAATGTGCGCACTGTATTTATTTTGACGCAAATTCACTTTTTGGTTGCGCACAATTTCTTCGCGCAGCGTTGGTTCTATGGAGTCTATATCTACTTTTTGTGTTTGATGCGTGGCGGCCAGCATCAATTTGTAGTATGTTTTAGGATTAATGAAATAAGTATGCGAAAACCCAACCATGCCTGTTTGCACTTTGTTGTACAGGTTAATGTTTTCGTTACCGTATAGGTCTTTCTGGGGCTTGCTTAAATCAACGGCACTGCCAAGTAACTCTATTTTACTTAACCCGCCCAATCCCCAAAGCCGAAAAATACCGGCCTTCTTGGTGGGCACATCAATCTTAAAAGTTAAGTCCTGATATTCGGGTACAGCTGTGCCTGTACCAAAATTTGCCTTCAGCAATTTAAACAGTGCGAGTGTTGAGTACCGGTAGTTCAATAGAAACGATGCCTGACTTTTCTTTTTGGCAAATGGCCCTTCGGCTCCTACTTCTATTCCATTAAAACCAAGTTGAGCAAGAAATTCATACTTGTCTTTATTTCCATTTCGCATAGTTAAATCAAATACTCCCGAAAGTGCATTGCCGTACTCCGCAGGGAAAGCGGAAGTCATAAAGTCGCCACGTGCTAGTGTGTTGTTATTGAGCATACTCACCGGCCCACCGGTGCTGCCAAATCCGGCAAAGTGATTAGGGCTTGGTATGTCAATTCCTTCTAACCGCCAGAGCAAACCCATGGGTGAATTGCCACGAATAATAATGTCGTTTCGTGCATCATTAGAACCACTAACTCCTGCAAAATTACTTGCCATGCGCGAAGGGTCGTTTCTGTTTCCGCTAAAACGGCTGGTTAACTCCACATCAAAAGACCTTGCACTTATTACTGCAAACTCATTTCGTGCATGTCCCTTCTGTTCTTTAGATGCACTCACCACCACTTCTTTTATCTCAGTAACTTTTTCCTGAAGTTCAACAGTTTGATTTATCTCTTTACCGGCTATTACCAAAAGGTTAGTTACTTCTTGTTCTTTATACCCTATATAAGCCACACGCAGAGATACACGGCCAAGAGGCACGTCTAGTTTAAAGTAGCCATTAGCATCGGTTACAGTTCCATTTATGGTTCCGGTGTCTATAACAATTACTTGTGCTCCTTCCAACGGATACTTAGAGTCTTTATCCAGTACCTGTCCGCGAATGGTTTTGGTTTGCACCTGTGCCAACAAAAGAAGAGGGCATAAAAAGAAACTGACAACTACAAAAGCGCGCATGAAAAAATTAATGGCCGCAAACTGAACAAATTTTGATTGAATCAGAAAACCAAAAAGCGTGAGTTCTTACTTTTGCTTTTTGTTGGGTGTTACGCTAAACAGGTATTTAACACCGCCTTCACCATAAGGATAATACTGCTTCGGATTTTTAACCCGTTTGTTTAAATCATAATTGTACACGTTAAATGGTATAGCTAAGTGGAAAGCCCCGAATATTTCGAGATTACGAATTCGCCATGCAGCCGAAAAACCGGGTTCTATATCCAAAAATCCAAAAAACTTATCAGAAGAAAGAATACTGCCACCACCATCGCGAAGAGTCAAAATCTGATTGTTATCGTGCCCAAATAAAAACATGAGATCTGGGGTAATAGAAAATACTTTTGCTCCAGTAATATTGTAAAACGAAAAATCTTTTCGAAGCGAAATAGCCATGTTAGCACTATAGCCTTGTCCGGCATTTCGCGTTAGCTGGCTATAGTAAATTTTTTTGCCGGGGGTGTTTGATGGAAAAGGGGGTGGTAATTTTATCTCATAATATTTCTTGCTGCGCAAGTTGCTGCTCCAACTTACCGAAGCGTTTACACTCAGAGTAATGTACCGCCAAAAATCGAAACTGTTATAAAGCGCGAAAGAGTTGTTCAGCAAACCACGATAAATATTTTGGCCATAAAAAATAAAACTGCGACTGTACGACAACCCTATTGACCACTTATTAAAAAATGTTCGGTAAAAGCCCGGAGTAACATATAGCCCCGGAAGTTTAACAGAACTGTCACCGGTTACCGATATAGGGTTGGTGTAACAGGTAAAACCTAATGCAAAATAAAGGCCCCACTTGTGGTAAAACATAATGCTGGGCAAAAGCACCCCGCCCTTCAAGTTTTGGTTACGTCCGTTGCTAATTATTGGACCCGATGCACTGACCCCAATTTCGAAGTGTGAAGAGCCATTCATATTTGCTACAGTTGTGTCAATCGGCTTTCGATTTTTGTAAAGAACAGTTGAATTTATTTCCCGTATTTCAGTGAGAAATGAATCTTTGTACTCTTCAAGTAATCTCAAATCCTCATCACTTAGACTATCTAACGAAGAAATCTTATATCGCGTGCTGTCGGCAGAAGCTGACGCAAAACATTGGATAGCAAGCAACAGAAGAATAAGTATTGTAGAAACAAGAATACGCAAATGCATCAGTACTTCAACGGATACAAAACAAGCAAAAAGCTTCTGAAGTAAGTCATTGTCTCTATGGGTTAAAACGCTTGTCTGCATTGTATTTTCTAATAGCTTAGCCGCCTAAATTGTAAGATTATGCAAACTCAGTTAGCCGTGTTCGGATTAGGAACCCCAGAGGTAATTGTCATAGTAGTGGTGGTGTTGCTTTTGTTTGGCGGCAAAAAAATCCCCGAACTTATGCGTGGCATTGGGCAGGGAGTTCGAGAATTTAATTCTGCAAAGTCGAATATAAAGCAGGAAATAGAAGAAGGCATGAAAAACAAGCCCACTCCCGAAAAAGTAGAGGAAAAGAAGGCGTAGTAGATTCCCGTCAAAAATTTTATTTAAACAAAACTCAAAAATTAACTGAGGTGGAAAACCTTTCGGGAAAAACCATAAAACAAACCCAGATAGAATTAGCTTCCGGTAAAACCACTTGCGTAAAGTTGGTGGAAAGCTATTTGCAAAAGATAGAAGCAACAAAACACCTGAATGCATACCTCGAAGTATTTTCGGATGAAGCTCGTGAACGAGCTAAAGAGTTAGATGCAAAAACAACCAACAAAGGAAAACTGTACGGCTGTGTTATTGCTATTAAAGACAACATCTGCTACAAGCAGCATAAAGTTTCTGCGGGGTCAAAAATTCTGGACGGGTTCACTTCAGTGTATAGCTCCACGGTGGTAGAAAAACTACTTTCAGAAGATGCCATCATTATTGGCAGAACCAACTGCGATGAGTTTGCCATGGGTAGCAGCAACGAAAACTCTGCTTACGGAAAAGTATTGAACGCTCTTGATAATGAGCGTGTCCCGGGTGGTTCATCAGGCGGTAGTGCGGTAGCTGTTCAAGCAGATTTATGCCATGTTTCTTTAGGTTCCGATACGGGCGGGTCTATTCGTCAGCCCGCCTCGTTTTGTGGTATTGTAGGTTTAAAGCCAACTTATGGTCGTGTGTCTCGCTGGGGTCTAATCGCCTACGCTTCTTCGTTCGACCAAATTGGCCCGTTTAGCCATAACGTTGAAGATGCTGCATTGATTATGGAAGTTATTTCCGGTAAAGACAGCCACGATTCTACTTCCTCTTCTGAAAGTGTTCCGGAATATTCTTCAAAACTTAGTTTCAACAAAAAAGCCCGGATTGCTGTTTTTCCTTCTACTATGAACAGCGATGGCTTGAACAGCGAAGTGAAAACCGCTATGGAAAACACCATCAACCAACTGAAAGAGGGGGGGCACACAGTAGATAATATAGGGTTCGATTTGCTGGAATATTTGATTGCCACTTACTACGTGCTTACTACTGCCGAAGCATCAAGCAATCTTGCACGTTTTGATGGGGTTCACTTTGGTTATCGCTCTCCATCAGCTAAAGAGGTGGATTCGGTTTACAAACGTTCGCGCACCGAAGGTTTCGGAAGAGAAGTAAAGAACAGAATCATGCTTGGAACATTTGTTCTAAGCTCCGGATATTATGACGCATATTATTCACGTGCTCAAAAAGTGCGTAGAGTACTTACAGATAAAATCAGGGCAATTTTTAAAGATTATGACTTTATTTTGATGCCTACGTCACCTACTGTAGCATTTAAACTCGGAGAAAAAACAAACAACCCGGTCGAAATGTATTTGGCAGATATTTACACTGTATTGGCCAACCTTACAGGTATTCCGGCTATATCGCTGCCGCTGGCTAAAGACAAAAACAGTCTTCCTATCGGTGTGCAACTATTGGCTGATAAATTTCAGGAGCAGAAATTACTTGCGTTTTCGGAGCAAATGATGCATATTGTCCGCCCTTAAATTTTTAGGACACCCTAACATTCTATACTTAATAAACACTCTCTGCCTATCGTACCTCTCTACGCTTGAAAAAATACATTAGCAAAGATTAGTTTACAGTTACAGTTTACGGATTGTTGCAACTTAATGCAGGCATTCCATCAACCAGTAACTGTCAAACATAAATTGAATTATGATAGCGTATCTAAGCGGTAAAATTACTTTCAAATGCCCTACCCACATTTTTCTGGAAACAGGAGGTATAGGATACATGGTTAAAATCAGTTTAAATACGTTTGAAAAAATTCAGACACTGGAGAGTTGCCGCTTGCATACTTCACTGGTTGTTAAAAACGAAAATCAGTCCGTAAGCGGTTTCGACCTGTACGGGTTTTTTGAAGAAGTTGAAAAAGATTTGTTTGAAAAAATGATTTCGGTTTCGGGTGTGGGAGCAACTACCGCCCGAATGATGCTTTCTACTTTTAAGCCCGATGAGATTAAAAACGCCATCCTTTCAGAGAACGAAGCTATGATTCAAAGCATAAAAGGCATTGGCCCTAAATCGGCAAAAAGAATCATACTCGAGCTTAAGGATAAAGTGGGTAAAGTATCGGGAGATACAATTTTTGCTCCCACTCCAAACAATACAATGAAGGAAGATGCGTTATTTGCGCTCCTTGCCCTCGGCTTTAATAAACAGGCGGCCGAGAAGGCGGTGGTAAAACTGCAAAGCAGCAATAGCAACTGGACAGTGGAAGGGTTAATTAAAGAAGCATTGAAAATGCTGTGATGCAGCGCCAAAGAAATAAGTGAGAGTAAAACATAAAATAATTAGCGGTGTAATTATGCTTTCGTGTGTGGGAGTGTTGTACGCTGCATTTGCGGGTAATGCGGGTATGCGTTTGCGCCAGTTGCGCAAAAGCTATCTGCCTGAATTACCTCCGGCAGCACCCATTCCCGACTCCCCTGATTTAAAATATCCAATCAAAGATAGAGAGGGCGATTTTGTATCAGACAAACAGAACAACCCTTTCTACCTCAACGACCCGCCGGCTGTAGAAGAAAAAGTAGAATACGACCCAGCCACCGGCATGTATGTGGTTACCGAAAAAGTAGCCGGTCAAAATGTAAAGCCACCCGTTTACATGACCTATGACGACTACCTGAAGTACACTGAAAAACAAGAGCGCGAAGCGTACTGGCGTGAACGTCAAACAGCGGTAAACCTGATTGAAGACAAGAGTTTAATTCCGCCAATTCAGGTGAAAAAGCAATTCTTCGACAAACTATTTGGAGGAACCAAAATTGAGATTAAACCGCAAGGTAACGTGGAAATGACTTTGGGCGGCAACACGCAGTTTACCAATAACCCCAACATACCCGAGCGAAATCGTAAAACCGGAGGTTTTGATTTTGATATGAACATCAACATCAACGTAATTGGAAAAATCGGTGACAAGTTGCAATTGGGCGTTAAATACAACACTCAAAGTGGTTTCGATTTCGATAACCAAATAAAACTGGGTTACACAGGTGATGAAGACGACATAATAAAGGTGATAGAAGCCGGTAACGTGTCGCTTCCGTTGCAAACGCGATTAATTACCGGTAGCCAAACCCTCTTTGGTTTAAAAACCCAATTCCAATTCGGGCGCTTAACATGGACCACTGTTATCTCACAACAGAAATCGAAGAAAGAAACCATGATCATCGAAAATGGAGCACAAAAACAAAACTTTGAAATACGCTCCGACCAGTACGATGAAAACAAGCACTTCTTCTTAGCACAATATTTCCGCGACCAGTATGATTATGCGCTTTCGGGTTTGCCGAACATTAAATCAGTAGTAAACATTACACGTATAGAAGTTTGGGTAACTAACCGTAACGGCACTACGCAAAACGTGCGCGATGTAATGGGCCTAAACGATTTGGGTGAAGCCAATCCGCATTCACCGAATAACCACAGCACTGCGAATGGTGACCCGCGCCCGCGCAACGATGCTAACGATTTGTATGGCAAACTTACATCGAACCCCAATAACCGTTTTGTAGACAACATAGTGGCCACATTACAAAGTCCTGGTTTCAACTTAGCGCAGGGGCAGGATTTCGAAAAAACTTACGGACGTAAGTTAAATGAAACAGAGTACACTTTCCACCGCCAATTGGGTTTTATTTCATTGAATTCGCAACTGAACCCTAACGAAGTGTTAGCTGTGGCTTTTCAGTACGAGTACAACGGAGCCGTGTTTCAAGTGGGTGAATTTGGTAACCAGGTGCCGCCCGACTCAAATGCTACTTCAAAAGTTCTTTACCTCAAATTGCTGAAAGGAAGTTCAGTGCGCGTTAATCTTCCTATTTGGAATTTGATGATGAAGAATATCTACTCGCTTGGAGCTTATAACGTGAGCAACGAAGACTTTCGTTTAGATGTGTACTACAATGACCCTGGTGGCGGTTTAAAACGCTACATGCCTAAAGGTTGCTTGGAAGGCAAGCAACTGTTGCGCGTAATGAACCTCGACAACCTGAACATGAATAACGATGCGCAGCCCGATGGTTTGTTCGACTTTGTGCCGGGGGTTACCATTCTTACGCAAAACGGGCGATTAATATTTCCACAGAAAGAACCGTTTGGCGATAACCTTCGCGCAGCTTATACTGGTTGTGGCAGCGGCAGCAACATTGCCAACCAATATGTGTACGACCAGTTGTATGACTCCACAAAATTCCGCGCACAGCAATTTCCGGAGTTTAACCGCTTTGTAATAAAAGGGCAATACAAAGGTTCTAACAATCGCGAAATTTCACTGGGTGCAGGTAACGTACCGAAGGGTTCAGTGGTGGTTACTGCAGGCGGACAAAAACTAACTGAAAATGTACACTATCAGGTTGATTACAACTTAGGTCGTGTAACTATTCTCGATCAAGGGATTTTGAATTCCGGACAACAGGTAAAAGTTGATTTCGAAAACAACAACTTGTTTGCCACACAGGTGCGTACCATGTTCGGCACCCGCCTCGATTACCGCGTAAACAGCAAGTTGAACATTGGCGGAACGGTGATGCAATTGAGTGAACGCCCGTTTACGCAGAAAGTAAATATTGGCGATGACCCTATCCGCAATACCATTATGGGGCTCGATGTAAAATACGAAACCAACGCACCTTGGTTAACTAAAGCTCTTGACAAAATTCCAATCTACAGCACAAAAGAAATGAGCACCATTTCTACTTATGCTGAGGTAGCACACTTAAAACCCGGCCACTCACGCGCTATTAATGGCGAAGACAAACAAGGGCAGGTATATGTAGATGATTTTGAAGGTACCAGCAACGGCTACGATTTGCGCACGCCAGCACTTAGCTGGAAACTGGCTTCTACTCCACGTAACTCTGTTGATGCTTCGGGTAAACTGATGTTCCCTGAAGGAAACAGAATTGGTGACAGTACTTACGGCTACAACCGCGCAAAAATTGCCTGGTATCGTATTGACAACTCATTCTTCAACACTCAAACCGATGAAGAGGTTGTAACTAATAACCCTAACACACAAACAAACACACAAAGCCATTACGTTCGCCTTGTTCCCACTCAGGAAGTTTTCCCTAATCGCCCTAACCAAACACTTGATCAAAATCTTTACACTTTTGATGTAACTTTCCGACCTAAAGAGCGCGGCCCGTATAACTATGAAGCAAACCCCAACCCAACACCGGGTATTTCTGCGGGTGTAAATAATGACGGAAGTTTAAAAAGCCCTGAGACACGTTGGGGTGGTATTATGCGCAATATTGATAACAATGATTTAGAAGCTACCAACGTAGAGTTTATTGAGTTCTGGATGCTCGACCCGTTTTTATACAACCCCGGTTCATCGGGCGGTAAACTCTTCTTCAACCTCGGCAATATTTCAGAAGATGTATTGCGCGATTCGCGTATGAGCTACGAGAATGGCGTGTATGAAGATAAAAGCACCATGGATCAAACTGCCTGGGGCTATGTACCACGTTTACCATCGCTGGTAGATGCGTTTGACAACGACCAAAGTTTGCGTGCAATTCAGGATGTTGGTTTTGATGGTTTAAATAATGACGAAGAACGCACACATAAAGCCGCTTTCTTAGCCAGCATACAATGGATGAACCCTGATGCGGTTACCAAGTTAAATGATGACCCCAGTAGCGATAACTATCGCTATTTCAAAGACGATTTTTACGATAACGAGCCAAGCATATTAATGCGCTATAAAGATTTTTGTGGGGTAGAAGGTAACTCACCGGTGCAGGGAACTAATTCGGCACAAAGCACAGCACAAACTAACTTACCCGATAAAGAGGATTTGAATAAGGACAATTCTCTCAACGAAAACGAAGAGTATTTTCAATACGAGTTAAATCTGCGTCCGGGCATGGATGTAGGCAATAATCCGTACATCATTTCTAAAGTAGAAGGCACCGGACAAGATGGAGCAGGTATTGCCAACCGTTGGTTGCAATTCCGCATTCCTATACGCAGCTACACGTCACGCATAGGCAATATTCCCGACTTTAAATCTATTCAGTTCATGCGTATGTTTATGACAGGATGGGGTGCCAATGGCGATACGGCTGTTACACTTCGCTTCGGAACTTTAGAGTTGAGAAGAAACCAATGGAGAACGTATGAACTTAATCTCAGTGAGTCTTGTGAAACTTTAGGTGGCGATATTGACCCGGGTAAATTCAATGTGGCATCTGTGGGTATCGAAGAGCACAGCGCTAAAACCCCTGTAAACTATGTGTTACCGCCAAACATTGAACGCACACAGGCCTTGGGTGCGCAAACCAATCAGTTTGTACAACAAAACGAACAGGCGCTTGCTGTGCAGGCATTCGATTTAAAAGAATGTCAGACTAAAGCAGTATTCAAGAATCTTACGCTTGATTTAAGAAGATACAAGCGTTTGAAGATGTTTATCCATGCGAATAGTATTGATGGCGAACTATCTGTAAAAGATAAAGAAGTAACAGCATTTATCCGCATAGGTTCCGACTTTGTAGATAACTACTACCAATACGAAGTGCCGTTGAAAGTTACCGCTAATGGCAAATACAGTAACGATAGCGAGGACGACCGTTTTGCTGTTTGGCCTGATAGTAACAACATGGAAATTATTTTGCAGGAACTCATTGATTTAAAAATTAAACGGAACAACACTGTCGGCTATCCTCGTACTGAACCTTACTCTGCTGCCGATAGCAAAGGACGATTGATAACCATAAAAGGAAATCCGGATATAGGAAGTGCAAAAACAATTATGCTCGGCATCAGAAATCCAAATAAAGATGAACCTGCCACCAACCCGTTGCCGGATGGAGATGATGGACAGCCAAAGTCAATAGAGGTTTGGTTCAATGAATTGCGGGTGTCAGAGTTTGCAGAGTTTGGCGGTACTGCAGCATTAGCCAACTTAAATATCAAACTGGCCGATTTAGGTAACGTTAGTCTATCGGGCGAAATGCACACCCGCGGTTTCGGGCAAGTAGAACAAAAAATTGATCAACGCTACAAAGACAATCTTTACAAATACGATTTTGCTACCAACTTAGAAGGTGGGCGTTTCTTCCCCGAAAAAGCAGGTATCCGCATTCCGTTTTATGCCAACTATGCTCAGTCGTTCAGCACACCTGAGTTCGACCCTTATCAGTTCGATATTCCTACTAAAGAGTTAATCAAAAGCTTAAAGAGTGCCGTTGGAAAAGACTCAGCAGCCAAGTATCGCGCGCAGGTGCAAACCATTAACACGCGCAGAGGTTACAACTTTAGCAATGTGCGCATAGTACCGCAAACCAAAGCCAAAAAACCGCACATTTACGACCCGGGCAATTTCAACTTTACATACAGCTACAACGAAATTTTGATGAGTGACCCGTTTGTAGAAAAGAATTCAAAGAAAACATGGCTCGGCCAAATAGGTTGGAACTTTGCACCACAAACCAAAGATTTTGCACCGTTTAAAAAGGTGATTAAATCAAAAACAAAATGGCTTGATTTAATCCGCGACTTCAGCTTCAATCCGTACCCTAGCACACTTTCTGTAAGCACAGATATGAACCGCGAAATGAACGAAATAAAACTACGCCCGCTGGGTGAAGTTGATTTTGTAATTCCTGCTACGTACAGTAAAAATTTCCGTTGGAATCGCGCTTATGTTTTCAAATGGAATCCGTTTAAATCACTCAGTATTGATTTTACGGCTAACGACAATGCCCGGATTGATGAGCCCGATGGAAAAATTGACACCAAAGAAGAGAAAGACAAAATATGGAACGTAATAGGTCAGGGCGGACGCAACACAAACTACAGTCAGCAGTTAGGTGTTAACTACAATATTCCCATCAATAAACTGCCTGTTTTCGATTTTATTACAGCATCGGTGGGTTACAACGCCAACTACACTTGGGCGGCTTTGCCATGGCAGCGCGATTCCGCTTCGGGGGAATTCAAACAAAACACACTGGGCAATACTATCAGCAATACACAAAGCGACCGCGCAAAAGTTGACTTAAACTTCAAAAAGATCTACGACAAAGTTCCTTTCCTGAAAACTTACAACTCGCCTAACCCGAATGCAGGCGACAAGAAAGAGAACGACAAAAAACGCGATGCTACCAAGAAAGCGCGCGAGAAAATTCAAAGCGATATTGACAAACTGAAGGAGAAGCGCGTGAAGTTGAAAGAGGATTTAATAAAAGCTAAAGACATAGTTCGCAACGATACTGTTTACCAAAACAAGAAAGACGATAAGATTGCAAAAGCGAAAAATGCTTTGGTGTTGAATGCACAAAGTGTAGCAGACAAAAAAGCAGAAATGGGCAAGGCGGAAAAAGATATGAAGCCGACTATTGCCACCGAAATTGAAACACTAAAAAAAGCACGCAAACGTTTAGAAGAAGAATTGAAAAAGGCAAAACAAGACCAGGAAGTTATTCGATTAAAAAAAGAATTGAAAGACAACCGGAAAGCATTAAAGCAAAAACGCACCGACTATGCCAACAAGCAGGCACCTGCAAATCCGGGCATATCATTTATTCTTCGTCCGTTGTTAGCACTAAAAAAAGTAACCTTCGAATACAAAGAGAATAAAGCTACCACGTTGCCGGGATTTACAGGTTACTCGCAAATTTTGGGTAACCAGCTTTATAGCAGTAAATACACTACTGATAACGGATTGAAGAGCGCACCGGGTTTCGATTTTGTTTTTGGCGGACAGCCCGGTGATAAATATTTCTATGGTGTGGATGAAAGCAAGCGTGACGCATGGCTCGATCGCGCTGCCGAAAATCGTTGGGTAACAAAAGACACTTTGTTGAACCAAAAATTCACACAAACCAATTCGAAACGTTTAGATGTAACGGCAACCATTGAACCCTGGCCCGATTTAAAAGTGGATCTAACTTTATTCCGCGACTACACTGAAAACCACGCGCAGTTCTTTAAGTATGTGTTCGATACGTTAACCAATGATTACAAATTCGCGCACCTCAACCCAACAGTAATGGGTTCTTACAGTATTTCGTATGTACCGGCAAAAACCATGTTCGAGAAAATTGACAAAGAAGGATATTCAAAAACCTATTCACAGTTTGAAGCCAACCGCGAAATTATTTCAAAACGATTAGGCAACGGATCATACATTAACCCAAGCACAGGAGAAGTAAACAGTAAATACACTAACGGATACGGCCCCAAATCTCAGGATGTGTTAATTCCGGCTTTTCTTTCTGCATATTCCAAAACCGATGCAAACAAAGTTGCACTGAATCCGTTCAAGGCAGTACCTATGCCTAACTGGCGTATATCCTACAACGGACTCACCAAGTTTAAATGGGCAAAAGACTTATTCAGCAGCTTTACTATTACACATGGCTATATTTCTACCATGACAGTAAACAGCTTTAGCACCAACCTTGATCGCACACAAAGCATTTTAAACACAGGTGGTAATGGAATTGATAGTTTGAACGGCAACTTTTTCCCAGAGTTTAACATGCCTAGCGTAGTTATCAGCGAGCAGCTTTCACCGCTTATTGGTTTCGATATGACCATGAAAAACAACGTAACTGCAAAAATTGATTACAAGCAGTCGCGCACGCTTACCATGAACTTTTCCGATTTTCAGATGATTGAAATGAACAGCAAACAATTAACCGTTGGTGCGGGATATAAAATCAAAGGATTAAAACTGCCTATTAAAATTAAGGGTAAGAAAATTCGATTGGATAACGATTTGAATTTCCGTTTCGATTTCAGCTATCGCGACAATGTAACCATCAACCATCGTATTGATGAAACTCAGCCGCAAATTACTTCCGGCTCGCGCACTATCACTATTCAACCAAGTATTGACTACGTGGTAAGCAAACGTTTGAATGTTCGGCTGTTCTTCGACCAAACGCAAACATTCCCGAAAATTTCTTCAGGCTTCCCTACAAGAAATACACGCGGAGGTATCACACTTCGGTTCTCGTTGGGAGATTAAATTAGCTTGAGTTGGTTATATAGAGGTTTGTCTTTGCGAGGCAATCTGGCTTTGTGGATTGACGAAACAATCTTCGCCACACATTCCCACCACTTTGATATTTAAGAATCCTTTTCAATTTCATTTCGCAAAATCAGTTTTCTTTGTTCGGCAGGTTTAAGAAACAGAAATGAAAAAATTATTCATAGTAGTTTTTGTAATGCTCGTATCACGCACCGGCTTTGGCGCCCAGCTCATAGTACCCATGAGCGAAACCCAAACCAATCATCTCAAAGCGTATGGTATAGCTTATTGGGCCCTTGCACAAGGAGTAACCGTTGATTGGCTACTTAATTACAACGGTGGAAGTTTTGCAATGCCACAAAATACAACTATCGAAAACGAGTGTAAAATACGAGGCGTTAGCTTCGAAATAATATCCAACGCACAATATAACTCCATACTTAGCTCAATTGCCGACCCGGAAACCAACATGGATGTTATGAAGTTAGAGAAAGCACCCAAAATAGCGGTCTATTCACCAAAGAACAAACTACCCTGGGATGATGCAGTTACACTCGTTCTAAAATTTGCTGAAATACCCTACGATGTAGTTTATGATGATGAGATTCTTGATGGAAATTTGCTTAAATACGACTGGCTCCATTTACATCACGAAGATTTTACCGGACAGTACGGAAAATTTTATGGTTCGTATGGAACTGCCGACTGGTATAGACAAGAGCAAACCAGTCAGGAAGAAAGAGCCAAAAGACGTGGCTTTGCTAAAGTCAGTCAAATGAAACTGGCTGTAGCCAAAACCATAAAAGACTTTGTGTTTGGCGGTGGATTTATGTTTGCTATGTGCAGCGCTACTGATAGCTGGGACATAGCTGTGGCTGCCGAAGGAGTTGATATTTGCGATGTAATGTATGATGGTGATGCACAAGACCCTGCCGCTCAGTCAAAACTTGATTTCGATAAGTGTTTTGCCTTCCAGAACTTTCAACTGCACACTAACCCCTATGAGTACGAATACAGCGATATTGATGCAAATGTAGGCAGAACCGTTATCAAAGATCTCGACTATTTTACCCTGTTCGATTTCAGCGCAAAATGGGACCCGGTGCCAACCATGCTTTGTCAAAATCACACAAAAACATTAAAAGGTTTTATGGGGCAAACCACCGCTTTTAAAAAGCAGTTTATTAAAAGCAGTGTACTGGTAATGGGGCAAAACAAAAGTGCCGGTGAAGCACGCTATATTCATGGCGAGTTTGGCAAAGGTTTGTGGAGTTGGTATGGCGGCCATGATCCAGAAGATTATCAGCATTTAGTGGGCGACCCGCCAACAAACCTCGATTTACACCCCAATTCACCCGGCTACCGCTTAATACTCAACAACGTGCTGTTTCCGGCTGCACGGAAAAAGAAACAAAAAACATAGAAGCCACCATACAACCCTAATGCTAAACTGAGAGCAGATTCATACGCACACTAAAACGTTAATGCCTACTATTTCGTACTTCGTTTACAGGTCTGTTGAAACTGCCCGCGCTAATCAAAGGTGACTGCTTATTTTTAAACAACTAAAAATCTGCGTTGGCCAAAGAAAACATCTCTGCTCTTACTGACGAAGAACTGGTGCACCGTTATCGCAACTCGCACGAAACAACCTACATAGGTGAACTATACCAGCGCTACACACACATGGTTTACGGTGTATGCATGAAGTATATGAAGAATGAAGCTCAGGCTGAGGATATTACCATGCAAGTTTTTGAAAAACTATTAGCTGAATTAAAGAAACATAACGTGGCAGCATTTAAACCCTGGCTGCACATGGTTGTAAAAAATGAGTGTTTAATGGAGTTTCGAAAATCTTCAGCAGCAAGTAAAAAGGAGTTAAAACTCAAATTTGAACTAAACGAAATTGTGGAAAATGAGGAAGTTGATCATCTCAAAGAAGCAGAGGACAAAGAATTTATTCTTCATTTTCTTAAAGAAGGAATAGATGAACTAAAACCGGAACAACGCGAGTGTATAGAACTGTTTTATTTAAAAGAGTGCAGTTATCAGGAAATCTCTCGAATAACGGGCTATTCTTTAAACGATGTAAAGAGCTATATACAAAACGGCAAACGAAACCTCAAGAATTTTATAACAGCTAAGAATGATAGGGCTAAAGAAGGATAGTATGAAACTGATCGAACAAAACGCATTGACACATGATGCTATGATGGCTTACATGGCAGGCACTTTGTCGGTAGAGGAGAAACAGCAGTTTGAACAACTGCTGAAAAACGACCCTTTTGCTCAGGATGCGCTGGAAGGTTTACAAAGTACAAACCAGTTAATAACTAACAAGGCTGTAACTAACATTAATAAGAAAGTGCGTGAACGCGCAGGCTTGCAGCACAAAAAATCTATCAGTTTACACTGGGCTACATACGCATGGGCAGCCGTGTTGGTTGGCTTGCTAATAGGAGTAGGTGTAGTAATGGTTAACATACTGGGCAAAGATGGTGAGCAAATAGCCATGGATAAAAAAGCACCGGTTGAAGCAGAGCAAAGTTTGTTTGAAGAAAAACAAGCTGAACAAACATTGGTGCCCGCTGAAAACCAAGTAAATACCGATTCAATTTTCACTGTTTCGGGGCAAGCAGAAGTTGCTTCTGTAAATTCACAAGTCGCAGAAGCGGCAACAATCCCAAGCGCAGAGCTAAGTAAACAACCATCTTCAACTACCAGCGAAATTGCAAATGCTGCACGAAAAGAGAACACTGCTGCATCTAAAACATTAACAGCAGCTGGTGGAGCTACCGCACCGGCAATTGTTCCACCTGTAAACCAAAAGCTTTCAACAACCGACAGAATTAGTGAAACCGGCAAAAGCAAAACAGGTGAAGTTGATTGGAAAGATAACCGTAGTGACACCAAAGCCACCGAAACAATAGCAGAGAAAAAAGTAGCTGCAAAAACAGCGGCACCCAAAGATGAAAAAGCTGTTGCTGCAGATCCGATGCCTGCCGTGCCCATGGCTGCGCAAGACGCAGGGGCAGAAGAAGGAGATTACAGTAATTCTGTAACAATGGATGGTGCTATGAAGAACTTTAACAGCGGAAACTACAAAAAGGCCAGCCAGGACTTTGATCTGCTGCTAAAACAACAGCCCCAAAATGCTGACGCACTTTACTTCGGAGGTATAAGTGATTATATAAATGGAAACAATAAAAAAAGCGAACAGAACTTCGACAAGTTGTTGAAGAGTGGCAACAAATTTCAGGAAGGTAGTAAATGGTATAAAGCCAACATACTTCTGAAAAAAGGTAAGAAAGAAGAAGCTAAAAAGCTTTTAGATGAGTTAGCCGGCTCAAACGGTTCTTATAAAGAACGTGCAATAAAGAAGAAAGCCGAACTGGAATTTTAATTCAAACAGAACTCAAAACTAACCGTGTTTGTAATTATTGTTTCTGCAGCTTTTCGATAAATGTTAAGCTGCTTATTGTTTATACTTACTACTATTGATTTTTCACCTACATTATTCTCTTTCATGGTCACCAGGTCGCCTGGAAATACCCCCATTTCTAAAAGTTTTTCGCATAGACGTGGATTTTTCATATCAACAATAAATGCTTGTTCTCCGGGGGTAAGTTCGTGCAGGGGTTTCATTTTGTAATGCTTTACTTCTGATAATATACAATCAATGTTTGCCGAAGTCAAGTGTTTTTACGCTTTGTTCATTTCTTATACGTTTGTATAAACTCAAAAAATGGCTCTCGAAATCATTATCCTGCTGATTGGCGTTGTGTTTAGTGTTTGCATGATAAGTGTAGCGTGGTTCATTAATCACCAAACACACCCCAAACAACTTTGGATTTTGTTCTTTACCGAAATGTGGGAACGCTTTTCGTTCTACGGTATGCGTGCCCTTCTTATCTTATACACTACAAAAGTTTTACTTTATCCTGAAACAGATGCCAACTTACAGTATGGAGCATACAACGCGCTTGTGTACACCATGCCGCTCATTGGCGGTTGGATAGCCGACAAGCTACTGGGGTTTCGCAAAGCCATATTGCTGGGCGGTGTACTAATGGCTATAGGTCATTTGGTGTTAGCTATACCCAGTGAAACAACGTTCTTTCTGGGCCTTGGCTTTTTGGTATCGGGGAACGGATTTTTTAAACCCAACATCAGCAGTTTTCTTGGAAAATTTTACTCCGAAAACGACCCACGTAAGGATGCCGGCTACTCAATTTTTTATATGGGCATAAATACAGGGGCATTTCTCGGCAGTGCTTTGTGTGGCTACCTTGGTCAAAAAATAAACTGGCACCTTGGGTTTGGAGTGGCTGGTGGCTTTATGATACTTGGGCTCATAGTTTTTTTGTTGTGCCAGCACTTACTTGACGATAAAGGGCACTCACCTGTGCCTGAGAAACTTGCAGCCAAAACTGCCGGAGTTAAAAATGAATATCTGTTATATGCGTTTGGCTTTGCCATGGTACCTATTATGCTACAGTTGGTTAAGCATTACCAGGTCATGAATTTTATAATGGTACCCATGGGCGTAGCAGCCATAGTTTATATTATATGGCTCAGCTTAAAGTTTGAAAAAGAAGTACGTGAAAAACTATGGGCAGCCACGCTACTCATTATTTTCTCGGTGGTCTTTTGGGGGTTTTATGAGCAAAGTGGAGGCTCGCTTAATTTGATGGCTGAACGAAATGTAGATATGCAGGTAGGTGCAACATTGTTACCTTCTGCCATGGTTAACAATTCCATCAATCCGTTTTACATTATTTTCTTAAGTCCATTGTTTGCCATTATGTGGAGCTTTCTGATAAAACGAAATATGGAACCAAATACACCCATGAAATTTGGCTTAGCGTTTTTACTTCTCGGCTGTGGTTATTTAGTGTTTGTATTGGGTGGTAAAGCAGGATCCGCCAGTGGTCTAATACCATTGGTGTATTTTTTTGGAGGATATTTTCTTATCACCTCTGGCGAGCTTTTTATTTCACCCATTGGGCTGAGCATGGTTAGTAAACTTTCACCCGGGCAAATGGTTGGTTACATGATGGGTGTTTGGTTTCTTGCTTCAGCATTTGGCCATGACCTTGGTGGGTGGATAGGTTCGCAAATGGCAATACCCGAGAAACAGCAAGACGGAACAGCATTTACAACCATCGAATCGCTACCAATTTACATGAACGGGTGTTTGCATATAGCCAAGGTTTCTGTTGTGGGCGGCTTTTTAATTTTGTTGAGCTCTCCGTTTATTAAGAAAATGATGCACGGTGTTAAGTAACTATCTGATTTTTGTCCATGCGTCCATGTTTTCTGAAAATTTGTAAAAAACTTACTTTCATTTACTCTTTGGCAAACAAATAGCCATACCCTTAAAAACTTAATGTTATGACAAAATCAAAATTTTTACCCTTAGCTCTTGTTTTAATTTTTACAGGCTTTCTAAACGCACAAACTGTAGTTGGCCATCTGACAGTTTTCTCCGAAGAAGGAGATAAATTCTTTTTGATTCTAAATGGTGAGCGTCAAAATGATAAGGCACAAACAAACATGCGCGTTGAAGACCTTACTCAGCCGCAGTACAGCACCAAAGTAATTTTCGATGATCAGTCGTTAGGCGAAATAACTAAAACGCTTTTTCTAAACGATCCTAATGGTGCTTTGATGGACGTTACATATAAAATTAAACGCGATAAAAACGGAAAACCCAAGTTGGGTGCATTGCCTTTTTCGGCCGTACCTGTACGCCAGGGGTATGTAGCGCCAAGCAATGTTTATGTAGTTCATTCAGGCGCTCCGGTTCAAACTACTACAGTTACCACACCTGCTTCTACCACAGTAACACAAACCACTACTACACGCACAGGTGAAACTGTAAATGCTAATGTTAATGTAGGTGGTATTGGAATGAACGTAACCATCAACGACCCGCTTCTAAATACAACAGCAACAACCACTACAACTACACGCACCACCACATCAACACAATCCACTACACCACCCGCACAGGTTGGGTGCAACGGTGCGTACCCAATGAGTAGCACTGATTTTACAAGCGCACTTACAACTATTAAAAATCAAGGATTTAGCGATACGCAGTTAAAAACGGCTAAACAAATTGCAGGCAGTAACTGCTTAAGTGCTGCCCAGGTAGTTGAGATTTGTAAAATATTCGGCTTTGAAGAAACCAAACTTGACTTTGCCAAGTTTGCTTATGACTACTGTACCGAGAAACGGAACTACTTTAAAGTAAATGGAGTTTTTGGTTTTAGCTCCAGCAGCGATGAACTGAACGAGTATATTCAAAGTCGCCACTAAAAGATAGAAGAAAGGGTTGCAAAATGGCAACCCTTCTTTATTTGTTGTTATGAAGAAAATTTTGTTTTTACTATGTTTTGTTAGCGTAAGTGCAGGCATTAATGCCCAAGCCCACAAAACCGTGTACTACCCCTGCTTTTTAATGGATAGCATTGACAAGCATTTGCTTTTTATTCAGCAAAACGCCCAACGCATATTTATAGATTCGTTTGAGTGTCGCCAAATTCTGTTGGACAGTATTGCTGTTAAATATCTTAGACAAAAGGATAAAAAATACCTGGATGCTTTATCCGCAATACGAACCAATGGAGGAGAGAAAGTAGAAAATCTATATACGGATATTGTTAAGAGAATTGCCGAGAAGAATTTTTCGGGATTTATCAATGATTTATATCTGTCTAAGGGGAAATATGCTCCGCTCGAGAAAGAACTGATTGCCACCATGAATATGGTAATAGAAGGGCGCCCCTATAAGCAAAAATATATGGGCATACTTAATGTGCAGTTAACCAAAGCCACAGAAGCCAAAGACAAATACAAGCTCTACTATCTCGAAAAGCTGAAAACGAAAATTGAAGAAGAAAAGTATTAAACCGTAGAAGCAACAAATAAACATTGCCTTTTATATTCGCTCCCTCAGATTATGGCTTCTAGGGTTTCAGTAAAAATTATTGTTGGTGTGTTTTTCATACTTGCGGCTCTTGCTATTACTGGACTGGTGGCGGAAATTGCATTTACTGCATCAGATAAGTTCCCGATAGAGGGCATAGAGTACAGCCCCACAGAAATATGGCATTGGCGGAAAAATTTAAAAATTAAAGGATGGAGTGAAGAGGCAGGAAATTTTCCATTACGCACCGACAAAAACGGGTTTAGAAACTGTGGGAAAAGCTATGACCCTAATTCAGATGTTGTTCGCATTTTAATAATTGGCGACTCATACACCATTGGGCTGGCTTACCCAGACGATAAAATATTTACCTCATTGCTCGAAGAACAGCTAAACACTTCCGGAATCTCGAGCAAAAAGGTAGAAGTGTTTAATATGGCTTCGCCAGCATGGGGAACCGAGCAACAGTTTATGTGTTTGAAAAATTACGGCCTGGGTATTAAACCCGATTATTTGTTGTTGATGACCTGCCCTAATGACATTCGGGAAACTTACTGCAAGCGCTATGCTGAACTCGTAAATGGAGATTTACACTTTAATTCGTTGCCGTTTACCACCGAAGAGATAACTAAGTGGAAGTGCTCTAACTATTCTTGCGTTTACCAATTCTTGCAGAAGGAAGTTTTACATACACATTATGGAACCTTTGCCATGCTGAACGAAAAGTTCAAGTTTAACTTTGGTAAAGAGGATGAAACAAACTGGGATCGCCCTATGTTTTTAAAAACACGGTTTACTGAGTTGGAGGAAGCGTGGAACTTGTATGGTAAATTTTTACAAGAAATTCGGGAAAACTGCGCTAAGCAAGGAATTAAGTTTGCTGTTTCTTCTACGCCATTTGTTATTGAGTTTGATGATACTATGAAGCAAGATACTGCTACGCAAGCCGGCATGGTAGCACGACAAATTGAAGAGTATTGTCAAAAAATTTCAGTGCCTTACTTAAATATTGCTCCATATTTTAATCAAACAGGCAATCCGCAATCGTGTTTTCTTAAAAGCGATCAACATTTTAGTTTAGCTGGTCATGAAGTAACAGCTAAAGCATTGAAAAGCTATTATGAAAAAGAAATAACCACAAATAACCAAACACCCATCAAATAATTTTTAATGGAAATAATTACTGCCGTTCTCGAGATACTTAAATATACTTTGCCTGCCTTGGTGGTTTTTCTAACGGCCTACCTGCTTCTTACCAGATACATGCAGCGCGAGGCAGCAGAAAAAGCTATAGAGTTGAAGTTAAAACGCGACAAAGAAATTGTGATGCTTCGGTTGCAGGCGTATGAAAGGTTATCACTCTTTTTGGAGAGAATAAATTTTGCACAGGTTATACAGCGTGTGCGAACTCCCGATATGCTTTCAAACGAATTACAGTATGCTATGGTGCGTAACATACGCGAAGAGTTTGAGCATAATTTATCTCAACAGGTTTATGTAAGCAGCGATGCATGGCGCTTAATTGTACAAGCTAAGGAAGAAATGATGAAAACAGTGAATCTCATTGGTAGCAGTTTACCTAGCGAGTCAAGCGCAGGTCAGTTGATTAGTGCATTGTTTACCGGCATACAGAACTCAAACTCTATGTTGCCAACCGAAACAGCATTGGAGTTTTTGAAAGCTGAGTGTAGAGAGTTGTTTTAATGCTTATTTAGATGGGTATGAAAAAATTTATTACTGACAGTGGCATCGAAATTCAAAGTACATACTCTTTGTATAAAGGTGATGTAGGTGAGCCTGGCAAGTTCCCTTTTACACGAGGTGTTCATTCTGAAATGTATCGAAGCAAACTGTGGACCATGCGACAGTATGCCGGGTTCTCAACGGCCGAAGAAAGCAATAAACGATACCACTACCTTTTAGGCCAGGGAGTAAACGGATTAAGCGTAGCGTTCGATTTGCCAACGCAAATAGGCTACGACAGCGACCATGCTTTGGCAGAGGGGGAAGTAGGGAAAGTAGGCGTAGCCATTGACTCT
>CAZTNA010000019.1:0-61887 GCA_964615305.1 uncultured Chitinophaga sp.
TTGCACCATCAACTCCGTTATTTCCTGTTACTCCTTGTGGGCCGGTGAATCCTTGTGCGCCTGTAGCACCGTTTATTCCATCTAACCCCGAAGGACCAGTTGATCCGGTGGCACCTGTTGCAGATGCTGCACCTGCCGGTCCTGTAGGGCCTTGTGGACCGGTAACTCCTTGTGCACCCGTAGGACCGGTAGCTCCGTCTAACCCGGAAGCACCTGTTGCACCATCAACTCCGTTATTTCCTGTTACTCCTTGTGGGCCGGTGAATCCTTGCGCGCCTGTAGCACCGTTTATTCCATCTAACCCCGAAGGGCCAGTTGATCCGGTGGCACCTGTTGCAGATGCTGCACCTGCCGGTCCTGTAGGGCCTTGTGGACCGGTAACTCCTTGTGCACCCGTAGGACCGGTAGCTCCGTCTAACCCGGAAGCACCTGTTGCACCATCAACTCCGTTATTTCCTGTTACTCCTTGTGGACCGGTTAACCCTTGCGCGCCTGTAGTTCCATTTACTCCATCTACCCCCGAAGGGCCAGTTGGACCGGTGGTACCTGTAATCCCGTCAGTTCCTGTAGCCCCGGTATTACCTGTAATACCTCCGCTACCGTTACAAAGCGAAACCCATGCAGTGTTGTAATAATAAAAGCAACCAAGAGTAATGTCATAAACTAACAAAGAAGTTGCGGGGTTGACAATGGCCAGTCGTTGAACAGTACTCATCCGCGGAACCAGCAAGCCCTTATCAAAAGATTGTATGTCCAGTATGGCACTAGTATTTGGTGTTGTTGTTCCAATGCCCACATTGTTCTGGGCAGATGGCAAACAATAAACTACCAGTAACCAAATTAGGAGAGAAAGTTTTTTAAATCTCATATATGTATATCAGCAAGATAACATGGTTTTTGAGAATAAACAATATTTCTGCCGCAGAAGCTTCACAATTAAACTACAATCGTATAACGAGCATTTGCTACTCACCATCTATCAATTACAGTTATCTGTCAGGCTATTTTGAAGGAATAAAATCTTTGTATTTCCTGTACAAATATGATGTAGCAAGAACTCCTACAATAACCATCAGCACAGATATTAGCTCACTCTGCCTGAATTGGATGCCTAAAAATGGATAGGTGTCTCTACCACTTAAATCACGCCATTGCTCAATAGAGAAACGTTGTATTCCGATTAAGATCATAAAGATGGAGAAGATAATACCCGGTGCATTTGTAAGCTTTTTACGCAAACTCCATAAAATGATAAAAATAACCACGCACATCAACAATTCATAAAGTGGTGTAGGGTAGGCAGCATGTACCAGTTGGTTGCAATGCTCTTCATTACAACCTATGATAAGATTGCCAGGATCCGCATCAATTATGTTGTGAGCATAGTTATCGCTCCACAAAATCTGTGGGAACCACGATGGTTTTGTATATGGATTTGGTAAGCCCCAATCTCCATCACCGGCTACATGACATCCAATTCGACCGATACCGTTTGCAAGTATAAAGCCCGGGGCAATAGAATCGAAAAAATGCGGGATGCTGAATTTCTTGACATAAGCATACAATCCAAAACCCATGCCTGCACAAATCAGCCCACCATATACTGACAGCCCGCTAAAAAGTGAGCCAAGCGGATCGCTCCAGAAATTTACATAGTCACCGGGGTTTTCGAGGTAATTGAAAAAATTAGCACCAAGTATTCCTAAAACCGCAGCCATTATTACCAAATCGCCAATACCTTCTGACGGGTAAACAGTAATTTTTCGTTGCTCTGGTGAATCAAGTTTTTCTTTGCTTTTTCGGTAGTAGTAGTACCCTGCAAATGCAATACCTGCGGTTAATCCGGCTATCATATTTCCGTATTGCAAACTGAAAATATAACTACGCATAGTAAGTGTACCTGTACTTATCATTTCCTGATATTGGCTTAGCCCCGCTAGCTTAAAAGCTAACAAAAAACCAAACAGAAAATAGAGAAGTACCTCTACCAAGTTGGGGGCGGCACCTACAGTAATTTCTTTTTCTTGCCCGGCAAGCAGCCCAAGTTTTTCTCTTCTTTGCATTTCACTAACAGCCAGGGTTGCTGCAGTAAAAAAACCACAAGCCACAAAAAAACCGTAGCTGTAAATTGGCAGAAAGCGAAAATCTGCCCATGAAGCATGATTAAAAAACTCGTAAAAAAAATCTGTAACTTTGGGGTAGCAGCGAAGTAACATTGAGATAGTTTTTCTAATGAGCCGCGAAACTAACAGCAATGCCCAATTAGCAGCAATCTATTGCTAAAAAACTCACAATTGCTTACCATTTTTTGCTTTACGTATCATCACAAAATCATTCATGAAGTAGCCACCGCCTATGGCAAAATCACCCACGTTACCTATGATGAAGCCCATTTTGAAGTAAAAATTTACAGCCTTAAAATTTTTTCTGTTTACCTGTAATCGAATTTCTTTTGTTTCATCAATCTGATTTAACAAGTAGCTAAAAAAGGCCATACCGATACCCTTTCTATGGCTAGATACATCAATGTAAAATTTGTGCAGGTAATAATAATTCTGACACCTTTCTATCGAAGCGTAACCCAAGGGGACGTTATCGCAAAAACACAAGAAAAATTTTTCACCTTTTTGCATTCCACTCTTAATGGCTGTATTTGAGTACTTATCCGCCAGCATATAATCTATCTGTTTCTGTGATATAATGGAAGGATAATGCTCGTTCCAAATTTTACCAGCTAAAGAGATAATAAGTGAAGAATCTGAAGTATTTGCTTTTCGAAATGTGATGTTCATAGGTTTCAAATAAAATAAAACAGCCGCATAGCTTTCAAACTATGCGGCTGCAATTTTTATTATGGTAAAGTTAGTTTTCTATGCCTCCCTCGGCACAAACAATCACTTTGTTATTCAAACATTCCACAAACCCACCGCCTATAGTAAATTTCTTTACTCCATCAGGTGTATTGAATTTTACTGTGCCTTTCGCTAAAGCAGAAATAATTGGCGCGTGATTATTCAAAATTTCAAATAACCCATCAACACCGGGAAGTTGCACAAGGCTTGCCTCTCCGCTATAGAGTTTTTTTTCGGGGGTAAGTATGTCGAGAGTCATATTTATGAGATGATTGGCTGATGAAATATTGAAACTTATTTCGCTAACTATTTACTTGCTTCTGCAATAAGTTTTTCTCCTTTAGCAATGGCATCTTCTATACTTCCTACCAGGTTAAATGCCGCTTCAGGGTATTTATCAACTTCGCCTTCCAGTATCATGTTAAATCCTTTGATTGTTTCTTCAATTGGAACTAACACACCTTTCAAACCGGTGAATTGCTCAGCAACGTGGAATGGCTGTGACAAGAAACGCTGAACACGTCTTGCGCGGTGAACCACTTTCTTATCGTCTTCGCTCAACTCATCCATACCAAGAATGGCGATGATATCTTGTAATTCTTTGTAACGCTGTAAAATTTCTTTTACACGCATTGCGCAAGCATAGTGTTCTTCGCCTAGTACCTGAGCGTTCAAAATTCTTGAAGTAGAATCCAATGGATCAACCGCTGGGTAGATACCCAACTCAGCAATCTTACGGCTCAATACCGTTGTAGCATCTAAGTGCGCGAAGGTAGTAGCCGGAGCGGGGTCAGTTAAGTCATCGGCAGGAACGTAAACGGCTTGTACCGATGTAATAGAACCTCTCTTAGTAGAAGTAATACGCTCTTGCATCAATCCCATTTCAGTAGCAAGGGTTGGTTGGTAACCCACCGCTGAAGGCATACGGCCCAAGAGAGCCGATACTTCAGAACCTGCCTGAGTGAAACGGAAGATATTGTCGATAAAGAAAAGGATATCGCGACCGCCTTTTGCATCGTTCTTATCTCCGTCACGGAAATATTCAGCGATGGTAAGACCTGAAAGCGCCACACGTGCACGGGCACCCGGTGGTTCGTTCATTTGTCCGAATACGAGGGTAGCTTGTGATTGTGCCAATTGAGTAGCATCTACTTTAGTTAAGTCCCAACCGCCTTTCTCCATGCTATGCTTGAACTCTTCTCCATATTTTACAACGTTCGACTCAATCATTTCACGCAATAAGTCGTTTCCTTCGCGGGTTCTTTCGCCTACTCCGGCAAATACCGAAAGACCTGAATATGCTTTAGCGATGTTGTTAATCAATTCCATGATTAACACGGTTTTTCCTACACCCGCACCACCGAACAAACCAATTTTACCACCCTTTGCATATGGTTCCAAAAGGTCGATAACCTTGATACCAGTGAAAAGAACTTCAGCATCGGTAGCCAAATCTTCGTAGGCAGGAGGCATACGGTGAATAGGGTAACCGCCATCTTTTGATACGTTTACATTGATACCATCAATAGCTTCGCCAATTACGTTGAACAGACGGCCTTTAATTCCTTCGCCAACCGGCATAGTGATGGGGGCACCTAAGTCAACTGCGCTCATTCCTCTGCGCATACCATCGGTAGAATCCATGGCAACAGTGCGCACTGAATCTTCGCCTAAGTGTTGTTGAACTTCAAGAATTACTTTTTGTCCGTTATCGCGTGTTACTTCTAACGCGTTCATGATTTTTGGAAGGGTTACACCTTCGCCATCGAAGCTTACGTCTACTACAGGGCCGATGATTTGCTTTACTTTTCCTGAATTTGCCATTTGAAATTTATTGAGAGTGGTGTTTGTGAATAGTTTTGCTTTTAAAAAGCGGGGCGAAAATAGACAGGAAAGTGAATTTTCAAAGAGCCAAGAGCAATATCAGGTGCTAATGGTTTTAAGGGTAAAACTGCTATTGCACCTACGGGCACTCTAAATGCTGAGTAATAAAGTTCCATTTACTGTAATGGAGGATACTTAACAACAGCTTGCTTGCGGTTTCGAACCTCTAATTTACTGTAAATACGATGAGCGTGTGTTCGGACAGTTTCAGGGCTTATAAGCAGAATGGCTGCAATTGTTTTGTAGGAGTGGCCTTGGCTGAGTTGATGGAGCACTTCTTTTTCACGCTCACTTAATATTTCTCCTTTCTCAGCAGTGCTTTTTCGTCCGCGCTTTTTCATACGCCAAAACAATGGGTTGGTAGTTAACAAACAATCCCCAATTTTGGGGAGACGCGGAACTAGCCGGGTATTTGCGATGTGGCGGTGAGATACGCGCGTGGGGTATTTTTATTTTTTGCAGGGTGGGAGGAAAAAATGTGGTTTATGCTTCGCAATGATTACACTGATAACAGCCGTTGATTACACAGATGTAAAGAGTGTTTGGTTTTTGGATGGGATGAAAAAAATTCTCTCTTACTAAGCCATGCTTCGCGCGGATTTTTGAAGGGGGCTTAGGAAGAGTGTATTTTTTTGCGCGGATGTATTCTGCATTAAAACTGCCAAAAAAAAAGGTCTTACAGTTGAGCAATAGACTTTTTAGAAATTGGATTGACATACTTAGAAGCCGGATTGACACTGCCAGAAGTTCGTCTGACACGGACAGTAGCGGGATTGACATAGACAGAAGGTGGTCTTACATAGAAAGTGATAGGATTGACATGCTTAGAAGTCAGCCTGACATAAACAGAAGTGAAATTGACACGGACAGTTAGCGGTTGGGGGGTGACGGTTGAAAGGCAAATACAGAATGCAGGCAGACACGGATTGCACGAATTAGCACGAATGAATACAGTTTGCCACAGAGACACAGAAGAAACACAGAGAAAGTGATGAAGTGTAAAAAAAAGTGAAAGGAATTTTGCGAGCGCAATATTTGAAATGGTGCTGGCGTTAGGTGGTTGTAATTATTTTTTAACCAACGCGCCTACGCTAAAGCTATGGCGCGTGAAACAAAATTTTAAATCATGGATACAGAAACAAAAGCAGAATATCCTTGCGCTCAGAAGGATGTTATAAGCGTGCTTGAAACGGTATGGGCAAATTATGTAAACAATATTGCACCATTGAGCGGGTATAAACCTGCTAAATACAACGCTGCATTAGCGGTGGATGCGAAAGGAAGAATTGCTGCTGCCCGCGCTCTGCCGGATTTTCAGGCGCGAAGCGGAAAGGCGGAGGAGTTGCTGAATGATGTGCGCAAGAAAGCCGACTTGTGCCTGAACGGTTTTCAATTACTGAAAGGTTATATTGATGATGCGTTTAAAGGAGAAAATGAGGTGCAACGCAAGCCGAATTACGAGGAGGCAGGCCAGAATTATTATCGAGATGCGAGCCGTGAGGATTGGGAGAGTGTGCAAGGTCTTTGCGACAGCATGAAGGGTTATATTACCGAGAAACTGGCGAAACTGACGACTGACGGAAATATGCCCGCTACGTTTCAGGCAGATGTGAATGGTTGGATTGCGGATTTTGAAACATTTTACGGTGATTTTAAAGAAGCCGAGCAAACACAGGTGGCAACGGCAACAAAGTTGAAGGCACTGAATGCCTGTTATGAAGAAGGGATGGATATGATGAAGGATGCGCAGAGGGTGTTTGCGAAGGAACCGGAGGTGAAATCATTATTTGTGTTTGCGACTTAGTTGGATATGATAAACCCGAAAACAGCAGGAGTGCGCGGTAAGTTGCAGGATTTTGTAACGCATGAACCGCTAATTGGTGCCACCGGAACGTTTACACCAGAAAACGAGCCCGCTGTTACAGTAAGAACTGATGAAGAGGGCGAGTATGGTTCGCGGCAAATGAGGGTGGGCGTTTATAAGGTGAAGTGGGAAATGGCGGGCTACGAGATCGTAGAGGATGAGGTAACTATTACCGAGCATACTGTGATTGTGCGGAATTACAGGTTGAATAAGGAGATTGCACCTCCAACACCTTAAGCGAGAGCAGAGTTGTTTTAATGAAAAGCGGAAGCAGAGGTGTTTCCGCTTTTTGTTTTTTACGTCACCCCGTCACCTTTCCTTAGGGACATGTGCGATAAAACAAACTTGCTTATGTGGTTTAAAATTTATATTCGAGGAGCGCAGACAATTCTTACAGCGCGACACACTTTATCGGTTGACTAAACTTTTTACCTATGAAAACGAAGTTTCAGTTTCTTTTTGCAATAGTATTGTTCTTGTTTGTTTTTTCCAGGCCTGTGTCTTCGCAAACCTGTACAGGAACAACCATCCCAAGTTGCGATGTAGGAGACTTGGGCGATGCGAGTGGGTTTCTGCGGAGCAGTGAGTTACCCTGTGTATTGCAGGGACAGGCTACGGAAATAGCCATACCGTTTAAAGTTCTTGCAACGGTGAACGGAGATTCGGTTTACCGGATGCGGATTGAAAGTATTGGTAATGTGCCTTGCGGGTTGTGCTGGAAAAGTAGCAATACAGGGAATGTTTTTTTGAAAGATGAAACGGGATGTTTTGTGTTGCGCGGCACTACCACCGAGGCAGCGGGCAACCAAGTTTTACCAATGGAGGTTGTAGCGCTAGTATGAACAACAGCTATTTTAAGGTGCATTTTTTAATGAAGAAGAATTTTGCTGCGGGGCAGTATAAATTCAGGGTGCGCTCTGCCAGCGGTGGAAGTTTGAGAATCTGCGACCGCTCAAACGCTACGGGTACCAGTGTTTTTAGTACCGGCACAGGCACGAGTTATGACCAGACGTCTTCGTATTACACATTGAGCGGAGATACTTTTTTACGACTAATAGTTTACAAGCAAACCGCTAACAGCCGTATTAGCTTTAACTACGCAAGGGAGCCGAAGTTGGCGGGCCATCTTTCTATTACCGCAGGGGGCGGAGGATATGGTGATACGGTTTGTGCGGGCAGCGCCATTACCTTAACTGCCGACACCGCAGACGGCACTGAAACGCAATGGTATATTAAGGTGGCAGCGGGAAGCGCCAGCACCAGCGCCACCGTTAGCGGTGCCATTTTGGTGGGCACAGGCAGCAGTATAACGGTAACACCCGACAGCAGCACTACTTATTATGTGCGCAACCGCTATTACAGCCAACTGAGCAGCGATACACTGAATGTGCTGGATGTGTATAGCGCAAACTGGACTACGAGAAGGCTGATACGGGTGAGTGTGCCGAGCGCGCCAACGGCACCAGCTTCGCAAACGGTTTGCAGTGATACGGCTGTTACGTTTGTGTTTGATAGTTTGGTAGCGGGAGCGGGTGGAGACCAGATTGAGTGGGCGACTAACAGCAATTTTAGCGGCAGTAACATAGTAAGCAGCGGCAGTGATGTTAGTGTAACAGTTGGTGTGGGTGAAACAGATACTGTTTGGCTGCGCAGCCGCGTAAGCAGTGCAGGGTGTGTAAGTAGTGCTATTACTACGGTGCTAACTAATAATACAAACCCTGCTACGCCCTTTTTTACATGGGGCGATACCTTTATTTTTGAAGACAGTATTAATAACATCTGTTACTATGCGCAAGATGAAGACAACGTTCAAATGAAGTATAGTATTTGGAGCGGTACGGCAGTAATAGATTCCATTACCGGTTGTATAAGCAGCCATAGTTCAAATTTTACTGTGCGGGCTACGGCTACCAATACATTGGGATGTAAAACAACTGCTGATTTAAATGTTACCGTTACTAATGTTGCTGAGCCGGAACCACCTTCTCCGCAGGTATTTAAAACAGATACTCCTTATACATTTGTATTTAGCAGCATAGCTGCCGGTAATAATGCCAATCAAATTGAATGGTCATTCAACAGAAATTTTTCAGGGTCAACTATTCTTAGCTCACCGGCAACCATTAACATTACTTTAGAACCGGGCAGCGATACCTTGATTTGGCTACGCAGCAGAAATAGCAGCAACCAAAGAGTAAGCCGCGCATTAGCAACTGTGGCTAAAACCCTATACGGGCCTATTAGCGCTGGTTTGCTGGATAAAACTAATTGGTCAAAAGATTGGTTTGATGAATTTACTTATGGGACGCAATCGCATATAAATAATACAACAAATCAACCGCCTCAAAATTTTGAAGAGCATTGGCTTTTTATGGCTACAGATAAAGCAGACTGTGACAGACTGATTGGCTGTAGTGACTAAACCAGTTTAAAAAGCGAAGATGAAATAAGTTTTGATGGAAATTTTCTGCATTTAACAGGGCATGCTGTTCAAACGCCTTATAATGTAACTTGCACGGGTGGTTTCTGCGGCTCGCAAACACATACGGTAAAGTATTTAACCGGGGAGATAAGCAGTAATATAGGTCTTGATGATACCGGTGTGCCCAATGACGGCTGCTGGCAGGTAGATGACCAGTTTTATCTGGGTATGTATGAGATAAGATGCAAGCAGCCAGCCGGTGCAGGGGCTTGGTCGGCTTTCTGGCTTTGGAACCGGTCGGAAATTGATATAATGGAAACTAAGGCGGGTACGACAGATGAATGGCAAACGGGTTCATCGCATGTGCATGATTGGGATGCTGATTACAACTGCACTCCGCAAGATAATATTAGCAGCGGTGGTGATTTGCATTGCGACAGGGGTTTTGTTAAAGTTACGCCACACGATTACTCAGACGATTTTCATACCTATACCTGTGTTTGGAGCGATTCGAAAATTACATTTTTTGTTGACGGTAAAGAAACGTGGTCGGAAACAGAATTGCTCACCCATCCGCAAGCATTAAGGATTCTGATTGGGTTTTCAACCTTTGATGTTTCTAACCAGGTAAGTAGTTACGATTTTGTAGTAGATTATGTGAGAGTTTACAAACCCGTATCGAACCCTACTTACCAGTGCCTGCAAAATATTCAAAGCCCGAGCGCGAAAACATTAGATGCAACAGAAACACCTCTACTGGTGCATAATACATGGAGCACACAAACCACTACCACCAATATAGCGCTAAGCCGCATGCGCACACAGGATATTGGCAGCAGCATAAAAGTATATTATCGCGGAACAGACGGCAGATGCTATAATTCGTATCAGTCCGCAGGAAGCTGGTATGAATACCCGCTGATGTGGACGGTAACAGATGTGGGAGACGATGTTACACCGTTTAACGACAGGGTTTACTACCGGGCGGTAGTGAACGGTGTTGAAAACGGGTTGAAATATTTTAAATGGAATACTACACTTGGGAAATGGGAAAATTTTTCGACCGGTGTAAACAATTGCGGTGGTTTTTTGAATATTGACCAATACGGCAGGGTTAGCTATAAGGGGTATAACGATAATAACCTTTACGTATGGGACCCTGAATCTAATACCACCAGCCAGATTACCACCGATGGCTCGGTTGAAGGCGGGCTGATAATGGATGAGTGTGGGTGCCTGGCATTTTACCGAGAAAAAAATACAAACAACTTACGGCAATGGTACTGGTGGGATGATGTGTGGCATGATGTAGGTGCAGTAGCAAGCAATGGCAAGGTTACCAACCACACTGTTTACGATGCAGATAACAGCATAGTTTATTTTATAGGCAGCGATAAAAAGGTTTATGAATATACCGCCACCTATAGTTCGGCAACCAGCGGTGGGTTGAAGTCGCTTTATAATATGATAGGCGATGATAATGCCGCATCTGACCTTGTTATAAGCCCCGACAATAACCTGCTTTACTATATAGGCGATGAGGGTAAAATATGGTATTACCATAACGATTTAGAAGACGGCAGTAAGTTAACCGGCAGATGGTATCGTTCCTGTCTTAACTATTTTGCTTATTCCGCACAAAATTCAATAAGCGCTTTATGCGTAGATGATTACACAGGCAGATTATTTTTTAGAGGCAATTATGGTGGCGCACCCGAACGGGTTTTGTTTACTACCAATTGGCGCGATGCTGATAATATATGTGCTTGTGCAGAGCCGCCAGAGAGCATTCACTTAGTTTACAAAACAGACGGAAATGAAACTACAGAAGAAAACAAAGCCACAGAAGAAAGCAAAACCACAGGCAGCCGCAATAATATTGACACAAATAATGATACCTTTAACCTGCAGGTTTTGCCCAACCCCTCAGTAAATAAGTTCGTCTTTTTTATTACAGGAACTGACGGTTATAGCGAACTGACGATAGAAGATATAAATGGCAAAAGGGTTTATGAACAAAAGACAAATTCAAGCGATGCACGCAGAATGCAAGCAATTTGGGATGCAAGCAGTGTAAATGCCGGGATTTATTTTTACAGATTAAAAGCAGGCGAAAAAATAGTGACCGGTAAATTAGTTAAGATATAATTATGCTAAGACTGCTTATTAGCTTATGCTTCATCTTATGGCTTCTGAATACAGAAGCCCAGACTCACTATTTACATAAACAATGGGACTACCGTTTTGGTGGTATTATTGCAGACCAATCTTCTTGTTTAATACAAACTTTAGATGGTGGGTATATTATTGGGGGAACGGCACATTCAAAGATAAACGGAGATAAAACTCAGGACAACTGGGATAGCACCACTTTAAGCGGTGATTACTGGATTATAAAGCTTGATTCTTTAGGTATTAAACAGTGGGATAAAAGGTATGGCGGTATACTGGGCGAGGGATTAGATAAAATTGAAAAAACGAACGATGGCGGATATGTTTTAAGTGGTGGTTCCTCATCGCCCATTAGCGGAGATAAGACAGAGAATTCGAGAGGGTATTTTGATTTATGGGCAGTAAAAATTGATTCTTTAGGGAATAAACAATGGGACAAACGATTTGGTGGAAGCAAATCCGAATCACATTGTCACATAGAAATAACTGCTGATGGCGGATATATAATGGGGGGATCTTCAAGTTCAGGAATAAGCGGAGATAAGACAGAGGGAAATTGGGATGTTACTCTATCGAAAAGTGACTACTGGGTAGTAAAAATTGACAGCGCTGGCAATAAACAATGGGACAGGCGCTTTGGGGGAACGGGAGTGGATGGACTACATGATATTAAAACTACAAATGACGGGGGGTACCTTTTAGGTGGTTATTCAACTTCAGGTGTTACAGGTGATAAAACACAGCCGAAATGGGGTTTTGGCGATTACTGGGTAGTAAAAATTGATTCGCTCGGCAACCAGGAATGGGATAGAGATTACGGGGGAACCGGTGACGATAATTTTACTTGCATAGTGAAAACAAAAGACGGCTGTTATTTATTAGGAGGATATGGAGGAGGGGGAACCGGAACTTTTCAGCATGCCTCTTGTGGTGCCGATTATCACATTACAAAAATAGATTCAGCGGGTAATCAGTTATGGGATAAAGCTTATGGAGGTGGGCCCGGTTCGATGGGGAATGGAGGAGAAGATTATTTAGAAAGCATATTTGTAACAGCCGATGGCGGTTATTTGTTAGGCGGGCAGTCAACCGCGCCTGCCAGTTGCGATAAATCAGAATTTAACTTGGGCGATTTGCAGCCATGGATTGTGAAGGTTGATTCAGCCGGAAACAAGCAATGGGACAAAACAATATTACTTACTAAGGGGGCGTGGGTAGCAGATGCCATTGAAACTACAGATGGATGCTATGCTGTAGCTATTACAACATCTTCCGGTATTGGCGGTTATAAAACGCAAACTAATTGGGATGGTATTGACTCTTTAGATGATTACTGGATAATGAAATTTTGTATGGATACGGTTACGGGGATAGACGATAGACAACAGACACAAGACGATAGACAAATACAGGTATGGCCGAATCCGTTTAGTAGTGATTTGAGTATTGCCTTGATGGATGAGCCCGCCTTCGCTAAAGCTATGGCGGGTGAAATTACATTTACTATTACCGATGCGGTGGGCAGGGTGGTTTACCAAAAAGAAGAGGGCAATTTGGCGAAAGGTTATACCAAGGTGGTGGATTTGAGTTGGCTTACTAATGGTGTTTACTTTGTTAGCCTCACCCCGACCCTCTCCATGAATGGAGAGGGGAGTAACAGCCAACAGCCGATGGCGGTGAGGAGGGTGGTGAAGGAGTAGGAAAGTGATTTGATAATTTGATGATTTGGTGATTAGCAGATGAAACAGCCGAAAGACGGGTGAAACGGCTTTACTGTTGTT
The DNA here is from genome assembly GCA_964615305.1 of uncultured Chitinophaga sp. Classification (GTDB taxonomy): domain Bacteria; phylum Bacteroidota; class Bacteroidia; order Chitinophagales; family LD1; genus Bog-950. Next base: position 12,976 of record CAZTNA010000019.1, read on the forward strand.
GGTGGAAATAAACACCAACAACGGCTTTGCACGCGGCTTCGCCGGAACACCAACAAGGGCAAACGGGGTAATGGAAAGGTGAACTTAGTTGTTGAAGAGATGAAGCCGGTTACAGCTAACACGCCTGTTTCATGGTTTTATATATTTAAAACCGTTTATGGACTCCGGAAATGAATTTTTATCGATTAAAAGTTGGGCAGAAGAAGACCGCCCGCGCGAAAAACTTCTACTTAAAGGTAAAGGAGCGCTTACCGATGCCGAGTTGATAGCCATATTACTACGCACGGGAGTAACAGGCACTTCGGCATTAGACCTCGCCAAGAAAATTCTTCATAAAGTAAACGGGAACCTAAACGAACTAGGCAAACTAACAGTAGCTGATGTTAAAAAAATGGAGAAGGGCCTGGGCGATACTAAAGCTGTAACCATAGTGGCGGCATTAGAACTTGGAAGAAGAAGACAAGGCAGCGAAATACGCGAAATGCCGGTAATACGCACCAGCCGCGATTCGTTCCAATACATTTACCCGACCATAGCCGACCTGAAGCACGAGGAGTTTTTTGTCATTTACCTGAACCGGGCTAACAAAGTAATTACTGCTAAAAACATAAGTACCGGTGGAGTAGCCGGAACAATAGCTGACATTAAAATCATATTAAAACACGCTGTAGAGTTGCTCGCTTCAGGTATAATAGCGGTGCACAATCACCCTTCGGGAAACTTAAACCCAAGTGAAGCTGATAAAAAACTAACACGTTCACTAAAGGAAGCCACTTTACTACTCGACATTAACCTAATGGACCATCTTATAATCGGAGAAAACAACTACTTCAGTTTTGCTGACGAAGGATTATTGTGAACCTAAGAGTTTTATGCCCCTAACTCTCTCACCTCCACCAAATCGCCCGCGTTGTAAGTAGGCATTTGCTTAGCAATTTCTACAGCGGCATCAAAGCTTTCTACTTCAACAATGTAATATCCACCTACACCTTCTTTTACATCGCGCAAAGGTTGCACTACCACTTCACCATTTTTCAACTCCAGCAATTTGCCTTCGCTTTTTATGCCGTTGCCGCCTTTAAAAATTCCGTTTGCAGAGAGTTCCCGCGCCCAACCCACATGGGTATCTACAATAGCTTTCAGTTCAGCTTCGGGGCGAGGGTATTTACTCAGGTCTTCGCGAATAATTAAAATGTACTGGGCCATGTGTTTGGGTTTTGTAAAGTTGAATAAAGCAAGAATGTTTTGTTAAGTAAAATCATTTTTATCTTGCTTAAAAATAAGCAATACGGAAAACACACTCAACCGGTTCGAAATTCCAACGGTAGATTTTAACCGCGCAAAAACTTTTTACGAAACTATTCTTGGCGCTACTACGCAAACGATGGACTTTGGCGGATTTATGATGGGCTTTTTTCCAAGTGATGAAGGCAAGGTAGGTGGTGCCATTGTAAACGGACAGGATTACAAGCCTTCTACCGATGGCGCATTACTTTACCTGAACGCCAACCCTGATTTAGCAGAAGTGGAAAATCGAGTTGTAGCAGCAGGAGGTAAGGTGGTTATCTCGAAAAGAATTATTTCACCGGAGTGGGATTTTATGGCGGTAATTATTGATACCGAAGGCAACCGTATTGGTTTGCACTCAAACAAATAGTATTGTATGAAGAAACTTGTACTCGCTGCGTTCATTTTGTTCTCAACTAGAATCTTTGCACAGGATTTACCCAACGGAATGACGGAGCAGGAGAAAATCTTTTTGCCGCAGTATGAAGTTCCGTTTCATGAAAACGATGCGCGCGATTACAATCAGTTTTTCAACCCGCCTGTTGCCAATAATATTCGCACCATGGCGGAGTGGGAAGAAAGCCGGGGCTATATAGTTACCTGGACAAGCTACACGTCTATGCTTCGCGAAATTGTCCGCTACGGTAAGCAGGAATGCCGAATGTATATTGTAACCAGCAACGCACAAGGTGTAATTACCGATTTACAAAACAATGGTATAGATACCACGAATATTTCTTTTCTAAACGCTCCTTATAACAGCGTGTGGGTGCGCGATTACGGACACAACAACGTTTACCTCAACAATGTTGACTCGCTGGTTTTTGTTGACTGGATTTATAACCGCCCGCGCCCGAAAGATGATACTGTGCCTTTAGCGTTAGCGCGCAACCTTAACATTCCGGTTTTTGCTACCACGCAAGCTCCTTTCAATTTTGTAGCTACAGGTGGCAATTGGATGAGTGATGGCATGGGTACAGCTTTTTCATCGGAGTTGATTGTTGACGATAACACAACCAGTGGCGGCTTTGGTGTAAATCATACCGTAGCAGAATTAGACAGCATTGTGAAAAAATTTATGGGCATTAACCGCTACATAAAAATGGAAACACTGCCTTACGATGGCATTCATCATATTGATATGCACATGAAATTGCTGGATGAAGAAACTTTGCTTGTGGGGCAATATCCAACGGGTATTGCCGATGGTCCGCAGATTGAAGCCAACCTGCAATACGTGCTTAGCAATTTTCAAACAAGTTTCGGAACACCTTATCGTGTTATCCGCATACCTATGCCCGATGATAGCGGACAATGGCCGAGCGGTTTTGGAGATTACCTGACGTATGCTAATGCCTCGTTCATCAACAAAACCATTATTGTTCCTACTTACAGTGTGCCTGAAGATACTACTGCACTGCGTATTTGGCGCGAGGCATGCCCCGGTTACAAAGTGGTGGGCATAAATTCAACTTCGAGTATTCCGGCAAGCGGTGCGCTGCATTGTATTACGCACGAAATTGGTGTTGCCGACCCGCTACTGATTACTCACCAGCGCTTGCGTGATACTTACGAAACTCAAAACCCGTATATGGTTACTACCAGGGCGTTTCACAAAAGTGGAATTGACAGCGTTACTCTCTATTACACTACAGATACCAACTCCGCTTACCAAAATTTACCGATGCTCGATGTGTTTGGCGACCACTATGAAGCATACATTCCAGCGCAACCCGTAGGCACTGAAGTGTTTTATTACATAAAAGCAAAATCAATTTCGGGCAAAAGGCAAGTGCGGCCTATTACAGCGCCACAGGGCTTCTACAATTTTCATGTGCTGGGCAATACGGCTGTTCAATCTGCAATTGATCATTCGAAATTCGAAGTTTTGAGTCCGTTCCCTAATCCATCTAAAGGTATTACTTGCTTACCGGTAGAAACTTCTGCGACACAAAAAGCTTCTATTGATTGCCTGAATGTGTTAGGAGAAAAAGTTGAAACCATATTTGAAGGCGAAACAAAAACCGGCACCAACAGATATTTCATTAACACTCAAAATTTTTCTGCGGGCGTTTATTTTATTCGCTACCGCATTGGCGAAACTGAAACAACCAAACGCTTAATAGTGCGTTAGTGGTTCTTTCATTATCAAATCGTCATTATCAAATTATGAAGGTTCTTTTTGTTTGCCTCGGTAACATTTGCCGCTCACCTATTGCGCATGGTCTTTTAAAACATAAGTCAGATAAACTCAACCTGAATTGGGAAGTAGATTCTGCCGGCACATCTGATTGGCACGAAGGCGAATTGCCCAACGAAAAATCTATTGAAGTAATGAAGAAGCATGGTATTGATATTACCTACCAACGCAGCCGTCCGCTTCGAAGAAAAGACATGGAACACTACGACATAATCTATGTAATGGATGCCATGAACCATAAGAACGTAACCGATATGGCGAAGAGTGAAGTAGAAATTGCCAAGGTGGAAATGATAATGAACGAAGTAACCCCCGGCACGAACCAGCCCGTGCCCGACCCATGGAGCTTACCCATAAAACACTACGAAGATGTATATGAAATGCTGGATGAGGCTACAGATAAAATTATTGAGCGACTTACTAAATTGCACGCATGAGTGATGTGAAAAAGATAAAACCTGCTTTAAGTAAAGGAACCAGAGATTTTCTGCCATCGGAAGTGGCAAAGCGCAACTTCATTTTTGATATTATCAAATCAGTTTTCCGTAAATACGGTTTCGAAGAAATTGAAACGCCTGCAATAGAGAGATTAGAAACGCTGACAGGTAAGTATGGAGAGGAAGGGGATAAGCTGCTGTTTAAGATTTTGAATAGTGGAGATTATCTGAAAGATGCTCCGGCTGATTTATTAAGCACTAAAGACTCATCTGCTACAACACAATACATAGCCGAGAAAGGTCTTCGTTACGACCTTACGGTGCCTCTTGCCCGTTATGTAGTGCAGCACCAGGAAAACCTTGCCTTTCCGTTCAAGCGTTTTCACATTGGCCCGGTTTGGCGGGCAGACAGGCCACAGAAAGGACGCTACCAAGAATTTTATCAGTGCGATGCCGATGTAATAGGAAGCAGTTCAATGTATAATGAAGTGGAGTTGACAAAAATCTACCTCGAGGCATTTGAACGGTTGAACATTCCTGTAACTGTGCGGTTAATTAACCGCAGAATGATAGATGAAGTTTTAGGAAGAAACGACATTCACTCTAACCGCAAAGAGGTTGTTACCATTATTGACAAGTTAGACAAAGTAAAATGGGAAGGCGAAAATGGTATTGCTGCACAACTGAAAAACCTTGGATTAACCGATACTCAAATTGCTGCACTTCACAATTATCTTTTTACAACCACTTATCAAAACTATAAAGAACACATTGGTTGTTTAGACACGTTGCATGATGTTGAAGCGTTGATGCTATACTTCAAAGATGAACCTAGGGTGCTTTTTGATCCCACTTTAATGAGGGGCTTAGATTACTACACTGGAACAGTTTGGGAGGTGGTTGCAAAAGCCGGGTCAATTACGAGTTCATTAGGCGGTGGTGGCCGTTATGATAACCTTACCGAAATGTTTGGAGCACAAAATCTGACGGGTGTAGGAATCAGTTTCGGTATAGAGCGTATTTATGATGTAATGGAAGAGTTGAACCTTTTCCCAGAAACCATTTCACAAGGTGCTAAAGTTCTATTCGTGCCGCGCGATGCGGATTCGGAAGAATTTACTTTTAAACTGGTACAGGCGTTGCGCGACCAAAACATATCTGCTGAAATTTTTCTGGGCAACGTAAAGAAGCAAAAGCAATACAGCTACGTAGAGCAAAAAAACATCGGCTATATAGTAGAAGTTGGGGGCAATGAGGCGGTTTCCCAAAAATTCCGCTTGCGTAATACCAAAACCCGTGAAACCCAAAACGACCTTACATTAGAGCAAATAGCTCAATTACTTGCCAACCAGGCATAACAAAGCTTCGTCTTAGTATTATCGGCACAGTGTTTGAAAGACATAAATTAAGCTAAACCTTTTCAATACACTTTAGTCTTAGTTCTGTATCTTGTGATTTGGAAAACGTTGATTGAAATTCGGTTTGATTTACACACTACATCAACCCCTGGCATGAAAAAATTGATGCTCGTTTTCTTCTTGTTTTTAACGAGTTGTGTTACTGTTTATGCAGTTAACGGCAAAAAACAGGTACGCCTGCGTATAACTGATAATGCTACATCAGTTTTTGATGAAACAAATATTTATCTCGACCTTGGTACTACGCCTAACTATGCTCACACAGAGGATGGGTTAAAAGTCATTGATACATTGCTATCAGCACCACTTATTTATTCACTTACTGCTGATAGTGTTTTTTGCTTTGCGAATAGCTTTGGTGAGTTTAATCACTCATTAATTATCGGTATTGGTTTTTCGGTACAAGGCGGAAGTACCTATACCATTTCAAGTTCTTTACTTGATAATTTTGAGAGCACATCAATCATACTTTTAGAAGACAGAGAAACAGGTGTTTTCACGAATTTGCGTGTTAATAGTTATAACATAAGTGTTGCACAACAACAAAACAACAGCAGCAGATTCTATTTGCACGTTTTTTACCCGGCTGCTATTGGCTCAACTATAGCCATGTGTAGCAATAACGATGGACAAATTCTAATCAGTCAGGATACGAGTATTGTTTGGAATACTGTCATACTATTTGACAACAACCTTAGTGTTGTTTCTTCTCTTAGTAACGTTACCGGCAGCTTTGGCTTTACAAATTTGCAAGCGGGTTCTTACAAGGTAGCTTTTGCCTTCGACATCTATACAGCTTTGGTAGATGTTTCAGTAAGCGGAAATCAGGCTTCTGTAGATGTATCAGCTTCCGTACTACAGGCTGCACCGTATCAAACTATTGTTTTTACAGCAAATGCCTCTAATACTGACTCTTATGAGTGGGATATGGGTGACCAGTCGTATATTACGGGAGTTGCCAGCCCCGATTACTACTATACCCAACCCGGTATTTATCAGGTAGTGCTTCGTGGTTCAAATAGTTACGGTTGCGAAGCATTTGATACAGTTATCATAGTGGTTGAAGAAGCATTATCTATAGAGGAACAGCAAGAAAACCCACTTATTTTGTTTGTAGGGAACAAAACACTGCACTTGGTTTATAGAAGCGGAATTTCCGAGAATGCAAGGATTGAAATATTTTCAAGCACGGGTCAGCAGATAATAAACTCTCAGCTGGTTAATTCTTCCGCATCCATCCACTTACAAAATTTTTCAACCGGTATTTATTTTCTGCGGGTTTATTCTGGCAGTGTAGTTACTACCCAATCATTTTTTCTCCAGTAGCTACTTTGGTAAACTTTCTACCAGGCAAGTGTTAGAAATTGAATCTGAAGGGTTAGCGGCATTGTGTTTACCTATTGCTAAATCTATTGCATCATTAAACCCGGCAGATGCGTAAGAGCTGGGGCACAAAACCTCGTTTTCTTTTACAAGCATAAAACCCACTTCCATATTACTCCCCAACTTGCCTAAAATGGTTCCTGCCTGAATAGAGTCATGCACGTCAACCATCACATCTTTGATTCCTGAATATACAAACGAGTAAATGGAGTTAGACTTATACAGCACAGTAATGTTCTTGTTACCGGCAGCGTCATCGTTTACAGCAGATACAATGCCTCGGCAGGCTGCGGTAATAGTTTCGTTAGGGTTACTCATATATACATAGTATCCCTTGCTTTGATTAGATGAAGGCATGGTGCCGCCAAAATTTACAAACTTAGTTACTGTAGAAAAACTTGAAAGAGGGTAGGTAAGTGATGGCGCAGTAGTGTCCTTTGGTAAATCAGGAATTGGGTATTTGTCGTTACAGGCAGAAACCAACAAAAGCAAAGCACTCAATGAAAGCAGTTTGTTTTTCATAACAATTGTGGTTATTAGTTTTCGGTTTGTTAAGCAATGAAAATAACTTTTAGCCCAATATAAAAACACCCCGCGTTATGCGAGGTGCTTTACAAAAAACAAAGAATTTTTAATTCCAGAAAGGGTAATCATTTTCGGCAATTACTTTATCGGCTACTGATCTGCGCACCTCTTTGGTATTTACCGCCTCATATTTTGTGTATCGCTTTAAACCCATTAGCATAATGCGCAACTCATCGCCAGAGGCAAAGGCTACTAGTCCTGATTTGCCGGCAGTATGTATTCGATCCATCGCATCGAAAAAGAAACACTTTACCATATCAACATAAATCTGTGCGGCATCCTGCCCATGCAGGTTTACAAGTTTTTCGGCACGCAGCATAGCACTTTCCATTACAAAAATATCCATCAGCATGTCTGCACTATGCATTAATATTTCCTGTTCTTTTTCTAAACCCATCATTAGTTTCTGCACAGCACCACCCGCTACTAACAAAAAGGCTTTCTTAGAATTCTTCAGTGCTTTGCGTTCTGCACCGAAAATATCATCCGGATCTGTTGAACTCATGTCAGGCACACTCATCAACTCTTTTTGAATAGCCATTCCCGGAGTCATTAAATCTAACTTGCCTTTCATAGCCATTTTCAAAAGAGCGTCTATAGAAAGCATACGATTTATTTCGTTAGTGCCTTCAAATATTCTATTAATACGGCTGTCGCGATAAGAGCGCGCCATTGGATACTCTTCGCTAAAACCATAACCGCCATGTATTTGCAGGGCTTCGTCAACCACAAAGTCTAAAACCTCAGAGCCAACCACTTTCATGATTGCACATTCAACCTGATACTCTTCTGCACCACCGGTTAAGTACTCTGTCATTGATTTACCGGCTGCTTTTAGCTCATGCTCTTTTTGTAAAATCAAATCGCATAGACGATACGAAGCACTTTCTGCTGTCCAAGCTCGTATGGCCATTTCTCCCAACTTACCTTTAATAGCACCAAACTGCGCAATTGGTGTTTTAAACTGTTGGCGCTCGTTTGCGTATTTGGCAGCTACACCAATAGCCCGTTTTGCACCACCTAATACACCGTTGCCCAGTTTATAACGACCAATGTTTAAAATTTGGAAGGCAATTTTGTGACCTTTTGCCGGCTCTCCCAGTAAATTTTCTACCGGAACCTTTACGTTATTAAAAAATACCTGACGAGTAGAAGAAGACTTAATACCCATCTTTTTTTCTTCTGCGCCTACGCTCAATCCTTCCATATCTTTTTCGAGAATAAAAGCTGTAAACTTTTTGTCATCGCCATCAATTTTTGCAAATACTACAAACACGTCAGCAAATCCGGCATTTGTAATCCACATTTTTTGACCGTTTACAACGTAGTGCTTACCATCTTCAGATAACACTGCTTTTGTTTTAGCACCAAGAGCATCGCTGCCGCTCCAGGGTTCAGTTAAGCAGTAAGCTGCCTTCCATTCTCCGCTTGCCAGTTTAGGTAGGTATTTAGAACGCTGTGCATCGTTGCCATAATACAGTATGGGGCATGTGCCAATTCCGGTATGCGCACCTATAGCCACTGATATTCCGTGGCCCCAACCCAATACCTCTGTTACGTACGAAAACGAAGTAAGATCTTGTCCGCTGCCGCCATACTCTTCTGGTATATGCAAGCCAAGTAAACCAAGTTCAGCGGCTTTATCAATTACTTCAACACCTTTCATAGGGTCTTTGTCAAGTTCCTCTAAACGAGGATCAATCTCTTTTGTAATAAAATCTTTAGTGGCTTGTCGCAACATTTGCTGCTCTTCTGTAATTTGCTCAGGAATGTAAACATCCTGCCATTGACTTTCTTTCAAAAGAAATTCGCCTCCTTTTAGTGTGGTAGTTTTACTGTTAGTGGTAGCTGACATGATTATGGTTTTAGTACTGTTTTATAAAATGGATACCAAAATTAGGTAAAGAATCTATTTTACCAAACGGTTGGTAGGGAAAATAGATGATGTGTTAAACTCAGCTATTCTGTCTCTAACAGAAGCCATAAAGACTAGATGAAACTAGAATTTGCGGATGGTAAAATGGAAAGTAGTGCCTTTTCCTTCTTCGCTGTCGAACCAAATTTCTCCATGGTAGTACTCAACTATTTTTTTGCAAATAGCCAAGCCAATACCCGTTCCATCATATTCATGTTCGTTGTGTAGGCGTTTAAACATCTGAAAAATAGTGGTTGAGTACTCTTTAGAAATGCCAATTCCATTATCTGCAATGGAGAAAGTGTAATAGTTGAGCGAATTTGTCCAACTGATACTAATTTCCGGATTTGTACTTCTGTTGAATTTTAACCCGTTGCTGATCAAATTCTGGAAAACGTGATACATTAAAGAAGAGTGCACATTATTGATTACGGGTAGTTCTTTATTTATACTGATTTTTCCGTTGCAGGTATTTAATTTTTCGCGTAACTCAAAACGAATGGTGCTGACTACATCGTTTAAGTTAACAGGTATTGGTTTTGGTAAATTGGTGCCAATGCGGCAATATGCCAAAACATCGTCTATCAGTCTTTCGAGTCGTTTTGCGCCCGTATGTGAGTAATCAACAAATTCTTTCGCTTCCGGATTCATGGTGGAGCCATATTTGTTCATGAGTAGATTCATGAAACTTGAAATATTGCGAACCGGTGCTTTTAAGTCATGTGATATGATATAAGCAAACTGTTCTAGATCAGAATTAGACCGTTTTAACTCAGATGTCTGCAAAATCATTTGTGCGTTAGACGACTCTAACTCTTTTTCAGCTTTGCGGTTATAAATAACAAATTGATAAACCGTAGAAAGTATAAGAGCAAACTGAAGCACAACACTTACTTTAGAAAGTATAGTTGCTTGTATTGTAGTTAAGTGATATTGCCTGCAAAACGGCTCAACAAAATCGAAAGCATAAATGCAAACAAGCGGGAAAATTACCCCCAAAACAATTACAAACTTATGCCTGATATCGAAAATCAGAAAAGGCATTATTACTGCTATGAAGAAATAATTTAATCCCAACGCATCGTTGCCGGCTAATATGGTACTTAAAAAAATGAACCCATTAACACCAAATACAAACAATAATCGAGACAAATTGATTTTTCCAAACGAATTGAGCACGAGTATTAAAACACAGGAAACACTAATTGCTAATTCGGCAAACAACAAATTCCAATTTTCCCAGAACAACGAGAAAACCAAATAAATAACAGAACCTAGAAAATAGTTGATAGCAATAAAATTGGCAACCCTAATATGTTTTCTGTCTTTCTTTTCCTCTAGAGCATCGGTTCCTAAATTGGTTAAGCTCTTATACACAGCTGCAATCGGATTCATCTCGCTTGCCTCTACTTTTTGAGCATATTCCAACTCTAAATCTGAATATGAAAGGTTCACACTATTATCGAACTGTTTTGCCATAGCGTTACAAGGTCTTAACCGGTGGGTTTACCTTTTTTCGGTTAAAAAGTTTCAGCAATTTATAAATAAAATTTAGGTGGTATGCCACTTTAACATTAGAACTATCTTCGTTTGCCTGCATTGATAAGATGAAATTGCCGGCTTGGGCCAATTGTAAATTGATGTAAAAAAGCACCTTTGTAAAATATTCTTTTGGTGGCAGCGTCATTATATGCACTAATCAAAAGAACTATGGTAACCACCCTGAGCATTTCAATGTCTGATATTCAGAACCAAACTATTCGAGAAACAGTTGAGCGTGAACGCAGACGCTTACTTGAGTTTATACGTAAACGTGTACCCACCCAAGAAGATGCTGAAGATGTTTTACAGGATGTGTTTTATGAGTTGGTAAATACATACAGGTTAATGAAACCAGTTGAACAGATGGCCTCCTGGTTGTTTACAGTTGCCCGCAATAAGATTACAGATAGATATCGGAAAAAGAAACCCGATTCTTTGGAAGATCATTTTGCTGTACGAGCCGGTGAAGATGGTGACCGTTTAGACATAGCCGACTTTATACCCGGCAATATGCATTCGGCAGATACAGAAATGATGCGAAAGGCCATTAGCAATGAATTAATGGCAGCGTTGGAAGATTTGCCCAAAGAGCAACGCGATGTGTTTATTATGCATGAAATTGAAGACAAAAGTTTTCAAGAGATAGCTGATATTACAGGGGCAAATGTAAACACATTGCTTTCTAGAAAGAGGTATGCAGTATTGTTTTTACGCGAACGCCTTCAAAACCTGTATCATGATTTACTAAACAACTAAACCGGAGTTATGAATCATTTTCTAAAAGGGCTTGGAATTTGTGCTCTGATAGTGTTAGCATTTATTGCGCTTGGGTTTATAACCATGCATCTTTGGAACTGGCTAATGCCTTACTTATTTCACTTGCCTGTTATAGATTTTTACATGGCCATTGGTTTGGTGGTGTTAAGTAAAATTCTCTTAGGTGGCATTAGGCTTAAAGGAGATGGTAGCGGATGGGGCAAACGCCAACTTTGGAAAGCAAATTGGGAAAGTATGAGTGAAGAAGATAGAAACAAATTCAAGCAACAATTTGCAGAACGATGTAAGCATCGCTGGGGGAAAGTAGAGATAAACATTGATAAGCATTAGTTTATTTGCTGTTTAGTAAACTTTAAATCCGGAAAAAACGCTTTCTAACTGGTTGAGGTTTACATCCTGAGGTGCTCCGGAGTTTTGCAACACTACCACATCTACCACATCACCGGAGTATAGTTTCAGGTTACTGTTTAATACTTGTTGGATAGCGCCCAGCCCTCCCATTACTGATTCACGCACTTGTTCAGCAACAACACCGTTTACTCTTATACCAAGTATAACACTGCCATTTACCGAAAACACATCCCAGTTTACTTTTACATCAAAGTGATAAACACCCTCTGAAAACACACTAAACACACCTGTAGATCCATCATAATAATTGCCATCGTTAAAATTTATGTTGCTAAACAGCAATGGTGTGGCCACCCCATCGGCAATTGTTAGCAAGCCAATTGTGCTATATGCATTAAACCCTTTCTTAGGATTATCCTCACCCCAACTTGCCAAACCAGAGGCATCGCTAATTAACACTTTGCCCAAGCCCGGACCACCACCGGTAACTTTTATTTGTCCGTTTACTTCAAGCTTAGCCCCGGGTGAAGGTGTGCCAATACCTATATTGTCAGTAGCGTACTCAACTGTAAGCGCATCATTTCCTGTGTTAAAGTTCCAGATACGATAGTTATTGTTGTTTAACGTTCCAAGCATCCATTGAGCTGAATCATTTAAACTATACTGCAGGTACGCCTGATCTGCAGTTGAATCGGTTTTCTCAAGAACAAGGTATGCACGATTGGTTGCACCGCCCATCCCTTTCAAGCGTAGTGAAGCATCAGAGTTAAATGCAGCATCAATCTTATAATTAGGCGAAACCGAGTTTAATCCAATTCCTATTCTGCCTGTGTTAGTTATACGCATGCGCTCTAGGGTGGCTGTTCCAAAGCTGAGCGCCTCATTTTCATAATTAGAAACAAATGCTTCACCAGTCATGGTGTTGTGTCCAAGTATTAAACCGTCAACCGGACCGTCACCAGTTGTGCCACTTGTAATTTGAAGTCGAGTGGGCACAGCATTGGCACTTTTTACTACAAAATCGTTAACGGGTGAAGTAACATTTACGCCTACCTTTCCATCAAGCGAAACAGTAACTCGTGTTCTTCCACTTGTACCAATAGTTAAGTCTTCTACTTCGTAATTCATTAACTGAATTGCCCCGGTGTTGTTGGTCATGCCAACTAAGAAGCCATCAGTTTTAGAGTTACCGGTTACCGATGATACAATCTGAATGGCGGCTGTGTCGAAACCGGCTGAAACCACCAGTTCGCGTTGGGGGTTCGTGATGCCTATACCTACTTTGCCTGATTCAGTAATTCGAGCTCGCTCTAAATTATTAGTTCCAAAAATTATGGGTTTGTTTTCTTGGTTCATAAGTAAGGCCGTACCGAAAACTTCGCTTTGGCCTATAATAAAACCATCGGTGTTTGATTGGCCGGTTAGTATTGAGGCCACCTGAATGGTAGTAGGCAGCCCTGTTTGGCTAACCAATGTAACATCTCGTGACGGGGTTACGGTTCCTATTCCTATAAGCCCATCTTTTGTGAATCTTATTCTTTCGTTACCCGATGTGCTTATGAATAAATCTTGTATTTCTTGATTAACTATGCCCACAATTCCAGAATCTGATTGTGTAATTAGAAACCCGTCTGTTGCATTTTTCCCTGTATTGTTAGAGGTTAGCATAAGCCCGTTGGTAGAGTCACCGTGAATTTGTAGCGACTGACTAGGAGTAACGGTGTTAATCCCCACAAAATTTCCATCATCAAAAATTCTCGAGTTGCCTAACGAAACGGAATCAGGAGTAAACTTGGCAAGGTGATGGAGTGTACCAACAGCCACTCCGGGGCCCGTTGTTCCGGTAGCACCTGTAACCCCTGTTGCGCCAACTGCTCCAGTGATTCCGGTAGCTCCTGTTGCACCACTTGCTCCGGTAGCTCCATCTAACCCATTTGCACCCGTTACACCCGTAGAGCCATTGGCCCCATCATTTCCATTTAGACCATTTGCACCTGTTGCTCCTGTAGCACCGGTTGTACCATTAGTCCCATTTATTCCATTGTTTCCGGCAGGTCCGGTAGCACCGATGTTCCCTGTTGGACCTATTAACCCATCTGCTCCGGTAGCCCCTGTAGTTCCATTTATGCCATTGCTGCCGTTGGCACCCGTTGGCCCGGTTGGGCCAGCTACTCCAGTTACCCCGTTTACTCCACTTTGACCATTATTTCCCGAGGGGCCGGTTACGCCTGTAGGCCCGGTAACCCCATTTGCACCGGCAGGCCCGGTAGCTCCGGTAGCACCACCGCCCCCATTTCCGGCAGTTTCTGCGTAAAGTGCATATGGAACGCTAACGAGCTCAGTAGAGCCTACTATCAGAAAATTAGTACCTCCATCCGGATCATATTCTAATTGCAAGTATTTAGAATTAACCCCCCAATTTATAGTTGCAAAATTTCCGGAGATAACTGACCCATCACCTACGAGAAGTGTAAACAAGCCAAACTGATTGGTAAGTGCATTTTGTGATTCCTGATATATAATAGGCCCTGTTATAGAAATATCACGAATGGTAAAGCGACAGTTTACATTCTTGTTGACCAGTACGCTACCTGATGCATCGCGGGCAACCGCCTGATAGTTGAATTTACGTGGTGCTTGAGCAAAAGTGCTCAATGAAAAAATAAAAACAAGTAGAAACGCGTAGGTATGTTTCATAGAATCATTATTTACTTCAACAAAAACATTTGGAGTCTTGTTGATTTTATACGCATAAAATTAAGGGCAGTTTGGGTTTGTTAGTTAAAGCTGCCAAGTAAAGTACTCGAAAACCAGTGTTAGTTGTATAATAAAACAGAGATAAACCAGGTTGCTACACCATGCGCCTTCCCAAAATTAACACAGCTTATTTTTGTATTGCTCTGTTTTTTATAAAATACTTTGGTCATTACTAAAAGGTTATTCTCAAAGCTAGCTTAATTTTAAGCGGCACTGATTAATATCGTAATATTTTTTGCTGGATGTTGAATAATATTAGGATGTTAACGATGACCAATCTCATTTCCACAAACCACTATTTCCAATACATTCGAACTCATGAATTTCATTCGAACACTTTTACTGTTTTGCATAGTTTCTGTCTCATTATTCTCCTGTTGCAAAAAAAACAAGCCGGGAAATTTTAAGATTTTGTTACAGGCCAATGTAGGTAGTCAGCCTCTCAGCTTTAGCACTACTTACAATGATGGATTAGGTAAAGATTTTTATATCAGCAAATTGAAATTTTACCTCTCGCATATTAGGCTGATTAAGCCTGACAATTCAGAAGTTGAAATTACTGACGTTGCGTTTTTTAATGCTGATGATAACAACTGGAAGTCAGTTGCCGCTGAAGTTCAAGCAGGTACATATAAAGGACTAAAATTTTCAATTGGTTTAGACCCCACACAAAATGCAACAAATCCTGACAACTACAGCAACAACGATGCCTTGGGTCCGAAAGAAGATATGTTTTGGGAATGGCAAAAACACCGGTTTATAGTGTTAGAAGGTGTAGCAGATACAAGCGGCAATAACTTTACAGGAGGAAATCACGGACTTGGGTATCATGTAGGCACTGACACTACTTACCGCACAACTTCCATTTCAGGTGCCGATATTGTAGTTGAAGAAGGCGTAGAGAGACAACTGATACTCCACCTTGATTTAATGAAAGTGTTTTATAGCAGCACTGATACCATAAACATGTTTACTGAATCAGCTACACAGTCTGAAACTGGTGACCTGCCCACTGCCATAAAATTTGCCGAACAATTTTCGAAAGCATTTGCTTATTAGTTATGAAAAATGGGTTATTGGTTTTTGTATTGTGTGTATGTTCATTGGTGCTGTTGCAAAATTGCCGCGATGAGCAAGACACTCCATCCCCTCCGGCTGATTATACAGGAACACCCGATACAATTTTTCGGCCCTTTAAGTTTCCCCCGGTAGAAGTTCCTGTGGGCATTTCTCTTACCAAAGAAGGTGTTTACCTTGGTAAAATGTTGTTTTATGATCCAATTCTTTCGAGCGATAGCTCAATTTCATGCAGCAGTTGCCACAAACAAGAGTTTGCTTTTAGCGATGGGGGAAAAACTGTAAGCACCAATTTTTTTGGTGTTACCAAACGCAACACACCCCCTATTTTTAATCTGGTTTGGGTAGACGATTATTTTTGGGATGGCCGCGCAACAGCATTAACAGCACAAGCGGCAGATGCGCTGCAACACGAGCAAAATTTTATTTCGGCAAGCGGAATACCTAAATTAGCAGCTAACCCTACTTATGTTAACTTGTTTAATAAGGCATTTGGGCTTCCTGCCGGTATTACAGAAGAAAAAATTCAGAAAGCTTTGGCTATGTTTATGATGAAACTCGTTTCATCAGAGTCGAAATTTGATAGTGTAATGCGACTGCAGCAGCAGTTTTCCACACAGGAGAGCAATGGTTTTTATGAGTTGTTTATGAAAGACCCTACACTTAACACAGCAAACCCCGGTGTAGGTGCCGATTGTTTTCATTGCCACACATCTACCAGTGCCAGCTATCTTACAATTATTGACAACAACTTTCATAACAACAGTTTACAAGAACCAATTTCAGGGTTTCAATTTCCGGATAATGGAAAAGGCGATATTACCGGAAATCAGCTTAACAACGGTCAATTTAGAACCCCGCATCTACGTAACATAGCAGTTACAGCACCATATATGCACGATGGCCGATTTGCAACACTACGCCAGGTGCTTAATTTTTACAATGATAGCTTAAAATCATCTCCAACGGTAGATGTGAACATGAAGTTTACTAACCAGGGTGGCTTACATTCATTGAGCGAGTCAGATAAGGATGATATTATTGCTTTTTTGAATACCCTTACTGATCACCGTTTTTTAACCGATACGGCATTTTCGAACCCGTTTAAGTAGAATGTTGTTTACGGCTTGTCCCGTACCGGCTTTTCACCCGCACCATTGTCATTTCCCTTTTAGCGTCCAACTTCTATATTCGTCCCCTCAAATAATTAAATAGTATGGCAACCACCGCAGACATCAAGAACGGACTTTGTATTGAGTTTAATAACGACATATACCAGTTTGTAGAATTTCAACACGTTAAACCCGGTAAGGGAAACGCCTTTGTTCGTTGCAGAATGAAAGGAATGCGCACCGGCAGAACATTGGAGCACACTTTTCCGGCAGGACACGAAATTATTACCGCCCGTGTAGTGCGTAAACCGCACCAGTTTCTATATAGCGATGCCACCGGTTACAATTTTATGGATCAGGAGACTTTTGATCAAATTACCATTGATGGTAAAATGATAGAAAACAACGACTTTTTGAAAGAGGGCGATGTTTGCGAAGTAGTTATTCACGAAGAAACAAATCAGATTCTGGCATGTGAACTACCTCAACATGTGGCGCTTGAAATTACTTACAGCGAGCACGCTGTAGCCGGAAACACTGCTACCAATGCTCAAAAACCTGCTACCCTTGAAACCGGTGCTGTTGTGTATGTTCCACTTTTTGTAAATCAAGGAGAAAAAATAAAAGTGGATACGCGAACCCGATCCTATGTAGAAAGAGTAAAGAACAAATAGATAGGTATTTTAAGCCCTCACCGTTATTAATCAACTATAAACTATTAACTACTGCGCTATGGATTTAAAGCAGATTCACGAACTAATTAAGCTGGTAAAGAAAACCGACATAGGTGAGTTGAAAGTAAAAGAAGGCGACTTTGCCATATCTATTAAGAACAAACGCTGCGAAACTGTTTACACCACCTCAGTTGCAGCACCAATTACACCGGCAGTTGCCAATACCCCCAAAACTGAAGTAGCAAACACTCAGCCCGCAACAACTTCTGCGCCAGTGGTAAATGACAATCTGGTAACGTTTCGGGCTCCTATGGTAGGTACTTTCTATCGTAAACCGGGGGCTGACAAAGAACCTTTTGTGAAAGTTGGCGACAGTGTAACGCAAGGTGATACACTTTGTATTATTGAAGCCATGAAACTTTTTAATGAAATTGAATTTGACATGCCTGGCGGAAAGATTGTAAAAATACTTGCTGAAGATTCTTCACCGGTTGAATACGACCAGCCGTTGTTTCTCATTGAAAAAGCATAGTGTTCGAATTCTTCAAATTTCAATCTGAATTCGATGTTTAAAAAAGTACTTATAGCCAACCGCAGCGAAATAGCCCTGCGAATAATTCGTACCTGTAAAGAAATGGGCATTAAAACAGTGGCTGTTTATTCCACTGCTGACCGCGATAGTTTACATGTGAGGTTTGCAGATGAAGCCATTTGCATTGGTGGTGCCCGAAGCAAAGAATCGTATTTAAACATGCAGGCAATAATGGCTGCAGCAGAGTTAACTAATGCAGATGCCATACATCCGGGCTACGGTTTTTTAGCCGAGAATGCAGATTTTGCCGAGTTGTGCGATAAGTACCGTATTAAATTTATTGGACCAACAGCAGCACACATGCGTGCGATGGGCGATAAAATAACTGCTAAGGATACAATGATTAAAGCCGGAGTGCCCTGCATACCCGGTAGCGAAGGCTTAATAGATACAGTAGATGAAGCTAGAGAAATTGCTAAAAAAATAGGATACCCGGTCATAATAAAAGCAACAGCCGGTGGCGGTGGTAAAGGAATGCGTATAGTACACAAAGAGGAAGAGTTCGAAAAGAGCTATAACATGGCTCGCACAGAAGCGGGGGCAAGTTTTAATAATGATGCGGTTTATCTCGAAAAATTTATTGAAGAGCCTCGGCATATCGAAATTCAAGTAGCTGGAGACCAGTACGGAGCAGCCTGCCATTTAAGCGAGCGCGATTGTTCTGTACAGCGAAGACATCAGAAACTGGTAGAAGAAGCCCCTTCGCCTTTTGTAGATGAAGAGTTACGAAGAAAAATGGGCGAAGCTGCTGTGCGTGCTGTGCAGGCAATAAATTACGAAAGCGTGGGAACCATTGAATTTCTTGTTGATAAGTACAAGAACTTCTACTTCATGGAAATGAATACCCGCATACAGGTAGAACACCCTGTGACAGAAGAAGTAATGGATTTTGACTTAATAAAAGAGCAGATTCTGATTGCTGCCGGCACCCCAATTTCCGGGCAGGTTTATTTCCCTGAAAAAATGCACGCCATAGAGTGTAGGATTAATGCCGAAGACCCGGTAAATAATTTTGCCCCCAGCCCCGGAAAGATAACTGCACTACATACACCTAAAGGATATGGTGTGCGTGTGGACACGCATATTTATGCGGGTTATACCGTGCCACCTTACTATGACTCGCTTTTGGCCAAAGTTATTTGCCGCGCCAAAAGCCGTGAAGAGTGCATAGTAAAAATGAAACGCGCTTTAGAAGAATTTATAATAGAAGGGGTAAAAACCACCATTCCGTTTCATATAGCATTAATGGATAATGAAGATTTTTGTTCCGGGAAATTTGACACCGGTTTGCTTGAACGGTTTGACTATGTAGCCGCCATTAAAGAACTGGGTGCTGAGTAACGCCTGAATTTTTGTTTGGGCAGCTAATCGCCCATGGCTATAACACTAATTTCTACGTTTGCATCTTTGGGTAAACGGGACACTTGCACAGTTTCACGTGCTGGAAAATCTTTACTGAAATACGAAGCATACACAGTGTTTACTTGGGCAAAGTCATCCATGTTTTTTAAGAAGATGCTGCTCTTAACCACATTACTAAAGTTGAGCCCTGCTTCGTCAAGAATGGCCTCTATATTTTTCATTACCCGGTGAGTTTCAGATTCAATTCCGCCAATGACCATGTTTCCAGTTTCGGGATCGAGCGGTACCTGCCCTGACACAAACAATATATTGTCTTGGCGAATAGCTTGAGAATACGGACCAATAGCCGATGGTGCGTTTTTGGTTTTAACAGGTACTTTAGACATAGTGTAAATTTTGTTTTGTTCTAATTAAAAAATCAGCAGATCGAGTTTACACTCTTTACTGCAAAAAATTATTTTGCAAACGAAAGTAATCAAATGAAAATTCTGATAACAGGCGAAGAAAAGAGAGCGAGCGAATTGCGTACCCGATTAGCTGCCAACAGCACATTGGAAATTGACTACTCTGATGGCGATGAGGACGAAGATTACCACCTTTACGACTGTATATTTGACTTAAATTTTGATGACGACCCCTCTAACCTTTCTATTTATGCAGGTCTTAAAGAAACACCGGTTTTTGTAAGCTCTGTAAAATTGAGTATAAACGAGGCGGTGTACACTTCGGGTGTAAAGGTAAAGTGCCGGTTGTTTGGTATAAATGCCATAGCCGGCTTTCTCACAAACCCGGTTTGGGAAATTGCTTTGTATCGAAAATTCGAAACACCTGAACTAGATAAGTTGGCGAGTGAAATTGGCATTAACTACCTGCCTGTAGAAGACCGCGTTGGTATGGTGAAGCCACGCATTGTTTTTATGATAATAAACGAGGCATGTTTCACCCTTCAAGAGGGCACCGCCTCTATTGAAGATATAGATACAGCTATGAAGTTAGGCACCAACTATCCTTATGGCCCATTTGAGTGGTGCGACCAAATTGGCATATCAAACGTTTTTGAAACATTAGCTGCTTTGTATGAAGATACAAAGGACGAGAGATACAAAATTTGTCCGTTGCTAAAAGCAAAATATTTACGCAACGAAACGTTTTATAAAAAGAAGAAAGAACCCAAAAATTCTTCTGCCGAAGACTGGATATGAATACGGTACTCATATACGTTGACAACCCAACCAATCGCCTGCAATATATTTTCAGGTTTATTTTGACCGATTTACTAGGTCAACAGCCAGAGTTTACCAACGATAGAGAGAAATTTGCCCAACATACATTACCTAAGTTTAGTTATGCAACCGAACCAATAGCTGACGAACTTTTTTTTGAATCAAGCACATTACTTTTTGAAACCAGGATAAAACCACAACCCATTAATTTTTGCGAGCATGGACGATTACAGGGTTTCTACCCATGCCTACATAAGCAATCAGCAGTGCCGTTCGACTTCTTTGCAACCAGTTTCTTTTTGCTCACACGGTATGAAGAGTATTTGACTGCAAAAAAAGATAAGTATGACCGGTACAGAGGCAGCCAGAGTATGAATTTTAAGGCAGGGTTTCTCGAAAAACCAATGATAAACTACTATGCTCTAGAACTCAAAAAAATGTTGTTATCACGGTATCCGGACATTTCATTTGCTGAAAGTAAATTCAGCTATACAGCAACATTTGATATTGACATGGCGTATTCCTACTTACATAAAGGTTTTCGTAGAAATTTTGGTGGGTTTACGCGCAGCTTGTTATTGAACAATATAAACGAAATACGCGAACGGTTTGCTGTGCTTACCAGGGCCATGCGCGACCCGTTTGATACTTATGATTACATTTTTAGTATCTGTGAAAAGTATAAAATTCCTACAGTGTTCTTTTTTTTGTTGGGCGACCAGTCGCGTTTCGATAAAAACATTCCACACGACAACCCCGAACTGCAAAAACTAATTAGCTCTATTAATCAAAAGACTAATACCGGTATTCATCTTTCATTTAAAAGTCATATTGGAAATGCTCAAACAGAAATGGAGGTAAACCGGCTGAACGACATTACGAGACAACCAGTAGTGCGTAACCGGTTCCACTATTTGAGATTTCATGTACCTGCTTCGTATAACCGTTTAGTTTCAATGGGTATAAAAGAAGATTATAGTATGGGTTACCCTGGCAGAATCGGTTTTCGTGCAGGCACTTGTCACCCACATTATTTCTTTAACGTAAAAACCAATGAGCAAACCGACTTGAAGGTGGTTCCATTTGCATTTATGGATACTACGTTTACCCATTACTACCGGATAGACCCTGAACAAAGTATCGAAAGAATACGAGCTGTAATGAGCAGGGTAAAAGAGGTTGAGGGGCCTCTAGTGAGTTTATGGCACAACAGCTCACTTACCAACAAAGACGAATGGAAAGGCTGGAAAAATATTTTTGAAGAAGTAGCACAGGAAGCATCTGAACTTACCGGCAATTAATGAGCGCTATAGAGTTTATATCTCGCACAAAAATTAATGAGCAAAAATGGGATACGTGCGTTCAGCAGGCAGACAATTCATTGCCGTATGCGCTAAGTTGGTATCTCGATGCGGTATCTGAAAATTGGGATGCCCTTGTATTAAACAATTATGAAGCAGTAATGCCTTTGGTTTGGTTACGCAAATTGGGGGTTCCATGTTTGTATCAGCCTTACTATTGCCAGCAGTTGGGGGTGTTTGGCAAAAATATTTCTTCAGATATCCTAAAACAATTTCTGCAACAGGCAGCACTAAAATTTCCTTACACACACATAAATCTAAACCCAATTGCTGTAGCAGTTGCAACTGAGTTTAAGCTAAAGCAAAAGAAAAACTTGTTGTTAAATCTGAACGCAGATTTTACTTCACTGGAAAAAAATTTTTCGGAAAACCACCGTAGAAATATTTCAAAAGCAACCAAGAGGGGTTTAATGTTCGAACAAACAGACCTGATAGATTTTCAAACTTTCTACTTAGAAAACATTAACCGCGCTCAGCAAAATTTTAAACCACAGCACGAAAAAATATTTAAGAAGCTGCTAGCCGCTGTAACACACAAAAAAATAGGTAGTTTTTGGGCAGTATTTGATTCTGAAAGAAACTTGCAAGCTGCACTCTTGGTTCTTGAACATAAATGCCGCATTCTCAACATAATAAACGCATCATCGGTTGAGGGCAAAAAGTATGGTGCATCTCACTTTCTATTCAGTAGTATTATCCAAAAATATGCAGATCAAAATTTGGTATTAGACTTTGAAGGTTCTTCTGTTTCTTCTATAGCCCGCTTCTACGAAGGGTTTGGCGCACAGCCGGAATACTTCTGGCTATTTGAAACCAATGTTTTTAGAAAAATAAGCCAACGGTTTGTTTGAAAAAATACGTCTATGAAAATTAGAATTGTTCGTTTGGTCGAGAACTAATTTTAAATACTTTTATCTGCCCGAAAAATTAAATCATGCATTCATGAGAAAACTATACACCGCAATTATTACACTTTGCGTTACTCTTTCAGTTTCCGCTCAGGACATCCACTTCTCTCAGTATTACGCTTCGCCTATAGCACTTAACCCTGCACTTACAGGAAACATAAACGGAGTATTTCGGTTAGCGGCCAATTACCGCAATCAATGGTTTACTATACCGGTTTTAAATTCAGTAGCACCATACCAAACGTATCAGTTTAGTGGCGATGTAGCATTGCTTCGAGAACGACTTGGCAATGATGGATTTGGTATTGGCGGCATGTTTTATTGCGACCGGGCTGGCGATGGTGCTCTTACTACTTTCAGCGGTTTGGTTTCTGTAGCATATCACAAAGCTATTGACAGATATGGCAAAGGCCGTCTTTCTATCGGTTTGCAAGCCGGTGTTGTTTCTAAACAAATAAAAATGCAGAATCTGATTTTTGAAACGCAGTTAGACCACTATGGCTGGAACAGTACGTTAAACAATGGTGAAACTAATTTCAGCGGTAAAAACATTTTATACCCGGATGTAAATGCCGGCATACTTTGGACACACGCACCCGTTGAACGATTCCGTTATTATCTTGGTTTTTCAATGAATCATATTTCTAAACCGCGTGAGTCATTTTTACAAGACTCAAGAAACAAACTTAATTACTTGTTTAAGGTAAATGCCGGAACCGAAATTTTTCTGAATAGCGATAACAGTTTTAGTCTTACCCCAACCTTTTTGTTTATGCTTCAAAGCAATGCACAGCTTTATAACTTCGGGTTGGGTCTTAACTATTGGGTAAACGATAATGTAGCGGTTTTTGGGGGTGGTTTTTACCGTGTGAAAGATGCAGTAATACTCAATGTAGGTGCTGAATTTTATAACATGCGCCTAGGTATCAGTTACGATATTAACCATTCAAGTTTGCGTACAGCATCAAAAGCTCAGGGTGCTTTGGAAATTTCAGCAGTTTACATTTTCAAGAAAGAACGTTCGCAGGCTATACAGTACGAAAAATACTGTCCGAATTTTTAATGGAGTAGGTAGTTGTTCAAGTTTTATGGAAGCATCTTTTTAAGGTGCTTTCTTTAGTTAAAGAAGATAGTTTACAGGCAACCACATTAAACCCCCATTCATCTATTTAAAAAAGCAACCTACATAAGCATGAGATTTTTTACGTTGTCGAGAATTTTTGCTGCGTTTATTTTAACCGCTGTAGTTGTATGTGTTCATGCACAACAAGGTTGTCCGGATATTAATGCGCCTGCAGACATTAACCTGCCATGTGGTACCAACTGCGCAAATCTCACTGCTACGTATTTCGAAACTGGTGGTGCTGCTACTTATTCAGTCTCATCTATCCCATACGTTCCTTTTTCGTACACTGCCGGTACAGCGGTTATTGTAAATGACGATGATATTTGGTCAACGGTTATTGATTTACCATTTACATTCTGTTACTTCGATCAGCCATATACTCAATTGGTGATAGGCGCTAACGGGCTTATTTCATTTGATGTTGCCAATGCCGGCATGACGTGCAACTGGGGCTTAAATGCGGCAACAAACGCAATACCTACACCCAACACATACTCAAACAGTATAATGGGGCCATATCACGATATAGACCCATCATTAGGGGGAAGTATCCGGTATTTGATTTCAGGAACAGCACCCTGCCGGACATTTGTTGTATCCTACAACGATGTGCCCATGTTTGACAGTAACGATCCGCTTTCAAACTGTTCGAGCACTAACGATGCTACCCACCAAATAGTGTTGTACGAAACCACCAATGCTATTGAAATGTATATTGAAAACAAGCAGGCTTGTACCGACTGGAACGGGGGCTTGGCTATAATGGGTATTCAAAATGCTGGAGGCTCATCAGGTTATGCAGTACCCGGTAGAAATTGTACCGTTTGGGACGCACAAAATGAAGGATGGAGATTTACCCCCACAGGTACTTCTATGGTTACTGTAGAGTGGTTACAAGGAGGTAGCGTGGTGGGTACTGGCGCTAGCTATCAGGCATGCCCCTCAACATCACCTACTACATATACAGCACGCGCAACTTATTTGCCTTGTGCCGGTGGTACACCAGTCGTTGTAACAGACGATGTGGTAGTTTCATTAGCCGGCACATTAAATGCCGGTATTGATTCTTCGCGAAACGTAAGTTGCAATGGAGGAAGTAACGGTGCCGTATATGCACATGTAACAGGAGGTTCGGCTCCGGTAAACTATGGATGGAACGATGGCAACAGTTCACTTACGCGCACTAACCTTACGCCCGGCACGTACATACTTACAGTAAGCGATGCCTCTGGTTGCACGCGTGCAGATACAGTAATAGTTACTCAGCCAGCACCCATGAACGTGTCTGTTGCTGATGTTACTCAAACTAATTGCAGTGGTACCGGCAGCGGAACTCTTACTGCCGTGGTAAACGGAGGGTTTGCTCCTTATTCTTTTGTGTGGAATTCGATACCTGTTCAAAACGATTCTATTTTAGATAACGTATCAGCAGGTACTTATACTGTTACTGTTACCTCAAGTGGCGGATGTACGGCTACTGATGCTGGTACGCTTACTGTCAACACGGGGGGAAACACTGTTACTGTAAGCCCACCAACAATTACCGATGTTTCTTGTAACGGTGGAAATGATGGAAGTATAACCGCCAACGCAACCGGTGGAAGTGGAACATTTAGCTATGTATGGAGTAACGGGCAAAATTCAGCTACTGCATCAGCTCTTGCTATGGGGAGTTATACAGTAACTATCAATGACGGTGCAGGATGCACTGCCACAGCCACTTACCAAGTGGCAGAACCGACACCACTCATTATTAACACGCCACTTATTACCAACATTGGAT
The DNA here is from genome assembly GCA_964615305.1 of uncultured Chitinophaga sp. GTDB lineage: Bacteria > Bacteroidota > Bacteroidia > Chitinophagales > LD1 > Bog-950. Next base: position 38,846 of record CAZTNA010000019.1, read on the forward strand.
GCGGAGGAAACTTGACCGGTAGCATTACTGCTGATGCATCTGGCGGCACTCCGGCTTACAACTACAACTGGACTCAACAAAGTAACAGTCAGTCGCACATAGGGCAAACTATTGCAGGGCTTGCTGCCGATACTTATGTGCTTACTGTTACTGACGGCAACAATTGTACAGCAACTGCCACATACAGTGTTACTGCTGTACCGCAGTTAACATTTACACAGTCGTTTACTAACGCTACCTGTAACGGAGCTACAGATGGAAGTGCTACCATAAATATTACTACTGGTACAGTTCCATATAGTTACGATTGGAACGGAACTGGTGCAACCTCAAATTCAACAACAAGTACTGGAGCTGGAATAGTGAATGTAACAGTCACTGACGTAAACTGTACAGTTACGGCCACATTCACTATATCTGAACCAAGTGCTGTAATGGTAAGTCAGGTTTCGCTTACAAACGTTAGTTGCTTTGCAGGTAACAATGGTTCCGTAGTAGTGGCAGGATCCGGAGGATCTCCCGGAGCTGCCGGTGACGGTTATACATATTCTTGGAGTAATGGGCAAGCCACTGAAACAGCTAGCGCACTTACAGCCGGAACGGTTATGGTAACAGTAACTGACGGTAATTCATGCACCGGAACAGCATCTTTCACACTTACAGAACCACCGCAGCTTACCGGTAATGCAAGCGCTACTAACACTAGTTGTTTTCAAACGCCCGATGGCACTATAAACTGTAACCCTTCGGGTGGTACAGTGCCTTATACTTTCTTGTGGTCCGATGCACAAATTAGCCAGACAGCAACTAATCTTGTTGCGGGAGTGTATTCATGCGTTATTACTGATGCCAACGGATGTACAGTAAACACCGTAGGGCAAGTAGGCGAACCAAGTGAGGTGTTGGTCAGTGGTATTGCTACCCAAGTGAGTTGCGCAGGCGCTAATGATGGATCCATTACACCTTCGGCCAGTGGAGGAACTGCACCTTACGCATTTATTGCATCACAAAGTGGTACATCGTACCCCGAAGCAAATGGTGTAATTAACGGGTTGCCTATTGGAAGCTATATACTGCAAGTAACCGATGCCAACGGTTGCATGAACACCGCACAAGTGGTGGTGCCAGGCGCAGAACCCGATTTATTTATCACCACAACCGATTCTACTTCTTGCTACGGTGCAGAATATTCTGATGGTGCTGCTCACATTGTAGGTGCAGCCATTCAAAATGGGCCGTATCAGTTTAGTATTAACGAAGGCAACTGGCAATACTCCGGTGATTTCTTTAATCTGCCGGCAGGTACTCACACTATAAGAGCTGTCAATTATTTCGGTTGCGAAAGCACCATAACAGTTATAGTAGAACAACCGCAACCTGTTTTAGCAAGCATCAATCCCGATTCGCTTACTATTTCACTGGGCGAAGGGACACAGGTAACAGCTACTTATCAGAATGCCAATAACGCCACTTTTATGTGGACACCATCAGAAGGTTTAAGCTGTGTAGATTGCAGCAACCCAGTGGTAAGTCCGTTTGTAAACAGCGATTTTGTGGTTACAGTTAGTGTTGTGAACGGTTCATCTGTATGTTCAGCTACGGCTGGTTTACATGTGGAAGTTGAGCCGCGGAAACCCGTTTACATACCCAACACTTTTTCACCAAACGGTGATGGCAACAATGATGTGTTTCTTGTTTATGGCGAAGACATTAAAACTGTTGACCTCAAAATTTTCAACCGTTGGGGCGAACTGGTCTATAAAACCAATAATGTGTTTGCAGGATGGGATGGAACGTATAAAGGACAATTACAGAACCCATCTGTATTTACCTATACAGCCCGAATTACTTTCTTAAATAATAAGGAGTTTGAACAAAACGGAAGTATTACTCTGCTGCGCTAAAACTTATGTTCTTTTAACGTACAAATTTATTGTGTAAAGCTTGGGCGCCACACTTACTATAGCAAGCGATAATGTGAGTAGCTTCGCCCGAGTTTTTACCTGCCGCAATTCTTTCATAAAAACTGTTTGGTCATCGTCACCTTCTTGTGATATCCAATTTGCCCAGGTGGTGTCTAAGCATCTGGAAATAAAGGGCTGCAATTCTTCAAATGCTTTTATAGCCGAAAGAGAGTCAAGATTCAAATTTGTTTTAGCTACAAATCGATGATCTTTGTCGGCATAGTTAACCGGAAATTTCTCAAGATGTATGCCGTAAGCGGGAACTTGTAAAAATGCACTCTGCTTTACGTATGTGCCATCGTATGACTCAAAATTGTCGTTTATGCCCAGCTCAAAAATTTTGTAGAGAGAGTTACAAAATCTTGCCTGTATAATTTCTGATGATTGTGCATTGACCACTTGTGTAAGGAATAGAAGCAACCACACTAAAAATTTGTTCATAATCCGAATAAAAAAACTATGCTGAATATTTGTTTTCCTTTTAACAGACTTTTTCTTTACCCGCCTAACTCAACAAAATTTTTCGCATGATTTCTTATAACCCCAAAGAGTGGTTCACTTTTATTTTCAGGCTTCATAAAGCTGATACAATTCGACAGTTAATGCCTATGATAATAACATTAAGCATCTATAGTGCTTTTATAGCATGGTTCGAAACCGGGTTTTTACACTTAGAAAGTGATCATAAACTGAAAAACCTGAACATTATGCATAGTATGCTGACGTTTGTTATTTCTTTGTTGCTTGCCTTTAGAACAAACTCTGCTTATGAACGGTGGTGGGAAGGCCGCAAATTATGGGGAGCACTGGTAAATAATTCACGAAACCTGGCGTTGAAAATGCAGGCCATTTTGCCTGATAGCCAAAAAGAGGAAAGGGAGTTCTTTTGCACCATGATTCCCAATTATGCTGTTGTCCTAAAAAATCATTTGCGAGTAAATTTTCATCCTGAAGAAGTGGAAGAGAACAGCGTTTTCAGCCGACACGAGTTAAAGCAAGATCAACATAACCCAAATTATATTGCGAAGAGAATTTTTGAACAGATAGAAAAACTTCATCGCGATAACACCCTTACCAATGAACATTTGGTTTTTTTAAATCAGGAACTAATAGCGTTAACTGATGTATGTGGTGGATGTGAGCGAATTAAGAATACTCCTATACCGTACTCGTACAACTTATTCTTGAAGAAATTCATTTTCTTTTTTGTGATGAGTTTGCCGCTTACTCTGGTGTTTACACTCGGTTATGCATGCATACCTGTGGTCGCATTTATTTTTTATGTACTTACTAGTATGGAGTTGATTGCCGAAGAAATTGAAGACCCATTTGGTAAAGACAGTAATGATTTACCTACCGACACTATTTGCAATAACATACGGAAACATGTGAAGGAGATATTCAGAGTTGCAGAGTAATACTCTTGCAGTATTTAGTTTGCAACTTTTTCAAAGCCAAAGCCTATTTAGTTTTTACCAATTGGCGGCTGTAGATTTTACCTCCTGCTTCTATACTCAATACATAAGTTCCTGCAGATATACTGCTTAGGTCAGCCACCGTATTGTACAATCCCTTTTCGGTATGGGCGGTTTTTTGTGTGTAAATAGCTTTCCCGTTTAAATCGGTTAGCAGCAAGCGTACAGCAGCTGGCTTGTACAGGTAATATTGCACCGACACTTCACTTACCGTTGGATTAGGAAAGCACTGCATGATTACCATGTTATCATCAGAAATGTTTTTTACATCTGACACAATTGATGCTAAAACCGGGTTTGTATTGCGTGGAGCTAATGGGCTTCCGCATTGAGTTAAGTGATTAGCACTATTTAGGTTGCACCAAGACGCACCTACCGAAGATGTGAATGCCCGTGAAGTTACGCTACTCATGTAAATCCAGTCGCCCTGTACGCGGGCATCGGTAATATCAAAAAGTACATAACCACGTTTAGAGAGTTCCGCATATTTTATATGTGGGATTAAACTGGTGATAATACTTGCAGGCACAGGGAAAGTGATAAAGCTTCCGCTGGTAACACTCGTGCAAACATACTCTACACATGCAGAGCCAGCGCCTGTGCCACTCGAGTATGTTGAGTCTGGATGTGGAATATCATTTGCCCATGAAGTGTGAATATCGCCTGTGAGTATCACAACATTGTCAATATCATTCGTAGAAATGTGGCGGAGGATTTTATTGCGTTCGGCCAGGTAACCATCCCATTGATCCTGATTAAGTGCTGTGCCAAAAACTTTTAGCGGGGCAAACATTACCTGATTGCCTATCAGTTTCCATTTGGCGGGAGAGGATACAAGTTGTTGTTTATACCAATTAAGTTGAGCTGTGCCCAACATGGTTCTGTTAGTATCTGTAACCGTAGCACCGGTGGTACCTGCCTGTACTTCGCGGCCTTCTAAGCGCGAGTCAAGCAAAATTAAATCGGCCAGATTGCCCATAGGTATAACTCGATGTATGGTATCACTGCTATTGTAGTTGTCACGTATTGGTATCCACTCAAAGTATGCTTTGCGCGCATTAGTTTTTCGATCGTTCCAGTCGCCTTCAACACCTTGTGTGTGATTTTCTGCACCGCCCTTCCAACTATCATTGGCAGTTTCGTGATCGTCCCAAATACAAATGAACGGGTACTGCTGATGAGCAGTTCTTAAATCGGCATCGAGCTTATAAAATGAATGACGCTGGCGGTATTCTGATAGTGTCCATACTTCTTTTTCGGGTTCATGCAGGCGCGATGAGTCAAGTCCGGGGTCAAAATCATCATGTCCGTATTCGTAATAGTAATCGCCCAGATGTATGACGGCATCTACATCATTCTTGTTGACAATATCGCGATAGGCATTAAAAAATCCACTTTGAAAATTAGAACAAGCCAGCACGGCAAAACGCAAATTAGATATGTTTCCTACAGGCATAGTTCGTGTGCGCCCTGTGATTGAATAAGTGCCATTGTTAGAAAAACGATAATAATACCAGGTGTTGGGCTGTAGCCCGGTTACATCTACCTTTACGGTAAAATCTTTTCCTGTATCCGTAGTAACCGAACCGGAGTTTATCACCAAATTAAAAGTGGTGTCGAGTGCTATCTGCCAGCCTACTGTTTCAGAAAAATTATCGGAGGCAATTCGGGTCCAGATAATTACACGATCAGTGAGCGGATCGCCCGATGCTACTCCGTGATAAAAAGGGGCAAGCACAGGGTCAACAATAGCACGAGACGGGGTTAGATGCTCTTGGGCATCTACGGTAAATACAGCGAGCAGCAAAATTGTGAGCAGAGAGTTTTTCATCTGTGTTGTATTTTGTGTGCTTAAATGTAAAAATGAAAACTGCTCTTTTTGAAATGAATTTATATTCGGCAGAATAATTTAAAGCACCCTTTACCTTATGCTAATAATTGCAGAGAGTGGTTCTACTAAAACCAATTGGCTTACCGAAAACAACGAGTTGATTGAAACTATTGGTTTCAATCCTTTATTTTTTTCGTCCGAAAATATTTTTGATGAAATGACGAAGCACAAACAACTTCAGGCTATCAGAAATAAATGCACACAAGTTTTTTTCTATGGGGCAAGTTGCTCGAGCGATGAGCGTAAACAAATTGTACGTGTTGCCTTGCAAAAGTATTTTACTGAAGCAAACACCATAAACGTAGATCACGATATGACCGCAGCAGCTTACGCTACCTGCAACTCTGAGCCGGGCATTGCATGTATTTTGGGCACCGGGTCCAACTCCTGTTTTTTTGATGGTAAGAAAATATTAGAAGATGGTCCCACATTAGGGCTCGGTTATATTTTAGGCGATGAAGGTAGTGGTGCATACTTCGGCAAAAAATTATTGGCACGGTTTCTTTACAAAGAACTACCCGAGGCAACAACAAAAATTCTGAAGGAGGAGTATGGTCTTGAGAAGAACAAAATATATGATGCAGTGTACAAGCAACCACATGCAAATGTGTACTTAGCCGGTTTTGCCAAAGTAATGACTGATAGCCCGGATGAAGAATACATGGCTCGTCTTGCCGAAGAGGGATTTACGGAGTTTTTTGAACACAATGTTTGTTGTTATGCCAACTACAAGCAGTATCCCGTGCACTTTGTGGGTTCTATTGCCTATTTTTTTAAAAGCAGTTTACAGAAAGCCGCAGCACGTTTTGACTGCTGCTTGGGTGTGGTGGAAAAAAATCCGGTTTACAGATTAATGGAATGGCACAAAAAGCAAGAAGAGGGTAGCCGTAAATAAAAACACCCAACTAAGCTTAATCACCTTCCATCATTTTATTGTAGGTCTTTATAAAAATAGCACCAAGGTTTTTGTGCGGAGGTATGTAGTCCATAAATCTTTCGTAAGCAGCCGCATCGGGTTTCACCTTTTGTTCCAGTAGTTCCCACAACGGTTGCCACTCTACATCTTTCCCCAGACGAATATCATCAGCCATTAGCTTTATCATAGGGTTGTTTACAAACTGAGTTCCTATCTGCTTAGATGAAATAATACTGATGTCAGGCGACTGCTCAATAACCGTTGAAATACTGTGATACCCACCACACGAACCCAGTACAAAAATTTGGGTGTTTTCTTTTATCTTTTCAATAGTTTTCGGGGCATAGTAACTGTGACCGCGGTGCACCATTACATTGGGCTCATACGCACTGTCAGAAAAAATTTGCTCTAAACGTGCTTGCCCTTCATATTCTGCTTTGGGTTTATTGGCATAGATGTTTACATGCATCCCTGAATCAGAATTGATTATTACATACAAACCAGAATCAATAATTTTCCAGTTAGGGTCAGCAAAGGTTTTGGTAAACGTGCCGAATGAAGCATCGCCATCCTCATCGTCATAAAAATATATCAGCCAACGGTTGGTGCTATCAGTGCCGTAGAGTTTCGAATTGTTTACACGGTCAAAGTTGGGCAGCGAGTATTGCTTGGCCAGTGTAGCGTAACGGTTACTTCCCTGCAAGGTTTTTTCTACAAACAAGTTAGAAAGCAACCCGTAAATGGCTGTGCCTCTGCGGTTGCGAGCTGTGTTCACACGTAGGTATTCCAGTTTAATAGCGCTCTTTAATATTTTTAAAACTAATGAGTCGGTCATGCTGTTAAACGCATCGGCAACTTCAACTGCCTGCGATAGGTCGTTGTATTTTTCTAACCCACTTGCAAATTTTATCATTAGAAGTTGTTGGTGAAGTGAGGTCATGGTTTGCAGAAACTGTGTAAGCTTACCAAAGCCAGCACACATTTTTATAAACGTGCGGAAACGGTTATTTCCTACTGCCTCTAAAAACTCGGCACCCGATATAGGACCAAGTTTTACCATCATTCGTTTGAAAAGTCCGTTAAACGTAGAAGTAAAAATTTCTTCTTCGCTATACACCATAAGCGTGTAAATTTCTTCGGCAGTAAAATTTTCTATGCTGGCAAAACGCACCACATCTTTTTCGTTGTGCAAATCGTTAAGAACCCGCACAAATTTTAATGAGTAAATCTCCAGCTCCTTATCCAGAGAGTGAACTGCCAGCGGATTACTACGGGCACGTATGGTTAACATGGCGCGCAAATACTTTTCCGGGTTTTTGCCTATGCCATCGGCTTTTTCAATACTTAGTTTGCCATTTACTATGTTGTCAAGTAATGCAAATGCGTTTGACTGACGGCCATACTTGTTTTTTATCTGAAGAATAATCTTGATGGCAGTATCTGTGCTTAGTTTTAAATCTTCATTAATAGCGCCTTTGGGGTTCAGGTATTTTTTACCCAACACCGGGGCGCGTTTCATGGTTTCTTCCAATACACGTAGTGCGTAGGGTTGGCTGGCGTAGTTGTCGTAATTTACAAAAACCAAATCGGGCCGGTAGTCAGCTGCGTAAATTAAAAATGAATCGGCACAGGATTCAGTTTTAAACAAGCTGAGCGTATTAAACGACTGTGAAATATTATTGGTGAGAAACTCATACAGTTTTTTGGATTTTAAAGCATTCAACTCGCCCAGCATAAACTTAAATACATATTCCCAGCGTTTTACATTGTAAACATTAACCGGATTTATTTTTCGCAAATGAGCATACACCGCATCACGAAAAAGTTTACGCTTGGGCTCTGTGGTATTTAAACTGTAGATTAAACGCTGGATGGAATCAACAAGTTGATAGTAAGTTTTATCTGCATAGGCAGAAAGAGCTGCATCGCCTAAGTGAATCTCGCCATCAAGATTGCCATCCAGCAAGTCAATGCGCTCCTGATAATCATCAATGTAGTAATCAGGCTTGCGAATGTTGTTATATATAGTAGAGTCGGCCGTAGCAAATAACTGCACATAGAAACATACGTTAAACAGCAACACAGAATATTTCAACATCTTTTTCATTAAACCCCCAGCATTTTATAGTATGCTCTAATAAAAATTGATTCAAGATTTTTGTTAGGCGGTATATAATCAATAAAGTATTGATTGTTACCCAGCCGCTCGCGCATCTTGTTCCAAAATTCATTCCAAACAATATCTTTTCCAATGCGAATATTTTCATTTAAAGCAAGAATTATTGCATCGTTCACGGTTTTTGTACCTACCTGCTTAGTTGAGATGATGTGTGCGTCAGGAGCGTTTTCGAGAGCGATTGATATTTTGTAGAAGCCACCGCACGATCCAACAAAAACCAACTTGGCGGATGATGGTACTTTTTGCAGAGTGGTTTCTGTATGGAAACTATGGCCACGGTGCACAATAATTGTAGGCGTTAAATTTTTTTCTTTAAAATAAGCGTTAATGGCACTTATTCCGTTTTCTTCAAAATCAGGCTTGTTTGCAAAAATTTCTACACGCATACCTTGTAGCGAATACACCCGAACATAACTGCTGCGGTCTTCGATACCCCAATTCAGTTGACTTTTGTAGGTGTTTATAAAATTGATAAAGGAGCTTCGCCCGTCATCGTCATTATAGAAATACATTTGTTCAAAACACACCTGTTGATTAAATAAAGATGATACAGACAGCTGGCTTACAGGCGTAGTTTCAAACTGCTGCGCAATGGTTTTGTACCATTTTGTTTCAGTTCGGGCATTGCCTGATATTACACTGCTGAGAACTCCATACAAAGATATTCCAATAGCGTTTTGCTCTGCCTGCACTCGTTCGTATTCAGTCTTTATTTTTTTCTGAAGAAAAAAAAGCAGTTGTGTGTTATTAATACTGCTAATGGCTTCTGCAATCAATACAATTTCTAAAATATTATCCTGCTCTGTTTCAAGCCTCGACACATAAGCACCTAACAAATTCTCCCGCTCTTGTGACGAAAATTTTTGGAGAAAATTATCGAGCATACCAAACCCTGCACACAGCGATATAAAATCGCGAAAGCGATTGTTGCTTATAGATTTTAAAAACACACCTCCATCGTTTTCTGGTAGTTTTTGTATAAACCGGCTAAAAAGCCCAGTGAAGGTTGAAGTGAAAACCTCATCACGTCCGTACAACATCAAGAAGTACAGTTCCGCTGAACTAAAACCTTCTACAGAATAATACGGCTGAGGAGCGCCCGATGCTATTTTGTCATTTATCTCTCTGATAAACCGCAATGAATAATCGCGCAATTCGCGGTCTAAGCTGTACTTGCCTAAGTATTGTTGCCTTGAAATAATTTTAACTGAAGCACGAAACAGTTTTGTTGCATCTGTGCTTATCTCTATAGCCTGTTTTACATCTGTTCTACCATTCATGATGTCGTCAAGCAGCGCAAGCGGTTTGCTGTGATAGCCAAGTGATGGGTTTATATCCAGAATTTTTTTCACAATTGGGTTTGTGCTGTAACCAAGTATGTAGTTTACGGGATGTTCTGGATTGTAGAGGTATCGTTTTAATGATATGGGAGCAGTAACTGCGCACAGTTCTAGTACCTCTTTGCTGTATCTTTTGTTGCGGTAATCCTCTACTTTTTTAAACAACTCGTCCGGTTCTTTGGTAGCTGCATATTTCAGAACATCTTCTGCATAATTTGTTTCAATAAACGAGGGTATATCTTGTATGGTTTGTAGAATATTTTTTTTCAGAGAAAGTATTTTGCGTGTGTTATCGTCAATAGAAATTGTAACTACCGGGGCAGGTACTTCAACAGGTACAGGAACTATGTCTGTAGTTTTTGCTTCATCTACCAGTGATACAGTAGAAGTAGTTGAGCCGGGTTGTGCCACACCGGCAGCACGCTCCGGTTTTATTATACCGCTATCGTCTGATTCGTCTTCAGTCATAGGTTTTGGAGTACGCACACGCACAATCTCATTCAAGGTCTTATCTTCTGGTTCACTATTGGTTGCCGGATTATCAGGCATAAAATTCTTGAAAGGGGGGAAGGGGTTTTCTTTTTCCTGTAAAGAAGAAAGTGCCAACAGGTAATCTTTCTTTTCATCGTCCACCATACTTAGTAACTCATCTAGTAACATATTTTTATCACAGAAAATAACCAACGCTTTTAGCTTTTCTTTGTCCATCGAGTTAATCATTACACTGCTTACCGGTATGCCGGTAGCTTTTTTTCTCATTGTTTCCATCATTTGCTGAAGCGTTTGCATAGTGGTTTGCTGATAACCGTATGACATGAGCACAAACAATTCTTCGGCACTATACCTGTTGAGCATTTGTTGTTGGGTGCCGGGGTTCGTAGCGCCATCATTTAATTTTCGCACAGCATCAATACAGTAAATGTCGAGGTAGCGGTATATTGAGTAGGTAACATTAGCTTCGTATTTCATTGAAAGGTTTACCAGCAACCAAAACATTTGATCGGGTTGATTGCCTAGCGAGTCGGCAGATTCAATAGGCATGTTAGAGTTCACTATGGCATCAAGCAGCAGATATGCGCGCGACTTAGCTCCAAAGCGCGAGAAGATTTCATACGATTTTTTTACGTACAAATCTTGACTTTTTCTTAGAATGCTGTTTACAGGATTGTTTGTGTTGTAGTATCTTTTGGCAGATTCAGGAGCTAACCGCACGGCTTTTTCGAGTAGGCGCAAACCAAATTTCCGATCATCAAACTCTTCTGCGTATCGAAAAACATCATCGGGCCGGTCATATAGATAGTCGGTCAAAAAATCTTCTGCAATGGTATCGCTCGGTACTAGGCGAATGGCTTTGATTGAAAAAGAAGAATAACGCCTTATGTTTCGGGCCAACTCATCTTTTTCGTTCCACTCAATCATAGCCGGATAGTAGCTGAGCATGGCCAGATAGTTTCCTGATTTTAGATACCCATCTGAGTAGTACCGATTAATATTTTGAAGAAAAACGAGTAAACGGCTTAAGTAAACGTTTCTCCTGTCACGAGGCATGTCTTGCTCACTTACATATTGTACAATGCTGTCCACCAAGTAATAAAGGCGTTTATCTGCCCCTGTGTAGTCAGTAGAAATGCGCAACTTCTCGAATCCAATGCGTTGAACTATAGTTTGTTTTTCAATTTCAAATATATCGCTGCCGGTTGAGTCGGTCGAAAATGCAAACGTGCTAAGTGTTACACTCACGGCAACTATCAGAAAAAATATCGTTCTCAAAAACTTCACTCTTGTTACTTATGCTTTATACTGTACAGCAAACAGTAAATATTATACGCAACAGGCAATAAAATGTAATAAACCGTTTAAAGTATTTCACAATAATTATTGGCTTGTCCTTTTTTAAGAATAATGACAGTTCGCAAACCTGTTTTCAACAGTACATGTAACCATTCATTGGCTTTTCTATTTTTATTGAACGTGAGAAAACTTTTACTACAGTTAGTTTTACTTGTAACCTTTAGAAACGTGTTTGCTACGGGCGATAATTTTACTGCCGGAGCACGTGCCGCAGCGTTAAGTAACGCATCGGTTACCCTTTCAGATGTTTTTAGTACTACTACCAATCAGGCGGGCTTAGGCTTTATGACCAGCTACAGTGTGGGTATTTATACTGACCGCAAATTTGTTAGCGCTCAGATTAACAACTTTAACGGAGCAGTAGCTATTCCTGTAAGTGCTAAAGTGGGTACGTTTGGTGTAAGTGCTAATTACTATGGCTATAAATTTTACAACGAAACAAAAATTGGCCTGGCTTATGCCCGAAAGTTTGGCGATAAGTTTTCTATGGGCTTACAATTTGATTTTTTGCGCATGACAGTTTTCGAAAATGGCAGCCGAAATTTCTATACTTTCGAAATCGGATTTCAGTACAAGCCTTGGAAAGTTTTAACTCTTGGCGCACATGTATATAACCCTATTCCATATAAGGTTGAGAAAGTTTTTTCTGAGCGCTTACCAACCGTTATAAAGTTTGGTTTGGGTTACGAGCCTTCACCTAAGGTTTTATTGGCAGCAGAATACGAACAAGACATTCACTACAAACCGCAGTTTAAAGCTGGTATAGAGTATCGCCCAATAAAATATTTGCACATACGCACCGGTGTGCAAACTACTCCGTTTAGTGCATCTTTAGGCGTGGGTGTAAACGTAAAGGGGCTGAATATTGATTTAGGAAGCAGCTACCACCCGGTGCTGGGTTTTACACCACAAGCGGCACTTATCTATTCGTTCACCGCTAAGAAGAAAAAGTGAAACAGCATTTCACTCTCGTAATTTTCTTGTTAACTCTCTCAGGCGTTTATGCACAAGTTGCCCCTCAGCCCGATGGCTCCGACATTCAGGATATTATTGAGAACAACGCACAAACAACAGAAACTGAATCGTTCGATTATGATGCCGGTATAGATGAACTCGAGAACTTTAAAGACCACCCAATTAACCTTAATAAAGCAACTGCTGAAGATTTGAATGATTTTCCTTTGCTTAATGCACAGCAAATAACCACACTACTCAACCACATTGGCAAGTTTGGTAAACTGCTTTCTATTTACGAACTACAAGGAATAGCCGGTTACGACATTCAACTAATAAACCGAATGCTGCCGTATGTTATGGTTGATAATGATATAAAAGATGTGGTAGTGCCTGCTAAAAAACTATTCAGCAAAGGAAGCTTTATATGGGTTACGCGATACAGGCAAGTGATTGAAAAGAGTGCGGGTTATAAACGTACTGACGGAAGCGGCTATCTCGGTAAACCTTTTGGTTTGTTTACCCGATTTCGATATACCTACGGCACAAAATTAAGCTACGGTATTACGGCAGAAAAAGATGCCGGTGAACAGTTTTTTAAAAACACCAACAAACAGGGCTTCGATTTTTACAGCGGGCATTTTTTTCTACGAAACTTTAAAGCACTCAAGGCATTGGCAATTGGCGACTTTGAGGTGCGCTTTGGCCAGGGGTTAACTATCTGGAGCGGATTCGGAATTAGAAAAAGCCCCGCAGTGATGAACGTAAAACGCGAAGGAATGAAGTTGCGCCCTTACACGTCAGTAAATGAGAGTAATTTTATGCGTGGTGGCGGGTTTACTGTGGGCGGGAAAGGTTTTGAGTTTACTGCCTTTGGTTCGTTCAAGCAAGTAGATGCAAATCTACTTACCCAAATGGACACTTCTCTGAATGTTGATGAAGCATTTTCTTCGTTCAATGAATCAGGTTTTCATCGTACAACCTCAGAGGTGGCCGATCGTAATTCTGTAAATAACCTTACCACAGGTGGAAATTTTTCGTACAACAAGCGAAAGTGGCATGTAGGTGTAAACGCGCTCTATTCAAAAAATTTTCAAAATTTTCAACCAACATACCCAACCTACAACCTGTTTAACCTAGATAAGAATTGGTTTGTAAACGCCAGCGTTGACTACCATGTACTGCTAAAAAATTTCCAATTTTTTGGAGAAGAAGCGTTTAGCGATAATGGAGGATTTGCTTTGCTTAACGGTGTGCTAACATCGCTTGACCCAAAAGTAGATGTAAGCGTTGTGCATCGTTATTATTCAAAAAATTATTGGCAACGTTATGCCGCAGGTTTTGGTGAAAGCAGCACCACACAGAATGAAAACGGCCTCTATTTTGGTATTACGGCCCGCCCGGTAGCTATGCTTCGACTTGATGGTTATTTCGATTTATACATGAGTCGGTGGTTAAAATATTTGACCGATGCACCTTCATACGGCAGCGATAATTTTTTACAAGCAACATTTACGCCCAACCGCAAGTTTGAAATGTATCTGCGCTACAGGTTTGAGTTAAAACAGAAAAATGAAAGCAACAATGAAACGCCAATGGATTATCTGGCAAACGAGAAACGCCAGCAATTGCGCTTCAACATTAAGTACAAAGTAACCGATGCGCTTACTTTAGCAAATCGTATTGAATGGGGTTTTTACCGCATGGGCAGCAGCAAACCTGAAAATGGATTTTTAATTTATCAGGATGTTAACTTTAAATGGATGAAGTCACCGGTTTCGTTTAATGTGCGGCTGGCTATTTTTAAAACTGCTTCATACAACACCCGTTTTTACGCTTATGAAAGCGATGTGCTTTATTCATTCAGCATACCGGCTTATTACGGCAATGGTATGCGCTACTACTTAACTGCACGTTATTCAATTACACGTAACATTGATTTGTGGTTTCGTTTTTCACAAACTTATCAGTTCGGAGAAAAAACTATTGGAACCGGCTTAGACGAAATTGATAAACAACACAAGAGCGAAGTTAAAGTTCAATTGAGATTAAAATTTTAGTTGCTTGCTTGTCTCAACTCATGGAGCATTTCCTGGCTAGCCCAATCATCGCCACCCGTTTTCTTAAAAACAATTTCTCCTTTTTTATTCAAGAGATAAGAAGTAGGTATCGAGAAAATTTTTAGATCAGAAAGTTTTTGGGCAGAGTGTAATACCGGCAAGTTTACTTTCTGTTGTAAGTATTTTAGTTTTTGTATGGGCTCATCGCTTACAAGCAAAAACAGAAAATTTTCACTCGCTAAGGTTTGTTGAGCTGCTTCCAAAGAGGGAAGTTCGGCCATGCAAGGTCCGCACCAAGTGGCCATAAAGTTTACAAACAACTTTTTGTCTTCGAAATTATTGAGCGACACCGATTGGCCATTCAAGTCTGTTAGAGTCAACCCTTCAAATTTTATTTTGGGTGCCACTAAAAATTTGTTGTATAAAAAACCTACAGTTAATACAATGGCTACACCTACTGCTCCCCAAACTAATTTCGATTTCATAGTTTAATATTTAAGAACACCCCGGCAGTTCTATGCCTTTTTCGTACACGTGAAAATTTAACCCAAACTTATCGCTGAACATTTTGTTGCGGTCACTATATGTAGATGTTATTACACACCCTTCTGCCAGCAATTTTATTTCTGCTTCCGTATAGTCATCCACTTCAAATTCAAAAAACACCTGTCGTGCATTGGTTTCGTTTGCTTCTATATAGAAGTTCATGTTTCCTTTAATGAAATGAGTTTCCGTCTCCGATTGTTTCACCACATCAAAGCCGAGAATGTCACGGTAAAATTTCACGGCATCTGCGTAGTTAGTTACGTTGATTGCAATGTAAGGTGAGAATTTGAACATCACAACAGGTTAAGGCTTTGTAAAACGATTATTGTAGTCAACACAACTTTTACGAATTACTTCGCGAGCATCTTCTTTACCGTAAGCTGCAGCAATCTCTACCGTTCGTGTGCTGCTTCCCGGCATGTCTTTGTAAGTTAAAAAATAGTGTTTCAGTTTGTTGAGTTGTTTATCGTTCAGCTGGCTAATGTCAATTATGTTCCCGTAAACAGCATCATCTTTCATTACAGCAATAATCTTGTCGTCTGCCTCATTTTTGTCAATCATCAGCAACCCGCCAATGGGTATGGCTTGAATTAATATACCGCCACTCGATATGTTTTTTTCAGATAACACCAAAATATCAAGAGGATCTTGGTCGCCACGAATGTCTTGTTTGCCGGTAGTGGCCATGCAGTGCGCAGCAACTTCAGTGTCGCATAAAGTTTGCGGAACAAAACCATATAAGGCAGGCACAGTTACCGAAAATGTTTGAGGGCGATCAACTTTTAGCCAACCGCTTGCCTTATCTATTTCGTACTTTACCGTGTCGGTAGGCACTATTTCAATAAACGCAGTAACTGTTTCCGGTGCTTTTTCCCCGGCCGATATACCGTGCCAGGGGTGGTTTTTATAAATAGAATGTTTCATGATAATTACTTTGCAAGGTGGAAAGAAGATAGAACCATCCATTGTTTACCAGCTACCGCCAGCACCACCACCGCCAAAGCTTCCACCGCCAAAACCGCCAAAACTTCCACCACCGCCTCCTCCGCCAAAACCACGGCTTCCTCCTCCCCAAATTACCGGTCCGGAACCAAATCCGCGCGAATATCCTCTACGGCTGTAGTTGCCACCACCGCCCCCACCAAATATCTGAGGTAAAACAAAAATGATAAAAATGATAATAACTATAATCGCCCACATAGGAATTCCTTCTGAAGATTCATTGTTGTTATCGTTTGTAAACGTGCCGCGCAGTCGTTGATACATTTCATCTACGGCACTTTCAAAACCACCGTAGTAATCGCTTTGCTTAAAGTGCGGAACTATTTTTTGCTCAACAATTCTTTTGCAAACTATGTCAGGTAAGTATTCTTCTACACCACGTCCTGTGGCAATAAAAACCTTGCGGTCGTTTTTCGCCATCAAAATTAACACACCGTTGTCTTTATCTTTTCTTCCAATACCCCACTTTTCGCCTAACTCGGTAGCATACTGCGCTATCTCCATACCATCGAGTGTTTCAATAGTTACAACAGAAATTTGAGTAGAAGTAGAATCATCATATAAAACCAGTTTGCGTTCTAGCTCAGTCTCTTCAGTGCCGGAAAGCACATCAGCAAAGTCGTTTACTAAACGTGGAGGGTTTGGTTTATCTGGAATAGACTGTGCTGATACAAAACTCAAAGACCAAAGCCCGAGAACTAAAGCGACAAAAGCTTTGAACTTTGAACTTTGAACTTTGAACTTTCCTTTATCCTTCACTAATCTCATTGGTTAATTCATTCTTATCTCCTGCTTGAAGCGGAAAGTATTGCTTTAGGTGAAAGCCAACTTCGGTAATAGCAAATTCAATTCCTTCAAAAAACTCACTCCGTTTAAAATGTTCACGCATTACTTCTTTGGTACCATCCCAAAAATTTGCGGGCACCACGGCATTTATTCCTTTATCACCCACAATGGCAAAACGGTGGTCATCATAAGCTATATATATGAGCACTCCATTTTGTTGAGCCGTTTCGTTCATTTTTAACTTATAAAATACCTCCATGGTGCGGTCTAACACATTTTCGGTTTTGCAACGCGCCTCTATATGTACACGTATTTCACCACTTGTAAAGTTTTCTGCATGGCTAATGGCCTTTACAAGAGCACTGTTTTGCTCAGCAGTAAAAAATGATTTTGAAAAAAACATTCAGATGTATATATGAGTTAAGGTGTAAAAGAGCGGATGTGGGTTTGTTTTTCAACATTAACACTATCACACTCTAAAACTATGTATCTAAAATTTTACCTCCGGAGCTTTTTCACTTCCCGCAGCCGCTTTGAAATATGCTTTAGATGTAAAGCCGAACATTTTGGCAATTAATAATTGTGGAAAGCCTGCTATATAGGCATTGTAACCCTGCACAGCATCGTTAAAACGGTTTCGCTCCGTATTAATTCTGTTTTCGGTTCCTTCTAACTGAGCCTGCAACTCTTGAAACCCGGCCGTGGCTTTCAAATCAGGATAGTTTTCAGTAACCATCAATAAGCTTTTCAGCGCACCCTTTAAACCATCTTGAGCTTCCTGATATTTCTGCAAGTTTTCTTCGGTTAAATCATCGGCACTTAATTGTATAGATGTGGCTTTAGCACGAGCTTCAACCACTGCTGTTAATGTTGTTTGTTCAAAATTAGCAGCACCTTTTACGGTGTTCACCAAATTTGGAATCAGGTCGGCTCTGCGTTGATAAGCGCTTTCCACATTTCCCCATGCTCCGTTTACAGCTTCGCGTTTTTCAACCATACTGTTGTATCCACAACTCGAAAGTGAAGAGGCAAGAAAGAGGCCAATAAAAATTCTGAATAAGTTCTTCATGTTTTTTGTTTTTGATTCGGGTTTAAAAGTAGAAATAGTTCAGAGTTGTAACTCTGTTGGCGTATATGACGAACTCAATCGACTAAAATTGTGTTTCCATGCCTAAGCCTTGCTCATTCATGTACATATAAATCAGTAGCGCTGTCTTTTATTTTCTACAACATTAAAGGGCATGTTTTTTTTTTTTTTTTTAAAAAAATACGTTCGCGCCCCGTTAACATATTTTTGTCCGATAGCCAAAAGCAATTTGTAGCGTTTTGGTCTAATCATATTAAACCCGTTTATGCATTCAAGTTTACGTTACAGCACTTTAAATATCAATTATCAATTTATGAAGCAATTTTATAACACTGCAAAAGCTGCATTGTCAGTTGTGCTATTGTTTTCTGTGGTTACCATATTTGCGCACGAAAACTCCGGTGCCGGAGCAGCGCAACTCTTAAATAAGTATGAACACCAAATGCGGTTTATACAAAACAAAGGGCAGTGGGAAAAGAGCGATTTGTTCCGTGCCCAGGGTTTTGCAACCGGTGTACGGATTAGAAGCAACGGCTTTGTGGTGTCGCTCATTGATCCAAACGCCATTCTTGATAACGAAAAACTTGCTGATGAGATAGAAGAAGCGGCAGCCAAAGGGTTGCCTGTGCCTACACGCAATATCAACTTCATGCGCCATACATGGGCGGTTGACTTTGTAGGTATGAACCCAAATGTAAAGATTGTTACACAAGATAAAGACGATGCGTATTTCAATTATTTTTTGGGGAATGATAAAAGTAAATGGGCTAGCCATGTGAATAGCTTTGGCGAAATTTGGTATCAAAACATCTATAACAATATTGATGCACGTTTATATGGCGGTAGCGAGCAAAGTTTAGAATACGACATTATAGCTCAGCCCGGTGCCGATATTTCAAAAATTCAATTGCGTTACCGTGGGTTAGATGCCATAAGTATTAATGATAAAGGCGAACTGGTTACAAAAACCTATTTTGGTGAAAATACATTACCGGCACCTGTTACCTATCAGGTTATTGATGGCAAACGAATTGCTATAGAGAGCAAGTACACGTTATCAGATGGTAATAACGTTGGCTTTAAGGTAGGAGCATACAACAAAAACTATTCCTTGGTTATTGACCCAATAGCGTTGCGTTACGCTATATATGTATCGCAAAATGCAGCTACAGGGGCTGGTCATAACCACGGTATAGATGTTGATGGTAACGATAAAATATACGTTACCGGACGGTTAAATGCACTGGGTGCGTTTGGAGATTCTGCATTGTTGGGCTCTTCACCCGGTTCTTCTACCGGAAGCACTCACGGGTTTGTTTGTAAGATTAACCAACCAGCAGGTATTAACGGTGCAGGAAGTTTTTCATTTGCCACCTATTTTGGAGGTACCAGTGCTGATAATCCGTATGCAATTAAAGTAGATCAGGCAGGCGCAATATACGTTACCGGTGTTACCGGTTCTGCGGATTTTCCTATTTCAGCAGGCGCTTATGACAATTCTTATGGTGGAAGTAACGATGCCTTTGTTACAAAAATTTCAAACGATGGCGATTCTATATATTATTCCACATTTATTGGAGCCGGGGGTACAGACAACGGTAACTTTGTTTATGTAGAAGGAAATGGCGAAGCATATGTATGTGGTTTGGCAGCTACAGGTTTAACCACAACTTCCGGTGCCCACCAAACTGTTTATGGTGGTGGTGGCAGCGATGCTTTTTTCTGTAAGTTGAATGCTACCGGTACTGCTATGCAATATCTTACTTACTATGGTGGTACTGATAACGACCAGTTCACCTGCTTGCGTGCATCAAATGATAACTCCATTGTACTTTTTGGAACCACTGAATCGGCAAACGGCTCAAATGTTATTGCCAGCGCAGGCGCATTTCAAGCTTCGGCTGTAGGTTCTTCAGCTGTTAATGGCATGGTAGTTAAAATGGGTATTGCATCACTGCCTTATACACGAACATGGGGTACCTATATTAATCCATCATCAGGAAACACATTAACTGTTACCAGTGGGCAAGTAGATAATTCAGGGAACGTTTACATAGGAGCACATACCAATGGTGCTGCGGCAGCTTGTATAACTTCCGGAGTTTTTGATGGCTCTCATAACGGTGGCGGACGAGATTTTTACCTCGGCAAATTGAACAGCGCAGGTAACACCATGGTAGCGGGCACTTATGTGGGTAGCACAGGCGATGAGGTGAACCTGATGGGGTTAAACATCGATAATTTTGGTGACGTATATGCGCTTGGTTATTCAAATGGTAACTCACCTTCTTGGGATACAACCAGCGATGCCATGCAGAAAACAAATGCAGGCGGACAGGATGCTATCTTCTTTAAAATGAGTTCAGATTTCACTACACTCAAATATCTTTCATTTTGGGGTGGTGCCGATAACGAAACAGACCCTATCGGTTTCGATGGTGTAAAGTTCAGTAGTTGCAGAGCTTATACGGCTATTACAACTTCTTCGAATACCGCACCAATGACCCAAAATGGTTTCCAGATTTCTAAACTTGCCAATACTATTGCAGAGCCGGCAGTGGCAGTATGGGCTAACCCTCCGGATGTTGACAGCGATACAATTGTAGGAAACGAAAACGTTTGTTCAGGCACGGCACCAAGTCAGGATATTGTAGGCAGCGCATCTAATTATACACTATCTAACATTAGCAGAAATGGTGTAGTGTCAGCGCATCCTTCTGTTGGTGTAATTACTTACCAGTGGGCAAGTTCTACTGATGGGGTTAACTTCACCAACATACCCGGAGCTACCGGAAAAGACTTGACAGTAGCACAGATGGGTGTGTTAATGCAAACCACATTCTATCAGCGCAGTATTGGTTCCGATTTTTGTAGTGGAGGTACCATCGTAGAAAAAACAGTAACTAACATTCTACCACCAAATGGTAGTGAAGGTGCCGGGGGCAGTGTTTGCCGTGGTGCCGATATTACATTCACAGTTACCGGAGCAGGTGGCGCAACTTTCGACTGGACAGGTCCAAATGGCTTTATTGCCAATGGATCATCACAAACTATAGCGAATGCGCAATTGGTTAATGAAGGTAATTATCTGGTTACACAAACTGTTGGTGGCTGTACATCACCTCCAGATACAGTAGCAGTAGATATTATCAACTGTGCACCTGTGGCAGGTAATGATAGTTATTCAACAAACGAAGATGTAACACTCAATGCAGATGTAAGTTCAAACGACAATGATGTAACAGGGGATGTGCTTTCGTTTAGTGTTGCCAATGGTGGATCGGCTGATGCTAACGGAACTATCTCTATGAATAGCAACGGAACGTTTAGCTTTACACCGGATGCTAATTATAATGGCGTTGTTACATTTACTTATAGCGTTTGTGATAATGGTGTTCCTGCGCCCGTACTTTGCGATACGGCCACGGTTACCATTACGGTGAATGCAGTAAATGACCCACCTCTAGTGGATAACGAAAATCACACAACCCCTGAGGATACTCCGGTGAGCGGTGATCTTACCAACGCTGGTGACAGCGATCCGGATGGCACTGCACTTACAGCCAATACAGCACCGGTTGTTGCCCCGGCTAACGGCAGCATTATTATTAATAGTGATGGTACCTATACTTACACACCAAACACAAATTTTAACGGAACCGATATAGTGGTTGTGGAAATTTGCGATGCTGGCATTCCATTGCCTCCGGCTTGTGTAAATGACACTATATTTATCACAGTAACACCCGTTAACGATCCACCGGTGGTAGATAACGAAACACATGTAATCAACGAAGACACACAAGCGATTGGAGATTTAACAGATGGAGGCGACAGCGATCCGGATGGCACCACATTAACAGCCACCACCACACCGGTAGTATCGCCAACAAACGGAACAATAGTTATAAATACAGACGGCACGTACACGTACACACCGGATCCAAATTACAATGGAACAGATATGGTGGTAGTAGAGATATGTGATGCAGGGATACCACTACCGGCATCCTGTGTCAACGATACCATCTTTATCACCATTACTCCGGTAAACGACCCACCGGTAGCCACGGATAACAGCAACACAACCAATGAAGACACGCCAGTAAGCGGCAATGCCGTTACCGATGCAACATCTGACAGTGATTTAGATGGCAACCTGGATATAAACTCTGCCACGCTGATTACCGATGTAACGAACGGGACATTAACAATAAACAACGATGGCAGCTATACCTATACCCCGGACGCGAACTACAACGGCACCGATCAGTTTGTATATAGTATATGTGATTTAGGCATGCCGGTTCTGTGCGATACAGCCACAGTTACCATTACAGTAAACGCTGTAAACGATGCACCGGTAGCAGTGGATGATGCCAACAGCACGAATGAAGACACTCCGGTAAGCGGAGACGTAACCCCGAACGATAGTGATATAGACGGGCCGTCAGTAAATATTACAGAAGTAACACCACCGTCTAACGGCAGCATAACGTTGAATGGAGACGGCACATATACGTACACACCGGATCCGGGCTATAGCGGAACAGACACGGTAGTATACAGCTACTGCGATGGGGGCACACCGGATTTATGCGATACAGCGATACTGGTTATAACGGTAGGATCAGTAAATGACGCTCCTGTGGCTAATGATGATGTAAATGCAACGAACGAAGACACACCTGTAAGTGGAGATGTATCAGTGAACGATACCGATACGGATGGGCCGTCAGTAAACATCACCGAAGTAACACCACCGGCCAATGGTAGTATAACCATAAATGGAGATGGCACTTATACCTATACACCCAACACAAATTACAACGGCACCGATACGGTAGTTTATAGCTACTGCGATGGCGGCACACCTGATTTATGTGATACAGCAATACTCGTAATTACGGTTAATGCCGTTAACGATCCACCGGTAGTAGATAACGAAACACATGTAATCAACGAAGACACACAAGCGATTGGAGATTTAA
>CAZTNA010000020.1:0-59610 GCA_964615305.1 uncultured Chitinophaga sp.
CTGGATTAAACCTCCGGGAGAGTAGGTAGTCGCCTCCTTATTTTAAAAGCCTCACTTGTAGTGGGGCTTTTTTTTTGCGTCTGTTTGTTATATCCTTGGATCTATTACGTGCTACTTTGGGCTTTAGTTTTAAAATTTTGCTTATTATTATTTTGGTTATCAAGATGGAGTGAAGAAAAGTAGGCTACTGTAGTAAGTAGATTGTAATATTCATTAGTTAATGGTTTAGATAAAACAATTTTAGCTAGAGAAATTTTACTGATACTTTTACAAGTGAAAAATTACTGGTTTAAAATCTGGGGTTGAATTTTAACGCGCACATACATTGCGTATTGATATATTATTCTTGCCAGTACAATCTAGGGATCACAAAATTATTACGTAAACGCCCATGAGCTAAAAATAAAGCTAAAAATAAAGCTAAAAATATTAGTTGATTTAAATAATTGATTTAGCTTTGCGGTCAGTTCACTTTTTAAAACAAAATTTAATTATGAATAAAATGGCAGACGAAAAAAAAGAAAAATTAAAAGCGCTTTCACTTACACTCGAGAAGCTAGACAAAGCTTACGGTAAGGGAACAATAATGAAGTTGGGCGACAGTAAGATTATGGGTGTTGAAGCTATACCCACCGGTTCGCTTGGCTTAGATATAGCTTTGGGCATAGGGGGCTTGCCGAAAGGTAGAATTGTAGAAATTTATGGACCGGAGTCGTCTGGAAAGACAACCTTAGCAATTCAAGCAATTGCCAATTGCCAAAAGGCAGGGGGCATAGCAGCATTTATTGATGCAGAACACGCTTTCGATAAAACATATGCTGAGAAATTAGGGGTGGATGTGAATAATCTATTGATATCTCAACCCGATGATGGCGAACAAGCACTTGATATTGCAGAACACCTGATTCGCTCTGGCGCAATTGACATTATAGTAATTGATTCAGTAGCAGCTCTTGTACCGCGTGGTGAATTAGAAGGGGAAATGGGCGAAAGCAAAATGGGTTTGCATGCGCGGTTGATGAGCCAGGCGTTGCGGAAACTTACCGGGACTATTTCTAAAACAGGGTGCTGTTGTATTTTTATTAACCAGTTGCGCGAAAAAATAGGTGTGATGTTCGGTAATCCCGAAACCACTACAGGCGGTAACGCATTAAAATTTTATGCATCTGTGCGTTTAGATATTCGGAGGATTGGCCAATTGAAAGATGGTGACAATATTCTTGGAAATCGCACAAGAGTAAAAGTAGTAAAGAACAAGATGGCTCCACCATTCCGTTTGTGCGAATTTGATATTATGTATGGGCAGGGGGTTTCTAAAAATGGGGAGATAATTGACATGGGCAGTGAAATGGGTGTGCTGCAAAAAAGTGGTTCGTGGTACAGTTATGAAGGAACAAAAGTAGGTCAAGGCAGAGATTCTGTCAAGCAAATGTTAGATGACAATCCGGGTTTGGCTTCAGAAATTGAGGGAAAAATTAAAGCCAAGCACTTAGCGGGGGTAGAAGTAGTAAAAACAGAGCCTGGAGAAGACGACTAGCTTTTTACAAATTTAATTGATATAATAATCCGCTGTACGCTCAGCGGATTTTTTGTTTTACTTCGTCATGATTCATTTTGAATGAAAACATATTTACTCTTATTTGTTGTTTGCTTGTTTTCATACTCTGCATTCGGGTATACTGTTTCAATGAATATGAGTTTCGATAACATTACTCGTAGTTTTTTAGTTCATACTCCACCAGGTTTTACAACTGCTCAACAACTACCGGTAGTGTTTAATCTACACGGCTATGGCAGTGATGCTGCGCAAGAAGAGTTTTATTCACGTATGAGCGAAACTTCGGATGCCAATAATTTTATTGTGGTTTACCCGAATGGTTTAAACAATTCCTGGAACTCGGGTTTTACTTTGCCTTATAACAGCTCGCCTGATGATGTTGGTTTTATTTCAAAAATTATTGACACGCTGGTTACACTTTACAATATTGATTTAAATAGGGTGTATGCTTGTGGTATGAGCAACGGTGGGTACCAGAGTTACCGTATGGGGTGTGACTTAGAAAACCGCATTGCCGCGATTGCTTCAGTAACGGGAGTGATTAGCTCATTAACCGCATTTTACTGTAATAACCAATCACGCAAGGTGCCGGTGCTGCATATTCACGGAACGATGGATCCATTAGTATTGTACAACGGATCGGCAGGTTCTGAATCGGTAGAAGCAACGGTAAGTTTTTGGGTAAACGGAAATCTATGCAGCGCTGCGAGCGATACGTTTCATTATCCGGACATTGATGTAACCGATAGCTCTACCGTTGAGCGAATTCATTATACTAATTGTGGTGATGGTAGCGAAGTAATGTTTTACAAAATTACCGATGGCGGGCACACCTGGACCAACTAATCGCGATTTTGATGCCAGTCAAGAGATTTGGGATTTTTTTAACCGATTTACGTTGAATGGCCCTGCTTCGATTAATGAAGCGAAAGAGAAGATGGATATATTAGTGTATCCAAACCCAAGCAGCAACGATTTCGAGTTACAGATTTCGGATTATGAGTTTGTGAAACCACTAAAGATTTTTGTTTTTGATTTAAGCGGGAGAGAAATTATGGAACAAAAAATTGTAAGGCCATCCACCAACCTTAACACTCAAACACTCAAAAGTGGCATTTACTATTTAAAAGTAGAAGGGCAGTATTTTAACTTGACGAAACGAATTGTAAAACAATAACTCTTTAGACATGAAGCAGATTTCCACAAGCCTGGTTTTGATGTTTAGTATTGTAGTTTTTTTTGTAAACGCGCAATCTTCTGCGGGTTTAAGTTTGGTAAAAAACATCGGGCAACAGCACACTAACGTGTTGTATTCGGTGGAACTAAGCAACGGAGCTTTATATGCAGAGCAAACCTGTCTGACTTATGTTTTTTATAACAAGTCTGATTTGTATGCAGTAAGTGAGTTTTTACATGAAAACGAATTTCTGAATAGAGAAAAAATATGCCCGACATTACGAGGGCACACTTATAAAATGCATTTTAAAAATGCAGCCCAAAACGCAGTAATCAGAGAAGAGGAGATGTTGCCGGAAACACACAATTATTTTTTGGGTAATGATGCTACTAAATGGGCGAGTAATGTACCCTTATTCAAAAGAGTGTTGTATGAAAATGTTTATCCTGAAATTGATTTTCGTTTGTACAGCTCAGGCGTAAACCCCGAGTACGATTTTATAGTAAAACCCGGAGCGTATGTTTCGGATATTGCTTTGGTGTATGAAGGCGCAGACGGGATAAAATTGTCGAACGGTAATCTTGTTATAGAAACATCAGTTGGTGAGATAATAGAGCAGTGTCCGATTGCTTTTCAAATAGTAAATGGTGTAAAAAATGAAGTGGCTTGCCACTATAGCTTGAGTGCAAATGAAGTTTCGTTTCTGTTCCCTAATGGTTACAACCCGGCATACGAATTGGTGATAGATCCTGTGGTAATTGCCGGCACTTATTCGGGAACAACATATAGAGCATATGCACATACTGCTACATACGATGACGCAGGTAATATCTACTCAGCGGGGCGCGCATTTTCAGTAAGTGCAAATGGCAGTGGTGCAGGATATCCGGCTACTGTGGGTGCGTTTCAAACTTCACATGCCGGAGGGTATCAAGATATCTGCATTAGTAAGTATAATGCCAATGGCTCATCGCTTTTATGGGCAACGTATTTGGGAGGAAGTTCACAAGAACAGCCCCACAGTTTAGCAGTAAATGCCGGTCAAGAACTTTATGTTTACGGCACATCTAACTCGCCAAATTTCCCAACCACGTCAGGTGCTTTTAAAACTTCTAACCCAACCGATAATTTTGGAAATCATTTAAATGATATAGTAGTTATTAGACTTAGCTCTACCGGCTCTACACTTATTGGATCTACGTATGTTGGGGGAAGAAGCGAAGATGATGGCATAAACTGGAGTACAGTTCATAGGTACTATGGTGATTACTATAAGGGAGAAATTATACTTGATTCAGCAAGCAATGTTTACATAGCCAGCCACACACGCGCCACCGATTTTCCGGCCACAGCGGGTACAGTTCAGCCAGTATATTCAGGGGGGTATCAGGATGGAGTAATTTTTAAGTTGAATAGTGCGCTTACCGCTATGCACTGGGGAACTTTTTATGGTGGCCCGGCTGAAGATGCCTGTTATAGTTTGAAATTAGATGCTGCGGGAAACTTGTTTGTTACCGGGGCAATTTCCAGCAACGTTCTCACAAATACATCTGGGACTATTCATCCTTCATTTATGGGTGGTTTGTTCGATGCGTTTGTTACACACATAACCGGTAACGGACAGTCGGTAATAAAATCTACTTATTTCGGATCTATTAATGAAGAACAAGCATACCTGCTAGATTTAGACAGAAACGGAAATGTTTACATTTTTGGAGCTACACCGAATTCATCAATACTGCCTACGCCAGGTGCTTACCAAGGCGTAATGTATGGTTCATTTATATCTAAGTTGAAACCAACACTAGACTCCATTTTTTTTATTTCTACGTTTAATCAATTGGCTCCTACAGCCTTGATGATAGATGACTGTGATTACATTTATGGTGTAGGTCATGGCGGTTTAAATACCAGTATTGGAACACTAACAGGTTTTACTACCACCCCCGATGCGCTGCAAACAGGAAGCGGAGGCTTTTATATTATTACACTTGAGCCTAATGGAACAGCTTTGAAATTCGGATCGTATTACGGGCCGGCTGAGTCGCATGTTGACGGTGGCACTTGCCGGTTTAACAAGCAGGGGATAATTTACCATGCATTGTGTACGGATAAGACAAACATGTTCACCACCCCGAATGCATACCGAACTACTAAAACATCAAACGATTTCGATAACTGTGTGTTTAAGATAGATTTTCAGGCAGGTAAAGTAAAAGCAAACGCCATAGCAACAATAATAGGCAGCAATGATACTACCACACAAATCAACTCTTGTATGTCTCCAGTATCTATACAATTTATTAATCGCTCAGAAAATGCAGTTGCTTATGAGTGGCATTTTGGCAATGGTGATTCATCATCTGCGGCTCAACCGCTTTACACCTACACAAATAGTGGAACTTATCAGGTAATGTTGATTGCCAAAAATCCGGCCACCTGCAACGAAACAGATACAGCATACATTAGTATTGATTTAGTAAACGGAGTTTTAATAAACGTCACCAGTTCAAATACCTCATGTAACAGCAGCGTGGGAAGTGCAACGGTACACGTTAACAGTGGCTCTGCACCATTTAGCTTTTTGTGGAGTAACGGAGACACTGATTCCACAATTATCAACTTAACGTCCGGAAATTATTCCGTTACGGTTACCGGTGCTGGAAATTGTTCGGCAAGTGCCAGCGTAACTGTAAGTTCATCGAACGGTGTTACGCTTTCCACCTCTACAGTAAACACAACTTGTGGTAACAACAACGGCTCTGCCAGCGTTTCGGCAAGTACGGGTGCTTTACCATTTGGTTACTTATGGAGTTCAGGAGAAACTAACGCAACCATTACCGGATTAGCATCCGGCAGCTATACCACAACCGTAACGGATGCAAATGGTTGCAGTGCAACAGCATCTATAACTGTGGCGGCCAGTCAAGCACCCACACCATTTGCAATTTCCGCTGACAAAACTGTAATGTGTCCAAGCGATACAGCGAGAGTATGCGCACCATCCGGATATTCTTCATATTTATGGAATACCGGAGAAACTGATACATGTATTTATACGCAACTTGCCGGCAACTATTATGTAACAGTTACGGAGCAATCAAATTGTACTGTGCTATCGAATCCGCTGGGTATTAGCGTGTACCCACAGCCACCTGTTTCTATAAGCGTAAATGGCGACACTTTAACTGCGTACAATGCTGTGAGCTACCAGTGGTATTTAAACAACACAGTTATACCTCTTGCTACCAATGCCGTTTACATAGTAACCGAACCCGGAAACTATACCGTGCAGATTACTGACAGTAATGGATGTAAGGCAGTTTCGAACGCTGTGCCGGTTGTGAATGTGACCATTGGTGAAAATTTGCGTAACCTGCCTTTGGTGGTTTTACAAAATGTTTCTTCTAAACATTTCGAAATGCGGATTTCAAATTTTGAATTTGATGAGCCGTTAGTCGCATTGCTTTTTGATGCGTTAGGAAGGAAAATAGCTGAACAAAAAATTACAGCAGCCCTTACAATAATAAATGCTGAGAGTATTATGAGCGGTGTTTATTTTGTAAGAATCGCAGGCAGAGGCATTAACGAGGTGAGAAAAATAGTAAAACAGTAGGCTAGCAGTTTATTTTTTCGCGGCCATTGCAATAGCCACAAAACTAACTTTAACCCCAGGCACCGCCAGCAAAGTTTGCATACAGGTTTCAGATGTTGCGCCTGTAGTTACTACATCATCTACCAGCAAAATATGCTTGCCGGTCAAAATAGATTCATCAGTTACACTAAATATTTCATCTACATTTCCGAAACGGTCATAGCGTTTCTTTTTTGTTTGCGATATGTTTTCGAAGTTGCGTTTTAAGCTGTTAGAGACCCAAGGTATGTTCATTGCGGAGGAAAGTCCTTGAGCAAATGAATCGCATTGGTTGTACCCCCGCTGTTTTTGTTTTTTCCAATGCAGCGGAACTGGTACAATAAGTTCAATGTTTTTAAAAATAGAATTGTTAGATGCAAGCTGTGCGCCAAATAGAGAACCCAAGTATTCACCTACATCTTGCCTGCTTCGATATTTTAACGCATGAATAAGCGGACGAATAGCCGAGGATTTTGTGAACTGAAAGCAAGCTGCGGCCGATTCAGTATGTACACGACCAGCAAACCGCATCATCAGTTTATTATCAGGAGTATTCCAATGATTGAGGTAAATTAAATCCGCAGAACATTTTCCGCAAATTATTTTTTCAGCACCTAACAGTTTGTTAGCGCAAGACACACATACATCGGGGTAAAACAACCCGAACAACTCATCTAACATTTGTGTGAGTTGCCGTAACATGATTATTGATTTACCACAATAACTTGTAAATCATGTAATGGTTCTGAATCTCCTTTGAATCTAAGCAACAGACGAGCTACGGTAACCACATCTCTTTGACAATATTCTACAATTCTATTAAGACCGTTTTCTTGCCAATATACACGACAAACATCTTTTCCTTCAATATCGCCTTTGGGTGTAGGTATATCTAAAACATTGGCTAAAAGATTAAGCGATGTGTAATTTTTATAGTCGCCAAACTTCCAAAGCTGCAGTGTGTCAACATCTAGCATTTCCCACGGGCGTTTTCCCGATACGTTCAGCATTTCAGGTAATGGCAATTTATTAATTAGTAATCTTCTACAGATAAACGGTATGTCGAATTCGCGAATATTATGTCCGCAAAAATGATAGCGATCGGCAGGGAATTTTTTGTTGAGCATACTAATAAATTCAATCAACACTTTCTGCTCATTGTTTCCAAAGAAAGATTTGACACGAAATGTACGTTGATTAGATTCTTTATCGTTTCTGAAGTAGCCAATGCTTATACAAATTATTTTTGCGAACTCGGCATACACACCGGCACGAAGCAAATAACCATCTTCAGCATTTTCATTATCAGCTTTAATCAATGAATGCTTAGCAGCCCATAAGTCTCTTGAGCAGCCAGACAACTCATTGTGAGAAGAAAACGCAGGAACTGTTTCAATGTCGAGAAAAACTAAATCGCGGATGTGGACGTGCTGAAGCATCGACAATAATTTCTATTAAATTTAAGAAGCAAATTCAATTTTCAATGCGAAGCGTCTGGAGTCAAATTCCAATGGTGAGAATTACTGTTGCTTTAATGGCTGGCATTGGGTTAGAAATTTTTGCCGATTCGGTTCTAAACATGTCCCGACAAATTTTTTGGATAAGTGTAGCTGTGATGATGGCTACGGGTGCTCTCTTGCTGCTTGATATTTTTACTAAACGAGTTGTACTTGCTTACCGGCTTCGAAACATAAGCAGCGTTTTGGTTATTACTTTTCTTGTGTGTTTTGGATATATGCACACCTGGCTGTACGCTCAAAAAAACTTTCCTAACCATTTTCAAAATTTCTTAGAAAAGGAAAGTGTAGTGGTTGCCCAGATAACAAAACCACCCTTAGACAAAGCTAAAGTAGTAGTAGCTGTTGCAGAAGTGCTGGAAGTAAAAAATGATTTGCATGTTCAGAAAGCAAAAGGTAATATTCTCATTAATCTCATGCGCGACAGTTTAAGTGCGGATTTAAAGTATGGGGATGTGTTTGTTTTTAACTCAAACATAGATCAGTTTGAAGAACCGAAGAATCCTGAAGAGTTCAGTTTTAAATTGTATCAAAGTTTTCACAACGTATATCAACGAACATTTTTGAAACCTGATGATTGGACATTATTAACCAGCAATAAAGGCAGCTTTATTATTGATAAAGTTTACCAAATACGTGAATATTTTCTCGAACAGATTGGTAAGTACGTTTCTGACAAAAACGATTTTGCGGTGGCCAGCGCTATTATGCTAGGTTACAATGATTATATGAACGGAGATGTGATACGAGCCTATTCAAGTTCAGGAGCGTTGCACGTATTAAGCGTAAGTGGATTACATGTTGGCATTATGTTTTTAATGCTCAATTTTTTGCTAAAGCCCTTTGATAGTAAAGGAAGAAAATGGCAGATATCAAAGTCGGCATTCATCATTTTGTTTATTTGGTTTTATGCCTGCCTTACAGGCCTTAGCCCATCTGTATTGCGCTCTGCCATGATGTTTTCCATGATTCAGTTTGGAACTGTGTTGGTGAGAAATGTAAACACCTACAATGTGATATTTGCCAGTGCCCTTTTGCTGATATTATACAACCCGTTTATTGTTACGGAAGTGGGCTTTCGGTTGAGCTACCTGGCGGTGCTTGGTATAATTTATTTGCATCCTAAAATTTATTCATGGATAAACATAGATGTTCCCACAACAACAGAATTTGAGAAACAAAGGAGTTGGGCAAAGAAACCCTTTACGTTTTTAATGCACGATAAGTCATGGTTATGGCTAAAGACGATAGACTTCTTTTGGCAGATTGTAGCAGTTTCGCTTGCCGCACAAATAGCCACCAGCCCACTGAGTTTATATTACTTTCATCAGTTCCCTAACCTGTTTCTTATTTCAAATTTGGTCGTAATTCCGGTAAGCAACTTTATATTGTTTTTCGGCACAGCACTTTGCGCTTTTTCGCAAGTACCACACTTAGGTGGTGCTATTGGCTGGTGTTTCGAAAACCTATTACATGAATTAAACAGATTTGTGTTTTATGTTGACTCTCTTCCATTTGCCTTAATTGAAGGTATAAGTATAGCTATGGTTGAGATGATAGCGGGCTACTTGTTGCTTGCTTTCTTCTTTCTGTTTTGGTATGAAAAACTTAGTGTAAAGTGGTTGATAATGTCGCTGTTTATTCTTTTTGGCCTAAGTGCATTTAACTCCTTTGAACAGCTTCGAAAGGCCAGACAGATGCAGTTGGTGGTTTATTCGGTACCTGAACAACACGCACTGGCACTAGTTAAAGGACGCCATGTTACAACGCATTTCGATAAATCACTTTTAGAAAACCGAAGCTCTATGCTGTTTCATGTTAAGCACCACTGGTGGAGTTGCGGGGTAAGCTCTAGTACCGAACTTGATACAAATGCTCAACGTAAGTTTGAGTTTGGAACACTCCTGAGTTTTGAGGGGATGAAAATTTTAGTGATAGACACACTATTTGATAAACAGCATACGGATATGGAGAGTAAACTTATTGTTGATCTGGTGGTGTTGAGCCGTAATGCTAAAGTTTACCTAAGCAGTTTGAAAAAGTCTGTTGATTTTAAAGAAGTGATATTTGATTCGTCAAATAAGTTTTGGCGAGTAAACTACTGGAAAAAAGACTGTGCGAAAATGAACGTCAAGTACTGGGATGTAAACGAACAAGGCGCTTATATTAGAGATTTGCGCCAGGAGAAATTTTCATTAACGCAGCTATAAACAACATTAATTGATTAAGTAGTACCTATCGCTCTTCAACTTCTCTGCGTTGAGGACCACCTGTTAGAGAATGGTTGGAGTAGTCAATGTTCAATACCTTACAGTTTGGCAGAGCGTTTCTAAGCGGTGTAATTTGCTCGCGGGTTATGTTGTTGTAACTCATGTCTAAAAACTGAAGTTGTTTCATATTGCTAAGTTTGCTTTTCTCAGACGCAAAATTCATTTTCAAGTTCATAGCAAGATTCAAATCTTGTAATGAGATGAGACTGTGAATTTCGGCAGGCAATTGTGTAAAGTCGTTAGCTTTTAAATCAAGCGAACGAAGTTTTTTAAGCTGTGAAAAATTTGCAGGAAAGGCAGATATAAGATTATCGCGCAAACTCAGGTTTTCTAGCTGAGATAACGAACCAATACACTCCGGCAACAACTCTATTACATTATCTTTTAGCGATAGGGTTTTTAAGTTTTTTAGCTGACAAAGCTCAACCGGTAACGATTTTATCTTCTTGTCAGGACGATTAAAAAAATTTCCATCGAGGTTTAAATATTCTAACTGCACTAAACCGCCAATAGTACTGGGAATGGCATTTAAGTTGTTTAGTCCAATATCAAGTATCCGGAGAGCCGTTAGCTTAGTAAGTGCTACAGGGAAAGAAGAAAACTTGTTTAAGCTCAGGTTAAGTTCTGTCAATTCAGTTAAATCCGAAAAACCTTCTGGCAGATTTTGTAACTGCGCACCAGCCAGGTTCAATTTCTTAAGTTTTTTAAGCTGGCTGAACGATGGAGGCAACTCGGTAATTTTGTTCATGCGAGTGCCCATTTCAAAATAGCCAAGGTCTAAATCTTCTAGATTAATTAACGACCCAATTGTAAGTGGTAATGTGGTAAGGCGATTGGCTTTTAGGTTAAGTTGTTTTAGAGAAACCAATTTTCCGATGTCTAAAGGAAGGTTTACCAACAAACACTGACTTAAATCTAATTGGGTAAGAGAACTGAACTGTGTAATTGATGCAATAGCCTGCTCAGCATTCAGGTTAAAGTTTTGTGAGAGTTTTAACTCCTGTAATCCGGTGAGTTGAACAAATGATGCAGGCAGAACTTTAATGTCATTGTTAGAAATGTCTAGTTTTTTCAGGCTTTTTACTTCACCAATTTTGCTGTTTAGTTCAAGTAGTCCGCTTGCACTAAAATTCAGATCCGTTATGTTTAGGGCTTTAATTCTCTCATAAACATCATCGTCATATAAGTATGCATTATGCTCAAGATTCAGCACGCGCAAATTCTTGAGATATACAAATGAATCGGGCAAAGTTACAAAGTTGTTGTCTTTCAGGTTTAGCTCTTCAAGGGCAACAAGGTTTTTGATAGTATTTGGCAAAACTCTGAAGGCTCCTCCAGTCAGGTTTACCTTTTTAAGTTTCGGTAACTGTGCCAACTGGTTAAAAAGCGAATGCAAATCAAGATCGAGACATTTAATGCAGGAAAACTCTTCTAAGTTTTTCAACTTAGTAATGCTGTTGTTCAGTTGAGCTTTAGGAAATGCTGTAATAACCAGTGAAGTAGTTTTGTCAGTATTTTGAAGTGCAGTAGCAATAATTGTATTTGCATTTTCTTCATCAATATTTGCGGCTTCGCGTTTTGCATCTTCAAATTTTTGCAGCAAAACCTTGTTGATAGAATCTTTAGATTGCTTACTCAGTTTGTTCCAGTCATCTTCGGTAAATGAAGGCGTGTTGTTTGGTCTTTGTGCAACAACGGCCAATGAAAAAAGCAAGAAGGTGAGCACAACTATATTCTTCATGAAATGTATTTGATATAAAAGTAGGAATCTGCTATGAAACGAAAGAACCACATAAAATAGTATGTAGTTGTTTTGATGTTAACTCAAATTTTCTGGTCTCATTTGCGGGAAAAGTAAAACTTCCTGAATGGCGGCATTGTTTGTCATAAGCATAGCTAGCCGGTCAATACCAAAGCCAATTCCTGATGTAGGAGGCATACCATATTCGAGGGCACGTAAAAAGTCGTGATCAATAAACATGGCTTCGTCATCGCCACGTTCCATCAGTTTAACTTGTTCTTCGAAACGTGCTCGTTGGTCAAGTGGATCGTTTAGCTCACTATAAGCATTAGCAATTTCTTTTCCGTTTATCATTAACTCGAAACGTTCTACCAAGCCCGCTTTGCTGCGGTGTTTTTTTGTTAGCGGACTAAGCTCAACCGGATAATCAATAATAAAAGTAGGTTGCACAAAGTTGCCTTCGCATTTTTCGCCAAAAATTTCATCAACCAATTTTCCTTTACCCATAGACGCATCTGTTTCTATAAGCAGCTTTTTGCAAACTTCACGCAACTGATCTTCATTCATTTCACTAATGTCGAAACCTGTGAATTCTTTAATAGCATCGAAAATAGGTACCCGCTTAAAGGGTGCTTTAAACGAAATTGTTTTATCGCAAAATGGAACTTCTGTGGTGCCGTGTAGCGCAATGGCAATTTTTTCCATCAACTTTTCAGTAAAGTCCATCATCCAGTAGTAATCTTTGTATGCCACGTAAAATTCAAGCACCGTAAACTCAGGATTGTGTGTGCGGTCTATTCCTTCGTTACGGAAGTTTCGGCTGAATTCGTACACAAAATCGAAACCACCTACTATCAAACGTTTGAGATAAAGTTCGTTGGCAATGCGCAAGTAGAATGGAACATCTAAAGCATTGTGATGTGTAATAAACGGACGTGCTGCGGCACCTCCGGGTATATTTTGCAAAACCGGTGTGTCCACTTCCATAGCTCCGTGATCGTTTAAAAAATCGCGAATGGTTTGAACCATTTTGGTGCGCTTTACAAATGTTTCACGAACATGTGGATTTACCACTAAGTCAACATATCGCTGACGGTACCGTAGCTCAACATCACTAAAGGCATCGAAAGTTTCACCGTCCTTTACTTTTACCACCGGCAACGGGCGCAGTGCTTTAGAAAGAACCGTAAGTTCTTTAACACGAACAGATGTTTCGCCAGTTTTAGTAATAAATACTTCGCCTTTTACTCCTACAATGTCTCCAATGTCGAGTAGGTGGAGTACTACGGTGTTGTAAAAAGTTTTGTCATTGCCCGGGCATACATTATCAATGCTTACGAAAAG
The DNA here is from genome assembly GCA_964615305.1 of uncultured Chitinophaga sp. Classification (GTDB taxonomy): domain Bacteria; phylum Bacteroidota; class Bacteroidia; order Chitinophagales; family LD1; genus Bog-950. The sequence continues at coordinate 13,242 of CAZTNA010000020.1, forward strand.
TTGTATGCGGGTGGTTTTGTCAAGTATTTTGAAGAAAGAAACCTTTCCCTTCATATTCATGCTCATGATTCGCCCCGCTATACTAACTGCCTGGTAGTTTTTCTCTGTATCGTTGTAGTTGTCTAAAATTTCCTGTGCTGTGCAGTTTACCTCAAAAGCAGCAGCAGGATATGGGTCTATGCCTAACTCCTGAAGCTTTGCTAATTTTTCTCTACGTGCAATTTCCTGATCGTTTAATTCCTGGCTCATACTATTCATTATTTAAGAGGGCTGAAAATAAAAAAACCGACTGCACAGCAATCGGCTCATAAAAGGGTGTTATGGTTAGATATGTAATGGCAACAGCCATTATTTTTGAATCACAACTTTGCCCGAATCTTTATAAGTTACTCCACCATAATTGCATGATATGGTGTAGAAGTAAACTCCCTGCTCCAGAGTTTCTACAGAGAACGTTGAAGTTTCATTGTTTATAAATTTTTGAAGAAGTGTTCGCCCGAAAATGTCGTACAACTGCAGTAAATATTTGTTGCCGTTTTTAAACTCTACCCCTGACACACTCAACTGCCTGTTAGCCGGATTTGGGTAAACAGAAAATCTGTTTGTTGTTTTGTTGAGAGTGTGTAGGCCGGTTACACTACTTATTACACTGTCAAGTGTGGTTATAAGCGGAGAACCCGCTCGAATGAAAACGGGAAACTCATCAAGCGGTATGGTGAAAGAATTTAAAGCACCGCTGTAAGTTTGTGAGGTGTTAAAAAGGTAAGTCCAGTTTCCGGCCGGAAAATCAATGGTGATGTTGTTAGATGAGCTTAACATAGGTGAAACAAAAATATCGCTGCCCAGCATATACTTGTAATTAGTACTGTTGAAGAACTGCATCAGAGAAGCGGTATCGGCAAAAAGCGAATCGGCTTGTTGCATGAGATACGGTATAAGTGCGTGATGTATGCGTGTAAACTTGTTGTAAATGTCATTGGTTTGCTGATCGAATATCCAGGGACGGTGTTCACCGCCTCCGCCATTTTCCATCAGCGGGCTGAATGCCCCAAGTTGCGCCCAACGGATAAACACATCTTTATTGCGTCCGTGTGGCACGGGTTCTTCTCTGTATCCGCCAATGTCGGAGCCAAACACCAAATAATTGTTTGCATCGCTTTGATACATGTTGTTGAGTGCTGCTTTCATACCATCGAATGTGGCATCCTGATCGCCTACCCAGCAGGCAAAACCAATATCGCGCGGTGTAAACGAAACAAGGTTAGGATCGGTGATAAAACTGAAGCCATAGTTATCTACAGGGCGCGACATGATAATGCGGTCGTTGCCTAATTGCTGGCGTGTGTAATTGTGGAATAAACGGTAGTAGGCGTGCGAATATTCCAGACGGGTGATGTTTTGCCCCGCACCCGGGGAGTACAGCGCATTGCCCAATAAAATTGAGTAGTCGGTGCCGTCACATTTCCAACCATCAATGCCAAGTGCCAGTGTTTTGTCCATCAGGCTTTTCCACCACGCCACAGCAGCGGGGTTAAAGAAATCAATCATACTGCCATCGCCTTTCCACCAGTTGATGACAGCAGAGCCGGAACCTGCGTTTGCTTTCATAAAGTAGCCCATGCTATCGGCATAGTGCCAGAGCGCAGTCATATCAGTATTGATGGCGGTAGTTATCCAAACCACCACTCGCACATCGCGTGCATGGAAAGAATCTACCATGGCTTGCGCGTTGGGGTAAAGGGTGGTGTCCCAGTCAAATGTATTGTAGCCGGTTTCCCAGGGACTATCAATAATGATAGCACCTACGGGAATGTTGTGTGCTTTATAGTCGTCAATTAGTTGCAGTGCGCTTTGTTGTGTGCTTTCGTCTTCCCATACCCAATGGTGAAAAACCCACTCGGGCCAGGGGGTGGTTTGGGCGGTTAAAGAATGGCAGAAGTAAGTGAGTGTGATGAAAGAGAGAAGTAAAACTCTATTCATAGAAATAAGATTTATGAAATTCTAAACTAAGGTTTTAAATGCTTTGAGGAAGTTTTTGTATTACACGATAAATACAGAAAGAGAAAATTGAGGATTGCTTCGTAAGCACGCTGAAATGCGCAGGCTTCTTCGCAATGACCATGCACATCAATTAATCTTTATTACCCGCTCGCTTACTGCCGCGCTTTTTCCTTTCAACTTTACCACATAAAAACCCGAAGGAAAATTGCTACCGTTAAACACGGCATGGTTCAACCCTTGGTTGGTAGTGCCCAAATTTTTTGAGATCAATTTCTTGCCCTGGGTATTGAAAACTTCCAATATTGTTTCCTCAGGTATTATAGAGTTGAACTGCACTATTACTTCTTCATAAAACGGATTTGGGTGTACGGAAATAGTGGTAATGTTTCGGGTTATGTTTTTAATGTGTGTAGCCACTGACGGAAACTCTGCCAATGCCGGATAAGAGTTTTGTGCCACAGAAGGTGAGTTACCCTGGCGCAAGAACCTTTCTCCGTTATTGGTAAACCAATGAATGTTGGATGCGGCAGTAAAACTTTTACTGGTAATAGTGTTTACGTACACAAAGTCGTTTTGTGCGCGCTGGGGTGTTAGGTCAAGTATGTTGTAACCGTGCTGTGTAATATCAACGTGCCTTACATGTTTTGCCAAACTCATAATAAGTTGTGCTGAAGCAAAAGGGTCAAGCTCATTGCTGGAAGTAATACTGGCGCAAACAAATTCAACACCTGCTGAATTTTGCCTGTTTGATGTGTCGTAGTTGGTGAGTGGCAGGTCGTTTGCCCATGAGGTGTGGATGTCACCGGTAAGTACTACCATGTTTTGGATATTATTTTGCAGCACGTAGTTGTAAAGACGCTGCCTGTCGAAGGGGTAGCCATCCCATTGATCGGGGTTGATAATAAACGGCTGCGGCAGTAAACCGGCCGGCACTACGAGTGGTGTCATCATTACTTGTTGGCCTAACACCTGCCAGGCTGCTGTTGAGTTGCCTAAGTTTTGTTTTAGCCAGTTGAGTTGCGATGGACCGAGCAAGTTTCGGGTACTGTCGTTGAGTGTAGAGTCGTTGGTAGTTACAAATTGCTGACCAGTTTGGGGTTCAACTTGTTTGTTGCGTTTGTAGATGCGGGTGTCGAGCATGTTGAGGTCGGCCAGGGTGCCCCAGGTAAAGCGTCTGAAAATTTTGAACGTGTCGTTAGCATCGGGCATTCGAATGGGTAACCAGTTTTGGTAGGCCTGTACTGCTGCGGTTTTTCGGGTGTACCAGTCGCCATCGGTTATGAGGTGGCTTTTAGCTCCGTTTTCGTAGCTGTTGTTAGCGGTTTCGTGGTCGTCCCAAACGCAGATCCAGGGGTATTGTTGGTGGGCTGCCTGTAGGTCGGGGTCGAGGTGGTAGAGTGATTGGCGGATTCTGTAGTCGTAGAGAGAAATGGTTTTGTGGTTGGGTTCGTGAAAGCGGTCGCCAACGGGTGCTAAGTCGGCATCGCCTTCGTAGGTGTAGTCGCCCAGGAACAAGACAGCGTCAATGTCGTTTCGTTGGGCAATGTGGCGGTGGGCATTGTAGAAGCCTTCCTGATAGTCTTGGCAACTGGCTACTGCAAAGCGGATGTTGTTTACTGTGCCGGTGGGTAATGTTCTTGTTCGGCCGGTAACGGATTTTAGTGTATCGTATATAAAGCGGTAGTAGTACCAGGTGTTGGGTTGTAGCGAGCCGGCATCTACTTTTACGGTGTAGTCTTTGGTGCTGTCGGTGGGTTGGGTGCCGGAGTTTACTATGGTGCTGAAGGCAGTATCGGTGGCTATTTGCCAGGTAACGTTTACCGGGTCAATGGGTGGGTCGAGGGTGATGCGTGTCCAGAGGATGACGCTGTTGGCCAGTGGGTCGCCTGATGCTACTCCGTGATAAAACGGATACAGTTCAGGATTTACGGCAGAGCGCGAAGAGCTTTGATAACCTGTTTGTGCTGTAGAAAAAGTGAATGCGAAGCAAAACAGGGGGATAAAAATTTTGTTCATGGTAAAATGAATTGAGGTATGGAAGGTAAAAAATATAGTGAGGTAGGTTAGTAAATGGTTTAAGGACTAAACGGTAACCGGGTGGTTGGGCTGTTGTGCCATCAGGTGTTTTGTGATTGGTGTTTGCCTGAAAAAGATATGGATTATGTGGATTTAGATTAAAGGTATGGCAGCACAGAAGCTAATTTTAGCTTTATAGAAGCTGAGTAGGGTTGTTTAGATGTTAAATATGGTGGTTTAGGTGCTTAATAGTGTGATGTAGATGCCGAATTTGGTTATATTGGTGCTTGATACCGGTGAATAGAAGCCGGCTAAGGTAAGTGAGAAGGGTTTTATGATAGAATAGATAAGCACTTGGAAAGGATATATGTTGGAAAGGACCGGTTAGCTGTTGGAGGGGTAAGTGTAGAGGGTAAATAAGGGCGGGCAGATGGAGGGTACGGGAGTTAGGATGCCGGATATTGGAAGGCAGATGGTGGGTGTGGAAGCGCAGATTTTTAGTACTTAAATTGAGATGAATGAGAAAGCTAACAAAAGAGGAAGCTGATAATTTGTTACTTAAAAAAGGGAGCAGTTCGATGGTGCGGACAGCGGTTTTGCATTTGAAGCCGGGTGAGATATTGATGATAGAAAGGAAGGACTGGAATCAGAAGAACGGGCCGGGGCAGATGTGCACACGCTTAACTAAAAGTACGGGCATGAAGTTTAAGTTGAATGCTATTGCTGATGGAAGTGGATGGGTGGTGGAGAGGGTTGAGTAAGTAAAGCTGTTGGTTTTTGGCTTGAACCAAAAGTTTAGGGATGTTGCTTGTTGTGTGAGGTGGTGTAGGGGTTTGGCTAAGTTTTTTGGCCGGTTTAATTTCTGAAATTTTTTTAGTTGAAGAACGGTGTGTGCTCTTGTAAAAAGGGGTTGGTTTTTTTCTCTACTCCTATTGTAGTTTCGGGGCCGTGGCCGCTGTAAACCACTACTTCATCGGGCAGGGTAAGCAGTTTGGTTTTAATGGAGTTAAACAGTACATCGCCATTGGCACCGGGTAAGTCGAAACGTCCTACGCTGCCTTGAAACAGTACATCGCCACTGAAAATGATTTTGTCGGCCCGGCTGTAAAAGGATAAGTGCCCCGGTGAATGGCCGGGAGTAAACAGTACTTGTAAAACTGTGTTGCCGAATTTTATTTCATCGCCTTCTTGTAAAAATTTTTCGGGTTTGGGTGATGCCTCGCAGGTGAAGTTGAAGAAGCGTTGAAAGTCGAGGGCTTGCAGCATTACTTTCCATTCTATTTCGTGAAATTGGGGAAGGAGGTTGTATTTATGACACAAAAATTTGTTGCCCGGGAAGTGGTCTATATGGCAATGTGTGTTGAGTAAAGCCACAGGTGTTAGTTGGTTGTGTTCTATGGTTTTTACTAATTGGTGTTGTTCGTGTGTGTTGTGGCAGCCCGGGTCAATGATGGCGCATAGGTTGGTGTCATCGGCAATTACATAAGTGTTTTCCTGAAAGGGGTTGAAGGTATGGGCAAAAACGCGGAGCATGATTTTTTTTTAAGTTTGAAAGCGCGAATATAGTTGTTGCTCTTATACCATATTTACGCGCAGAGAGGGTTGAATGAGTTATTGAATAAATGAAAACACAAAAGTTCTATTTCCGAAGTTTGTTGACTGCTGTTGCTGTTGCAAGCTGTTGCGTTACGGGCTTTTCGCAAGCGAGCGAAAAGTTTGGGCAGAACCGTGTGCAGTATAAGGATTTTACGTTTCAGTATTATGAGAGTGATAATTTTATTACTCATTTTTATCAGGGTGGGCAGGATATAGCCAAGTATGCTATTAAAGCTGCGGAAGATAATGCTGATGATATTGGTAAGATTTTGGATTACCGATACAAGCGGAAGATTGACATTGTTGTTTATAACAACATTAATGAGCTGAACCAAACTAATATAGGTATTTACGACCAGGGTCAGGCACCGGGTGGCACGGTGAATGTGCCGGACAATAAAATTTTTGTTTACTTTAATGGAGACCACCGGCACTTAGACAAACAAATACGAGAGAGCCTTGCCCGCCTGTATCTTGAAAAGGTAATGCAGGGAAATAATTTCGGGCAACTGATACAGAATGCTATACTGCTGAACCTGCCCGACTGGTATAAGTATGGGCTGGTGAAATATATAGGGCAGCCGTGGGGCAGTGATGATGAAGACCGGCTGCGTGATGGTATTATGAGTGGCCGGTATAAGTTGCTGACTAAGTTGCCACCGGCTGAGGCAATTTTTGTAGGGCAGTCTATATGGCATTATATAGAAGAGGTGCATGGTAAAAGTGCAGTGAGTAATATTGTTTACCTCACGCGCATTAACCGAAGCGTGGATAATGGTTTTGCTTTTGTGCTGGGCACTAATTTATCGGAGACGCTGCAGCAGTGGTACACCTATTATGTTAACCGGTTTACGAAAGAAACGGAATTGACGACTATGCCTTTGGAGAGTAGTATAGTAAAGGTGCGCATGAAGAAAGAGTTGGACTACTATGAGCCTTGCCTGAGTGCGGATGGCAAATATATTGCTTATGCGAGCAATGATATGGGGCGGTATAAAATTCATTTGCTGAACACGTCCACGGGTAAAAAACCGAAGGTGATTTTTCGAGGTGGGTGGCGAACTAACACGTTGTTTACAGATCAGTCGATTCCGCTGTTGGCATGGGATCCTTCGGGTAAACGTGTGGCATTTATAAACGATAAGCGCTCGAATATTTATATCCGCTTTTACGATGTAGAAACCAAGAAGATGGAGAAGAGCCCTATTCGCAAGTTTCAGAAGGTGGTGGATTTTAATTTTATGGATTCGAAGCAGTTGGTGATGAGTGCGATTCAAAACGGGCAAACTGATATATACACGTACAACATAGCTTCTACCACTACGCGTAAGATTACGGACGATTATTTTGATGATTTGAACCCTGCTTATATTTCGAACAGCCGCATGCAGGGAATTTTGTTTAGCAGCAACCGAGAGAATGATACGCTGGAGCAGAAGAGGTATGAGTCGCAGATTTTGCAGAAGCAGCACGACTTGTTTTTTTATGACCTGAATACGAACAGCCAAGTGCTTTACCGAGTTACCTCTACCCCGTTTGCCAATGAGGGGTATGCACAAAATTTTGACAGTACCGAGTTTTGTTTTTTGAGCGAAGAGAATGGCATACGCAACCGATATATAGGGCATTTAGAAACGGTGTTTGACCACCATCAAAAAACACTTCGCTTTGTTTCTAAAGAGAGTGGCGAAGAAGATTCTATACAGGTGCATGAAAATGTTTCTCCTGCTTCGGTACTCGATTTAAGTCAGGTTACACTTAAAGGTACTACACTCGAAAAGGTTTACAAAACCGGAGGTGTTACGTTGCCGTACACAAATTACGGTTACAATATACTATCGCAAAGTGTGGCTCCGCAAAAAAGTACAACGCTGGATATGTTTAGGCAGAACGGCAGAGTGCAGTTGCGCAGGTATGAGTTAAGTTCTACGGCATCGAAAACGGTAAGTGTAAGCGACTATATGATGCAGCAGCAGAAACGCGCAATAGAAGCAGCTGATGCCGACAGGAAGAAAAAAGAAGAAAAGCAACCTGACAAAAATTTTACAGAGAAGTATGACACGGTGAGAGCTAACCGAGGTAACCGCCCGTATGATTTTCAAAGTGAGTTTGATTATGGCATAAAATTGTTTGACTGGGATTCGGCATCTGCTTTGAAACTTGCCTCTACAGAACAGAGCGGATATGTGTTTCGGTTTAGCCGTGTGCGACCGTACTTTATACGCTTTATGGTTGATAAGGTAATAGCGCAGGTGGACAACAATATAATAATGACGCGGTATCAGCAGTTTGACCCATACGTGCCGCAGTTTAATTTGAACCCTGTAAGTTTTATGTTTAAGTTCGGTATTACCGACTTGCTGGAGAATCATAAAATTTATGGGGGTATTCGTTTTCCGTTTGCGGGTATAAGCAGCAACAGTGAATATTTTATTACCTACGAAAACCTGACGAAGCGTTGGGATACAAAGTTTACTTTTTACAGAAAGTCATTTTCGGATAAAGCGTACGATCGTTTGCCATTTAGCAGTCAGCTGCTGGCACCGGCACAGGTTGTTGATTACAGTATAAAAACCAACTATGCTGAGTTGCAGTTTAATTATGCTATTGATGTGTTGAACAGTTACCGAATAGGGTTGGCGTTTAGAAATGACAAGGTGGTGTACAAGTCACAGGATAAGTTTTCGCTTAATCTGCCGAGTGTTTCGGATAACTGGTTGTTTTTGCGTACGGAGTATGTGTTTGATAATTGTATAGAGGTGGCTACGAATATTCGATATGGGTTGCGCTTTAAGGTTTTTGCAGAGGTGCATAAGCAGTTTCCTACAAAAAATAAAACGACCGGCAATTTTGATTTTCCGGTGGTGCAGTTTAATAACCAGGTGTTGGGTGTATTTGGTATTGACCTGCGCCATTACCTGAAGGTGTATAAACAGATTATTTGGGCTAACAGACTTTCAGTGGGGGCAGCAGCAGGAACTGCGAATATGATTTATTACTTAGGCGGATTAGATAACTGGATTACCGCACCGAGTTTTGATAAGTTTGACCGCAACACACCGATTAACCGGAATAACCATTATGCGTTTCAAACGCTTGCAACACCGCTTAGGGGGTTTAAGCAAAATGCGCGCAACGGGGATAAGTACATTTTGCTGAATTCGGAATTGCGAGTGCCTATTTTTGCTGCCCTGATTAACAGAAGTCTGCGCTCGGAGATTATCAGAAATTTTGCGTTGATAGCTTTTGTAGATGTGGGCACTGCGTGGGAGGGGGCATCGCCCTGGAGCAATGACAATCCGTTGTTTAATGAGTCAATTGCGAACCCGAATAATAACCCGTCAGTTATTGTGCGAGTAAAGCGATACAAAACTCCTGTGATAGCGGGCTTTGGTCCGGGGTTGAGGACGTCATTTCTTGGTTATTATATACGCCTAGACGCTGCGTGGGGCTATGACACCGGTGAACTTTCAAAACGCCCGATGTATTATTTTTCGTTTGGGTTAGATTTTTAAAACAGACTTATGCTTACACTTCGCTCGGCACATTTAATGAAACAGTACAAAGGCCGTAAGGTGGTAAATGATGTATCAGTTGAGGTGAATCAAGGCGAGATAGTTGGTTTGCTTGGGCCGAATGGCGCGGGAAAAACAACTTCGTTTTATCAGATAGTGGGTTTAATACCACCTGATAGTGGAAAGATTTTTTTGGGAGAAACAGAAATTACTGATTTGCCTATGTATAAGCGGGCACAAATGGGTGTGGGGTATTTGCCTCAAGAAGCATCGGTGTTTAGAAACCTTTCGGTAGAAGATAATATAGCTGCGGTGCTGGAGATGACGAAACTTACGAGAGCAGAACAGAAAGAAAGACTGGAGTTGCTGCTTAACGAGTTTGGATTGAACCGAGTGCGCACCAGTATGGGTAATGTGCTGAGCGGTGGAGAGAGGAGGCGAACAGAGATTGCGCGAGCCTTAGCTACTGACCCCAAGTTTATTTTGCTTGATGAGCCGTTTGCGGGAATTGACCCTATAGCTGTGGAGGATATACAACGTATAGTAGAGCAATTGAAGCGGAAAAATATTGGCGTACTTATAACAGACCACAATGTGCAGGAAACTCTTTCGATAACAGATAGGGCTTACTTGCTGTTTGAAGGGAAAATTTTAAAGGCAGGAACTGCCGAAGAATTGGCGAGCGATGAGCAGGTGCGCAGGGTGTATTTGGGTCAGCATTTTGTGCTGCGCAAAAGGCAAAGTTCTTAGCGCATTATATGGTACCGCTGTGTGTCGAGGCGTAGAAAAATAAAGAGCAGTATAGTGAAAGAAAGAAGTGATGAGCCCCCGTAGCTGATAAAGGGTAAGGGAATGCCTATAACGGGCGCAACACCAATGGCCATGCCTACATTAATGAGGAAATGGAAGAAGAGAATACTTGCTACGCAATAGCCATACACGCGGCTAAATTTAGATCGTTGACGTTCGGCCAAATACAAGAGGCGATAGAAGAAAGCAAGAAATACGAGTATCATGAACGTGCTGCCAATAAAACCAAACTCTTCGCCCACTGAGCTAAAAATAAAATCGGTGCTTTGCTCGGGTACAAACTTTAACTTGGTTTGGGTGCCGTTTAGAAACCCTTTGCCCAAAAACCCACCCGAACCGATGGCAATGATTGACTGACGTATGTTCCAGTCTTTACCGTTTTCTACTTCTTTGCCCAGTAAAACATTTATACGGTCTTTCTGGTGAGGTTTTAGCTTGCTGAAACCATAATCAACAGAAAACACAAATGCAGAAGCAAGCAGCCATAGGCCCAATATGGCAAGTGCTAATTTTTTGTTTCTGCGGCTGAAGTAAATAATGATGAGTGCCACAGCTAGCAGCGTGCCGGCCAGCACAAACTTACTGACCAACAAGGCTAAGACGCCCAATACGGCTACTGATGCTCCAATAATTAGATAATAAGACTCAAGCCCCTCGCGGAAAAGCACCAGCACCAAGGCCACAAAGACAATAGCCGAGCCGGCATCGCCCTGAATAAGCACTAACAACATGGGTAAACCAATGATGGCAAACACGCGCCATTTGTCTTTCCATTTTCGAATGTCAACATTTAAGCCGGAAAGAAATTTTGCCACCGCAAGACTAACCGCAAACTTGGTAAGTTCAGAGGGCTGCATTTGAAAACTACCTAAGCGAATCCAGTTGCGTTGACCTTTAACTTCTACGCCAACAAACATGACCACCACCACCATGAGGAGCAGTAAAACGTAAAACACATAAGAGAAAGTGGTATAAAACCGCGAGTCAACAATAAGAATCATGAAGGCAATTACTGCCGATGCCATCATCCACCGGAATTGCCGGCCGCTGTTTATTTCGGCATCGAAAATACTTTCGCCTTCACCCGAATAGGAAGATGAGTAGATAACCAACCAGCCGAATATGACCAACACCGTATAAAATAATACGGTGAGCCAATCTATTTTTCCGGTGAGTGATTCTTGTTTTGCCATGTGGTTTATTGCAATGCAGGTTTTCCGGCTTTAGCCGATAGCCTGAATTTTGTTATGGTGTTTACCTTTTCGCCAAGGTAAACTGCCGGTGTAAACACATGCTGTTGCAAGTTGTTTACTAGCTGCATAAGTTTTAGAAAGTGGTTGTAGTCAGATAATGTAAATGTTCTAGGCTCTACGGAAAAAGAGTAATTGCCTGCTTTGCCTTTGCAGTTTATTTCTACCTGAATATCGCAAAAGAAATGGCTGGTTTCTTCGAAAGTGAAAGTGGTGTCGGCAACGCGGGCAAACACTTGTTTATAGTCGGCATACTTTTCCGGTGTTTTAGAAAAAAAACGAAGGTCTTCTTTGCCGTCTTTTTGGCAGAGGGTTATTTGCGGTGTGGTTTCAATCAAACTATCCATTGTATCGAAGTAGGAGTCGGCCAGTTGTGCTTGTGCCAAAACGGATAAAAACAAGAAGAAACTTGCCAGTAGATTTTTCATTTCAGTTACTCTTCGCCTTGTGCGTTAAGTGTAGCGCTTTTATTAGTTTTTACTCCGTATTTGCCCAGCAGGTTTGTTTCTATCATACGTTTTTCGATAGGCAAACGTTTTTCGGCAATGGTATCGTTTAAATATTTTTCGACAATTAAACTGGCTATTGGCGCAGCATAGGTAGAACCGTAACCGCCATTTTCTACCACCACGGCTACTGCAATTTTTGCATTGTCTTTAGGGGCAAAACCGGCAAACATAGAGTGGTTATCGCCATGCGGATTTTGTGCGGTGCCGGTTTTGCCGCACATGGTAATACCTTCTACCCGGGCAGATTTAGCGGTGCCGGCTTCGACCACCTGGAAAAGTCCGTCAATAACGGGAGTAAAATGTTCTTTGTCAATGAGTGCTTTGTGTGTTTGGTAGGGGTGGGTAACGTCTTTTCCGGTGACGGGGTCGGTTATTTTACGAACTACATGCGGTGTAACCCAGGTGCCGTAGTTGGCAATACATGCCAGCATGTTGGCCATTTGTAAAGGTGTGGTAAGAATTTCGCCTTGGCCAATACCTAATGAAATGATGGTGGCAAATTTCCATTTGCGGTTGCCATAAATTTTGTTGTAATATTTTTCAGTGGGTATGTTTCCCGAAACTTCACTCGGCAAATCAATGCCGGTTTTACCTCCGAGGCCAAAACTGCGGCAGGCATCGGCCCAGCGGTTGTAAGCATCGGCTGTACTAACGCCCGGTAGTTTTTCTAATGAATTGCGAAACGTTTGACAGAAATACGGATTGCAGCTTTGTGCCAGCGCATATTGCATATTGCCTGCAGAGGGATGCGCATGTGAGCAGCGAACCGTAACCCCACCTGCATGATATGCCTGATTGCAAGGCACTCCGTAGTTTACTTCCTGCACCCCTTCGTTAAGTGCAATTAAGCCTACAATAGGTTTAAACGAAGAGCCCGGAGGATAGGTGGCTAGTGTTGGGCGCGAATACAAGGGCAACAGAGAATCGGTAAGCAGGGCTTTAAAATTTTTTCCGCGAACGGCACCGCACAATAAATTCGGGTCGTAGCCGGGGCTGCTGACCAGCACAATTATTTCTCCGGTGCCCGGCTCAATAGCCACCACACTTCCTTTTTTGTTTTGCATGAGTTGCTCGGCATACTCTTGCAGTTTAATATCAAGGGTGGTTATTACGTTGTCTCCAGCCACTGCAGTGGTGTCAAACTTACCTTCATTAAAATTTCCCATCACACGGTTGTGTACATCTACAAACACAAATTTTTTTCCGCGCTTGCCACCTAATTCTTTCTCGTACACTTTTTCAATTCCGCTTTTGCCCACATAGTCACCGGGTTTGTAGTAACCCTCTGATGATTCAATTTGTTTTTCGCTGACCTCACCAATATCGCCCAGTATGGTGGCGGCTACGCGGTGCGGATATTTACGAATGGTGCGCACCTGCCCATAGAAGCCAGGAAACAAATAGAGATACTCCTGCAGACGAGAGAAATTGCTCAGGGAGAGTTGTTTCATAAATACATTGGGCTTGTAGGATGAATAGCCCTTTACGTTTCGCAGGTTTTTAAAATGTTTGAAACAGTCTTCGGGGGCAAGCCCGAGCAACGCGGCAAGTTTGAGGGTGTCTATTCCCTTTACCTGGCGGGGAATAATCATGAGGTCGTAAATGGCTTCGTTGTAAACAATGAGTTCGCCTTTACGGTCGTACACCATGCCGCGGGTGGGGTAAACATCTACTTCTTTAATGGCATTGTTTTTTGCGAGCGACACATATTTGTTGTCTATTACCTGTACATAAAACAACCGCAGCAAAAAAATTATAGCCGTAGCAGCTATAATTATTTGAATTACCTGATGGCGGTTTTTAAATAGGTCTTTGTTCACAGAAGAATGAGATTACACGCTACACAAATCTCCGTTTCTTTTTTGATGAAAACAGAAAAAGAAAGATGAGCATAAAAATAACGGATACAGCTACGCTCAGAAAAATTTTGAGCAGCAACAGGAGGAAGTTTAAAAAGGTGGCGGCTTCTACAAAAAAGTAGAACGTAAGATACATGAACATGGTAATACCGAGATAAACCAAAAACCAGGTAATGCCTTGTGCATACACGTTAGGGCTGATTTCAAACTCGGTGCCCTTAGGTGTAATAATGTTGATGAGAAACGGACGCAGATAACCTACCAGTAAGCAGGCGGCAGCGTGCATACCTACTGAACCCAGAAAATAATCGAGCAATAAACCGGCTGCCATACCTATAACCATCAGCACCCAGCGTGGAGTTTCGAAAGGCAGCAGCAAAACAAATAACGGAAACACATAGGGATTGATAAACGAACTGAAATTGATATTGCTGAATATCAGGATTTGTGCCAGGAGCAACAAAAACAACCGAAAGAGATTTATGGGAATTTGATTCAGCATTATTTACTGTTCAACATTATGGGTTTGGTTTGTTATTGATGGCTAAACTATCGAGCACTTGAATTTCTTCTTTGTGCATGTTGTTCACGACATACACATAATTTAAACTGCCGAAATTAGTGGCGAGTGAAACGGAAACTTCGAGAAAGTTATTCTCGGGTTCCATTTTTACGCTCTTCACCCGGCCTATCATAATGTTTCGCGGAAAGAGTTGCGAGAAGCCGCTGGTTACCAGTGTGTCGCCTACCTTAACCGGAACGTGTTTGGGTATATCCTCCAGAGTAGCTGTGGTAGAATTGATGCCATCCCAATGCAGATTGCCAAAAAAATTGTTCTTCTTGAATTTAGCACTCACTTTAAAATCTTTACTAAGCACGCTCATTACAGCACAGTAGTTATCAGTAACGGCTACCACCTGCCCCACAATGCCGGCAGGGTTTATTACGCCCATTTGCTTTTGTATGCCTTGCATTTTGCCGCGGTCTAAATAAATGAGGTTGGCCGCATCGTTTACGGAGTTTCGGATTACACGAGCTGTAATGTAGTTGTACTGCAGAACATCTTTGTTTGACGAATCGAGTGCGGTGCCTGACTTGATGCCTGTTATATATTTAGAGTCGGATAGTTGCATGTGCAGCGCAGCATTTTCCTGCACCAAGCTGTCGCTGAATCTGCGCAAATACAAGTAATCGTTTACACCGGTATAAACAGAATACACTCTGCCGCTTAGGTTGTTGGCGGTGTTGAGATACGCCACCTGATTGTAGTGTTTGGTTTGATAAATGAGGTAAAAACAAAAGCCCTGTAACGAAAGAAAGAGAATCAGCAGATGGTAGCGAACAAAAAACTGAAAGAGGTTGTACACTGAAAAAAGTTTACGGTTTACGGTTTACGGTTCACGGTAAAAAACGATTTTGTGTTACTGCCAACCGCGAACTGTCAACTGCTAACTAAATTTTAGTCATCCATGAGGAAGGTGAACGTATCCATTTTCTTGAGCGCGATACCTGTGCCGCGAACTACCGCACGCAGTGGGTCTTCAGCTACATGTACCGGTAATTTTGTTTTCTGGCTTATGCGTTTATCCAAGCCGCGCAACAATGCTCCGCCACCGGTTAAATACAAACCTGTTTTAAAAATATCAGCGGCCAGTTCGGGTGGTGTGGTTTCTAAAGCTTTTAAAATGGCTTCTTCAATTTTCGAAATGGATTTATCAATAGCATGAGCTATTTCGGAATAAGAAACAATGATCTGCTTAGGAATGCCCGTCATTAGGTCGCGGCCGTTAACCGGAAAATCATCGGGAGGAGTGTCAATATCGGTTAATGCTGAACCGACATTGATTTTAATCATTTCGGCTGTGCGTTCACCAATAAGCATGTTGTGTTGCCTGCGCATGTAGTCAACAATATCGAGCGTAAACTCATCACCGGCTACTCGAATACTTTGGTCGCAAACAATACCTGAAAGGGCGATGACGGCAATTTCGGTAGTGCCACCACCTATGTCAATTATCATGTTGCCGTTAGGTTCTTGTACATCTATTCCAATACCAATAGCAGCCGCCATTGGTTCGTGAATCATTTTTACATCTTGCCCACCCGCTTGTTCTGCACTGTCTTTTACTGCGCGTTTTTCTACTTCAGTAATTCCTGATGGAATACAAATAACCATTTTGTAACGTGGAGGGAACAAAGGTTTTTTCTCGCCATAAATCATGCTTATCATTTCACGAATCATGCTTTCGGCAGCTTTAAAATCAGCAATTACACCATCTTTGAGGGGACGAACAGTTTTGATGTTTTCGTGTGTTTTTTCGTGCATTTGCATGGCGCGCATGCCTACTGCAATTACTTTATCGGTTCTTCGGTCAATGGCTACAATGCTGGGTTGGTCAACCACTACTTTATCGTTATGAATAATAAGTGTGTTTGCGGTGCCAAGGTCAATGGCAATTTCCTGCGTTAAAAAATTAAACAAAGCCATGCTTTGGTATGGGTTTAATATGGAGGTTTAAATGGCGGGCAAAGTAGAGAAAAACTAATTACAGCCAAGTACTAATTTTTCAGCACACGGACACGGGCTTTGCTGAGTGCGTGAACAGAACTTCAAAATTCTATTTTCGTTTTGTTCATGAGTAAACCAGCCAATAAAAAGCAGAAAAAGGAAAGTGCAACAGGGGCTACTCCGTTTGGGCATTGGTATAAGACTCATCTGCTGATATTTTTATCAGCTATTGCCGTTTATTTTAACAGTATTCCCAATAGCTATAATCTTGATGATGAAATTGTAACCAGAAACCACCGGCTTACTTCAAAGGGAATTTCAGCCATACCCCAAATTTTTACTGAACCCTACTATAAAGATGCCAGTGGCTATTCTTATGAGTACCGACCCATGGTGTTGGTTAGTTTTGCTATTGAACATTCGCTGCTGGGCGAAAACGCTCATGCCAGCCATTTTATTAACGTACTGCTGTATGCATGGCTTTGCGTGTTGCTGTTTGTGGTTTTAAAGTTGCTTTTTAAAGATTATGGTTCATTGCTGGCTTTTGTGGCCACAGCTTTTTTTGTTGTTCACCCTGCCCACACCGAAGTGGTAGATAGTATTAAAAACCGCGATGAAATTTTGGCGTTGGGAGGGGCGTTAGCCGCCATGTTTTTTGCTTTGAGATGGGCAGATAGCGGCAAATGGTATTTTATACCTGTATCGGCATTTTGCTTTGTATTGGCGGTTTTGTCGAAGCAGTCAGTCATTGCCTGGGCTGTAGTTATTCCCATGGCGCTTGTGTTTTTTCGTCATCCGCCAGTTTTTCAACTTTTACTGCTAACTTTTCTATTGTTATTACCGGTTGTTTGGTTTTCGCTATTGCAAATGCTGAATATGAGAGTGGCAGTGTTGGTGGCAGGTTTGCTGGCTGTAACTTTTTTGTGGGTTTGGTTGCAACGCCTTAGTAGCTTAGAGAAGTTACGATGGCTTGGGCTTGTGTGCTTGCAGAAAGTCAAGGGGCTTGTATCACCTAAAAGAGTGGCAGGCCATGCTGAATCAAACACCGAATTTCATGAGGATAAGAGTACGTTGACACCGGTTTTTTGGGTGGTTAGTTCGGTTTTGAGCATAACTGTTTTTGCTGTAGCATTTTACTGTATTGCATCGGGGTACACATATCCGTTGATGGCATTAACCATCTGCTTTACGTTGTTGAGTTTTACGCTGAATGATGCGTTTAAAAAAGTGCTGTTTTTGCCATCATTTGTATTGGTACTTATTACCGTATATGCGGTAGGCGTAAATGCAGGATTTTACATTATGGTGTATTTAATTGCCGCTACCGTTTACTATTTGTATTACGGTGGTGGATTTAGATATGCGGCTGTACCTGTTGCGGTTATAGGTTTTGCTATTCAGATTTTTGTTGAGCACAACTATTTTTTACCGATTGCAGAGGTGCTGCCCGTGGTTTTTTTATTGAAAAGGAAATTTTATACCGCTTTGCGCGTAGTGGGTGTTGGTGCATTGGTTGTTGGCTTAATGGGTCCAATTACTTCTGCGCTAGAAGGTAGTATAATGTACGATGACCAGGCCAGGTTTTTATTGGTAGCACTAATGTTGTATGCCACATTTAAACCGGCTGCAGTTAAGTGGTATTCGTATTGTATTCCGGCAGCATTAATTTTTAATCTGGCGTTTATTGGTTTATTGCTTAATAAACAGACTTCGGTTTATTACACCTCGGTACAAACAGCGTCTGTAGTTAACCTGAGGGCAAACTTGCCGTTTGTGGGGGGGGTAGCCGAATCGGTTAGAACCGGTCAGCGCACAGCCGTGGCAATATCTAATACCGAAATAACAGACAGCACAACACAGCGGCCGCTAAGTTTTATAGAAGCACCGGTTACACATGATTCTTCGCAAAGTGTACGGATAGGTACCGCCCTTACATCGGTGAGTTACGGTTTACATAAAGTGGTGTTGCCGTACCCCATGAGTTTTTACTATGGCTACCGGTTTATTAAGCCTACAGGTGTTATGGAGTTTCGTCCGGTAGCAGCACTGGTTGTTTGTTTTGTGCTATTTGTGTTGTCGGTATTACTGGTGAACAGAAACCGTCTGCTAAGCTTTTCGTTGTTGTTATTTTTAATTTCCATATCCGTTTATTCGAATTATTTCTACCCTCTTCCGGGTTCAATAGCAGAACGGTTTTTGTTTATACCAAGTATTAGTTGGTGCCTGGTGTTGACCTATCTTATTTTTTGGCTTACTAAAACAGATTTTAAAGAACAGGCGGAAAACTTTAGAGCAGTTCCCAGGGTGGCTTCAGGAGTAATAGTGGCGGTGCTGTTGCTTTATTCGGGAATTACTTTTGCACGAAATTTTCAATGGAAAGACCACATTACCTTGTTCAGACATGATATAGACTATGTAAGCGAGTCGGCACAGGCGCATAATTTGTTGGGTGTGCAGTTGGTTGTTTATTCAGAAAAAATGCCAACAAGCCCTGAGCAGTTTAAAATGCGCGAAGAAGCAATTCCGCATTTTAAAAAGGCCATTGAAATTTATCCGGGGTTTATGAATCCGGTTTATGATTTGGCCCGTGTGTACACCATGATTAATCAACCGGATAGCGCCTTGACGTATTTCAAAAAGTCTGCTGTCATGAGTCCGGAGTTTTACGAATCACATTTGGCATGTGCCGAAATTTTAGCCCGGGCAGGCAAGTGGAACGAAGCAATTCCATACCTGGAGCATATTACACAAAACTACCCTACAGAGAGCCGCTCTTACGATTTACTGAGCCTGATTTATTTCCAGCTAAAAAATTATGAGGCATCGGTTGCTGTTAATAAAAAGGCTATGCAGATTTTGCCAAACGCACCCAACCCACCGCAAAATATAGGGCGGGTATTTGAAGTAGGTTATAATAATGTTGACAGCGCAGTGTATTATTATAAAATAGCACTACAGCTTAATCCGCGTGATGTGCCGTTGCAGCAGGCGGTGCAAATGTTAAGTAGAAAATAAAAATTAAGTAAACGAAACCTTTAGTACATAAGCCATTTTTAGTCAATGAAAAAAAACAACACAACAAAACAAGCCATTACGCTAGCTGCCACAGCGGTATTTTTTGTCTGCTTATTTTGCCTTACAGCCTGCAAAAAAGAAACACAAACTACAGCTACTCACCCTTACGCAGGAACCTACACCGTACAAAACCAAATGAACGGTTATTATCTACAGTACATTTTTAATGGCACGTATCACGGTATGGATGTGGCCGGAGCCGATAGCATTCAGTTTATTGCCGGCCCCGCAGCCGGGCAATATTACGTAGTATCGAAAAAGAATATTGATAAGTATTTAGACACCGATAATCAGTGTTGCACATTTGTTAGAGTCAATGATTTTACAAACAGCAGTAATCAATTGTTTACCGTAGAGCCAATTTACGAAGGCGCAACCAGGTATTACATTAAATCAGTAAAAAATCCTGCTCTGTATTTGTCTAGTTTTAAGCAGTTGGGTGTTTATAGCTCTACTTTTTTCAACGTGTATAATGCAACCGATAATGGCCCTACCACACTAGCGCAAATTTGGATATTAAACAAACTGTAGGTTCAAAAAAAATCCCCCTCTGTTTGCGCAGAGAGGGATAAACAAAACTCAATCTACACAAGAAAGAGTTGTGCTTGAAAACAACTTACTGCTTCATAAATTTCTTTATGGCAGTATTACCTGTTGTAGTTTTTAATTGCAGCGTATAAATACCTTGCGTCAAAGAGGCAACGTTTAGTTTGGTAATTTGTCCGTTTACAAAAATTACTTTCTCGCCTACCACATTGTAAACCTCTGCTGATTCAAGTTGTTCATTGCAATTTATAACCAAAAATTCATTAGCCGGATTTGGATACACACTCCAATTCAGCGAGTTGCTTTCACTTATTCCTGAGCCAATATCACCAGTGGTAAATGCTTGCTCCCAAGTGCAACCATTAGCATCTACAATAATTGCAGAATAAGGCGTATTGGGTTGTAAACCTGTAGCAGTAACTACCGTGCCGTTAGTCAGTGTATCAACAAAAACAGCACCTTCCTCTCCCACAGAAACTTCTAACGGGTAAACACCTGAACCACTTGCGGTAATAGTAACACCGGTAGAGGTAATAGCACTTAATGACCCACTAACTGAACACAATACTCTTTTTAAGCGCATGGTAAAGTATTTATCTACGCTGGCAGTAGGGTCATATACACTTCCGCATATAGCAATATCACCCACCGCATTTACTGAAACAGCTTTAGGACTTGCAATCAGTTGTGCCCCATCTGCCGCAAGTAAAGGGAAATAAGCCTCATCTATATAACTACCATTATCATCGTAAAACATAACACCAACAATGTGCGAGGTGGCTGTAACAAGTGCTAAAACGTTGTTTGGTAAAAATGCTACTTTGTAAGCATAAGGTTCACCGTGAATGCCATCTGTGCTAAAACCGTTGTCTAATACACCATTCGTATTAAAACGCATGGCATAAGCACTTATAAAATTTTCATTATTAAAACCACCCTCATAAAGCGCTACAACTTTGCCATCGGGTTGTATTTTTAAATCGGCAAAATTATTGGCGGAGAAATTCGAAATCTCAAAAGAGGCTACACCGTTGTTGCCCCAAGTGTTATCTAAAGTAAAGCTGCGCTGATTATACTTGGCAATGAATGCAAACGAATCAACTATGCCGGCTACATAATAACTACCGTTTACCTCTGCTGCCACACGATGCAAAACAGGTGTGCCGGAAGTAAGTGAGGGATAAGTTACATAAGTGTAGCCATCGTTGGCATAGGTGTTGGTAGCAGAGCTGCCATTGTCTTTAAAAAAGGCAATAACATTTACATCACCTACCTGCACAATGCTCGTATCATTTGCTTTGGCTGCGTCTTGAGCTATAACGCCCGGAGCCACTACACCACCGGTGTATGTTTGTGGGGCCATTACACCATTGTTCCAAATATAGCCACCCCAACCTGATCCGGAGCAATAAATTTTATTGTTGTTAAGGATAGATATGTCGGTTACTCCTATTCCACGCTGCGCATTTTCTGTAGCTATGCCATTTGTTGCAAATGAACTATCGCGCGTGCCGTTTGCTTTGTTTTTGGCCAGCACTGTTATGGCATAGCTATCGCCATTAAAAAGTTGCTTAATACCTACATACTCGGTGCCGTCATCGTTCAACAAAATTGCATCTGCCGAGCCTGTAGCATAAGTAGAAGGGTTAGGGTCATTAAATCTGTAGCCCTTACCGTTGTAGTTTACATCTAACGGATAAGTAAAATTTTGTGCATTTGCGCCAAGCGCTAAGCCTAATGCCAAAAAGGCGGTGTACATTTTTTTCATACTTGATTGATTTTTGTTCGGGGCAAAAACATCACTTTGTAGAGTTCTTTTGTTCTTGTAGTTTGCGAAACGTCTTTCTTAACTTGTGAAAAGCAAACGAACTTGCCAACGGTAATGTATTATTGTCCCTATGAACATTTGAGCAAAGAGAAAGCGCATGACCAACACTACTACTCAACAAACTATAAAAAACCTGCTTGCAAAGTCAGAAGCCATAGAGTTGGAGAACCCACAACAAGGCTATGCTCTTGCAGAGGAAGCTCGTGCAATAGCAGCACAGCACAAGTTTTACTACGAACACTGCCAAGCACTACTGCAACTTGCCGGGGTAAAAGAAAGTTTAGCTGAAAACACCAGTGAAACGGAAACACTACTTACACAAGCAATAACATTGGCAGAAGAGCATAGATTTGATGAACTGCTTATTCACAGTTTATCAAGAAAAGCTTCTCTGTTATCTACTAGCAACCGTATAGATGCTGCCACAGAACACATAGCACTGGCAAAGCAATATTTAAGTGAACTTAACAACCCACCCCAAACACTCAAACTGGTGGTGCTATATGACGATATCAGCATTCGTTACAGAAGAGGCGAGGTGGGGCCTTCGTTACTGAACGAGTGTTTAACAGGTGTGCAAATAGCTGTAGAACTTAAAAACGTAGGGCATCAAACCGGTTTCTTGCAAATGCTGACCATGCTTACCGCCAAAATGGGGGATATTGAAACCAGTATAAAATATTCAGAACAGTTTATTGAACTGGAAGAAAAACGCAACTTCCACATGTCGCTGGTGGGCGGTTATGTTTATCAATCGAGTTTATACGAAAAAGTTGGACGAAATGCAGAAGCACTTAGAGCACTTAACAACGCAGTAGCTTCTTCAAAAAAGTTAGGAGACATGCGTTCCTATCTATTTATTGAAATCCGGAGGGTTTTTCACCTGCTTAATAATCAACAAACAGATGAGGCGTATGAGTTATGCCAACATTTGCTAACCCTGCCCGAGTTGGGTGAAATGCCCAAAATCAGGTTTGATGTAATTTCTGCGCTGGCGCAAATAGCCGCAGCCAATGGCAATGCTACAGAGGCTATCAAACATTTAGAAACAGAGCGTACAATATTTCAGGAAGACAAGGTGATTCTTCAAAAAATAACCAAGAATCTGCACGAACTTTATGCTAAAGCCGGCAGGTATCAATTAGCCTATACTGCACTACTAGAAAATAAAACTATTACACAAGAAATATACGACACAGAGAAAGCAAAAGAGTATGCCGAAATGCAGACCAAGTATGACACTGAACGAAAAGAAACAGAACTCAAAGAATCTAAAATTCAACAATTAAATGCGGAGCTAAAAGCAATAAAAAGCCAAATGAATCCGCATTTTGTTTTTAATGCAATGGCAACAATAACCGGTTTAATGCAGGCAGGTAAACTTGCAGAAGCACAGGGTACCCTCAACCAATTTTCTTTACTTCTTCGCAGCACACTAATGCAAAGCAGCGAACAAACCATTTTTCTGGAAGACGAAATTGCCTTTTTACATAGCTATCTGCAATTAGAAAAGTTTAGTTTGTCAACTCAGTTCAACTACGAGATTGTTAGTGCCGATGAAATTGATTTAGGCTATGAAAAAATACCTGGTATGTTATTGCAACCTATAGTTGAAAATGCCATTAAACACGGGCTAAAAACTAAAATGGGCGAGCAAAAACTTTCTATACGCTTTACCCGGTTAGAGAATCAGAGTATGAAGATTGTTATTGAAGATACAGGTATTGGCAGACATGCTTCTGCCTTGCTAAATAGGAATCGCAAAAAGCACCAATCGTTTGCGGGCAATGCCTTGGATGAACGAATACGCCTACTAAACTTACACGCGGGTTACCAACAGTATGAACTAAAGTTTACCGATTTAACTGATAATGCAGGCAACGCAAAAGGCACATTGGTAGAGTTGCTTATACACAATATGGAATAGCTAAACTTTTATAGCTGCCCAGCTTTGCTGAAAAGCAATTTTTCGTTCGCGCGAAAGTGCCACCACATCATTGTTCTCCATAATAATAAAGCCACCATCGCTTTTTGAATAGCTTTTTATGCCGTGCAGGTTAACCAGAAAAGTACGATGTGTGCGAAAAAACGGTTGCGTATCGAGCATTTTTTCAAAATCTTTTATTGGTTTCGAAACCACAAGCCGACTTTTATCAGCTAAAAACACTTCGGTATAAACATTGTCAGCCTTCAAGTATAGTATGTCTTTAGTTTCTACAAACACCACACCATTGCTTACTGTTAAGGCTATTTTGGTAAAGTTGGGTGTAGCAATATTTTGTTTAAAATTCTGATACAGTTGAGTGCAATCAACTGTCTGCATTTTTTCGGCTTTTTGAACAGCCGCTTTCAGCAAGTTTTTATCAATAGGTTTCAGCAAGTAATCAATTGCCGATAGCTGAAAAGCACGAACGGCATATTCGCTGTAGGAAGTAGCAAATATTAAGCTAAATGTAATTTCCTCGGGGTTAAAGAAATCAAGTAACTGTAGCCCGCTCAATACGGGCATTTCAATATCGCAAAAAACAATACCGGGCGAATGTTTGCGAATGGCTTTTACCCCGTCAGAAACACTATTTACTTTGTCTAGTACAATGACTTCGGGCGCAACCTCTGTCAATAGATTGGTCAAAACTTGGCAAGCCGTGTTGTCATCGTCAATAATTATTGCTGTCATCTTAATAGAAGTGCGATAATAAGTGTATTCAACAAAAAACGGACACAATCTCTTAGATATAGTATAATGAAACAAAACATGGTTTATATGACTACTGCCTTTGCCTACATTTGCTTGCGGTTTTGCTCCGGTGAGTTATTAAACTCGTCCATCTTCACCAACCGTGAGATTTGGGTTGCTCTTATTTGGAACACAGTTATATAATATGTGTGGCTCAAAAGAGTTAACTCCACGCAGCAAAAAAATCCCCCTCTGCTTGCGCAGAGAGGGAAAAACAAAACTCAACTCACTAATACTGAGAAGAGTTTTGAGTGTGGTTTAATCTTTCGCAAACAACTTGGCTGCTTTGCTACCGCTTGTGGTTAGTATTTGCAGCGTGTAAACTCCCGTTGAAAGTTCACTTACGCTTAGTTTTGAAACGTTCCCCTTTTCAATTTTCACTTGCTCACCAAGCATATTGAAAACAGATACACTTTCAATTTGCTCCGTTGTGCTAATCATTAACAAGCCTTTTGCCGGGTTAGGGTAGATATTCATTGATACAGCATTTTCAGTTTCTGTAATGCCAACCGTGTTTACAACCAATGGTGATGATTCTGGCGAAACACAACCCACACCATTACCTGCTATAACAGTATATGAGCCATTGCTCGTGATTACAATATAGTTGGTTGGAAAATTAGTGGTAGCAATTACAATTCCATCTAAGTACCAATCGTAGCCACCCGTTACGCCTGTGGTGCTGGCATAAAGCGTATCGTTACTAAGTGTAAGAGCCGGTGCTGGCGGAGGTGTGCAACCGTTGCCACTGCTTAAAGTAATAGTATCGAACACTACACATTCGTAGCCGGTAACTATTTCAATAGTGTATGTGCTATCGGCACATAGTCCGCCTAAGTAAAATGGTGATGAAGGAGCCTGAAACGGATTGCCGCCACTTGTAAAATCAGGAAGTGTAAATGGCCCGGCATTGCCCGTTGCATTGCCCGCTATTGAAATGGTGATTTCACCATTGCATTGCCCATTAGCGGGTGCGGTATATTGCTGTGCATTTGCTGTAATACCCACACATGATGCCACAATAGCATTGCCATTTACGGTGCAGCCGTTGGCATCGGTAACCGTTACATCGTAACCGTTGTTAGATGCTGCAACAGTAATAGTAGCCGAATCAGCAGTTAAGTTTCCGGTTGCAGCAGGGCTACCGTTTAATGTTACGTTGTATGAATATGGAGCAGTGCCACCACTTACTTTTACATTGATAGTGCCATTGCCGTTAGTAGCATCTGTACCCGGTTTTGAATTAAAATCTATCAATTGAAAACCCGTGCAAGGATTTGCAGCAACATGTTTTTTGAGCTTGGTTACAAAAGCGCTTTCGGTAATGGCAGAGCCACTGCTTGGGCGTGTGCGACCGGTAATGTAGATAGCATCGTTAGCACCTACATAAATTTCGGTGGCTTGTGTGCTTGTAGTGTTATTGTTGTTGAGGTGAATAAGCATTGTGTTTGAGGTGTTTTCACCAAAAGTATGGTCAGGTGTGCCATCTTCATTATATGCTTTTAGCAAGTAGTAGCTGCTGGCAGCCGCATCAGCCAATTTTGCTTCAGCTATTTCGCTCGGTGTAAAACTTAACTGTTGGTTACTCAAGTAATTTGCCAACACCACAAATTTTCCATCGCTTAACTGCGCCATACCTACGTAGGTGTTTCCGGTAAAAAGAGCCGGTGTTCCGGCATTATCTGCCATTGCTTCCATAATGTATTGTTGGTTGTTATTAAAGCTCAAGTCCTGCGAGCCATCGGCATTTAGGCGAATAATAAAATTGTAGTTGCCGTAACCCAGTGTGTAAAGAATTTTACCGCTTGGTTGCACCAATAAATCTACACAGCGGTGTGTAAGCTGCCCGCCCGAAAATGGAAGTGGGGTGATGTAGCTATAACCATTTACACCAAAGGTGCTGTCTAATTGATGGCTGTTGGCTTTATAGCGATATACTTCATAGGGTGTAGTAGCCACCAACATTTTTCCATCGGGTTGCAGTTCTACTTGCTGCCCGCTATAAACCGAACTTGCAAACCAACTTTGGTTTCCGTTGTAATAGTTAGAAATTTCATGTGCAGCATAATTAGAACCTGCCATGGCATTAAATGCATAAAACTTGTTTACAGAAAGAGGCTGTGTGGCGCTGGAGCGGGTCATGCCAACAATGGTTGAATCATTGCGCTGTCCATAACCTTTGCACTGTATGCCCGATGCAAAATCAATTTTGTTTACACCTAAGCCATTGCTGTTTACATCTACCAAAGCACCACCGGTAAAACTGAAAGCAGCATATACTTTGTCGTTCTTAACTTTGTGAATAGATACAGGAAACGCAAAGTCATATTGGTTATGTAAGTAAACACCGGGCATGCTTCCGCCACTGTTGTAGGTGCTTACTAAATTTCCGGTAGTTCCGTTGAGCGCAGCAATGAACCCCTTTTTAAAGTTGTTTACGTTATCGTCATAGTATCCGCCAATCCACACATTGCCCGAAGCATCTTCGGTAATGCCAAGCGGATGCAGCATGTTATCGGCTATGGTTATTTGCCGGGCTGCTGACAAGCCATTAAAAGTTGTGTCTGATACAAATGTGCCCGGAGTAACGGGTCCACCGCCACCTGCACTTGCCAGTGCAGTGTATGCTACTAAGCAGAGAGTCAATAATTTTTTCATGTTGAATTGATTTTTGTTGCCGCAAACAACCATCTTGCGCACCGCTTGTTTGCGATTTCTTTGAGAATTGTATTGGTAAACTTGTAAACGAGCGTAATAGACTTGTAAATGGGAAGCACACAGCATAGAAAATGGAAAAGAAAGCAGCTATTGATGATTTATTGAAAGAAATTGCGGCCTTGCAGCACAGCA
Source organism: uncultured Chitinophaga sp. (assembly GCA_964615305.1). Lineage (GTDB taxonomy): Bacteria > Bacteroidota > Bacteroidia > Chitinophagales > LD1 > Bog-950. Next base: position 40,343 of record CAZTNA010000020.1, read on the forward strand.
ATCCTGAACTTGCTTTTGAAAAAAACGAGGAGGCATTGAAAGTTTGCCGGCAACTGCCATACGAAATTGGGTATGGCTTGGCACTCAACAACAAAGGCAACTACTATTTTCTGCGCGATGAAGCCGACACCGCTTTAGAATGGTATGTAGAAGCCGATAAAATTTTGAGCAATAGCCAAGATTGGGAGGATGCAATTATAGCCAAAACCAATATGGCTATGGTTTACAGCAAAATAAACGAACCGGAAAAAAGCTTACGCATTTACCGAGAAGTTGAAAAGGCTATTGAACAGCAACCGCTAAACGTAAAACATGCACAAGTTTATATCAACATAGATGTAGTGCTGCTGGCCATGGGGCGTGCTGCCGAAGCAAAACAATATGCACAAAAAAGCTATGCCATTTGCAAGCAACTTAACCATGCTTTTGGCATTAGTTTATCAGCCAACCACCTTGTGGGATGCTGTATTGAGTTAAACGAATTAGACGAGGCCGATAAATATTTGCAAGAATGCGCTGCACTGAATGAAGCCAATTCTTTTACGCAGCAAATATGCATGGATAACTACCGTGCTGCTGTGATAAATAATAAAAGAGGCAATTTTGAAACAGCCATTCAGCACGCGCAAAAAGTGCTGGATATACTTACGCATAGCCCCAATACAGAAATTAAAATTGGTGCTCTTACTGCACTTTCAGAATCGTATGCCGCTTTGCATTTGTATAAAGAGGCGCTGGAAATACATTGTCAGTTATTGCAAGAAAAAATGGATTTTGTATCGGCAGAAAAAACAAAAACCATAGTAGCGCTCAACAACAAATACAACGTAGAAAAAAAGGAAGCACAACTACGCGAAACCCAGTTGCAAAAGTTAGATGCAGAACTTAAAGCCATTAAAAGCCAAATGAATCCTCACTTTGCGTTTAATACTTTAAAAACCATTGATTACCAACTGGAGCAAAACAAAATTGCATTAGCCAGGCAATCGCTCAACGACTTTGCGCAGTTGATGCGTGCTACTCTGCAACAAAGCGGCAGTGAGTTTACGGTGATTGAAGATGAAGTATTGCTGCTGCACAACTACATACGGTTAGAAAAAAACACCATGGGCGATTCTTTTCATTACAGCATTGAACTTGATGAAAATATTGACCAAAGCTATGATCGAGTGCCCAGTATATTTTTACAACCCATGGTAGAAAACGCTATCAAGCACGGCTTGCGCCACAAGCAAGGCGATAAAAAACTCAGTATTGTTTTTCAAAATTCAAATGAAGCCTTAATAGTAACCGTGCAAGACAACGGCATTGGCCGCGCAGCAAGTGCCGAGCTAAACAAGTTTAGAACCAACCATCATTCGTTTGCCGGCAATGCTATGCAAAAGCGAGTTGAATTTTTAAATGAAAAGGCAGGCTACGATAAGTATAGCTTTACAATAGATGATTTAGAAGAAGGCACTCGGGCTACTTTGCGAATTTTACAAAGCGAGCTATAGCTTTGCTCGCTGCCAAAGTGAACCGAACTCCTCTTTTCTATCGCGCGCCAAGGGCAGTATTTCGCTATTGCTCATCACCAATTCACCGCCCGATGATGTAATGTATTCTTTCACAAACCGAACGTTTATTAAGTAAGAGCGATGGCATCTGAAAAACTGCGGCTTGGGCAAAATACTTTCTAACTCTTTTAACGGTTTTGATACCGTGAGCGAACTACTGTTTTGTAAAAATATATCAGTGTAAACATTGTCGGCCTTCAGGTAAATGATGTCAGTTGTGTCAATAAAATTTACACCACCATTGTAGGGCAGCGCTATTCGCTTTGCCTGTTGCAGTTGTAAATTTTCTTTTAGTAAAGCAGCCCGCTCGTTGGCGCGGTAGTTCTGCTTTTTGCGCACTTTGTTTACTGCCTTTGCCAGTAAATTATCATCAATGGGTTTCACCAAATAATCTATTGCCGATAGCTGGAAAGCCCGAATGGCAAATTCGTTGTAAGAGGTGGCAAAAATCAACTCAAACCCCAAATCGTTTTCATCAAAAAATTCGGGCAATTGCAAACCGCTAAGGCCGGGCATTTCAATATCAGAAAAAACAATATCGGGTTTGTGAGTATGAATGGCTTTTACCGCTTCGGGCACATTGGCGCATTGTGCCACAATTTGCATATCGCTACCACAAGCTGCCAGTTTTAGTGCCAACGCATTTCTATCATTTGCATCATCATCTACCAAAACAATTTTCATCATGCCGCAAATAAAACGTGCATGCCTGAAATAAAAAATCTCCGCTGCTTTATCAGAAAAGAAAAACTAAAAAGGACTTTAGTAAAATTGCGGTGTATGAAACTTCCTTTTCACGACAGTAAATTTTTGTTTTTGCTTTTTGCCATTGCCGCAGTGGTGGCGTTAGAAGTTTTATCCATTCTGGGCATTCATATTCCTATGCCGTATGCACCATTCGTGTTTGCTGCTTTTATTCTCGGCATTGGTTACCCGGTGGTGTGGAGTGGAATAAAAGCATTGGTTAAACTAAATTTCAGCAGTATAAGTTTGCTGATGCTCATTGCCGTTGTAGGTGCATTTTATTTGGGCGAATATCCCGAAGCGGCTGTGGTAATTGTGTTGTATGTGTTAGGCGAACGGCTCGAAGATATAGGTATTGAAAACAGCAAGTCGGCATTAGATGCATTGGTTTCTAAATCACCCAAAACAGCTTTTGTAAAAACCACACAAACCGATGTGCCCATTGATAAAGTGCCGGTGGGCAGCATTATACAGGTAAAGCCACACGATATGATTCCGCTTGACGGAATTATTGAAACCGGCAACACAGCAGTTGATGAAGCAGCAATTACAGGCGAGCCTATTCCGAAAGAGAAAAGCAAGGGCGATGTGGTTTTTTCAGGCACGCTTAACACCAGCGGCTTTATTGAAATCAAAACTACCAAACTTGCTGCCGACACCACCTTCTCAAAAATTGTTCAACTTACTTTTGAAGCAAGCGCCAACAAAAGCGAAACACAAAAGTTTATACAGCAGTTTGCCAAAGTTTATACACCGGCCATTATTGTGTTAGCGGCATTGCTGTTTGCTATTCCTGTTTTTGTGCTGCACCTCAACAGCCACCATTGGCTGCAGCAAGCCATTACACTTTTAGTAATTGCCTGCCCCTGCGCCTTAGTCATTTCCACACCGGTAGCTGTTTACGCAGCTATTGGCAATGCTTCTTCGAAAGGTGTTTTAGTTAAAGGCGGCAAATATCTCGAAGCACTTGCTTCGGTTAAAGCTATTGCATTAGACAAAACGCGCACCATCACTTACGGCAATCCGGTGGTAAGCGATGTGATACCCATGAATGGCATTAGCCGCGAGAAATTGTTGGCATGCACGGCAGGCGCTGAAATGTTTTCGGAACATCCTTTGGCGCAAGCTATAGTAAATGCTTCGCGCAAGGAAGGTTTTGAGCCGCACAAAGCCGAAGATTTTCAGAGTATAGTAGGTAAAGGCGCCACCGCTAAATGTGTGGTATGCCATGATGAATCTGTGTTGGTGGGCAAACTGAATTTTATTAGCGAACGCCAACCCGCTACGCAGGAAGCAGAGCTTGTTGTCAAGCAGCTTTCGGAGCAGGGCAAAACAAGTGTGGTGGTTAGTTTTGGTAATGGTGTGGCGGGCATTGTAGGTTTAACTGACGAAATAAAACCCGATAGTGCAGCCGCTATTAAAGAGTTGCAAAGTATGAAAGTGGAGCCGGTAATGCTAACCGGAGATTCGGAACTATCGGCAAAATATGTAGCAGAGCAGGTGCACATTCAGAAAATTTTTGGCGGACTTTTACCCGAAGATAAAGCAGCCCGCATTAAAGAACTTAACTCACAACATGGCAGCGTGGCAATGGTAGGCGATGGTGTAAATGACGCCCCTGCATTGGCTCTGGCAACTGTAAGTATAGCTATGGGCGCAGCCGGCAGCGATACTGCCATTGAAACCGCCAATATTGCGTTAATGAACGACAAGCTTTCGCTGATACCCTTTCTAATTAGGTTGAGCAAAGCCACAGTAAGCACTATTAAGTTTAACACCATAGCGGCTATTTCCATAAAGCTGTTTTTTATTCTGCTTGCGTTTTTGGGTTACAGTAATCTGGTGTTTGCTATTGCGGCAGACGTGGGTGTTACCATTGTGGTTATTCTTATCAGTTTGCGGTTGATGAGTTTTGAAAATACACGTCCGGTTGCGGTACCACCACCGTTGGTCTCAAACCACAAGAAAGACTGCTGCGACAGTTGCGGGTAGTAGCGAAGAGCGATTTATGCGTTCCGGATATTGGTGTTCTACCTTCTGCATGGTGAAGTTTGGCCAAAAAAATCCCCCTCTGTTTGCACAGAGAGGGATAACAAAACAGAGCCTGAAACAGGATCTTAGTTAGCAGTGCGGTTTTAGTTTCTTACAAAATGTCTTACTGCAGTTTTTCCAGAAGTGGTTTTCATGTGTATGAGGTATGCGGCTTCTGACAACACACTTACATCTATTGTAAACTTTTGGTTATTGATTTGCGTTTGAACTATCATGTTTCTACCCAACAAATCGGTAACACAAACAGACTCTATGTTTTCGGTGCACTCAATGAATAATATATCTGTAGCAGGGTTTGGATAAACAGAACTTTCAACATCAAAAGCATCGTTTATTCCCACACCGGTTACGTTCACTGCGCCAGATGTGTTAACACAACCATTTGCATCGGTTACTTCCACAGTATAATTTCCGCTGGCAACAGCCGTATGGCTCTGTGCCTGAGCCCCCGTGATATCGTTACCGTTTAGCTGCCATTGATAAGCGGCAAACACTTGCGTTGATAAATCGAATCCGTTTTGAGTAATGGTTGGGGTAGGAAGTGCGTTTACAGTTACAGAAATAGAGTTTGAAGTTTCTGAACCGCAACCGTTGCTGATTACTACTGAGTAAGATTTGCTGCCGGCAGCCAGTGCACCTGTAGTATAGGTATCGCTATTGGGGCCTTCATTTACATTGTTCTCTTTCCATTGATAAGTAAGATTGCCACCGGTTGCCGCTACATTAAGTGTAACAGATTCACCGGCACATACAGAAGCTGAACTAACAGTTGGCTGTGTGGTTATTTGCGGCACCGCATCAATACTCAGGTTCAGAATAATGAGACTGTCGCAGCTGCTTACAGAGGTAAGCGTATCAAAATACTGACCTGCCTGATTAAGCTGTTGTCCGTTGAAGTCAAAACTGCTGTTAGCACAGATACTCTCATTGAGTGTAGTTGAAATAGGAGCCAGCACGGTTAGGTTAAGCGTTATAGTACTGTCGCAACCTACACTGTTAGCTTCTGTTCGGGTGTAAACTCCTCCTTGAGTGAGCAAGTTGCCATCAAATAAATAGGTGGTTCCCGAACAGATAGTTTCGCTGAAAGAACTTGCACTGTGTTGTAATAGTGTAACGGTATGCGTTGCACTGGCGGTGCAGTTAGCTCCAAGCGATGCAGTAACTGTGTATGTTGCGGTTTGCGCTGGCGATACATTTATAGATGCTAATGTTTCATTGGTGCTCCATGTGTAAGTATTTCCTCCATTAGCTGTGAGCGTTACACTGCCACCTGCGCAAACCGAAGTTGCCCCCGATATGGTAGCTGTTGGTGCGCTTTGCACACTTACCGTTTGCGAAGCGGTGGCAGTACAATTACCTGTGCCGGTTACTGTTACTGTGTATGTGGTAGCCGAACTTGGCGAAACAGTAACACTTGCATTCGTGCCAAGTGCATTGCTCCAGTTGTAGGTGCCGCCACCACTGGCGGTGAGTGTTGCACTTAATCCCGAACAAATAGTTGTAGGGCCGTTGATGCTTGCGTTTGGAATGGCGTTTACTGTAACAGTTGACGAAGCGGTTGCTGTGCAGTTGTTCGCATTGGTAACAGTAACGGTGTAAGTAGTTGTTGTGCTGGGTGAGAAAGTGGCAGACGCATTTGATCCACCGCTGTTGCTCCAGGAGTAAGTTCCTCCGCCACTGGCAGTTAATGCTTGAGTTTCTCCGTTACAAATACTAACACTTGTCGGAGAAATACTTGCACTCGGGTTTTGGTTAACGGTTACAGTGGCATTAGCAGTAGCGGTACAGTTATTGGCGCTTGTTACAGTTACTGAGTAAGTGGTATTGCCTGCAGGCGAAAAAGTAGCTGTGGCATTTGTTCCGCCACTGTTACTCCATGCATACGTGCCTCCACCACTTGCCGTAAAGGTTTGCGATGCACCGTTGCAAATAGTTGCGCTATTAGGTGCAATAACCGCTGTGGGCGTTGTGTTTACTGTAACCACAGCCGATGCTGTTGCTGTGCAATTGTTGGCGTTAGCAACTGTTACAGTATATGTTGTAGTTGAAGCCGGTGTAAAAGTGGCTTGTGCATTACTGCCGCCACCGTTGCTCCATGTATACGTACCGCCACCGCTGGCGGTAAGTATTTGTGAGTTTCCACTACAGATGGTAGCGGTAGCAGGGGTAATACCGGCAGTTGGGTTTTGGTTTACCGTTACGGTTTGCGAAGCCGTGGCCGAGCAGTTTGCGCCAATGCTCACCGTTACAGTGTACGTTGTGGCAGAAGTTGGCGAAACGGTAATTGAAGCATTACTGCCTAAACCACCGCTCCACGCGTAAGTGTTACCTCCGTTAGCGGTAAGTGTAATAGAGTTACCTGCGCAAACGGAGTTCCCGCCACTAATGGTAGCTGTTGGCGAACTCTGCACGCTTACTGTTTGCGTTGCGGTGGCTGTGCAGTTACCGGTGCCGGTTACTGTTACTGTGTACGTTGTAGTTGAAGAAGGCGTAACGGTAATACTGGCGTTGGTTCCTAAACCTCCGCTCCAGTTGTATGTGCCACCACCGCTAGCAGTAAGTGTAGCCTGCAAACCCGCGCAAACGGTTGTTGGGCCGTTTATGCTGGCGCTCGGAATGGGATGAACAGTAACCGAGCCTGATGCAGTGGCTGAGCAGTTGCTTGCATTGGTTACAGTAACGGTGTAAGTAGTTGTTGATGTGGGCGAGAATGTAGCGGCAGCATTGCTTCCCCCGCTGTTGCTCCACGCATAAGTTCCTCCACCACTGGCTGTAAGTGTTTGTGATGCTCCGCTGCAAATAGACGGATTAGCCGGAGTTACAACCGCTGTGGGGTTGGCGTTTACTGTAACTAAACGCGATGCAGTAGCCGAACAATTGTTTCCATCGGTAACCGTAACTGTGTAAGTAGTGTTAGAAGTTGGAGAAAAAGTAGCGGCAGCATTGCTTCCACCACTATTGCTCCAAACATAACTGGTTCCGCCAGTGGCAGTAAGCGTAGCACTTTGACCGTTACATATTGTTACAGTAGCAGGCGAAATACTTGCTGTTGGGTTAGCATTCACATTAACCAAACGCGAAGCTGTTGCCGAACAGCTATTGCCATCAGTAACTGTAACCGTGTAAGTAGTGTTGGTGGTTGGCGAGAAGGTAGCGGCTGCATTACTTCCACCGCTGTTGCTCCATGCGTAGGTTCCTCCACCGCTGGCAGTAAGTGTTGTGCTTTGCCCGTTGCAGATAGTAACCTGCGCAGGTGTAATGCTGGCTGTAGGATTTGAGTTGACTGTTACTAAACGTGAAGCGGTAGCCGAGCAGTTGTTGCCATCGGTAACAGTTACCGTGTAGGTTGTATTAGTAGTTGGCGAAAAGGTAGCGGCTGCATTACTTCCTCCGCTGTTACTCCAGGCATATTGCGTTCCGCCACTGGCCGTAAGCGTAGCCGATGCACCATTGCAAATAGCCACCGTAGATGGTGAGATACTCGCGGTTGGATTGGCGTTTACTGTTACAAGACGCGAAGCGGTAGCTGTGCAAGAGTTAGCTCCGGTTACAGTAACAGTATAGGTAGTACTGGTTGTAGGCGAAAATGTAGCTGTTGCATTACTTCCACCGCTGTTGCTCCATGCATACGTGCCACCACCGCTGGCTGTCAGTGTTGCGCTTTGTCCGTTGCAAATGGTAACACTTGCAGGTTGAATACCTGCTGTTGGGTTGGCATTTACCGTAACTAAACGCGAAGCGGTAGCTGTACAACTATTAGCGTTTGTAACAGTAACGGTGTAAGTAGTAGTAGAGGTTGGCGAAAACGTAGCTGCCGCGTTGGTTCCACCGCTGTTACTCCATGCATACGTACCTCCACCGCTGGCGGTAAGTGTAGCCGATGCTCCGTTACATATAGTAACTGTAGCCGGTTGAATACTTGCTGTTGGATTGGCGTTTACGGTTACTAAGCGCGAAGCGGTAGCAGAACAGGTACCATCGCTAGCGGTAACCGTGTAAGTAGTACTTGTTGTAGGCGAAAAAGTAGCCGATGCGTTACTTCCTCCTGAATTGCTCCAGGCATAAGTGGTTCCTCCGCTGGCAGTAAGCGTAGCGCTTTGGCCATTGCAAATAGTTACGGTAGCCGGTGAAATACTGGCGGTAATGGCTGCATTTACAGTAACAGTAACCGTATCCACATCGGCACACAATCCGCTGGTGGTACTTATGGTTACTGTATAGGTAGTGGTACTGGTTGGCGATACTGTTTTAGATGCACCCGCACCTAAGCCATTACTCCATGTATAGGTGTTTGGAGAAAATACACTTGCTGTAAGTGTAACAGAACTTCCCGAACATATAGTAGGAGAAGCCGGTGTAACAGTTCCATCAGCAATTCCGGTTACGGTTAATGTGTGTGTAGCAAAAGTGGTTGTATCACAACTGTTAGCGCGTGCCACCCCAATAACAATAGCACCTGTGCTAGATGGCATTTGTAAAACAATGCTCACACTATCCGATGCGCTCAGGATGGTAACCCCTGCCGGAATATTCCACACATAATAATTGCCCCCTGTACCACCGCTGGCGGTGTAAGTGTAAATGCCATTTACACACGGGCTGCTAATGCCACCTGTTATAGCTGTAGGTGCTGCAGGGCCTGGCACAAGCGTAATAGCCTTACTAGCCGAACCTATTGAAGTGCCACAGGCGTTTACAGCTTTAACGCTAATAGTGCCCGATGTGGTGTTCGATGTAATACTGATAGTTTCGGTAGTAGATGAACCTGTCCATCCGGCAGGCAGGGTCCATTGATAAGATGTAGCACCCGGAACCACCTCTGCTGTATATACCTCCGCATTCAACGATAAGCATACTGTATCTGAACCTTCAATAGAACCTGGAACATCGGGCAAATCGCATTGTGTATAACGGGCTATAAAGCCATCATTACTAGAAGAGGCTACTAAAGTTTGTGTTCCGGCAGTAGGGTCAAAATCGGCAGTACCGGAAAAGTAACCACCTAAATAAATTTTTGACGAATCATCAATATCCATCACAAAGGCTTCATCGCTGGTAGAACCTCCCATTCTATTCACCCACATAAAGTTGCCTAAGCTGTCGTACTTAGCCAGAAAAATGTCGTTGGCGCTGCCGGGCGAAGAAGCTACGTTGTAAAAAGCGGTGGAACCATCAAAGTCGACTGCATTACCCAAAAATCTTCCGGTCACTAAAATGTTCTGTTCGTCATCTATGTCGGTGGCGTATATCTGTGCCTGATTAGAAGTGCCTACTCCACTAATGGCTTTTACCCAATTGCAGTTTCCGGAGGGAGTGTAACTGGTAAAAAATGCAGCAACAGTTGAACCTTGCGGTGTTACCTGTTGCGAGCCAAATATGCCAGTTCCCCAAAAGTGGCCGCCAATAATTATGTTACCCGAAGCAGTAAAGTCGAGAGAATAGGCGTTGTCATTTTGGTTCATTGTGGTAGAGTTGCCGCCAAAAGCACGTACCCAAATGTAGGTGCCGTCATTGGCATACTTTGCTAAAAAAGCATCGGTGTTTACACTGGCCGTAAGATTTGCAGTACCTGCACCGGCATCAAAATCGCAAGTGCCGACAAATGATCCGGTGATGTAAATATCGTTATTAGCATCTACACCAATGGCCTGCCCCACCACATTGGATGTGGCACCGCCCGCAAAAACTTTTGCATATTGGCAAATACCACCATGGTTGTATTTGGCAAAATAAATATCGGCAGGGGCTGCCGAAGTTATTGTTTGCACCGGTGCTTCAGGGTCTTCGAACGTAACATTGGTACTGTTGTGGTAACCAGTAATAAAAATATTTTCGCTGGTATCTAAGGCCACGCCCCATACATATTCAGATAGTGTTCCCGCAATTCTGCGCACCCATTGGTAATTGCCGGCCGAATCGTACTTGGCTACAAAGCCGTCTGTTTGCCCGGCCGAAGCTACTCCGGTGGTACCGGCTGTTTTAGGGTCAAAGTCAATAATGTTTGGCGCCCCGCTAAAGTATCCTGTTATAATGATAGAGTCGTTTGTACCCAATACAATTCCTAGTCCATAATCATCACCCGTGCTGCCAATTTTTTGCGCCCACACATAGTCGCCAGCGGTGGTGTATTTGGCAAAGAAAATATCGTTGTTGCCCGATGAGACCAGGTTGGCTGTTCCCGCACCCGGGTCAAAATCTACGGTAGCCTGAAAGCCCCCAACTATGTAAACGTAGCCGTTGGAAACCGCCATACCACGCACGTTGTCGTTACCGGTGCCGGTAGATTGGCCAAGCTTTTTGGCCCAGTCGTATGTTATACCACCCTGCGCCAGGGCAGCGGTGCCGAAAAAAATCAGAAATGCTGATTGAAGGAGCTTTTTCATAACAGAGAGTTTTTGTTTGTACAATATTCTCTCTAACAGCCGTAGTTGCGCCAATTGGATTCACGAAACCCCTGTTTTGAGTTCATGAACAGACACATTGCTAACGCCCTATTCTGATTTCTGCAAAGCTGTCTTCAAATTCTTTTTTACGCTCTTTGCTAACCGGCATAGAAACACCGTTGTCCATTTCTATAAAACTTTCTAAACGCTTATACTTTTTGATGTAGTTAAGGTTAATCAGGTGCGAGCGGTGTATTCTGAAAAAATTTTTTCGCTTAGTAAGCAGGTCTTCAAAAAATTTTAATTTTTTACTTACCATCAACTTAGAGCCATCTGCCAAAAACACATGTGTGTATGCCCCGTCTGCTTCCAGCATAACTATGTCTGCCACTTCCACGAAAAGCAAGCCATCGCTTACCGGTAATGCAATTTTACTGAACTCATCACTCTGCATATTTTGTTGAAACACCTCCAAACGTTGTTTCATATTATGTGAGCCGACTCTATCTTTTGCTTTCTCAACAGCCGCCTTAAGTTTATCTACCTGCACCGGTTTCAATACATAATCTACTGCCGAAAATTCAAATGCCTGCAATGCATACTCGCTGTAGGCAGTAACAAATACAATTTCAAAATCTACGGTGTCAAAAAAGTTCATCAGTTCAAAGCCGCTGAACTCTGGCATTTCAATATCTAAAAAAACCAAATCGGGTTTGTGTTGTTTAATTGCCAGCACCGCTTTGGGAACATTACTGCATAGTTCTGCAATCTGCACTTCCGGGCAGTTCATAACCAGCAGGGTTTCGAGCGAGCGCCTTGCGCGTTCTTCGTCATCTATTATTATGGCTTTCATTCTTGTAAGGGTATTTCAATTATTACCTTGGTTCCGTCTTGCTTATCGGTTATCACCAAATTTATATTCAACTTGTAATACTCATTTAGTAAACGTAAACGTTCGGCTGTAGCTTGTGTTGCAAAACTTTTATGTTTTTTCTTTCGTGCATTTATTTCCCCCGAAGCTTTGCGTCCAATGCCGTTGTCATCTACGGTGCATATTAATTTGTGGTGAGCAATTTTAAAATCCAGGTGTAATTTTTTTTCTCCTTGCTTATGCAGCAAGCCGTGCTTGAGTGCGTTTTCTACAAATGGCTGAATAATCATAGATGGCAGTTGCACCTCATCGGCATCATTTATGTTTTCAGTCTTTAACGTGTATGTAAACTCGTTTCCAAAACGCAGCTTTTCTAAATCGAGATACAACGAAAGCATGTCAATTTCTTTTTGAAGCGAAACAAACTCTTCGCCCGATGCATCTAACACAGCGCGTGTTAGCTCGCTGAATTTTCCCAAGTAAAGTTGTGCATTAGTTGTGTCTTGCTGTAACACCAGATCCTGAATACTATTTAGCGCATTGAACATAAAATGCGGATTCATCTGGCTTTTTAAAGCCGACAACTGAGAATTGACCATGCGTTTTTCAAGTTCATTACGTCTGCGAATCTGACGAATACGCAAAACAAACAAGAAGGAGACCAACACTACTAATGTTAAACCACAAAGAGCGTAAAACCACCACTTTTGCCAGGATGGTTTTAGAATGGTAATTGAAATTACGGCTGATGTTTTGCTCGCAATGCCATCTTCATTTAGGGCTTTTACTTCAAACAAGTATTTGCCCGCAGGTAACGAAGGAAAGCGGGCAACATTACTTTGGCTGTTAGTGGTAATCCACGAAGAGTCCAGCCCTAATAGGCGATACTTGTAAGTAAATTGCCCCTGACTGCGAAATGCTAAACCCTTAAATGAAATGCGGATATTGTTATCGGCATAGTTGAGTTTGTATGCGCTGCTAAGTGTTGTATCTTTTTCATGAACGGCAAAACCCGAAATAAAAACAGTTGGTGTTATGTAATTTATTGAGTTGAACTGGCGTGGAATTTCTATCAACCCTTTTGGAGTAGCAATCAGAATTTTGTTTCCTATAAACTCTATGTCGGCTATTTCTAATGATGGTAAACCGTCAAACCGATTGTAAGATGCAACAGTTTTGTTTGCTAACCTATAGTGTATCAATTTGTCTTCGGCAGCTATCCAAAGCGTGTTGCCATCGGCAGCTATTTTGCGAACAAAGCCGTTTGGTATTTCTGAATTATACTGTGCAAAACATACCGCATCTTTAAAACCTAATACACCTTGGTCGAATGTAGCTACCCATACACTGCCATCTGCCAATTCAGCAATGTCGGTTGTGCTGATTGTTCTCTCTTGATATTTAATTTCTCTTTCACCGGTTGAATCTATCACCCATAATCCGTCTATATACGCTATCCATTTTCGGTGTGCTGCATACTCATAGTGAACAGCACGTGTCCGTTTTTTTCTGAATGTAGTTGTAATAGTTGACTGTGGGTTGATTTTTGCGGTAAACGATGCAATTACCGATCCGGTTAAAAAACTGTTGTCTGTTTCTTTAGCTACAGATTTGATATTACTTATGCCCTTGGCCATTACGGCACTCATAGTACGCGTATCTACCAGCCATGTTTTGTTTTGGCCAACTATTAACCTCTGATTGGCGGTATCGGTAAATAACAACTGGATATCGGTTGGCGAATTGTCAAAGCTTATGGTTTGCGCTGATTTACTACTTAGGTCGTATCGCGAAACTTTTCCGTTTTGGTAACCAATAAACAAGCGTTCGTTTTCGTCTTTTGCCAATTGCCTGATACGTGAGTCGTTCAGGGGCGAATTGGATTGTTTATGAATCCAAACATCGGTGGAAGGCACTACAAAAATTCCATCTTGGAGGGTACTGAACCAAAGGTTGCCTTCGAGGTCCTGCAAAACTTTACTTATACCCTGCTCCGGGAAAAGTATTTGTCCTCCAAATAAATCATGCATGTCAAAGTCTAGGCCCAATACACCGTTGCTTCCACCTACCCATAATTTTTTTCCGGCATTGTTGTGTAAAGAATATACCCGCCCGATAGTTGCCGGCAAGTCACGTATCCAGAGCAGCGAATCGTTCTGCAATAGCCAAAGTGAATTTTGTTTTTGATGGCGCGACAAAACATACAGTTTGTTTTCTACCTGATGAAAAGATATGGTAGTTGAGTTATCATTCAGTAACTCCGGCCGATTGTTTTTAGTGAGCACCACAATGTTTGCATCACTTACATAACCCACTATGTTTCGATTGGCAAAATACAGTTTTCCGCTTTTACTGTGTACATCTGAAATACTTAGTTCGGGTATAGAAGGCGTATGTTTTTTTATATTAAAAAACACAGACTTTTTGCCCGGCTCTATACAATACAACCCACTGTCTGTAGTTATCCATATCCGGTTTTTTTCATCAAAACCAAATACCGGAAAATTTGCCTTCCGGCTGCTCCAGTCAAATTCAACTTTTAAAGAGTCGCCTGACACAGAGAATATTTGACCGCTAAAATTTTGACACCACAGTTTACCGCTTATGTCGCGCCTTAGGTGCGAAACCGCTTTGCCTTTTTGCAAACTGCTTTTAATGGCAATAAAATCGGTACCATCATAACGATACAAACCGGCATTGGTGCCTAACCACATAAATCCAACACTATCCTGATACATATCGTACACTTCGTTGCTGGGCAGGCCGTTGTTATCGTTTATACTATAAAAATACGGATGCTGGGCTGCTGCCCAACCAAACGTTACGATACCAAGCAGAAGTAACACACAGCGCCTCACAGCGTGAATAAACAAAAAAAATCCCCCTCCGCTTGCGCAGAGAGGGATAAACAAAACTCAACTCACGAAGTGTTGAGATGAGTTTTACGGGTAGCTTACTCTTTTACAAATTTCTTAGTGGCTTGGCTGCCGTTGGTAGTTTTTAGTTGTAAGCTGTAAACACCTGCTGCAAGCGCGCTTACATTTAACTTAGTATCTGCACCTTTTTCAAAAATTACTTGCTCACCAAGCAGGTTGTAAATGGTTATGCTTTCAATTTGCTGAGTGATGTTGAGTGTTAAACTTTCTTTAACCGGGTTTGGATACAACTGCACCGAAACATTGTTTTTCTCATCATCTATACTGCTGATAATTACAGATTCAACACCTGATTGTTTAGCACAACCCAGATACGTTGACGTTACCTGATACATACCGCTTTGTGTAGCTACATAAGTATCGGCACTAACACCGTTAATGGGTGAGCCATTCAATGTCCATGACAAAGTAGCTCCATTATCATAACCGGATGCCGTAAGTGTATTTCCTGATACAGAGAGTGTAGGTGTTTGAGTTACTACCACATTTACCGCACCGGTGGTTGAAGTATCAGCACCGCAGTTGTTGGTAGCTATCATGTAATAGTTGCCGTTATCTGCAGTTGTAGCGTTAGCTTTAGCAAATGAATTGCTCATAGCATTGTTTATAGCTACTCCATCTTTATACCATTGGTAACTAACGCTGTCGCCAGTGGTGTTTAATGGTCCCAAAGAAATACTAGTTCCTTCACAAAAATTAGTTGTACCCGATAATGCAACAGTGATATCAGGAGCTATACATGGATTAGAGTTTGAGACTTTGCCGCGCACTTTTATTACAAACGAAGCATATCCCGTAGCCACACTTCCGCCATTTATCTGCAAGGAATACCCTGCCAGTAAAATGTCGCCTCCTTGCATTTCCATATCCGTGATGGTAAGGTTTGTGCTGCCCAAAAAATAATTTGCTTGTACGTAGGTGTATGCGAAGTTGTTGCCTTGCCCGTCAGGGTTGTAGTCAGTATCTAAATCGCCCGCAGAGGTAATAGCAAAAATACGTTCGCTAGTGTACGCATATATCTCACCTGTTTGTTCATCGCGTGTTAGCTGTTCCACAAGCACAGGCACGTTGGCTGATGCGACAACTGAAGTTCCATTACTCACATTTACGAAGAGAAGATTATCGCCACCCAGCAACACTTGTGTGCTACTAACCGCAATCATAGCCTCGTAGTGCGTACTGAAGTTATAACTGGCCGTTGCCACACCATTTGTAAGGAAGTAGAGTTGTGAGGTAGATGTGTTAGCATCGTAAATGAGTACCGCGTAGTTGTTGGTGCCGGGGATTGCTCGTAACGCTTTTGGATACATAAAAGTACCTCCGCTGTTAAACATCGGGTAAGTAATTACAGAAGCACCACCTGAGGCTGCTGGGTCAAACTCAGTAATGTAGGTACTGTCGGAAACATCCTTTACCACTGTTACAATGTGTCCGTTGGCTAATACAGCCGAGCAGTTAGAGGCACCGGAACCAATAGGCACACCCTGCGCATACAGTGCTGGCGTTAGAAAAGAGTCTGCTCCTGCGGGCTGATTAAAAATTGAGTGGTTGCTGCCATCAAAATTGAGGGCTATGTTTTGAAAATACCCACCGGCATTGGCTATTCCTCCCAAATAAACTTTGTTGAAAAGCATAACTCCGGTTTGCCCGCTACCCACTGAGAGATCCTCACCAACTCTGGAAAAAAGTAAAGAGCCATTGGCAGAAAACTTATTGGCAAGAAATGTTGTGTTGCAAATGCCACCCAACCAAAACTGGTGTAGGGTGCTACCCGTGTTGCTAACCATAATTTCTCGATAAGAAGGCAAACTGTTAGCCCCACCTGTGGAAGTATCCACTAGGAAACCGTTGTTGGCAAAGGTGCTGTCGAAACGATACGGAGCCGTAGGGCCACCCGCAAATGTTTTCCCGATGCATATCGCCACCAGGAGAGCGATGAGTGTAAACTGCTTTTTCATGTTTTTTGAATTTTGTTTGTGTGCAAACATCTTCCGGCACAGGGGTAAAACTTCGGTCACTTCACGAACGGTAGGTTTAAGTTTATGAATGGTAAGTTTTGAATTGTTTTTTATTTGTGCTGAAGATACATTATGAGCTACTACGGAACATCTATTGCCGACTTGCTAAAACGCCTCGATACGGAAACGGGAGCTAAAAAAGCCGATACCCTGCTGTATTTGGCAGTAGAGCACAAGCCCACCGACCGTGCCGCAGCTTTAGAGTATGCTAACCAAGCATTAGAAATTTGCCGCAAAGGCTCTTATAAAGAGGCTGAAATAGATTATTGGACCGTGCGCGCCATTCTAGAAGAAGGTGTTTCGGCCTCCGAAAAAGCTATTGAGCATTTAGAAAAAGCAGTGGCATTGGCACAAGAAATTGGCGATGAACAAGGGCGACTAACTGCACTTCAAAAAATAGGAATGCACAAACTACGGCAGCACAAAGCCGATGAAGCAGGGGACATTTTTTTACAGTGTATAGAAGATTACAAAACACTGCCCAACACCCTGATGAAAGCAGAGTGCTACCATCAAGCGGCCACCTATTTGTTGAATACCGATTTGAAACGCGCCACCGAAATATCTTTAGCGGGAATTGAAATAGCTAAACAACTCAACAAGCTGCGCGAAGTAGTTCCGCATTTAAAAACGCTGCAAAACATTGCACTGAAAAGCGGTGACGATGCTAAAGCTATTGAATACGGTTTAGAAATATTGAGAATTAAAGATGAGCTAAACGACTCCACCGCCATTTTGGGAGTTGCCAAACGCATTGCGCAACTCTACCAAAAGCAGGAAAAAGAAAACTTAGCCAAGCAATTTTTTCAGCGCGAAATAGATTTGCATCACCACGAAATAAATAAGCATCGCTTAGAGATTTTGCAAAACGAAGATGCTGAAACTTATTTTCATGCGGGGAAAAGCGAAGAAGCAATTTTGTTTTCGGAAAGAGCCTTAACAACAGCTTCCAACAACCGCCAATTGGGAAATGCCGAATTTCAATACGGACAAATTCTTTTTCTCACAAAGTTGCATGATAAAGCAGCACAGTTTTTAGAAAAATCTATACACACAAAAGGTAACGAAATACCTGCCACCGACTTAATAAAAACTTTAGATCTGCTTTATCAATGCTATGAAAATCTTAAACGTTTTGAAGAAGCGTTTTGTGTGCTGAAAAAGAAAGTGCAGGCAGAAGCAGCACTTATCAATGCCGAGCGAGTGAAAGAAGTAGCTGCACTGAATAAGCGATATGAAACCGATAAACGCGAAGCCGAATTGCGCGAGATAAAACTACAACAAGCCCAAAGCGAACTGAAAGCCATTAAAGCGCAAATGAATCCGCACTTTATTTTCAATGCGCTAAACTCTATTCAGGAAATGTTTTTTATTGGCGATAAGCGATTGGCCAACGAGCATCTTGGAAAATTCAGCCAGCTTACACGCGAAATTCTGAAAGCAAGCGGCAAGCAGTTTATTACGCTGACTGAAGAAATAGAAATGCTGAAAAAGTATTTGGATTTGGAAGGATTGCGGTTTGAAACAGATTTTTCATTCACCATTTCGGTAAATGATGAAAATGCAGCCGATGATATTTTTCTGCCACCTATGCTCGTTCAACCATATATTGAAAATTCTGTTCGGCATGGCTTGCTACATAAAAAGGGCGAAAAGAAAATCAACGTCAATTTCAATTTTAATGAAGAGAAAAAATTATTGACTTGTATGGTAGCCGATAATGGAATTGGTCGCCATGCTTCTACCGAAATCAACAAGAACAGAACTCAACTGCACGAATCTTTTTCAACGTCTGCCAACGCTAAACGATTAGAGTTGCTGAACCAGAATAGAGATGAAAAAATTGGTGTAACCTACGAAGATTTGCACGAAGGAACCAAAGTAACCATATTGATACCCATAAATTATGATTAAGGCAATTGTTATTGATGACGAGGCGAAGGCGCGCAGAATTATTGACGCGTTGCTGAAAGAATACTGCCCCGAAGTAGAAGTGGTAGCCATTGCAGAAGATGTTCCATCCGGAGTTATTGCTATTAACCAACACAAGCCCGATGTGCTTTTTTTAGATGTGGAAATGCCGGGCTACACGGGCTTTCAATTACTTGATTTTTTCAAAGAAGTTGATTTCGAAATTGTGTTTACCACAGCCCACAGCGATTATGCATTACAGGCGTTTAGAGTGAGTGCCATAGATTTTTTGTTGAAACCCATTCAGATTTCTGAATTGATTGCTGCTGTTGAAAAAGTAAAAGCGAAAAGAGATTCGCAAAGCAGGGAACGGCTTTCTGTTCTGAAAGAGAATTTCAAAGACAACGCTATTCGCAAGTTGGCTCTACCTGTTTCAGATGGTTTAGTGTTTGTAGAAGTAGAAGACATTTCACACTTAGAAGCTGACGGTGCTTATACACACTTTCATTTCAGTAACGGCAAAAAAGTAATAGTCAGCAAAAAAATAAAGGAGTTCGAAGAAGCCCTTAGCTCGCAAAACAGTTTCTATCGCACACACCGTTCGTTTATTATCAATCTAAAAAAGATGAAGCAATATGTAAAGCAGGAAGGTGGCTATATTCTTCTCGAGAACAATGTGCAAATTCCATTAGCCCGCGAACGGAAAGAGGAATTTGTATCGGTGATTGAAAGAATCAGTTTGTAATGCAGCGCGAAAAAATTTACGAACTTTTAGAGCGCAAATACAAGCAATACAA
>CAZTNA010000021.1:0-55142 GCA_964615305.1 uncultured Chitinophaga sp.
AAAATTTTTCTCTAACTGAAAAGCTGCGAGAGCCAATCCTCTTACAGCACCTCCGGTTCCTAAAAATCCGGCAAGAAACCCGGCTACACCACCACCTACTACCCCTGTAGTTATGGATGGGTTTAACTTTAAGTCTGTTTTTACGAGTAGTATTGCACTAAACAGAATCAGAAACACACCAAGTGCTAACTGGTCGAATCGAATGGATATTGTTTCAGTAAGCCATGCCCCTAAAATTACAAAAATTATACTCGGTAGCCCGAACAGGAGTGTAAGTTTCCAGTCAATGGTTTTAAAGAACAAAACCAGTTTGCTGATATTACTGAAAACATGAAATACAGCAGTAATTCCTAAAACAGTTTTGGTGTCGAAAAAAAATTGGGCCAATGGGACAAAGAACAAGGATGAACCAAACCCACCAACTGTACCAATTATTTCGGCTATCAGTACAAGTAATGCAAAGATCGCAATCATTATTCCCACCTATCTCGGTCAGTCAGGTCTGTATCACTTGCTTCTTTGTATGGATTTTTATGTTGACCGCTCATTTCATAGCCTTCTTTGTTTTGTTGCTCGAGTGTCCAGTTATCTGTTAATGATGTTTCAATCCAAACATTACCACTTTTACGAAAAACCTGCGCAGAAAGACCAAAGTTTTTCCAAAGCTTTTTTTCTAAAGAACTGACAGTCTCATTTTTTTCAACTGCAACTTTGCCCTCGTTATGTTTCTTGCGTATTGCACCAATCTGTTTCTCGTTAGAGTGCATTTTCGATTTCGGAAGAGCTTTATCTTCTTTTGGTACTGCATCAAAAAACTCTAGTTTCAGAAACGGAAATTCTACACTAAACTCTTTCTGAATTTCGTTTATGGTTTTTGAGTCTGTTATTAATATCTCCATTGTTTAGTTTTTATGACAACAACTATGTTCTGTGCAATCTGTTTTGCCCAGTTCAGGGCTTACATAAGGTACTCCTAAATTTAATCCACGTAAAATCAATAAGCACGCCATCACTACCACAAATACAGGAACCGCTTTTCTAATCTTGTTTCGCCACTCAACGCTTATTATGTTGCCGGCCAATGACACAGCTAGCATGGCTGGTAACGTTCCTATCCCAAAAAACATCATAAACAGGCTTCCTTTCCAAACACCTCCGGTAGCTATGGCACCGGCAATTCCCAGATATACCAACCCACATGGCAAAAGCCCATTTAAAACACCTATAAAAAAGAGCGATGAGAAACTTTTTTTACTAAATAACTTTCCCAACAAAGATTTCAATTTTGTAACTATGGGTAACATGACTTTCGTCAACCCAATTCCGGAACTTAGCTTTGCAGGGAATAAAACTGTCAGAAGTATAATAACACCCAGAGTGATGGAAAGTGTCTGCTGGTAGCCACCAATTACAAAGCTTTTTCCGAGTAAACCAAATAACCATCCGAAAATTCCGTAGGTGAATATTCTTCCAGCATTGTATGTTATTCCACCTGACACGCGCATGAATGCACTTTCTCTCCCCAAAGGCAATGCCAGAGCAATTGGTCCACACATGCCTATGCAATGAAAACTGCCTAAAAAACCGAGTGAAATTGCTGCGATTAAGAATTCCATTATTGGAAATTTATTGTGCCTTCGGTATAGTAACTAACCCCATCTGCGCTCCAGTCAATTTTCATTTGATAAACTCCGCGTTGAAGCTTGCCGGCACTTACTTCACACAACCCTGTTGAGTCTAGAGTGCAGTTAATGCTGAAGTCTTTTTTTGCTTCTGCTGCATTGTAAAAAAGAATATTTGCTTTTATATTTTTTGAAACTAGTTCAGCCGGAAACTTTATTGAAACCTTCTGCCCATCAACCACCCAGGTTGGCTGTTCTTTTAATTTGTTGGTTCGTTGTTGTTTATCAAGTTGATCTTGATACTTGAGTTCTTTGGCATAATAGTCAGGGGTTACTAAGTCATCTTTAACTGTGGTGGTTTTGTAAACTAATGAAAGCATGAGCAAAACAAAACCCACATATAACAGAGCTATTCGCCAACCCCAGTTTAATTTTGTAAGCATTACTTTCAATTGTTCTTTAAAAAAAATGGATAACAGCTTTGAGTGTTTCAGGATTAGTTACTTGGGGCCATAAAATTTGTTTTCACCACATCAATTTTTCTTTCTCCTGTATAAACTCCTATAGCAATACTGTTTTTTCGGTTATGTAAATCGGCCTTGTCAACATAAACAAAGAATACACCATCTCCCACCGCTTCGGGATGCACCAACAACGGATTGCCCACCATTTTAATTTCTCCGTGTATATCAGGGTTTTCTAACTTGAGTTGTACAGGTATTGTGTTTCTGGTTTTGTTAATCAGTTTAATGTTATAGATGTTGCTGATTTGGTTGTTGGGTTGTTCTTGGTATAACATCCCTTGTGCACGCATGATGGTAGTTTGTATATCCTTACGGGTAACAATCAGCGCTGCCAGTACCGCAACAAGTACAAACAGCACAAAACTATAAGCAGCTGTGCGTTTGGTCAGCCGCAGTTTTTCTCCTTTTTTGATGTTGTTTTCTGACGCGTAGCGAATTAACCCTGTTGGGCGATGCACCTTTGTCATAATGGCATCACATGCATCAATACACGCTGTACAGTTCACACACTCCATTTGAGTGCCGTTTCTAATATCAATACCGGTAGGGCAAACACGCACACAATCGAAACAATCAATGCAATCGCCATGGGTGTCTGTGTCGCCTCTTTTAATTTTGGCCCTAGGTTCACCACGTACGTAATCATAAGCTACAACTATTGAATCGGGGTCAAGCATAACCCCCTGTAACCTGCCGTACGGGCATACAATAAGACAAACTTGTTCGCGAAACGACCAGTAAATGAAAAAGAAAATACAAGTAAAAATTAGCAACGGAATAAAAGTGGCCATATGCTGAACTATGCCTTCTTTGACATATAGTACCACATTGTCCATTCCAATAATGTAGGAAAGAAAGTAGTTAGCAATAACAAACGACAATCCCCAAAATGCCAAGAACTTGGCTGTGCGTTTGAAAATTTTTTCCATGTTCCATGGAGCATTTGCCAACCTTCTTTGTTTTTCGGCATCTCCGTCAATCCAGTATTCGATTTTACGAAACACTATTTCCATGAAAACAGTTTGTGGACATATCCAACCGCAAAAGACTCGACCAAAAACTACAGTAAATACAACTATAAATACAATAAATGTGAGCATGCCCAAGGCAAACACAAAGAAATCTTGTGGCCAGAATATGCTGCCGAACAAAATGAACTTCCGGTCAAAAATATTAAACAGAAATAACGGCTCTCCATGTATTTTTACCCAAGGTAAAGCAAAGAATACAGCCAGGTAAAACACCGCTACAAGTATTCTGAGATTGTAAAATAATCCGCTCGGTTTTTTTGCAAAGATCCAGTTGCGCTTCCCTTCTTTGGTAATCGTTCCTATCGAATCACGAAATTCATCATTGAGAGTACTCATTTCATTGTTCGTTTAACTTATAACACTGTTGCACAAATACGCATCAAGCATTTGCAGCCTACCTCATAGAGGTAGTTTACTTTGCTGTTGTACCTGCAAGAGCAACCTCTGTAGAGTCGGTTTTTGCAGCTGGAGTGCCTTCTTTATATAAATCACCCTGCGGTGCTTTAGCATTTGGCGGATTTGAACCGTGTAAAGAATGAATATAGCTTACTACATTTTTAATTTGCACAGGGCTCAAGTCAGACTGCCAGCTTTTCATGCCTTTGGCCGGCCAACCGTATTTTACACTTTTAAATATATCAGAAATTGAACCACTGTGCAGCCAGTAATCATCAGTGAGGTTAGGCCCAACACCGTTTCCTTCCCCTACATTACCATGACAAGCTGTGCAGTTGGTTTTAAAAATTTCCATTCCCGCAGCAACTCCGGAAGCATCAGCCATAGTTATATTATGCTCATCTACATTCAGCGCATTCTTTTTGTTGTATTCTTCCACAGCTATTTTGGCCTGTTGAACTTCAGTTTTGTATTCGTCTAATCCGGATGGACCACCACCTATATAGTAGTACCCTAAGTAGAAAACAGACCACACAATTGAAATGTAGAAACTGTATTTCCACCAAGGTGGAAGTGTGTTGTCTAGCTCTCGAATGCCATCATAGTCATGGTCAAGCATTATGTCTTGTTCTTTTTCAATAGCAACACTGGCATTTATGTTGTCGAATAGTTTTGGAAAGTGAAAGGAGAAAGATTTGCCTGACTCTTTAGCCGGAGATAACTCATTAATTAAGCTACGAATAGCAAGCAGCATCCATATTACTACCATCAATTCGATAGCAAAAACAAATATGCCTATTATAACATCGGTAGATAGTGAAGATGAGGAACTACTAACAGCAGCTGGTGTTGCGCTTTGAGTAACATCTTGAGCCAAAAGTATATGGCTACAGAACATCAAGAGTAATAATGCAGAAGTTTTTGCTGCACGTTTATCTAATACAAGTTTAGTGAGGTTGACCCAAACATTGCCAAGTAGCACTACGGCTATTAACAACACCAGGCACCCGGTTACTAATAAATAGAGGAGTGAGTTGTCAGAGGAAGCAGCTGTTGCTGCAGCTGCGGTGGCCACGGCATCTTGCGCTTGAGCGTACATTCCGGCAAGCAATAATGTACCGGTAGAAAAAATTTTATTGAACGATTTTAGCATAACTATTCGTTTTGAGTTTTTTTTAATTAATCAAGAGGTAAATGCTCTACTTCTTCTATGTATTTTTTGTCCGCCTTCAGTGCTATGAGTATCATAGCAAGGAAAACAACCAGAAACAGAAACAAAGCTATGTTCGGATAAATGTCTATGCCGCTGATATCTGCTGCATATTTTTTGATAAATGAGAACATGGTGTCTTTTTAAAGCGTTATTTAATAGCTGCTTCTTCGGTTTTAGGTTCAGCTTTTATGTCTGTGCCTAAGCGTTGTAAATAAGCTATCATGGCAATAATTTCTTTCTTCTCGCTACAGTTAATACCATCCTTTTTCAGATTTGCCTGAATTTTTAACGCCTGTTTTTCTAAATCGCCAACGGCAATTTTGTCGTACCCTTTAGGGTAAGGTACTCCAAGTGTTTGCATGGCACGGATTTTCTTAGCGGTGTTTTTTGTGTTCAAATCTTTATCTATCATAAATGGGTACGGGGGCATAATTGAGCCGGGGCTCATAGTGCGGGGGTCATCCATGTGATTGTAATGCCAGCTATCCGGGTATTTACCGCCTTCACGAGCCAGGTCGGGCCCGGTACGTTTACTTCCCCATTGAAAAGGATGGTCATAAATAAACTCACCAGCTTTACTGTATTCGCCATAGCGGGCTACCTCGCTTCTAAATGGACGGATCATTTGCGAATGGCATACATAGCAACCTTCCCGCACGTAAATATCTCTGCCTTCGAGTTCAAGAGGTGTATATGGTTTCACGCTTGTAATAGTTGGAATGTTGCTCTTAATCATAAAGGTTGGTATCATTTCTATAATACCTCCAATTAGCACTACAACGAACGATAGCAACAGAAGTTGAATAGGTTTGCGTTCAATCCAACGATGCCAGTGTTCTGCACCGTGCGTTGCATGATCTTTTTCAAGTGCCGGTGCTTCCGCATCTTCATTAGCCATAAAGCTACCTTGCTTCATGGTTTTAACCAAGTTGTAAATGCCGAAGAGTGAGCCTAAGAGATACAATCCACCACCAAACGCACGTGTAATATACATTGGTAAAATGGCGTTTACCGTTTCAAGGAAGTTAGGGTACTTCAATATGCCTTCAGGGGTAAACTGTTTCCACATAAAGCTTTGTGTAAAGCCCGCCCAGTACAGAGGAACGGCATAGAATAGAATACCTAAAGTGCCAAGCCAAAAGTGAATGTTCGCTAGTTTTTTAGAATACAACGTTGTGCGGAACATCTGCGGAACAAGCCAAAACAACACCGCAAAAGTAAGGAAGCCGTTCCACCCAAGTGCGCCTACGTGTACGTGAGCAATGGTCCAATCGGTATAATGCGAAATTGAGTTTACGCTTTTAATGGAAAGCAGAGGCCCTTCAAAAGTTGCCATACCATAAGCTGTAACTGCCACTACAAAAAATTTCAAAACTACATCGTCACGAACTTTATCCCAAGCACCGCGTAGCGTTAATAGGCCGTTAATCATACCACCCCAACTTGGCATTATCAGCATTATACTAAATACGGTTCCCAGTGATTGAGCCCAGTCTGGTAATGCGGTATACAGTAAGTGGTGAGGCCCCGCCCAGATATACAGAAAGATGAGTGCCCAAAAGTGTATGATTGAAAGACGGTACGAATATACAGGACGCCCCGCTGCTTTGGGCAAAAAATAGTACATTAAACCAAGGTATGGAGTAGTTAAGAAAAATGCTACAGCATTATGACCGTACCACCACTGCACCAACGCATCTTGCACTCCGGCATATACACTATAACTTTTGAAAAGTGTTACAGGAATTTCTATTGAGTTAACTATATGCAACATGGCTACAGTTACCCATGTAGCTATATAAAACCAAATAGCCACATATAAATGGCGCTCTCTTCTTGTTAGAATAGTGCCAAACATGTTAATACCAAAAATTACCCAGATAACTGTAATCATAATGTCTATAGGCCATTCTAGCTCGGCATATTCCTTACCGGAAGTCATACCAAAAACAAGTGTAACAGCCGCAAACACTATAATAAGTTGCCAGCCCCAAAAGTGAATTTTGCTTAGTGCATCGCTCCACATTCTTGCTTTACAGAGCCGTTGTAGTGAATAATAAACTCCCATAAAAATACCGTTGCCCACAAAAGCAAAAATTACCGCATTAGTGTGCACTGGGCGTAAACGTCCAAAAGTTGCTTGTTCAATGAAATTCAATTGTGGAACAAAAAACTGGATGGCTACTATTAAGCCCACCAGCATTCCTATTGCCCCCCAAATAAAGGTGGCAAAGCCGAAGTTACGTACGGTCGTGTTGTCGTAGGTAAATTTTTCTACTTGCATGTGTTTTTGTTTTGTTTAGAAGATGGTTTTGCAGGATTATCGAATAGAATACGTACTGAAGGAGTGTAGTCGTCATCGTATTGACCTTTGTTAACGCTATAAATAAAGGCAGCCAAAAAGCCAAGAGCAAAAAGTAAACTGATTCCAATAAGAATAAACATTACACTCATTTAGCCAATGTATAATAAAGCCGCGAATGTGATATTCATTATTTCTACTAATGATGAGAAATAATAGTTGAGGATATGACTTTTGTCAGTTGGTAGGATTGCGCAATCCTGCTACTCACTTCTCAGAAAGTGTAGTGGTAACAAGCTGCTATTGTTTGAATCAGTGTTAAGTTACAACACTATTCGCCCTTGGCGGTTATGGTTGCGTTTAACACAACCTTGGCATTTATGGAATTAGAAATCAGGCAAAAAGTTTCTGATTTTTGAAGAATACGCTCAGCGCGTTCGCGATCTTTTTCGTGTTTGATAATAACTACTGGTAACAATTCAACTTTTGTCATGAGCAATTTGCCTTCAACTTGCTCAAGTATGCCTTTGCAAGACACGTTGAACGAATCAAATTCGAGTTTTGAATTTTCTGCTATTGCCAGAAAAGTAGTCATTAAGCAACTGCCTACTGCAGCGGTGTATAAATGTTCCGGTGACCAAATCCCATCCATTCCTTTTGGAAATTGAGGTGGGGTGGCTACCTCAAGTGTATTGGTTAGCTCGGGCGAACTCATCATTCCTTTACGGTCAGACGTCCATTCAATGTTTACGTTATATGCGTGTGGATCCATAAAAAATATTTAAAGGGTTAAAATTTTATTGTCAGACTCAAAACCGTGATGCCCTTGACTGGTAAGGGATGATACTTCGTCAACGTTTACTCCTTGTGCACGCAATTCAGCTTTTTTCTTATCACGTTCTTCATTTTGTTTTTTCCAATTTTGGTTGTAGCTCACCATTATGTTAAGCCATGCTGAACGCGAAAGGCGTGCGTTGTAGCTAAACCCGATGAGAGCTGTGATACCTACCGCTAAAAATATCTGAGGCAGTTCCCATTTTAGTATAAACATGGTAAAGAGCATTACTATCAGTAATGCGCCCGAACTGAATGTGTAAGCCATATACATAGCGCCATACCAGAAGCCCGGCTCCTGTTCGTATTTTAAGCTACACACCGGGCAGTTTTCGTACATGTCGTACAACTTCATTTTGTAAAGCGGGCTTCGCCACAAGTTTCCTTCATGGCAGCGTGGGCATTTCATTCCAACTATACTGTAAATTTTATTGCCTTTCTTAAACATTATTTTGAGTTAAAGTATAACTGACTTTTAGTGGGTTTCAATACTTTTTACCAAATCGGTTTTTTCTATAAAACCCACATGGCTCCAAATTACTTTACTGTCTTTATACAAAAGTAAAGTAGGCAGCGCATTTACTTTTAGTTCTTTTGCCAACGCTTGGTTAGTATCTGCATTTATCCGTACAATAATAACTGAGTTAGCCATTTCTGATTTCATTTCATCGAGATATGGGGCCATTTTTTTGCATGGTCCGCACCAATCTGCATAAAAGTCAATCAGAACCTTTTTATCGCTTAGTAATAATTTTTGAAACTCGTCAGCTGTCATTCCTGAGCTGTTTGCGCTTTCTTCAGGTAAATTAGCCGCACGCCACTTCATTATTCCTCCATCGAGTTCATACACTTTTGCAAAACCCATTGAACGCATCCTTGTGGCTGCAGAACTGCTTCGACCTCCGCTTAGGCAGTAAACAAAAACAGCTTCTTCTTTTTTTAACTTACTAATTCCGTTTTCAAAACCATCACCATTCCAGTCAACATTTACTGCGTTTTTTAAATGGCCATTCGAAAACTCTTCCGGTGTACGCACATCAATTAAGGGTGCATCGGGCGTTTCGTTCATTTTTTCTGCAAATTCTGAAGCTTGTAGGTTATAGCCGTTTTGACTTTGAGAGTTTCCGGAACAAGCTGTAAACGTTAATGCAAAAGCTAGAAATGCTACAAGTGGTAGTTGATTTTTCATGATTATGAGTTTTGTTCAATTATTTGTTGTAAAAAATCAGCCGTCAAAACACCACTTTGTCGCCATTTTATATGGCCATTCTTAAATAAAATCAATGTAGGTACGCCCTGAATCTGATATGCAGACGCGACTTGTGGATTTTTATCTACGTCTATCTTTATTATTCGTGCTTTGTTCCCAATTTTGCTTGACAACTCTTGCAGTATAGGTTGCATCATTTTGCAAGGGCCACACCATTCTGCACTAAAATCTACAAGTACCGGTATACTACCACTTATCAGTTCCGAAAATGGTTTTCTCTGCGTTGTTTCCATGTTAGTTGTTTTTTATCTCTTCAAATTCAATAAGCGAATCTTTTGTGACAGAGTTTGTTTTATGCTGAGGTGTTGAACAGTTGTTGCCAGGACACCCGGCAGAGGCGCACCCAAAATTAAATGTCGCCATGGATGCAAAGTATCCGCCCATAGCAACACCCCACCATTGATTTTCTACTATTGAATGAGCTATAAGCATGCCACCTAATAACAAGTAGATAAAACGTGTTAGCGACCAACCGTATAAAATTCTTTGTTTCATTTTAACTGATTTTATTTTGTAAACTTTTCCAGCCACCGCCATTGTAAACTTCCGGAAATCCGTTTGCTTGCAAAATACTTTTTGCTTGTGCGCTACGCACACCACTGGCACAACAAGTAATAATCTGTTTGTTTTTCTTTAACGATGAATAGTGGTTAGATAAGTTGTTTAAAGGAATATTTACAGACCCCCTAATATGCCCACTGTTATACTCTGCTTTTGTGCGCACGTCTAAAATTAATGCACCACCATTAACCAATTCCTTGTAGTTTACTTTTGAGCCTATGCCAAAAAGCTGTTTTAATTTATCTATCAACATAACAATTATTGTTTTTTGGCTGAGTTACTATTTGTAAAATCCGTGTTGCTGAGTAACAATACCTGTTCACCAGGAATGTTTCTCTTTTTCATCTCAACAAACAGTTCGTTCCCTGCTCGAGGTTTAACTGAGTTAGAGCATGTGTCGAATTGCTCTAACTCAAACATGGGGTTAAAAAGTTTTATGTAGTCGTTGCGGTTTCCTCCAAATGGCGGTCCTGTTTTTTCGAAAATTGTATTAAACAACAAGCCGGCTATTTTGCCATTTTCTCTTAACAAGTGAAAACATTTTACTGCATACCGTTCGCGAAGCGAAGGGCTAATAGCGCAAAAGAAGGTTTGCTCAACTATTAAATCATAGTCACCGGTATGCTCGAAAAAATCACCGTGTATAACTCGTATCGGTTGACTCTTAAATTTCTCTTTTAAAACATTTATGAGCGTAGAAGAAATATCAATCAGTGTGACATTCTTAAAACCTTGTTGCATGAGGTATTCTGCTTCATACGCATTGCCACAGCCAGGAATCAAAATCTTTAGGTTTTTATTTATGAGCGTATCTATGTAAGTTTTGATGGGAGGTGATACCCCTTTTAAATCCCACCCCGTTTCCTTGGTTAAATATTGTTTGTCCCAAAGGTTACCGTGAAGTGGAACTCCACTGGAAAATACGCTATTTCCTATTTCATCTTTATTGTTCATTTGTTTAACAGTTACAATTTACATCAATCCAACTGCCTCCATTGTCGCATTCTATACCTTGTGATTTAAGAAATGCCGTAGCCCGCCCACTGCGGTTTCCGCTGGCGCAGCATAGTAAAATAGGTTGCTTTAGATTTTTGATTTCTTCAAGCCGGTCGGGTAATTCATTCAACGGAATATTGATACTGCCGGCTACATGCCCTCCGGAAAATTCCTCGGGAGTTCTTACATCTACAATTGTTGACTTGCTCATGGGTAAATAATTTATGGTGCAAATTTGCAACAAGCAAAAACTATAGTTCGGAACATTTGTTACATAAGAAGGTGAACTTTATCAACAAACAAGTTCAATAACATTACGGCTGAGTTTTACCAGCCCTTTTTGTTCCATCTGACGAAGCAATCTGCTGATAGCTTCGCGGTGTGTATGAAGTTCGCCTGCAATTTGCTGGTGCGTAACATGAAGCGCATTCGTATTTAAAGCATGAGCACGTTTTTTTAAGTAATTCAGCAACTGCACATCCATATTGCTAAATGCTATCAAATCAATAACATTCATTAATTCTGCAAAACGGATGCTGTATGTGTTGTTTACAAATTCCTTCCATTCGCGAAAGCGAAACCAGTCATCCACAAGTTCAGCAGGAATCAAGTATAGTTCAGTTTCATCTTCACAAACTGCTTTAATCATGCTAATTTGATTTGCCCGGCAACAATTCAACGACATGGCACAGGTTTGACCGGGGTAGATATGGTAAAGAAAGAACTCTTTACCATCTTCATTTTCGCGAATAACCCGTATGCTTCCTTTTACTACAATTGGTACAAAAACTATTTTTGCCCCGGGAAGCATGAGTATTTCTTCAGGTGTACAGTACTTATGACGAGCAAACTTGTTGAACTCCGAAACAAGTTGTTGATCTTTGAAAAATGTTTGGAATGACATGACTGAAGTTGTGAAATACTCTTGACGCTAGTTCAACAGATTCTTTAACTTCTCTTCATTGAGCACTGAAATTTTCCCATCTGAGATTTCAATTAGTTTTTCGCTCTTAAAATCGCTTAGGGTGCGTATTAAGCTTTCGGTGGCAGTACCTACTACCTGTGCCAAGTCTTCGCGGGGAATTTCAAGTTTAGGTTTGTCGCCCGGAGCGTTTTTGAATTTGTCGTACACATGCAGAAGTCCGTTAGCTACCCTTTTTCGAAGAGAGTTATAAGCCAAATTTAGCAGGGCTTCTTCGCGCTCTACCAAATTGTGCGAAAGCAGTTTTATAAAACCTTTTGCTACGTGAGCGTCTGTATTTAAAAGGGCATAAAAATCTGTCTTCGGTATTAACATGAGTTCAGAATCTTCCATTGCTTCAGCATTATCGGCATATACTGTTTCCTCCAGTAACGCTGAGTAGCCAATAAAGTCACCATCTTTGTGAATTGCGGTAATTAGTTCCTTGCCGTCATCGTTCATGCGGAAAGACTTTACTTTGCCTTTTACCACAAAGAACAAATAGGATGGGCGGTTGCCATGAGCATAAATCAACTGCTTCTTTTTAAACGTTTGTGACTCCCTGTCTCCTTTGGTTAAGTTTATTTTTCCGTCTGTTCTAGCCTGATTTAAAAACTTATTTACACCTTCAGCACTGGCGGTAAACTCAGATTTCAAGAGCTCAGACTTTTTTAATCTTGTTTCAATAGCGTTTAGTAATTCAATGTCGTCAAAAGGCTTGGTGATATAATCATCTGCCCCCATTTCCATGCCTTTTCTAAAGTCAGTTCTGTCAGCTTTTGCGGTTAGAAAAATAAAGGGGATAGCCGATGTTTTTGCATTTTTACTGAGCATGTGCAATACTCCATAGCCATCAAGTTCGGGCATCATTATATCGCATATAATAAGATCGGGGTTTTCTTTAAGAACAAGATCAACGCCTTTTTTACCATTTGGAGCACTGAATACCTTGTAGTTAGCCAACTCTAAAATTTCTTCAATGTTTTCACGTACGGCTTTGTTATCTTCTATCAATACAATTTTTTTATTCATGGCTTATGCGTTTGGTATGTTAATGGTAAACGTAGTCCCTTTATCAATTTCGCTGTGCAAATTTATATTTCCATGCAGTAGTTCAATATATTTTGAAACAATGTGTAGTCCAAGCCCGGTTCCTTGAACATTTTGTGCATTACGAGCACGAAAGAAGCGTTCGAACAAATGTTGTTGATCTTCAACAGAAATGCCTATGCCGCTGTCTGTTACGGAAAGTGTTAACTCGTTACCATTATTTTCGCAAGAAATTTTTATAGCTGAATTTTCCGGAGAAAATTTAATGGCATTTGAAACAAGGTTTAATAATACGTTCCTAAGCATGCGCTTATCGCTAACAATATTGTTTTTACCTTTAAGAGTTAGTTCTATTTGCTGGCCATTTTGTGCTATGGCCTGCATTTCGGAAACAAAGTCGTTCATAAATTCGGCAAAATCAAAAACTGCTACTTTTGCTTCTATTAAGCCTTCATCCAACTTGCCAAGAGAAAGCAAATCTTCTAACAAATCACTCAGGTGTTTTATGCTTTCCTTAATACGCTCAACATGGCGTTCGCGTTTTCCCTGGTCTTCTTCTTTGGTGTACTTGCCCAGGAGAGATGCAGAAGATAGAACGGCCGCAAGTGGAGTTCTGAATTCGTGAGATACAGTGGAAACAAAGCGTGATTTGAGGTCACTTAATTCTTTTTCTTTTTCAAGGGCTTGTTCTAATTCATCTTTCGAACGTTCAAGTTGATCCAACGTTTCGCGAAGCATCATTGTTCTGTCCTGTATTTTTTGTTCTAATTCTAAATTGAGTCTTTTAATTTCATTGCTTACTTGCTGTAATTCTTCGCGTTGTTTTTGTTGAATTTCTTCGTGTTTTTTACGCACCGTAATGTCTATAATAAAAGCAATGACATAAGTTTCATCTTCATACTGGTAATGGCTTAAGCTAATTTCTACCGGAAAAACCGTACCGTCTTTTCGTTTGGCAAATAAATCTCTGCCAGCACCCATAGCTCTGTTCATGGGGTTTTTGTGAAAGTCTTTGCGGTGTTCCACATGTTTAGAACGGGCGCTGTCGGGCATTAGCATTTCAATTTTTTGTCCAAGCATTTCATCCTTGGTAAAACCAAACATTTGTTCGCCACACGGGTTAATCAAAACTATTTCACCCGAACGATTTGTGAGTATTATTCCTTCGGTTGCGTTCGCAAAAAGTGATGCCATCATGGCATCATCACTAAAGTTTTTATTCATCTGCCTTTCAAACATAAGCAAGCCATTGTTTTTACATAAAAAAAGTTCCGTTGCCGGAACTTTTTCTACTAAAATAACCGAACATTTACTTTGCCGGAGGAAGCAACACCCCGTCCACTACATACACCATTCCGTTAGAAGCCGGAACTGCTGCCAGTACGTTAGCGTCATTTACTTTAATTTTTCCATCAGCACTTTTAGAAATTTTTACGCTTCCACCATTTACCATTCCTATGTTCATGCCATCCTTCAACCATTCTTCTTTAAGTGCTGAAGTAGTTACGTGGTATTCAAGAATATTCCGCAAGTCGTTTTTCTTTTCAGGTTTAACTAGTTCATCTACCGTGCCAGCAGGAAGTTTTCCGAAGGCATCATTTGTTGGAGCAAAAACTGTAAAAGGACCGGCATTTGATAGCACATCGACATACTCAGCTGCTTTTAATGCAGCCACCAATGTGGTATGATCTTTTGAGCCAACCGCTACTTTTACCACATCTTTTTGAGACATGTCGTCTTGCACACCGCTTTGGCCTGCACCGGCAGATGTTTCTTCAGATGTTGTTGAACTTTGTTCTGTGTTTTCATTGTTGTTGCATGATGTAAAAACTGCGGCAACTAGCAGCACGAGGATTAACTTTTTCATAGTTTTTTTTAATTTTTTGATGGAGCAAACCTAGCCGGTAGATATTTTTAACAGAATGATAAAACTCATCTGATATGCTTCTTTTTGTCATAAACACACCTTCTAAAATCGAGGACAATTGCCCCTATTAAACAGCAAGGGAATTATGGAAACTGTGTTTGCTCAAATTAGAAAGCTTAAAAAAGAAAAAGACGCTGTTATTCTAGCACACTATTACATGCCGCCCGAATTGCAGGTTTTAGAAAAAGATGGCGGTGTTGCAGATTTTATTGGCGACTCACTAGGGCTGAGCGTTGAGGCTACTAAAGTTAAGGCAAAGAACATTGTATTTTGCGGTGTAAGTTTTATGGCCGAAACAGCTAAAATTTTAAGCCCGGCTAAGCAAGTTTTTATTCCCGATAAAGAAGCCGGTTGTTCACTTGCTTCAAGCATTACAGCCGAGGATGTACGCCAATTGAAAAAACGATATCCCGGTGTGCCGGTAATTGCTTACGTAAATACGTTTGCAGAAACAAAAGCTGAGTGCGATATCTGTTGCACCTCGCGAAATGCACTGGCTATTGCCAAGTCGTTTGAGAGCGAAACATTGATTTTTATTCCGGATGTTTATATGGGGCAAAACCTACAAAGCAAAATTGAAAGAGAAACCGGTAAGAAAATAATTTTATGGCACGGGAAGTGCGAAGTACACGAACAGTTTACCAATGCATCATTGTCAGGTATGCAAACCATGTATCCGGAAGCCGAAGTGCTATTGCATTGGGAAGTTCCCAAAGAAACAGTAGAGCAATCTTTACAAAACCACAAAGGTGTTTTAGGAAGCACGAATGATATTCTGAAGTATGTAGGGCAAAGTGAATCAAAAAAATTTGTGCTTGCATCAGAGTGTGACTTAGGTGCAACACTGCGTGGTATGTATCCGGACAGGGAGTTTATAACACCGTGTATCAAGTGCCCGTACATGAAGAAAATTTCAGTAGCCAATACGCTGGCTACAATAGAATCTATTGGAACTAAGAGTGAGAGTAAGTATGAGATCATACTAGATCAAGAAATTTTGAATCGCGCTTACCTTCCTATAAAAAGAATGTTAGACTTTTCATGAAAACAGAAACAACACAAGTGCTGGTAATTGGTAGTGGCATTGCCGGTTTGTATTATGCAGCTACGTGTGCACAGTTTGCTAAAGTTATTGTTGTAACAAAAGGCAAAATAGGCGAGTCGAATACCATGTTTGCACAAGGTGGTATTGCAGCGGTAATGGATAGTAACGATTCAATTGAAAATCATGTTCGCGACACATTGCTTGCAGGTGATGGATTATGCAATGCAGAAGCAGTAAAAACAATAGCCGGTAATGCAAAACAAGCAATACTCAATCTTGAAAAACTTCAAGTAACTTTTGATAAAACAACAAACGGTAATTTTGATTTGCACCGCGAAGGGGGCCATTCTCATAATCGTATAGTTCACACAGCCGATACTACCGGCCGAGAGATAGAAACAAGTTTGTCTGACGTAGTTTTGAAACACCCTAACATTACGGTTATTGAAAACTGTTTTGCTACTGATCTGGTAGTTGCCGATAACACTTGTTATGGCATTTTGGCACTTGACAGCAACAACCATCTTGTTACCATTCAAGCATATGTTACCATGCTGGCTACAGGAGGAGCTGGTGAGGTTTACAGTGTAAACACTAATCCCGAAATTGCTACAGGCGATGGATTTGCCATGGCATATCGTGCAGGAGCAAAGTTAAGCAACATGGAATTTGTGCAGTTTCATCCAACTACTCTTTATGCTCCGGGAGGTGATACGTTTTTAATTACGGAAGCGCTAAGAGGGTTTGGTGCTGAACTTAAAACGAAGAGTGGAGAAGAGTTTATGGCAGGTTACCACTCAATGAAATCACTTGCACCGCGTGACGTAGTGTCTAGAGCCATTGTAAGTGAAATGAATAAAACTAATGAGCCATGTGTGTATTTGGACGCAACACAAATCAGAGATGATGAGCTAATCAGGCACTTCCCCAACATTTCTGCATATTGCAAACAAGTTGGGATTGATATTTTAACTCAAATGATACCCGTTATACCTGCCGCACATTATATGTGTGGTGGTGTTGTTACCGACTTAAATGGAAGCACAACAGTAACGAATCTTTATGCTTGTGGAGAGGTTTCGTGTACCGGTGTTCATGGGGCTAACAGATTAGCGAGCAATTCTCTGCTCGAAGGTGTTGTCTTTGCCGATCGCGCAGCAACTAGTACCAGAGCTAGACTAAGCAATTTGACTTCTACTGTAAATGTTGCAGCAAAAGAAAGCCATCTTAAGTTATCAAGTACATGTATCAATGACCGGAAAAAGATTATTCTGCAAAACCTGATGTGGAAATATGCAGGTATAATAAGAAATGAATCAGGACTAAAATCCTGTATTGCAGAACTAAGTAACATGCATGTAGAGTTAAAGTCTGAAGTGGCATTAGCGGGAATTTCGAAAGCAAGTTTAGAACTGCTTAACATGATTGAAACCTCATTAATGATTGTAAAAGCCGCATTGGCTAGAGATAAAAGCCGTGGGTGTCATTATCGAGATGATATTCCGTTGAAAAAAGTACTTTGCCCAAAAACTAAAACGCTTAACACAAATTTTTATGAAACAGCAATTTTCTAAAA
This sequence comes from uncultured Chitinophaga sp., assembly GCA_964615305.1. GTDB lineage: Bacteria > Bacteroidota > Bacteroidia > Chitinophagales > LD1 > Bog-950. The sequence goes on from CAZTNA010000021.1 coordinate 17,309, forward strand.
TCAGAGCAATAAGACTATGGGTGATTATTTGCGTAGCCGCAATAATTTCAACTGCATGTAATAACTCGGCTTCAGAATCAGCAGGTAATACAGAGCAAAGCGAAGAAAACTTTACCTCAGAAAAGCAAGCCGGAAAGTGGACTACTGACCTTGCAACTTCACAAGAACTGAAAGGGTTACACTATACTGTAGAAAACTTCACGCTGCTCAACCGGAAAAAATTTGAAAACCTAAAAGCATATCAGGAGTTTGGAGACCTTATGCAAATGCACGTTGATCGTATTACCACCTATTGCCAATTAGATGAGAACACGAAATCATTACTTTGCAAAAAGCTGGATAAGATAAAGGGAGAGGTTGAAACTTTGCAAGGTGATAACATGGAAAAGTCGAAGAATGCAGTAAGTAACATCAATTCCATTTTGGCTGATATTGATTCGTCTTTCATATATATGAATCAGTAGTTATGAAAAAACAAAGAACACTGGCAGAGCCGTTTCGCATAAAAATGGTAGAACCGCTCCGTATGACGTCTGCCGATTATCGTAAAAATACTTTGTGCTCCGTAGGGTATAACCCTTTTTTGCTTCACAGCGAAGACGTGTACATTGATTTACTCACCGATAGCGGCACCGGAGCAATGAGCGACCACCAATGGAGTGCTATGATGATGGGTGATGAAAGTTATGCTGGTGCGCAGAGTTGGCAGAGATTAGAAGCAGAAGTAAAAGAATTAACAGGTATGGATTACGTGCTGCCTACGCACCAGGGTCGTGCAGCTGAAAGAATTTTATATGGCTTGTTGGGAGGTAGCGGCAAGGTTTTTTTAAGTAATACACATTTTGATACTACACGGGCCAACATTGAGTTTACCGGAGCTGCCGCTATGGATTGTATGAGCGAAGAATGTTTGAATCCTGAATTGGATTTGCCATTTAAGGGCAACATGGATATTGAACAGGTTCGGAAGGTAATTTTAGAAAAGGGAAAGGAGCACATAGCTGCATTAATACTCACTGTTACCAATAACTCATCGGGTGGGCAACCGGTAAGTATGGAAAACGCAAAACAGGTACGTGAACTATGCAGTGAGTTTGGAATTTTGTTTGTGTTAGATGGCTGTCGAATTGCTGAAAATTCTTACTTCATTAAACACCGTGACACTAAGTATGCCAACTATACATACCGCCAAATTGCGCAGGAAATGTTCTCTATGGCCGATGCGTTTATTATGAGTGCTAAAAAAGATGCACTTGTAAACATGGGCGGATTGTTAGTGCTTCGTGATAAAAAACTTGCCGAAAAGTGTACAAATCTCTTAATCATTTCGGAAGGCTTTGCAACCTATGGAGGTTTGAGTGGCAGAGATATGGAAGCCATGACAGTAGGTTTGAAAGAAGTTTTTGACCCTGATTACCTGCATTATAGAATCAAAAGCACTGAGTATCTCGGTAAACATCTGCAAGAAAAAGGTGTGCCTTTAGTAAAACCTTTTGGGGGGCACGCTATTTATATTGACGCTAAGAAATTCTACAGTCATATACCTGTTCATCAGTTTCCGGGGCAAGCGCTTGTTTGTGACCTGTATGAACAGGGAGGAATACGTGCAGTTGAAGTTGGATCAGTGATGTTTGGAAAGTATGACGAGAACGGTAATCACATAGCCCCAAAGAGTGAGTTAGTTCGTTTAGCAATACCCCGCAGGGTTTATACGCAAAGCCATATTGATTACGTGCTCGATGTTTTTGATGATATTATAGAGAATAAACATTTGTCCACAGGATTGAGAATTACGTATGAGCCGCCTTTTCTGCGTCATTTTACAGCACGGTTCGAAAGATTAGCTATAGAATAAACTAAAAGGTTTTCACTTGAGAGAGCTGATAAATAAAGTATTTAGAGTTGCACTGCTAAACTTTGTGATAGTAGCTTTTTTTGGGTTGTTGCTCCGGTTAAAGCTTTGGCAAAATGTTATACCGGTTAATTACAATTTTCTATTAAATGCCCATTCGCATTTTGCATTAGGGGGGTGGATGTTTACAGCCTTTTTTTTAGCAGTAGCTTTCTTCTTTGTTCCTGATTTGAAGGCTAAGAAAACAACTTATCTTAAGATATTTCTTCTGTCGCAGATTGGATGTTTCGGTATGTTGTTTTCCTTTACTTATAAAGGGTATTTTTTTCTAAGCATTGCCCTAAGCCAGGTGTATGTATTTTCTACCTACTGGTTTACCTACCAAGTGTGGAAAGATTTAAAAACACCAACAGAGTCTGTGCTTTGGATAAAGACTTCTCTAGTGTTTTTGGTGTTGTCATCGTTAGGGCCTTACGCTGTTGGCCCCATGATGGTAACAAGTCTTAAGCACTCAGCATGGTACTATGATGCTATTTATTTCTACTTGCATTTTCAATACAACGGATGGTTGACATTTGCTGTGTTTGCTTTGATAGTTCGTCAATTTGAGACTGAAAACATTCAGTTTTCTGTTACTCGAGTGAAGCAAATTCGCATGTTGATGATAGTAAGTTGTTTACTTACATATTTCCTTTCCGTGCTTTGGTCGAAACCCGGGTTAGTATTTAACTTTATTGGTGGTGTTGGTGCCGCTCTTCAGATTGTAGCATCAGTTTTATTTATACAGTTGCTTATAAATATCCGAGGTAGTGTTTTTCGATTGTATGAAGGGAATAAGCTAGTTGTGATGCTAGGCCTTTTATCACTCTTTTCTTACATGGTTAAAATTGGTTTGCAATTTCTTAGCGCCTTTCCATCATTAGCACAAGCAGCTTACACATATCGAAACTTCATAGTCGCTTATCTGCATTTAACACTTATCGGATTCATCAGCTTTGCTCTTCTTTCGATTTTTATAAAGGCAAGATTACTACGCCTTAGTTATGGAGTATCAATAGGTGTATTTGTGTTTACTTTTGCCTTTGTAGCTTCAGAACTTGTTTTAGTAGCTCAGGCTTGGAGTTCATGGCTGCAGTTGCAACCATTTTCAGCATTTCATACATGGATGCTTGTGTTTACTATAGCCATGCTCGGAGGGCTTTTGGTTGTGTTTTGTTCTCAGTTTACCCCCCTAACATCATACTTTTCTCAAGCTAAAAAACCTCAGTATGAAACCAGCTAAAAAAAGTTGCTTTAATTGCGACATTATCAATTGTACTATTCTTAAAAATTGTAACGATGATGCCCTGCGCATATTAGACAAAGAAAAGTACTACATGACCTTTATGCCTAACCAAGTGTTGTTTCATGAAGGATCTAAAACAGACGGTGTTTACGTTATAGCTGATGGAATTGTAAAAATTCATATAAAAGGACATAAAGGCCGGCAGTTTATTCTCAGGTTAGCAAAAACAGGAAGTATTGTTGGCCACACGGCCGATAAAGATGGTAAACAGCCTGCTGCTGTTACAGCCATTGTTCCTACTCGTGTATGTTTTATTGAAACCAAACATTTAGATCATTGTGTTGACATGTGCCTGCCCATACAGCATGAAATGTTAGAAACAGTAAAACTTGAGTTAAAGTATATTAATGAACATGCCGTGCGTTTACTGCAAATGACGGTGCGCGAAAAAATTGCGGAAACCTTGGTGCAAATTGCTTTAGCTTACGGTCTTGATAAGTGTAATTTGGCAGCACAAATTGCTCTCAGCCGACAGGATATTTCAGATATGTCGGGCACCACCAAGGAACAGGTTTCGAAAGTTATGTCAGAACTAAGTAAGGAAGGTATTATTAAAACCCGAGGCAAAACTCTTCAAGTTCTGAATTACGAAAAACTGCGGGCACTGGCTTAGCTTTAGTTAGCTATGCTAATCCTACACAACACTACGTGTAAGTACGAAATCGTACATTTTATTTTGACCGTTTTCATGTTATGAATTGAGTACCATCAGCTAATGTAAGGCTGCTATCCGTCATCTTCGTTTCAATTAATTAACATAAAACCAATGCTATGAACGAAGATGTACCTAAACCGGCTCCATTCCTACAAGTGGTAATGGACGATATCATGTTGTTGCTTTTTTTGGGAGTAACCATTTATGCAATCTTCTACCTTATTTGGGGTGTAATGGAGATTGCCACAGTCCCCAATATTCCAGAGGAAGTAAAGCAGGCAATTCTTAAATAACCCACTAAAACTATTTCTATGAGTTTAATAGCACCTTCAGAAGGATGGTTTCATAAGAAAGTATCAAAAGACGAACGAATGTGGATCATCATATCGTTTGTAGTTTGTGTTTTTCTTTTTATATGGATGGTAATGTGGCACGTGTTAGGCCATCAAAACCCATCAAACACCACCTACAAAACTAACCCCACCGAATTTTCAAACCTGCACGATGCCTACGTCAAGAAAAATATGATAGGTATGGATAACGGAATACCTGTAGTAAAACCGGAACCGGGCAGCGATGTAGTACTAATGGCACAAATGTGGCGGTGGTCACCGGCACTTATTCTCAAGAAAGATGAGTGGTATAACTTACACATCTCTTCAAAAGATTTGTTGCATGGCTTTTCTCTTCAGCCGTCTAACATGAACTTTCAGGTTTACCCTAGCTACGATTATGTTTTAAAGTTTAAACCAACAGCTGCAGGTGAGTGCAAAATAATATGTAATGAATATTGCGGTATAGGGCACCATGCCATGATTGGAAAAATTGTGGTTATTGAAAGCGATGCTGATTTAGCTAAGTATGGCTATGATAAACTAAGTGCAAAACCTGCCGGGGGCTCTACTGAAGCTGCGGAGGAAGACATATCAGGATGGAGCAACGAACAGATGGTAAAGGCAGGCGAGAATGTTTACAATTTAAAAGGATGCAATGCCTGCCATAAAACAGATGGTAGCACACAAATAGGACCTGCTTTTAATGGATTGTATGGCACCAAGGTAAAAGTAAAAGAGGGCTCTGTAGAGAAAGTAGTAGAGGTGAACGATGAGTACATTGCGTCTTCTATTGCCGAACCACAGAAAGAAATTGTTGTGGGATTTGAGAAAACTGCAATGGCTCAAATGAATCTTACAACTAACGAAATAAAGCAGGTAACTGCTTACATTAAATCACTACAATAAACTATAAATTATGTTTAGAACATGCGATATAACCGGATTTAAGGTTGACCTGAAAGCAGAGAAGTTTATCAGGCTTAACGCAGTTATGGCAGTGGTTTCACTGTTGCTTGCCATCATTGCTGCTATACTACTTGTGTTTACGCGGTATCAACCGGTACACTTACTTGATGCCGAGTGGTATTACCGGCTAATTACTTTTCACGGATTAAATGCACTCATTTTTTGGATTGTGTTTTTTGAAATTGCCGGATTGTATTTCGGATCTACAGTTGTGTTGAATCAACGATTTTGCTCTCCGGTCTTGGGTTGGGTGTCGTTTATTATGATGGTAGGTGGGTTTTTGATGTCAAACGCTATGATAATGATGGGTAAAGCAGATGTTACCTTAACATCCTATGTTCCATTAAAAGCGCACCCGCTGTATTACCTCGGCATCATACTCTATGCGGTTGGTGCACTATTGGGGGTATGTTTATTTTTTGCCAATGTGGTTAATGCTAAGCGAGAAAAAAATGTAGGCGAAACGCTTCCGCTGTTTACATATGGTTTGGTAGTAGCAGCTATCATTGCCGTAGTTACGTTGGCCACCGGAGCTATTATTTACATTCCAACTTTTCTATGGTCGCTGGGTTTAATTGAGTCAATGGACCCTGCGGTGTATAAGTTAATTTGGTGGGGCTTAGGGCACTCTTCTCAACAGATTAACGTTTCAGCTATGGTGAGTATTTGGTACTTAACAACTTTCCTTGCGCTGGGCGGGTCTTCTATTAACGAAAGAGTATCTAGAACTGCATTTTTCCTTTACGTTTTATTTATCTGTCTTGCCTCAGCTCACCACTTACTTACTGATCCCGCTACCAGTTCGGCATGGAAAGTATGGAATACTTCCTACGCTATGTACTTAGCAGTTTTGGCATCCATGATTCACGCATTTGCCGTTCCCAGCTCAATGGAATCGGCACAGCGCAGATGGGGCTACAACAAAGGCTTATTTGAGTGGCTCGCGAAAGCGCCTTGGTCTAACCCGGCATTTACTTCAGCTGTTTTAGCGTGTATAGGTTTTGGTTTTATTGGAGGAACCACCGGAGTAATATTCGGAATGGAGCAAACCAACATAATTGTTCACAACACAATTGCAATTCCTGGGCACTTTAAAGGAACCGTAGTTATAGGTACTACACTTACATTTATGGGTATTACCTACTACCTTATACCGCTTATTTTCCGTAGAAAAATTGTGGCGTTTAAATTAGCTCAAATACAGCCATGGCTGTTCTTTTTTGGCATTGCCATACTATCGGTTTCTATGATTGCTTTAGGGCAGTTAGGTGTTCCGCGCAGACACTGGGATTCATCGTTTAGCGGTGGTCCTTTTACGCATACATTTAACCCATCAGTAGATTTCTTCTGGACGCTGATGATGTTGGGTGGAACACTTGCCTTTATAGCTGCCTTGATTTGGGTACTGCAAGTTGTTGTATCTGTGTTTTTCGGTCCCAAAGTTAATGGTCCGCAAGATATGCAAATACCAATTTCTGCATTGGCTCCGCCAGCTAAAGAACATAAGGGGTTTGAAGCCCCGGGAACACTGGTGCTTACGTTGCTTTTCCTTGCAACATTTGCGGTGTTGTTCTTTATCAACTGGAAATGGCTGGCTGCTACCTGGTGGGTGAAGTAAAAGTTGCTTAAAAGTTGTGTGTTATGAGTAAAATGTATGGCCGAACAGGCTGTCTGGTGTTGCTTTGTTTGTTTATAACGCTTACATCGTTCGAGTTGCCCGATGAGGCAAGGTTTACTTCACGAGAAGTGAAAAACATTGTCATACGAGATGCAAACGGAAACAGTTTGCATCTCTATGATAAACTCAACGGCAAGCCTCTAGTGCTATCTCCGGTTTACACACGGTGCCCAATGGCATGCTCTCTCATAAGCAGCGGACTAAAAAATAGTATCGAGAAACTTGGAACACTCGGTAAAGATTTTTCGGTGCTTACATTTTCATTTGATTCAACTGATACACCTGCTGATTTGAAATCGTTCGAAAAACGTTGGAAGATGGATGGCATTAACTGGTTAACAGCTACAGCCGGTGGCGATGAAATTTATGCCTTGCTGAAGTCTATAGATTATGGTGTAGATTATGATGAGAAAACAAAAGAGTATGGTCACCCTAATGTGGTGGTTGTAGTTACGCCAAGCGGAAGAATTTCACGATACATTTATGGAGTAGAACCCAAGCCTGATGATTTAGAACTGGCTATTATGGAAGCTCAAGTAGAGAAAACATCAATCAACAATTTTTTTAAAACTCTTTATGTGCGTTGTTTTTCTTTTAATCCGGCTACAAAGTCATACCAGGTTGACTGGCGATTTATTTCGCAAACTTTTGCAGGACTGACAATAATCACCGTTATGGGTATTATTCTTATTCGAAGTTTGTATGCCAATAAAGAAGATGAGACAACAATCTGATGAGAATTAAAAACAATCACTGGTTATTTCAGCGCTCGGCAGGTATTTTCAGTAAAGTTTATTCCTCTCGGCTAAATCCGCTTTACCATTTGGGCGATATAGCTATACTGATGTTTATTGTAGCTTGTGTGTCAGGAGTGTATCTGTTTTTTTTTTACGATGTAAACCCCGCTAATGCATACGAGTCTGTAGAGAGTATTTCTTCTAATTGGTTTAATGCTGCCATCAGAAGCATGCACCGCTATAGTAGCGATTTGTTGGTGGTTTTTATTGCTCTTCACTTTCTGCAAACACTTATTACCGGAAAGTACAAGCGTATTCTTTCATGGGTAAGCGGCATTGTTTCGCTGATTATAGTTTTAGTAATTGGCGTAACGGGCTTTATTTTGGTATGGGACGAGAAAGGCAAACTGGTGGGCTATCTTACTGCTAAGTTCTTTACTGCACTTCCTATTTTCGATCCATCAATTGCCGGCTCCTTCATATCAAATAACATTGATTACATAGGCGGTTTCTTTAAGGTTTCTCTTTTTGGACATATCTTCTTCTCCATATTTCTGGTTATTGTGCTTTGGCTGCACGTTATGCGCATTGCTAAACCCAAGGTTTTTTCGCCACGTCCTATATGGATTTACAGCGGCATTGCATTGTTACTTATTTGCTTTGTGTTTCCTGTTAAAAGCGACCCTTCAGCACAAGAGCGTTTTATTCCTTACAACACTACCTTTGACTGGTATTACCTCTTTGGCTATTCGCTGATGAAAGTAATGTCTGTACCGATGAATTGGGCGGCCATGATAGTGTCGGGAGTTTGCTTTGCCCTGGTACCATTTATTTTTAGAGAAAAGAAAGCAGAACCTGCCACTATTGACCTTGAAAAGTGCGATGGGTGTAATCGTTGTTCAGAAGATTGTCCTTACGGAGCTATTGACATGTTAATTCGAGACGGGAAACGCAAAGCAATACTAGATGCGGAAAAGTGCATTAGTTGTGGTATTTGTGTGGCTTCTTGTAAAGACCGGGCTATTGCAATGCCAGGACTTCCCGATTTTAATATCATGAATCTTAACAACAAGAAAAAGTTGACTGTGGTTTCGTGTTCACAATTTGCAGAGGTTAAAATACCCGATGGAATTACATGCGACAAACAGAAGGTAACCTGCCTGGGCGATTTGCACATGAAAGATGTTGGACAAATGCTGGATGAAAAGTCGGAAGGTGTTTTACTGCTAGGCTGCGAAGACTGCTATTACCGCTTAGGAAGAAACCTGGCAATAAAAAGACTTAACAGAGAACGCCCACCGGCTTTTTCAAAAAAACTTTCTCTAAACAGAGTTCAGCTAATTACAACCAACCATTATTCCGAAAGTGCAGTAAAAGATTTTGTTTCCTCTCTGCCTGCTAACAATACAGATGCAGAAAAAGCGAAATTGAAAATTCTGGATTATTTTAAGCCAAATCACCTTGTAGCAGTTCTCATATTTTGTGCATTCTTTTTAGCAGTGCCATTGTTAAGCAGCACCAATGTTTCATTCTTCAACAAAAACGAGAATTTACTGGTGCTGAACTTTAAATACATTTCGTCACCCACTGAATTTCATGAGGCATCTGGCAATCAACAGCGACAAATGCAGTCGCTAAAGCCGGTTGTAAAACGAAGAAGCCCAATTAAAATAATTGTAACGGGAAGTAACAACAATAAGCTTTTTGAAAAAGAATTTGCCCCACGTGGTTTACGACAAGATATTTCAATTTTCGTTTACAGCGAAATAGCCACAACAGATTCGGTGGTAAACATACAGTTGTCAGAAACGGCTTTCGCTGATAAAACTTTAGTGCTGAAAAGCGTGGCATTAAGCGCTACCGATGGCACAATTATTTCGTTTGCTGACGGACAATTACACTTACTTAAATGAACAATATGAAATTACCAGTTAAACATTCATGGGCCGAACCCTACAAAATGAAAATGGTGGAGCTGCTGAAGATGACTTCGCGACCACAACGATTAAAAGCCATTAAAGAAGCAGGCTACAATACATTTCTTTTAAAGTCAGAAGATGTTTACATTGATCTGTTGACAGACAGCGGCACTTCAGCTATGAGCGACCGACAATGGGCTGGTATGATGATGGGCGATGAAGCCTATGCCGGAAGCAGAAACTTTTTTCGCCTCGAAAAATCCATTCAGAAATATTATGGCTATAAGTACATAATTCCTACCCACCAAGGGAGAGGAGCGGAGAACATTCTTTCTAAAATATTGATTAAAAAGGGGGATATAATTCCCGGTAATATGTATTTTACCACCACCCGCCTTCACCAAGAGTTAGCCGGTGGCACCTTTGCCGATGTAATTGTTGATGAAGCACACGACTCAACCAGCGAGTTTCCGTTTAAAGGAAACGTAGATATTCAGAAGTTAGATACGTTGGTTAAAAAGTATGGAGCCAAGCGAATTCCTTATGTGTGTATTGCCACCAACGTAAACATGGCGGGTGGCCAGCCTATTAGTATGAAAAACCTGAAAGAGGTTCGAGCATTTACAAAGAAACACGGTATTAAAGTGATTCATGACATGACTCGTGTTGCTGAAAATGCCTATTTCATTCAGCAACGCGAAAAAGGGTACGAGAAGAAAAGTATTCGCGAAATAGTATTTGAAATTTGTTCTTATACCGATGGAGCCACCATGAGTGCAAAGAAAGATGCATTGGTAAATATTGGTGGTTTTCTGGCTATTAATGATTGGGATGTATTTGAAGAAGCCAGAAATTTGGTGGTGGTATATGAAGGCTTACATACTTATGGTGGCTTAGCCGGTAGAGATATGGAGGCAATGGCAATTGGTATTGAAGAGAGCGTGAACGATAACCATATTCGAGCGCGCGTGGGGCAAATAGAGTATCTCGGGCACAAAATGATGGAGTTTGGTATTCCTATTGTGAAACCAATTGGTGGTCATGGCATTTTTGTTGATGCCAAGCAGTTTTTACCTCATCTTTCACAAGATGAATTTCCGGCTCAAACATTGGCTGCTGAAATTTATCTCGATTCAGGCGTGCGAACTATGGAACGTGGTATTGTTTCGGCCGGAAGAAAGCCTAATGGAGAAAACTATTATCCTAAACTGGAGTTAGTACGGTTTACCATACCTCGCAGAGTTTATACGCAGGCACATATGGATGTAATTGCCGAGTCAACTTATAATGTTTTCAGAAAGAGGAAAAATATTAAGGGGTTAAAAATGTATTACGAACCAAAGTATTTGCGTTTTTTTCAAGCTAAATTTGAAAAATTGAAGTAACCTTATGGGCATGAAATACCTGATATTGTTGCATGTGTTAGGTGCTTGTGTTTGGGTTGGTGGGCATTTAGTGCTGGCAATTTCTGTGTTACCCAAGGCACTAAAAAAAAACGATCCCGAGATGGTTCGGCAATATGAAACTCACTACGAAAGAGTAGGAATACCCGCGTTATTAGTTCAGGTAGCTACCGGGCTTATGATGGCAGTTTTTTATTCTCCGGTTTCTGAATGGTTTAGTTTTCAAGACCGTGTTCATACACACCTTGGCATAAAACTTATTTTGCTCGGCCTAACATTTTCATTGGCAATTCATGCCCGGTTCTTTATTATTCCAAAACTAAGTCAAAGCAATCTTCGTGTATTAGGGTGGCATATTGTAGCTGTTACATCAGTAGCTGTAGCCATGGTGTTTGTAGGGCTTAATTTTCGGTTAGCAATTATTTAAAGTATTTACGAATGGAGATTTATAAAACATTTCGCTTTGAGGCGGCACATTATCTGCCAAATGTTTCTGAAACGCACAAGTGTAGAAATATGCACGGCCATTCTTATGTATTTAAAGTTTTTGTAGAAGGAGATGTGAACCCCGAAACCGGATGGGTAGTAGATTTTCATGAAATTAAAAACGCAGTTACGCCTTTGGTTGAAGAAGTAGATCATGCTGTATTGAACAATATCAAAGGGTTAGAAAACCCTACCGCAGAAAACATTACCATCTGGTTATGGAGTAGAATCAAACCTCTGGTACCAATGCTTTCTAAAATTGAATTGGCAGAAACCGCCACATCAGGCTGTGTTTACAAAGGAAAGTAGGGATAAAGAATGTCATTGCATTTACCAAACGATAATGTTTCAGGACCATTTAGTGGTGATAAAATACTCTGGCATCTAAACACACTCGAAATTTTGAAAAGCGGCCAAACTCCGCCTCCCATATCAGTTGAGTTTGATCTTACCAATGTGTGCAATCTTGACTGCCCCTATTGCACCAATGCAGATTACCGTAAAAAGTGTGAAGAGTTTCTTACACCAGATATTGCTGAACGCACCATTCGCGAGTTAAGCGTTATGGGTACTAAGTCTATTACTTTTACGGGCGGAGGTGAGCCCACTATGTATCCGTATTTAGAAAAAATGTTACGGTTAGCAAAAGAACTTGGAATGGATGTAGCATTGATTACAAACGGGCTTAGGGCTTTTTCTTCAGAAGCTATCTTAGAAACCTGTACCTGGGTTCGTTTTTCGGTTGATGCTTTTGATAAAGAATCCTATATAAAATCTAAACAAGTTGATGGTTTTGCAAGAGTATGTCGGAATATCAAAACACTGACCGAGGAAAAGAAAAAGAGAAACTCCACGTGCACAATAGGTATTGGAATACTCACAGAAACGGTTGGTTCGGGTATGCTGGCTAAAACAGTAGAGGTGTTCAAGCCTTTAGAAGCAGATTATATTCAGTTTAGGCCTATGACATTTTTGAATGAAGATGAACGAGACCAAACACATGAGATACAATGGAACGAAGAAGACTATGTTAAAGCTAAGTCATTAGAAACCGATGCTTTCAAGGTGTTTATATCAGCGGCAAAGTATCGTAATCTTAATAAACAGGCAGCACAACGTAACTATAAGTACTGTACGGGTGTTTATGTGTCGTGCGTAGTGGGCGCAACCGGTGATGTTTGGATTTGCTGCCACATGCGCGGCAATCAGAAATTTTCAGTTGGGAACATTAACGCCAGAACATTTTCAGAGATATGGAACGATACAGAAACCAGAAATACTGTTCACGCCCGTATAGGAAATTTTAAAGAATGTATGCCCTTGTGCCGCTTTCATGGGCAAAATACTTTACTGGCAAATATAAACTGGCAGCCGCAGCATGTAAATTTTTTATGAGTAATAACTCCCGCAAAAGAATTCTTTATGTTGTACAACATAGGTTCAATCGCTCAGGAGGGCAGCGTTTTCGATGTGAGCAGTATATTCCATTTTTAGAAGATGCAGGCTTTTCATGGGAGTATTCGCCTTTATTGATAAATGAAAAGGAGGATGCCAATTTTTACAAACACGGCAATTACTTCAATAAACTTTTGCTTTTTATTAAAGGGGCATATCGAAGGTGCAAAGACGTTGCAAGGGTACATAACTTTGATGTAGTATTTATTTACAGAGAGGCGTTTATGACAGGCACCACCATGTTTGAAAGATTATTAAAAAGGAGAGGAGCAAAGATTGTTTACGATTTTGATGATGCTATTTGGAATTTTGATGTTTCTGCCGGAAACAAATCATTAGGATGGCTTAAGCGCCCACAAAAAGTAAATGAAATAATGGTGCTGGCCGATTTGGTATTAGCAGGTAGCAGCCATTTAGCTGAATATGCCAGGCAGTTCAATGGCCAAGTACATGTTATTCCTTCTACGCTCGATTTAAAACAGTATCGTGTAAGAGAAAGAAAAGTATCGCCAACCTCACCCATTGTTATTGGATGGTGTGGAAGTGTTACAACCATTAAGCATTTCGAAACTATTATTCCTGTTTACCAATGCCTAAAGAAAAAATATGGGAGCCAGATTGATTTTAGAGTATTCGGATTGTCGGGCTACGTAAATAATGAATTGAATATATGCAGTACAGATTTTAGACCAGAACGTGAAGTGCCTGAAATTTCGGAATACGATATTGGAGTAATGCCGCTACCTGACAATGAATGGACACGAGGAAAATGCGGAATGAAAGGTTTGCAATACATGTCGTTAGGTATTCCAGCTGTCATGCAAGCCGTAGGTGCCAACTGCGAAATTATTACCGATGGGCAAAACGGCTTTTTAGCTAATGATGAAAAGGAGTGGATGACTAAACTTTCGTTACTTATTGAGTCGGCAGAATTGAGAAAGAAGTTGGGTGCCACCGGAAGAAAGACTGTCGAAGAAAAATTTTCTTCTGAAGCTGTTAAACATGGTTACGTTAACCTGTTCAATCAACTAATAGTCAATTGAAGTAGAGTTCTACTCATATAGCTTGTCAATAGCTTTTAACGTTTCATCTGGTTCAATGGCTAAACCTATTTGTTGATGAACTACCACCCCTGCCGGGTCAATCACATGAATAATGTTAGAATGATCAATGCCATTTTCTTTACTGGATTTAAAACGTACGTCCAGCACATTGGCTATTTCCATTACATCGTTACTGTTGCCAGTTAGCAAAGTCCAACGACTTAAATCTAATTTGTGATCTATGGCAAACTGTTTCAGTTTTTCCGGAGTATCTCTTTCAGGGTCCATCGAAATCAGTAGAAATTTCACATCATTTTTGTATTTGCTTTTTAAGCCCTCATCTATACGTTGAAGGTCAGCAGTAATACGTGGGCAAGCTGAGCGGCAGGCAGTAAATATCATGGCCGCCACATTTACTTTTCCACCAAAATATTTTAGTTGAACCACATCCCCATTTTGAGTTTTCCATTCCGAATCAAGATTGTATATTGAAGTTTCGGGCAACACGTCAGGTAGCTTAAACTCTTTTTTTGTTTGGCACGAACTTGCCATCATGATTGATAGAAAAATAAACGCAATGTTTTTCATAACAGCCACAGATATTGTTAAGGTGTATTTATGTCTTTAGCACAACGAAAACCTAAGTTTCCTACTGAATATTTTGCCTTTAAGCTAGAGCGCATGGCATAGCGCATAAAGGCAGCATAATTTTTTAAGTTTTTTGCGTTTACAGCTCCGGCACCACAAAACAAATCTTTATCTAAACTCGAATCACTGCGCGATTCGCCAGACGTAATTGCTGAGTTAAAGTCCTGAACCCATTCCCAAACTAAGCCGTGCATGTCCCAAACTCCGTAATAATTTTTGAAAGTGCTGCCTATGTTTTTAATTGCTCGGTTGTGCGATGGCTTGGCATACCAATCAATAATTCGTTGATAAAACCCGGAGTCGGCAGAAGCATTTGCTTTTTTTTGATTAGCCATGGCAGCAAACTCCCATTCTGCTGTTGTGGGTAGTCGTTTCCCATAACATTCGCAATAAGCTTTCGCAGCATACCAACTCACATTTACTACCGGAGAGTTAGCAAGTTTAGCAGAGTCTTTACCTATTGATGCCATTCCCTGCCAGTGACGCAGATAAGAAGAGTCGGCAAAAAGTTGCTTTACTTTTTCTTTTTGCCAACTCTTGTGCTTATCTAAAAATTGTTGAAACTGGAGATTAGTTACCGGGTATATCTCCAGCATAAATGGTTTTATTATAGTAGCTGCGGTATCTAAAGAATAGAGCGGCACATACGTGCCGCCCTTGATGGTTGCCATCATGGTTTTATCAGCGTATTGTGTATAAGCCGATATGTTACTCATTATAGCTGTCAATATAACCAACCATTTCTTCATATACCTACAGTAATTATTTCCGTGCTGCTTTGGCTTGCTCAGGCTTCAATTCGCCTCCCTTGTTACCAAAGTTATTCAGAATGTAGGTAACAACATTTGCTGCAGCTTCATCGCTGAGTGTTTGCTTAGGCATTACTCCGTTGTATTTTTCTCCGTTCACTGTTATTTCTCCGCTTAAACCATTTAATACAATACCTAATGCGCGTGCCGGATTAGCATTTAAGAAGTCGGAGTTAGCCAATGGAGGGAAAGCCTTCGGAATTCCTTTGCCATCAGCCTGGTGGCAGGCCTGACAATTGGCTGCATAAATATTTTTACCCGCTGCAATTCTTTCTTCTTTGGTTTTAGCAACCGGCTCGGTGGGTTTAGCATCGTCTGGCATTGATTGAATAGCGCCACCTTCCGGCTGATAAATACGGTCATCTAATTTGCCGCTGTAAATAGCTTTATCTTCTTCACCGGCTACATTTAGAATGCCAAGGCTACCTTTGTTGAACGTGCGGAAGATAGAGTGGTCAACAAGAACATAATTTCCAGGAACATCTACTCGAAACTCGGTAATAGCAGAACCACCAGCAGGAACAAGCGTAGTTTGTACTTGATGATTAATCGTGGTTCCTCCTTCCGGCCAAACATTATCAAATATTTCGCCTATTACATGGAAACTGGACACCAAGTTAGGGCCACCATTACCAACATACAAACGAACTTTTTCGCCAACTTTTGCTTTTAGAGCATTGTCGCCCGTTAACGCACCTACTGAACCATTGAACAGCACATAGTCGGGTGTTTCTGTAAGAGCTTTCTCCATATCAAATGGCTGAAGCCCTGCTTCTCCATACGAGCCTTTAGTATAGAAGTCTCCCTGCATAACATAGAATTCTTTGTCCACCGGAGGCATTCCTACTTTGGGTTCAACTAAAATTAAACCATACATACCGTTGGCAATGTGCATACCAACCGGTGCTGTAGCGCAGTGGTAAACAAAAAGCCCTGGATTTATTGCTGTGAAAGAAAAAACTGATTCGTGACCTGGCGCAGTAAATGATGCCGCAGCTCCACCGCCCTGCCCGGTTACTGAGTGCAAATCAATGTTGTGTGGTAGTTTATTGTCGGGGTGATTTTTTAGATGGAATTCTACAAAGTCCCCTTCGCGCACGCGGATAAAACTGCCGGGTACAGTTCCTCCGTATGTCCAGAAGGTATAGGTTACGCCATCAGCCATGCGCATTTCTTTCTCTATAATTTCGAGGTTGACTATAACTTTGGTTGAATTGCTGCGGGTAATAGGAGGGGGAACCATAGGTGGTGAAGTAAGTTTTGCCACTTCTTCACCCACAATTTTTTCAGTTTTCTTTGGTGCCAGGTGGTCAGTGTTATCTGCATTGTTTTGACTGTTGTTGCAAGAATGCAACAACAACACACCGGCTATTAGCAGTAATGCAGCAAGTAGCTGTAGCCTGTTTTTTTTAATTGGTTTCATTTTGTAATTGTTTATGGATAAAAAATTTAGTTATTATTCTTTTTCTCCCACCTGAACACAGTAGGGTTTACATTCACTTGCAGCCATCCCCATCCCGCAAATTCTTTCTTGCTGCCTCCGGGTATTTTATTCAACGCTTCTAATGATTCAGTAGCAGCGAGCATGGTTGAGTAACCACCCTTTATTTCCAAATATGGGAGTGGTTTATAGGAACCGTATAAATCCAACTCCAGCCCTAAGGGAAGTTTTAAATATTCGCCAGCATTGTTGGGGTCGTGAAGTTTGGCAGCCGATAAAAAATAGTGAATGTCTAACCCAACCTTTCCTGTTGAGCAGGGCATGTAATTAATTTTGAAATATGCGTCCTGCAATCCTCCCCCTTTACTGTCCTTCGGAATATTGAGGAAGTAATCCATGTGCCCGTAAAATTTATGATTGGTGGGGTAAAGTGTATGAAATCGGTGATCTCGTTTATCTGTGGTGTTGGAAGCATCATTTCCAGATAGAAAATCATAACCTACTCCAAGCATTACCTTTTTACTTATGGTGTATTCAAACCAAGCTGACGCAAAGTAAGCGAGTATCTGTTTGTTGAAAGTATTTTTCCCGTACTGAACAAAGATGAAAGTAGTTGTCTTAAACCCATCAAATGAAGTAGTAAGTATTGGCCCTGTAGTTCCACGGAAATAAACTTTTTGGTTGTGCAACGTTGTGTCAGCATTGTAGCCATCGGCAACAGTGTAGAACGAAATTTTTAGCTTGTCATCCATGAAGCGGTGGTTGTACCAAAGGAATGTAAGTGCTTTATAATTGTTTAGCGCATAGTAAGTACTAAACAGTCCTTCGCTTGCCTGGTTAAAGGCTCCCCCTAAATGTATTGTCATATTACGATAACGGGCTTTAAATACAGCAGCATCGTGCGCGCGGGCCTGCTGAACCCAATCAAGATTACCGAGTAAACGGTGATCATCGTAAGCAATCTCCTGACGACCTAGTTTAACTGAAATGCTGTCGTTAATGAATATCTCTGCCCATCCTTCATGCATTCCAAAGCCACTAACATCTGCAGTTTGCACTACATCGCCCCATACTCTAACGTCCTGAAGAGCAAGGAAAAGTTTAACGTGCTTAGATTGAAAACCGACATTTAAGCGTGAACGTTCAGAAATTAGAAATGCAGATTTTGAACCTGGAGGTGGAAGGGTTTGATAACCTCTTCGCTGTTCGAAACGAGGAGAAAATTGTATGCTTACATCGAAGCTAGTTTGTGTGAACACTATGTTTGCCGTAAACATTAGCAGAGCGAATAAGATATATCTACTCATCTGTAGGGTCTTTTTAATGCAGAGCAAAATAGGTTATGCCGAAACTGAAATACCATGACTATGATCAAAAGAAGGTTTGATAACGGATATGAAGCACAGTACGAAAACATAGTTTGATGTTTTAATCAACCACTGAGAAAACTCATATAACAGCAAGTCACCTACTCGATATTTTTGCAGAATAAAATTTAGAAAAATGACTACAGACGTAATCAAAAACACTACCGTGGCTGAAATAGTTGCTACTGATTATCGAACAGCCGAAATTTTTAAAAGGCACGGCATTGACTTTTGTTGTGGCGGTAAAAAGTCAATTGAAAAAATTTGTTCTGAGAAAAACCTTGATGCTGCGAGTCTTGAAAAGGAAATTCTTGCATTACAAGAAACACCTAAGGACAATGAGCACAACTTTAATGAGTGGGCGCTTGCATTCTTGGCAGATTATATTGTAAATGTACACCACACCTATGTAAACAACAACATGAACTTAATTACAGAGTTTGCTCAAAAAGTAGCTCGAGTGCACGGTGATCACAACACGGAAACAAGAGAAATTGCTAAGCTTTGGGATGATGTAGTGGCTGAGCTTACTATGCACATGAAAAAAGAAGAGTTGGTGCTTTTCCCGTACATCAAAAATTTAGAAAAATACAGTAAAGGTGAATTGTCCGATTTTCCATCATCACATTTCGGTACTGTGAAAAACCCTATTCGTATGATGGAGAACGAACACGATTTGGCGGGCAGCTTGATGAAGAACATAGAAATACTCACTAACAATTTTACCCATCCTGGCTATGCTTGCAATACTTATCGTGTGCTGTATGCCAAGCTGCAGGAGTTTCAAAATGACTTACATCAGCATATTCACTTAGAGAACAACATTCTATTCCCTAAGGCAATTTTATTAGAAGAAAGCATTAAAGTAACCAACAATAGTTGTGCGCTATAATGTTTCCCAAAGTATCGCAAAAGTTCTTAGAATTGACTTTAATCATACATTTGATTGACTGCACTCATTTATTAATAAACACAGCGTACACACTTTTGTCCTCGCAATTATTACTAAACAAAAAATCAATAATTAACCCTAAAAAAAAGTATATGTATCACAAAATCCTAACAATCTCAGCAGTAGCTACATTATTATTTACAAGCAGCTGCGGTAGCAACGAACAGAAAACAGAAGAAACAACAGAAACTCCACAAAGCATGGTAGAAAGTGCACCGAAAGATGACGGACAAGGAATCGGAAAGTTTAAAAACATAACACTTGCTGCCATGGACGCTAAACTTGCTGAACAAGGCAAGGTAATTTTTGAAGCAAAATGTTCTGCGTGCCATAAAACAACTGACCAAAAAGTGGTAGGCCCCGGTTTAAAGGGTGTAACAACACGCAGACAACCGGCATGGATTCTTAACATGATAACCAACCCGGTTGAAATGACACAAAAAGACCCTACGGCTAAAGAACTTCTTGCCGAGCACCTTACACAAATGACTTTTCAAGATGTAAGCGATGATGATGCAAAGAAACTGCTTGAGTATTTAAGAAGTAACGATAGCGGAGCAGAGCAAGCGGCAAAGTAACATACAAACAGAAATATATCTAAACCAAATAAACAATGAAAACCATAACAATTAAAAACCTTTTACTGCTTGCGGTAGGCTTTTCAGTAGCAGGATTATTATCTAGTTGTAAACCACCCAAAGCCGATTCCGGACTTTCAGGTGATGCAGCTAAGAAAGTTTACGTAGCGCCCGGAAAAAAAGATGAGATCTACCTTTTTGCTTCCGGAGGATTTAGCGGACAAGTAGGTGTATATGGCCTTCCCTCAGGAAGACTGCTAAAACAAGTGCCTGTGTTTAGCCAAGATGCAGAAACAGGCTGGGGCTTTAGTGAAGAAACAAAACCAATGTTAATGACCTCTCACGGTTTTGCTCCTTGGGACGATAGCCACCATCCACAGTTATCTCGTGTTGATGGCCAAGACGATGGCCGTTGGCTCTTCATCAATGCTAACAATACGCCACGTATTGCACGCTTAGATTTAGGAGTATTTAAAACTCGTGAAATTATTGAGTTGCCAAACTGCGGAGGAAACCACGCATCGCCATTCACTACTCAAAATACGGAGTATGTTGTAGGGGCTTCTCGTTTCTCAGTACCATACGATAAAGATGGTGATGCAGCAATTGCTGAATACAAAGACAAGTTCAAAGGAACCATTTCGTTTGTAAAAGTTGATTCATCAACCGGGCGTATGAAACTGAACTTCCAGTTGTTGGTTCCCGGTGTTGACTACGATTTGTCTCGTGCCGGTAAAGCAGCTTCACACGGTTGGGTTTTCTTTACTTGCTATAACAGCGAAAAAGCACATACACTTTTAGAAGTAAATGCATCACAGCGCGATAAAGACTTTATTATGGCTGTGAACTGGAAAAAAGCAGAAGAGTACCTTGCACAAGGCAAAGGTCAAAAATGGGCGGCAAATTATGCGCACAATGTGTATGACGAAGCTACACACTCCGCCTCAACTAACTTTGTAAAAGAAGTTACTGTGATGGATGTAAAAGATCTTCCGGGTGTTTGCTACTTCTTACCATGTCCTAAATCTCCACACGGTTGCGATGTTGACCCTACGGGCGAATACATTGCTGCATCAGGCAAACTAGCTGCTGTTATTCCTGTTTACTCTTTCAGCAAAATGCAGAAAGCAATAGAAGCAAAAAGTTTTGATGGAGATTTTGACGGTGTGCCTGTATTGAAGTATGAATCTGTATTAGATGGCGAAGTTGAAAAACCGGGCCTTGGACCATTACATACAGAGTTTGACAACGAAGGTCATGGCTATACTTCATTCTTCGTATCATCTGAAATTGTAAAGTGGGATGTAAAAACAAAACAAGTGCTTGATCGTGTGCCTACTTACTATTCAATTGGCCACTTATGTGTACCAATGGGCGATAACGTTAAACCTTACGGCAAATACGTAATTGCTTTGAACAAGATTACAAAAGACCGTTATCTGCCTACCGGTCCGGAGTTAACTCAATCAGCGCAGTTGTATTCTATTGATGGGCCGAAAATGCAATTGCTACTCGACTTCCCAACTATTGGTGAGCCGCACTATGCACAAGCTTGTCCGGCCGATATTGTTACAAAACATGAAGTTAAGTTCTTTAAATTAGACGAGAACAAGCACAAATACGCTACCAAAAATGAGAAAGAAGCAAAGGTGGTACGTAATGGAAACGAAGTGCACGTTTATGCCACAGCTATTCGTTCACACTTTACACCTGATAACATTGAAGGTGTAAAAGTTGGTGATGTTGTTTACTTCCACGTTACAAATTTAGAGCAAGACTGGGATGTTCCTCACGGCTTTGCAGTAAAAGGAGCTAACAATGCTGAGCTACTCATATTACCCGGAGAAACAGCTACGTTGAAATGGACTCCGGATCGGGTTGGAGTTTTCCCAACATATTGCACTGATTTCTGTTCGGCTTTACACCAAGAAATGTCCGGATATGTTCGGGTATCTCCTGCCGGTAGCAACGTGCCGCTCAAGTTCTCAACAGGTGAATAGAGGTTAATTGTTGACACGAGGGGAGCAGGACGCTCCCCTCTTTTTTTCTCTACATAAATTGCTTATAGTAGCAATTATTCTTACTCATTAATTTTATTGAAATGAAAAAGCTAAAACTATACACGCGCATTATTGTGTTTGTATGCGCGGTTGTCATGATTCCGGCAAACTTTGTTCCGGTTTGGCAAATTCAACTCGAAGCACCGCAATACCCCGAAGGATTAAAAATGGAAATATGGAGCCATAAGTTAGGGGGCGATGTAGAAAAGATAAATGGCCTTAACCACTACATAGGTATGGCCTTGATAAAAGAAGAAAACTTTCCGGAGTTTAAAATTATGCCATGGATAATATGGGCATTTGTAGCCATAGGAATAGCAACCGCACTAATTGGCAAAAGATTTATGCTTGGTATTTATACGGCTGCTCTGGTAGTTAGCGGTTGTTGGGGTATGTATGATTTTTGGAAGTGGGAATATGATTATGGACACAATCTTGACCCCACTGCTGCTATTAAAATTCCGGGAATGTCGTACCAGCCACCCTTGTTCGGGTGGAAACAACTTCTTAATTTCTTAGCGGGCTCTTTTCCTGATGTAGGAGGTTGGCTGATTATTGCCCCTGCTGTAGTTATAGTGGCGTTTTATATGTTTGAAATGTTTTACAAAAATGAATAGAAAAGAAAAGCCCACCTTGCTTAGCTTACTTGTTATAGTTAGTTGTTTATTTGCTTCGTGTAGCAATGAGCCACCTTCAATCAGTTACGGCAAAGATCTGTGTGAACTTTGCAAAATGACGATTATGGACAGAAAGTTTGGAGCGGCTGCCGCTAACAACAAGGGGAAAATAGTGAAATTTGATTCGGGCGAGTGCATGGTCAACTATTTGAAGTCTGAGAGAAAAATTGCGGCAGAAAAATTTCTGATTATCAACTATGCGATGCCAGAAACACTAATAGACGCTACTACCGCATATTTTTTACAAGGAGGCGAAGTGAAAAGCCCTATGGGAGGGCGCCTTGCGGCATTTAGCACGAAAGAAGAAGCCGAAAAGTTTCAAAAGGAACTTAGTGGCAATTTGCTGACATGGAGTGAAGTAACGCAACTGAGTTTTTAATGTGTAGCCGAAAGTTTTTGTGTTTTACTTCTTTGTGTTTGCTCGTTTTTTTTTCTAATGCTCGTTTAGTTACTCTTTGGCCGGGCTCACAAACATTTCGTGAAGCTATTTCACAAGCACATCCCGGTGACAGTATCCTTGTTAAAAAGGGAACCTATATTTGTGTAAATGAAACTATTGCAAAGCCACTAACAATCATAGGTGAAAACTTCCCGGTTTTTGATGGGCACCAGAAAGACGAAGTGCTCATTGTAAACAGTACCGATGTAAAAATTTGTGGCATAGAAATACGCAACAGCAAACGCGGTAGCATGAAAGATTACTCCGGTTTGCGCGTCTTCAAGTCTCGTAACGTAAACATTGAGGATTGTTTATTCGACAATACCTTTTTCGGTATTTACCTTAGCGACTCAAAAAACGTTTTAGTTAAAAACTGCAAGAGTAAAGGAGCCAACTATGGGAAAAGCGATACGGGTAACGGAATTCACCTGTGGAAGTGCGACAGCGTTAGTATTGAAGGTAATCATATAGAAGGCCACCGCGATGGTGTTTATCTGGAGTTTGCCAAACACTGCTATATTCAAAACAATCTTTGTGAAAAAAATTTCCGTTATGGTTTACACTTTATGTTTAGCGATGACGATACCTATATCAACAACACATTTACCAATAACGGAACCGGAGTGGCTGTTATGTATAGCAAGGGCGTTCACATGTACTACAACCGATTTGAAAACAACTGGGGCGATGCCAGTTATGGTCTTCTGCTTAAAGACATGAACAATGGAATAATTCTGGGAAATGTTTTCAAAAACAATACCGTTGGGTTAACCATGGAAGGCGGTACAAACATGCGTTTTGAAAACAATGATTTTTTGAACAACGGCTATGCCATGAAAGTAATGGCCAACTGCCGCCTCGATACCTTTAAAAGGAATAATTTTTCAGGCAATACCTTCGATGCATCGACCAATGGCGAACTGAAAGAGAATCTTTTTGAAAACAATTACTGGGATAAATACGAAGGATACGATTTAAACCGCGATGCGGTAGGCGATGTGCCGTATCACCCGGTAAGTTTGTATTCGGTTTTAGTAGAGCAAATGCCATACGCTGTTATGCTCATGAGAAGTTTTGCCATTGAACTTTTGAACCGCGCAGAAAAAAGCATTCCTAGTTTAGTTCCTGAAACTTTTGTTGACGATAAGCCAATGATGAAAATGATAACTAAACTTGCTCGGAAAAACAATACACAAGTTTTGATTCAATAAGAGTTAACTTGTGAAACCACGATCGAGATAATTTTATGATTCGCACCGAAAAAATAGAAAAGCATTTTGGAAAACTACATGTACTGAAGGGTGTAGATACATCATTCAACGCGGGTGAGGTAGTAAGTGTAATTGGCCCAAATGGATCAGGGAAAACCACGCTCATAAAAACTATTTTGGGTATGGTGGTGGCAGATAAAGGCACCATTTATTTTGATGATAAAGATGTTAAGCGAGATTTTTCATACAGGCATCACATTGGGTACATGCCGCAAATTGGCCATTATCCTGAGAATATGAAAATAGGACAACTGTTTTCAATGATGAAAGACATTAGAAAGTCAGTTTCAAAATTAGATGAAGATTTAATCACCGACTACAAACTTGCATCTATGTTCGATAAACCCATGCGAACACTTTCAGGAGGAACAACTCAGAAAGTGAGCGCAGCGCTGGCATTTCTATTTAACCCTAAGGTGCTTATTCTCGATGAACCTACTGCTGGGCTTGATCCATTGGCATCTGAAATTCTGAAAGCAAAAGTTATAAAAGCCAAAAGCGAAGGGAAACTCGTCATCATAACTTCGCATATTATGAGTGAAGTAGAAGAGATGGCAGATAAAATCATGTATCTGTTCGAAGGAAGGATAAATTTCTATAAATCAATTGCTGAATTGAAACAGGAAACAGGCGAGGACAAACTAGGAAAAGCAATTGCAAAAGTAATGATACAACAAGCCCATGCTTAAAATAAGCAAGTACATAATTTACGATATACTAAGAAGTCGTGTGTTGATTGCATACACACTTTTTCTGTTTGCTATTTCATTTTCGCTGTTCTATTTTGAGGCTGATAGTGCAAAAAGTATTGTGAGTTTGTTGAGTGTAGTGCTGATTATAGTGCCGCTTATCAGCATAATTTTTTCTACCACTTATTTTTACAACTCTTATGAGTTTATTGAAATGCTCGTAGCGCAACCTTTATCTCGAAATAGTATTTTGCTTGGTGAGTTTGTTGGTGTTTCTGTTTCTATGGTAGCAGCGTTTATGCTGGGCATAGGGGTTCCTGTGTTAGTGTACTCTGCAACTTCTACAGGGTTTGTTTTGCTGTTGTCGGGCGTTGTTCTTACACTGTCATTTGTCTCTATTGCATTTCTTGCTTCAGTAGTTATGCGCGATAAGGCGAAGGGCATTGGATTGTCGCTCATGTTGTGGTTTTACTTTGCAGTAATTTATGATGCTATAGTACTTGCAATTCTCTTTTCATTTAGCGACTATCCCTTAGATAAAGCTGTCATTGCACTCGCATCGCTTAATCCTATAGATATAGCACGTATTATGGTTTTAATGAAGCTCGACATAAGTGCGTTGATGGGCTTCACCGGTGCCGTTTACAAACAATTCTTTGGCAGCAATTTCGGTATTATTTACACTATAGCCGTTATGCTGGTTTGGATTGTTCTTCCGCTCGCTGCTACGGTTCGGGTTTTCAAGAATAAAAATCTCTGAGAATCAGTTCTGCCGGTTATGCTGAAGTATTCCTTCGGCAATTAAAAATTCGGCAGTTATGTATGTGGTAATAATGCTGAACCCTGCATAGTAAGTTGGTTGCGGAAGCGCCAAGAAATTTATTGCAATGAGTGAATCAGAAATTACAAAAACACAAGCCCCGACAAACGTGAGCCCAAAACTCTTACTGTTCGTTTTGTGATACCGGCTCAACGCAGCCGCAGCCATACTGATTAAAACTGCTGAATAAAAAATAACAGGTATTGTAGCAGAACTCTTTTCAATGTTTGCGTGCAACGGGGGTAAAATGATAACAAGTATGACAACCCAATAAAGAACAAAAGGAGCATAAGCAAACTTGCTGAGTGTAGAATTGTTTGTGTTAACAGAACTACGGAACGAGTTGATGAATAATAACTGTGTTATGAAAAACGAACCCAGACCTGCCAGAAAAAAATATCTGCTTTTTGGGATTCCCATCAATTCAGTATCTGAGATTGTTTCGGGAGTGAACATCAATGAAATACCACCAAACCAGGAAAACAAAAAAGCAAACATCATTAGCTTGTGAACTTTACTCCATTTGTTTTTAGCAGAAAGAAAATAGTAACCGGCTAACAACGGAAGGAGCAACGGTTTGGTGAAGAAAATAATGCTTCGTTGATGTGTAAACTCCGCGTAGAACCCTATTAGAGCGATAATCACAAGAACCGTCCGGATTAAAGATACATTCACCTTACTAGATTTCAAGATAAGTTTAAAAAGTAAGTTTTGTGCATTTCCGGAATTTCCACCTCTGTAAACCCTTTCCGCAATAATTTACTTCTGAATGTTTGCTGCACATCATACTCGCCATGAACTAAAAACATTTTTTTAACCGCATCCGGATTCTGGCAAGCCAGAAATTGACATAAGTCTTCGTAATCGCCATGAGCACTCATACTCCTCATTACCTGTATTTCAGCACGCACTTCGTACGGTTCACCGAACAGAGTAACCTCGCTGTAGTTACGCATTAGTTTACCTCCCAACGATCTTGGCTCGCAATAGCCCACAATCAGGATGGTATTGCGGCTGTTACTGATTACATTTTTAATATGATGCTTCACCCTGCCCGCATCAGCCATGCCCGAAGCAGAAATAATCACACAAGGTTCTTTTCGCATGTTTAGATCTTTCGACTCCTCTACATTCTGAATATAGTGCAGTCGTTTAAAATCAAAGGGTTCATTATCTCTCTTCAAGTATTCCTGAAACTTTTTGTTGAGTTCACTTTGATGTTTCTTCATCACCGCTGTAGCTTCAACAGAAAGAGGCGAGTCCACGAAGAAATCTATCTCAGGCAACGCTTTAGAAATTTCAAGCCGGTTTAATGCATAAATTAATTCTTGTGTTCTGCCCACACTAAAAGCAGGAATTACCAACTTGCCACGCTTTTTCAGACACGTGTCCATAATCACATCTAACAACTTTTTATCTTTCACCATGGCATCTTCGTGCAGCGAATCGCCATAGGTTGATTCTAAAATCAGGTAATCTGCCTGAGGAAAGGTTTCAGGTGAACGAAGCAGTTCATCGTTGTATCGGCCAACATCACCACTGAAAGTAATTTTTGTTTCTTTTTTTGAATCTGTAATTTTCAAGTGAATAGCTGCACTTCCAATAATATGTCCTGCATCTGTGTAAGTAAAACTTACACCGGGCATTAGCTCTCTTTCGGTATTGTATTCTACTAATTCAAAATTACCTAGTGCGCGTGTTACATCTTCTTCAGTGTATAAAGCCTGCACCGTACTTTCACCCCGTTTCACACGTTTTTTGTTGTGATAGAAAATATCCTGCTTTTGAATGTGTGCTGAATCGAGCAACAGAATTTTAGTTAGGTCAAATGTTGCCGGGGTACAAAAAATCTTACCGGTATAACCATCTGCTACCAGCTTCGGAATTAAACCGCAATGGTCAATATGTGCATGTGACAAAACCAAAAAATCAATTTCATTCGGGTTAAACCCCCATTCGCAATTCAATGCATTTGCTTCTTTCGGGTTGCCCTGAAACATACCGCAGTCCAACAGAATTTTAGTGCCGTTATTTAGCTCAAGTAAATGTTTGCTGCCTGTAACCATGCGAGCAGCACCGTGGAACGAAAGTTTCATAAACTAAAGTTATAATACTGGTTTTAACTAGATGGAATTTGTAAAGAAAGAATTTTCGATTGCGCACGCAAATGATTATAATTGATGTACAGATTATCAAAGGCAAAATCAACTAACAGTATGAAAAAATATCTACTCCTCACCACTCTATCGCTATTTTTTTCTACATCGCTTTTAGCGCAAAGCAATGTAGGCATTGGTACTAACGCGCCAACCGAGAAATTAGATGTAACTGGTAACGTAAAAGCCAGAGAGCAAGTAATTGGTATCCGCGGTGTAGTTGCAGGTAGTATAACTGCTGATACGGCCAAAGCTGTTTTTACTACCGACATAACCAACAAAGGTTTCTATATACCACGCCTTACAACCAACCAAAAAACAACACTGGGCGGAAGTTTGATACCTGCTAACAAAGGGTTGTTAGTGTTTGACACAGATCTTAACCGTGTTGATTATTGGGATGGCTCTAACTGGATAGCCGTAGGAACCGGTGCTGGTGGCCCACCTACAGGTACCGCAGGAGGCGACTTAACAGGAAACTACCCCAACCCTACCATAGCACCCGGTGCGGTAAACGGAGGCACGGCAGGCGACATTCAAGATGGCAGCATAACCACAGCTGATTTGGCTACACCTGCAGTAAACGCCAATAACCAGATATTCAATACACTGCCGGTAGGAAACGGTGGCACGGGCACATCCAGCACCCCGGCTAATGGGCAAATACTGATAGGAAACGGCACCAACTACAACGTTGCCAACTTAAACACCGGAACAGGAATCAGCATTACAAACGGCCCTGGCAACATAACTGTAACTAATACCGGTGACACCAATGCTGGCGATGACATTACTGCCTCTACTATAGCAGGAGGTGACTTAACCGGAACATACCCTAACCCAACTGTTGGCGCAAATAAAATTGATAACACAAAATTGGCAGACGATGCTGTGACAAGCAGTAAAATACTAAATGGAACAATTGTAAATGCGGATGTAAGCAATGTTGCTGCCATAAGCCGCAGCAAAATAGCAGCCGGTACAGCTAATGAAATTGTTGTTAATGATGGTTCAGGTAATTTAAGTTCAACGTCAGCCATACCTGTGGCTAACTTACCGGCATTATCAGGCGATGTGACCGGTGCTGTTAATGCAACTTCCGTTGGTGATGATAGTCACAACCACACTTTCATTACAGCTAAACCTATATACTCGTGGACTGCCGCTACTAACCCGCGCGATTTTCCGCAAGCTATATCTACTTCGTTTGTAAGAGCAGCAGAGGGTTGGCCAGACTATGGATCAGTTGTTCATGTAGGCACCTATCCAAATGATGGTGGCACACTACAATTTTATATTCCATACAACAGCACTTACGGAGGAAATGCCTTACGTTATCGCTTAGGTTTATATGATAATGCCGGATGGACAGGATGGAAAACAATTTGGGACAACACGAACGATGGAGCCGGTTCTGGTATGGATGCAGATTTGTTAGATGGATTACACGCTAGTGCTTTTGCGCAAGCATCAAGTATTTCGGGAACACCCAACTATGTTCCGAAGTTTACAAGCAGCTCGACAATTGGAGATAGCCAGATTTATGATGATGGATCTAAAGTAGGCGTAGGAACAGCACTACCGGCATCTAGACTTGATGTTCAGGGTGGTGACCTTAATGTTTCCGGTCAAGGCAGGTTCAAAGGATGGTACACACAGGGTACAGGATTAGCCGCTGAACTTGGTATCTACTCCGGCCAGGCGTATGTTTATAGTTACGACCGTACCGCAAGCAGCTATCAACCTATGAACCTTAGCGGATCTACAGTAGCTATAGGGCATAGTGGCGCTACTACTGATTTAACTGTAAACACATCGGGAAATGTAGGTGTTGGAATTGCCTCTGCTACACAAAAACTAACTGTAGCGGGAAATATCAATAAGTCAGGTTCGTGGATTCTTGGTGATGCTGCCTGGGGGGCAAATAGATTTGAAGTACACAATAGTAGCTGGAATGGTTCCTCAAGTAACAATTATGGAGGTGTTGCTGCCGGACATGGATACTATTATGATGGGTTACAGTCTGGCGGAAGTTCAGGGGCTGAAGCAAGCACCGGCCAACTCTATGTTCAGGATAAATCAATGCTGATAGGAAGAGTAGGTGTTGGTACCATTAATCCAGCCACCAAGCTCGATGTTAAAGGAGGTATATTAAGAACAAACTCCCGCATAACTGATTCACAGCGGTATCCGGTGGCACACAGTTCAGGTGAAGATCTATTGGGAATTGACCCTACCTGGACGAATGCTGAATTGCAGTCATATTTTAATAGCAGCAATGTAAATTGGACTAATGAGTCCGATGCTCCCGGAGGTTGGAGTATTGCGATTACAGGAAAGGTAGATGTTGGCGGAGTTTACAATTCTGGCTTCCCGTACATTCCCATAGATAACAATGCAACTTATTATATGGAGTGCTGGATTAAAAACACATCAGGCAGCAACGGACATTATATGGGTAGTATTGATTATGACCACAATTTTGCCAACCCGGGAGGCAATCCTGGTAGTTATGGCTATTGGGTTATGTCCAATTATTATCCGAGTTCTTTGTGGACAAAAGTGTCAGGATACATTAGTGGTTTTGGTACTGCCACAGGCACCTTTAAAACAGGTAGTCGATATTTTACCCCTCAAGCCTTATTCAACTATAGTGGCGGAGGAAACTGCGTTATATCTGGTTGGAAACTTACTAGAGCATCTTCAACATCAACAGTTCGTGGGATTAAAAATGTAGATGGCGTAGTTTCTTCATACAACATTAGCACTTCACGCTACTTTGTGTCAAGCAGATATGGAACAAGTGCTGGAAGCACAATTCCTCTTGATATGGATATTATCAGCGATTTGTGCGGAGATGAAGATGGCTGTCGGGTAAGGATGTATATGCGTAAATGGGGATCTGCCGGTGCTGAAGTAGAGGGGGCTAGTAATGGATTAGGTGGTTATTTGTTCACATATGACAAAGTAACGGGTAGGTGGCGTTTTGATGGCAATTCTGGTGTAGATGGAAACGGAGCCACCGAGCATGCTGCAACAATTTGGAATGGTGCTGGTTATTTAACCGATGGAACCTATAGCGGATGGACAAATCAAGGTGATGCTTCAAAAGGTTTAGGATGGCTTAGTTGGAACTCTTCTTCTCCATACAACTATAACGATAGAGTTGTTGAAATAGTTTTTGAGGACTGAAAAGTAAACTAAAATTTACCGAATTAGTCTAAGATTCCTCACCCACTCCCGAAAATGCAAAACCCTCGAAAATGCTTGATTTCCGAGGGCTTGAGCTTGTTGGTTGCGGACCGGACGGGACTAATATTTTTTCATCCAATTTCTTCCTGATGCGCTGAAACGCCCTATTTACAAGGGTTTACAAAATTTTGCGGTGCAAAGTGAAGCACAAAAAAGCGGCAAAATGTTGATATTGTTTACCCCGTTGTTTACCCCATTTCCCATATTCTTTTTATCTTAGTGGCATAATCAAAAGCACTCTGTATGTCAAGCGTAGCAACGGTTTTCAGGAAAGACAAACTCAACCAAAAAGGTGAAGCTCCTATCCATTTCCGAATCATCAAAAACCGAAAAGTGTCTTACATCTCTTCCGGTATTATGGTGCCCGAAGTAAACTGGGATTATTCAAAGAACAAAATCCGTGGTAAACATACGAATAGTGCGCGGCTCAACTCGTTTTTATCTAACAAGTTTACCGAGTTACAAGACCAGGTTTTCGAGCATGAAACTATTTCCAAATCTACAACCACTCGACAGCTAAAGGAAAAAATCTACGGCAAGAAGCCGGAAGACTTTTTCGCTTTTGCTGATGAAGCAGTGAGCAACTACAAGGCTAATGGTCAGATAAGCACTTACATTACACAGAATTCTGCCGTTAATACTTTGCGCAAATACGTTGATGGCCGTAGCATTATGTTTCAGGATATTACACCTGAGTTTTTAGCAAAGTATGAAAGATACCTGCAAAGCGAGAAGGAACTAAAAACAAACACGATTCACAAGCACCTCAAATTCTTCCGTAAGTTGTTTAACGATGCTTTGCGTTTAGATAAAATCGAGTATCAGCACAACCCGTTTACCAAGGTCAAGTTAAAGCTGGAAAAAACCACGCGCACTTTCCTTTCTGATGAAGAACTGAAAAAGATTGAAGATGTGGCAACCGTTCCCGGTGAAAGAATGGATCTTCATAAACAGATGTTTATTTTTTCAGCATACGCGGGCGGGCTTCGTGTTTCGGATGTTTTGAAGTTGCAATGGAAAAATTTTGACGGCACTCATATTCATATTGCCATCCACAAAACCAAATCGCAGCTTTCAATCAAGTTGCCAAATAGAGCCATTGAGATAATCAACCAGTATCGGAGTAAGAAGTCAAAGCCTTCTGAGTTTATTTTTCCGATGCTCGAAAATGGGATTGATTTGAATAACCCGCAGGTTTCATACTCCGCCATTTCCAGTGCTACAGCTTATATCAATAAGAACTTAAAGGAGTTAGCGAAGAAGGCAAAATTGGATAAGCAAATTTCATTTCACATTAGCCGCCACACATGGGCAACCAGGGCTTTGCGTAAAGGCATCAGTATTGACAAAGTTTCAAAGCTGATGGGTCACGCTCAGCTCAGGGAAACTCAGATTTACGCCAAAATTGTAAATGAAGAACTTGACAAAGCAATGGATGTATTCAACAGCTAGTTTTCAACATAGTTTTACTGTGTAAACCTTTCATAAGTATTTTTTAAAACTGCTGTTCAGATTTTTAAACTTTGCAGCGTTTTACGCTCACTAATTCAAATCTGCTATGAACGAGGACAAATACTTTACACAGCCATACCAATACAAACACCGCACAGACGACCACAGCCCATTTGATGTTGTTTTGGAGCGCGGATGCAGTGAACTAAGGAAAGGCAACGGGCTATGCTATGATTGTTATAGTAGTGCCTTAATAGATTCAATGAGAGGACAAACTCTCAATAAAGCTCTCGACTTCATAAACCATCAGGTAAACCTTTACGAGAATCCTCTTCAATTCATGAAAGACTTACAGGATTTTTGGACTGAGGTTGATGCGAGTGCCCACAATATAAACTACGATGTATATTATAGGTATAAACTCATTATTGAACAGGGAATACAGCAACTTTCAGAACCCAAAAAGAATGAACCGATTTTTCAAAAAGTAGTTTGGCAGCGGGACCCTGATTTATTTTACATGCTCTTTTCCGCGATGTATGAAGAAGGTTTCTTCAATATTAAGAAAGGCAGCAACGATTTGAAACCGGTTGCTGAAACACTCTACAAAGCGTTTCAGATAAACCCCAAAATCGGAAACAAGGAAGAACACTCTTTCAATACCTTTCACCAGAACTTTAAGCCCACTGGTTCACGCCAATCCGATGTTCGCGAAAACGTAGAATTGAGAAAAAAGATAGTGGCATTTTTAAAGACCTTACCCGAATAAGCACCTGTTTGCACTCCGTTGCATCCGATTGACCTGCCATCCATATCTGTAATATTACAGTAATAGTTTTCGCGCCCCTCCTGCTGAAATCTTGCACCCGTTTTCATTTCATAATCTAAAAAATCGAAACGATGCAAGTAGTAACAATGCAATCCGAAGCGTTTCAGGAGTTAGTCAAAAAACTTGACAACATCCAAAATCGGCTGGACGCTAAAGAAAAACAGCCCAAAGAAGTTTGGCTCGACAACCAGGAGTTTTTGCAACTTCTGAAAATCAGCAAACGCACCGCTCAACATTATCGCGATAGCGGCTTAATCAGTTTCAGTCAGGTCGGGGCTAAAATTTATTACCGGCTCTCTGATGTTGAGCAGCTTTTGCAGAAGCACATGAATAAGGCATTCAAGAAGTAGAGCTTCTTGAGTGCCTTCTCTTTTTCCTAATAACTAAAAACTATTTCCAATGGCAGAAGGACTAAATAAATACGCATCCGTGTCGGTGTTCAAAAATGTAACGGACACCACACCTACCGAAGAACTCCCTGTTCTTCAGGCATTATACCAAATCAATAACGGCACACACCGCCACTTGGTAGAACCGCTCCGCAAACTCGTTGCACAAGGTAATACAGAAAGCTACAGCGAAGCCAAACGGAAGCTCCCTGCCTTCACCCCTTGCGGCACGTTTAACGGCACACGCAAAGCCGAGAACCTTAAAACCTATTCAGGTTTTGTCATCCTCGACATTGACAAACTCAGTGCGGAGCAAGTTCAGCAGGTAAAAGAAAAAGTGTCGGCTTCGCCTCTCACTTTTTCCTGCTTCATTTCTCCGAGTGGCATCGGTTTAAAAATCTTAGTAAGAGTAAAATCAAAGCCGGAAGAACATGCGCTTGCCTTCAATCAATTAAAGCAGCGTTTCGAGCAGCTTGCAGAGGTTGAAATTGACAAGTCAGGAAAAGACCTCTCCCGCCTTTGCTTTTTCTCTTACGATAGCAGAATACACATCAATGAAAACGCAACCGTTTTTGTTCCGGTGCATGAACCGCAGCAGCACTTGCACACCCAACCGGTGCAGAATAATTCTGCAAACCCCGACTACAAAAACATTTTCGATAAGTGCCTTGCACTTACACTCAATAAACAAACTTTCACCGAAGGCAATCGCAACAACTTCGTGTTGCTCTTGTCTTGCAACTGCAATCGCAACGGCATTCCGCAAGCGGATGCAGAAATTTTCATCAAGCATCAGTTCAACTACAATGACTTTGAAGTAACCAACACTATCAAATCGGCATACACCAACAACGCAAACGAGTTTGGCAAATACACTCAGCCATTGCAGCACTCTGTAAAAAACAATCCTTCAACTACAAAAAGTGTTGTGCCGCTTGGCGACCTCATCAGACGTGCAAAAGAAGAACCACCGGCTCCGCTAATTTGGTCGGGCATTGGCCCTAATTCGCTTGGTTTCATTTTCGGTCCTCCGAAAAGTTGTAAAACCACCATTGCAGAAAACCTGGCAATGTCGTTGGCAGCCAACCGCACATGTTTTTTTGAGAATGAAATAAAACCCGGCAACTACAAAGTGCTTTTCATTTCGCTCGAAGAACACTGGTTGCAGCGCACCAACCGCAATGCTATTCAGGCAACTGCATTATGCGAACAAATCGGCAACTCCGATTGGATGAATAATTACATCGTCAACAACGAAGAACTCCCGCGCATGATTGACAGCCCCGAAGATTGGCTTTTACTGGAACGCATCATTACCGACAATAAGCCGAACATAGTCATCATTGATTCACTCAGCCGTCTTTACTCCGGCTCTATCGAAGAATCTTCAAAGGCAAAAGAAATTTCGTTTCGCTTGCGCGAACTCAAAGACAAATTCAAAATCACTTTAATTGTCATTCACCACACCACAAAACAAATCGGCAAGCCGCTAACACAGGATTCGCTCGCTGGCTCGCGCGTGTTAGCGCAGGAAGCCGATTTCGCTTTGGGCGTTTCTAAAACTACCGATGGCAGACGATATTTCAAAGAAATTTTCTTCCGCTATAAGCCCGAAAATTCCGAAACCGTAAAACTCTTCGAGTTAGATACTCACCTCTGGGTGCAACCTTCGGTTGACATTCCCGAAAGCGAAGTGCTGAAAGAAAGAGACGGCAGAGAAAGCGATGAAAACGTAAACCGCATTCTCGAATTTATTTCCGACAAAACGCGGAGTGATGTAGGTGAAACGCATACAGGAGAAATCGAGAAAACATTTGTGGCAACCGCTATCATGAGCCGCCCTACTATGTTTTCTTGCCTCTCTAAACTTGAAAAACGACAGCTCGTTCAAAAAATAGGCAGAGGTGTTTACAAAGCAATACTCCGGTAGTGTATTGCTAAAAAAGAATTTCCGAACCATTTGCATAAGTTTGCCTTCATTCACTTTTAAATATACAGGCAAATTAGAATGGGTCGCTCCACAGTTCACTACGCAGATAACAAAACGAACAACATCCTTAAAAAGCTGCACAACAAATTGCGCCCTGCGGGCACACCGGTGCAGCGCGTGGAGTATATTATTGAATTGCTGTTGCTTCGCATCTTCGAAGTCAAAATAAAGCAAGACCCCGAGTTCAAAGACCTTCGCAAACTCTTCTCGGCAGAAAACGAAAACAAATTGTTTTCGTATCTCTCCACCGTTACCAACGAGCAAATTCTACCTGAACTCAACCAAAATTTCTTTCCGTTCTACGCTGCCATAATTAAACATGCGCGTGGTGTGCTAAAAAGCAACATGCCGCAGAAAGTGCAAGACCAGTTAGTATTGATTGAAGAAGTTTTCAGCAATTCCAATTTCACCAACAACGTCAACAGTGGCAACATGGGTGAGGTAATAAGTTTGGTGGCTGAAATTGAAGAAGCCCGATTGCTGAAAACTGATCTGTTAGGCGATGCCATTGAATCAGCATTGAGCGAAACCGGTGGAACAAAAGACATCGGTTTATTCCGCACTCCCGACCATGTAAGGCAGTTTATGACAGCGTTGGTAGAACCAACCTTTGATGATTTAATTTTCGACCCCGCCTGCGGCACAGGTGGCTTCTTGTTCGATGCTTTCGAGTTTGTTCATCAGCGTTATTTAAACAACGAAGAATGGCCCGGTGAAAAAGGCAACACCGAATTAAATGCATGGTTCAAAAATTACTTTGCTGAAAACCATTTAGACATCCCATCCACCGAGCAAAGCATACAATTTTATCGCAGTGGCGTTGCCGGTATCGAATACCTCGGCATGATTCGCAAAATGGCGGCTATCAATTTTTACATACGCGGTTTAAATCCCGCAAACATCGAGCAGGGAGATAGTTTGGCAAAATTCAATCCGGGCAGAGATGCAGAAAGTAAATCTGCTGTGTTGGCTAACCCTCCTTTTGGTGCCGAGCGCGATCAGGAAGCATATCCCGATGTGTGGAGCGAATACGCCAAAGAAAGCGAAACAACTATCCTGTTTGTAAAGTTGATGTTTGAATATCTTAAAAAAGGCGGCAAGTGCGCAGTGGTGGTAAGCGAGGGCTTCCACACTTGGGACCAGTTCAGCGCCAAGGCGCTTCGTAAATTATTGTTGGATGAAGCACAACTCAAAGCAGTTATCTCTTTGCCTCAGGGCTTGTTTGTGAGCAAAAGCGGGCAAGGTCCTAAAACAAGCATTCTACTTTTTGAAAAAGGCGGCAAAACCGACTGGACATGGTTCTACAAAGTAACCAACGATGGTTACACAATGGGCACCAATCGCAAAGAGCAAAAAGGTAATCAATTAGTAGAGTGCCTTACACTCTACCACGAATATGTAAAGCACGGCAAGCAGCCACCCGAAACTAAAAATCAGTTTTGCATCCCTTCCGAATGGCTCAAAACACTCGACCCGCGCATTAAAGAAAAAATACGCACCGAAACCCGTGCTGACATGGAAGCCAAAGGCGCGTTAGAACGCAAAGCAAAAGAAGAATGGCTCAATGCAAAAATTGAATTAGGCAAAGCAACAAAAGCAGACAAAGAACAGGAACTAAAACAGTTTGATGCCTTGCTGCAAAACCGTATTGAAAATGAAATCGCAAAACGCATTGATAAAGCGCACAACTACTCTTTCAATTTGGCTAACTACAAAAGCACATTAAGCGAAAGCCAGTTGCAGGAATGGAAACAGGCATTGCAAAAAATAGAGCCCAACGGAGTTGCCAATGTAGAACAGGCATACAAAAAGCTGCAAAACAGTAAACCGGGTGAAGCCGCTGCCTATATCGCAAAACTAAATCCCTACAATGCCTTAGAGGCAGACATTGTGCGCGAGTATGTAAGCAACTTAGATGAAAAAGAAATTGCAAAACACAAGGAGCTTGCAACATTAAAATCGCTTTTGAAGAGTGGTGCTAAATACCCGATAGTTAAGTTGAAAGATTATTTAATTCTGAACGAACACACTGTAAAGCCGAAGAAACATCCGGAAATAAATTATACAGTTCTCGGTGTCTCAAACGAAAAAGGAATTTTCATAAATGATGATTATGTAAAAAGAAAGCAGCCTAAGTCTAT
>CAZTNA010000022.1:0-48844 GCA_964615305.1 uncultured Chitinophaga sp.
AACTCTCAAATATACGAAACTAACCTATTCATGCACTCAAACTGATTTTGACTGATATTCAAGATTATATACCACATATATATCCAAAATGCGCAGTTAGTAGGTTAAAATCGGGATATTTATAATGCGCAGGTGTTTTACGGTTATTGAAGTGGCTCTTTTAAAGGTAAACTTTCTAACTCTGTTCTAGCGATTAGTAGTCCACAACTACTTAGCTAAGCAACTCTCAATTCAAAACAAATAGAGGGCTATATAGTTTGGTAGTATCAGCCACCCCAATCAGTGCAGTTGGTTTTTACTCAAAAAACCGCCACTTAACCCCCACACGAAAAGAAACATCGGCAGCCGGATATCCGCTTAATGTGAAATAACCCTTTGGTCCGAATGAAGAACTGATATTGTCAACTTTAACAAATACACGCACAGTTTTAATTTTTAAGTTAAGAAACCAGTCTAGCACCGGAAAAGTTTTTGTAGCAGAAAAAGTTGGGTAGAAGGAGGCTAAAAGCGGATCGTAGTAAGGTGCCTGATACTTGTAGTTGTAACGCAAATCGAAACCCACGCTGAACCATAGTGCTTTTTTAAAAACTCTTCGTTCGTAGTAAATACTGTGTTTGGTTACGATCATGGGGTAAGTATTTCTCACAACTCCGTTGTCGGGGGTGTATGTAAACCAAATGTCATTGTCTAAGTGCAGACCATAGAACCCGTTTCTGTTGGCTGCATGAGCTACAAAAACATTTTCGGCTTTTGTTACTAAATACGGTGATAGCAAACCAGGATACACCGGCAAGTGATCTACCAGGTAGTAATTAAAATCTACCTTAATACCGTAGCGGCTGTTTTCATACTTGCCACCCGCTGCAAACAACTTGGTTTTTGGCAGGTTATAACTCCACTCAGCCGGGTGCGAAGTGTAACGTTCATACAAATAGGGAGCCTCTTTTAACTGATAGGTAAAATTTCCGCTTACCGCGCCATATTTACCAAAGTCGTAACCTGCATACCCGTCCACTAACAAATCGTTTTGGTTCCATCCCAATGGAAAATATTTTACTGATGCTTTGTAAAACAGATGAGGTTTCGAAGCACCGTTACTTCTGAAGTTTCCGGCTACATATAGATTTTGAGTGTTGTTTTTGAATTTGTTTTGCTCCAGTAAAAAATAATCGAACCCAACTTCAGCCGAAGCAACAAAATTCTTCTCGGAATAAGTTGTGTCTCCGTTTAGTTTGCGAGCGTTGTAGTCAAGTATAACCGCATTACCTAGCTTGGTGTAGTTTAAATCATTAAAAACCGAGTCAGGAAAGTAAAAACTGCCATAGTAGCCGGCATCAGGTTCGCCATCACGGTATTTATTTTTGTTACTCTCTACATTAAATTGATACGAAATTTTAAACAAGGGCATTAGTGTTTGCACACGTTGAGAGTCTTTATTCTCAAAATATTTTTTGCCTATGTTGTACGACCCTTTCAGGTAAAAATCTATTTGTTGGTAGTTGCTTTGTGCTGTAAGGAGTGAAACCGGAACCAGAGTTTTCTGGAAGTAGTTGCCTTCAAACGGATTTAACGAAACGCCACCATTGTCCTGATTTTTGAAAGAATTGAAAACTAAATCGGCTTGTAAGTTCCATAGTTTGTTGCGCGAGTTATAAATGCCATAGAGGTAAAAGCTATTGTCGTTAGTTTTGGAGTTTGTATAAATTCCTTTCGAAAAAAATCTTCTAAAATCAACTCCGTAGTAGATTATACCTTTATGCTGATTGGCAAACTGACCTCTGAAAACCTGTTCGTTTTTTAGCCCAATGTTAATACTTAGCTCTGTATACGGGCGAATAACCTGAAAGTATTTTACGGAGTCTTTTTGATAGCGATAAATGTCGTATTGGTTGTATCCAAGGTTAAAACCCAAAAACTTGTTAGCATAAAACACCAAAGGATAGGCCGCACTTCCGGTGTTTCCGGCATGGCTGTACTCAATAGCATTCCGTTGTACTTCATTGTATTGTTCAATATCAAAAATGCTCGAATCAATTACGTAATACTTCTCCGGTTCGCTCCCTAGAAACCAAGTATCGTTTTTGGTGCTTGGAACCCATCCGCTTTTAGGAGCGTACATGTTTTTAACGGAGTCAATAGGAGGGGAGGCAGAGTAGCATACGCAAAACAGCAAGTAAAATAGAAATACTATACCTGTTTTTTTATGGTATGGCTGGTAAAACCACGAATACGAAATTGAAAAACTTGAAATCAACAAAAGATGACGGTTTCGGGCAAACGTGCACAAAATAATTCAGAGTAGATTGAACGTTTGCAGTATAAAAAAACAAACGGGTTTCGGCATGCCGAAACCCGTTTGTTTTTTTATTGTTCTAAATTATTTCTGAACAGTAATTTTTGCTCTTGAAATACTTGTTCCACTCTTGACTTCTACCACATACAAACCGGAACTAAGACTATTGGTGTTAATGGTTAATGATTTTTCATTTAGCAATAGTTTTCCTGATAAATCGAAGACGCTTACTTCTGCATGGTTGTTGCCATCAACTAGTTGAATAGTAAATTGACCACTGGTTGGGTTCGGGAAAATTTTCCCCACCATGTTTTGATAAACCATGTTAACCGAACTTACCAGCAC
The DNA here is from genome assembly GCA_964615305.1 of uncultured Chitinophaga sp. Taxonomy (GTDB): domain Bacteria; phylum Bacteroidota; class Bacteroidia; order Chitinophagales; family LD1; genus Bog-950. Next base: position 2,639 of record CAZTNA010000022.1, read on the forward strand.
GCAAGCGTTTTCGTTTACAGGCCCGGTGTGTGATCCAAGTTGAGTAGTATCAATGCCAAAAGATGTCCATTGCTGTGAACTTACGCCCCAGTCTTTTGTGCCTTTTTTTACAGTTGCGTTGCGCACCAAAGTATGGTTGGTGGTGTTTCCGTTTCCTACCACCCAGTTACCTGATGGTGGTGAAACGCCTATTACACCAATTACATCAAGCGTATCGGTATAGTATAATAGTGCAACAGCATCATTTCCGGTAAAATTAGGGAACCCACTCAGCGTATCTGCTGCTTGTTTCATTACTGTATCGCTTGCTTGTGAGTTTAAAATCACATAAACGCCACCTGGTGCAATGCTGCCTGACAGGTTAAATGTGTTACTTGGTGTAGTGCCGCCATTGCTGTACATCTGCAATTTGTATCCGGAAAGATTAACTGTGTTGGCGGTAGGGTTGTATATCTCCAGCGCCTTGTTGTTAGATGAACCCTCTACATATTCACTGAACAAAAGTGTAGCGCATGTATCAACAGGTAATACGGCAGGCGCGTTTAGGGTTAGTGTAAACACAGAATCGTTTCCCAGATCTAAACCACCCCAAGAGTTACGCAAAGCAAATGTAAGCGTGTGTGATGCTCCACCGGTTGTATCGTTTGTTATGGTAATAGGCACTGTTCGCTGAATAGAGCCGGAAGGGAAAGTAACGGTTTGTGTAGTAAAATTGTTGATCCATGATACATCACCGGTTTGTACTTGCACTTCAACACTAAACGAGTCAGTATGTGGTGTACTCATTTCTAAACTCAGATTAAAGCCACCGTTTACCCCTGTAAAAGAATAAGTAATTGGATTAAAATTGACCACCGTGTCAATAGAAGGTGGGGCACACGGGGCAAGTGCACTTGGCCCGGTGTGTTGGCGAAGCTGGTTGCTGTCAATAGGTAATACTGTCCATTCAGTGCCACTCTGCCAGTTGGTGTTTCCTCGTTGAACAGTGTCGCGCCTTATTAGTGTGTGGTTAACCGTAGAACCGGTATCTACAGACCAGCCCGAATTTCCGGGGTCAACACCAATTACACCAATTATGTCAATTACTGTGGTTCCGTTTACTAAAGCAATTGCATCGTTACCATTATAACCGGTTACTCCGCTTACTGTATCGGCTTTTAGTTTCAGCAAAGAGTCTGATTGATTATTCGCAATTACATAAGTGCCCCCTGCAGCTATAGATGCATTAAGGTAAAATGTAGTATTTACAGTTGAACTGCCGTTAATGTATAACTGAACTTTATAGCCAAGCAAATTAATTGCTTGACTTGTTGGATTATAAATTTCTAATGCCTTGTTGTTAGATGAACCTTCCAGATATTCTGAAAAGAAAAGACGATCGCATGGTTGAGCCATTATTGACGCAGTAACAAGCATGGCTAAAAGAAGAGTGTAAATTTTTTTCATACTGTAAATTTTAAGGACGGCAAATGTATCAGAAAATCAAAGTTAAAGGATGCATGTATGTTAATTGCTAACTACAAAGCGTGTGCGTACCACTCTATTGCCCGTATTTAACTGCAGCAAATAATTGCCTTTCGACAAATGTTGAGTTGTGATGGTTGTGGTTGACGATTCCGATTTTGTTTTTACTACTTCACGACCACACAAATCTGTGATTACAATGTCAATAGAATTATTAAACCATGGTAGGTCAACCGTAAACTCCGAATAAACAGGGTTAGGGTAAAGTTTCGGTTCTAAAAGTTGATGCTGATCGTTAACTGATAGCTGTGAACAAAGGTTAGTTTCCATTAAACTATCAAAGTTAATACACTGAACCCATTCAGGGTGGTCAATAAATGGATTTCGGTTTTGTTGAAGCGAAAAGATGTAGTCGTTTTTAGTGCGCTCCCACCTGTCTGGGGGGTCTTGCTGGTGCCAAAGTTTTAATACATTCTGGTCTTGTTCACCGGCTTCCGACAAAAGCTCATCTAACCCCCAACCACCCTCTAAACCGTCATAACAAACCATTTCATAAAACAACGCTCTGGCAGCATCTCCTTTTCGGTTTGCTTTTGGTTCAAACACGTTTTCACCTAAATTGTCCACTCCATATTTGCTTTCACCGTAAGTAGAAGTAGTGTTAATTACAATTCCTAGCGGATTGTTAGATCGTACCTGATTGGGGGTGCTACGGGTAAGCAACAGGTTAAAGTAGTCGGCACCTTCTGCAAAGTTTATAAGATTGCTTGCCCCTTGTATAGCTGCGGTTTTCATCCAGCTTTTGCAAAGTACATGTTCGCGGTTATATTCTTGTGTTGTAAAATCGAAAGGCGGGGTATAAATAGTGGTTTCATTGCTGTACTCGCAGTTAATGGCCACCTGTCCGCCAATTGTGTCGCGTTCAAAAATAGCAGGTACAATGTTGCTTTTGTAAGCGGTGTAAGCCACCATGGTATGTGTGTTAACCAGTGTATGCAAATCGCTGATAAAATTACTGCTTGCCGGATTAATTCCCTGATAATACATATCGGGATCGGCAACAGGTGTGTTTACGCTGGCTGTAAGCGGATTGGTTAGCAAATAATTGGTGTTGCTACCTGTTCCGTTGTAGGCAAACACAGCTAAGTAGTAGGTGGTGTTTTCTACCATCTCTTTTACCGGTATAATGGTATTTGCTCCTACATACAATACTTTACTTGTTGCAAGACCTTGCCCTTTTTGATAAGTAACACCATCAGCCGGCACATCAGTAATGGGTTGTGTGCTTTTTAAAACCAGGTATCCATCAGCTGTAGTGGCTGTGAAGTTGGCTACCATGCTGTAGGTTTTCACACTGTTAAACTGAAGGGTGGTGGGTTGTGCTGTGGGCTCGGGTGCCTGAGCAAATGCATTGATGTGCCAGCATGCAAATATACTGATGAGGAAAAGAATTCTTGTCGATTGGCGCATACAGTCTTTTTGTATTTAATTATCAAATTATCACATTATCAAGTCAGCACATTGTTACTTTACGTCTTTCAGCAGCACGCAATAGGTGGGCAAATGGTCGCTATAGCCGCCAAGATAAATTGCTCCATCGTATGTACGCATGGGGTAGCCTTTATATTTGCCTGTTTTTGTAATCATAAAATTACGGTTAAAAATATGCGCTTTTTGAAAGTAAAATCCGTTTTGTGGCTTATTCAAAAAGCCACTCGAAAGCATAATCTGATCAAACAAATTCCAGCTATCCTGGTAGGCCAGGGTGCCAATTCCGCGCTTTAAAAAATCTTGCCAGGGGTTGTACATATCGCCCGGTTGTACTTCACTTGTCTTATACTTTGCCTTTATTACATCTTTTACACTGGCACTAGTAGGGTCGTCATTCAAGTCGCCCATTAAAACAACTTTGGTGTTTGGGTCAATTTTCATTAGCGAATCTATTACATGCTTGGCAACACTCGCGGCTGAGGCCCGCCCCGGAGCACTGGCCTCTTCGCCTCCTCGTCTCGATGGCCAGTGATTTACAAAAACATGAACCGTATCGCCCCCTAATAAACCGGTAACCCAAAGTATATCACGGGTAAAATGCAAACTGTGATCGGGCTGTTCAAAGCGCACAAAAAGTGATTGGCTGCTTTTAACTTTAAAGTAACGGGGGTTATACAATAATCCGCAGTCAACACTTCTTACATCCGGTCCATCGTGGTGCACAAATTTTAAATGACGGTTAACTAGTTTGGGTTGTGCTACCAAATCTTTCAACACCTGATCGTTTTCAATTTCTGCTAAACCCAAAAAAGCAAAGCCATCGGGGTTTATATCAGTGCCAATCTGTGATAACACTTCTTCGAGTTTGCTCAATTTGTCTCTGTAAACTTTTCCGGTGTATCCGCTTGCTCCGGTTGGTGTAAAGTCATCATCATTTTTTTCAGGATCGTTCAGTGTGTCAAACAGATTCTCTACATTGTAAAAGCCCGCTATGGCAATTTTATACTGTTTCTCTTGAGTATAAGCCAGCTTCAAACTGCATAATAATATAAGTGTAATACAATACTTCATATAAGAGTTTAAACCGTAAACATAACAGGAAAGTGCGCTCTGCAATTTTTATTACTAACTGATTATTGATTAAAGTCTGTTGCCTTTATAATTTCGTGCCAAATAAAAATATGGCAGCCACTCCCTCTAATATGTTACCGCTTGGCACACTTGCTCCTGATTTTACATTGCCCGATGTAGTGAGCGGTAACCATGTTTCACTTGCTGAGCTAAAAGGCGAACAGGCTACGTTGGTTATGTTTATTTGCAATCACTGCCCATACGTGATACATGTAAATGCAGAACTTGTAAATCTTGCCAACCATTATTTGCCCAAAGGCATTAAGTGTATAGCCATAAGCAGCAATAATGTAGCCACCCATCCTGATGATGCGCCTGAAAAAATGCGCGAAGTAGCGTTAGCTGTAAATTATCCATTTCCATATTTGTATGACGAAACACAAGAGGTAGCAAAGGCATACGATGCCGCCTGCACACCTGATTTTTACGTATTCAATAAAGATTTGCTGTTGGTTTACCGCGGCCAACTAGACGATAGCCGACCTCAAAATAATCTACCACTCAACGGTAAAGATATACGCGCTGCTTTAAACGCTGTGCTAAATGGCGAAGTAGTCTCCGATTTTCAGCGGCCAAGTATTGGTTGTAATATCAAATGGAAGTAAACCTTTTGAGTAGTTTTTCTTCTTCCGAAAAATCAAGATGTAAGCACTTTTTGAGCCATTCGATTTTAGCTAAATTTTTTTCGACAAATTTTTTATGAGCATTGCTTTGCGCATTACGCGGTCTATGGCGTGCTGCCAATAAAATTTCATCTACATCTTTCATTGCGGCCAAGGTGTTTTTGCTTAACAAATTTTCTCCAAGTTGCTTCCATACATAATCGGTGGCTTGATAGTTGGGATGTAGCATGTCTTCCGCAAAAAAACGGTAATCGCGCAAATCGTCCATCACTAACTCATAAGCCGGAAAATAGTATAGCGAAGAATCATGTTGTTGCATTTGATGTATAGCCGAAAACAAATGCGCTTTGCTCACTGTGTTTTCGTGATGGCCAAAGGCAAAGTATCGAACCGGGCTAACAGTGAGTATGACTTGAATTTTGCTGTTCAAAGTTTTGAGAGCTGATAATGCTTTAGTCAACACAGCCGTAATTTCATCAGGGACCATGAGTCGTTTTTCGAAACTATGGCCCGACAGTTTGTGGCAGTTAGAAACCACATAATCCCTTTCCTTTAAACTAAAAATATGTGAAGTGCCAAACGTTAGAAACAAAACAGTGGCATCTTTCAAATCAGTAGTTGCCTGCTGAAAATTTTCGTTAATTACGTGTAGAGTATCAGATACTGTACTTCGTGAAAAACTTCCATGGTGATCAAAGGAATGGTACAATTCATCGTGATAAACCAGTTCCTCTTCAGTGTACAAACTACCATCAACCAAACGGTGAATTGCATGAGCTATGGAGTACGGATTGTATTGCTGCCCGAACGGATTGATATTCACAGAAAACTTGTAATCGCTGAATTTCTTTCCAATATTTTCTGAAAAACACGAACCTATGCTTACTATTTTGTCGGTATGTGTTATGGTAAATGGTGGCTTATTGATGGTTACTACTGTTCTGAAATTTTGCATAGAGCAGAGAATGTTATTCTTAATAAAAATTGCGGTTCAATATCCGGTTCACTACTTTGCATCAACTGAGCGTAGTTGTTTCACAAACACCACTTTGCCGTTAACATTAGATGGAACTATTAACCAAAAGACATTACGGCTTTTTCATGTTCAGAAATCTGCGCCATTTACCCCTATCGGTATCTTTATCACGTAATTCAAACAACTTTTCAAACTCCTTAAGCAATGCAGTTTCTACTTTTTGTTTTATGATTTCCTGAGTTTCGTGGTCTTCACATTTTTTTTTCAAATTTCTGGTAGATATTCGTTGACCAAAACTGAAATACAATTTTGCCGGACGGGGAATAATAGTGTTGCCAACTCCACGAACTACGGGGGGCATTAGCTCTCCGTTCTTAAAATACTTTTCAGCTACACCGGTCATTTTTAAAAATTTGCCGAATGGTGATTGAAGAATATCGTCAGCATCTTTAACTACGGTGTATGTTTCTTCAGCGCCTACAGCAGCTACAGGTATAATATCGTAGCCATGCCGCATGGCCATGCGCACGAAACCTCTTCTGTCGCTCCATTTTAATACATACTGCTCGCCTTTCTTTTTGCAAATTTCGCGGGTGCCTCCCGGAAACACCAACAAACTATCTTTGCGTTCCATAAGCGCGTGGCAATTTTCTCTTGATGCCTCTACCAACCCTAAGCGTTCACTTATCAAATCGCGCCAACCGGGTATCTTCCAGTGATTGCTGTCGGCTAACCCCCGAAGCAGTAGCCCTTTTCTTAAAAAAAGTTCAATCGCAAACGGGTAGCCATCAAACACACCAAGCACAGTATGGTTGGTTACATACATAGCCGGGCGCGAAACATCCAGTTCTTCTATGCCGTAAAATTGTGGAGAGAAATAAAACTTAAAAGGTGCTATAAACCCAACGGCTAATGCTTTTGAGGGAGGGTTAAAATCAAACTGTCTTAGTTTCTCTTTTCTATTGTCGTGTTTTTTAGTGGCCATCTGTTGAAAACAAGTTTGGTGCTGTAAAGGTAAGTTCTATTTTAGTTTACATTAAATCTGCTGCAATATTAATCTCTGTTATGAAACCCTTTAAGCATGCATACAAATTTTGTTGTTGCTCAGTAAGACAATAATTGCAGCCGGTAACTGAATAACATTTTATGACAAAAACCATTTATCTGATACCCGGTGTAGGCGCTAACGATGCAATTTTTCAGAACTTAGATCTGTCGGGCTACGAAGTAGTGCACCTCAAATGGCCAAAGCATAGAAAGAACGAACATATAGGCACTTACGTTAAAAAACTACTGCCTCAGATTAAGAAAGATACACAACCCGTACTACTAGGAATGAGTTTTGGCGGAATAGTAGCCATTGAATTGGCTAAACTCATTAACCCGCATAAAGTCATCATTGTTTCCAGTATTAAAACATACCACGAACGCCCAATAAAATTTTTGTTCTTAAACTCACTCAAGTTTCATCGGCTGGTTCCCGGCAAGCTGGTGGTAAAATTCCGTTTCTGGATGAACTGGCTGCTGGGCAAACTTACTACTCACGATTTTGAATTGATTGAAACTATGCTGCGCGATGCAGATATTGAGTTTAACGAATGGGCGGTTGATCAGGTAATACATTGGCGTAACCAAGATGTGCCCGATAACCTCACGCATATACACGGCACCCGCGACCGCATTTTCCCTGATTTTTATGTCAAAGACGCTATCTGGATCAAGGGTGGCACCCACTTTATGATTGTAAACCGAGCCAAAGAGATTTCAAAAATTATCCGCAAAGAGCTAGCCAGCGGTAAACAGGTTTCCTTGCCGCGCTTAAGGCCGCTAAAAAAAGCATCTTAATTACCCGCTAATTTCTAAATCGCGCAAACGCGCCTAAAGGCAGTTTCTTTCCGTAATTGTCCTGAAGATACAATTCGCCTGCCTGCAAATTTTTGCCTGACTTTTCCTTCACTAGATTTTCTAAAATAAGTGACGAAAACCCCAGTGAGTAGGCATTAAGAATTAAAAAGTGCTCCTTGTCGTCAAGCAGTTGTAACACCGTTCTCATCATCTCATTTATATGGTCCTCCAACTTCCACTTTTCGCCATCCGGGCCATGTCCAAATGCAGGGGGATCTAAAATTATACCCTGATACTTGTTGCCTCGCTTTAGCTCACGCTTTACAAATTTTAAAGCATCTTCAATTACCCACCTGATATTGTTTAGCCCGCTCAACTCCATATTTTCTTTCGACCAGCTTACTACTTGTTTTATAGAATCCAAATGAGTGGTGTCTGCTCCTGCGGCTTTTGCAGCCAAAGAAGCACCACCGGTGTAGGCGAACAGATTTAAAAACTTAGGCTGCTGTGTTTTTAATCCCTGAATGGTTTCAGAAATATAGTTCCAGTTGACTGCCTGCTCAGGAAAAACGCCCACGTGTTTAAATGATGTCAAACCCAGTCGTAGTTTTATTTGTCTATTTACTGCAGGCAACGTGTATCCTATATTCCATTGGTCAGGCATGGGTTGAAGTTTTTGCCAGTTACCACTCGATGATGACTTTGGAATAAACTTGACATGCGCCCGTTTTTCCCACTCTGTATTTGATATGCTGGCATCCCACACGGCCTGTGGCTCGGGCCTTATGGTAATGTATTCACCAAACCGTTCAAGTTTTTGAAACCTGCCACTGTCTATTAGTTCGTAGTCTGTAAAGTTTTCTGGGGTGAGCGATAAAATCATGCGGTGAAAATAACCCTTGAGTTTACTTGGTATGCACTATAACAAATACATCTTCATTATCGCGTTTCATTCTAAAATGTTCGCGCGCAAATTTTTCCTGCGTTACCGGATTCGTAGTAAGTTCAGCTAACTCTTTGTTAGTTTCTGCAATCTGTTGTTTGTAGTAGGTCTTCTTTTCAAGCAAACTACTTAGTGCGGCATACTTTCTGTACTGACGTACAACATTGTTTTCATCAAAAAAAAGCATCCAAACGCCAAACACCACTAACACCGGTAAGTATGGGTTTCGTATTAGCTTAGGCAATTGATTAAAGCGCTTTTCCAAATTCTTCCACATAGCTACGAATTTCAGAAGAAAAAACTTATTTACCTATTTTCGATTTACACAGCAGTATTGTAAAGCATACAGTATTTGTCAATAGAAAAAACGCAAGTAAATTAGCTCCTTTATTACTCTCAGCGATTTAAAAATACTGTAATTGCTCTGCCCTTCTTTTCGCCATCGGTGATTTACCTCCAGTTCAGTTAATATCACTCCTTTTTGGTGAAGAATAATAGGTATATACCGGTGAAAATTTTTGAAGTAACGTATCTGTTTCAGGTAACTTGCTTTGACTACCCGTAAACTACACCCCGAATCATGCACGCTTGAGCCAAACATAAAACGAATAATAGCATTGGCTACTCTCGAACTCACTACAAAAATGGTAGTGTCTTTTCTTTGTCTGCGCCATCCGCAAACAGCTTCAATTTCTTCCGAAATCAAATTTAACATACGGGGAATGTCCGCAGCATCATTCTGCAAGTCAGCATCCAGCAGTGCTATTAGTTCGCCTTCCGCTTTTTCGAAACCGCGCATAGTAGCAAAGCTCTGCCCGCTATTTTGCAATAAGTGAACAATTCGTACGTTTGATTTTTCCTGAGAAATTTGGTCAAGCAAACTTTGCGTGTTGTCGGTTGAGCCGTCATTTACAAAAATAATTTCGTACGAAATAGATAAAGGCCGAACCGCTGTTTCTATTTCCGCTAACAGAGTAAGCAGATTCTTTTCTTCGTTAAAGCATGGAACAACAACCGATAGTTTCATTCAACTTAACTTAGAAAATTATTAAAGTTCTTTTTTACCACAAACATATCGTGCCAAATCAGAAATATAAGAACACACCACAGCGCCCTACCGTAATCTTTTTTTCCGCTCTTGTGGGCGCGCCATATATGTTCCACTGCCTGCCAGTTTAGTAACTCTGTAGCCTCCACCGTCTTTTTGTTCATGTAGGTATCACAAAGCGGTTGTAGTTTTTCTAACACCCATAACGAATAAGGAATTTCCAAACCGCTTTTTCTGCGATTTATTATTTTATCAGGTATAAGCCCACGGCCGGCTTCTTTCTGAATATGTCTTCTTCTAAAGCCCTTTACTCTAAGTTCTGTTGGAATTTGCCCCACATACTCGGCTAGTTCTCTGTCCATCATCGGGAACCTCGTTTCTAAACTATGCGCCATAAACATGCGGTCGTTTTTCACCATCAGGTCATCTGCAAAAAAGAAATAGGTATCTAAGTACGAAAGCCTGTTGAGGGGTTCTGCAAACTTCAATGAGTTGTATGTCTCGGAAAATATTTGATAGGAGGGTGTTAAGTTATCAGTGTGCTTCAACAGCTCTTTCTTTTCTGCATCGGTTAACACATGTCGCCAAAACATATGAGCTTCCGGTATGTCCATTTCGGCCCCTTCGGTAAACCGCTTGGCCTTAAAATCAAAACTAAGCTTAGTGTAAGTGGCAGGTAAGCCATGCACCGCAGAACGCATAACTTTTCGAACACAGTCAGGTACAAATTGACGATACAACGATGCTGCTTTAAAAGCAATATGCGTATCGTAACCATTAAAAATTTCATCACCTCCTTCGCCCGATAGCAAAACAGTAACATGTTGGCTTGCTTCCTTGGCCAGTAGATAACTGGGTATATTGCCGCCATTGCCGCTGGGTTCATCTAAGTAAGCTATGTGGGCAAATAGTGCCTCTTCAATCTGCTTAGGTGTAATGCGTACTTCGTAATGTTCCGTTTTAAATTGCTCTACCATCAGCCGCTGGTAGGCCGATTCGTCAAAGCTGGGTTCATCAACTTTTAACGAAAACGTAACTAGTTTTTTGTTCAGCCCCGCACGCTGAGCCATACTTAAAATCAAACTTGAATCAACCCCACCCGATAGCGTTATCCCAAGCGGTACATCAGCTACTAAGTTTCTTTCTACTGACCGCTGCATCAGTTCCCGCGATTTTTCTACTGCTTCTTCTTCTCTAATTCTTTTGTTAGAACTAAAATCCAGGCTATAGTACTTTCTTATATCGGCCGTTTGCTTTTCTAAATCAAATTCAATCAAATGACCCGCTCGGAGTTCATACACATTTTTGTAGGGGGTCAGTTCACCCGGTATATACGCCAAGGTAAAGTAGTGGAATATAGATTCAACATTCACCGAAGCGGTGAAACTTTGCAGCGTGCAAAGAGATTTTAGCTCAGAAGCAAAATAATACCTCTCGTTACTTTCAAAATAAAATACCGGTTTAATACCAAAAAAATCGCGCACCAGCCATGCTTTGTTTTTGCCGCGGTCAAAAATGAAAATGGCAAACATGCCATTCAACTCTTTTACAAAATCAATTCCTATCTCGTTGTATAGGTTCAACAATACTTCCGTGTCAGAGTGACCGCGGAAAAAATATTTATCGCTCAGCTTATATCTGTTCTTCAACTCCGCAAAATTCGAAACAAAACCATTGTAACTAATCACTATTTGGCCATCCGTGCTGGTCATCGGCAAATTAGAACGATTGTCTGTGTCAGTTATGGCCAACCGTGCATTGCCCAATACACACGCGGCACTTTTGTAATAACCCGTATGGCTGGGGCCACGGTGACGAAGCATCTCTGTCATTTTCTTCACCTCCCCAAAATCGTTTTCAGTCAGTGTGCTTCCCAAAGAGATGGTTCCTGCAATTCCACACATGGCTACTTCGTAGTTTTTTTTCTAATCACCTCTGCTATTGTATGGGCTATTACTCCATGTATTTCTGCTGAATAATGACAGCTAAAGTGTTGGTTCTTGTTTTTCTCCGTTTCAAGAAACTTGTAAATACTTGCTGTAGGGTCAATGAGTGTAACCCCACTGTTCACCCCTAACGAATCAAATAGCGGATGCCAACCCGCATCGTTTTGTTCACATTCACTTTGCCACGGCAAGTAAACCGACATAAATTTGGCTCCCGAAGCTTCAGTTTCCAACACCATTTTGCGTAATATCTTTTCACTCACTTCCGACACTACAAAACCGTTTCCGTTATAACTCTGTTCAATAATAGCACAACGCAACAAAGCCCAACTTTTCAATTGAAACTCGTCTGTATAAAACTGCGGTGAAGGCACCGGTACACCCTTCAGTATTATCTCCTCGTTTGCTGAAACAAAATATGGCTTGGCATAATCGCGAAACCGAAGCTCATTTCTGGCTACATCATCATTCAAAAAACCAAGCAAAACAATATCGGGTTTATAAGGTAGCCCTTCATGTAACAATCGAAGCAGCTGCTGGTCGTGCCCGTAGCCATGCACAGCCAGGTTAATTACTTCAGCGCTGTCAAGCAACTTTTCCAATTGCGCGGCAAATGTTTCCGAATCATTTACACATTCGCCAAACGTAAACGAGTCGCCTATCGTTACTATTCGCAACTTCCCGTTTTTTTCATTCGCATATTCCACCACACCGCGCATAGCCTTTGAGTTCGTGCTTATACTCCACCTCGGTGAAACTTGAACGTTTCTTAGGTTCGCTTTTGTTTTCCAACCCAGTAATGAGTCGTAGGTATCTATAGCATAGTTGGTTGTGTTTTCATTTCGGCTGAACCGGTTATCCAGCCATTTTTGTTGCATCCAGTAACTGTTGTTGGGCCATTGTTCACTTACATACAAACATTTTCTTGATACTATTTCCAAAGCAACCAACGAAAGCAACAACGATAACCCTGAAACCAAAATGTTCTTAGCGGAAATATTTTGCATGACCAGTGCAAAATACAAATGATTGTAAAGTTAGGTATAGTGTAATAGCAAGACTTAACTAAACAACCAAAGTTGATGGTTGATAAAATGTAGAAAACACTTTTTTCAAGAAATTATTTTCACGCAAATTACATGCGATGCCCCTTAGTCTTTATTAAACAACAACGCATCTGCGCTATACTTTCCTGCCCCTTTCATCAACAGCGAAACATAAATAGCCAAATACAAAAACGAATGCTCACCATCGCCAAAAATATCACCGTGGTGTGCCGAAAATACAGCCACTATCATCGTAACTATAAGCGGCACTATAATAAACCGGGTAAACAAACCGGCAATTAAGAACAGCGAACAAAAAAACTCTGCACCTATAGCCAGCGAAAGCGAAAAACTTTTACTCATGCCTAAAAACTCCATAAACTTCTGCTCCATTGAAGAAAAATTCGAAAGCTTCTGATACCCGTGATGTGCCATCAACGCGCCCGCGGTTACACGCAAAATCAATAAAGCAATATTCAATTGCGTATCGTTAAACTTAGTAGAAAGAATTTTTTTTAGCATAGCATTAGTGAAATATGTTAGTGTATATTAACTCAAAAATCAACGTTTAAAAACCAAACTGTCTTTCGGGTACTTCGCCTCCATTTCATTTCGTATAGCCTTACTCCAGTTAATCAATAACTGTTTTTCACTTTCACCCAACACTGCATTTCTATGGGTAATGGTATAGCTGAACAAGGGCATCTCATTTTGCTTTATCATTTCCTCCGTCTCTTCCATTTTATGATACTGCCTCCTAAGGCTGTACGTAGCAAACTCATCAAAGTTTAATTTTTGTTTGCCATCATTTACATGGTGGCTTAACCACCATGCCACCGGTTGAATATTATTATACCACGGGTAAATAGTGTTATTACTATGACAATCGTTGCAACTCTTAGCCAAAATACTTTTCACTTCTTCAGAGGTGGTAAACACCGCAGCAATACTATCCGTCTGCACCCCTTCCGAAACATTTTTTTTAGGATGAAAAAACTGAATAACCACCAGTAGCACAGCTAAACCCAACAGCGTTTTTTTTAATACACTCATTGTATTCCTTTTTTAATTCCTACGGCCCCGGCAAGCCACATAAATTCTGTGACAAAATTCAAAATGTTGTTCCCAAATTTTTCATCAATCAGGTGGCCGTCAGCATCAAACTTATTAGCCACGCCACCCACCACCAACATTTGCGGACAAACAATGCCAAACCACGCACAAATCTGGTTCTGCATAGCCACGGCCGCACGGATACCGCCCATGGCCCCATCACTGGCCGTTACAATTCCAAACACTTTCTTTGTCTGCTTCGGAAAATGATCAAACAAACTTCGCAAGGCACTGCTCATACTACCGTTATACTCCGGTGTAACCAACACAAACGCATCAGCCGAGTAAATCATTTCAGCCGCTGTTTTATATTCATCAGGCACATCATTAATCGTGCTCCACACTCTTTGCACATAAGGTATCTGGTGGTCTTGTAAATTCAATAACCGAAACTCATGCTCAGGGTGCTTTTCTTGCAAAAACTTGTTTAAGTGTTTGGCCACCCTTACTGTTACACTCTCTTTCCTCGGGCTTCCAGATACAATTGTAATTTTCATGCGCAGATTTTTTTCTTAAACCTCAAATCTAAATTCTCTTGCCAAATTAATCTGCCAGCACACCAAACATGCCTCTGTTTAAATCATCGTAGGCCTGTATTATTTCTTCTTTAGTATTCATCAAAAAAGGGCCGTATGCCGCAATCGGTTCATGGATAGGTTCTCCGCTCAACACTAAAATGGTTACATCTTCTTTTGCTGCTATACTAATTTCTGTACCGGTATTTTTAAAAAGAGCAAAGTGATCTTGCGCTACAGATTCACCATTCAGTGTTGCTTCGCCTTCTATAAGTAGTATTCCGGTGTTGTAATTTTCTGGCAACTCGAAATTCAACACAGCATCTTTCTTTAAATACAAGTTATACACATGCATAGCAGAGAACGTAGATGCAGCACCCTTTACATCTTTAAATTTTCCGGCAACCACATCTACATAACCGCCATTGTCAGGCAAAAAATATTTACCCATTTGCGCAGCTGTAATACCTTGATACTTAGGGGGGCTCATTTTATATTTAGCCGGAAGGTTCACCCACAACTGCACCATCTGAAACGTTCCTCCCTTGCGGGCAAATTCTTTTTCATGATATTCCTTATGAAGAATACCGCTGGCGGCCGTCATCCATTGTACATCGCCTGCACTTATTACTCCGCTATTACCAGCACTGTCATGATGAGCCACTTGGCCGTGGTAGGCAAGTGTAACAGTTTCAAATCCTCTATGCGGATGTACTCCTACACCTCGCACATGATCAGAAGCCGGAAACTCAATCTTAGAATTGTAATCCAACATAAAAAAGGGACTCATCCGTTTTAAGTCGCCTAAAGCTCCCGGAAAAAAATTATGCACTCTAAACCCATCACCCACCATGTGCGGTGCCGGAGGGCTCATTACTTTTTCAATTTGCTTTTTCATATACTTATGTTTTGGACGAAGAAACAAGGTAACCAATGCTCTATAAACAAGAATAAAAACAAAGGTAATTACAATAGTTGTCTATACAATTAAATTTGCAATTTTTAATACCTTTCCCTTGTTTTTCTCTGTAACGAGTATTTATTTTTGCTTGGTGCTAATAGAAACCTTTGAAAAAATATGGTGTGGTATTATAAGCCCTATATTGCCGCATGGGTGGCTAGATTGCCAGTGTAATAAGGTGAATATAGCTTGACATAAATCATAAAAAAGTATATATTTGCTGCATTGTTGAATGAAGTGTTTTTTTGTAACTAACTGAAAATTATGGGGTATTTCAACTTTAAACCTGTATTTGTACAATTTTATCTAAGTAGTAACTCCGTGTGTTTGTGTGGAGTTTCGCGCGGCATTTTATCTTGTAACAACTCTTTAATAATATAAACTTACAATTCAAAAGGAATCCTAATTTGAGGTTCCTTTTTTTGTTTTATCAACCATATTAAGAAAAATGAAAAGTAATATATCCCTCTCAGAATCTTCTCCTTCAAAGTTTAATAGTATGAAAAACAAATCCATTACTCTTTTGGGCAAATCGTTTTGCCTGCTTGTATGGCTGCTGTCATCATTTGCTGTAACTGCTCAACCTAAAGGCAACCTTACTTTGAGCAAAGCCCAAATGATTCAGTCATTAAAAGAAACTCAAAACACTATCTCTTTTGTCGAGAACAAAGGGCAGTGGAGTTCAGAGGTAAAGATTGCCGGTAAAACCAATATTGGTAATGTGTATGTGACTAATAACCACCTGCATTTCCTCTCGTTTGAAGAAATGGAACACGAAGAGCATGAAGAAGGAGAGGAGCATGAAGAAACTGAAGAGGACGAGGAAAAAGAAGCGGAAGAGTGGGCGCACCGTAGAGTTCATGGTTGGGGCATATACATGGATGGCGCAAATGCTAACTACACCATTTCTAAAGAAAAGGACTTAATTACTAAGTACAATTACTTAATAGGAGAAACACATCACGGCACTGATGCTTCGAGTTTCGGTGAACTTACTCTCAACAACATTTACCAGGGCATAGATCTACGTATATATAGCCAACAAGAGAATGTAATGGAGTTTGACTGGTTGGTAGATGCCGGTACCGATTTTCGGAATATTAAAATGCGTTTCAAAGGGCAGAATGCTTTGCGTGTTGACGAAAAAGGTAATCTGGGCGTAAAGTTGGAGTTTGATGAGGTGCTCTTTGATATACCTGAAGCTTACCAGGTTATTAATGGTAAAAAGGTAAACGTACAAATGGCTTTTACGCTCGAAGGCGATGTGGCTTCCTTTAAAGCATTAAGCCCAATTGACAACCGGTACGCTTTAGTAATTGACCCAAGCGTAAAATGGGGTACTTATTTCGATAATAACTCTAACGCATTTGATGAATACTTGTTTGCAGTAGATGTAGATAACCAAGGAAATGTGTATTGTGCCGGTAATATAAATGTGCAACTTACATCAGGAGCCGGCAACTACATTGACCCTGCCTCCTTGTTTGGCTTAAGCTCCGCTTATCAAGGAAGTGTAGATGGTATAATTTACAAGTTTAACCCAAACGGTACCGCTATAATGGCTATCACATATTTCGGTAGTACTGCTAACGACCGCATGTACGGCATGGCGTTATCACCCGACAAAAGCACCATTATGTTCTGCGGTTTAACAGCCGGAACTATCCCATCAGGCAGTACAGCAGCTTTTGATAATTCGCGAAATGGAACCGATGGTTTTATAGGAGTACTAAATGCAAACACACTTAACACCCTATCATATACAACATATTTAGGTGACGCAGGAACAGACGAATTGGTAACTATTCGCCCCTTATCAAATAACAGTTTTGTTGTAGGGGGAACAGTAGGTGCAGCAGTACCAGCGGCATACATCAGCAATGCATACGACCCTAATTATTCAGGAAACACCGAAATGTATATAGCAAAATTTACAAGTTTCAACACTCTAACCTTTGGAACATACATGGGCGGTACTGGAACAGAACAGCTAAATGATATACAGATCTATAGTGATGGTGATATTGCATTTTCAGGTTCATCAGGAAGCGCGACAAGTTTTCCAGCACTATTTAACAATGCCGCCAATGCCGTAGCCAATACAACCGGTGGTTTAGATGGTGTTTTGGGAGTATTAAATGCAAATGGCGGAGCAGGCGTAGGAGGGGTAAGAACGCTTAGCCGTTTCGGAGGCACAGCAGATGATGAGTTTTATGGAGTTACAATAGGCCCATTTGACACACTTTTTGTAACCGGATTTACGTCAAGCACCAATTTTTATTTGGGGCCTAATTCTGCCGGAAGAAGGTTTAGAACCGTAAGCAGAGGTGGTCAAGACGGATTCATTGGTAAGTTCCCCAAAACAGGGTGGAACGGGGGAGTTACCGACCCTTGGAACGCCACCTACTTTGGTGGTAGCGGTAATGATAGAGGAAACACACTTCGCACCTACACACCCTATGCAGTAATGGTTTTTGGCGAAACTTCATCAACAGCTACTGATACAACCAACCGATTCCCATGTCGTAATCTATCCGATGGTGGATCATTCTATGACAGTACACATAACGGAGGTACTTGGGATATATTCTATTTCGTACTAGGAACCGATTTGCAAAATTTATACTTCAGTACTTACATTGGAGGTTCAGCCAACGACTACTTGGGGCAAACCGGTACACCACACGGCAGCAATCACTTTGTAGTAGAAGGCGATAGTTTAATCTGTTTAGGAACAACTATACACAGCTACCAGAATATAGCTCCAAACAACCAACCCTTAAATCCGAACCCTATTACCGCGGGGACATTTGACCCTGTAAACAGTACTGCTGGAGACGACATTCACCTTATTTTCAAATGGCGTATAGGTATTCTTTTGAATTTTGATTACGCGGACGCTCCATTATCATACGGAACACCTAACCACGTAGTATTTAACTCGTTAATGATTGGATCAAGAATAGATAGGGAAGACTTTGCTCAACCTTCATACCGGGCATATAGAGACGACTCGGCTTGGAGTGGAACACCACTTGTGCCCGCACAGGATGATGAAGATGGTATTACCGGTACCGGAACATACGGAACACAAGTGTATGTGCAAGACACATCTACGCGCTTCACGCAAGTTGTAAACGTAACAAACAACACCGGTACAACAGCCATTTTGTGCGGATGGATAGACTTTAACCGCAGTGGTACCTTTGGAGATGCTCCGTATGAAGTGGATACTGTGTTAGTGCCATCGGGTGCTACTACCGCAACACTCCGCTGGACGGGTTACAACGTTGGAGGCAATCCGTATTTCAATAATACGAACGATACAACTTATATGCGATTGCGCTTAACTACACAATCAGCGTTTTTTGTAACTAACCCATCACCTCTTTTAAATGCCAGTAACGGTGAAGTAGAAGATTACATGGTGTTGCGTTTTCACTGCGTTAACCTAACTACAGCTACTATTGACACCAACAGCACAACCGCTTGTGGAACAGCTACCGGCTCTATTGTAATAACCAACGACACTTTAATAGCGGGGGTTCAATATGGTGTGTATTATAGCAGAAACGGAGGCCCGCTTCAGGGACCATTCTTCTTTACCACTACCGGTTCTGGTAATACAGGCGGCATACTTACAATCTCAGGGTTAACTGCAGGTACATACACCGCTGTTCAGGTATTTCACCCAACTAATCCTGCGTGTGGTTTTACACTACCCGGTACTTATGTAATATTAGATCCGAACGTACCTGGCGCTCCAACTGTTGCCAACCCGGTACCAAATCCGGTGTGCACAGGAAACTCATTCAGTATTACAGCTACCGGACAAACAGGAGCTACCTTTTTATGGACAGGCCCAGGGGGATTTACATTTACTGGAAATCCGTTAACAAGAACAAATGTCACTATGTCAATGGCGGGTACTTACTTTGTAACTCAAGTAGTATCTAACTGTACATCTTCAGCAGGTTCTACTGTTTTATCGGTTGTTCAAACCCCGGGCATTGTTTCGTTGGCGGGTACAAATCCATCTACTTGTGGAGGCACAAACGGCAGCATAACTGTTAATGGCCTTACAGCAGGCACCAACTATACAATCAACTTTACATTAGATCCAAGTACTCCACTTTCATTTACGGGTACTGCTAACGGAAGCGGTCAGGTTATTATAACCGGTTTAGGAGTTGGTACTTATCGCAACTTTACAGCAGTAACTACAATTGGTAATTGTAGCTCGCCAAATTTTGTGGGGCCGGTAACATTAACAAACCCAAACCCTCCCGGTCAGCCAACGGCATCTGTTTCACCGGCAAACTTGTGTGTAGGAAACTCGTTTACGTTAACTGCCAGCGGAGTGCCTGGAGCAACATTTGCCTGGACAGGTCCAAATGGGTTTACGGGAAGTGGCTCTCCATTAGTTGTTAGTAATGCACAAACTACTAATACAGGTAATTACCAAGTAGTTCAAACATTTAACAACTGCCCATCTATACCTTCGGCTAACGTGAGCGTTACTGTTAACCCTAACCCGGTTATATCAGGAACCAGCAGCACCAACCCAACGTCTTGTGGTGGAAGCCAGGGAACAATAACATTAACAGGGCTTACAAACGGTGTAACATACGTAGTTAATTATACAAGAAACCCATCTACCCCACAGTCAGCTAATATTGTAGCGAGTGGAGGTGCTGTAGTTATTACTGGATTAAGCGCTGGAACTTACAGCAACTTCACGGTTACTGTTCAAAGCACAGGCTGTGTATCAAATACAATTGCAGGGCCTATTACTCTAACAGATCCTTCAACACCCGCAGCTCCAACAGTAAGTAGCAATAGCCCTATATGTTCAGGTACAACACTTACATTGTTTGCCAGCGGTACAGGCACATCGTACAACTGGACAAGTAATGTTGGTTTTACATCATCCCAGCAAAACCCAACTCGTCCTAATGCCACTACATCAATGTCAGGGCAGTACTGTGCAACTACCACCAGCAATCAGTGTACTTCACCACAAGCATGTATCAACGTTACAGTTAACCAAACACCTGCAATAACAGGAACTACAGGTGTTAACCCTACTACTTGTTCAGGAACGAACGGTTCTATTACAATAAGCGGTTTAACCAACGGTTTGTCATATAACGTTGTGTACACCAAAACTCCGGGTGGTTTACAAAGTGCAGGCCCGTTAACGGCCAACGCAAGCGGACAGATTACTATCACAGGTTTATCTGCAGGTTTATATACTAACTTCACAGTGAGTGTGGTGTTTACAGGCGTTACATGTACTTCGGCTAGTTTCCCTGGTAATGTAACTCTGTCTGACCCCTCAACTCCTGCTGCACCAACGGTAGGAAGCAATTCACCGGTTTGTTCAGGAAATTCAATCACCTTAACTGCATCGGGTGCGGGTACTTCTTTTACATGGACAGGACCTGGTTTTACTTCAAATCAGCAAAACCCTGTTATATCGAATGCTACAACAGCAATGAGTGGAAGCTACTGTGCTACACAAACACTTGCTAATTGTACTTCACCACAAGCTTGTGTTTCAGTTACAGTAAATCAAACTCCTTCTATTTCAGGAACTGCTTCCACAAACCCGACCACTTGTTTAGGAGCCCAAGGAACCATCACACTTTCGGGATTAGATCCTAGTACTACTTACACTTTGAACTATGATAAGAACAGCGTAGCGCAAGGTCCGGTTTCGGATACATCAAACGCAAGCGGTCAAATAGTTATTACAGGATTAACAGCAGGAACTTACGCGAACTTCCGTGTCACATTGCTTGGTTGTACTTCACCAACTATTGCAGGTCCCGTTACTTTAACAGACCCGGCAACACCTTCTGCACCTACAGCGGGAAGCAACTCACCTGTTTGTTCAGGTGGGACAATTAATCTGACTGCAAGCGGAAGCGGAAGTGGTTATTCATGGACAGGCCCAGGTTTCACATCCACTACACAGAATCCTTCTATTCCAAATGCAACAACCGCAATGACCGGACAATATTGTGTAACACAAACTATTTCAAATTGTACATCAGCACCGGGTTGTGTAAATGTTACTGTTAACCCTACACCTACTATTTCTTTCAGCAGTTCTTCTAACCCTACAACTTGCGGTGGAAGCAATGGTTCAATAACACTTAGTGGCTTAAGTGCTAACACCACTTATCTGGTTAACTATATTAAAACCCCTCCGGGAACAGCACAAGGTCCTATTCCTATTTTATCGAATGCGAGCGGTCAAATTGTGATCACCGGTCTTACAGCAGGCTCTTACTCTAATTTTACAGCTACATTGACCGGCTGTTCATCTTCAACTTTAGCAGGACCTATTTCATTGTCGGACCCTACCACACCGGCTGCACCAACAGTAACAGGCAGCACTCCGGTTTGTTCGGGTAATACAATTAGTTTGACTGCTTCAGGTGTTGCATTAGCAACTTACTCTTGGACAGGCCCTGGTTTTAGCTCTACAGCACAGAACCCAACTATACCTAATGCTACTACGGCAATGACAGGAAGCTACTGTGCAACACAAACATTGAATGCTTGTACTTCAGTTCCGGCTTGTACTTCTGTTGTAGTAAATCAAACACCAACGTTTGCTATTGGCGGAAGCACCAACCCAACTACTTGTTTGGGTAACCAAGGAACAATTACATTATCTGGAGTAAATGCAGGTGCTAACTATACAGTAACTTACCTTTTTGGGGCTACACCTCAAGCAACAAGTTTAACTGCTAATGCTTTTGGTCAGTTGGTGATTTCAGGTTTAACAGCTGGCACATACTCTAACTTTGTTATTACTCTCGTTTCTACAGGATGCCCTTCCGGAACAGTGGTTGGCCCGGTAACACTTACCGATCCTGCTAATCCAACACCTCCAACCTTAAGCAGCAACTCACCAGCATGTTATGGCGATACTTTAAAATTGTTTGCTTCTAATGTTGCAGGTGGTTCATATTCATGGAGCGGACCTGGCGGATATATTTCAACAGCACAAAATCCAACACGTCCGAGTGCAGTTCCTGCTATGAGCGGTACATATTCTGTAACTGTAACAGTGGCTAACTGTAACTCTACACCGGCTACTATCAGTGTTACAGTAACTTCATGTCCTCCTGTGGCTGTCAACGACAACTATACAACCCCTGAAGATGTTACACTTACAATAACCGGTGCAGGAAATTTATTAAGCAACGACAGCGATCCGGCTAATCCTCAACAACCACTTACAGTTAACACAACACCTGCTTGCAATCCGCAACACGGTTCTGTCACCATTCTGGCGAATGGAAACTTTACCTATATACCAAATTCAGACTACACAGGGTTGGATACTTTCTGTTATACAGTTTGTGATAATGAAGTTCCACCTGCCTGCGCTACAGCTTTGGCTATTATTACCGTAACTCCGATTAACGACCCTCCGGTTGTGAACGATTCTACAGTAACAACTCCTGAAGATGTTCCGCTTACAGTTTGCTTGCCAATCACTGATCCGGAAAGTTCTACTCAGGCACATTCAGTTACTTTATGCGGAGGACCAAGCAATGGTTCACTAAACGGAACCTTGGGTACTAATAACGGCTCTATACCTCATACGGTTTGTTTTACTTATACACCAACAACTAATTACAGCGGAACAGACCAAATTTGTTTAGTGATATGTGACAACGGCTCTCCTGTTCTTTGCGACACAGCACGTGTTACAATCAACGTAACTCCGGTTAACGATCCACCGGTAGCGATAGATGACTACTATACTAACTGTGTAGGAGCCCCCATAGTTAATAATGTAATGACTAACGACTCTGATGTAGATGGGCCTCTGGTTACCGCATTAGGAGTTTTGGTTCCGCCAGTTTCAGGCACTGTAACACTTGCTGGTACAGGTGCCTTTACCTACACACCGCCTAGTCCGCTATTCAATGGGGTTGACTCATTCAGATATGTGATTTGTGATGGCGGATCTCCAACACTTTGCGATACAGCAACAGCAGTACTTGACTACCGTTGTGTAAATGTTCCTCCTATTGCGCGTGACGATAACTACAGTACTAACGAAGACCAAACACTTACTATTAATGCACCGGGGGTAATGAGTAACGATAACGATCCTGACGGAGGTACAATTACTGTTACCGTACCTCAATTGACAGGTCCTTCTAACGGTACACTTACATTAAATGCTGATGGTTCTTTTACTTACGTTCCAAATCCTAATTATACAGGTCCCGATCAGTTCACATATAGTATTTGTGATAACGGAACACCTTCAAAATGTGATACAGCTACTGTGTTTATTACAGTGCTTCCGGTTAACGATCCACCAGTTGTAGTAGATTCAGTAATCAATACTTGTGAAGATTGTCCACCGGTTACATTGTGCCTTCCAATCAATGACGTAGAAACAGATCAGGATTACTATGTATCTACCCTGCTTTGTGGCCCTAACAGCGGTAGTGTTACTACTACGGTAAATAACACCAGTAACATACTTTGTGTTACTTACGACAGCAACAATAATTTCAACGGCTTGGATTCAGTATGCGTGGTGATTTGCGATAATGGAACACCAAACCTTTGCGACACTACACGTATCCGTATAACTGTTACTCCTGTAAACGACCAGCCAATTGCTGTTAATGACAACTACACCACTACCGAAGACAACCCGATTGTAACTTCCTCTGTAACGGGCGTTAGAAATAACGATAACGATAATGCGGATGGTAATAGTGTAACTTCACTTACGGTAAACACAACACCGGTTGTTGCTCCAGCACACTCAAGTTCATTTACTTTGAATGCTGATGGTTCGTTCACATACGTTCCTGTAAATAACTACTGCGGAACGGATTCATTCCAGTATCAGGTTTGTGATGCAGGAACACCGCTGCCAAGTTTATGTGATACAGCTACAGCTTACATCACTATTACTTGCGTAAACGAACCTCCGGTGGTGGTTGATACACCGATAACAACCTGCGAAGATTGCGGACCAATTACGGTATGTATACCGGTAACTGATCCGGATGTAAATACTACAACAACTATTGCCGGTGTTTTCTGTGGACCTAACTCTGGAACTTACAGTTCATCTTTAGTGTTGAACACGCTTTGTGTTACTTATACATCTAACACAAACTTCAACGGGTTAGATTCTATATGTGTAGTGGTTTGCGATAACGGAACACCTCAATTATGCGATACTACACACATCACAATTACAGTTACACCGGTTAATGATCCTCCGGTAGCTGTTAACGACAACTACTCAACTAGCGAGGACGTAACTTTAACTATACCTACAGGAACAGGCGTAAGGGCAAACGATAATGACAATGCCGATGGAAATCCGGTTACATCATTAACTGTAACTACTACTCCAATCATTCCTCCGGTAAATGGAACTCTGACATTAAATGCAGATGGTTCATTCACATACATTCCAAATCCGAACTACAGTGGATTAGATTCATTCCAGTACCGTATTTGCGATAATGGTACGCCACTTCCTTCGCTTTGTGATACAGCTACTGCTTATATAACTATTGTTCCGTCTAACGACCCTCCGGTAGTGGTTGATACACCAATTACAACACCGGAAGATAACCCTATCACTATTTGTATTCCTATTTCAGATCCTGAAACAAGCACACAACAACACACTGTTTCGTTCTGTGATGTGCCCGACAATGGAATAATTACAAGTGGCCCGATTGTGAACAATGGAGTTAATCCGCATACAGTTTGTATTACTTATAGCCCGAATCTTAACTTCAACGGGCTGGACTCAATCTGTCTGACAGTTTGTGATAACGGTATTCCTGCGCTTTGCGATAACACCATTATTCGAATTACAGTAACACCGGTTAACGATCCTCCGGTTGCTGTAAACAACAGTTACACTACTACAGAGAATACGAACGTAGTTACTAACTCAAGCACAGGTGTAAGACCAAACGATAACGATAATGCAGATGGTAATCCTGTTACTTCATTAACAGTAAACACTACTCCTGTTATTCCACCTGTGAACGGAACTGTAACGCTCAACAGCGATGGTTCATTCACATACATTCCTAATCCGAATTACAACGGATTGGATTCGTTCCAGTATCAGATTTGCGATGCAGGAACTCCGCTGCCATCACTTTGTGATACAGCTACAGTTTATATCACTATTACCAACGTAAACTATCCTCCTGATATTCCGGATACTACGGTAACAACGTGTGAAGATTGTCCGGTTACATTCTGCGTTCCATTTACCGATCAGGATGTAACAGATATTCATACTGTAACAGTAGGATGCCCTCCGGTGAACGGAACTGTTAGCGGATTGACAATTAACCAATCAACTAACACAATCTGCTTCACTTACACAGGTTACGCTAACATTCATGGTTTGGATAGTTTGTGTCTGATTGTGTGCGATAATGGTAATCCATCACTTTGTGATACATCAACAATTATTATAACAGTTACTCCTGTTAACGATCCGCCTTATGCTGATACTATTTATGCGGTAACGTACGAAAACACTCCGATAGGAGTGAACGTGGCCGCTGCAACAGGAGATTTGGAGGGTGACCCTCTTACATATACTTACGGAGGTGTAATTCCTAACAGCGGTACCTACGGCATTACAGGTAATGGTGCTATAGTATTTGTACCAAACCCTGGCTTTACCGGAACGGTAACTATACCTTACAGCGTTTGTGATTTAAGCCCATACTTGGTTAATGTTCTTTGCGACAGTGCTGCTATTGTAATTACAGTATTGCCAACAGGTGATACGTTGAGCAACCATGCACCGCTTGCCAGCAATGATTATGTTACTACTCCAATAAACACCTCTATTGTTGTTAACGAGTTAGCAAACGATTACGATCCGGATGGCGATCCGCTTTCGGTTACTGTAACTGGTCCGCCTTCAAACGGAACGTACACAGTGAACCCGAACGGAACTATCAACTACACGCCAAATACAGGATTCTTCGGCAGCGATACAATTGACTACGTGATTTGTGACCCTGTGGGAACAACTCAACCTCGTCCATTGTGCGACAATGCCATGGTTATCATCTTCATTTCACGTGATCCGGAATCTGTTCCAAACGATGCTCCTGTAGCTGTTGACGATTTCGCAACAATTTGCGCTGACGCAAACGCTACGGTTAATGTATTGTTGAATGATAACGATCCGAACGGGGATGCAATTACATCAGTAACTATAATAGATGGTGTAAACAACGGCACAACTTCAAACCCCGGTTTAGGATTATACATCTATGACCCTAACACAGGATTCAGTGGTACTGATACATTAACTTATCAAATCTGTGATAACGGCACACCTTCATTGTGCGATACTGCCATCGTAGTATTTACTGTTAACCCTACACCGGTTATTACTCCATCTGCATCTTCATTAACTACATGCAGTGGCGATGCAGTGAGTATCACGTTTACCTCTAACGTGAGCGGAACCGTGTTCGCATGGAGCGGTAGCAACGGCACCAGCGGAACTGGGAACATCAGCACTACCTTAACTAACAGCGGAACAACCAACGTTACTGTTACTTATACTGTAACAGGTGTAGCCGGTGGTGGTTGCGGAAGCAATACACTTTCGATTCCAGTAACTGTACGTCCTCGTCCGGTTGTTACCTTCTCACAAAATAATACTACGTTCTGCTCTGGCGATCAGGTAGTGGTTAATCTGTTCTCTACTATTCCTTCTACCACATTTACATGGAGCGGAAGTAACGGTACAAACGGAACAGGAAATATTATTACTGATAACCCGACTAACACAGGCTCTACCGATGTTACTGTTACCTACACCGTAAACTCTTCGTTTAACGGATGTTCAGGAGCTCCAGTAACAGTAACTGTGGTGGTTAAACCTCGACCTACGCTTACAGCTACCCCACCTACACAAACTGTGTGCAGTGGAACTCCTATTACTATTAATATTGTTTCAAGCATTTCAGGTTCTTCTGTAAATTGGATTGGAAGTAATGGTAATAGCGGAAATACTTTTACTATCAATGATAGCCCTCTAAATTTTGGAACAAGCAATATTACCGTTACATATACTATTAACGGCCAGTATAACGGTTGTGCGGGAGCCACTACTACTGCAACCGTGGTTGTTCGTCCTCGTGTGGTGGCTGATGCAGGCCAAGACAAAAATGTAACGGCTTGTTCTGCAAGTTGTGTGTCTTTAGGTGGTTCACCTACAGGTAACGGAGGGTCAGGAACACTTACTTATGCATGGAGCCCAAGTGCAGGATTAAACGATTCTACTTTTGCTAATCCTACAGCTTGTAACGTCAATACACAAACTACATACACTGTAACTGTTACAGACGTTAGCGGTTGCTCAGCAACGGATGCTATGACCATAACAGTAACACCAAGTTCACTTACAGCTGAAGCAGGTGTAGGTGGTGCGTTGTGTTTAGGAACTGGAGATAGTGTAATGTTAGGCGGATTCCCAACTGCTGTTGGCGGAACTCCTACTTATACTTATACATGGTTCCCTACTACCGGATTAAATCTTACCAACCAAGCTAATCCGGAGGCATTCCCAATATCTACAACTACATATTATTTAACAGTTACTGATGCACTTGGCTGTACCTCTGTGGATTCAACGGTGGTAACTGTTTATCCGGTGCTTACTGCTAACGCAGGAAGAGACACAGCCGTGTGCGCAACGTTTGGTGCACCACTTGGTGGTAATCCAACGGCAACTGGTGGTAGCGGTGGCGGCTATACATATACATGGAGCCCTTCTACAGGTTTAGACAATATCAATTCAGCCAACCCCGTAGCTACGTTTGCATCAAGTGTTGTAGTTACTTACTCTGTAACAGTTCTAGACGGAAACGGATGCTCTGCCACGGATAACGCTGTGGTAACAGTGTATCCAAATCCTATTGCCCAGGCTGGCTTAGACAAGATTCTAACAACCTGCCCTGGTGATAGTGTTGTTCTTGGCGACAATCCTGCTGTAACATCTGGTACGGGTCCATACACTTATAGCTGGACACCTACTACAGGATTTACGGGAGCATCGAATATTCCTAATCCGGTAATTAAAGGATTGGCTCCGGGAACTTATACCTACACGCTTAATGTAATAGACGCAAACCTATGCAGCAGTTCTGATAATGTTATTGTAACCGTTGTGCCAAACACATTGCAGGCACAGGCAGGAAACGATGAGTCTGTTTGTAGCAATAATAACTGTGTGCAAATTGGGGGCTTACCTACTGCAATCGGAGGCACTTCGCCATATTCTTATTTATGGTCAAATGGAGGGTCGCTCTCTGATAGCACAGCAAGTAATCCATTGGCATGTCCTACGTTAGGCACAAATTATTCTGTAACTGTTACCGATAGCAAGGGTTGTACTGCAACTGATGCGGAATTTGTAACTGTTAACCCAGCGCCTGCAGCAAGTGCCGGTCCAGACACATCGGTTTGCTTTGGAAACAACGTGCTAATAGGCGGTAATCCAACAGCCGCTGGTGGAACACCTGGATATACATATTCATGGACACCAACTATTGGGTTGTCATTACCAAATGTTGCAAATCCGAGCGCAGCCCCAACTGTAGTTACTACCTATCAGCTTATTGTAACTGATAGTAAAGGATGCTCGAACTTTGATGAAGTAACTGTAACGCCACGCAGTACACCTGTGGTAGACGCGGGTGCTGATAAGTCAATTACTCAATGCCCTAACGACACTGCCTTTATTGGAAACATACCGGTTGTAGTTAGTGGGGGAACAGGACCTTACTCTTATGACTGGACCCCTGGTATTGCGTTGAGCGATTCAACTATCGAAAATCCTTTTGTAGTAGGTTTAGGTTCTACTACTTCATACCAGATAATTGTAACTGATGTTTATGGCTGTCAAGGTGTTGATTATGTAATAGTAAATGTTACACCAAACACGTTGCAAGTTGACGCTGGAAACGGAGGTGCATTATGCGCAAGTGCAGGAAGTTCTATTGTAATTGGAGGAAACCCAACAGCTGCGGGTGGAACAACACCTTATGTCTATGCTTGGGCCTCATCTATTGGTGGATTTAGCAGTAACTTGGCGAATCCGACAGTAACACCAACAGGAACTACTACATATTATGTTACAGTTACAGATGCGAAAGGATGTTCTCAAACCGATTCGGTAGTAGTTACAATTAACGCGGCACCTGCGGTAGATGCCGGACGCGACTCTACTATTTGTTCCGGATTTTGTGTAACTATTGGAAGCACACCTACAGGAAGTGCAGGCACTACTCCTTATCAATATTCATGGACTCCGACTCTTGGATTAAATGCTAATAACACAGCTAATCCATTGGCTTGCCCTCTCATTACAACTACTTATACCGTTCAGTTAACCGACTCTAACGGTTGTGTAGCTACCGATGCAGTTACCATTACTGTTCGTCCTAACCCTGTTGCAAATGCAGGTGTTGATAGAACTTTAGTGAATTGTGGTAGCGACAGCGTTCAGATTGGTGGTTCACCTTCAGCAACGGGAGGAACTCCAGCATACACTTATGCATGGAGTCCTGCAACAGGACTTGTTTCTCCGGTTACATCTACTAACCCTTGGGTGAGAGGCCTCACTGCTTCACAACTTTACACATTGGTAGTAACTGACGTTAACGGTTGCACTGCATCAGATGCAGTTCTAGTGAATGTAGTTCCAAGTTCATTAGTAGCTGATGCCGGAAACGGAGGGGCTTATTGTGCGGGAAGCGGAGGAAGTATAACACTAGGAGGTTCGCCAACTGCCAATGGAGGAACTGCACCTTTTGCGTATACATGGAGTGGAGGATTACCAGCTACATCAAACCCGGTAGCAGGACCTTCTTCAACAACTAAATACTTTGTAACAGTTGTAGATTCTAAAGGATGTATTTCTGTTGACTCAGTTACAGTAATCGTTAATCCTTCACCTATTGCAAGTGCAGGAATAGATACTGCAGTATGTGCTGGTGAAAGTGTTGCACTTGGTGGAGAGCCAACTGCATCAAGTGGAACACCTGGATATACTTATAGCTGGTCGCCAGGTGTTGGCTTGAGTAGTACAACTGCGTCTAACCCAACGGCTATTCCAGCTGCTACTACAACCTATGTTGTAGTGATAACAGATGTAAACGGATGCACAGCAACAGACAATATTGCTATTACAGTACATCAAAACCCTGTTGCTGACGCAGGATCTGACCAAAGTATTCAGGCATGTTCTTCTGATAGCGTTCAAATTGGTGGTTCTCCAACTGCTTCAGGCGGTGGTGGGTCCTATACTTACACATGGACTCCGGGATTAGGTCTTAGCGGTTCAACTATTGCAAATCCATTCGTAAGCAATATAGGATCTACTTCAAACTACTGGATTGTGGTTACTGACCAATTTGGTTGCACCGCAACGGACCAAACTTCAGTTGTAGTAAATAACCCATCGTTAGTTGCAGAGGCGGGTAATGATGTGTCATTCTGCCAGGGAGCATCTGTGTCTGTAACTTTGGGCGGTTCGCCAACTGCTGTTGGCGGCACAGCACCTTTCTCCTATGATTGGACTCCAGGTGTTGGGCTAAGCGACAGCTCGGGTGTAAATCCTGTTGCTACACCGTTAGTTTCTACCACATATTCTCTTGCAGTTAGAGATGCAAATGGATGTGTGGCAGAAGACACAGTACGTATTACCATTAATCCTCGTCCGGTTGTAAACGCAGGTTTACCTGACACAACTTGTTCGGGAGAATGTATAGTGCTAGGTGGCTCGCCCACAGCTACCAACGGTACCGGTTCATACACTTATAATTGGACACCAACGTTCTTCTTCACTACACCTACTACTATTGCTAATCCTACGGTTTGCCCAACAAATAATGTAACGTATGTGGTAACCGCCACTGACTCATTAGGTTGCAGCAATACAGCCAGCGTAAGTATAAGGGTAAATCAAAATCCTGTGGCCAATGCAGGTACCGATAAGGTATTGGTAACTTGCCCGGATGCATGTGTTGTAATTGGAGGAACTCCAACCGCTACAGGTGGTGGAGGCGGATACCTGTATGCATGGGCGCCTTCGCAAGGGCTTAACAATTCAGGTTTAGCCAATCCAAGTGCATGTAACCTATCTCAGGATGTTACCTACAATTTGACTGTTACCGATGCAAATGGATGTACGGCTATTGATCAGATTTTAGTAGATGTTCAACAGTCAACTCTACTTGCTGACGCAGGAAACGACAAAAGTATATGTGCAGGTCAAACTACTTGTATCACTATAGGTGGCAGCCCTTCAGTTAGCGGTGGATCCATTCCATACACTATCGAGTGGTCTCCGGTTACAGGTATTTGTAATTCGAACGTAATTGCCAACCCTGATGTGAATCCTACTGACACTACTACTTATGTGTTGTTGGTAACCGATGCATTGGGTTGTGTCGCCATCGATTCTATGGTAGTATTTGCTAACCCTGCCGTAACAGCTTCTGTTGGACCGGATACATCTATTTGCCAGGGCGGAAGCGCTCTGTTGGGCGGTAATCCGACCGGAAGTGGTGGAACTTCGCCATTCACATACAATTGGAGTCCGGGAGCAGGATTGTCCGGTACCACTAATGCCAACCCAATAGCTACACCTTTAGTAACTACAGCTTATTGTGTTACGGTTACTGACTTTGTAGGATGTTCTTCTTCTACATGTCAAAATGTAAACGTAAATGCAGGGGTTCGTGCAGATGCTGGACAGGATCAAAGTATAACTAACTGCCCTGGAGCTTCTCTGCAAATTGGCGGTTCACCAGCCGGATTTGGTGGATCAGGTAACTATGCCTACGCATGGTCTCCGAACACCGGATTAAACAGCTCTACAGTGCCCAATCCATTTGTAACTAACATTACTGTAACTACTACCTATACACTCACTGTTACAGACAACACTACAGGATGTGTGGGTATAGATCAGGTTACTATTACTGTAAATCCAAGCACGCTAGTAGCTGGTGCGGGACCTGATAAGGTATTCTGTTCAAATAGTGCGGGTTGTATTCCAATTGGTGGATCTACCACTGGCGGAATGCCTCCGTATTTATATCAATGGGCACCTGTTACCGGGTTGTCAAATGGTAATATTCAAAACCCGTGTGCAGCAC
Source organism: uncultured Chitinophaga sp. (assembly GCA_964615305.1). Lineage (GTDB taxonomy): Bacteria > Bacteroidota > Bacteroidia > Chitinophagales > LD1 > Bog-950. Next base: position 34,966 of record CAZTNA010000022.1, read on the forward strand.
CACTAGTAACTACAACATATAGTTTAACTGTTACTGACCAAATGGGATGTAGCATAGTTGATTCAATGGTGGTGATTGTTAGTCCAATGATAGCAGTTAATGCAGGGGCTGATTCTTCTATCTGTCAGGGAACTTCCATTGTGTTAGGCGGTAATCCTTCAGTAGTTGGCGGAATAACTCCATATACATATGCATGGAGTGCTGGTGCGTTCCCAAGTAATGTAGCAAATCCAACAGCTACACCGGTAAGCAACAGTTCGTATACTTTAACTGTAACCGACTCTTTGGGTTGCTCTTCATCAGATCTTGTGAATATTAATGTTCGTCAGTTACCTATAGCAAATGCGGGTCCTGACCAAACTATTACTTCATGCTCTAATGACAGTGCTGTTTTGGGTGGAAGTCCAACCGGAACCGGAACACAAGCGCCATATACTTATTTATGGTCTCCGGCTTCGCTGGTTAGTAATCCAACTTTACCAAATCCAGTTGTTGACTCTTTGGGTAATGTGGTAGTATTTACCGTAACCGTTACCGATGTGTTTGGATGTCAGGCTAGCGACCAAGTACAGGTTACTGCTACACCTCCGGTGATAAATGTTGAAGCCGGATCTAATGTTGGATCAATATGTTCGAATACCGGTGGATGTGTAATGTTAGGTGGTAACCCAACAGCGACTGGAAATGGTCTGCCGCCTTATACGTACGTATGGTCAGGAGTGGGATTGGTTTCTACTAATATTCCAAACCCTCAGGCATGCCCTCAAGGAACCACAACATACACAGTTGTTGTTACTGATGCTAACGGATGTCAGGCAGCGGATACTGTTCAGGTGATTGTAAATACACCTACCGAAGCAAGCATCACTGGATTGAATTCTCAATACTGCGTAGGTTCGCCTAATGTGGTAATGACGGGTATTCCTTCTGGAGGTACTTTTGGCGGACCGTTTGTAACAGGCAATGTTTTCCAACCTGTATCTGCAGGCACATGGTGTGTAAACTATTCATATACAAACACTGTTACAGGATGTGTAGATGACACTACAATATGCGTAACGGTTAACCCACTACCAACTGTTACTGTATCTGGTTACAATGCAAATGTATGCCGCGATGGTGCTGCACAAACACTAGTTGGCACACCTGCCGGTGGTACTTTTAGCGGAAGCCCGGGATTAAGCGGTGCTAATGGTGAAGTGTTTACACCAGCTAATGCTACCATAGGGAACAACAATATTACCTACACATATACAGATCCGCAAACAGGCTGCACCAACACCTTCTCGTTTGTAGTCAACGTGAAGGATGCTCCTTCTATCAATTTAGCGTCATCTTCAAGCAGTGTGTGTGCAGGTGCTACAGCAGTTATTACACCAACATACAGCTTTGATGTGTTCAACATCGCATGGTCTGTATTAGGAGGAGGAACAATAGCATCGGGCTTAAGTCCTATCACAGTTTCGCCAACTGGTGCAGACTATTGTGTAATAGCAACAGCTATTAATACTCCTAACGGATGTGTAGCTCGTGATACTATTTGCATACATGTTAATCAGAACCCTGTTGCTGTTGATGATACATCTGCAACTTGCGAGGAACAGTCAGTTAGTATTACTGTGTTAGATAACGATACAGATCCGGAGGGTGATGCAAACACAGTTACAGTCATTTCTTCTCCTAACGGAACAACTTCTGTAAACAGCAATGTAATTGCATTTACTCCGAATATAGATTTCAACGGTAATACCAGTATAACTTACGTAGTTTGCAACACAGCATGTCCGAATGCTTGTGATACAGCTACAGTAGGAATAAGCGTTTGCCCTGTTAACGATCCTCCGGTAATAGAGGATACTACTATCACTATCTACCAGGATGATACGGCCGATGTTTGCCCTACTATTTACGATGTAGATGGCGATCCATTAGTAATCAGTGACGCTCAGTGTACTCCGTTGAACGGCACCATTACATTTACAAGCGACAGTTGCTTCCAGTTTATACCAACAACAGGATGGACAGGAACGCAAATCGTTTGTATTGCTGTATGCGATACAACCGGATTGTGTGATACAGGAACAATTACTATTGTGGTATTACCTACTAACAATGCACCGGTTACAGAAGACATAGACCTTACAGTATGTGATAGCACATCTATTGGTATCAATATTTCAGCTGGAACTGGTGATCCTGATGGCGATCCTGTGATATTCGATTATGGACCCGTAACTTCTCCAGCAGGCGCCACATACAATTTTAGTAAAACCGGAAATGGAGCATTAGTGTTCCAGGGAGATATGCCGGGCAGCTATACATTTGAATACTATGCCTGCGATAACAGTACAATACCTGTATTCTCATTGTGTGACACAAGCTTAGTTACGATAACAGTTATTGATTGTGATACTGTAAGCGGTAACTTACCACCTATAGCTAATGACGACCACTCAACAACAAGCCCCGGCACAGGAATTGTAATTAATGAGACGGCTAATGACTTTGATCCGAACGGTGATCCATTAACTCCATCTATAATTAGCGGTCCGTATATTGCCGGTGCTAATGCAATTGTAAATCCTGATGGAACCATATCTTACACTTCGCCTGTCGAAGGATTAGACTCTATAGTTTATCAGGTTTGCGATCCGTTCGGATTGTGTGATACTGCGATTATCTACATCAACATTACGGATAGTCCGAATACAAATCATCCACCTGTGGCTGTTGATGATTTTGAAACTACCGACTATTTAACACCGGTTGTTGTAAATGTGCTTGATAACGACCACGATCCGGATGGTGATTCGATACACGTTACCATTATACCTTGTCCTGCCTCAGACGGTGTAGGTGTGGTAAGTGGTAACGGAACTACAATTACGTACACTCCTGGTCCGAACGCTAACGCTGATAACCCTGATACATTGTGTTATGTGATTTGCGAAGTGGCGAACACAACATCGTGCGATACTGCCAATGTTGTTATCTACATCAATAATTCAGTTCAAGGTGTGGCTGATTGCGGTAACCATGAAACAGGTCGTGAGAACCCAATAGACATTGATGTTACAGCGAACGACTTTGACCCTGAAGCAGATTCATTCTGTGTGACGAGTGTATTGCCAATTGCAGGCACCACTCATGGAAGCGGAAGCGTGAACAATGATGGTACTATCCACTACATACCAGCTAACGATACCTGTGACTATACAGATACAATTAGCTATGTAGTTCAGGATGTTCGCGGAGCTACTGATACAGTGAACGTATGTATCTACATTAACTGCTGCACCACTCCGGTGGCTGTTACAGACCTTGCTACAATTGTAACCAATGATGTGTTGGTAATAGATGTGCAGAACAACGACTCCTTGTTCGGAGTTTCTGCAACTACTATCATAGTGGCGAACGGTGCACATGGTTCTGCTACGGTAAGAGGAAGCATAGTAACCTACACACCTTCTAACAACTACTGCGGATTAGACACTGTCCAGTACGGTATAAGCAGCAGTTGCGGTGCTGACACAGGTTTGCTGATTGTAACTGTAAGTTGCAACCAAAATCCTGTAGCTATTAAGGACAACCTTACCTTGTGTTCGAACGACACAGCTACAATCAACGTGCTTGCAAACGATACAGATCCAGATGGCGACTCGTTATACATCACAGCCCTTGGCAATCCGTTCCCGGCTAACTTAGGCTTTGTGATTGCGGTTAATCAGGGTAATATTACGTTCCAGTCAAACGGAACTGCAGGTACTTTCTCTGTTAATTACATTGTGTGTGATAACGGCTTGCCAAGCAAGTGCGATACTAACTCTGTAATTGTTCAGGTGTTGAGCTGTATTGTTCCTGATCTTGATACCATCTACGACACTACTTGTGTAGCGTGCCCGGATACGATTTGTATAGGAGATTGGGTAGTCGGCAACAACTATCCTACCATTTCCAACATCTGCGATCCGCAAAACGGAACAGTGGAGATACTGAGTGATAGCTTGTGCTTTGTTTACACACCGGATATTGATTTTATCGGAAACGATACATTCTGCATAACCGTGTGCGATACACTTGGCGATTGCGATAGCTCAGTGGTAATTATTACAATTCTTGATCCGCTGATACAGGCAGTTGATGAACCGTGCGATCTGGACTCTACTGTTATCAATACGCCAATAACCATTGCAGTGTTGGATAACGATATTATCCCGGCAGCGGCTGATACAGTAGTTACACTCATCAGCCAGCCGGTTAACGGAACCGCTGTGGTGAATACTAACAACACTGTTACATACACTCCTAATACCAATTACCAGGGTGGAGAGTTGTTCTCTTACTTGGTATGTGCTAGCAGTGGTGCATTTAGTTACTGCGATACAGCTACTATCTGTATTACTGTTGTAGATACAGTTGTAGAATGTTACATACCGAACGGATTCTCACCAAACGGTGATGGTGTGAACGATAACTACGTGATACCTTGTAAAGACAGATATCCTGAAGCTACGGTTAGAATATTCGATCGCTGGGGTGTAGAGGTTTGGTTCAGCGATGGAGCATATCAGAATAATTGGGATGGACACAACATGCAGGGTATTGTGTTGCCTGATGGTACTTACTACATCATCTACGAATACTTAGACGGAACCGGAAGACGCGAAGCTAAGTTTGTAGTGATACACAGATAACTGATTTAATTACGGCCTCCTCTCTTAGAGATGGGAGAGGAGGTCCTTTAAAAAATATTTAACCTGACAAAAACAGTTTTTATGAAGAAGATAATACTAACCACCCTGATGTTTGCCGCTATTGCCACAGGTGTAAGAGCACAACAAGATGCCGCTTACAGTATGTATATGTTCAACGGGTTGTTTCTGAACCCCGCGTATGCAGGCAGCCAGGAAGTAATCAGTTTGATGGGTATTTATAGGCACCAATGGGCGGGACTTGAAGGTGCACCACGCACGGCAAATATCAGTGTGCACACACCTTTCAGGAGAGATCAGTATGCTATTGGATTAACCTTAACTAACGATAAGTTGGGTTTGGCCAATACATTTTCCGTAACTCCTGCATTTTCGTACCGGTTAAGAATAAAAAAGACCCGGTTGTGCTTCGGAGTGCAGGCTTCATTTTCTTACTTCTATCAAAACAATGGCAAGGCTCAACTTGCTGACCAGTTACAACCTGACGTAGCCTTTTCGTTAAATGAAAACCTATTTGTTCCTAACATAGGTTTTGGTGTTTACTGGTATGGCAAACGTTTTTTTGTAGGAGCATCAGTGCCACATTTGTTGCCCGCAAAACTTCGTGATAAAACAGGAGTAACCAAATACAACACATCAATTGCCAGAATGTATAATCACTATCTCTTTACAGCTGGTTATGTATTTGGTAAAGAAGCATCGGTAGTCAAAGTTAGACCATCTTTCCTGATGAAATGGCAAAAGGGTTTACCTAAAAACATTCCTCAATTTGACATAAACCTGGCTTTGTTATTTGTAGAGCGTGTTTGGTTGGGAGTAGGTTACAGAACTGCCGGAGATGCGCAGCAGTCAAGGAACTATGCCGGGCAGTCAGCAAACGTATTTGTAACATTTAAAGCAACACCGCAACTACAGTTCGGTTACTGTTACGATGCAGAAATTACAGCATTGCGTAAATTCAACGGAGGAACTCACGAAATTATGGTGGGCTACGACTTTTTTTATAATAAGAAACGTTTTGTAACACCACGTTTCGTAAAGTACTTCTAAAGGCATAATAGGTTAACCCCTTAAATATATCACTATGAATTTGAAGAAATCCCTGATATTGTTTACTGTCACACTGCTCTATGCGGGGGCGGTAGTGGCCGATTCTCCTATTGTAAAGGTAGGTGATTGGTATTACAAACAGTTTGATTACCGCAGAGCAATTCAGTATTATGAGCGGGCGTTGAAGAAAAATAGTACTGATGTAGCAGTGCTCCAGAAAATTGCCGACAGTTACAGACTGATTAATGATAATGCTACAGCTGAGCAATACTATGCTGAGTTGGCAAAGAATGAAAACGCCAATGTGCTCAACAAACTGTACTACGCTGAAGCACTTCGTGCAAATCAGAAATATGCAGATGCTAAGGTTTACTACAAAGCATACATCGATGTAGTACCTACCGATGCAAGTGTAAAAGACCGATTGAACGGTATTGATAAAGTTGAAGAACTGAGCAAGGACAAAGGGTTTTACGCTGTAGAGAACCTGAAATCCGTAAACTCCTCTTTCTCTGACTTCGGTGTTACATTTTATAAAGACACCGGAATCTATTTCTGTTCAAACCGCCAGCCGGACGCATACGTGAAGTATGCCGACAACTGGACTCATGGAAATTTCTTGCAAATATATCAGGCGTTTAAAGATGACAGTGCCGGTGCAATAACAAAGTGCGAGATAATGAGAGGTCATCAACCAAATAAGAAGTATCATGAAGGAACATCATGTTACAACGACAAAATGCAGGAACTGTATATTGATCGTAGTAACTATAACGGCAAGCGCGCATTCCCTTCCGCAGATAAAACAGTGAAACTTAAAATTTTCAGAATTGTTTGGTTGCCGGATGCTAACCGATGGGGTGATGAGTTGATTGAAGCAGTTCCTTTCAATGATAAAGAGTACTCGGTTGGACACCCATCACTAACTAAGGATGGTAAGACCCTATACTTTGCCAGCGATAAACCAGGTGGCTATGGAGGGGTAGATATTTATGTGTCGAGCCGTGAAATAGGTGGGCAGTGGGGTACACCCGTAAACCTGGGGCCTAAGATCAATACATCGGGTGATGAAATGTTTCCTGATATTGCTGAAGACGGAACGCTTTATTTTGCATCTAGTGGTCATACAGGCTTAGGTGGCTTAGATGTATTTTCTTCATCGCTGATTAAAACAGGTAACAAGATTACTAACTGGACAGACGCAGAAAATCTCGGCTACCCTATTAATACTAATGCCGATGACTTTGGATATAAAATTCACAAAGACAATAAGCATGGCTACTTCTGCTCTAATCGCCAGGGCGGTCAGGGAGACGATGATATTTACACCTTTGTAAAGAAGGGAATTATTCTAAATGGAATAGTATATGACGCTGGAACAGGCTTGCCGATTGAAGGTGCTCAAGTGGTAATGAAAGATGAAGATATAGAAAAAGGCAAACTGAAATCAGGCAAGGAAGGCGATTTTACTTTTGCTGCAGTGCCTAACAAAAAATATAAGTTTTATGCTACTAAGGAAGGATACTTACCGGCTGAGTTAACCTTTGATGTAAAGGAGAAGCCGGAATTGGTAAAAATACCTATGGTAGCCGAAGGGGGTTGTACATTTGAGATTACTGTTCTTGACAAGAAAACACGTGATCCTATGGAAGGTTCGAAAGTTAAATTGACTAACCTAACTACCAATAAAGATGAAGTTTGCTCTACCAACAAAGATGGTAAGTGTTCATTTTCTGTAGAAACAAATACAAACTACCGAATTGAAGCTTCAAAAGAAACAGGAGAGCCGGATACGAAGTATCTAACAGTGACAGCAACGCAATCAACAGCGGGGAAAAAAGTTCCATGCACTATATATTCAGTATTAGAACTTGAGAAAGTGAAGAAAGGTGTAGCCATAAAAATTGAGAATATTTATTACGACTTAGATAAGTGGTTTATACGCCCCGATGCTGCAAAAGAGTTAGATAAATTGGTAAAAACACTTAAAGATAATCCGACTATTGATATCGAATTGAGCTCGCACACTGACTGCAGGGCTACTGCCAAGTACAATATGCAACTGTCAAGCAAACGTGCAGAGGCGGCAGTTAACTACATTGCATCACAGGGTATAGAGCCACGCAGAATGATTGCAGCTGGCTATGGAGAGAGCCGACTAGTTAATAAATGTTCTTGCGAAGGGAATCAGGCAGTTCCTTGTTCTGATGCTGAACATCAAGAGAACAGAAGAACAGAGTTTAAAATACTGAAATTCTAGGTATTTGTGTTATTCAATAAACGATTTCGCCACGCTGTAAGCGTGGCGAAATCGTTTATTGAATATAAAAGCTTGCCATGTTATTCAGTTATACCTAACTGCCGATTAGTATATTAGCCCACTCTTAAAAATAGAATCATGCAAGTGCAACTACTTTTGTGCAAGACTTACGCAACTTTTAGTCATCAAGTAATAATTATTGATGAAGTAACAAAAATCTCATCACTTGGTTTAGCCGATGAAGAAACAACTGCTGCGCAAAAATTCTTCGATGAAAAGATTAATCACATTTTTCAAATTACCGGAGCAGGTAGTAGCTTGAGCCTTATCAAGGTTGATACAACCAAGGAAGAATATAAAATGATTGAAGCTGCCCGTAGAGCTGGGAACACGATCAATAAATTTTTTAATAGCAAGAAGATAACGGAGATGTCAGTATATAATGCAACTCGAAAGCAAAAGCTTACCGCAGCATTTGCAGAAGGTTTAGTGCTGAGCAACTACGAATTTCTCAAGTATAAAACGAAGGATAGAAAGTCAAAATCATTAGCAACACTTCATGTTGATTCGAAGAGTTGTGATAAAAAAACATTAGACGGGATAACCAAAGTTGCTAAAGCAAACTTCTTTGCACGCACATTGATAAACGAGCCACTTTCTTATTTAACAGCTACGCAGCTTTCAAAGGAAATACAGCAGTCCGGCAAAGATAACGGATTCACAGTTACTGTTTTTGACAAGAAAAAAATTGAGTCGTTAAAAATGGGAGGGTTGCTGTCAGTAAATAAAGGCAGTATTGATCCGCCAACATTTACCATTTTGGAGTACAAATCAGGCCGACCAAAAAACAAGAAGCCAATTGTACTTGTTGGGAAAGGCGTGGTGTTCGACACTGGAGGGTTAAGTTTAAAACCAACACCCAACAGCATGGACATGATGAAGTGCGATATGAGTGGAGCTGCAGCTGTTACCGGTATTTTTATCGCAGCTTCTTTATTAAAGTTACCCGTGCATATCGTTGGTTTAATTCCGGCTACAGATAATCGCCCGGGCGGTAACGCTTACGTTCCTGGAGATGTGGTTCAAATGATGAGTGGCTTGAATGTAGAAATGCTTAACGCAGATGCTGAAGGAAGAATGATTCTTGCGGATGCACTGCACTACGCAAAACAATATTCACCTGAACTGGTGTTAGATTTTGCAACACTTACTGGTGCAGCTAAAGCTGCTACAGGAGGAGTTGCCTCACCTTTTATGGGAACTGCTTCTGAAGCAGTGAAGAAAAAATTGATGACGAGCGCCAATAATACATACGAGCGGTTAATCGAATTTCCTCTTTGGGATGAGTATGGTGAAATGATAAAGAGTGATGTTGCTGACATTAAAAACATTGGCGGCTCAGAAGCTGGTTCTATAACAGCAGGTAAGTTTCTGGAACACTTTACTGACTACCCATGGATGCATTTCGACATTGCTGGTACGGCTTACATAACGGGTGAAGATGGGTATAGAGGTAAGTACGGTACAGCCGTTGGTGTTCGATTGATAACAGATTTTTTGAAGAATTATTAACTACCGCCTGAGATTTGCAAATACACATGATGGAAAAAGAAAAATATACTGTTGGAATTACATTAGGCGATTATAATGGCATTAGTCCTGAAGTGATAATTAAAGTGTTACAAGATGAGCGGATTTACAGATACTGTACCGTTGTAGTGTATGGACAAAAGAATGTTCTTTCTTTTTATACAAAGCATTTTAAAATTCAGAATTTCAATATTCAGGAAGCAAAAGATGTAACTGCACTGAACTCTAAGTTGCCTAACGTTATTAACTGTTGGGCAGAGCAAGTACAAGTACTACCCGGACAACTAACAACAGAAGGTGGCGCACGAGCTATGATTTGCCTCAACGCGGGGATAAAAGATTTAGTTGAGAAAAAAATTGATGTGCTTGTTACCGGACCGGTCAATAAAAGCTCAATGAGTCAGCACCATCCTGAGTTTACAGGGCAAACTGAACATGTAGCCAAGGCATCCGGAAACGAAAACTCTATGATGTTGTTGGTAGATGATGGGTTAAGAGTAGGTTTAGTAACCAATCATGTGTCCTTGAAAGAAGTTACCGGCAAAATAGACATCAATCTAATTTTGGCCAAACTCGAAGTGCTCAACCAAACACTCAAGCAAGATTTTTTAATACACAAACCTCGCATTGCCGTGTTGGGGTTAAATCCGCATGCGGGAGATAATTCGTTATTAGGAAAAGAAGAGAAAGAGATAATAGCGCCAGCCGTCAACCGAGCCAAAGAAAAAGGCATGTTAGTAGTTGGTCCGTTTTCAGCCGATGGTTTTTTTGGCTCACAACATTTCCGGAAGTTTGATGCGGTATTAGCCATGTATCACGACCAGGGATTAGTGCCGTTTAAAACTCTTTCGTTTGGCACTGGGGTTAATTTTACTGCCGGGCTTAATGTAGTTCGCACATCACCTGACCACGGTACCGGTTACGATATTGCAGGTAAAGACCTTGCTAATCCCGACTCACTCCGAAATGCCATTTTCACCGGTATTGATATCATGCGCAACCGTGTTGCATTCAAAGAAATGATTGCAAACCCTGTTGAAAAAGTAGCAGTAGATAAAGAGTAAATGAGTATTGCCATTGCTTACAAGTTGTTTCAGCCTCGTAATGGCTTTGCGAACAACACCTAAGCGTCCAACGTTTTCAACATTTTTACTGTCTTAGTTAGGCATGTTAGTTTTTGCTTTTATTTAAAGTCATATATTCCATTCTGCTAAAGAAGATTAAACCCTTATATGAGAAAAATATTTCTACTCCTGTCGCATATTCTAACCTTAAATGTGTTTGCACAGAATTATACAATTCTTGGAGATGCAACACCTTTGGGAGGTTGTAATTGTTTCCGATTAACTCCCGATGCAAACGATCAAGCCGGTGCTATTTTTCAAAACCAAACAATAGATTTAACCAACTCCTTTGACTTTACCTTCAATGTGTTTTTAGGATGTAACAACGGTAATGATGCGGCTGATGGAATTGTGTTTGTTTTAACTAATAATCCAAATGGTTTAGGAGCCGGTGGTGGTGGATTAGGCTATAGCGGAAATAATCAGCCCTACTCAATTGGTGTAGAGTTTGATACATGGCAAAACACAGACGTGGGAGACCCCACATACGATCATGTTGGGGTCAATTCAGGAGGTAATGCAACTCACAATGTATCATCTGCCGTACCAGCATTGGTAGGTGGAGCTAATATTGATGACTGCCAATGGTACACTGTAAGAATTGTATGGAACGTAAATGCAGGAACGCTAGAAGTTTATTTTGATGGTGTATTGCGAACTACAATTTATGACCCCAACTTGGTGAATAATTATTTTGGTGGAAATCCGATTGTAAACTGGGGATGGACCGGAGGAACCGGTGGAGGCACTAACGATCAACAAGTTTGTGTTCTTAATACATCGAGCTGGGTAGCAGGAGTAAATTACCAAAGTTGTAATACAACTATGCAATTTACTGATATTTCTACAAGCAGCTTGGGCTCTATACAATCTTGGGCATGGAATTTTGGTGATGGTGGAACTTCCACACAGCAGAACCCCACACATACTTATGCTGCACCCGGCTCTTATACTGTTACACTTACTATCACCGATATTAGTGGTTGTACCAATACTTACTCACATGTGGTTACTATCAACCCTAACATAACTCTTACACCTACACTTACTCCGCCACCATGCAACGGTGGGTTAAATGGAAGTGTGTCTGTAACAGCTTCAGGCGGTTTTGGTCCTAGTGCAGGTTATGGGGGGTATCAATACAGTTGGAACGGAGGAGCGCAAAACAGCAACTCATGGTCGGTAGGTGCAGGCACTTACACCGTGAGTGTAACTGACGGAGTATGTACTGCTACAGCATCTTACACGCTTACACAACCAACACCACTCACGGCTACTACATCACATACGAATGCATCGTGTGCTAACAATGACGGCACTGTAACAATAGCTATTAGCGGAGGTACTCCTCCTTACAGCAATGTAACTTGGGCAGGTCAACCTGGTTATACAGTTGGCGGATTTAGTGCAGGCACTTACATAGCCAATTTTCAGGATGCTAATGGATGCTCTGCATTACTTCAATATTCGGAAACTATAACTGCTTCACCATGTGGTATTACATCAAGTGTTTCTGTTACCAATGTTACTTGTTTCGGGGGAAATAACGGAACGGCAACGTTGACAGTAACTGGTGGCGTAGCCCCAATAAACATTAGTTGGAGCAACGGGCAAACAGGAGCAACTGCCACAGGCCTTACTGCAGGTACCTACACCTATAACTTTACCGATGGTGTGCCCGCACATGCATTTTCAGGTAGTGTAACAATTACATCACCTTCAGCACCGGTTAATGCCCAGATAACCACCATTGACATGTCATGTGCCGGTAGCAATGATGGGCAAGCACTTGTATCTGTCGTCTCTGGAGGTGCAGCCCCTTACAATTATGTCTGGAACCCAGCTGGCCCCAACAGTCCAACCCGAACGGGTTTAAGCGCAGGTGCTATTACTGTAACGGTTACAGATGCTAATGGATGTACGGCCATTGCAACTGGTTCTGTTACCGGACCTCCTCCGTTTACATTAAGCATTACAGCTGTGAATGATAGCTGTTTTCAAGGTAACAAAGGGAAAGCTACAGCAAATCCGGCAGGAGGGAACCCTCCTTATACCTACTATTGGAGCAATATATCTTCGGCACAAGCCAATTTGAACTTAGGTGCTGGAACTTACACTGTAACAGTAACTGATGATAAAGGATGTACAATAACAGGCACTACCACATTAAGTCAAGCCCCTGCATACACACATAACCCAACTGTTCAGAATGTTAATTGCTTTGGTAATTCAACAGGTAGTATAACAGTAAATGCTGCTGGAGGTACACCTGCCTATACGTACGTTTGGAACCCCGGGTCTGTTTCGGGTGGTGCGCCAACTGGCTTAAGCGCAGGTGGCTACGGGTTAACTATTACTGATGCTATGGATTGTAAAATTATTGATACGTTCAATATTACTCAACCTGCTTCAGCACTTACAGCTTCTTCTTCGCATACAAATGTTACTTGTAATGGACTTAACAACGGAACAATTACACTTACAGTAGGTGGAGGCACAGCTCCATACACTTTCTTGGGTAACCCTGTTCCGCCAGGCACAAATACACTGCCTAACGTACCACCTGGCCCTTATGCAGGAAATCTCACCGATGCTAATGGTTGCTCTGTTCCGCTTTCTGAAACGGTCACAGAACCAGCTGTTTTGGCTATCAGCGAAACACATGTAAATGCATCGTGCAACGGTGGAAGCAATGGAAGCATTGATATTACTGTAACCGGAGGCACAACTGCTTATACATATAATTGGGGTAGTGGTGTTTTTTCTGAAGACAGAACAGGTGTTTTAGCGGGAACATACACAGTAACTGTAACTGATGCAAACCTTTGTACTGCAACTCTAAGTGTTGTAATTAGTGAACCAGCAATACTTTCTGTAGCTGAAATACATGTCAATGTTTTATGTAATGGAGCAGGTACTGGATCAATTGATATTACAGCTTCAGGAGGAACTACTGCCTATGGCTACGATTGGGGGAGTGGTATTATTACTGAAGATCGAAGTGGACTACCGGCTGGTGCATATACTGTTACAGTTACCGATGCCAACTCTTGCACCGCAACGTTAACTGCAACCATTACAGAGCCCACTGCCCTCACCGCTACGAGTTCCCATACGAACGTTACATGTAACGGGCTGAACAA
>CAZTNA010000023.1:0-48635 GCA_964615305.1 uncultured Chitinophaga sp.
AGTAGTTACAATATTTAAAATGGCTTTGCTGGTTTCCTTTTTGGCAATCCAATATTTTCCGAAAGCAAGCGTACAATTGTATGAACCGCGCAACACTATGTCAACTATAGTATCAAAAGCGCGGTTTGATAGCCGCTCGGTAGGCGCCACAAAATTTCCCGCTGCATTGTTTACTAAAACATCAACAGATCCAAATTTTTTTACTGCCGCGGCCATTGCACTTTCAACTTCGGATTAACTGCTCACATCAGAAGCTACAGCTAATACCTGCCCACCGGTTTCTTTCACTAGTTCGTCTGCAGTTTTTTGAAGCACCTCTAACTTACGGCTGGTAATTACCACATTAGCTCCCAACTCTAAAAAGTACTTGCTCATACTTTTTCCAAGACCAGTGCCCCCTCCGGTAACAAAAATTGTTTTGCCTTTCAGCGATCCATCCTTGAGCATTCCTTCTAAATGTTGCATAATACTTGTTGTTTTATGATGACTTAATACTGTCCGGTGTTTAGTAAAACAAGGGTGCAGGCTTCTTCAGTGTGTATTCCTTTCTCTTCTGCCAATGTTTTTAGTTCCGGATTTTCGGCACCGGGGTTAAAGATAATTCTCCGTGGCTTCATTTCAATTATACGGTTGTAGTATTTATTCTGATGAATCGGGTTGAGGTACATGGTTACTGTATCTACCTTTTGTTCAGCGTTGATATCTGTTATAATTTCAACATCCAAAACTTTACCCGCTTCTCTGCCAACAGCTACTACTTGATGGTTATGCTCTCTCAGAAGCTTAATAGCCCGATTAGAATAACGTTCTGTATTGAGTGAAGCGCCAAGTACTAAAGTAGTCATAAACAAAATTTGTGTGAATTTATGGAAACGAGTAACAATTTTTGTCCGGTTAACGTAAACTAACTAACAAGCTATTATTTATGACAACAGCACGCATTCGCAAAATCGAGAAGGAACAGTTGAAGGAATGCGCTTTTAAGCAACCGGTGCATAAACATACCGACTATGAACTACGTGAACGAAACAGGCGCCTCTATCTCGCCATGTTGATGGGCAACAATTTTCAAAGTAAAGTGAAGATTGTGTTCAATACCATTGAGGGTTATCACGAGGTTTTTACAACCGTGTGGGCAACTACTGAAAAGTTTATTCTGTTAAAGGGGGGTAATTTTATTCCGCTGGAATCAATTGCTTATGTAGAACTTGAACAAGCTGCATAATCCGATATACTGTTTTAATATTTTTCTACATTGATTTTTACAGTCGTACAGTATAAGTGAATGTGTTTTTTCACAGTAATATACTTGCCGTGTTTTCGAGCAGGTGTTTAAGTGATTGTAAAAACTTTGCGCCCAATGCCCCATCCACTGCCCGGTGATCGCAGCTAAGTGTTACTTTCATTTTGCTGGCAATTTTAACTTCATTATTTACAACCGCAGGCTCTTGACGAATTGCCCCTATAGCAAGTATGCATGCATCAGGTGGGTTGATAATTGCCGTAAACTGCTCTATTCCAAACATGCCCAAATTAGAAATGGTGAAGGTGTTTCCTTCCATTTCTTGCGGTAAAAGTTTTTTACCGGTGGCTTTTTGGGCCAGCACTTTTGCTTCATCGGAAATTTGCCGAATTGTTTTTCCATCGGCATGTTTTATCACCGGCACTAGTAAGCCATCATCAACTGCCACCGCCATACCGATATGAACGTGGTCGTAATAACGCATAACATCGCCCAACCATGAGCAATTCACCGCAGGATTTTGCCGTAGTGCCAAAGCTACCGCCTTGATGACAATATCATTAAATGAAATTTTTTGCGGTAGTATGTTATTAAGTTGTGTGCGTAGAGCTACTGCGTTATCCATGTTAACATCCATGGTTAAATAAAAGTGCGGTGCACCGTTTTTGCTTTCACTCAAGCGTTTAGCTATTGTTTTCCGCATTTGACTTACACGAACATCCTTGCTTCCTTCTTTACCCGAAAATACCGGTGCTGAAATTTTTTGAACAGATGAATCCGTATTCTCCAAATCGCGCTTGGTTATTCGGCCATCTTCACCTGTGCCTTGTACTTTACTTAAATCAATGCCTTTTTCTTTTGCCATCATACGGGCAAGTGGCGATGCTTTAATTCTATCGTTACTGCCGGTTACAGGTGTACTAGTTTCAGACTTCGGGTTTTGGATTCTAGATTGAATAACAGCCGGGGGTTGCTGCTGTGTACTATTGTTGTCTGCTACGGCAGTTGTAGAAGCACTGCTACTCAGTAACGAGGAGTAGTCTTCCCCTTCTTTACCAACAACCGCAATCAAATCTCCAATTTTCAGTGTATCGCCTTTTTGGGCGGCCACATATAGAATAATGCCTGCAGAATACGACTCAAGCGGCAAAGTGGCCTTATCTGTTTCTACTTCGGCAATTGTATCTCCTGATTTTATTTTATCGCCTTGTTTAATGTTTAGTTCAGCCAAAAATCCTTCTTCCATAGTATCGGTCATTCTGCCTAGACGTATTACTTCTGCCATAATTCAGGTGTTTTGTTTTGGCTAATGTAGGATACTGAGAAGAATATAAAAACCCTGAAGTGGTAATTAAAAAGTAACACCCACGTTAAACACAATCCGCTGATATGTGCGCTTAATAGTGTAATAACTTGCATCGGTGGCTTGTGTGTACCACCATTTTGTTTCGCTGCTGTTCTGTTTATAAGCCACAGCTAACAAAACAGATGCTCGGCTTGGAGTATAAATACGAACACCACCACCACACGAAACATACAGGCCGCCTTTGTTCATGTAGGAATAATATTCATCATTTTTTTTCTTCCACATTACACTGTAGCCCGCATCGCAAAAAACATAAGGCGTTACTTTTTTCTTTAAAAACTCAGAAGCCACCCTTGCATAGAGAGGCGAAAAGGTTTGTTTGTATGAAACCATTCGGTCTATGCCCATACCCGCACCGACAAACAAATAGGGCCATACCTGATACCCGTTGATAGTATGGAGCGATATACCAAAATCATCTTGTTGGTTATTGTAGTAATAAGAGTAGGGTGTTTCGTCTTTCTTTAAATCGGTGCCGTAAATAATTCCGAACTCGGTAATATTGCGGTAGCCGCGGTCTTTACGGAAATAGTTTTTGTTGATTGCTTTCAGGTTCCTCTTTATAACGTTTTCTTTTCGAGCACTATCTATTTCACTTTGCTGAAATACAAACACACTACCTCCTAAAAGCTCAACGCTTATGGATGAGGGCTGTTTTTGTTCCCCCTTTAGGGGGCTTGGGGGTAGTATTTTACCACGCAACACACTTCCATTTTTAAGGTAAACCACATCTTCAATATTGCTTTGGCTATATGCCGTTATAGTCAAAAGCAGGAGTGCTGAAAGGAGGAACTTATTCATACTGAAAATATTTTTTTGGGTTCAGGCAACGGTTTCAGGAACTAAAACGTTTCATTTCTGAAAAACGTTGCCTCAAGTATTTTAAACCATAAAAACACCCTTATGAAAAAATTTATCTCCCATGTATCAGTTGTAGTGTTGTTGCTTTTTGCTTTTTCCTCGTGCAAAAAGGACAAGTGTGAGCAAACTATTACCTACACGAAGTATGAACCAGTTTACATGAGTTTTGATGAGTTGCGCTCTTCCGTAAAAATGGAAGGTGCTCAGGCGCTGAAAAAGCCGGGCAAGATCTATTTGATGGGTAATTACATTTTCGTAAACGAAATTGACAAAGGCATCCACGTAATTGATAACACGAACCCTTCTGCGCCACAGAATATTGCCTTCATCAACATTCCCGGCAACATGGATATAGCTGCAGTTGGTAACACATTATATGCAGACAGCTATGTTGACTTACTGTCACTTGACATTTCTAATCCTCTTAATGTTACTGTAACTAAACGTGTAGAAAACGCTTTGCCTGATAGAGTTTATACTAATGGCTACTATGCCGACAACACAAAAGGTGTGGTTACTAATTGGTTGGAAAACAAGGTAACAGAAAAGGTAAGTGAAGACTGTAACACAGGTGGTGGCTACTGGGGCCGTGGTCCGTGGATGGAAGGGGATGTGTTTACGGCTAATAGCAGCGGAGGTGTAGCAATTAATAAATCAAATCCGGCACCTGGAGTTGGCGGAAGTATGGCTCGTTTTACCATTGCTAATAACCTGCTGTATGTGGTTGATCAGTCATCGTTGCGCATGTTCAGCGTTACCGGAGGGTTAAATTCCCTCGGCACTACTTACGTGGGCAGAAATATTGAAACCATTTTCCCTCATAACAATCATTTGTATATTGGTTCTACCAACGGCATGTTTATTTACAATATCAGCAATCCAACATCGCCTGCTTACATATCTACCTACATACACGGCACCGCTTGCGACCCGGTAGTGGTAGATGACAATTACGCTTACATTACGTTGAGGAGCGGCACTCCTTGTAATACTACTTTCAATCAATTGGAAGTAGTAAACATTCAAAATCCTGCTACTCCAACTTTGAGCCACACAGTACAAATGACTAACCCGCATGGATTGGGCAAGGATGGAAACACACTATTTGTTTGCGATGGCACAGCTGGGCTTAAAGTATTTGATGCTACTGAGCCAACGAACATTTCATCTACACCGGTGGTAAATGTTACAGGAATACAGGCAACCGATGTAATTCCGTTTAATCACAAACTGCTGATGATTGGCGAAGACGGTTTGTATCAATACAGCTACGATAATCTGCAAAACATATCGTTGTTGAGTAAAATCAATGTGGAGAAATAAAGTTTGTTCAGCGGGCTACCCTTACCGCTGAAACAAACGGTGAACAATAAATAACTTCGATGAAAATTATTTTCTCGGTGACAGAGGAGGAACTCATTAAGGGTTGTATAGAAAACGAACGTGTTGCACAAAAACGGTTGTACGAACGCCACTTTAGCAAGATGATGGGAGTGTGTATGCGGTATGCTTCACACAGAGAGCAAGCCACTGAAATGCTGAACTTGGGGTTTTTTAAAGTGTTTAAGACAATTGAGCAGTTTGCGAAGAAGGGTGGGAACTTGGAAGGATGGATATACCGCATTATGGTAAACACCTGTATAGATTATTTGCGCAGCGAAATTAGACATCAACATGCAGAGATTGAAAAATCTGTTTACGTAGAAGATACGGTTGATGTGATTTCTAATTTAAGTGCAGAGCAAATTATGGAGATGGTAAATGGTTTAACGCCCGCTTACCGCACTGTGTTTAACTTATATGTAGTGGAAGGATATAACCATAATGAAATTGGAGAAATGCTGGGAATCAGCGAAGGAACATCTAAATCAAACTTAGCTAAAGCAAGAGCGCGGCTGCAGGAAAAAATTATTCAGTTGAACAAAGTAAACGTTCGTGTTTATGAAAAGTAATGACGATAAATTGATTCGCGAAAAACTGGCAGGCAACGAATTTCCTTTCGAGCCGCAGGCGTGGGCACAAATGGAAGCCATGTTGGACGAAAAGAAAAAGCGCAGAGGTTTTTTCTGGTGGTGGACGGGCGGTATTGCTGCAGTGTTACTCCTAACAATAGGAACTATTGGATGGGGTTTGTATTTGCTGAA
This sequence comes from uncultured Chitinophaga sp., assembly GCA_964615305.1. Lineage (GTDB taxonomy): Bacteria > Bacteroidota > Bacteroidia > Chitinophagales > LD1 > Bog-950. The sequence goes on from CAZTNA010000023.1 coordinate 5,615, forward strand.
AGAAGATGAGGAGATAACGGAAATAATGTTTTCGAACAATGCAGAAACTGTTCCAACAGAAACAAAATCCGGCAATTACGAATTGCAAAACGCGAATTACGAAAAGACAGAAGAGACAACTATGCAGAATTCAAGCACGAACAACTCTGAAGTAAGAAGTAAAAAGCAGGAAAAAAACACGGTAACAAATCTTGCAGCCAGAAGCACATTTGTGCAAACCGATGGTAGTAACGAAATGAACAATCAAAAACGGATAGCAAGAAATAAATCAGAGAAAATAAGCGGTGAAACCTCTTCTGCCTATTTATCTAAACGGCATCATCAGCGTTCCAATGTATTAACCATCGAAAATCCATTTGCCAGTGAGGTTGAAATGCTGAATACAGCTACTCAAAAATCCTTAGCAGAAAATATTTCGATGGGCAGAAGCGAAGCTTCGCTTTTACATTCTGTTTCTAAATATGCCGAGCCGGGTTTTGAGAAAACAGAGAACGATGAGCTGCCCAAACAAAAGAAGAAGATTTTTAATTACTCTTTGGGGGTAATGGCTAATGTAAGCGGAACAACTATAGGTAAACAAACTAGCGGGAATCTGTTTTACAACCAACCATCTTACATGGCAGGCATCACGCACGATTTTCTATTTGTAAATCGTGTTGCTATTACCAATTCAGTTTTGTTTTCGCAAACTTCATTTGAAGTAACAACGCCAATAACAGTGAGTTTCCCCAGACAGCCACTAAACTATTCATCAAAAATTACGGAGTTAGCCATACCGGTTGGAATAAAAGTATATCCCGTTGTAAAAAACCATTTTCGTTTTTATGTAAGTGCGGGAATTATAAATCACATTAAGCTGAAAGAATCTTTTGTTTATAACATGCCTCAAGATACTCTTCAAGTTAACAGCACACCTCCTACTTTTGATCTTTTTACGAATAGTTCACCACCTACTCAAACTGACTTTACTGGCAGCGGTTTCCCTTACGAAAAAGTAAGTACAAATGGATTAAACAGCACAGAATATGTAAACACTAACGACTTTTCTATAAACTCTGCTAAACGCTACTATGCTTCGTTTTATTCAAATGCTGGTGTTGAGTATGTGGCCCAAAAACATTGGATAATTTTTGCTGAGCCACAGTTTCATTTTTCATTACATAAGATTGGCGTGCAAGACAAACGAAAATACAATGTGGGAGTAACGGCCGGGTTCAGATATACATTCTAATCAACTCTACTTCTTATTTAAAGAAGTAGCTTTTTTAACTCCGCCAGCAATGGCCAATTCTTGTCCTATTCCAATAAAGGTTCGGTAGTTCAACGGAAACTCTAGTAACACGTGCAACATGCTTAACAAGTATAGCGCAACTAACCCTATGTAGTAATTATAGGCGTAAAGCGCTACAGAAAAAATCCAAAGCCCCACTACAGTTGCTAATTGTTTTTTGGGCACTTCATGCCATTTAATAACCTGCGTTTTTGAAAACCAGTTGAGGTAGTGATAAGTATAAGCAAAAGAAATAAAGCGCATGATACTTAACCCCACGTTTGATTGAAACACATTTTCGCGAGTGTACTCTCCCAGTTTAAATAGCTGGATAATTGACTTGTTAAGCACCACAAAACCACTCTCAGTTAAAGCGTTTTGTGCATAAACGGAGGCCTGGTAAAAACCAAACTGCGGATAAAAAATAAAAAAGCTAACCGCACATCCTGCAAATATGACTAATGAGGCAATGCCCGTTGCACTTTTATTTTTTAGCGCTCCATACAGAATAAACAAACCGGTGAAAAGGAACACGTGTATTAGGGTAGGCAAAAAAATTCCGAACAGAAACACGAATGGAGGGGTGTTATTAACTATGGCACCCACTATAAATGAGGCACAAATAAAAATGAACTTGTAAAAAAACTCTTTGAACAAAACTGAGCTAAGCGCAAAAAGAAATGCAACAAAAATAAGCACGTTGGTAATACTCTGAAACTCGATAAACATGAAATTGAAGAGAAAAAGCAAAATTCCCAGCAGTGAAAGAAAGATGTAATCGTACTTACCGGAAGAAAAATATTGACGTTTATGCAACCACGAAATTTCAGTAAGGTAATGCAAAGGACCTAGCACTGCGTACGAAAACAAAAACAATTCAAAGGGCACTACAAATGCTGCTATGCACGATAGAAGCATAAGCGCAATATTGGCAATGTCAATACTTTTCGTATTCATGCTTAACCTAAACCTGGAATCTTTGGCATAGCACCCATCATTTCGCTCTGCATTACTTTATCAGCTTGCTCCAACGCATCGTTTACTGCGGTTTGTAATTTGCCTTCTAATACAAGTTTATTATCCAGTTGTAGAATTTCAATGTTCTTGATTTTGCGGTTTCCGCTAACAGATACTTTAACATATTCGTTTTCAGAGTTAACTTCAATTGAGTCGAGGCGTTTCTTCGTCTCTTCCATTTTTTCCTGAAGTTCTTTCAATTGCTTCATTTGGTCGAAAAATCCCATGGTAGTATAAACTTTAGATGGTTAACTATTAACTTTTCATATTGTCAAACTGTAATGGAAATCCGTAATCGCTCTTTCGCAATAACGCTATTACAGCCTGCAGGTCGTCTGTTTTTTTTCCGGTAATACGAACTATATTATCCATTTGTGCTGCTTGAACTTTCAAACCGCTATCTTTTACTGCCTTTGCAATTTTTTTCATGGCTTCTTTGTCTAACCCATTCTTAAGTTTTACATCTTTTTTAACGGTGGCACCTGAAGGGTAGTGCTCTTTACTAATATCAAAACTCCGCGCATCTAATCCTTGCTTAAGTCCTCGGTTTACAATAATATCAATGGCAGCATTTATCCTCATTTCGTTTTCTGTAGTAATAAGCAGGGTTAACTCCTTTTTGTTGAAATCAATAACTGTATTACTTCCGTGAAAATCGTACCGGTTAACAATTTCTTTTCGGGCTACATTGATTACATTTTCAACGGTTTGAGCATCTACCTTGCTAACAATATCGAATGAAGGCATAAAATGAATTTTGTAGTTGGCAATAAATGTTTAACAAAAATAAAACCCTACTGCCTATTACTTTATCTGGTTTTTAAAAAATTGATTTCCCTGCTGGTTGATACGATTAATGAACTCCTGTCCTGCTATACTAAAAACAATATAACCTGTGCTGTCGCCTAAAAAATAATTTCCTGAAATAAACTCTCGCCCATTACTCAACCACATAATGTTTCCCGCCAAAGGTGCGTTGGTTTTTATGGTTGTTTTATTTTCAAAAAAAGCAGTAAACAACTGAACGTTTCTACCCTCTAAACTCATGCTGCCACCTTTGCCCTGCATCATTACAATATCCATACTGGTTGTAGAATCGCGAAGTGCTTTATAGGTGGCAAACGGTAACGGTAGTTGCGAAAAACAAAAGGCAGAGACTAAACATGAAATATACGTTAATACAAACTTATTCATAGGGTAAATATGGTTTATTGATTGTCAACTTTGCAATAACCGATTCAAATGTTTCACATAGCTGGGTGCTAATGCCTGACAAGAGTAATACTGCTCTATGGTTTGCCGTCCGGCTTTGCCCAATAAGTTCCTCAACTCACCATCTTCGACCAATCTTGAAATTTTTTCAATCCACTCTTGTTCTGTAGCAGCCAGCAACCCGTTTTGCCCCTCTTGAATTATCTCTTTATTAACCCCTACTGCACTCATTATGGTAGCAACTTCTAAAGCCATATACTGCAGCCCTTTCATACCGCATTTACCTCTTGTCCACTCATTGTCAGGCAATGGCATAATACCAATATCAAACTGTGTTATTTGCTCTACTTCATTTTGCGGAGTCCATTTTATGCCTTCAACCTCCAATTCCTGATTCGAATATTCCGGACAACCAAAAACACGAAACGAAACTCGCTTGCCAAATTGTTGTTTAATCTTTTTTAAAACAGGTATTATAGATTTGAAATGTTCGATGGTGGTTAAGCTACCGCTCCACCCAATTACAACCGAATTGTTACTAATTTTAGGCTGTATGCTATAATACTCCAAATCAATTGTTGACGGAAAAATCTCTACTCGGTTGCTATATTGAAATGCGTGATCTGCCAGAAAAGCATTTCCGGCTATCACCAAATCTGCCATAGTCATAATCTCGTTTACTTTCTGGGGGCGCTTTAAGAAGCCAAGTGCTTTGTTTCCTGCACTTATGTCGTAATTCCAAATGGCATCGTCAAAATCAAACACCAGTTTAGCTCCTGAGCGCTTCAGCATTTTTTCAAACACCAAAGTTCCTGTCATAAATGCTTCCCGGTAAACAAAAATAATATCGAAGTGTTTAGCGCGAAAAGCATCGCGCAATCTGCGCCATGCTGCCTTAGCAAATAACTGCAACTTGGTTATGTAATTTCCGGGAGAATAGAAACCCTTATCTTCTGCTTCGTTGACTAGTAAGGGCGAGTATTCCCAATCGAATCCTGCCTTTTCGAGATATGGGATATATTGTTCGCAACGGTAACGCTGACCCGGTGAGCGGTTGAAACGGTGCTGAACAATAAACAGAATTCGCTTTTTGTGTTGCTTGTTCATGTTTGCAATATAAAAAGTGGGTGTAAACGTTTAATACGGCAGCTCCACCACAAAAGCACCGGGATAATAAGCACTTATTCTATCGAGGTATTCGAAAGCATCGGGCTGATCGGAAAATAAGCCAATAGACAAAATATAGTTTTGTGCTTTTTCCTCCTTCTTGATGCGTAAATACATTTGCCGGTCTAACTCACGTTTCACACGCAATATCATCATCTGTAAACTTTCTTTATCCGCATAAGCGCCTACCTGCACACTAAATCCTTGATGTATGGTATCGGCAGAATCAATTAATATATAGGGCACAAAGCTACCTATAGTAACCAACGTAGAATCAGTTTGTGTAGAATCTGTAACAACTTCAATTTCAACTTTGGTGTGCCCTTGTTTAATAAAATCGAGTTGCTTGGCTGCGGCACGTGTCAGGTCTATGATTCTTCCTTTTGCATAAGGGCCGCGGTCATTCACGCGCACCTCCACTACATTGTTGTTTGCCAAATTTGTAACACGCAGCATAGTTCCAAATGGTAAAGTGCGATGGGCGCAAGTCAATTTTTTCTGCCGAAACTTTTCACCGTTAGCCGTTTTTCTGCCTTCAAATTTATCGTGATAAAAAGATGCCCAACCCACCTTTTTAAAATCGGATTGAGCATAAGCCACCTCTGATAACAACACCATAACAATAATCAACCGACCTGTGTAGAGATTCAATGCACTTAGTTTTGGTTAGTAGTAAAGATAAAAGAATCGTGCCAGTGTTTCAGCTATACTGACAAAAGTTGAGCAAACCGGTAAACTTCTTCGAAAGTATTATACAATGGCACTGGAGCTACGCGTATAACATCCGGCTCGCGCCAATCTGCAATTACTCCTGCTTCGGTAATCTTATCGAAAAGTCTTTTTCCGTTTCTTTTTGTTTGGATGGAAAGTTGGCAGCCGCGATGTTTAATGTCTATAGGCGTTATGATTTCAAAATCTGACTTCTGGTTTCTAGTTTCCGGTTTCAATAGAAAATAGAGGTATCCTGACAATAGTTCAGATTTTTTTCTCAGTGCTTTCATGCCCGCTTTATCAAAAATTTCTAGCGCTGCTTTGTGAGCTGCCATACTCAAAACCGGTGCATTTGAAATTTGCCACCCTGCAGCTCCTCGCTGCGGCACAAAGTGTTTCGGCATTTTAAATCGTGTTTCTTCATTATTACCCCACCATCCGGCTAAACGCTGTAGCGAAAAATTTTTGCCGTGTCGTTCATTTACAAAAACACCACTCACCCCACCGGGGCCGCTGTTTAAATACTTATAGCTGCACCAAGTAGCAAAGTCAACGTTCCATTTGTGAAGTTGCAATTCAACATTACCAATAGCATGCGCCAAATCAACACCAAAAACAACTTTATGTTTGCGGCAAGTGGAAGCTATCTTTTCTACTTCAAAAAACTGACCAGTGTAATAGTTCACTGCGCTGAACATTACCAGCGCCAACTCGTTTTTGTGTTCTTCAATTTTCGATACAATATCTTCGGTACGTATTGTTACTTCTCCTTCACGTGGCATAACCTCTACGATACAATCCTTTGGTTTTAAATTGTGTAAACGCACTTGCTGTTCAACAGCATAATAATCTGATGGAAACTCATTGGCCTGCATCAGAATTTTAATCCTTTTGCCCTGCGGACGATAAAACGAAATCAGCATCAGGTTAAGATTCACAGTAAGTTGGTTCATTACCACTACCTCGCTCTGCCGAGCCCCTACAAGTTTCGAAACTGATTTGGAAAAAAAATGGTGATAATACAGCCAAGGATTTTTACCGTGCAGGTGCCCCTCTACACCCAGGTTTTTCCAATCCTCTAACTCTGTTTGCAAGTGATTGATAACAGATTTAGGTTGTAGCCCCAAAGAATTTCCGCAAAAATATATTGCCTCTTTGCCATTTACTTTTGGCAGGTAAAAGAGCTGGCGGAAATCTTTAAGCGGGTCTTGTATGTCAAGAGTGCGGGCAAAAGCCAGTGAATTTTCAAATTGCATGGAGCAAGTATAACTATAGCAAGTTGAATCGAGAATGTTTAGGTGTATTGCAAATACTCATCGTGTACACTTTCCCATTCTAAGCTGATAAGATCGCGAACATAATTTTGATAAACTTTCCATGGATGCGCACTGCCCTGCTTAGGTAATTTATCTAAAGAACGCAGCACATACCCGGAATTAAAATCGAGCAACGGTTCTGTTTTAAAACGCTTATTGTCAAACCGCGGAATACAAACAGTGCTTCCGGTTTTATCCATGTGATTAATCACTTTTGTTACAAACCGACAGCTTAAATCGCACTTGAGTGTCCATGATGCGTTGGTATAGCCAACTGTAAAAGCAAAGTTTGGAACGTCACTCAGCATTACTCCTCTGTAAGCGTGAGCACTGCCCGAATCGCCTTCAAGACCATTAATACGCACTTTCATTCCGCCAAGCAATTGCAGTTGTAGCCCGGTAGCTGTTACAACCAAATCCGCTTCTAACTCTTTGCCGCTCTTCAACAAAATTCCGTTGTCAGTAAAGTGCTCAATCTGATCGGTTACAATTTCTGCCTTACCTGATTTTAAACTCATAAACAAGTCCGAATCGGGCACTAAACACAAACGTTGATCCCATGGATTATATGGAGGGTTAAAGTGCTTTGCATCGTAATGCTCACCAATTCTCTTCTGTGCCTCTCTATGTATAAACCTGCGAACAGCATTAGGCCATTTACGCGATACTTTAAAAAAGGCAATACCAATCAAAATATTTTTCCACCGTATAGTGTGGTATGCAACTTTTATCGGTAAAAACTTGTTTAATAGCTCGGCTACTTTATCTACGCTGGGCAGAGTCATGATATAAGTAGGCGTTCGTTGCAACATGGTAACTTTTTCTGCCAGTTTGCTCATTTCAGGTACCAGAGTTACGGCTGTTGCCCCACTTCCAATCACCACAACTTTTTTATTGGTATAGTTAACGTCACTCGTCCATTTTTGTGGGTGAACTACCTGACCTTTAAACTTATCTATGTCTTTAAACGTAGGGGTATATCCGTTCTCATAATTGTAATAGCCGCTACACACCATCAAAAATTTGCACTTAACTAAAGTATGCTCCACCTGAGAGTGAGGTGTTAGCATAAGAGTCCAAAGTTTCTCATGGTCATTCCAATTAGCATCTACTACTCGGTGGTTAAACTTGATTTTCTTATCAATACCAAATTTTGCTGCGGTTTCCTTAATATATTGAAGTATTGAAGGGCCATCAGCAATAGCTTTAGGGTTTTGCCACGGGTAAAACGGAAAGCCAAGTGTGTACATATCGCTGTCGGAACGTATGCCCGGGTATTTGAACAAATCCCATGTGCCACCGATTGCATCACGTCCTTCAAATATTGTAAAAGTTTTGTTTGGGCACTTATCTTGCAAGTGGTAAGCAGCGCTAATGCCCGATATGCCTGCACCTATCACCACAATATCATAAAAAGGAGTTTTCTCTTCCATACGTTGGTTTTATTATTACTGATAAACGAATGTAAATACTTCGGTTCTTTTTTCTGATTCTTGCGGCTCGTTTAATCCATTTACTTCGCAATGCTTTACAAAAGCCATCTAAATCTTAAATATAATGAGCGTTAAAAAATTCATCGAAAAAAAAATCACCAAACATATTCCCGCTTTAGCCCGTGCAGCCCAGCGCGCCATGAGCGACAAAACAAAAATTGAACTGGTGCGAAACGAAATGCGGAACAATCCCGAAATGGTGGACTCGCTTTTTCCGTACCGCAACAAATACAAAGTACATCATGTAATGCCCGAAAAATCATCATCGAAAGAAGATGTGCTACAGCAAATTCGCGAAATGCACAGCGAGGAATACAAACCCTGGAAGGGCGGAAAAATTTCCGGCTCTTTCTACCATGGCGATCAGGATCATTACGATTTTTTGAATCAGGCATTTGGCTTTTACTCACAGCTGAACACCATTCAACGCGATGTGTGCCCCTCTATGACAAAATTTGAGGGGGAGATTATTTCTATGACCCTCGGCATATTTAATGGCGATGCAGTGAACAAGCGCAACCCTAAACAAAAAGCTTGTGGCTCGTTAACCACAGGTGGCACCGACAGCATTTTTCAATCAGTGTATGTACACCGCGAATGGGGGCTCGATGAAAAAAAGATTAAGCACCCGGAAATTGTATTACCTGTTAGCGCTCATCCTGCCTTTTTTAAGGCAGCACACTACCTGAACATGAAAACAGTAGTGGCTAAACTCGATGAAAATTTTCAAGCAGATGTACAAGATGTGGAGAGCAAAATCACACATAATACTGTAATGATTGTTGGCTCTGCGGGTAACTATGGGCACGGAATAATTGATCCTATTGAAAAACTTTCTGACATTGCACTAAAACACAAGATAGGCTTGCATGTTGACGGATGTCTTGGTGGATTTATTCTTGCATGGGCGCAGCCGCTTGGCTTAGAATGTCCGGTGTTTGATTTTCGTTTGCCGGGAGTTACAGCTATCAGTGCCGATACACACAAGTACGGTTATTCACTTAAAGGAACTTCTACTGTTTTGTTCTGCAACGAAGAGTTAAGGCGCTATCAATACTATACCGAAGTAGATTGGCCGGGCGGGGTATATGTATCACCGGGTTTCAACGGTAGTAAGTCCGGAGGTTTGTTTGCCGCCACCTGGGCAGCAATGGTGCACTATGGAAAAGAAGGATACATGAGCCGCGCCAAAAAAATATTTGAAGTGAATGCACGCATGAAAAGTATTGTGCGGTCAATTCCTGAATTGAAATTGTTCGGAGATTCTTTGTTCATTACTGCTGTTGGCTCTGATGTGTTTAATATTTATCACGTAAACGATTACCTGAAAACAAAAGGTTGGCGCATGAATGGTCAGCAGCATCCGAATGGTTTTCACTTCTGTATTACCGGACCACAAATAACCAACGAAGGAATAGCGGATGAATTTGAAAAAGATTTAAAGGCAGCGGTTGCTTACGCAAAAACACAAAAGGGCGATCCAAAATCTGCTGCCATGTATGGTGGTGCGGGCAAAGAAATTGACCCAAGTATGTATTCGCCCATGTTGGTGGCTTATTCAGATGTAACACAAAGCACTTATCCGTTCTAATGAATTCTTCTTCGGGTAAATGCGTACTAGCCATTGATCTCGGGAGCAGCGGTCCGAAAATTTCTATTGTTAATCAACGCGGAGAAATTCTGGCTACACGCTCCGGCACTTTTGAAACTATATATGGTGAAAACGGACGTGCAGCCGAGCAGGATGCCGAAGGTTGGTGGAAACAAATTATTCTGCTCGCCAAAGAAGCTATTAATGAATCGAACACCGCTTCGCAAATTGTAGCAATAGGCAACTGCGCCCAATACGGCACTTCCATTCCTGTAGATGAAAAAGGTAGTGCAGTGCATAACGCAATAATGTGGGAAGACTCGCGCGCAGGCAAACATATCAGCAAACTGATGGGTGGTTTTCCATCCATAATGGGTTACAATGTTTTTAAACTGCTGAAATGGGTAAAGGCAGTGGGTATACCTCCTATACTTTCGGGCGTTGATGGCGGCAGCCAAATGCTTTTTCTGAAAAACGAAATGCCGGAAGTTTGGGAAAAAACCTACAAGGTTTTACAACCAAGCGATTTTTTGAGTTTAAAACTAACTGGAAAATTTACTACCAACGAAAACACGGGTTTTCTCTACGCCATGATAAATAAGGCAGCATGGAGCAAAGGAACATTCAACAAATCGCTCATAAAATTTCTCGGATTAGACGAAAATAAATTCCCTGAGGTGGTACCGGTTTGCGCCAACCTGGGTAAAGTATCTGAAACAGTGCGGCAGCAACTTGGGTTAAATGATGATGTAGTTGTTTTTTCGGGAATGCAGGACACTACTGCTTGCGCTATTGGTGGCGGTGCATTTAATGATTACGATTTGGTAATTGAAATAGGCACAACACTCAACACCGGTGTAGTGGTGCCCAATAGAATTATTGATATTTTGAAAGGAGTTTTTTCAGTGGGCAGCCCCATACCCGGAAAATTTATTTTGGTAGGCGAACCGGGCAGCGGAGCAAAAGCATTGAATTACCTGCTCAATAGTTTTTTCCGTTTAGACGACCGCCTGAGCCGAATAAACATTGAAACCGATTTACATCATGCCGCAATTGCCGACCACATGGCAGCTGAATCACCGGCAGGAAGCAACGGAGTTGTGTTTATGCCCTGGGTGTATGGTTCTACATTTCCGGAACCCGATGCCAACATGCGCGGAGGTTTTTTAAATCTGAGCCAGCGCACTTCGCGCAGCGATTTAATTCGTGCGGTGTACGAATCGTACGCCATGAATTTTAAATGGGTGTTGGAAGTAACCGAAGCAAAACTGGGAAGAAAATTTACGAAAGCACATTTTACCGGTGGTGGCGCTCAATGGGAAACTGCAGCACAAATTTGTGCCGATGCATTGCAAATTCCCATTTACTTAATAGACGAGCCGCGGCAGGCAAACACCAAAGGCATTGCATACGTTTGCTTCAACAATTTGGGCCTTGTTAGTTATGAAGAAATGAAACAGCAACTAAAAGTGAAAAAAGTGTATCAGCCCAATCCGAAAAACTTTACCGCTTACGATAAACAGCTCGCCTTCTACAAAAAGCTGTTCAAAACCGTTCGCCCTTTGTTTAGTGAGTTAAACGGGTAGGCGCTACACGGCTGTTACTTGGCTGTGTTAAACAAACAACTACAAATTATTGATAGATAAAATCGAGTGACTGACGGTACTGTATATCTAGGCTACTTTTCTGTGCCCTACCCAAACAAATCTTTTTTGCACGTACTCAGGGTTAGTAAATGAAGCATTACCGGCAGGGTTCCCGCCCGTAACATGGAAATCGCTGAAGCCTGCATGTTGGTTTACCCAAATCATGCCTGTAAGATTCAGAGAGACTGGAGCAAAAACACTTTCCAGTTCTTCGGTTATAGTGGTAGCCAACGCATCATCTGTGGTATATGCACTAAAGGTAATAGCGCCATGTTTTTCAGCCATGTGTTTGGCTAGTTCTATACTTTGTGCTGTGTCTTTAGTTTTAATAATAAGTACAATAGGGCCAAACAATTCTTCTTCATATATACCACTGTCTTTGGCATCTACTTCAAGCACTATAGGCGAGCAGGTTCTTGCCTCAGGAAACTCGGTATTTGTAATTACTTTCGGTTCAAGTAATACTGCGGCATCTAAATCTTTTACGCTGTTTACTCTTTTTACTGTAGCCGGGTTTTGAATAGCACCTAAAGTTCCGGGACCCATTTGCGGATGGTTGGCTATACCGCCAATAGCATCTACCAGAGCTTTCTTTACATCTTCATAAGCTATTACAGAATCTCCTTGCTTTATGCCGCCAGCCGGTATAAAGAAATTTTGCGGGGCGGTACACATTTGTCCGCTGTAAAGCGAAACAGCAAACGAAAGATTTTGAACCACAGGTTTTAAGTCGGCTACCGAATCAAGAATAACTGAGTTTACCCCAGCTTTTTCAGTAAAGGTTGTTTTACCGGGCAGCGACTCTATGTATGTTCCAAAAGCAGATCCACCGGTGTAATCAATAAGTTTCACAAGTGGGTGTTCTGCTAATTGTTTTGTAATCAGATTATTTGATGTATCTGCAGCTAATTGACACACGTTAGGGTCAATACCTTTTGCTTTCAGCGCATGTTGAATTTCCGCCACCACAATAGCAATCGGGTAAACTGACTTAGGATGCGGTTTTACTATGGCTGTGTTTCCGGTAATGAGTGAGGCAAACAAACCTGGAACCGAATTCCATGTTGGAAATGTGGAGCAGCCAATACAAAGTGAGACCCCTTTAGGCACGGGCTTAAACTGTTTTTGCAGAACCACGCTTACCTTACCCATTGGTTTTTCCCACACAATGTTTTGCGGAAAACGGGTTAACTCCTGATAGCCAAGTGCCAGAGTTTCTAAGGCACGATCACTGGCATGTGGGCCGCTTGCCTGAAAACTCATAACAAAACTTTGACCGGTGGTGTGGTGTGTGGCGTAGGCAATTTCAAAAAAACGATCCTTTACTCTCTCCAAAGCATCCACTAAAATTTCAGCTCGCGTATCCACTGAAGTTTTTTTCCACTCACCAAAAGCACGACCCGCTCTTACTATTAAAGTATCGGTTTCAAAAATAGGATAGGTAATACCTAATGCCTTGCCGGTGTAAGGTGAAACTTCCTCACCTGCCCAACTTACCGGGTTTTGTTGTAACAACCCGCTGAATGGTTTTGCCAACTGGTTGTTATATGCTTCTAATCCTTTTACAGGAGCTTCTTCACCATAAGCTTTCGGATGTTCAGGATACTGCGCGTAGAAAGTGCGTGCATGGATGGCTTTAATGGCGTTGCCAATTATTTCTTTGTAATTAACTGCTGTAGCTGTTGACATAAGAAGAATGTTTTGTGTGTTTGAATTTGGGTGGGTGAAAATAGAAAAAGAGAGCAGAGATGAAGCTATGTGCCAATGAGCAAATAAGCCCCGCAGCTTTCAACTAAAATTCTAAATTGCTTTCTTGTATATAACAGCTAAACAACCTCTTATCAATGAAAATTCTTGACATTAAAGTAATGAAAGGCCCTAACTACTGGAGCAACAAACGCCATAAATTGATAGTGATGCGCCTTGACCTTGAAGATTTGGAGCAAAAACCCACCAATAAAATTAATGGCTTTAGCAATAGAATAGAAAAAATGTTTCCGAGCATGTATGAGCACCGCTGTAGCGAAGGGGTAGAAGGTGGCTTTTTTTCGCGGGTAAAAGACGGTACCTGGATGGGTCATGTAATAGAACATATTGCTCTCGAAATTCAAACACTCGCGGGTATGGATTGTGGTTTCGGAAGAACCAGAGAAACATCTACCAAAGGAGTTTATCATGTAGTGTTCAGTTATTGGGAAGAAAAAGCGGGAGTTTTTGCTGCTAAAAGTGCCGTTCGTATTGCAGAAGCTCTTATTGCCGGCAACGAATATGACTTAGCTAAAGATATTCAAGAACTTCGCGAAATACGCGAAGAAGAACGCTTGGGCCCAAGCACCGGCTCTATTGTAGAAGAAGCAGTGAAAAGAAAAATTCCGTGGATACGCCTCAACCGCCACTCCTTAGTGCAGTTGGGCTACGGCAAAAATCAAAAACGTATTCAGGCAACTGTAGCCAGCACCACATCTAACATAGCTGTAGAAATTGCCTGCGACAAAGAAGACACCAAAAATTTGCTTGATGCCGCACAAATTCCTGTACCCAAGGGCTACGTGGTGTACGATGACGATGACTTAAAAACCTGCATTGATAAAATTGGATACCCTGTAATAACCAAACCGCTAGATGGCAATCACGGCAAAGGAGTAACTACTAACCTGCGCAACTGGGACGATGCCCTCCGCGGTATGGCAGCAGCTAAAAAATACGGTCGCGCTATAATCTGTGAAAAGTACATTACCGGTCGCGACCACCGTGTACTGGTAATTAACTACAAATTTACCGCTGCTGCATTGCGTACGCCTGCCGCTGTAATTGGTGATGGCGCCAGTACTATACAACAGTTGATTGACAAAGTAAACAGCGATCCGCGAAGAGGTTATGGCCACGAAAAAGTACTCACCGCTATTAAGGTAGATGACCAAACCGAAAACATTTTGGCAAAGAAGGGCTACACTCTTGAAACAATAATTAAGAAAGACGAAGAGTTGTGGCTGAAACCCACAGCTAATCTTTCAACGGGCGGCACTGCTACTGATGTTACTGATATTGTACACCCCAGCAACGTATTTATGTGCGAGCGGATAGCTCGCATTATTGGCCTTGATATTTGTGGCATTGACATTATGGCCGACAACCTTACGCAGCCCATTGCCGAAACAGGTGGTGCCATTTTAGAAGTAAATGCCGCACCCGGTTTTCGCATGCACCTCGACCCCACCGATGGCATAGGTAGAAATGTGGCTGAGCCGGTAATAGACATGCTGTACCCAACAGGTTCCACGGCACGAATTCCAATAGTAGCAATTACGGGCACTAATGGCAAAACAACCACAACCCGGCTAATGGCACATTTGGTAAAACAAATGGGCTACAAAGTGGGGTTTACCACTACTGAGGGGGTTTATATTCAAAACCAAATGATGATGCAAGGCGACTGCACAGGACCCGTTTCGGCAGAGTTTGTACTCAAAGATCCTACCGTTGATTTTGCCGTGTTGGAATGTGCGCGAGGCGGCATACTTCGTGCGGGGCTGGGTTTCCATAATTGCGACATGGCCATTGTTACCAATATAGCACCCGATCATTTGGGCTTAAATGGAATAGATACTTTAGAACAATTAGCGCGTGCTAAAGCCGTGGTACCAAAAGCAGTATTTCCTGAAGGATATGCCATATTGAATGCCGATGACGATTTGGTGTTTAAAATGCGCGAAGAACTCGATTGCAAGATTGCCCTCTTTAGCATGGACGAAAACAACCCGCGTATTAAGGAACATTCTTCCAACAATGGAATTTCAGCTGTGTACGAAAACGGCTACTTTACTATACTTAAAGGCAACTGGAAAATACGGATTGATAAAGTGAGCAACGCCCCTATTACGTTTGGCGGAAAAGCCGAGTTTAATATACAAAATGCATTGGGTGTTGTGCTGGCTGCTTACCTCAGCGACTTTAAAATAGAAGACATAAAACTTGCCCTCGAAACCTTTGTGCCTTCACCGGTGCAAACTCCGGGCCGCATGAATATTTTCAATTTTAAACACTTTACGGTAATGGCCGACTACGCGCACAATGCACATGGCATGAAAGCCATTGGTAAATTTGTAAGTAAAGTAGAAGCCAGTAAAAAAGTAGGCGTAATAGCGGGTGTGGGCGATCGCAGAGATGAAGACACCATTGAACTGGCAGAAGAAGCGGCTAAAGTGTTTGATGAAATTATTATCAGGCAAGACAGAAACTTACGCGGCAGAACAGAAGAAGAACTAATTGCCCTCATGAAAAAAGGCATCAGCAATATTGACCCAAACAAAAAAGTAACAGTAATTAAAAAAGAAAGCGAAGCTATTGATCACGCAGTACGCAACGCACAAAAGGGTTCATTTATTGTTATCATACACGATGTGGTGTTAGCCGCTCTCGACCAGCTTCAAAAACTGAAAGAGGAAGAAAACAACGGTTCACCTATGCGCGTTGATTCTTTTAAAGACTGGGAAGCATAATGTAAGCAAACTGACAGAAACCTGAAGTGCCTAAATGGTAGGCTCCTGTAATAGAGTTTGCCGTTGTTTGCGTATCTATATTACATTTGTTTTCCGCTGGCTTAATCTGAAATAGCGCCTACGTTACGTTAATGGCTGTTTACATACAGCACAGGCGCTTTTACCGGCAATCGAAAAAACAAGGTATGAAGAAGGCAAGACAAATTCGTTTACTCGAAGTAAAGAGTGAGATAGGAGCAGGCACACGTGGTGCCAGTTTGGGGGTTGATGCTGTAAAAATTGCAGCGCTTGATTTCCGGAGCAACTTTTTTAAGAATCACAGAAGCATCAATATTCCTGACGATAACTCATCGCTTTACGGAATTATAGAAAGCCGTTATGCCAAACGTATTCGCGGGGCATTAAAAATGTATGAACGAATAGGCGCGGCTCTTCGCGATTCGCTGAAAGATGGAAAATTTCCGATTGTGCTATCAGGCGACCACTCTAACGCAGGCGGCACTATTGCTGGTATTCGTATGGCCTACCCCGATTCGAGGTTGGGAATAATTTGGATAGACGCACATGCCGACCTTCACTCACCTTACACCACCCCTTCGGGAAATTTACACGGTATGACGTTAGCCACAGCACTGGCTGAAGACAATATTGAAAACAAAGTTAACGACCTCGACTACGAAACTATTGAACTTTGGGAACGCCTGAAAAATGTGGGTGACATAGCGCCCAAAATAGAATATCGCGATCTGTTGTATATGACCTTACGCGATTTCGAAGAACAAGAGGGGTATTTGATAAAGAAGAATAAGGTGAAAAACTTCACTACCTCTGAAATTCGGAAGACGGGCGTAACAAAAATTTGCCGCGAGGCGCTTAAGCAACTCTCCCATTGCGATAAAATTTATATCTCTTTTGATGTAGATGCACTTGACCCTACTATTTCGAGAGGCACCGGCACTCCGGTAAAAGGCGGTATAAATGAACGCGAAGCCGCAGATATTATTCTTGAACTGGTGCAAAATGAACGTGTTTGCTGTCTTGAGTTTACCGAAATAAATCCCACACTGGATAGCGAAAACGTAATGGCCGAAACTGTTTTTGAGATCTTACAAAAAGTAGCCAGACAGATAGAGATAATTTGAGTGGAAAACCTGTTACTAAATACCTGACCTTTCGGGTTTAAAATCTAATACAGGAAAATACTTTCGCGCGCATTCCAAACACACTCCCATGCGCAAGAAAATAAAGTCAGCTCTCATTTCCGTTTTCTACAAAGACAAATTAAACGCTGTTGTAAAAGAACTAGATAAACATGGAGTAACCATTTACAGTACGGGCGGCACGCAAAGTTTTATTGAAGGACTGGGTGTAAGAGTTACTGCTGTAGAAGACCTAACATCTTACCCCTCTATTTTAGGTGGAAGAGTAAAAACACTACACCCAAAAGTTTTTGGCGGCATACTCGGAAGAAGAGATAACGAGGGCGACAAAAAGGAAATGGCTCAATACGAAATTCCGGAAATTGATTTGGTAATAGTTGACCTGTATCCGTTCGAAGAAACCGTGAAAGCCGGAAAAGGCGAAGAAGACATTATTGAGAAAATTGACATTGGGGGCATTAGTTTGATTCGCGCAGCGGCTAAGAATTTTAAAGACACGCTGATTGTTTCTTCACGCAATGATTACGAAGCCGTGCTGGAACTGCTGCAAACCAAAAACGGTGAAACTGATTTAGAAGACCGCAAGAAATATGCCGCCAAGGGTTTCATGAACTCTTCGCACTACGACACACTTATTTTCAATTACTTCAACAACGAATTCAACTTTGAAGTTTTTAAGAAGAGCGAGTTAAACGGAAAAGTTCTCCGCTATGGCGAAAACCCTCACCAACGCGGTGTGTTTTACGGAAACCTGGATGAAATTTTTGACATACTAAACGGAAAAGAGCTTTCTTACAACAACTTGGTAGATGTAGATGCCTCTGTAAATCTGGTGGCAGAATTCAGCGAACCAACAGTGGCTATTATTAAACACACCAACAGTTGCGGCTTGGCTTCTCGCGAAAATATATGCGAAGCATACAAAGCTGCTTTTGCCTGCGATACCACTTCTGCTTTTGGCGGAGTAATAGCCGTAAATCGTAAAATTGATTTGGCTACCGCCAACGAAATGAATTCTTTGTTTTTTGAAGTGCTTACTGCTCCTGACTATGATGAAGACGCTCTAGCTGTTTTAAAAAGCAAGAAGAATCGCATCCTGATTAAGCAGAAAGAAAGAGTACCGTCTCCAAAAATTTTCAAGAATTTGTTGAACGGAGTTTTAGAACAAGACGCTGATTCAACCGCAGAAAAGCAAAATCAATTTAAGCCGGTTACTACTAAACAAGCTTCCGAAAAAGAAATTTCAGATTTGGAGTTTGCCATTATTGCTGTAAAGCATTTAAAGAGCAACGGCATTGCTTTGGTTAAAAACAAACAGCTTATAGGCAGCAATTGCGGGCAAACTTCAAGAGTAGATGCACTGCAAAATGCTATCCGCAAAGCGGGCGAGTTTGGCTTTGATTTAAAAGGCGCTGTAATGGCCAGCGATGCGTTTTTCCCTTTTCCGGATTGTGTAAACATTTCGGCACAGGCAGGCATTACAGCCATAGCTCAACCGGGCGGAAGTATAAAAGATCAGGATAGCATTGACGCTGCCAACCATAACAACCAAGCCATGGTCATGACGGGCGTTCGTCATTTCAAACATTAGAATTTTAGCCACTCCACAGTTTGCTGTGTATAGCTTCTCTGCATTTTAATTCCAGTACTGTATTGAATTGAAGATTTTAGTTGCCGAAAACGTATTCGCCAAAATACTTAATACTAACTACTCAATACTAATTCAATGCCTAACTCTTTCGAAGTAATTGGTGGTAAAAAACTGAAAGGAGAAATAACTCCACAAGGTGCAAAAAACGAAGCGCTGCAAATTCTTTGTGCCGTGCTGCTTTCTCCTGAAAAAATTACCATTGCCAACATTCCTGCCATACGCGATGTGCTGGCGCTCATTGATATTCTGAAAGACCTGGGTGTAAAAGTAGAGAAGCTGAATGAAGACACTTACACTTTTCAGGCAGACCAAATTGATTTGGAATATCTGAAAACAGATACTTACAAAAAGAAAGGCGCGGCTCTTCGCGGAAGCATAATGATTATGGGCCCGCTACTTACGCGATTTAAAAAAGCATACCTGCCTAAACCCGGTGGCGATAAAATTGGCAGAAGAAGATTAGACACTCACTTTCTTGGTTTTGAAAAACTGGGGGCAAAATTTAACTACGACAGCAACGAAACTTTTTACAGTGTAGAAGCAAGCAACTTAAAAGGCACTTACATTTTGCTGGACGAACCATCAGTAACCGGCACTGCCAATATTGTAATGACGGCTGTAATGGCCAAAGGCAAAACCACCATTTTTAATGCCGCGTGCGAGCCATATCTGCAACAACTCTGCGAAATGCTCAACCGTATGGGCGCAAAAATTTCAGGCGTGGGGTCTAACCTGCTTTACATCGATGGGGTTGATGGGCTTGCGGGTACAGAGCACCGTATGTTACCCGATATGATTGAAATTGGTTCGTTTATTGGCTTAGCCGCCATGACACAAAGCGAAATAACGATTAAGAACTGCCGTATTGATATGCTCGGCAACATACTGCCGGTGTTTGAAAAACTGGGTATTGACATGGAGTATCGCGGTGATAACATTCATATACCGGCACGCGACCATTTCGAGATTCAGCGTTTTATTGATGGCTCTATTCTTACTGTGGCTGATGGGCCATGGCCCTTGTTTACCCCTGATTTAATTTCTATTGTGCTTGTAACCGCTACACAGGCTAAAGGCAGTGTACTCATTCATCAAAAAATGTTTGAGAGCCGTTTGTTCTTTGTAGATAAGCTGATAGATATGGGTGCGCAGATAATACTTTGCGACCCGCACCGCGCTACGGTAATAGGCATTAACCGCGCTTACAAACTTCGAGGAATTACTATGAGTTCGCCCGATATACGTGCCGGTGTGGCGTTGTTGATTGCGGCATTAAGTGCTGATGGAAAATCTGTAATCAATAACAGCGAGCAAATTGACCGTGGCTATCAAAGAATTGATGAGCGCTTGAATGCGTTGGGCGCACAGATTAAGCGCGTGTAACTAAACTCCAAATTGCCTCAAATGGTGGTCTAGGTGGTGGTAAAGTAAACGCCCCCAGTTATTGGTAGTAAACTCTCCGAGAAAAGGATGCGGGTTCTTAGTTGCTTTTGCAGGAAATGAATTTATCTCTTGAAGTAATTTTGCTTTCTCTTCTTCAAAACTCTTCGGGTTTATGTTTTGCTCTACCAAATTCATTTCGTGGTAGATGTTTATTTTTTCGGGGGGCGATGGCATGTTGGTATTCAGAATAACGAACCTAATGAGTTTAGATGCCAGCCAACCCGGCTTATCTACCGGTGTGGCAGGTCGGTCGTTATACACTATTTCGAAACCTGTAACGCAGTGATACAACATTTGGTTGATGTTCATTTTGCCCCATTGCCTTTTCGATTCGGGCGTAAGCGCATTAATGCGGTCAACTACTTCTTTTTTGGCTTCTGGTTGTAGTAAGTTTTTTAACATAGCAGCGTATTTAACACAATATTAACCCTTATGGTAAAAGAGATGGAGGCGAATATCGGCAGGCGCGTGGCGCGCTGACTAAAGCGTATAAAACCAACCCCGAGCCCCATCAAATGCATTTATTTACTGACAAAGTTTCGGTCGTTGGCAGTTGCATGACTTAAAATCTGTGTGTAAGGGGGTAAAAGGGTCAATTTGTCGCGGAATTTTTTGGGGCAAGTATTTTGACATATTCGCCCGCTCAAAAACTACAGATTATGACTGATAAGAACGAAAACCTGAAAGACAAGGTAGAAGACTTGAAAAATTCGGTAACCGAAAAAGCGGAAGAGCTAAAGGGCAAGGCCGAAGAAGTGGCCGGTAAAACGTTGGATGCTGCCGAAAAAATTTTGAATGATGTGTTTAAGAAAAACAAAACGGAAGATGCCGAGTTTGAAGAAGAAAAACTGGATCCTAAGGATGTTGAAATTGCCGAACTGAAAAAAGAGCTGGATGATTTGCGCGATAAGTATGTGCGCTTGTTTGCTGATTTTGATAATGCGAAAAAACGCATGGCCAAAGAAAAACTAGAGTTGATACTTACCGCATCGAAAGATGTAATGAAAGACGTGTTGCCTGTGCTGGATGATTTTGAGCGGGCGCAAAAAGCAGTGGCTAACTCGACTGATGTAACCGCTGTGAAAGAAGGATTGAACCTAGTTCACACTAAACTGGTAAACACGCTTTCATCGAAAGGTTTGAAAGCAATGGAAGCTATCGGTAAAGATTTTGAAGTAGAGCATCACGAAGCCATTACCGAAATTCCTGCTCCAACACCTGAACAAGCCGGCAAAGTGATTGACGAAGTTGAGAAAGGATATTTTTTGAACGATAAGATAATCCGCTTCGCGAAAGTGATCGTTGGCAAGTAAGATCAAAGACCAAAGTTCAAAAATCAAAGAAACAGCCGTGGAGAAGAAGTATGATTTGATGGAGAGAACAAATGGTTTTGCAAAAGAAGTGCGCAGATTTATTTTGATGTTACCAAAGAGTTTTGTGTTGATAGAAGATGCCAAACAATTGGTTAGAGCATCGGGTTCAGTAGGAGCAAATTATATTGAAGCACAAGACCCTATAAGCGATAAAGATGCTTTTCTGAGAATCAGGATTTGTAGGAAAGAAGCAAAAGAAAGTGTTTACTGGTTGGATTTACTTGGAGTTCACAAATTTGAAACGGAGACAGAAAATAAGAGAATTGAATTACTTAACGAAGCCACTGAATTGACAAAAATATTCGGGGCGATAGTCAACAAGTTAATGGTTAAGGACTAACCTTTGAACTTTGATTTTTGAGTTTTGAACTTTATTAAGAATGGCAAAAAGAGATTACTACGAAATTTTAGGAGTTACAAAATCTGCTTCGCCCGAAGAGATTAAGAAAGCATACCGTAAGGTGGCGTTGCAGTATCACCCCGATAAAAATCAGGGAGATAAAGCTGCAGAAGAAAAATTTAAGGAAGCTGCGGAGGCATACGAGATTTTGAGCGATGCGCAGAAGAAAGCGAAGTATGACCAGTTTGGCCATGCGGGTATGGATCCGGGAAATTTTGGCGGCCATAGTTACCAAGGCAACATGGAAGATATCTTCCGCAACTTCGGAGATATTTTTGGTGGCGGTGGCGGAGGTGGCGGTTTCGACCCTTTCGAAACTTTTTTTGGTGGTGGTGGAAGAAGTCAGCAGCGTACACGAGGCAAACGCGGAACCAATTTGCGGGTGCGTGTAAAACTTTCGCTGATAGATGTAGCGAACGGAGCTCGAAAGAATCTGAAGGTAAAAAAGCATGTGCATTGCCACACTTGCAATGGCAGCGGAGCAAAGGATGCATCTTCGGTTGGTAAATGTTCGGTGTGTGGAGGTAGTGGTGTAATGCGCAAAGTGCAGAACACTATTCTCGGACAAATGCAAACGCAAACCACCTGTTACCAGTGTAACGGAAGCGGTCAACAGATAACCAAGAAGTGCGTTACTTGTAATGGGCTTGGTGTAGAATATGGCGATGAAACTGTTCAGGTAGATATTCCTGCAGGTGTGCAGGATGGTATGCAGCTTAGCATGAGTGGCAAAGGAAACAGTGGAGAACAAGGTGGCCCTGCCGGTGATTTGATTATTCAGATTGAAGTAGAACAAAATCCTGATTTGGAAATTGACGGGCAGAATGTGATTTACAATCTGCACATCAGTTTTATTGATGCAGTGCTTGGCACGCAAGTGGAGGTGCCTACTATTGAAGGGAAAGCCAAATTCAAAATACCTGCAGGTACGCAGGCAGGAAAAATTTTCCGCCTCAGCGGAAAAGGTTTGCCATCGGTAAACAGCTATGGCCGTGGCGACCAACTGATACTCGTAAACGTTTACACACCTACCGAAGTAAACAGTGAGGAAAAGAAACTGCTCGAAAAACTTCGCGAAAGTTCCAACTTTAAACCCAAGCCGGGTGTAAAACAAGAGCGTGGTTTTTTTGACAGGGTGAAGGATATGTTTGAGTAATTTTCGCTCTCAAAATTTCCTTTTCTCTTATTTCCCTTTTCGGTTTATACAAATACATTCACCGCCCAAGTTTAGCAAGTGGCAAAACCAAGAAACGTAATTCTATTAGTAGCCGACAGTTTACGCTACGATGCCGTATATCGCAATGGCGGCCCCGGAATTCCTTATTTAGAAAACAACGGCAAACAGTTTTTGAATGCCCGCTCTGCCGCCTGCTGGACCCTGCCCGCTACCACCTCACTTTTTACAGGTATGATGCCCCACGAACACGGCACCACCTCGCAAACCCGCTGGTTTAAAAACGAATTGCCCTCGTTGGCATCTAAACTCAAAACTGCCAATTACAAACCCATAATGGTTACCGCCAACAGCGTAACCACCGATATTTTTAATGTAAGTAAGGACTTTGACGAGGTGCACAAAACCTGGCAGTTTACCCAAACCAAACATCGGTGGTTGTTGCAAACGGTTCTGGCGCTTAACCGGCCGCGCGTGCGCAAAATGATTCTGAAGCCGAAGGATGAATTTTTTGACAAGGCTAGTGAGGACTTGCGTCAGGGAATTATCTACGCGCAAAAAACCTGTCAGGAAACCCTAGCCAAAGCTAAACAGCGCATAGAAGAGTGCAATGCACAAGGGCAAAACTCTTTTGTGTTCATCAATTTAATGGAAACCCACTACCCGTATCATATTGCCGATACGTTTACCATGATGAACAAAACCCTGCTTGGCAAAATTCACGAGTGGCAAATTCTGTTTCATTTTCTTTCACAATCGTTTTTAAAGAAAGACAACGGCTTTATTAAACAGCCCGATCTTGACCTGCTGCGCGCCAAACAACAACTGGCCTGGAAACTGATTCGTGACGACATCAATAATTTTTGTCGGGATATGCATCAGGATAAAGACAACCTGATAGTTTTTTGCAGCGACCATGGCGATAACTTTGGCGAACAGGGCTGGCAATATCATTTTAGCAATGTAACCGATGCGGGCAACCGCGTTCCGCTTTTCTGGCTCGATCATGAAAACAAGAACCCCGAAACAAAAACGCACAATGTAAGCTCGCGTTTTATGCACCACGAAATTTTGAAAAGCTGTGGCTTAGATAATGAAGGCGGCTCTTTATTGAATGAAACAGACAACAACCTGCCCGTGCTGCAAAGCTATTGGTATAACAACGAAGGAAAAACATTGGATAAGTACAAATACAACCAATTAGCGTTTATAGAAGGCGATAAACGGTTTGTGCTTAGGGCCGGCAAATGGATGTACGCTCCTGCTGCATCTAACGGCACAGAACCCACTTTCGAGTTGGTAGATAAAACTTCTTTCAATCCGCTGGAAGAATTGCAGTTAAGTGCCGACCGTAAAAAATATCTTGAAAAATCTATAAACGATTTCTCTCAGTTTTCAGATAAGATTATGAATTCGGGGAAGTAGGTTTATCTCTATGAACATTGAAGAAGTTCGCGAGTATGCCATTGCTAAAAAAGGGGTTTCCGAGGGCTTCCCTTTTGGTGAAGATGTGCTGGTATTAAAGGTAATGGGCAAAATGTTTTTGCTCATGAGTTTAAGCAGCCAACCATTTAGCGTAAACCTGAAAATGAGTGTTGATTTGGTGGAGCAATACCGTGAAGAATATGCTGATGTTCAGCCCGGATACCACATGAATAAAAAAATGTGGAATACTGTTTACTTTGACACCGGAAATATTCCCCGCAAAAATCTGCTTTGGATGATTGACCATAGTTACGAAGAAGTGGTAAAGGGATTGACCAAAAAATTGAAAGAAGAACTAAATCAACCTGTATGATAGACCTGATTCTTGTAATACTGTTTTGTTACCAAATAAATCGCCTGGCCAAAGAGCGTGGTGTACCTTCGCTACCGTATATACTCAACTACTTAGCTATATTCTTTATAACCATGCTTAGCTTTGTATATCTCTTTGTTTCGTTTATGGGAAAAAACGTTTTAGAAACCGCAGAAGGCATAAAGGCCGCTATGATGTTTGAACCATTCGCCATTATGTTCGAAATATTTTTGTTCATCTACTTCCGCAGAAAAATTTTGAAGGCTACCGTACCGGCAGATAGTGATGACGATTTTAATCAGCCATCGCCACCTGCCAAAGAAAAGAAAGACCTCTCTTACTTCAGATAAACAAACGTGTTTGATTTTATAATAGTAGGGCAGGGCTTAGCCGGCTCTCTGCTTTCCTGGTTTCTGATAGAAAAAAATAAAAAAGTACTGGTGATAGATGAGTACAATCCATCATCAGCAAGCCATGTGGCAGCCGGAGTTATAATGCCCATCACTGGAAAACGTTTCGTAAAAACATGGCTTGCTGACCAAATTATTCCCTTTGCCCAAAACACCTACTGCCATTTCGAAAGCTTGTTTAACCAATCGTTTTTCTACTCCACTTCCATTTTCAAAATATTCGACTCAGTAAAATCACAAAATGATTGGAGTTTACGTTGCGCCACACCCCAATACAAAGCATACCTTCAAAACGAAAAAGTTGTTTACCTCAACAACGCCAAAGTGGTTAACCCCTTTGGCGGCTTCGAAGTAGAAGGTGGAGCGCGTTTACACACCGCTAACTTCCTTCAACATTATCGCCAATACCTGCTTTCTAAAAATTTGCTGATACCAGAAAATTTTTCTTTTCATCATTTAAATACACATAACAGCACCGTTACCTACAAAGAACATCGCGCTTCAAAAATTATATTTTGCGAAGGCGCACAAGCAGTCGAAAATCCATACTTCAAACAACTTCCGTTTCAGTTAGCCAAAGGCGAATGTTTAATAGTGCAAATAGAAAATTTAGATTGTAGTAGAATACTAAATGGTGAAGTGCTGGTGTTGCCTTTACAAACAAAAGGTCACTACTACATAGGCGCTACCCACCACTGGAACTTCAACAACCATCTACCTACCCAAGCCGGCAAACAAGAACTACTCACAGGCCTTTCGGCCGTCACCTCACTTCCTGTTCGGGTTGTAGAACATCAATCAGCTATCCGCCCAACCGTAAAAGACAGACGGCCCTATATTGGCTTTCACCCCATTTGTAAACAGGTTGGCATTTTTAATGGCCTTGGCACAAAAGGCATTTCACTGGCTCCGTATTTTGCCCATCACTTTGCGCAATACCTGTGTGATGGCGCGCCCTTAAACTCTGAAGTTAGTATCGAAAGATTTCTTTCCTAAACTTACAGCATGATAAAGGCTACAGTTAACGGCAAAAAAGATTTTACGGTAGAAGGCAATTTGCTGAACGGAGTTGAAACCTCAATTGATTTAGTAGAGTTGCGGCCCGGACATTTTCACGTTATTAAAGACAACAAAAGTTACACAGCAGTTGTGGTTAGCTACCATGCCGAAGAAAAACTACTTGTGCTTAACATTAACGGCACCGATTACGAGATTTCAATAAAAGACAAAAACGATTTACTGCTTCAGCAATTAGGCATTAGCTCCAAATCAACATCAACAGTTCAGGTATTAAAGGCCCCCATGCCCGGCTTAATCATCAGCGTATCGGTTAACGTGGGCGATGAAGTAAAGAAAGGTGATTCGTTACTTATACTCGAAGCCATGAAAATGGAGAACGTAATAAAGTCGCCCCGCGATGGAAAAATTAAAAAGGTAAACACCGAGATAAAAAAAGCAGTAGAAAAAAATCAAGTACTGCTTGAGTTCGAATAAAGAAAAAGCCCGCAACTACAAGCGGGCTTTTTCTTTATAGGCTAAGCGACTTGTTAGCCATGCGTTTACGTTCGTTCTCCGTCAAATATATTTTCCTAAGACGAATAGACTGTGGAGTTACTTCTACATACTCATCTTCCTGAATATACTCCATACTTTCTTCCAGGCTCATTTTTACCGGTGGTGGTAAATTGCTTTTGTCATCAGTACCAGCTGCGCGGAAGTTAGTCAACTGTTTTGCCTGTACTACATTAACTACCAAATCGCCACTCTTAGTGTACTCTCCAATTATCTGTCCTTCATAAATATCTATGCCGGGTTCAATAAAAAACTTACCTCTGTCGGCAAGTTTATCCATTGAGTAAGCAGTTGCTCTTCCTGCTTCTTTAGCCAGTATTGTTCCGTTTATTCGCGATGGAATATCGCCTTTCACAGGCTGATACTCTTTAAAACGGTGTGCCATAATTGCCTCACCAGCCGATACGTTTAATATAAGCGTGCGTAATCCTATCAACCCTCTCGATGGAATTTCAAATTCAATATGCATCATATCGCCTTTGGGCTCCATAATCAGCATATCGCCCTTGCGCTGTGTTATCAGCTCAATACACTTACCGGCTACACTTTCAGGTGCGTCAATAGTTAATACTTCGACAGGTTCATGTTTTTGACCGTTAATTTCTTTTATTAATACACGTGGATTTCCTATGCTTAACTCATAACCCTCTCTCCGCATAGTCTCAATCAATACACTTAAGTGCAAAATACCACGCCCAAACACATTAAACTTTTCGGGGGCTTCGGTATCTTCTACACGCAGGGCAAGGTTTTTTTCCAACTCTTTATATAGACGTTCACGTATTTTTTGTGACGTTACGTGTTTACCTTCTTTACCAAAAAACGGTGATGTGTTGGTGGTAAATATCATACTCATGGTGGGTTCATCAATATGAATAGGTGGCAGCGCTTCCGGGTTTTCAATATCCGCAATGGTGTCGCCAATATCAAAACCTTCTACCCCCATCACCGCGCAAATATCGCCACAGTGCACCTTATCTACTTTCATTTTACCCAGTCCGCTGAAGATGTAAAGTTCTTTCACCTTAGATTTCACTTTACTGCCATCACGCTTCATCAATGTTACCTGCTGCCCCGAAGTAATGCTACCTCTAGTTACACGCCCTATAGCTACACGTCCTAAATAGGATGAATAGTCAAGAGAAGTAATTTGCATCTGCACAGTACCTTCAGAAATTTGTGGTGCCGGTATGTGGCCAATAATTTCATCCAGCAAATAGGTTACATCTTCTGCCGGATGTTTCCAATCAGCACCCATCCAACCTCTTTTGGCCGAACCATATACGGTAGGGAAGTTTAACTGATTTTCATTAGCACCAAGGTTAAACATCAGATCAAATACATTCTCGTGTACTTCTTCAGGCCGGCAGTTTTCTTTATCTACTTTGTTAATCACAAGTATGGGCTTTTTGCCAAGACCAATTGCTTTAGATAGCACATAGCGTGTTTGTGGCATGGGCCCTTCAAACGCATCAACCAAAAGCAAAACTCCGTCAGCCATATTTAGCACACGCTCGACTTCGCCTCCAAAATCTGCGTGACCGGGCGTATCTATGATGTTAATTTTTATCTCCTTATACTCTACCGATACATTTTTAGCAAGAATAGTAATGCCTCTTTCACGCTCCAGGTCATTATTATCAAGAATCAACTCTCCTGTTTGCTGGTTTTCGCGAAACAGTGCGCACTGGTGCAAAATTTTATCAACTAAAGTAGTTTTGCCGTGATCAACGTGTGCAATGATGGCTATGTTTCGTATGTTCTGGTTTCTCATATTTTATTAAAGGGCGCGAATGTAACATAATTGGTCAGTTGCTGAATTTTGAGAACAATAACCTTAGCATAATGCTGTTTTAAATTGTTCAGAAACAT
The DNA here is from genome assembly GCA_964615305.1 of uncultured Chitinophaga sp. Classification (GTDB taxonomy): domain Bacteria; phylum Bacteroidota; class Bacteroidia; order Chitinophagales; family LD1; genus Bog-950. Next base: position 34,390 of record CAZTNA010000023.1, read on the forward strand.
GCTCGCAACATTACAGTTAGATCATGAAGCAACAGAGGCTGCCTCACTCAGTGAGACAGCCTCTGTCTAGAAACCAAAGTTTTGGCTACTTATTAGAACCGGCTTTTAAGCCAGGATGTGGGGCTGGTGGGTTATTATCGCCACCCTCACCATCATTAGCATAACGGAACTCTACTTTGTTCTTCATTTTCTTCTCATAAGCAGTACCAGATGCTGCTTTTTTGCCTCCCTGGTATTTTACAATAAACCGGTCGCGTGATATACCATACTTTTCAACCAAGAAATCTACAGCAGCATTTGCTCTGTTCCACGCTAACTGTTCATTGTATTTTTGATCGTTCTTAGATTCATCGTATCCTGTAACTACCAACTTCATATCAGGGCACATCTGCATGCGCTCTGCTATTTGATGTAAATTACCATAGTACTGAGGGTCTAAGTAGTATTTGTCACCATCAAATACAACAGATGGCAACTCCATTTTGGCACAATCGTATCCGCTGTTTCCTCTTCTACCTTTTCCATTACCTCCTAAACCTCCGCCTCCAGGTCCGTCAATTCCATTAATACCATCGCCAATACCTGCAGTATCGCAGCATGGATTAGGTGGAATAATAGCCACACCAAATGAATCTATTGGGAAACTAGGTGGTGAGTATGGCTCTTTATCATCACAATCTATTATACCATCTTTATCGCTATCAAGCGCTACACCTTTTACATCTACCGGGCAATCTTTCTTAGTCGCTGGTTCTTTATCTAACTTGTTAGGCACTCCATCGTCATCATCGTCCTTAAATAATTCATTAGCCATAGCCTGAGGATCTGAATCTCCAAGTTTTTTATAAGTATGGTGCATAGGGTTCAACCAGTACATTGGTTCTGTTCTTCCCTTTGTAAGTAGGTGAATATTCAAATTAATAGATGTGTATGAAATATTGTCATTATCTCTGGTTAAACCGCCATACTCATCTTGCTGCCAACGGTAGCCGTCTAACAAGTCGCTTCCGGTAATTAACACTCTTTCTTCTAGACCTATACTCAACCACTTTGATGCATGGAATTGGATTCCTGCACCTATTGTGGCTGAAGGTACAAACTGCCAGTTTTTAATTCCCCAAACATTAGTTTCTCTATCCGCAGCTGACTCATACTTGCCATCCAAAATACCATTCAGCCTTTTTAAAGCTTCTTTTCGGTTATTCGTAATCTTTGTATTTACCGGAGGGTTATTCTGGTTAGCATTATTGTAATACAACGCCATAACTTCTGAGAAATCATGAACTCCACCCTGATCATTTAATGCGTCCATATAAGTAGTGGTGAACAATGCACTAACACCGGCTAATGCATAGACATTAACAATGTTGCGTTCCTTGTGAAAACGAATGTTTCCAAGGTTAACAATTCCCTCTATATGTCCTTCGTGCCCCCATGTTCGGTAGTTGTAAAAGAACTTCTTATTCATGTTTAAACTGTCAGGCGACTTGGTAAACGGAGGAGCTAATTGAGGGTTGTTCCAATAGTTAACTCGTGAATCGTAATAACCATGTAATGCACGGTTAAACTTCAAATTACCGTCCGGTTCCCAGTTACGGCCTGTCATCATATAAAAATTGTATCCGCCTCTGATTGAGAAAGTGTATCCAATCGCTTTACGAACTGTAACGCCAACAGCTATGTTTTGAAAAATAGTTTTTGCTGTAACTGCAGGTCTTACGTCTCCGCTTATAAATGCAAAACCAAAATTTACACCTAGCTCCCACGCATCTTTAGGCTTTGCAGGGAAGTAATACTGCTTACTCATGTAAGACTGCTGTTGCTTACTTTGTTTTTTCCCTTTTTGGTATGCAGCAGAATCGGTGTCGTAACTAGGTTGAAGCGGGGTAGAAATTTCTCTTCTGCGGTAGAAGTTGAAGTTCTGATTCTCCATATCCGGCTTCATATACTCTGTTTGGTTCTGGTTGTCCTTAACCTTCCCCTCAGATTTACCTGCCGGTTTTTCTTCTTCTTTACTGTGTGATTTTTGCTCAGTAGTTTTTGTGCTTTTCTTGTCTGATTTTTTCTCTTTGGATTTGGTAGTTTCTTGCGCAAGCACTATGGTAGCACTCAACATAAACGCCAAGGTGAAAACATGTTTTGTAAAAAATCTCATAGCCATAGTTTTTATTGTCTTCTGTGTATAAGTCACCTCGCTTGTTGAGCAAATTCTCAACAAGTGGGGCCGAGGTTGGGCAAATTAAACCAAAAAAAAATCAAAAGGTAGTGAAACCGCAAAAAAATGCAGTAAAAAAAATCGTATTAGCAAGGGAATCACTTAGTTACAAAAACGGGTTTAATACGCCCTGTCATTTCTGCCTTCCATGTAGTTGATAAATGCTTTGTTGGCAACCTTGTTTCCTCCGGGTGTTGGGTAGTTGCCAGTAAAATACCAGTCTCCTAAGTTTTGAGGGCAAGCAAGGTGAAGGTCTTCAATACACTGATAAATAACTTCTACATCAGCAAAAATGTGATGAGGTCGGACTATCTCTGAAATCTTTGATGAAATTTCCTCGGCAGTAAAAAGGTTATACAAATCTTTTACATGGTTCTTAGCATCCTCAGCAGGTTTATTGACGTCAGTTTTGCAGCGATCGTAAACTTCATTCATCTTACTGCTCAGGTTTCGTTCTTTAACCAACGCAATTAACGCGCGAAATGCGATAAAATCGTACATACGACTCATATCTATTCCGTAGCAGTCGGGATATCGTATTTGCGGTGCCGAAGAAACTATAATTATACGTTTAGGGTTTAACCTGTCAAGAATTGACAAGATACTTTTTTGTAGCGTTGTACCTCTTACAATTGAATCGTCCATTACCACCAGGGTATCAGTTCCTGGTTTAATACTACCATAAGTAATATCGTAAACATGGCTTACCATTTCATCTCGGCTGGTATCATCTGTAATAAAGGTGCGGGCTTTTACATCCTTTACCGCAATTTTTTCAATTCTTGGATGCAGAGAAAGTACCTTCTCTACCTCTGATTTAGAAATGTTTTTTCCTTCAGAAATGGTTTTTAGTTTGTGATCTTTAAGATAGCTTTCCATGCCTTCCATCAAACCGTAAAAAGCTACCTCGGCAGTATTAGGAATAAATGAAAAAACGGTGTTTTCAAAATCGTAGTTAATAGCTTTAAGTATCTTAGGAGAAAGCAACTCACCCAACTTTTTTCTTTCACTATAAATTTCCTTATCTGTGCCTCGGCTAAAGTAGATACGCTCAAAACTGCATGATCTTTTCTCTTGGGGGTCTCGAATTAAATCATGCTTTACTCGTCCATCTTTTTTAATAACTAGCGCATGACCGGATTTCACTTCGTGAATTTTTTCAAACGGCACGTTGAAAGTTGTTTGAATAGCAGGGCGTTCAGATGCTACTACTACTACTTCATCATCGTAATAATAATATGCCGGGCGAATTCCATTAGGATCTCGTAACACAAATGCATCACCATGCCCAAACATTCCTGCCATAGCATAGCCTCCGTCAAAATCTTTTGCTGACCGTGACAAAATTCTACGCACACTCAATTCAGTAATTATGAAGTCGGTAATTTCTTTGTTAGTGTATTTTTGGTCTTTGTATTTATCAAAAATTTTCTGCACCTCATCATCTAGAAAATGGCCAATTTTTTCCATTACTGTAATGGTGTCGCTTCTTTCACGTGGGTGTTGTCCGAGTGTGATAAGCATGTCAAACTGATCGTCCACATTCGTCATGTTAAAATTACCGGCTAATACCAAGTTGCGCGTCATCCAGTTATTCTCTCGAATAAAGGGGTGGCAGTAACTATCCGTGTTGCGGCCATAGGTGCCATAGCGCAGGTGCCCCAACAATAGTTCTCCGACAAACGGGCTGTTGCGTTTGTACCAATCGGCCTCGGCAAGTGGGTTATCTAGTGGTTTTCTGTCCTTGGGAAATGTGGCAAATATCTGATTGAAAACATCTACAATGGGCTGCTGATTAATGCTTCTTACCCGATTAATAAAATGGCTGCCCGGGTAAGGATCGAGTTTAATTACTGCTGCACCCGCTCCGTCTTGACCTCGGTTGTGCTGTTTCTCCATGAGCAGGTAAAGCTTATTAAGACCATACGCTATGGTGCGATACTTTTCTACGTAAAACTCTATTGGTTTGAGCAAGCGGATTAGAGCTATACCGCATTCGTGTTTTATTGAATCGCTCATAGAGAGCGCGAAAGTAAGTTTAAAGTTTAAAGTTTAAAGCCTTGTAACTTGCAAGTAGGAAATTTACTTGATTTGGTCAGAAGCATCCAAAACAAAAACTAAGTATTAGTGGCTTATAGCTTTTGAAACACTACACAAGTAACCTGAAATGGTTTAAACATTTGAACTAAGTCTTTTACTGTTTGCTTCCATGTATTGAATTTGTAAAATGGAAGTAAGCTGCGAACTAGTAAACGCAGTGCCAGTTGTGGCGAAGCAGCTAACATTTCAAAATAATTTTTCTGCTTCTTAGTGTCTTGAATTAACCGTTGTGCTGTAAGGTTTAATGCCGTTACTACTTTCAACTTAGAAAAGTTCACTGTAAGTTCTTGCACACTTGGCCTGTACATGGTATCAATAGGATCAAGATGGTATGGATAAACATAGGGCACGGTTATAAGGGCATAGCCGTTTATTGGTGTAATTTCCTGTAAGGTGTTTATTACAACATCTCTCTCAACTATATGTTCTAGTAAATTTGAACATAGTATGCAGTCGAATTGAAGCGACTTCAGTTTCTCTATAAAAGTTGGATTGGTTAAGTTTCCGACCAAATCTACGCCTTCAGCGTTCTGAATATCAGTATGCACTACCACAACACCCAAATCTTGCAGCGGCTTGAAAATAAATTGATGCATGTGTTGTTGTAGAACAGTTCTACTATGCAACGTCCCGCTTCCGACATTTAACAGACGCATTCCAGGTTTGCAAACTGTAGTTAACTGTTCTCCTATCCATTGAGCTTCTTCTAACAACATCCTGATTCAATTTAATTTTTGCGAGTATAGATTCAATAATTTATCTACATACTCATTAACGGAAAATTTTTCAGAAAACACTTTTGCATAATTTGCCATTTGTTGGTACTTACCTTGATCTGAAATAATCTGCAATACTCGATCTGCAAATAGTTCTACGTTAGCCGACTTAACTAAGTATCCATTTTTACCATCCTCAACTATATCCAAGTTTCCTTTACCGTCCAAACTTACAACGGGTAATCCGGCTGCCATAGCTTCCAGCAAAACAAGCCCAAATGGTTCATACAATGCCGAGTGAACATAAACATCACTTTGCCATAAATATTTCTGAACATCGTCCACGGCACCCAACATTTCTACGTTTTTCTGTAACTCTAACCGGGTTATTTCATTTTCCAGCAAACGCCTGTTCTGTCCGTCACCAATTAGTTTCAGCTGTACATCCACTCCTTTACCTAACAAACATTTAGCCACTTGCAACAAAAAAATTTGATTTTTCTTAGTAAGCAAGTTGCCTACATTAACCAAACGAATAGTGCCAGATGGTTGCGAATTTTCCGGTCTGTTAAATGCCTTAGTATTAATAGCATTAAGCAACAAAAAAATGTTTTCGCGTAACGATTGAGGGGTTACTTTTTTAAGAAAAGCGGCAGTATCATTTGATATGGCTATAAAATTGTTGTCTGCTGCTAAATACTTTTGCAACAGCGATCTGCGTTCATAAAAATTAGTGAGCCGTGTTTTTGAAAACAATGTTTTTACCTGTGGCTTTTCCAGTTGAATCATATTGTCATGGCAATGAGTAAAATATACCACACCCGGCCTGTGTTTGTGCCGGGTAACTATTTCTGCCAAGTACAAATGTGAGTGAATTATGTGTGGATTGAAGTCATCTACAACTTTGTGGTAATGGTCTATTTCTTCTTTCCATTTACCAAGCACAGAAGGTAAAACAGATGCATGACAAAACTCTATATCTATCCCATTTGACAAATGACTAAATTCGTTCTTTGAATCGAATGAAATCAACTTAACCTTAACACCAGAACGAGTAGCCAGTTCAGTGCAGATATCTAAAACTAATCGTTGAGCTCCACCTTTTAAAAGGTTTGGTATTACATGTAATATACGTAACTCCGTCACTATTTTTAATCATTTTTTTGGCTTATGGCATGCACTCACATACTTTGTAGCATCGTTGAACTGAGCAATACATTTACTTACACACACATAAAGCATCAACGTATAATAAACGCCCGAATGTAAATTTTAAGTTCAGTGCTAAACTATCATATCTCAGGTACTGTTAAAGTTTGGGCACTCTAGTTTCTAATCTGTGCTGTAAATCTTCCAGTAGAATTTTGCGCCATACATCGCTACCTGGCTCAGCACCATTACTGTTTTTGTAGTCCACTATTTGAAACGCCTCCAGATTCATTTTTATGGTTTTAAAAACCCTTAATCTTTTCTCGCCCGGTGCGTGGACATGGTGCAACCCGCCACTGTAGGCAATGAGCATTTGCCCCTCATTCATCTGTTGTAAAACATCGGCAATACCGCTACGCACATTCATTTTATTGCCATCTAAGTCAAATCCGGTGGGGCGTTTCATACGGCCTTCGGGAATAATGATAATAACAGAATCAGTATGAATAGCACCCATGAATTCCTGCCAGGTATTATCGCGCTTTCTGCTAATAGTAACCATACCCGGGCTAAATAGCTTAAACAAAAACCCCACCAATGGACGGTTCATGGTTTTGTCGGCACCCGGAGCCACCATTCGTTTTGATAATATCCACAGAAAACTAACCGGCAGGAAACCTATGTATAACCACTCCATCAGCGAAGTGTGGTTCATAAAAACTATCAACCGCACTTCTTTCCAATGCACATTATCTTTACTCCCTCCCGGCCAGCCAATTTTGTAACGATAAAAAAACAGAGAGAATGCCTTTAACAGCAACAGACAAATGAAACTGATAATGCTTCGCATGGCCGCGCAATATAGCGCAGGTTTTCATTTCGCTTTCTTTTCTGCACGTTTGCATACATGAATCTATATCCACTTGCCAAAAAATTCTTGTTTCAATTAGATGCAGAAGAAGCCCATCACTTTACTATTCACAATCTTCAGTTGTTGGGCAAAGTTCCATTACTGCTTTCATTGGCTGCCGGAAAAAAAGTTGAACATGCTTCGTTGCAGAGAAATGTTTTCGGGCTTCAGTTTCCAAACCCTGTGGGATTAGCAGCGGGTCTCGATAAAAACGGAGATGTGATAAATGAAATGGCTGCTCTTGGTTTCGGCTTTATAGAGATTGGAACTGTAACACCTAAACCGCAACCCGGTAACGATAAGCCCCGCCTATTTCGCCTTACAAAAAGCAATGCACTGATTAACAGAATGGGGTTTAATAATGTAGGTGTTGAAGTTGTTGTAGAAAAACTTAAACGTAGAAAAGCAGATATTATCATAGGTGCCAACATTGGTAAAAATAAACTTACCCCAAATGAGGATGCTGTAAGCGACTATGAGTACTGTTTCAAAAAGTTGTTTGATTACGCTCACTATTTTGTGGTAAACGTTAGTTCACCCAACACCCCCGGGCTTCGTGAATTGCAAGACAAAACCTCACTTGCAGCAATATTAAGTGCCTTACAAGATGTTAACCACCGCCAAACACAAACAAAACCATTGTTATTAAAAATAGCTCCTGATTTAACCAATGATCAAATAGCTGATGTAGTTGAAGTAGCAGAGCAAACAAAAATTCAGGGTATAGTGGCAACCAATACTACACTTTCACGCGTTGGATTAGACTACACAATTGAAGAGATTGAAAAGTTCGGTGCCGGAGGATTAAGTGGACAACCACTTACGCAAAGAGCAACAGAAGTTATTAAGTCTTTAAAGTCAGAGATAACAAAGCGCAAATCAGATTTAGCTATAGTTGGTGTTGGTGGAATTATGTCGGCAACCGATGCTTTAGAAAAACTGAATGCCGGTGCTTCTTTGGTACAACTTTACTCCGGATTTATCTATAGTGGTCCTCCATTGATTGCCAATATAAATCGCGAGTTAATCAAGTAACAGAAAGGCATTAAAAGTAAAACACCCTTCGGAAAACCGAAAGGTGTTTTACTTTATCGTGAATTACATTTTAGTAATTCCACAAATCATGCTCATAAGTAAAGTTCTCGTATTTCACGCGGTCGCTTTCCAAAAGGGCATCCATACCGGTAGCGTATTCCTGAATGTTGCGGTCGTGTACGTTGCTTTCTTTGTAAATGTAGCTCTCGAAAATACGAGCTTCAAATACATCTTCCCAACTTAAACGAACTGCATCGTTCTTTGGGTTATAAACTTCGTACTTAGCTAAGATTGGACGTAAATCAGGGTAATACAACCAATACATGGTCATATCACCACGATAGTTGCCTGATGCATCGTAATCTTCCATAATAGGTGCAACGCCAATAACGCGGCACATCATAGTAGAAGTCTCCTCGTCAAAGAACCAGTCCTCTTTCACGCGATACTTTACAATTTTATCCCAAGTCAATTCATTTTTCTGAATTACCTGCTCTTCTTCTAGCGTAATGGGATTAATTTGCATTACAGTATCAACACGAGTACCAAGTTTTTTAACGTCTTCTACGCTTAATACTTGCTTAAACTGGTCAGCATCTACAACAGCCGGGTCGTAAACTGTTACTTCTCCGTTTTTAGCAGCTGTATGTAAAATTTCAATAAGCGGTTGTTGCGGATACTTGAACGGAAGGTTCATTTTTTCGCGAACATCAATCATACGCCAAATACGTTTTGCCCAAAACACATCCGCTTCGCGAATGTAGTCATAGGGAATAACTTCTTTTTCTTTGGTAGTGGTTTTTACCCAAGCACCATCTAATGGTTCCTGCGCAAATGCCGCCCCTACAAAAAGCAGTGTTGCCAGCGATACAAGTTTTACTTTCTTATTAAACATGATTACCGTTTTTTAGATAATAGTGAATGCAATTTGACCTAACTTACGTGGTTGTTTATCAGGACCTACCACTTTAATTTCGTCAATAAAGATAATATCCTTAGGTTTTGCACGGTCAATGAATCCTTTCATTTGAGGTGTAAATCCAGGACCCGGAGATTCTGCTTTAAAAATTTCGCCTTTAGAAGAGTACACCATTTGGAAACTAACTACATTGAAACGAGCATCAAAGTCGAAGTTTTCCAATAAAGCTAAAACTCCTGATTGTGCTTTCATAGTTCCTGACTGAACATTACCACCACGCAGTTTACCGCTGGTCATAGGTACCGGGTCAGGAATACGTTTAATACGGAACTCTTCAGAACCCATGGACTGCACTTTGCCTTCAATTTTAGCAGATACGTTAATCTGACATTTACCAACTGCAGTTACGGTTGCCGTATAAGTGCCATCCGTGTTCTTGTTCAAGTTTCCAGCACCTGCTAACGAAGCTGATACATCGCCTTGTCCAACACCCGGAACAGAGATCTTCATAGGGTTTTCTACACCGATATAAAGCACATTCATTTTCATTGGAGAAACCACCACCGCTTTAGCGGCCACCTGATAGCTTCCCTCGAAAGGATAGAAAGTATAGCCACCTACCGGGTTTTTAACACGAATAATACCCGTGTATTTTTTCTCTCCCACTGCACCTCCACCTTGTTCAAGTTTAGCCATTCCGCCTTCTGCTTTTAGCATTCCACCTTCGCTATATCCGGCCGGCAATGGATTTGGTGAGTCTATTTTATCATAAGAACCATCGGGGTTTCTTTTAAAACCACCAATGCTTCCCAAGAAAACTTCTGGTTGTTGTGTTGAATTAAACGCAGCCAGGAAAATATCAGCTTTATATGACTGCCCTTGCATGATATAGCTAGATGGCGCAATAATTTTGGCTGACAGTGCATCAAATTTGAAGTCCGTTTCTCCGATTTTTTTAATGAGGTATTCAATTACAGCTCCTTCGGAACTCACAACATCATTCTGGAATTTAGAAAGAATTGTTACAGCAGCAGTGGCAGGAACGTGGCTGAAAGTGAGGTATTCCCACTTAGCACCTTCTTCGCCTTTCTTCTTGATGTTTGGGGCATCTAAAGAAATTTTAACTATAGCTCTGTCTTTTTCATCTACCAAATCCAATAACTGCTTACGTGAATCAAGAATTTTTTGCTGAAGCTCGCGCCCTCTTTTTACACCGGCTCCTTCCTCAACAAACATTCTCGTTGCTACATCAATATTGTCTCTCTCAAGAATATCATCTGTCTCCGGATCAATTCCACCTGCCTGTTTAACAATGTCTTTCTTGTAAGTTTCTAACAAAACATTTAACTCAGAACCAATTTTCTTAGCTTTTTGGGCTTTGTCGTAGTACTGTTGTGCTTTGTTCTTGTCTTGATCCATTTGCTTATCGAACATTTTATAAATGCCCGAGTTCTTTTCGCCCAACGAACCATTGGAAGTTTGCAAACCCTCGTTTACCAAGTGGAATGCGTTCAATACTTCCTGAGATACGTTTAAGGCGAGTAGGGCAGTCAACACGAGGTACATCATGTTGATCATTTTCTGCCGCGGGGTTAGTTTGCCACCTGCCATTTTGTTTAGTTTCTGATTTTTGGGTTATAACAATGGTTCCACTACAGAAATTAAACTGCCTTCATAGCAGAAAGCATGTTGCCATACACTGCATTGAGTGAAGTTAAGTTCTTGTTCAACTGAATAAGATTGTCTTTGTACTTAGTAGCGTCAGTAGCGGTTTCAGAAAGTGCCTGGGCTGCTGAATTCAAGTTACCAAAGAACTTGTTCATTGCTTTCAAGTGGTTGTTAGAGTCCTGCAATTCGAGTTCGTAGATAGCATTTAACTGTGACAGGTTTTTAACCATTGTTTGCACTTGTTCGTGGTAAACTTTAGTGTGCTCTGCTCCTGCGCCAATTTGTCCAACGGCTGAAGTTGCTGTAGCAGCAGCTTGTGCAAAACTGTTGATTTGGCCGGCTGCGTTCTTAGCATTTTTAGAAAAATCACTAGCTGCAACTGAAGCATCTGTAAGGTCGCTTAGTTTATTTACGCTTTCTCCTAATGTTGTGAAGCCTTTTCCTAAACTGTTAATCAAGTCAGGTCCTACTTTGGCATCGCTCAACATCTTGTCTAATTGTTGTGTAAGTGGTTTAGAGCCTCTGTCAATTGGGCCTTCGTCAGCCAATTGTGGGTAAACTCTCTCCCACTCGTATTCAGCATGCATAGCTGACTGTGGTTCGAAACCCGAGATGATGAAGATTAACACCTCGGTTCCCATACCTGCTATAAGCATGATATTAGCACCCGGCCAGTGCATAATTTTGAAAAGGGCACCTGCGATTACCACCGCGGCTCCGAATGAGTACGCATAGTTCAAATAAACTCTAGCACTTTTGGTTGTTAATGGATGCTGTTTTGCTGCCATGTTTTTGTTTTTTTTAATTAAGGGTTAAACAATAGAATATTGGGTTTTTAAAATAAAAACGTTTGGTCGGTTCCTTCAGTATGTAAGTGATTCATTACTATTGGTCGGTAATGTCTCGTCCAAGGAATGTTGTTATACAACGGAAGCCTACGTAAGACTTTGCTGAATCAGCATACTCCCAGTGGCGGCTACCTGTTTCGATATAGTATCCTATGTCTTTCCATGAACCACCTCTGATAACTTTGCGTTTCATAGCTTCCGGTTCTGATTTTTCTGCATCGTAACGAATATCCGGATTCAAGTCGTGAATAAATGAGTAAGCATTTTCGTAGAATGCAGAAGATGTCCACTCAGCAACATTACCAGCCATACAATATAAACCATAGTCATTTGGCCAGTATGCATCGGCACGAACGGTGTAGAAACCACCATCTTCAGGATAGTTGCCACGACCAGGCTTGAAGTTAGCTAAGATGCAACCTTTAGAGTTCCGGACGTATGGGCCACCCCAAGGATAAGGAGCCAGTTTTTTTCCTCCACGTGCAGCGTATTCCCACTCATGCTCTGTTGGTAAACGGAAGATATCCATTAGAGGCTCGCCACGAGGTGTGCGGTAGTCTTCCCACAGGCGGGTTCTCCACCAGTTGAAAGCGTTTGCCTGGTGCCATGTAACACCTACCACCGGATAGTCATCAAATGCAGGGTGATGGAAGTAGTTACGAGTCATCGGCTCGTTATAAGAGTAAGAGAAGTCGCGCACCCATACAAGAGTGTCAGGATATACATCGCAAGATTCTTTGTGGATGAAACTGGTTCTTGCTTTACCACGGTTCTTAGTTAACGAGGCCGCTTTGTAGTCGAACCATTCGTAGTCATATTTCATTTTGCGGAGGTCAAGTTCTTTTCTTTTCCATACACGCTCGTTTTCGGGAAGGTAAATTTCTTCGAGCTGTTCGTTCTTTTCTTTTCCGCTCCATTCAATTTTCTTATTCCAGTCTAACTGAGTTTCAGCACCTTCTTCTCCGCCTTCCATGGTATGCTCTAACAAACTGTGTGCAACAGAGTCGCGCACATAGTTAATGAACTGGCGGTATTCATTATTGGTGATTTCGGTATCGTCCATATAAAAGCCAACGATAGAAACCTGTTTTGCACGAGCTTGTGAAGATGCGTTAACATCCTGATCACTTGGGCCAATGTGTAAAACTCCTGATGGAATAAACACCATTCCGTAAGGTGTTATAGGATTCCATTTCGGTCGGTCTAGTTCACCGAGTAGTTGCCCGTTGTAACCCCCTTTACAACCTGCAACAAATAGTAGAAGAGCTAGCGATGCTTTGCTCAAAATACCGTGTAGATTTTTCATGTTTTAATTTTTGAAATTTTCCCCTTTTGATTTTTAAAGAGCGTAAATGTAATAAGTTTTTGATTTTACAAAACAGTGTTAAAACAATTCAGAATTTCCCTCTTATGAATACGTTTTTCGCACAGCTTTGTTGCACATATAACGAAATCGGGTTTCTAATTATTGTACCGTGGGTTGTGATAGAAATATCCGCGGCTTTCTTTCTTCTTTAACGGGTAACGATAACTTAAACTTATTTCGTGCGAACCGCTGTTGAATTTTGTGAGATACGAAAGGTTAGCATCGTACGAGTACACTAATTGCACTCCTTTGTATTTAAAGCCCAACATTAGTGCGAGCGCATCAATAGTTTTTTTGCTGTACCCTCGGAATGATATGCCGGTAATAACAGTATTGATAACAGTAAACGAGAGGTTAACATCTGCCTGCACTTTCTTTAAATCTGTTTTTACCAAAGCTGATGGAGTAATATCGAGTTTGCTGCCCGCTTTGAAGTTGTAGCCGCCAGTAAAAAACAAATTGCGTGCGTAGTTGAGTTTTGTTTTGCCCGCATCGGTTTTTACCGAAGCCGATGTAAACGCAATGTGATTGATAGATGCACCTGCAAAATATTTTTCGTTGTTGAAGTAAATACCGAACGAAAAATCAGGAGCTATACCTTGCTGAAAAGTGTTAGGCAAAAAATCGTCCTGATGATTTACTCCGTTGTTGTAATCGCCTTCAGGTGCGCGGAGTTTATTGCCATCTAAAGATGTTTGCACTATACCTAAGCCAACACCAATACCCATTTTGCCCCACTTAAACTTTTTGCGGTAATTGTAATTGAGCGCTACATAAGTAGAGCGTTGAAAACCTATAAGATCGTTGATGCCTACTAAACCAATACCAGATGATGCAGCATAGATAGGCAGGTTAACGGTAAGCCCTTGCGATGCGATGGCTTTTTCTGCCAGCCCTACATACTGGCTGCGGTGAAGCGCGGCAATTTCGAGTGCATCTTCACTACCTGCATAAGCGGGGTTAATGAGGTAGCGATTAAACATGTATTGGGTAAACTGCGGCTCGGTTTGCGCAGCGGTGTTTACATACATAAGGGCAGATAAAAAAAGCAGCCAAGTGCTGCGCCATACGATCATGGAATGAAAATACTTGTTTGGTTGAAAGTTTCAAGTTTCGGATGAGAAGTTAACAGCCGCCACACCCCAGCGCTCTCCAGCGGTGTTGATGGATAGGGAGGAAAAACCAAGGATAAAAGCTGACTTGTTTTTGAAAAATGCTGATGAGGTCTGAAAAAGCAGATGTGCTTTTGTTGCAAGCTGATTAGCTTTCGGAACTATTAACTAATCGGTTAATGCCTATATTGGGGCAATAACCGTAAAA
>CAZTNA010000024.1:0-48523 GCA_964615305.1 uncultured Chitinophaga sp.
CTCCAGCAAAATCTACAAAGGTAGTGTTACGCTGTTGAAGTAAGGAAAGGGAGTATAGATATTCAAAAGCCACTTCGCAAATACGGAGTGGCTTTTGTTTGATAAAGAACGACTCCAAAAATCGTGTTGGTTGTTATTTTTGGAAAAAAAGAAAACTTAAATTATGAGTAGAGCGAGAATTTCATTTGCATTACTGTGGCTTATTGCTACAATACAAACTACTGCTCAAACACACATCTGTTTTTCACCACCACTTCCTCCGAACTTTATTCCAAACCAATTCAACGAAGAAGCACGTGGAGGTAACGCCTATTCTGTGCCTTTCGATACTATACTTTTTAACTCTACACTTGCAACTAACGCCTTTGATATTGTTGTTTGTTTTGATGGGGTTACAAATGCAAACGAAATAGCACAAGCAGACAAGTATGTAGATTCTATGATTGCTCGACTGCAAACAGTGGCTCACTACAACCACAGGTATAAATATTTTAATGTTTACCGAATAGCCAAACTTTCTAACGAGGCAGGAGCAGCATGGGGGTTTTATGGTGATACTACCGTTGACAACAGGTATGGAAGTCATTTCAACGCATTTACATTAGAGCGACTTTTGGTTCCCGAAAAAGTAGATACATTTTTCGCTGACGTTACAGAGTTTGTACCTGAATACGATATTGCTCTAAACTTAGTGTTTGATAAAAAGTATGGGGGCAGCGGCTATTCACTTTATGACGGACGTAAAGTGGCAAGCTTCAGCATTGAAGAAGAAAGCGGGTGGCATTTAAGTGATGAAGTAATTATTCATGAAATGCAGCATATAATGCCGTACGCCAACCATGGTTATTTAGGGGATGAATATGAGGACAGTGTGGCTTGTCTAATATATGACTCTATTCCTAGAAGCCCTAATTTTACATCTGATACAAGTAACCTGCGTAAGTGGCAACACTGTGAATCCATTCCGGGAGTTGGCTTTTTTCCGAAGGCAGGTATATGCACCGGTAATTATAAACCTACAACTAGTTGTGCTATGGCATCTGTCTATAATATGCCTCCATTCTGTCCGGTGTGCCGTGAGAATTCAACTGCCTATTTTGACAGTGTAATTAACCCGATATACTATAGTACACCTAACCCATCTAGTTTTACAGGATCATACAGTTATTCTGTAAGTATAGATACCCCGTTAGTAAACACTTTTCGTTATCAATGGTATTTAGATAATGTCACTGCAGCATTTGGTGTAACAACATTCAGTTTAAATTTTGACACTTTGTCAAGCAATACGAACCACAGACTGAAATTTGTTTGTACAGATGTAGATCCGCACATTGTAGATACTACATTAAGAAAGCCGTGGGTGGTAGAATGGACCATGCAAACCATAGATACCTCAGTAGGTGTTAAGTCATTGAATGAAACCGTAGAGATAAAAGTTTTGCCCAATCCTGTACTGGGTATGGCTATGGTAAAAGTAACCGGCAACTTGTACCGCTGTACATTGTCTGTTACAAGTATAGATGGCAAAGAAATAGTTGCTCCTTTAACAGTTTCGCATAATTCGAATATTATAAACACAGAAAACTGGCTCCCAGGAGTATATTTTGTACGATTACAAAGAGGTGGCGAACAAATAGTGGCGAGATTCTTAAAACTGTGAGACTAATTCGTTAGCATCTTAACTAGAACTGTCTTGGCTATACATGTCAGTTCACATATTGTTCTGTAATTTTTTTACTGATGTTGCTCATACAGTTTATTTCAATACTTTCGGTGACTCAAAATCAAACTCCGCCTAAAATGAAAAATTTTTACATTCTTGTTTTCATTGTTTTTTCACAGACAATTTCAGCACAAACGCCTTTTACGCGCGTTTACAACACCCTGAATTCAAAATGCCAAAACTCTACTTGCCACAGTTCAACTGCTGTTGATGGTTCTGCTACTTTGCGTTTTGACTTAGCCCCGCAAGATTTACATACCGCGTTATACGGCAAAGCAGCTACCAATGCCAGTTCTGTTGCCAAACACGAGAAATTAGTTAAGCAACAACACCCCTACTATAGCTTTTTACTACGTAAAGTTGCTGGTGCATCTTTTGATACAGACTTAGCTTTAGATGCCAACGAAGGGACATTGATGAACGACATAAACGGGCAGCCGTTGACTAAAAAAGAGATTGAATTCCTTCGTCAATGGATAACATTTGGCGCCAAGTACACCTATTCTGGCAACGAACCTCAGCCAAACTGGACATTGGTAAACCAATTCTATGATTCACTCGATGTAAACGGCATCAATCGATTTTTGCCTAAACCGGCCAAACCTGCTCCAGGCACTGGTATTCAATTACGTATGGGCCCCATATTTTTACCAATTAGCGGTGAAATTGAGCAAGAATACTGTCAACAACAGGAAGTAAATTTCCCTGTTTTACCAGAGGTAAATCGCATAGAGGGTTTTATGAATCAGCAAAGCCACCATTTTTTGCTTTTTAAATACTGGGATACTTTGGCCGCAGTAAACGGAAATGCATCGGATGTTTTAAACCTCTCAAAAGTAGAGTTGTTGACTACTTCTTTTGATGGAGATAAAGACTTAACATCATCTTGGCAGAATGATGCAGAATTAGTTTTGCCCGCTGGTACCGGCCTGTTTTGGGATCAGAAAACAGTACTGGATATGAACTATCACATCAAAAACTATAACGCATCATTTGTGCTCCCTTGCGATTTTTATTTCAACGTGTACTACAAGCAACGTCAGCAAACTACTATTGAAATGAAATCTCAACTTTCTCAACAAATTCTTTCACTCATTGTTCCAACTGGTGTGCATACGCTAACGTATGACGATCCGGTTAACAACAGCACTAAGCACACCCGCTACTTGTGGATGGTGGCAGGACATACGCATGAGTGGGGTACCGCTTTTAATCTGTTTATACGCGATTCTCTTGGTAACCTCGGTGATAAGTTTTATGATGGTAGCGGCATAGATACTTACAATGGCTCGTACTACGACAACTCATTAGGGTATTGGAGTTGGCAACATCCACCAATTGAATATTGGCCAAATCTTTTGCCAATTAAATTCGGCAAATACGGTAACAAAAAAGCAGGTATAGTATCACAAGCTACATATAACAACAACACCGGCAATACTCTCTTTTTCAGCACACAAACAGACGGAGAAATGAATTTGTGGTACTACATGTACACCGAGCAACCTTTGTCATCAGTTAGTGCTTTAAATGATGACTCAAAATCTAATATTTACTTTCAGGTAATGCCAAACCCAATGAACGGAAACGGAAAATTGGTATATGAGCTAACCGAATCAGCTATTGTTGAATCGAGTATTGTAGATGTTACCGGTAAATTAATTGCAGAAATGAAAGCTGAACAGCAAACAGATGGCATACATGAAATTTCAATTGGAAACAGCGAGCGCTTGTCTAAAGGCATATACTTTGCCCGCTTAAACATTGGCGGCACTGTTTATAGTAAAAAATTTATTGTATCTGAATAAGTAATTTCATAGTTTGGTTTGAAACGGGTTGCAGTTTATCTGTAGCCCGTTTTTTTTCTCAACAATAATCAACATGCGTTTTACAACTTTCGAATAAATATATTTTAGCCCTGAAAAAACAAAAGCCACTTATGAGTACAGCCGCACATCTTGATAAAGCTACTTTAGAACAAGCCAAACAACTAGGACTTCGTGATGAAGAATTTGAAAAAATAAAACAAATACTTGGGCGCACACCAAACTTTAATGAATTGAGTATATACAGCGTAATGTGGAGCGAACACTGTTCTTATAAAAACTCTATCAAGTGGCTAAAGACACTTCCACGAAAAGGTAAACATCTGTTGGTGGAAGCCGGAGAAGAAAATGCAGGTCTTGTAGATTTGGGTGATGGGCTGGCTTGTGCTTTTAAAATCGAATCACATAACCACCCTTCGGCATTGGAACCGTATCAAGGAGCAGCCACAGGTGTTGGTGGTATTCACCGCGATATATTTACCATGGGGGCGCGACCAATTTGTTCGCTTAATTCATTGCGGTTTGGAGATTTGAAAAACGACCGCACAAAGTATTTATTAAAAGGTGTAGTG
Source organism: uncultured Chitinophaga sp. (assembly GCA_964615305.1). Classification (GTDB taxonomy): domain Bacteria; phylum Bacteroidota; class Bacteroidia; order Chitinophagales; family LD1; genus Bog-950. The sequence goes on from CAZTNA010000024.1 coordinate 4,125, forward strand.
AAAGGTATTGGCGATTATGGCAACTGCTTTGGAGTGCCTACCGTTGCCGGTGAGGTATATTTCGATTCCGTTTATCAGACTAATCCATTGGTAAATGCAATGAGTGTAGGTATTGTAAAAACCGGAGAAACTGTTTCTGCTATATCACAAGGAGCAGGAAACCCCGTTTATATCGTTGGTTCATCTACTGGTAAAGACGGTATTCATGGTGCGGCATTTGCCTCTAAAGACATAACGGAAGACAGTACAAAAGACTTACCTGCTGTGCAGGTAGGCGATCCTTTTCAGGAAAAACTTTTACTCGAAGCTTCGCTGGAAGTAATTAAGACTGGTGCTGTAGTTGGCATGCAAGATATGGGTGCAGCCGGCATAACCTGCTCTACCTCCGAAATGAGCGCTAAAGGCAAAAGCGGAATGCGGATTAACTTAGATAAAGTGCCCACTCGCCAGCCTAATATGAAGCCGTGGGAAATTTTACTTTCTGAAAGCCAGGAGAGAATGCTGATTGTAGTAAAGAAAGGTATGGAGAAAGAAGTAGAAGCGGTTTTCGAAAAGTGGGATTTGCACTGTGAAATTATAGGCGAAGTAACTGATGGCGACCGTCTTCAGTATTTTATGGAAGGAAATTTAGTAGCCGATGTGCCTGCTGAAAGTTTAGTGTTGGGCGGGGGGGCTCCAGTTTATGAGCGCGAATTCAAGGAGCCTGCCTACTTTTTAGAAAACAAAAAATTCAATGTTGATAATATTGAACAACCGGATGATTTAAAAAAAGTTGCAAAGGAGTTAGTACAACAGTTAAATATTGCTTCTAAAAAGTGGGTGTACGATCAATATGATTCAATGGTGGGCATTGCTAACACTTCTACTAATCGCCCTAGCGATGCAGCAGTTGTGCGAATTCATGACAGCACAAAATCTTTGGCAGTTACAGTTGATTGTAACTCGCGTTATGTTTGGTCCGATCCACTAACAGGTGGACAAATAGCAGTAGCAGAAGCTGCTCGAAATATTGTATGCAGTGGAGGAGAGCCAAGTGCTGTTACTAATTGCCTTAACTTCGGCAATCCATATATTCCTGAAGTTTACTGGCAGTTTGTAAATGCCATTCAAGGTATGGGCAAAGCGTGCGAAGCATTTGGTACGCCTGTAACCGGGGGTAATGTTTCTTTCTACAATCAAAGCACAGAAGGCGGTGCGGTGTTTCCAACACCTACAATAGGCATGATTGGCTTGGTAGAAGATCGGGAAATAGTGATGTCGCTTAATTTTAAAAATAGTGGCGATCGTATTTATGTTATTGGTGAAATGAAAAACGACATTTCTTCATCACAGTATTTGGTAACACAGCACCGCATAGAAAACTCACCTGCACCATACTTCAATTTAGAAACTGAAGTAAACGTACAAAACGCAGTAAAAGAATTGATCTACGAACAGGTGGTAGTGAGTGCGCACGATGTAAGCGAAGGAGGTTTGTTTGTTACGCTTTTAGAAAGTGCCATGGCAGGTGGTAAGGGTTTCGAAATTGAAACGGATGAAGAAGTACGAAAAGATGCATACTTGTTTGGTGAAGCGCAAAGCCGCGTGGTAGTAAGTGTAAAAGCCAGTAAAGAAGATGAATTTCTGAACATACTTACCAAGCACGATGTCGAGTTTGCCAATATAGGAGTTGTTACATCTTCGCTCTTATTCATTGATAAAGACCGTTGGGGAAATATTGGCGAATGGCGAGATTTGTATGATACTGCACTCGAGAAAATCATAGAAGATTAAGAGGATAAGCCGAAGTACTTACCAATTATTCAGAACCTGATATTTGGTATATATCAACGAACAATTACCATCTTGCCAAATCCTTTCTTAAAGTATTTGTCGAACGATTGGTTCATGTGATCCATTTCTTTGTCGGCAAGTCGAGTTACCACTCTGTAGAAATATACTCCGTTAGCCAGCAGATCGCCATATTGATCGCGGCCATCCCATGCATATTGCGTAATGTTTCGTCCTACACGTAGCGGGCCTAATTCATCTTTAAAAATCTCTTTAACAACAGTGCCTTTTATTGTCATGATTTGAATTTTTATGAAGTTGGGCACTTCGCTGCCGGTAATGGTGAATACAAACTTAGTAGAAGTAGTAAACGGATTTGGATAGTTAAGCACGTTGCTGATCATTGGTTTGTTTACTACTTCAAAAGAAGTTTTGTAATCGTAATAAACATTATTGTCGTTTCTGTTTACGTTACTGCTGTGGTTACCGGTTACATCGCGGTCTTTTACTAGTAGTTCGTAAGTGCCATCAATACTCAATGTTGGTTTCAACTCTACCTGTGCGCGGTTGTTCTTGTTCAGTTGAGCAACATCGGCCGGATAAAATTTCATGATTACATCATCGTAATTCATTCTTAGTGGTGTTACCTCACCCGGAAACTTGAGATATATGTCTAACACCGAAGTGTCATTAAGTGCTAAAAATCGGTTCTCATCCTTCAACGTAATAAGCACTGTAGGTTTTCCTGAAACAATATCGCCATTGAAAATGTGTTGTCCGTCAAAAGTTACATCCAGTAAAGGATTAATATTGTCGGCAGTGGTGGTAAAATCAATTTCAGCAATATTGTTGAAATGAAACTGTTCCAACTGATCGTCATCCGGATTAGCTTCAATTATCAGTTTACTTAAACCTGCATACGAACTGTTGTTAATAGGCAGATCGAAAACAAGTATCATGGTATCTAAACCAGGCAACGGGTTTTGACGTACGTAAAAGTTTTGTGTATTAAACAAGGCATCTCGCACAGTGTACTTAGTAAGCATACTGTCCATATCCACTTCAGTGATACTTTCCAGCGCAATTTCCACATGTAAGTTTTGCCCCATTGAAAGAGAATCGCTGAATTGAAACCAAGCAGCCGGATTGATTGCTGCTTCAGGAGGTTTTTTATACAGTACACGCCAATACTTAAGTTGGGTAGGTGTTCGTAGCGAATCGTCAGTAGTACGTAGCCGAAGTTTCAGGTAGGGGTATTCGCTGGCACGAATGGTGTCTGCCCCATCCAATAAATTATTTTCAGCAATAGTGGTTTGCAACACGGTGTCAATTCCGTTTAAACCTACGCCTATAATATCAAGTGTATCCTTATCGGTTGCAGCATTTTCAAATGCCTTCCAATTCCAATGCACACTTCCCCATTCTACAGCGGGACCTATTTTTACAGAAGTAAAACTGCCTGTGTTCCACTTACCAATAAAAGTAAACGATGTGTCGAGAGGTGACATATAACCCTGCTGATATGCAATAAAAGGAACGTAATTGAAATTCCCTTTCTGGGTAAAGAATACTAATGGGCCATTTACAGTTCCACTTTTAAACAACGAGGCCTGAGGAAAACCAAAATTTTGAAGCGTACTCACTAATGCGGTATCCCAGTTTGTAAATGGCACTTGATTTACTGAGTACATCAAAACAAATGCACCAGTAGGTATAGAATCAATAAACCGCTTTATACTAACATGCCATGGTTCATTTAAATAGCTGTTTACTCCAGTGGTGGGAAAATCGAAACCACTTTGAGTATAAGTTTGGTAACTACAGTGAATATTGCTGAATTTATCACCAAAGTTATCGGCATTAAAATTATAACTCTTGAAAGGTGTACCGGTTAATGAATCAATAATAGCAAATGTTAATCCGTTTGAATAACCGCAGCCACCCATCCGCCAGCGATATTCATTATAATTATTGTAGTCCCAACCTAGGTTTTCAAAGCTTGGGTTATTTGCAAAGCCATTTCCGGTAACCACCTTTATTTCATTGGTTCCCGTAGGAAAACGAAACACTCGATCATTGTCTAATTTCAAGTCGGGGTTAAAATCATCTTTAAGCCATTGAAAATAATGCGATTGATTCCAACCCGGAAACTCATTAGCCAAATAAATAAATGAACTATAGTGCCACTGTGCACCAATTGAATCTTTAGCTACGCGCCAATAGTACACAGTGCTATCGGTATAAGTAATCGAAGGCGCCCAATGTACTACTCCACCGCCCTGAAACACGGTGGTGGTTTGAATGGGTTGAGAAAATAATTCTGAGGTGTCTATTTGTAGCTTATAACTACGGGGCGCAGCAAACGGATTAATTGTAGATGCTTTTAATGTTACACCCTGTTGAGGCACTATCGCAAACTCATAAGGGTAAATGGGTATAATATCATCGTTTTGAATGTAAATGGATACAGGTGTTACGACTCCGTTATTCATTTCGGCCATCTCATCTATTTCAAAGTCTGCGTCCACATAAGGTTCAAACAAATTTTGTCCGTAGCCAAGTGAAGAAATATTTACCGGCATTTTAAAACTGACTGTGTCGCGGTAATATGGCGCTGCGGTATTCAGCCTTACGTTGTAAATCACCGGATTGCCATTGGCATCAAATACCGTTCTGCGCAGTGTTACGGCTATAGTATCATCCACTGCCATCCCCAAATTTGTAATTACCACATTCACATCAAACGAATCGGTGCCCGGTGTTACACTGTTGGGGTTAAAATACACGGATGAGTTATCAATGGCATAATCGGGCTTAGGATACTGGTTAAAATAAATGGCAGGGTCGCCATGTAAAGTCATTTCGTATGCTACCATTTCATCGAAATCAGTAGAGTTGCTATCAGCCACAATATCTGTCAGTGCTTGTGCCAATGAATAACCTATTTGTCTGCGGTAACGTTTATCGGCAAAGTTTAAGTAGAAAGCTCGACTGTATTTGTTTAACCCCGATGACACCGACAAACTAGTAGTGGCTATAAATGCAATAGCACCGGCTTTGGGTACAAATACAAACCGTTCGCTATAACCCGAATCAGCATCATGAATAAATCCGGCAAAGCATCCGTTTGAAAGTATTACCGGATACTTGCCCTGATTGGTGTAGTTCTCGGGTTCATCTATACTAAAATCAAAAGCTCCTGTAGCAGAGTGGCCAAAAAACGTAATCAGAGAACTACCCTCTTCAATTTGACCGCGAATAACTTGCGACAGAGTTTGGTCAATTGGATTGTTATTTGTTTTAGAATACGTACTCACTCGTGTTCCCCAAAGCGTATCTTCAACTATATTTTTGTAGTCGGCTAAAAAACTTCTGAAAAGATTTTGTTCTCCGGTACCTGTACCTCCACTAAAATGCAAAACATGTTTTTGCCAAATTTTTGGAGGTATTGCTTGATTAGGTGTGTACGTATTTAAATTTTGTTCCTGTTCGTAGGTTTTCAGTTTTTCGAGGTAGTCGTGTATTTGGAACGGATATTCTGCAGCTAGTCGCCCTATGTTCTCAGTCATGATGGTGGAGGCGCGAGTAGCGGCTAACAAATTATCGCTGCCGGGGTAACCAAATGTTGGTATGGCGCATTGGTTGCGATTAGCCGCTGCGTTGTTAGCACGCATGTCGGCATACTCTCGCCCTTTGCCAATTAGCATAACATACTTCGGCTTTACCTGCCAGTTATGTAAGGCATATTGAATAAAATTACGAATAGCTAAAGGCGATTTGTTTACTCCGTATGCAAATTGGTCGTATAGTTGTTCAATGTTAAATGTGTGTGCTATGTATGTTCCATTGCGGTACGAGCGGTACGCTTCTACATAATTGTTTCCGTTTCCATCATCGTATAGCTTCGGGTGCGATATAATAACGTAGTCGCCTTGTGTTCCTGTAGCAGTGTAGTTTTCAAACGAAACCGGCTCTAGTTGATTAATAATAGTTACGGTGGTTAAGTTATCGGCACGCAAAAGCATTTCGCGTTTCCCGTTGTACCCTACAATATGAAACTTCACAGGATTGCTTCCGGGCACCTGCGTTGATTTGTAATAAATACCGTTGGCTAAATCATAAAGCACCGGTGCAGAACCATTGTCGTTAAAATTCGAAATCTCTAAATACTGATTAGTTCCATTCCCTTGTAACTGAAAATAAAAGCTGCTCTGCCCGCCAAAATCATATTGGCGTGGATACTCAATTTCGAAAAATGAAACAGAGTTTTGTCGTTTGCTTACCGATCCATCAGTAGCAGAAAAAGTAATCGTATTGCTGCTTTGTACGTCCGATGCAGCAACGGTTACCTCAGGCTTGTTGAGCAAAAAACCAAAAACATTCTGACCGTAAATTTGGTTTCCGTTGAGCATTATATGCACATCATGAAACTCATTTGAGTTATTGACATAGGCTGCACGAAATGTGGCAGAAGGGCCGGTTGTATAAACCGCAGGTGTGCTCAGGTTAAACGTTTGGTTTGTTTGTTGCGGTGTACTTCCTCCGCTCGTTGTACTTCCAAAAAAAACTTGGCTTGTAAAACCTTCGCCTTGCTCAAAGGTAGATTTCCAAACTTCATCGCCCCCCACACTATAATACTTTCCGGCCATAAAAGAGTTGGCACTCGCGTAATTCGACAACACATTACGTGCAGTGTGAAAGAAAAAATCTTCCTTCGGAACTGTAACACTGCCAAGGTTATTAGTTACTTCTGCAAAACGCGGATTATTTATCTGGCCGTTGGTTGTTAAAAAGTAAACAGAAGTATCGGTGAACAAACTATAGTAAGGGTGAGGTTGCTGATTCCCGCTTCTATACAGCATAGTGTCTAAATCACCCACATTTTTTTTGCCATAAAACTCTATGTAATCTGATGTTGTAAAAGTATCGCCCGTGGTTGAAATGTATATGGGCACCTCTTCACCGTGGTGAAACATCACCAGGTTTTTTGGATTCAAAGAACCTATATTCGGAATACTTTGTTGCAGCGCAGAATATGGAATACGATAGTAGCCATCCTGGGCTACTTTAATTTTGTAATGTTCACGGTTATAATCAATCCACTCATTGCCGTATGGTTGCGCATGCAGGTTAACTAACAGTTGATACAAGAAAAGTGAGAGTAGATATTTTTTCATAGGCAACTTAATGCAAGTCTCCTTTTTTGTGTTTTGTTCTGTTACTTAGGCTCGTTAGCTGTCAGTTTTTTATTAATGTCTAACCGTAACGAAATTACGTGCGAATACAACCCTGCTCCACCGTCCTGATCTTTAATGGTGGTTAAATTCGTAAGCGCGTAATCAAGCGATACAATTTTTACATGAACTCCAACTCCTATGTTAGGCGAAACAGTAAATCGTTTTTTGCCAAGTTCATCAGTAGATCTTTGCAAGTTACCTACACCGGTTCTTACTGCTACGTCTATATCTTTGGCCGGCACGTATTTAAGCTCTAATCCAAAGTTCATATCCATGCTTATTGGTTTTGCTGCCAGCAGTACATTTCGTTTGCCATCTGTTGTCAGTCCGAAGTTTATTTCAGGAGTAATAAAAAACTTGTTCTTGATGTTGCCTTCGTATGCGGCCCCCAGAATAAACATAGGCGATGTAAGTTCAATACTGTTTTTAGGCAGTTCGTTACCTGTTTGCGTAAGCACTTGCTTTTCGGCATCGCTAAAATTCATTCTCCACGAATTAAAAGTGCTGGTAACATCCCTTGCCATAAACCCAACACGCCATTGTTTTACTCTATACTGCAGCCCGGCATCTATACCAAAACCAAACGCCTTGGCAAATTTTCCTATTTGCCGGTAAATAATTTTTACCGTTCCGCCCATAGTTAACCCTTTTACAGGCAGCGCATTGGCATAGTGAATGTTAAATGAGTAATCTGCTGCACTGAACGATGTAATTTTACTGTAGTCAACGCTACCATCGGGTTGAACCAAAAACAATGTGTTCGGAATGTCATCTACCCCAAAGCGAACAAACGAAAATCCAATTACGCTTTTCTGCGGTTTTATGGGAACTGCCAAAGTTATATAATCGTACTTAGCAACACCCGCAAAATACTCGCTATGCATAAAGCCAAGTTGAAATGTATTGGGTATTTGCACTAACCCTGCCGGGTTATAGTAGTTAGAATACACGTCAGCAGTTGTTGCCACCTGCGCATTACTCATGCCTAAGCCCCTGGCACCAACACCAATCTGCAAAAACTCATTACTGTACTTGCGCACCAACTGGGCATGAACGCCTACAATACATACTGTTAAAACAAATATCAGGGAAAAAAATCTGCTCATGTTTATCTTTTCAAAATTTGCTGCCAGCTATAACGTATCTCCGAATCTATATTGTGTAAAGCCGCAAAAAATTGTTGCTTTTCATCTTCCGTAAACGCGGTGCCGGTAACACTTTCATATACTTTACTCAACCCAAACAAAACATTTTCGAGTTCATTAAACATAAACAAAAAACGCCTTTGCTTGAAGAACTTGAAAGTATAGAAAAATTGCTGCTTTGCAAGCGGTTGTTCTATTCTATCAAAGTAAAGAGAAATACTATGCTCGTCAGCATCGTTTACTTTCCGGTAAAATTGATCACATACGCCAGGGTGTTGCAGCAAAATCTGCCGGTCAATCATCATTTCCACAGCTAAGTGCGCTATAACAGATAGCCTCAACCTGTTTCTGTTAAGCCCTTGTGCTAAGAAATAATCCACTGCATTTTTGGTAGATTTTTCAAACAATTTTGAGGCATGAAACCATTTATCGCCTTCATAGTGCTGATGAATACCTACATGTATTTCCATCAGGTTTTTATCAGTCGGTTCTAGAGTTTTATTGGCCTTACTGTTATGTATCTTAGAAAAATGTGGAGTAAGGTCGGGTAATATTAAACCTATAGTGTGCAACGTTGATGGATTGGCTGGTTCAGTAAAGTAATGTGATAAAAAATGCACAGGGCTAAAGTATTTTTACTACGGCAAAAATTCTAATGAAATAACACTCCCGAAGGGTAACGAGTATGTTATACCCTTCAAACTTGGTTCTCGCCCATTACCTACTTCTCCGCCCTTTGCACTGTTACTGCCGCCTTCCGTCACCTGTTTATTATTCACTTCCGCCTTACAACATCCATATATGGTAAGTTACATTTCCGGATAATACAACTAAACGAAGTTTAGTCACGTGTCAACGCTACCCAACAGCCGAATTGCGTAAACCAATAACCACGTAACATACCTAGCTTACGCTGAACAACCAACAAAAACTATACAACCACACACTTTCTGTGTATAAGTAAGCGTTATGTAATATAACAAACCCCTTCTGTTATGAGCATTTTAGTGGCAGATTTTACAGACATGGAAGAAATCACAACACCCGCCAAAAAGAAAAAGGCAGATAGCGAAGCTTTAACCGTAGAAGTGGCTGCCGATAAACCGGTTAAGCCTGCACGTGAGAAGAAAGCAGTCAAAAAGCCGAAAGAAATAGCAGAGCAAGCACCAAAATGGTGGAGTGATGGCCGCCTTACAAAAATAAGCGGGCTGGTTTTGCTGTTGTTTTCATTCGTAATGGCAGTGGCGTTTACTTCTTACCTTTTTACTATGGCCGAAGACCAGAGCGAAATGATAAATGGCGCTGTGTTGTTTAGCCATAACTCAGTACAGGTAAAAAATGCTCTGGGCCAACTCGGTGCATGGCTTTCTCATTTATTCATCAACAACCTGTTTGGGCTTGCTTCGTATCTGCTTATTGTTACATGCTTTGCTGTTGGCTTTAACTGGTTGGTGCGCAAAAATGTTTTTCCGGCAATGCGCATTTTCATATACAGCTTCGTTGCTGTTGTTTGGTTTTCGTCAGCATTGGCGTTTGTAAACTATCTGATATTGCCTCAAAGCGTACTTAGCTGGGGGGGGGCATTTGGCAACTACTTAACCGGAGAAACAGGCTACCTAACCGGATTAGTTAAACCGGTAGGAGTGGCGGCTTTGCTGCTAACATCAGCCTTGGTATTCGCCATAATAGTTTACAACATCAGCTTCGACTTTATACTCCGCATATTCGAGTCAAAAGAACTTACAGCTCAAGAAGCCTCCACAGCCACATCAACCCCATCCACTAAAGTTCCTGTTTACAAAGATCCCGATGAAAACATATTTGGCAAAGACAATCTGGCCGAAGAAGTAATGAACGATTCGCTGGATTTAGAAGTAACCCCACCTGCTACCAATAATGCTCCATTCAAAGTAATTGACTTAGACACAGGTAAAGAGTTAAACCCTTTAGTACAGGAGTTAGACACTGAAAATGATTTAAAATTAGAGGTAGAAGAAGCCATAGAAGAAGCCGAAGTAGAAGAGAATACCGGCAGCTTAAACACCAACTACGACCCTACACTTGATTTATCAAACTACAAATTTCCCTCGCTCGAACTGCTCGAAGAACACGGCAGCGATAAAGTAAAAATTGATGCCGAAGAGTTAGAACGCAACAAGAACCAGATTATTTCTACGCTCAATAACTACCAAATTGAAATTTCAAAAATAAAAGCAACAATTGGCCCTACTGTAACGCTGTATGAAATAGTTCCGGCCCCTGGTGTGCGTATTTCTAAGATTAAAAATTTAGAAGATGATATAGCTTTGAGTTTAGCTGCTCTCGGCATCCGCATCATTGCACCAATGCCCGGCAAAGGAACCATTGGTATAGAAGTGCCAAACACCAACAAAGAAGTGGTAAGCATGCGTTCGTTACTTGCTTCCGAAAAATTTCAGAACACCACAGCAGAACTTCCAATCTGCTTGGGCAAATCAATCAGCAACGAAATTTATGTGGGCGACCTTGCCAAAATGCCGCACCTACTGATGGCAGGTGCCACCGGACAAGGAAAATCAGTGGGTATCAACGCAGTGATTGTGTCGCTGTTATACAAAAAACATCCTTCGCAGCTAAAGTTTGTATTGGTTGACCCTAAGAAAGTAGAATTGAGCTTATACGAAACTCTCGAAAAACATTTTCTTGCCAAACTACCCGGGGAAGATGATGCCATTATTACCGACACCAAAAAAGTAGTAACCACGCTCAATGCACTCTGTATTGAAATGGACGACCGTTATAATCTTTTAAAGAAAGCGAGTTGCCGCAATCTGAAAGAATACAACCATAAGTTTTTAAACAGGCAGTTAAACCCTAAAAACGGGCACAAGTTTCTTCCGTACATAGTACTCGTAGTAGATGAATTTGCTGACCTCATCATGACGGCCGGCAAAGAAGTAGAAATGCCTATTGCACGTTTGGCGCAATTGGCGCGGGCTATTGGTATCCACTTAATTCTTGCCACTCAACGTCCATCTGTAAATATTATCACCGGAACCATCAAAGCAAACTTTCCGGCACGTATAGCATTTAAAACTACCAGCAAAATTGACTCCAGAACTATCCTCGATCAGGGAGGTTCAGAGCAATTGATAGGTCGTGGTGATATGCTTCTGTCTATGGGCAGCGATATGGTTCGCCTGCAATGTGGTTTTGTAGATACTCCGGAAGTGGAACAAGTTCGTGACTTTATTTCGGCACAACAGGGTTACGCCACAGCTTTTGAGCTCCCCGAGTATATTGATCCGAACCAAAAAGAAGGCGGTGAGGAGTTTTTTGCTGATGGTGACCGGGATGATTTGTTTGAAGACGCTGCCCGTGTAATTGTTCAAAACCAAATGGGCAGCACTTCACTTATTCAACGGAGACTAAAACTTGGCTATAATCGTGCAGGCAGATTGATGGATCAGTTGCAGGAAGCCGGCATTGTGGGCGATAATCTTGGAACAAAGTCGCGGGATGTTAAATTTAAAACCGAAGCAGAACTGGAACAGTATTTGCAGAAGCTACGAGAGCAAGCTATATAAGCAACAATTGCCGCCAATTTAATGAATTACAGTCACCTAACATTCGTCAATTTTTACAGAACTAAATCTATCAGCACAGCATTTGCGTTATGCCTGCTTTTTTTTAACTCATACTCGCAAACAAATACAGCAAACGATGTCGAAGCTGCCGCATTGTTGCAAAAAGTGAGTGAAAAATACAAAGCGTATAAAAATGTGTCATCAGATTTTATATTAGTTGTGCAGCGCCCTAAGTTAAAACCGGAAGAAAGCGACCGCAAATATACCGATACACTCAAAGGCAAAATAATTTTACAACAGGCAAAATTCAATATTGATATTAAAGGCCAACAAATAATTTGTGATGGCAAAAACATCTGGACATTTTCGCCTCTAGAACGTGAAGTACAAGTAAATACTATTGAGGAAACTGACGATATTTTTTCACCATCCAAAATTTTTACCCTTTACCGAGAGGGGTATGTTTACCAGATAAAAGAAAAAAAATCTTGGGGCGGTAAGTCGACCACAGTTATAGAAATGAGCCCACAAGCAAAAAAGACATCTTACTTTAAAATAGATGTTACTGTTGATGATGCCACCTTACATATTTCCGAAACCAAAATTTACGAAAAAAACGGTACGCGATACACTTATAAACTGACCAAGCAAACACCAAACGCTTCTACTTCCGATGACACCTTTACGTTTGATACCAAGAAACATCCGGGTGTAAAAGTTGTTGACCTTCGATAAAAAACCAGGGCTTTGCTTCTACGAAGCAAAGCCCTGAGCATAAATAGAAAGCAATCTCTTTAATTCTTCACGATACGTTTTACAGCATTTCCGTTTAATGTTGTTGTGTGCAGTAGATACATACCTGCCGAAAGGGAAGAAATATCTACACTGTTTTCGTTAATCATCGTCAGGTTCAATATTGTTTTACCGGTTAAGTCAGTAACAAAAACTTTTTGTATTGGTAAACCATTAGTGCTTATTGTAAGCATACCTGAGGTTGGATTAGGGTAAATATTGATAGCTTCATCTATAACGGGGTCTTTAACACCAAGCGGATTGCTGTAAGTTAGGTTTAAAACAGGAGCAAAATCCGGGTCGCTGGCGTTGGTGAAATATCCCAGCCCATTCGTTACACCGGGAGCTGATAAAATAAATTGGGTAGCAGCATTCTTATTAATGTAAGGCAACAATGATGAAGGCAAATCAAACCTTACCCATTCGCCATTTGCGTTTGATCCGTATAAACAAGGATTTCCAGAAGCATCTCCGGAAGCGTTAAAGTCAACAGCTTCAACATCGGCAATGGTTCCAAAATTTCCGTTCTTTACCTTAACCTGCAAACTACCGGTTATGGGGTTAGTGCCGGTGCTGTTACTTCTTCTCAAAAATAAACTTGCTTTGGCCAACGTGGTGTCAGGCATAGATGTAGTGTTAAAGCTGAGAACTGTGGCGTATTCAGCGCTGGCGTTTCCACCTAAAAACAAAGTGTCACTAACACTTCCGGTTGAAGAAACAGAACCTGTTTGTGAATTGTTTTCTGCTAACAAATACAAATCATCCATAAAGTACTTTTGGTAAAACTTCTGCATTTGATAGCCAATAAAGTCAGAGTATCCTTGAGGCGAAAGATGAAAACAGTCTTTAGTTAAAACGTAATCGCGCATTCCTGAAATAGGAGAAGGATAGTTTACATCACCCCAAGGCATTGATACTGTGCCGGGAGCATAGGTGGTTTGAGGTTGAATGTTACAGCATATAGGTGATGTTTGGCCAATGGTGTATTGTAAGATTCCCGTTTCTGGCACAAAATGCATTTTAGGATGATTGGCAACAAACGGTACCATGTCCATTGATATTTCTTTCAGCAATGTGTTTATTTCAAGAAAACTAGGTTGCTCCATATCGTTCCAAGTGCCATAAAAAGGGTGGCTGGACCCTTGAAAAGGAAATGGCCCCTGGGTGATAGGTTCTGTAAAATTAGTGTAGCAGTAACCACTCCACATTACATCTACACCGGGTTTTGCCAACTGTAGAAAACGAACAATAGAATCTAGCCGTTCCATTACGCCCATCTTCATGGTGTCTATCTGTGGTTGAGTCATACTTTTTTTCCAATCACCCAAAAAATCGTTACCTCCAATACTTAAGTGAATAATTTCAATATCCGGATTTTGGCCAAGTATGGTAACGATTTGTTGCTGTGTTCCGGCATCCAAAAAGTCATACGTGTCTGCTCCGTTTACAACTAAATTTCCGTTGGTTACATACTTGTAGCCACTGTGCCCCCACTTTTTTAGCTCTTTGGTAATTGTCTGTTCAAAGTTCATAAAGTACCCCCAGCTATCGCCTAAAAGCAATACTTTATTTTTAGATGGTTCGTTGCCGCATTGGGCAAACGATTGCTGTAGGGCTACAATTGAAAACAACAGGAGAGTAATGGTTTTTTTCATGATGGGTGTTTATTTTTTGTATTAAACAAACATAATTAATTCAAATACCCAACAAGATATTTAGTTATGGATTCATAAAAGTGATATGCAGGTAGGTTACTTTTTTTCGAAGTAACTTTTCTGTAGTTCTTCAGTTGTAGGCAAATGTAGGTAGTGCCATTTGTTAACAACTACACCATTTTTTAAGAGTAGTAACCCCGGGTTAGAACGTATCATGGTTTTAAGCGGGGTTTCATCAGCTGAATAAAAAGGATACGCGGTTTGGTGACGGTGACGAAACTCATCTACATGCCCATCGTTTGCAGTTACTGCAAAAAACTTAATCCCCGCTTTTTCTGCTGCTGAGTTTAGTTCGTTGAGTTGTTTGTACGCATTTGTGTTAGTAGTACCCAATTTCCAGGAAACTACCATAAGCGAATAGTTGGGATTTTGTAAAAGGGTGTCGGTAATGTCAACTCCTTCTTCATTAGATATATACAGGTTAGTAATTTTAGCCGGAATACCAGGGTCAAGCACTTTGTCCTTACGATCAACATACTCCAGTTCTTCAAAATTCATTGACCCAAATTCTTTCTGTGTGTATTCTTTCACTTCCCCGGTAGCTTTGTTTTTGTATAAAAACATCATTTCAATAACAGGGGGCTTAATTTCTGTGCGTTGCTCATTTATGTTGTTACCTACTTTATAAGGTCGAAAATCAATAATCGGTTCATTGAGGTAAACTGTGTACAAGCAAAGCCCCAATGACGCTGCACTTGTAACACCGGCCATAACAGTTCTATTTGAATTTTCTAACAGCGGACGAATATGCTTTACGCCTAACACCAGCACAAGTATCATTACATCAAGCACCACATCTTTCCAAAATGTTTCCCACGGTTTCAGTTTAATAAAATCACCAAAGCAGCCACAGTCGGTTACTTTCATGCCGGTTTCGGCAAATGGCTGAGCTACTGAAAAAAATCGGCCCACCAGTAGCACGGTAAGTACGGCAGAGGCAATAAACACACGCATACGGTTACCTTCACTTACTATTGCCACCGCAACCCATGCAACAAAAACAATAGCAGACATAACCCAGAAAGTTACACCAACTCCAAAGCCCGATAAATAGGTATATGCAGTTAGGAAAGTAAAGAATAATGTTAGCCACCAAATGACACCAACTGTAAATCTTGGCTTCCATCCAATTAAAAGCATGAAACCTACAAATAGTTCAAGCGCAATCATAGTAATTGCCATAAATGTGCTCCATGTAGCAAGGTACTCCCACAAAGGACGCAAGCCCTCGCCCGCAAACGCTTCAAAGTACTCGTGCATTTTGTAGCTGGTGCCTAGCGGATCTACCGCTTTTACAAATCCTGAAAAGATGAATAGAGAGCCTACAAAATTTTGCAGGTAACAAACAAATATGTTCGATGGCTTGGCTAAAAACCAACGCAAGATGGTAAGCAGCAGAGCTGCTATACCTACATAGGTAAATATGGAATATACAGTCATGGTAAATGTTGATTAACCTTTAGAATACACTTTTGTTATAGCTTCTCACTTATCTTAATCAAGGCAAACACAGAGTAATTAACAATATCTTTATATCCGGCATCAATTCCTTCGCTAATAAGTGTTTTGCCTTTGTTATCTTCTATTTGTTTTATACGTAGAAGTTTCATTAATATTAAATCGGTAAATGAGCTTACCCTCATATCGCGCCAGGCTTCGCCATAGTCGTGATTTTTTGCCAACATCAGGGCTTTTATTTCTGCTACCCGTTTATCATAATTCAATAACGCTTCTTCTTCAGTTAGTTCTGTTCTCTTATCATCCTTCAGAGCCATTTGTATAAGGCCAATGATTGCATAGTTTATCAGACCTATAAACTCAGATCGTTCATCTTCATCTACCATTTTAGTTGGTGCTTCCTCAATTGTTTGAATACGTTGAGCTTTAATAAATAACTGGTCGGTAAGTGATTTAGGTCGTAAAACTCGCCATGAAGTGCCGTAATCATGTGTTTTCTTTTTAAAGATATCGCGACATGCTTCCAGTTGTTCGTCAAATTGTGCAGAGGTGTTATTTGCCATTGGTGTAAAAGTATCTAAGAAGGTTAATTTCGATAGTTCAATTAAGATTCTTTACCAACATGCACATAAATATAAGAGGCAAGCAGCTCAATTTCACTTCCCCCAAAGTAATGGGCATACTAAACCTTACACCCGATTCGTTTTATGACGGTGGTCAACTGAGCACAGAAAGTGAACTTCTGCATCAGGCTGAAAAAATGTTATTGGAAGGTGCTGCCATCCTCGATTTGGGGGGTATGAGTTCTCGCCCGGGGGCTAGTATAATTTCGGCTGACGAGGAGTTGAAGCGTGTACTGCCGGCAGTAACAGCCATTCTGAAGTGTTTTGCAGATGTTGTTATTTCCATTGACACTGTACACGCCCAGGTGGCGGATGAGTGCTTGAGTGCAGGAGCGCATATAATCAACGATATTTCAGCAGCCAGATACGATGATAATATATTGAAATCAGCGGCTAAACACCAGGTTCCGTTGGTGCTCATGCACATGCAGGGCTTGCCTGCTTCTATGCAAAATAATCCGCAGTACGAAAACGTTACGGCAGATGTCGTGAAGTTTTTTGAAGAGAGAATTTCTGCTTGCCTCGCTGCAGGTGTTCCTTATCTCATCTTAGATCCGGGTTTTGGTTTCGGGAAAACTGTGGCTAATAACTATACTTTGCTAAGTCAACTATCAGCCTTCAAAAAATTTGAACTGCCTTTAATGGTGGGCGTTTCCAGAAAATCAATGCTTTGTAAACCATTGAGCATACAACCGGAGGGCGCATTAAATGCTACTACAGCAGCCAATATGATTGCACTGTTAAATGGGGCTAACCTGCTGCGCGTTCACGATGTAAAACAAGCTGTAGAGTGCATCAGAATATATGAAGAATATAAACAGGCTTCAATAAAGGCTTCATCTAACTATACAACCACGTAAGTTAAAACATGGTTTTCAAAAAACTGATATTCGATTGTGAGATTACAAAACGAACGATTGGGAGTTTTGATAGATGCTGTTAGTTTACCCTGAGTTTCTAACTTAAAAGCACTCACAATGAGTTGAGTTTTAAAATCAATGCAGCCTAATCCATGAAGTTTGTACAGAGTTTCTTTTGCGCTCCAATACAAAATCAACTGTTCAACTCGGTTAGCATTTTCAATGGCTTCTAGTTCTGGTGTTGAAAGAAACTTACTTGCAATGCGTTCTACTCTCTCGTGTATAGGCTCTACATCTATGCCTACTTCTACGGTTTTACCCACTATGGCGGCTGCAAATTCATTACTATGCGAAATAGAAACATGATGGTCAACATCGCTAAAAACGGGCTTGCCAATTTCGTTGCTCAACACATTTTCCGGTTGCCCCAGCTCATTCTTTATCAAGAAACGCGAGGCACACCACTGAAGTTTTCTACTTTCATTAGTAATGGGAGGTACGTTTCTAAAGTGTTTGCCGAAGAATGAAAACGGCTCGGTAATTCGCCAAACAGCTAATTGAAAGTGCGGATTTTCTTCTTTTAAAAAGAGAGGCATTACCCTTCTAAATTAAGAGATAGTGTAAATGTGCGCGAATACATAGTTTGAATAGTGCGCGAATAAATTAGCCCGGGTGTAGAGGAATGAATATTTATAAAGCCATGGCTCATTTTAAACTCTGGCGACAGAATAAAATATGGAAAGTAAATCATAAATCCGATACCATACTCTGCAGCAGCATCGTGATTATTGAGTTTGATAATATCTTCGGCTTTACGTGCTTTTACGTTAGAGGCCAAATCATAATCATAACGCACACCCGCTATTACATATACTCTGAAATCTTTAATGGGTTGTGATTTAAAACGAAGCAACAACGGAAAATCCAGATAAATAGACGAGATGTTTTTCTTAATCAACTTATGATCTAAATCTTCGTACTCTATATTTTTATCGCTAAACGAAAGAGTTGGAATAAAACGTAAATCGAAATACTTGTGAAACTGGTAGTTACAAATTATTCCCAAATTAAATCCTGGTCCGAGCTTTGGTTTAAAATACCGTATTGAATCATTCTGCGGACGAACCTCCGTATGTATGATTTTAAAATCGGCTACGTTTACGCCAAGCGCTATGCCGAAGTACACATCTTTTTTACCCAGTTCATGTATGTTGAACTGGGCACTAACTCTATTTGTAAGAAACAGAACAAATGCTATAAATGCGTACTTTTTCATTTTTCCATTTTATACAAAGCACAGGCGCCAAAAGTTAACGGTTGCCATTGCACATTCCTGAACCCAACGTTCTCCAAAATTTTTACAAACTCCAAACCCTCCGGAAACACCAGTACACTTTCAGGCAAATAGCTATACGCCCGGGCATCTTTAGAAAACAAACGTCCTACCAACGGAACAACTTTACCGAAGTATAAACTGAATAACGCTCTGATTATTGTGCTTCTTGGCATGCTGGCTTCCAAAATGACCACTCTGCCATGAACACGTAATACACGTAACATTTCTTTTAAACCGGCTTCCAAATTATCGAAATTACGCACCCCAAAGCCAACTGTTATAGCATCGAAACTTTCAGTGGCAAAGGGCATTTTCTCCGAATCGCCTTTTATAAACTCCAATGTGTTTTGCACATTAAGTTTTTTTGCCCTCTCCCTGCCTATTTTCATCATGCCTTCAGACAAGTCGAAACCTGTAATTTTGGTTGGCTTTAACGTTAATGATTCAAAAGCGAAATCACCTGTACCGCTCGCAACATCTAAAATTACTCTTGGTTTTATCTCACCAATAAACTTCACTGCCTTTTTACGCCACAAAATATCTATACCCAAGGTAAGCAGATGATTCAGAAAATCGTACCGGTGCGCAATGTTGTCAAACATTTCCTCCACCTGTTCTTTTTTACTGCGCTGATCTCTGTAGGGTGTTACTGTTTGGCTCATAATTCAAGGCGCGAATGTAATAGTATAAATGAGTAGAGAAGCCCGTTATTCTACATATTCTAATATGCCGCCTTGAGTAATATCCTCTGCTGTTAATATACCCTCGTTAAAAAGCCCGTGAGCATATATCCGCATCAACTTCTCGTCATCTATAAAGTCTTTACGCCAAATTTTTGCTTCCCGTATTTCTTTTGCCAGTGTTTTAAAATCTATGGCTTTACTAAGTTCGTTCAGTTCGCTTACTGAATACAAACTCATTCCTAAATAACTAATGGCTTCGGTGTTTTTAAACTCAAACAAACGTGGGGTGTTTAGATGTGCTTTTGCCAACACCAAATCTTCTGAAAGCCGGTCGTGATCAAGTTTCCACTCCATATGTAATGCTTGCCTAAACAGAACGCCCAGTGTACAAAATTCGCGCACTTCACCTGTGTTTAGGTTGTGTACACGCACCACCAGATAATATTGAAAATTTGTTTTGTTGTAAAGTGCAGCTGAAAAATTATTGAAAAGTTTCCCACTGTTATCGGTGCCGCCAAATGAGCACAACGTAATAAAAAAGCATAAAGACAATGTTCTCAACAATAACTTCATAAAATGAAGAAAAGATTTTTTGCGAAAGTGAGTATCCACTCTTTTTGTATATCCCGCCACAGAAATTATTTTCGAACGTGAATCCTAACAGAGCAGAACTTATTGAGGAGGTAAAAAATATTTTTTCCGCCTATCTGGAGCGAAAAGAACTTCGCAAAACAACAGAGCGGTATACCATACTCGAAGAAATATATAAACGGGATGACCATTTTGAAGCTGAAACTCTATATTCATTTTTTAAAAAGAAAAAATTTAACATCAGCCGTGCTACGGTATATAACACCCTAGAACTACTTGTAAGCTGCGATTTGGTTAAAAAGCATCAGTTTGGAAAAAATTTGGCACAATACGAAAAAAGCTATGGTTATAAACAACATGACCATATCATTTGTGTTGATTGTAAAAAAGTAGTTGAATTTTGCGACCCTCGCATTCAGCAAATTAAGAGCATGATGGCCGACTTGCTTAACTTTAAGATTACCCATCATTCACTTAATATGTATGGAGTTTGCGGAAGTTGCCAGATAAAACGAGAAGTAGAGAACAAAAAAACAGAAGATAAACCTGTAAACACATAATCAACCAGCTATGAAAAATGAAACTAAAGAAGGGGTGCTTGTAATATCATTGGAAGGAAATTTACTGGGTGAACACAGCAATGCTCCTGTTATGGAGTTACTGAAAACAACAATTGAGAACGGCACTAAAAAAGTATTGTTTAACTTAAATGATTTAAAGTTCATTAACAGTACAGGGCTGGGCATGTTGCTCACAGCGGTTTCTAAAACGCGCAACGCAGGTGGTGAGTTAGCGCTTTGCTGTTTGCCAGAGCAAATGAAGAAGCTTTTGCAAATGACAAAACTAGAGTCAGTATTTGCAGTACATGCAGATGAAACTTCCGCATTAGCTTTTTTAAAAGGTGTATGAAACCGAAACGTAAATTCTATTCTCTAAACTAACTACTATCTAATACAAAATGGCTGTTGACATATTACTTGGCTTACAATGGGGAGATGAGGGCAAAGGAAAAATCATTGATTATCTAGCTCCTAAGTACGATATTATTGCACGCTTTCAAGGAGGCCCCAATGCCGGTCATACACTGGTTATTAATGGCGAAAAAACAGTGCTACACACGGTGCCGTCTGGAATCTTACAGGAAAGACCAATGAATGTAATTGGCAATGGTGTAGTTATTGATCCGGTTACATTAAAGAAAGAAATTGAAAACCTAACAGCCAAAGGCGTAGATGTAAACAAACGACTGTATATCTCTAAAAAGGCGCATTTCATTTTGCCTACGCACAAAATTTTAGATGCTGCAAGCGAAGCTGCAAAAGGACAAGAAAAAATTGGTTCAACATTAAGAGGTATTTCGCCCACCTATATGGACAAAACCGGGCGCAATGGATTGCGTGTTGGCGATATAATTTTACCTGCATTTAAAAGCATATACCAAAAGATAAAAGAAAAGCATCTTAAGCTGCTTAAGATTTACGATTTTGAATTTTCATTGGAAGAAATTGAAAAAACTTGGTTAGATGCTATTGATTTTGTTCGATCACTTAACTTAATTGATTCCGAATATTATCTCAATAACGAGCTATCGAAAGGCAAAACAATTTTGGCAGAAGGAGCGCAAGGCACCATGCTTGATATTGATTTTGGTACGTATCCTTTTGTTACATCATCTAACACCATAACCAGTGGAGCCTGCAACGGATTAGGAATTGCACCGCAACGCATCAAAGAAGTTATTGGTATTGCTAAAGCATATTGCACACGAGTGGGCAGCGGACCTTTCCCTACCGAACTTCTGAACGAAACAGGCGAGCAAATTCGCAAGATAGGGAATGAGTTTGGCGCTACTACCGGCAGACCGCGCAGATGCGGTTGGATAGATTTGCCTGCGTTAAAGTATGGTATTATGATAAACGGAGTTACGCAAATAGCCATGACCAAAGCTGATGTATTGAACGATTTTGAAATCATTGAAGCCTGTACAGATTACCGGGTTGACGGTAAATTGTCGCAACAGATACCTTACGATATGGCCAACACTGTCATTGAACCAATTTATCATAAACTTTGCGGTTGGAAAACTGACCTCCGTAATTTCAATTCGTACGACCAATTGCCTGAAACCTTCCTTGGATACCTTGCTTACGTAGAAGAATATCTCGGAACCGAAATCAGTATGATTTCTACCGGCCCTGAGCGCGAACGATTGGTGTTTAAAAAAGCAGACCAATTGCAACACATCTAACCTGAACCTAAAAGGGTAAATGGCGGAATCCACTACTGTATCGTTACCCGACATAGATAGCTTTAAAGCTAAGGCGTTGTCTTGGGCAAATTACTTCCGTGTGGTTTGTTTGCTTGACTCTAACAATTACCCTCAAAAGTATTCTAGTAAAAACTGGGTGCTGGCGGTTGATGCTATACAAGAAGTAATTACACAGGCGCATGATGGCCGTGATTCTCTTTGTCAACTAAAACAATTTCATGAACGGGCAAATACCGACATTTTCGGGTTTATGAGCTACGACTTAAAAAATGAGTTTGAAAATTTAGAAAGCCAAAATGTTGATTACTTACAGTTTCCTCAACTGTATTTTTTTAAACCTCGTTACCTGTTTGAAATTATCGACAACAAACTAACTATAAATAGAAACTACCCCGAAACATTTGATTTGTTGGAAACAATCAACAGAATGCTGGTGCGGGATTGCTATGAGCAAAAAGAAGATGCACTTACACTTAGGCATAGAACCACTAAAGAGCAATACAAGCAAAACGTAGAGTCAATTAAGCAACAAATTGCTGAAGGAGATTTTTATGAACTAAACTATTGCAGTGAGTTTTATGCAGATCAAACTACTATAAACCCGATTGATACATATCTACAACTTAGCAATAGTGCTGCTGCCCCATTCAGCACTTACTTCAAACTTGATGATAAGTTTCTTTTATGCTCTAGCCCCGAAAGATTTTTAAAGAAACAAGACAACCAACTTATTGCTCAGCCAATAAAAGGTACAGTGCGAAAAGGAGCTACGGGCGCTGAAAATGAGTCATTGAAATCACAGCTAAAGAACGATGAAAAAGAACGCGCTGAAAACGTAATGATAGTTGACCTTACAAGAAATGATCTTGCACATTCATCAAAACCAGGCACCGTACGCGTTGAAGAGTTGTGCGGACTGTACTCATTTAGCACAGTTCATCAGTTAATTTCAACAGTAACCTCCGAAGCCGAAACTGATATTCACTTTACTGATATTATTCGTCACGCTTTTCCAATGGGTAGCATGACAGGTGCGCCCAAAGTAGAGGTAATGAAAAACATTGAAAAGTATGAATCATTCAAGCGGTCGCTTTATAGTGGTAGCGTGGGTTATATAACTCCTGCTGCCGACTTCGACTTTAATGTGGTTATTCGGAGTATTCTTTATAATCAAACAGAAAAATACGTTTCAGTAAGGGCAGGTGGGGCAATAACTATTGGCTCAGATGCAGAAAAAGAATGGCAGGAAGTTTTGCTAAAAACAAAAGTAATGATCGAAGCGCTGGCGAAATGCAACTCGATAAAATCTGTTTAAAGTATTAAATCATTCCAGCTAAATATGGTGGTTAAATTTTTGCCAAACAGGTAATGTTTTAATTCTTCTTCGGTACGGTTGTTTGTAAGCATCACAAAATCTCCACCCCAAGCTCCCAATGATTTAACTACTCCCCAATAATTCGCAAACATAGTTTCTTGCACTTTTATCATTTTCAATGCAGAACCAATAGTATTCTCGTGTTCACGAAGCAAAGCCTCAAACAAGTCTAACTCGCTACATTTAAGTATTGATTCAGTTAGGGCATTTAATTGGTTAATCGTGTCAGTTTTATTTTGTAGTTTTTCTCTGTAGTATTTAATTCCCGCACTACTTAACTGTTTTTTGCCTGTGTAAACAAAATACAAACCAGATGTAAATGGCGGTTTCCAAAGTGTGTTTAATGTTTCGGGTGTGCCTTTTTTTAACTGATAAAGTATAGCTGTGTTGTGCGCAGCGCATGACACATCGTAGCCCGAACCTCCAATAGTATTTTTCAAAAGATTGTAACCATCAACATTTGCCCACTTGGCTACGCAATGTATTAAGGTAGAGCTAGAGCCCAGCCCCCACTCGTTAGGGAACTCAAGATGAGTCTCAACTGCATAATTTTTCCCATCTCTCAAAAACTCAACATTCAGATTTCGTGTCTCTTTCAAAATATGAGACAAACGGTTGGCTTCTTCACCGGTAGAGTTCAGGCAATTAAATGTTGTGGTGTCGAAAACTAAGTTAAGCCATGGGTGTTTCTTACTATTCAAAGCTACCCAGTATAAGATATTATCTGTTGCTTGCAATTGAGTTACCCTCATTTGCTGCCCAAACTTTGTGGGTACCGCTAACGCTTTTGCTCCGTCTAAAACAAAATACTCAGAAGTAATGAGCAGCTTACCATGGCCATAAAAAGAAGAAACTGGTCTGAGTGGCTGGATCATTTTCTAAGCGATTCAATAAACTCGCGAACAGCGGAAACACTCACTGTCTTATCATCGAAATGTCTTTTTGCAGCAATAGACTCATCTTCAGTTGCCTGAAATCCTGCAAGTATATTAGTGAGGTGCATTTTCATGTGTCCCGCTTGAATACCTACTGTAGTTAGCGAGCGAAGTGCCGCAAAATTTTGTGCAAGCCCCACTGTAGCTATTATCTTCATCAGTTGTTTGGCATTAGGGTTACCGAGCAGCTCGAGTGAACGCTTCGCTAATGGATGCAATGAAGTTAAGCCACCGACAGTACCAATAGCAATGGGCAGTGTTAACCAAAACCTAAACATACCGTCTTTAACTTCACACTCGCTTAAACTACGGTAAACGCCATCGCGACATGCGTACGTATGGGCACACGCTTCAACCGCACGAAAATCATTTCCTGTTGCTAACACCACGGCATCAATACCATTCATAATACCTTTGTTATGTGTTGTAGCTCGATATGAATCTATGCGAGCAATGTTAACCGCCCGCAAAAAGTTAGTAGCAAACTCATCAGCACTTACTTCTCCGTTTTCAAAAGTGCCAAGGTCTTTCACTTCACAGTTTACTTCTGCCCGAACCAAACACTCAGGAGTATAATTCGACAGAATACACATAATTATATCAACCTGCTTTTCATCATTAGAAAACAAATTGCTACCTGAAATTTTTTCGGATAGTTGCTTACCAAATTCTTCGAGACAAGAGTTAATAAAATTAGCACCCATGGAGTCCACTGTCTCAAAATAAGCGCGCAACTGATAGTATCCTTTTTCAAGTTGAGTAAAATCAAATAGTTCCATATCTATAACACCACCTCCACGTTCCTCCATTTTAGTTGTTATATGTTTTACTCCTTTTATCAGGTCAGCCTTTACAGTTTCAAAAAAAGAAAACAATTTTGCGGGGGCACCTAAGTAGATAAAATGCACCTGACCCACTTTTTTAGTAGAAATTACTTCTGCTTTAAATCCACCACGGGTTAGCCAGAACTTAGCTGCATTGGATGCCGCTGCCACAACACTACTTTCTTCAATAACCATAGGCACGGCATAGATGTCGCCATTGATTTTGAAATTAGGTGCTATGCCAAATGGAACAGGAAAATTGGTGAGTGTGTTTTCGCTGAACCCATCTAAGAGTTTCTGTGCTTCAATATTATCGTGCCAGTACTCGGCAAACTCTTTAACTACTTCTACCGGGTTTGCATACAGAAAATTTTTAGCCAACCACGCAATTTTTTCGCGCTTGCCCATTTTCGAAAACCCGGCAATCTCTTTCTCGCTGCTCATTAAGCCAAAAATAGAATTGAGCGTAACATACACCAAAGAAGTTTTAAGAATTAGTGCATTTATGTGCAATTCAATTGAGTGCAAAAAAATAGCCGGAGAGCAAAAACCCTCCGGCTTACCTTAATCAACCTAAAAATAAACTATTGCTTGTTCGTTTTACCTGTTACTACATTTTTGCCGTCAACAATTCTGAAAATGTAAGTGCCTGCTGCCACTGAAAGAGGGATACGGTTTACTTTGCTCATAAGCGTTTGCTCTGCTACTACCTGACCGGTTGCTGTCATTAAAAGAAGTTGCGGCTCCTGGGCTGTTGATGAAGTTAAGTCCACCACAAAATCATTTCCGATCCAATATGCTTTCATAAAACTGTTGCCTGTTTTATCAATGCCAATGCTTTGGTCAACAATAACCACTACTTCGTTTGAAGTAAGCACATCAGGAGCTGTATTAGTTGCTTTACATACTACATAGTAAATACCTGCTGTGTTGAATGAAGGAACATAGGTGTTGCCTGTTTGTGCAGGATTAAAAGCTGTGTAGAAAGAGCCCGATACCTGTGTCCATTGCCATGAGTAAGTAGAATTCTGATTAGCCGTTACTGTTAACAGATTGCCTGTAGCAGCCGGTGCCAGCGTTTGTGTATCGGCTGGGGCTATGTAAACATCGAAAGGTATAACCTGTAAGTCAGTACCATTATCAGTACCAATAAGTGCCGGGTTAGTAGATACCACACGTATGCGGTAATTACCTGAGCCCGGTGTGTTTCCGGGGATAGCCGCATTAATAGTAAAGAAAGAAGTACTGGCTACAGAAGCTATCTCTACAGGGTTGGCAAAGCTGCCTGTAAAGTCAGATAGCTGAACCTTAAACTCGTTGCCCGGATAGAAGAGGGCATCGCTTGAATAGTTTACATCAACAGGGGCCCCCATGTTAAGTGATATAGAAAACGGAGAACCACTGATAGCTGCTGTGGTAAGTGTGGTACCGTTGGTTACATCTATTTGCACTTCGTTGCTAATAGCTGAATCACCAAATGAATTGTAGGCAATGCAGCGCACAAAGTAGGTGCCCGGTATATCAAAGTAAGGGGTATAGGTTTGACCTGTTTCAGGCGTAGCGAAACCTACATAGCCAGCGCCCAGTGTATTGTATTGCCATTGTGCAGTAAACGAATGTGTGGCATTCACACTTAACGCGGTGCCATTAGTAAGGCGTGGTATAGTTTGAACAGCCGTAGGTGTTACATTGCTGGTAAACTCAATTACCTGTAAATCTACACCGTTATCAGCACCTATTACGTTAGGATTGTCAGATACAACCCTTACTCTGTAACCAAGACCGCCCACTGTGGTGTGAGGCACTACTGAACTTACAAAACCTGATGTAGTAGAAGCAACTGAGCCAATATTTACAGGCGAAGCGAATGAACCCGAAGCATCTGAAAGCTGTGCTGTAAAAACATTACCCGCATTAAAAGTGCCGCTGGTGGTGTAGCCTACATTTACCGCCAGGTCACTAGCATTGGGGCTAACATGGTAAGGAAACCCGCCTGGATTAGTTGTGGTAATAGTAGCACTGCCTACGTTTACTTGCACTTCATTACTATAAATGAAAACACCATTGATTTCACTATAGCAAACCACATAGTATGTGCCTGCAGAGGCAAAATTAGGTGTATAAGTTGTGGCACCTGTAACAGAGGGAGCAAAACTTTGATAGTTGGTTCCGCTGGTAGTACTGTATTTCCACTCGCGCCACATACCGGCAGGTGATTCGGTTACTGTTAACTGAGTCCCATTTACACCTACTAAAATACTTTGCGATGTTGCCGGTGCAATACTATTGCCCACGCTAGTTATCATTACTTCATTGCTGGTTACAGTAACTCCGCCTGTGTAGGTTGTAACACAAACCACATAGTAAGTGCCTGTTGAACTGAAATAAGGAACGTATGTAGTGCCTGTTTCAGGACTGCCGAAACTCTGGTAACCTGTACCGCTAATTGAAGAGTATTTCCATTCGCGTGAAGCAGCGGTAGCGGTTTCGGTTACAGTTAATGTAGTGCCGTTCGTATTTACCGGAATAACCTGTGCTGTTGCAGGCGCTATAGAATTACTTACTAGAGTAATGCTGATGTCGTTTGCATTAGCCGCAGAAGTAATAGAAGGATTGCTGCTTACCACCCTCACACGGTAACCGGTGCCGCTAGCAGTGCCTGCCGGGATGATGCCGTTGATAGTGCCCGAAGCAGTGTTTGTTACGCTGCCTAAGGTTACAGGCGAACCAAAGTTTCCTGAAGCATCAGAAAGTTGAGCAGTAAAGGTATTACCTGCTGTAAAAGTTCCTGTAATGGTATATGGAACATCAATAGCTGTACCTGTACTTGAACTTACATAATAAGCAAGTGGAGAAACAGTGCCCACCACAATAGTAGGATTATACACCACACTAAACTCATCTAACCAAAGCGTACTGCCTTGCTGAGGTGAAGACAAATTGCCCGAAGGTGTAGAGGTGATTAATATATACTGTGGAACAGTGCTGTTCACATATACAAACGGAACTGCAACTCTTGTCCAGGTACCTACGGCAGTGCTGGTTCCCTGCCAGGTAGCGCGGGCTACAATGTTAGCTACCGCATTCGGGTGGTTGTTATTTACCGGGGTTTCCGGGTTATAGCAATCGTTAATATGAATTCTTGCTTCTACCGAAGGGTAATCTACACCTACTGGTGATGCCTTGTACCAAAACACCAAACTATCCGGTCGGCCGGTAAAAGCCATGCGGTAATTGGGATCTGTAGTTATGGTGCCTATATAACCCTCTGAAGCATTGGTTGATGGAACCATAATGCGTCCTGTTGTCATAGCCCCGTTTACTGTGTTCCCTAGAGCGTTTCCTGTTACTAATTTTGCACAGGATTGACCTCCGTTTAAAGTGCTTGGATCTTGCCAAAGGGTTTGCGGGGCAAATCCTCCAAAAGCACCACCTGCACTTTTGGTTGAATTCCACTGGGTAGGTTCTATGGAAGCACCGCTCCCCCCCCAGTTTTCCATATTGCCATTGGTAATTGTAGTTTGTGCATTGCTCAGTATAGATACAACGAACAAAAACACTAGTAGTAAATTTTTTCTCATATCAGGGTTTTAATTTTTGCGAAAAATACGCACAAAACTAAAACCGCCAAACTAGTTGTGCACAAAACAACTATCTAGTTGACAATCAGCAACAAAGTCATAAGTTTAATCTACGACCAAAATAACCCTAAGCTATACCTGCTGATTTTGGTACGAACGATTTTAGTAGCTCATTTGCTTTCTAACCAAATGCACAGATGATATAAAGGTATCTTCATAAAACTCTACCAGCCCGGTATTTAAATCATGCTTGGCTCCAATAATACCTATTTCACCGCGTTCTATCATTTGCTCCAAAATATAGCTTCTGCCTACTATTGTTTTTACAGATCTCTTTACGTTAAGCGTACACACATTCTCTACAAAATTCAGATTTTTAGAAGTGCGCTCGCCAACATCGGCCGTTGAAGTTTCTTGGTATATAGCCGGTTGAATCTTACTAAGTAATTCTGTTAAACTTCCCATTTCTACATGGTCGCAGGCGCCCTTTATGGCACCACACTTGGTATGGCCAAGAACAACTATGAGTTTAGAACCGGCTACTTTACACGCAAACTCCAAACTGCCAATAATATCTGTGTTTACCACATTCCCGGCTATACGAATGGAGAATATATCACCTAAACCTTGGTCGAAAATTAGCTCCGCTGATGTACGGCTGTCTATACAACTAAGTATGACCGCGAATGGCCACTGCTCATCGCGAGTTTCATTTGCTTGCTGTAACAGATCTCGGTCTGCCTTAAGCTTCTTAACAAATCGTTGATTACCTTCTTTTAAAATTTCTAATGCTTTAGACGGAGTCATGCTTGCTTGTGTTTCTGATGTATGGGTTTTCATGTTTATTGTTTTTTATATTGAGCTTACGTGGTTGCTGGTTGCCATATTATATTCCTTACGAAAACCAACAGATGATACCTCTATATTTTTATCAATTGAGCTTCCTTTTATAAAATCCTGAATTAGTTGCAGCACATCGTAGTCTATATATGCGCTGTTACTGGCATTAATCACTACCTTACTGTTTGCCGGTATATGCCCAAGTGTTTGTTTTATGGCAGCTTTGTTTAAAAACGATACTTCTTGAGCTAAGTCAATGTATATGGTATCACCCTGGTGGTGGTCTTCTTTTTTAAAGAAATACGCCACCTTCATGTTAGCGCGAAGTATAAAGAAGATACTCACCACTAAACCAATGCTAACACCCTTCAGCAAGTCTGTGAACACTACGGCTAATACAGTAGCTATAAACGGAACAAATTGAAATTTGCCGTGTTTCCACATACTTTTAAATACTGCCGGGCTGGCTAACTTAAAGCCAATCATAATTAGAATAGCCGCTAAACATGCAAGAGGAATTTTGTTGAGTAGGTTAGGTATAGCAAGCACGGCTACTAATAACAAAACACCATGTGATATGGCAGCAACTTTTGAACGTGCTCCTGAGTTTATGTTGGCAGATGTTCGGACGATCACACTTGTCAATGGTATTCCTCCTAAGAAACCACTTATCAAATTACCTACCCCCTGAGCTTTTAATTCAGTATTTGTATTAGTAAACCGCTTTAGAGGATCCATTTTATCGGCAGCTTCAATACAAAGAAGGGTCTCTATACTTGCTACAATAGCTATAGTAGCTGCAACTATCCACACATCCGCGTTTTGGATTGCTGAAAAATTAGGAGTAGAAAATTGAGCAGTAAAGTCAGAGAAGGACTGTGGTATTGGCAGAGCAACCAAGTGATCGCTACCAATAGCAAAACTTGAGCCGGCAGTTTTCAATAATTCATTCATCACAATGCCTAACAACACAACCACCAACGCTGCAGGAATTGTTTTTATTTTCTTTAAAAAATCTATTTGCTGCCATGCAATTAGTACTGCCAACGAGGCAACCGTTACTAATATGGCACCGGGATGCGAAAAATTTATAGCATCAATTAGCGCACTAAGGGTGTTATGATTCGTTTCTTTCTCAATAAAAAAGAAATCGCCTTCATGGTCAGCATCGTACCCTACAGCATGGGGTAACTGCTTAAGAATAATAATGATACCAATGGCAGCTAACATTCCTTCGATTACGTTTGAAGGTATGTAATTAGAGAGAGATCCGGCTTTGGCAAAACCCAGCAGAATTTGGAACACACCTGCCAACACTACCGCAAGTAAGAATGTTTCGTACCCCCCTAAAGATGAAATAGCCGACAGTACAATTGCTGTTAACCCGGCTGCTGGACCCGATACACTTAAATTTGAATTGCTGAGCGTGCCTACCACTATACCTCCTATAACACCTGTTATAATGCCAGAAAAAAGTGGCGCTCCACTGGCTAAAGCAATGCCAAGGCAGAGTGGCAACGCTACTAAAAACACCACTGAACCTGCCAATACATCAGTTTTAAAAAACTTTGTTTCTAACTTCATTTATAAAGTTTGTTTTTGAATGAATACAATAATGAAAAAGCAATAACGGTATGTTACGACCGCTTAAAACGGACATGATGTAACAACTGAAATAAAATCTGAGGATTACTAAGCTAGGTAGTCCGGTGGAGGGGTGGGTTGATCAACAGTGTACTGTTGCATTAATATACCATGAGCATAGGCATAACCCATGCCTACTTGTAACGCTATGTTAACTGGAGAGAATTGTAATGGTCTTACGCGAGCTTCTTTTGTATCATCAACATCCTCTTTAGACTCGCTTTCTTTTTTGTTTTCTTCTTCTGTCATAGTCAGCATACTAACGAACGCTGAACTATTTTTAGTGTAAGCACCGGCATACTGGGTAACACCTATGCAGTGAAGCAGGATTACAAACGAAACTGAAAGTTTAAGAATCTTTCCAATCATATAACTGTTGCAAAACTAACAATAGAAATTAACTGAAGTGCAAAAAACTGATAACAGGTTCAAATTCCTAGTTCTATTTGAAATCTCCAACCAATGTTATTGTGATAATTTGCTGCTTTTGTTTTGTCGTATTGTCGTTGGTAAGTTATGTCAGTTTGTAATTTCAGTTTATGTCTCATAAAGTACTGCGAAAAACAAATGGCGTATTCGCTTTTCATTTTTTCCACATCCTGAATGTCTAAAGATGGAATTAGTAAACTGTGGCGTAATGCAATTTCAAACATTTTTTTGAAGCAGTAGCTGGCCTGGGAGTTTATACCCATGCCGGTGTAAACATATCTCTGAGAACTACTATCATTACTATATGTTTTCGGGTTTTTTGCCTGGCGATATAAAAACTCGCTGCTCAGTGAGAATCCTCTATACTTGAATACAAAATCTGCCATTGCAGACAGCATATTACGTTGCTCATACAAAAAATATCCCAGTTGCCCACCTGTTCTTTGAGCTAAATGATTGTAATGAACAACACCAGCAAAACTTAATTTAGGCTTAGATTCGCGTATCAGGTCCCCCTCAAAGTAGTCGCCATTTTCGCTAAACTTTCCGAAAGGCAGCAACTCTAAGCGTGCCGTATATGCAAGCCCTTTATTGGTTTTTAGAATGTTTCTTCCTTCGCCACTGCTCAAAGCCGTCTTTAAAGAGAAGTGGAAATTTTTAATGTGCCCTGTATAGCTTACAAAAAGTCCGAAGTCGCGGTCGAGAGTAAGTGCATTATTTACAATTGACCTATCGGCAAATTGAAGTTCGCCCGATGAAACCACTCGCTGTCGGTTGCCCGGCAACTTGCCTTGACCTATACTGAAAGATAAACCTTGTGGCAATGTGTAAGTAATCATGGCATCGCGTAATACATTGGGCACACCGGTTACGTCCCAGTCCATATCTGCCCGTGAAAATGAAAGTTGAATATTGTATGTTAACTGTGGGCGATATATAAATCCACCTATTCTCATTCTTATTCTCCTTACTCTGAAATCAAACTCGGCAGGGGTTAAATTTTTATCAGACTCCGACACATATCCAACCCTACTTTGTAATCTGAATCGAAAGTGAACAGAGAACAGGCTATCAGGAGTGGTAATGCCAATACCGTTTTTAAAGTTCAACCAAGGAGAAAGAACAGCCTTTTTACCAATAGGTAATGTGTCGCTGGTTAGAAAGTATGCCTTGGAAGCTGAACTGGTTACTATAAGAAGTGTAAGAAAAAGAGATACAAAAATAGTTTTAGCACTATGTAAATATTGTGTCATGCATAAGTTGTTTGCCGACTGCAAATAACAAACACATGGGTTGCTTTAAATTGAACAGAATGTTAAGAAACGGTTAAATTGAGAAAAGGTGCTTTCATAGAAACAAGCCCAGCACGACAAGAAAAGGGTGTTTAAGCGAATATTAAGACCTTCTGTAATCAGAGAAGTAGCTATTCCATTGAATTTTAAGCACGCCAAATATGCCCTCGCGAATAATGTTGCGGCTCATTTTACTCACACCTTCTACACGCTCTGTAAAAATAATTGGCACTTCGGTCATGCTAAAACCGAGTTTTCGAGCAGCAAACTTCATTTCAATCTGAAATGCATAGCCTACAAACTGAATCTTGTTCAGGTCTATTGTTTCCAAAACCTGACGTTTATAACAGATAAAACCTGCGGTAGAATCTTTAATGCCAATACCTGTAATAAAGTTTACATACCTCGAAGCATTTTTCGAAAGCCGTATGCGGTCTTGAGGCCAATTTACAAAACCACCGCCTTGCACATATCGTGAACCAACAGCAATGTCGAACCCCTGCTGATGACAGGCATCGTACAATCTGAGTAGGTCATCGGGGTTGTGGCTGAAATCACAATCCATTTCAAAAATAAACTGGTATTTCCTCTGAAGAGCAAATCTGAACCCCTCTATATATGCAGTGCCTAATCCAAGTTTGCCCTTCCGCTCAATCAAAAAAAGCTTGTCATCGTAATCTAATTGTAACTTCTTTACTTTTTCGGCAGTACCATCCGGTGAGCCATCGTCTATAATTAGCAGATGAAAAGGCTTAGGTAACGAAAATACTTTATGCACCATTTTCTCAATGTTGCCAATTTCGTTGTAAGTTGGTATTATAACTATGCTATCGCTCAAACTGCTGCAATTTTTACTTCGTAAAAAATTTAAAGAGCCCAAAAGTAATTTTTGAAAATACTTAAACGTGTTCGTTTTTAGTTTTTTGGCAGAATAGGTAGTCTGCCCTCAGTACTTTGTTCTACTAAATTATTTTATGCAAGTTTGGCCACCCATTTAAATCACACAAAAAACAAAAGCCCGCGATGAAAAATTTTCTACTTGCATGCCTTGTGCTTGCAGTAACTTCTGCACTTGCTCAAAACCACACCAATTGGACACGTAACTTTGAGCAGCAAAAAGCATTTATTGAAAACAAAGGACAGTTTGACGGGCTAAACCAACAGCCAGGTACTGAAATTTTGTTTGGTACAGACCGTATGGATAAACTAATACTGTTTACCAAGAGCGGTGTAACTTACCGTTTCGAGGAAATTATTAAGCCAACCGAAAGTGAACACGAGAGCCGCGAACGAGAAATGCGTGAAGAGCGAAGAAACGGAAAACTAAACGTGCAACGTAAAGAAGAAGAGCATAAGCACAAATTTTCGTTTAACCGCGATTGGGTGCACATGAATTGGGTAAATGCGAACCAAAATGTAGAAGTGGTTGCAATGGATGCGGTAGAAAACTATTTTAATTACGGAATGGGAGGCAGCAAAAGTTTAGAAAAAGTTAAAGGCTTCAAGAAAATTATTTATAAAAACCTTTACCCTAAAATAGATGTAGTGTACGAGTTCCACCCTCAGGAGGGAATTGAATACTCATTTATCATGCATCCAGGTGCCGATGCTTCTAAAATTAAAATGAGTTATAGCAGTGTAGATAACCTGCACATCAACAACGAAGGCAGCATAGTGTTGCCAACTTCAGTTGGAAACATAATAGAGCACGCTCCACAAACCTTCTATTCACATAACAAGCAGGTAATTGGTTCGCGTTTTACAAAACAAGGCAATGTAGTTTCATTTGCCTTAGATAATTACAACAACAATTTAGAAGTAGTAGTTGACCCTTGGGTACAAGCTCCGGTGTTTAATACGCAATGGGATTGTATTTGGGAGTGTGATAAAGATCCGAACGGAAACGTGTACATTATTGGTGGTGTAATGCCCTTGCAGTTACATAAGTACAACTCAACAGGTGCGCTACAATGGACATACAACACACCCTACGATACCACAGCATGGTTGGGAGTAATGGCTACCGATTTATCCGGAAACTCATACGTAACCAATGGTTCTAACGCGGCAATAATAAAAGTAAATACCTCAGGCAGTTTGGTTTGGAATAATCCAAACCCGGGAGGCATTTTTTCGTCAACTGAGTTTTGGAGCATATCCTTCAACTGCGATTATACCAAACTCGTAATTGGCGGAACTGGAGGCATGCTTCCTCCATTGCCTTACGTTTATGAGGTAGATATGGCCAACGGAAACGTGTCGAGCAGTATTCAAATTACAGGTGGGCAGTTGTTTCCAACACAAGAGGTGCGTGCCATTACAGCGTGTGGCAATGGAAAATACTATTTCCTTACTCACGATTCAATAGGTTTCTTAAATCAAAACTTTGCCGCTTGCACAAACCCGGCAACCGCCAAAAAGTATTTCGACAACGATTACACGCTTAGTTATAAGTGTGAAAATTTCCGATATAACAACACAGGTATTGCAGCTATAAAGTACTATGGTGGTTTTGTATTTGTTAACCGCGGCAACCAACTACACAAACGAGACTTTAATACTGGAGCGCTCTTGCAATCAGTAACCATACCGGGTGGTGCATTCAGTGCCACTCTTGGTAGCAATTACATGGAAAACAGTGGTATTGACATTGATGACTGCGGAAATATTTATGTAGGCAGCCGCAACCAGGTTGTTAAGTTCAACCAAGCATTGGTTCAACAAGCGGTGTACCCTACAAGTAGTAACTACAATGTGTACGATGTACATATAAATACCAACGGTGACATTATCGCAGCAGGCACATCAGGAAATTCAAACTCAGGGGCACGACAGGGCTATATACAAAGTATTGCAGGTGGCGCATGCAACAGTATTACTCCTACTTGTTGCGATGCAAGCATTTGCCAAAGCGGTCCTTTCTGTGTTAATGCTTCACCTGTTAACCTAACCAGTTCTTCAGCCGGTGTTTGGAGCGGAACAGGTATTACTAACCCCACTAATGGAACCTTTAGCCCAACAGTTGCTGGACCTGGTCTTCATTACATTAAAAACACCATAGCTTGTGGGGTTGACTCTATAGCCATCTTAGTTAGCCCCTGCACACCATTGCAGGCCTGTTTAACCGGTAATGTTATTACAGTAAGTGGAGGAGTAGCTACCTATCATTGGTATCAAGAGGTAAGCGCTCAGAACTGTACGGCTTGTATAATTGGTTGTGTCTTTCCTCCGGGCTGCGCTGTAAATACCACTGCTTGGCAAGAGTTTGCTACTGGCACATCAGTTACACCAACTACATATCCTGTTCAAATTGTTGATGCTTATGGAACAGTGCTAACAATTCCGAATGCAGGGGCGCTTAGTTCTTGCTCAGCCTGTGCACTTGCCGCTACCGCAAATGGAACAGCTACAACCTGCGGCAGCAATAACGGATCGGCTACAGTTGTACCTACCGGGGGAACCGTAAGTACATATACCTGGAGTAACGGTGCTACCACGGCCACGGCCACTGGTTTGGCTGCCGGAAACTATACCGTAACTGTGTCAGGTAGCGGTTGTACAGCTACTGCCAGTGCAAGTGTAGGTGCCAGTACCGCTATTGCATTGAACACATCAACTACTAATGCAGGATGCACCACTAACGGCTCGGCTACTGTAAATACCACAGCAGGCACAGGTCCTTTTACTTACGCGTGGAGTAATGGTGCTAGCACAGCAACTACATCTGCTGCTTCAGGTACTTACACAGTTACTGTTACCGGTGCTAACAGTTGCACGGCTACTACTTCTGCTACAATCGGAACCACGGGAGGTATTACTTTATCTACCACATCTACCAATGAGACATGCAACAGCCAAAACGGTTCAGCCGCTGTAACAGTAACTTCTGGAACTGCTACAGGTTACGCATGGAGCAATGGAGCTACTTCAGCTTCCATTTCTGCGTTGGCAAGTGGCAACTATACAGTAACTGTAACAGGCAACGGTGGCTGCTCTGCTACTGCCACTGTATCGGTTGGCTTAACAGGCGGCCCTACAATATCTACCTCAGCTACCAATGCTGGTTGTAATGCAAGTAACGGCACAGCTACCGTTACGGTTACTTCCGGCACGGC
Source organism: uncultured Chitinophaga sp. (assembly GCA_964615305.1). GTDB lineage: Bacteria > Bacteroidota > Bacteroidia > Chitinophagales > LD1 > Bog-950. The sequence continues at coordinate 41,205 of CAZTNA010000024.1, forward strand.
TACAGGTTTTGCCTGGAGCAACGGTGGATCTACTGCAACCATTACCGGCTTAGCCATTGGAACTTACACGGTAACAGTAAGTGCAGCCGGAGGTTGCTCTGCTACAGCTACAGCAGTAGTGAGTAGCACCGGAGGAGTTGCGATTTCTACGAGCGGAACTAACACCACCTGCGGTAACAGCAACGGTTCCGCACAGGTAACTGTAACATCTGGCACTGCCCAAACAATTTCATGGAGTAATGGAGGAAGCGGCAATTCTCTCAACGGTTTAGCAGCCGGCACTTACACCGTAACTGTAACAGATGCCGGTGGATGTAGCGCTACAGGAACTGTAGTAGTAAACCCTAGTGGAAACACTCCTGTAACTATTTCTGCACCTGTAACAAAAATTTGCCCGGGCGACAGCGCTGAAATTTGCGCCCCATCAGGATATGCCTCTTACTTATGGAACACCGGTGAAACCGGAACATGTATTCAAGCAAAGTTAGGCGGCAATTATTATGTTACTGTAACCGATAATGGAAACTGCACAGCGCTTTCAAACCCTATTGCCATATCAACATATCAGCAACCACCGGTTAGCGTAAGTGTAAACGGTGATACGCTCACAGCATTTAACGCTACTTCTTACCAATGGATATTTAATGGAACCCCTATTAGTGGGGCTACAAATCCAGTGCACGTTGCAGTACAATCAGGCGGATATCAGGTGGCTATTACAGACACTAATGGCTGTGTAGCTATTTCGAACGTTATACCTATTGTAGTTAATAGTATAAAAAACCTGGCGAAGGAAGACCGCATAGATATATATCCTAACCCACTGGATAAAGGAAACCTATTTGTAGAGGTGGGCAGAAACGTAATTGGCAGCCAACTTGAATTGTACGATGATAACGGCCGGTTGGTTTATCAATACACAATTAAGCACCTGCGCAACGAAATTCCGTTGGTATTGGCGCAAGGTGTTTATATGCTGCGCATTGCTACTGTCAAACATACCTTCGGGCAGAAGTTGATACGGTTGTAAACTGCTTAAACTTATTCGTTGCAAATGTCTCCGCCTGTGGCAGGGACATTTGTTTTTTACGCCCTTGTTGGCGGTGATGTTAACAAAAGAGTAAAACGAACTGGACTCTAACCGTTTAGGGCACATTCCCGAAAACGTAAATGCGGGTTCATGTACTTTAGGAACAATCAGACAAAAAAAGGGGGGCTGTCACCCCCGTAACAGCCCCTTATCCATTTTTAAACCCACACCCCTGTTTATCTCATAGCTATGTATTCGCCTAACTGGATTACGCTGCTACTAAAACCAAACTGATTGTTTACTAAGTAATAGTTCTGCTGGTCAATGGTTTTAGGGTAGCTTAGTTTAGCTACTTCCAGCTTAGAACTTTCGAACCAGAATAGGGTCATTAAATCGCAAACCTGTGAGGTGGTAAAGTAGTTGTAGGCAAGCGCTTGCTTAAATATGTTTAAACGTGTGCTTTCAAAACTACCGTTGTCAATCGTGCGCTTCAGTTGCACAAAATCACTGTTGCTTATAGCCACAGGGCCTACGGGTACATGGCACTCCTGTGTAGGAACCGGGCGAACCGGGCGTTGTGTTCTTACCGGCTTTACAGGATAAAGGCACAATTCGTTTGTCGGTTCAGCGCAAGTGTTGCCAAGGGCAATTATTCTGTCGTATTGCAATTGGTGATTGTTTACATCTACCGTAACAAACGCTTCAGTATTAGGAGCCACGGTTACAAAACCGCAGTAAGCGTTGTCTAGTACTTCGTAGCCCCATTCGTTGCTCACTCTGTAAACTTGTATATAGTGGCGGCCTGCACTCAGGTTGTGCACTCCGTTGCGGTTAGCAATGTCGCCCGCCTGTTGGCCATTCATTATCAACTTAAACATAGAGTTGTCGCTCAGGCGCAGGTTCAAAATTGAATTTCGCTCCGCGCTGCGGTCTTGCGCAAAACCTGCGTATGCAAATACAGTTAACAAAATGAGCACAGCTAGTTTTTTTCCCTGATCTTGCAGCATTTGGTGTAACAACTGTTGGCTGCTCATGGTGGTAGTTATCGTTTTCATAATAATATAACGCTTTTCGTTTTTACTTGTGTTTTTGTTTTATAAACAAGTGCGAGTAGCGATGCGTGTTTGATTTCGAAACCTGTGCCATAGTTTAACCCGGGTGTTTACCGCACACATCAAACAGGGCTGAAACCATTATCTGCATTGGGTTTTATAGGGTTGTGAAAAAAACATAAAGGATGTTAGTCAAAGGGTTACTCAACATTTGAAAGTAACATCTCGAACACGGTTTGTTGCTTCTATCGAATTCCAAATTGTACTGTATCAACAAAATAGAATGCTTATAGCTGTTTGCCTCAAAAGAATATTTTCGTGCCCCATGAAATTCGAAGAGCAGAAAATAGCTGCGCTGAAAAAAATACTGGCTGCACCGGCACAAATAGTAATTGTTTCGCACCGGAATCCGGATGCCGATGCACTAGGCTCTTCGTTAGGTTTAAAATTCTTTCTAGAGAAACTGAGCCATACTGTTGATTTTGTTTCGCCTACTGCCTACGCACAAAACCTCAGTTGGATTCCAGGCACCGATACCATATTAGTTTATGAAAACGAAATAGGTAAAAAACTTTGCGAAACAAAAATCAACAGCGCGGGTATTATTTTCTGTCTCGACTTCAATGCTCTCTCTCGCCTCGAAGATTTAGGCAAGCATATTGCCGATGCGTCTGCCACTAAAGTAATGATTGACCACCATCGCCAGCCCGAGGACTTTGCAGCGCTTATGTTCAGCGATGTGAGCTACTGCGCCACTGCCGAAATGATTTACGATGTCATCCATGATCTTGGCTATGCGAACTTAATTGATTCGGCAATAGCTGAATGTCTTTACACAGGTTTAGTAACCGATAATGGCTTTTTCCAGTTCAGCAGCACTACACCTAATGCACTAAAAGTAGGTGCTGCTTTAGTTGAAAAAGGTGCAAGACCAGAGTATGTGAGCGAAAAGGTGTTTAACGTTTTTCGAGAAACCAGGCTTCGTTTTTTTGGATATTGCCTGCACGAGAAGTTAAAATTGGTAAAGAATGGGAGTGTGGCATACATGATGATAAGTCAGGCGGAGATAAAAAAATTTAATTTGCAGGCAGGTGACAGCGAAGGTTTAGTGAACTATCCGTTTAAGATTGAAGGTGTAAAAGTTTGCGCATATTTCAGTGAAGAACCGGATAGAATAAAAATCAGTTTTCGTTCACGGGGCAATATAGATGTAAATACCTTTGCCCGCACTTATTTTGAAGGTGGCGGACACACCAACGCAGCTGGTGGAAAAAGTTTTATAGGAGTAGAAAAAACAGAAAAGAAATTTTTAGAAGCCCTCAATAGCTTACCACTATAGTTCACTCGTCAACAATCAAATAAACAATAAACAAACCTTAAACTATGAACAGAATATTATTAACCCTATCCTTTTTTGCAGGCATGCTAAGTTCATGCACCGCAAACGGAAACAAAACAACAGAACCATCAACTATGGAAAATCCCACAACGCCATCGGCAGCGTTTCAACCATCAGCCGAAGAAACCAAGTGGAAAGAAATACCGGGACTTTATGCTGAGTTTGTAACTTCTAAAGGCAGTATAGTAGTGTCTTTATTTTATAAAAAAGCACCTGTAACAGTTGCCAACTTTGTTGGTTTGGCTGAAGGTAAAATAGACAACACAGCAAAACCCAAAGGAACCCCTTTCTATGACGGCCTTACTTTTCATAGAGTAATTCACACACCACAACCTTTCATGTGCCAGGGTGGCGATCCGGCAGGAAATGGTTCGGGCGGGCCCGGCTATTCGTTTGGTGATGAATTTGACTACTCATCCAAATTCGACAAACCCGGTTTACTGGCAATGGCCAATGCCGGACCCAACACCAATGGATCACAGTTCTTTATTACTGAAGCACTTACCCCATGGCTAGAGTACAAACACACTATTTTTGGCGAAACAGTTCAGGGCTACGCGTTGGTTCCCGCTATGGCACAAGGCGAAGTAATGAGCAAAGTGAATATCATACGTGTAGGTAAAGAAGCAGAGGCATTTGATGCCGTAGGTACATGGGCGAAAAAAGATGAGCTATTAGCCAAAAAGAAAATCGATTTTGCTGCCCAACAAAATGAAGCCAATAAAGCGGTAACTATATCAGCCGAAGAACTAGTTAAGAAACAATACCCCAACGCTAAGAAAACAGCCAGCGGTTTGTATTATGTAATAGAAAAGGAAGGAAACGGTGCACAAGCTGTGGCCGGTAAAAATGTTACAGTTCATTACACAGGCACGCTCGCTAATGGTAAAAAATTCGATTCTTCATACGATCGCAACCAACCTCTGCCCTTTCAATTAGGTGTTGGACAAGTTATTAAAGGTTGGGATGAAGGCATAGCCCTCATGAAAGTTGGCGGCAAAACAAAACTGATTATTCCATCATCTCTTGCTTATGGTACCAGTGGTGCGGGTGGTGTTATTCCACCAAACGCAACATTAATTTTTGACACAGAATTGATGGATGTAAAGTAAAGCGCGTAAGCTCAAATGCTAGTAAAAACCGCCACCGAGTTACGGGGCGGTTTTTTACTTGATAAAACAGAGTTTCAGCGCAGGAAGAGTTCTATAAGGTTGCTGATTTTAGTATATCCTAACATTTATTTCAGCTAAACATCAAACTGGTGGTTATATTCGCGGCTCATTATCATTCTTTAAAAACAAAATTCAAATATTATGGCAGTATTAGTTGGTAAAAAGGCGCCATCGTTTAAGGCTAAAGCGGTTACTAAAGGCGTAGAAATAGTTGACGACTTTTCATTTGAACAATACCTCAGTAAAAAGTATGTGGTTTTTTTCTTCTACCCAAAAGATTTTACGTTCGTGTGCCCGACTGAGCTTCACGCATTTCAAGAAAAACTTGTTGAGTTTGAGAACCGTAATTGTGCAGTAGTTGCTTGCTCAACAGACACAGAGCAGAGCCACTGGGGTTGGTTGCAACTCGAAAAGAAACAAGGAGGTATTAAAGGCGTAACTTACCCTATTGTAGCTGATACTAACAAAACCATTTCGGCAAATTACGATGTGTTAAACGGAGACTATTTCTATGATGAGAACAACCAAATGCAAGCCACATCTGAATTAATTGCTTACCGCGGCTTGTTTTTGATTGATAAGCAAGGAATAGTTCAGCACCAGTTAGTAAATAATTTACCGTTAGGTAGAAATGTTGATGAAGCGCTTCGCATGCTAGATTCCTTAATTTTTACTGAGGAAAACGGAGAAGTTTGTCCAGCTAACTGGAACAGTGGTAAAGCAGGTTTAAAAGCGGATCATGAGGGGGTTGCAAGCTATTTAAACGCTCACTAGCGGATACTTTGTAGTTGTTAAGTAATAAAAACTTAAAAAACTACTTACTGAAAAAATAGTTCGATTTAACAGGACTATTGACGCCTACTTCCATACAATCAATTCAACTTTTTATATAGTTGACTGGAATTGCTTCAAAAAACGTATATCATTCTCAAAGAATAAGCGTAAATCGTTTATCTGAAACTTGAGCATAGTAATGCGTTCTATACCCATGCCAAAAGCAAAGCCCGAATATTTTTTTGCATCTACTTTACAGTTCTCGAGTACCGCAGGATCAACCATACCGCATCCACCAATTTCTACCCAACCGCTGTGTTTGCAAACAGCGCATCCTTTCTTATTGCAGATGAAACAAGAAATATCCATTTCGGCACTTGGCTCCGTAAATGGAAAAAATGAAGGGCGGAAACGCACTTCAGTATTTTTGCCGAACATTTCCTGCGCAAAATAGAGCATGGTTTGTTTCAAGTCGGCAAACGAAACACCTTCGTCAATGTATAAGCCTTCTACTTGATGAAAAGTGCAGTGCGCACGCGCAGAAATGGTTTCATTTCGAAAAACACGCCCTGGAAAAATGTACCGCAATGGTGGTTTCTCCGTTTCCATTTTACGAATCTGCACCGATGATGTATGCGTTCGCAACAGTGTGTTTTTGTCTTCAGTAATAAAAAAAGTATCCTGCATGTCACGTGCTGGGTGATCTTGTGGCGTATTTAGCGCAGTAAAGTTATGCCAATCGTCTTCAATCTCAGGCCCCTCAGCTACCATAAAACCTATGCGTCCAAAAATTTCGATCATCTTGTTTTTTACAATGCTGAGTGGATGGCGGGTACCCAAAGGCATATCATAACCCGGTGCTGTTAAATCAAGAGTTTCTTTTGAAGAAGATTTGCTGCTCTCCATTCCACTCTTCAATTCTTCGTACTTTATCTCGGCTGCCGCTTTCAAAGTGTTCATCAGTTGCCCGTATTCTTTTTTCCGATCAGGCGGCAGTTGCGCCATATAGGTAAACAACTCTTTTAACACACTTTTAGTTCCTAAAAACCGAATTCGAAACTGCTCCAACTCTTCTGCATTACAAGGGCTTGCGGTGTTGATTTCTACTAACACATCATTGGCTTTATCAAAAATTTCTTGCATGGTGGCTAAAATAGAAATTCAATGTGCGTTTGAAACTTTGGGAATACATCAAAATAAAGCGAGCCCTTCTCAAAACTGATTTGAGGCGGTTTTTTTATTGATGTATTTTCAGTCCGAATGATTTTGTACAAAAAAGAAGTGGCTTTATGCCGCCATCTTCATTAAGTTGTGAGCGATGCAAGAAGTCCGGTTTCGATTTCTACTTTTTCTTGCCTCTTAAATTGAACCGCTTAAAGTTTTGTTGTGTTTGATATTGGCGAATACGGGCTCTACATCGTAGCATCGTTTTTTTCGGTGGCGGATACCTGCTTCGGTGTTGAGTTTTTGTTTGGGTTGTTGGTGGATATCTGAAGGTTGTAGCCGGGTTTCAATTGCCCGTTTTTTATGTGATCTTCCTTCATGCGCATGAACGTAGCATCGTTATCTGTTTTGCTGAAACTGTTGCGTTGGGCTAACATCTTTTCTTGTTCTTCATAGCGTTTTAGATTGTCGGGCCAATGTTTTTTGGCGTAGTTCAGTTTTTGTTTTATCGGCTTGCTCACTTCTTCTTTCTCCGATAATACTTCGTCTATCTTCTCAGTGCAACAAAGAATTAAATCAACTTACTGGTTAGCTGCGATTGTTTTCAACACGTGTGTACAAATGAAAAAAGGCTGCTCAGTTTTGAGACAGCCTCGTTTTATTTTAGTTATTCTACTCCCTTTCCTTACTTCAACAGCGTAACACTACCTTTGTAGATTTTGCTGGAG
>CAZTNA010000025.1:0-29690 GCA_964615305.1 uncultured Chitinophaga sp.
TGATTCAAAATGTAAAAGATCAGCAGCTATGTGTAATTACTTTGATTCAAAATGTTAAAGATCAGCAATTATGTGTAATTACTTTGGTTCAAAAGGTAAAAGATCAGCAGCCATACAAACAAAAGCTATTTACAACCAAACACTATCAGCATGTATTATCTAACGGCTAAAGGCTAAGAGCTAATAGCCAACTATTAAATATTAACCTCTAAAAAAATGGCAACAAAAAAGCAACGCGCAGAAGCGCTAAAAAAGTATTGGGAAACCGATGCAAGATGGAAAGGAGTTAAACGCCCTTACACAGCTGAAGAAGTAATTAATATCAGTGGATCAGTGCCGGTGGAATACACCTTGGCTAAGAACGGTGCCGAAAAACTTTGGAAACGTTTACATACCGATGAATGGGTTTCGGGCCTTGGCGCTCTTACCGGCAATCAAGCCGTACAGGAAGTAGCAGCTGGCATGAAAGCCATTTACCTTTCAGGTTGGCAAGTGGCTGCCGATGCTAACCTCGGCAGCGAGATGTATCCTGACCAATCATTATATCCGGCCAACTCGGTACCCGCAGTAGTGAAGCGCATCAACAATTCACTTATGCGCAGAGACCAGATAGAATACATGGAAGGCGAACCTCAGCGCGACTGGATGGTGCCAATTGTAGCCGATGCCGAAGCCGGCTTTGGTGGCAATTTGAACGCTTTTGAGTTAATGAAAGGAATGATTGAAGCTGGTGCTGCCGGTGTGCATTGGGAAGACCAATTGGCTTCAGCTAAAAAATGTGGTCACTTAGGCGGTAAAGTGCTGGTGCCAACTCAGGAAGCTATCAACAAATTAGTAGCAGCTCGTTTAGCGGCCGATGTTTGTGGTGTATCTACTTTAGTTATAGCAAGAACCGATGCTGAAGCTGCCAACCTTATTACTTCTGATATTGACCCCCGCGACCATAAGTTTATAACCGGCAAACGCGCTCCGGAGGGTTACTACTATGTAAAAAATGGTTTAGAACAAGGTATTGACCGCGGTCTTTCTTATGCTGAATACGCTGACTTAATTTGGATGGAAACCGGTAACCCTGATTTAGGATTGGCTCGTGAATTCGCTCAGGGCATCCATGCTAAATACCCGGGAAAAATGTTGGCTTACAATTGTTCGCCATCTTTCAACTGGGCTAAGTTTATGGACGAAAAACAAATGCTCACTTTCCGTGAAGACATAGCTGCCATGGGTTACAAGTTTCAATTTATCACCCTTGCAGGTTTCCATGCTTTGAACTCTTCTATGTTCGAACTTTCAAAAAACTATGTTGAGCGTGGTATGGCAGGTTTCAGCCAAATGCAACAACGCGAGTTCGCAATGGAAAAAGACGGATTTAAAGCCATAAAACACCAGGCATTTGTTGGCACCGGCTATTTCGATGCTGTGCAAAACGTAGTGCAACAAGGCCAAAGTTCTACTACTGCTTTAGCAGGATCTACCGAAGCAGAACAGTTTCATTGATTTTTAATTACCAACCTTAAATGGTGGGCAACAATATAAAATCCCGTTTCAGCAACAGCCGAAACGGGATTTTTGTTTACCGGCATACAAGAAAAAAGCCCCGCATGGCAGGGCTTTTTTCTTGTATTAACTAGAATACTATTCCTCAGTTTTTTCTTCTGTAGGTTTTGCGGCCTTTTTAGTAGCAGCTTTCTTAGTGCCACCGGCTCTTCTTGTCTTCTTCTTAGGTTCAGCAGATTTAGAAGTATTTTTGTTCTGTGTGTAGGTATCGTTGAAATCAACCAATTCAATCATGGCCATTTCAGCGGCATCACCGGCACGGAAACCAGTCTTGATAATACGAGTATAACCACCCGGACGATCGCCCACCTTTCCTCCTATTACGTTAAACAGCTCATTGATACTTTCCTTGTCCTTCAGTAAACTGAAAACCATACGTCTGTTATGTGTGGTGTTTTCCTTGCTGCGGGTAACAATAGGTTCAATATAACCTCTTAGAGCTTTTGCTTTAGCTACTGTAGTAAATATTCTTTTATAGCGTATTAATGAAATAGCCAAGTTCATCATCAACGCATGACGGTGAGCTGTTTTTCTTCCTAAGTTGTTTACCTTATCTCCGTGTCTCATTGCATTATCGTTTTACTATGTTATTACTTCCGGGTTAGTTTAGTTTTCGTCTAATTTAAATTTGCTTAAGTCCATACCGAAGCCTAGACCCTTTTCAATCAACAGGCCTTCAATTTCAACCAGTGATTTTTTACCGAAGTTGCGGAACTTCAACAGGTCATTGGTATTAAACTGAACCAACTCTTCGAGTGAGTTGATTTTAGCAGCTTTCAAACAGTTAAAGGCGCGCACTGAAAGATCCATATCTTCTAATGGTGTTTTCAAAAGTTTGCGCATGTGCAATACATGCTCGTCAACCATTTCAGTTTCAGAAGCTGTGGGGGCATCAAAACTGATATGCTCATCGGTAATGAGCATTAAGTGCTGAATCATAATCCGCGATGCTTCTTTAACTGCCTCTTCAGGGTGAACTGTACCATCAGTAGAAACTTCAAGAATCAGTTTTTCAAAGTCAACACGCTGCTCTACACGAAACGGCTCCACAGCATACTTCACATTCTTGATAGGTGTGTAAATAGCATCAATAGGAATATAGCCAATAGCGTGTTCTTTAGAGTTTTCATCAGCCGCTACGTAACCACGTCCTTTGGTAATAGTTAACTCTATTTCAAGGTTCACGTTACCGTCCATATTGCATACTACTAAATCTGGGTTCATTACCTGATAAACGTTGGTATGCTTCTCGATATGTTCTGCTTTAAAATGGTTTTGATTCTTTAAAGCGATATAAATTTTTTCACCTGAAGTATCATCATCCATTACTTTCTTCAAACGAACCTGCTTGAGATTAAGTACCAATTCAGTTACATCTTCAATTACTCCTTTTATTGTAGAAAATTCGTGGTCAACACCCGAAATTTTAATACCGCTGATAGCATAACCTTCTAATGAAGATAAAAGCACTCTGCGCAGGGCGTTGCCAACGGTAACACCAAAACCCGGCTCCAGTGGCTTAAATTCAAAGATGCCTTCGAAATCTGTTGCCTTTTGAAGAGAAATTTTGTCGGGTTTCTGGAACGTTAACATGGACATAGTTATATTGATTTTAGTTTTATAAAAATGAAAAGTCGTTTACTACTACTTAGAATACAATTCCACTATCAACTGCTCGTTAATGTTTTCAGGAATCTGATCTCTTTCCGGAAAATCAACAAAGGTACCTTCTACACTTTTCTCGTCCACTACTAACCAGTTGAACTTCTTACCTTTTTTACCCATAGCGTCTTGAACAACTGTAAGGTTTTTAGAGCGCTCACGCAAGGCAACTTTGTCGCCAGCATTAAGCGAAAATGACGGTACGTTTACAATTTCACCGTTTACAGAAACGTGCTTGTGCAATACCAACTGGCGAGCCTGTGCACGTGATGCAGCAAAACCTAACCGGTAAATGGTATTATCTAAACGTGCCTCTAAAAGTTTCAGCAAGTTTTCACCGGTAACACCTTTTTTGCGGGCAGCTTTTTCAAATAAATTGCGGAACTGGCGCTCCAGCAAGCCATAAGTATATTTTGCTTTTTGTTTTTCCTGCAATTGTATAGCATATTCAGAAGCGGTTTTCCGTTTCTTGGCAACACCGTGTTGCCCCGGTGGGTAGCTTCTTTTTTCGAAATATTTATCGGTGCCGAAAATGGCATCTCCGAATTTGCGCGCAATCTTTGTTGTAGGTCCAGTATATCTTGCCATAACTTATTCTTCTTAATTCGTTTTTGTGTTTGATAGTTAATTACACTCTTCTCTTTTTAGGAGGGCGACAGCCGTTGTGTGGTATTGGAGTAGTATCATTAATAACGGTAACTTCAATGCCACTGCTGTAAATAGTGCGGATAGCAGATTCGCGACCGGCACCCGGGCCTTTTACAAATACTTCTACTTTCCTTAAACCTGCCTCGTAAGCTACTTTACCTGCCTCTGCAGACGCTAACTGAGCAGCATAAGGAGTATTCTTTTTAGAACCACGGAAACCTACACGACCAGCAGAACTCCAGCTAATAACCTGACCGGATAAATTGGTGTAGGAAATAATGATGTTGTTAAAAGTAGCATTGATAAACACTTTACCTTCTGCATCTACTTTAACTACTCTTTTTTTTGCTTTTGCTTTTGCAACCGCTGACGGTTGTTGCTGTTGTTTTGCCATTTTCCTTTGTATTCTGTATTATCTAATTACTGCTATTATTTAGTAACCATCTTTTTGTTAGCTACTGTCTTACGTTTTCCTTTGCGCGTTCTTGAGTTGGTTTTGGTTCTTTGGCCACGAACAGGCAGTCCTTTACGGTGGCGCACTCCGCGATATGAACCTATGTCTTGCAAACGCTTAATGTTCTGTTGTACTTCACCACGCAATTCACCTTCTACTTTCAGGTTGTCGGCCAGGTAACGGAGAATACCGTTAATCTGTTCATCGTTCCAGTCCTTTACTTTTGTATTGGCGTCAATGTTGGCAAATGCCAATATTTTAGCGGCAGTGGTTCTGCCTATACCATATATATATGTAAGGGCTATTACGCCTCTTTTGTTTTTGGGAAGATCTATACCTGAAATACGTGCCATCTGTTTACTGGGTGGTTATGATAATTGATTAATTGAATAAGTATTACCCCTGACGTTGCTTAAACTTGGGGTTCTTTTTGTTAATAATAAATACTACGCCCTTACGTCTAACCACTTTACAGTCAGCGCTGCGTTTTTTTACTGATGCTCTTACTTTCATAACGATTTTTCTTTTCTGTTCTATTTATATCTAAATGTTATTCTACCTTTGTTCAAATCATAGGGGCTCATTTCTAACTTCACACGGTCACCGGGCAATATCTTAATGTAGTTCATTCTCATTTTACCCGAAATGTGGGCAATCAATTCGTGGCCATTCTCTAATTTAACACGGAACATGGCGTTGCTTAACGCTTCAATTATGGTTCCGTCTTGCTCAATTAAGTCTTGTTTTGCCATCTAAATTGTTGAAAAATACGCACTACTCCTTTAAAAAGGAACGCAAAAATATCTTTTCGTTCCACAGTTGCAAATCTTTGTTTTAAAATGTTCTGTGAGCTGTGGAAAGCAATGTTGATACAAACCCAATACATAAAAACAGTATTGCTATTTGTTATTACAAGCATCATAATAATCTGACTACAAAACACAACAGTTTTAGCGCGTAGGTTACAAAGCTGCGTTAAACGGATTTTAATCTTTCACCCTTACTTTTTGCTTCATTATTGCATGTTCACCAATTGAAACAGGTTTTTACATTCACCCCGCAAAAACTAAGCGAATGGCTAATACCAATTTAGAATTCAACAAAAATGAGGACGCATTAAAACTTGTGCTCAGCGATCTTAAACGCTTGAGTGAACAGATAAAACTAGGCGGTGGTAAAAAATCTATTGAAAAACATAAATCAAAAGGTAAACTGACAGCCCGCGAACGTATAGAACAGCTGTTAGACAAAGGAAAGCCGGTTACAGAAATTGGAGAATTTGCCGGCTACGAAATGTATGCCGAACAAGGCGGCTGCCCCGGTGGTGGTGTGGTAGTGGTAATGGGTTATGTGAAAGGCCGGCTTTGTGTTATTGTAGCAAACGATGCCACCGTAAAAGCCGGTGCCTGGTTTCCTATTACAGGTAAAAAAAATCTGCGCGCCCAAGAAATAGCTATTGAAAACCACTTGCCTGTAATTTATCTGGTGGATAGTGCCGGTGTGTTTCTTCCAATGCAAGACGAAATTTTTCCGGATAAAGAAAACTTCGGCCGCATATTCTACAACAACTCTATTATGAGCTCTATGGGCATACCTCAAATAAGCGCAATAATGGGTAGTTGTGTGGCCGGAGGAGCGTACCTTCCTATTTTAAGTGATGAAGCACTTATAGTGGAGGGAACAGGTTCCGTATTTTTAGCCGGAAGCTATTTAGTAAAAAGTGCCGTAGGCGAAGAAGTTGATAATGAAACTTTAGGTGGTGCTGTTACTCATTGTGAAATTTCAGGAGTTACTGATTACAAAATGAAAAACGATGACGAATGCCTGAAAACAATTCGTAATCTGGTTGATAAATTCGGCAAACCGGCTAATGCAGGCTTCGACAGAGCAACGCCTGCTAAACCGGCATTGAAAGAAGAAGAAATTTACGGCATTATTCCCGAAAGCATTACCAGCCAATACGATATGCACGAAATTATCAAGAGGTTAGTGGACAATTCGGAAATGGAAGAATACAAAGAAGACTATGGCAAAAGTATTATCTGCTGTTATGCACGTATTGATGGATGGGCTGTGGGCATTGTAGCCAACCAACGTAAAGTGGTAAAAAGCAAAAAGGGCGAAATGCAGTTTGGTGGGGTTATCTATTCCGATTCGGCCGATAAGGCCGCCCGTTTTATTATGAATTGCAATCAAAAGAAGGTGCCTCTTGTGTTTTTGCAGGATGTAACCGGCTTTATGGTAGGCAGCCGCAGCGAACACGGTGGTATAATAAAGGACGGAGCTAAAATGGTAAATGCTGTTTCTAATTCGGTAGTGCCAAAGTTTACCATTGTAATTGGCAACAGCTACGGTGCCGGAAACTACGCTATGTGTGGCAAGGCGTATGGTCCGCGTTTAATTTACTCGTGGCCAACATCACGTATTGCTGTAATGGGTGGCGATCAGGCAGCCAAAACTATGTTGCAGATTGAAGTATCAACCCTCAAAGCAAAAGGTCAGGAGATAGCCCCTGAAGATGAAAAGAAACTACTTGACAAAATAAAGTCGCGTTACAACAAAACCATAGACCCAAAATATGCTGCTGCCCGCTTGTGGACCGATGGAATAATTGATCCACTAGAAACCCGTAAAGTAATTTCTATGGGAATAGAAGCTGCAAATCAAGCCCCCATAACAAAACAGTTTAATGTAGGGGTAATACAGACATAACTACATGTAATAAGGAAGCTATCTCTCCTTTTTTCTTTACGAATGTGCAAATTCTATAAATTCTACTGTGTGTGTTTCAAGTAGTAATTCTGTAATCAGATAGGATGTTTCTGCCATTCTGTCCGTCAAAAGTTTATCTTTGCCGGCCTTGTTTATGAAAACTGAACTCTATCAAAACGAAACAGCATTCGAAATTCAGCCAAAAGTAATTGACGAAACACGCCAGGGGGAAACATTAACCGCTGAGCGTCCGGCATCTGTTGTTTCTAATGGTAAAAAATTTTACATCGAAAGTTACGGATGCCAAATGAACTTTGCTGATAGCGAAGTAGTGGCTTCTATCCTATCTAATGCCGGCTACGATTCTACCAGTGAGTTTTTAGATGCTGACCTTATTTTAATAAACACGTGCTCTATCCGCGATAATGCAGAGCAGCGGGTTCGCGCCCGTTTGCAAAACCTGAACGTTGTAAAAAAACAACGCAAAGGTGCTGTAATAGGTGTATTAGGCTGCATGGCCGAAAGGTTAAAAGAAAAATTTTTAGAAGAAGAAAAGATAGTTGATATAGTAGCAGGTCCCGATGCGTATCGTTCATTGCCGGCCTTAATTCAAGAAGCAGAAACCGGGCAAAAAGCAGTAAATGTATTACTGAGCCGCGAAGAGACTTATGCAGAAATTAGTCCGGTACGGTTAAATAGTAACGGAGTAACAGCATTTATAAGCATTATGCGCGGTTGCGATAACATGTGCGCTTTTTGTGTTGTTCCGTTTACACGTGGTCGCGAGCGCAGCCGCAATTTCGAAAGTATAGTGTCTGAAGCTAAAGATTTATACACTAAGGGTTACCGCGAAATTACTCTGCTGGGGCAAAACGTAGATTCGTACCGTTACAGCACCGATAAAAAATTAGTGGGGCAAAAGCTGGTAGATGCCAAGTATGATGAAAACGTCATCAACTTTTCTCAATTGCTCGAAATGGTAGCCCTGATAGCACCCGACTTGCGTGTGCGTTTCTCCACATCGCACCCAAAAGATATGAGCGATGATGTATTGTATGCCATGGCTAAACACCACAACATTTGCAAGTATATACATCTACCGGTTCAATCAGGAAATAGCAACGTACTGGAACGTATGAACCGCACCTACAACCGTGCTTGGTACGAAGATCGTATTGCTGCCATTCGCAGAATAATTCCGGAAGCTGCTATTTCCACTGATATTATTACCGGATTCTGTGGCGAATCTGAAGAAGAGCATCAAGACACACTCAACCTGATGGAACAGGTACGATACGAAATGGCCTATATGTTTTTTTACAGTGAACGGCCGGGTACGCTAGCTGCAAAAAAATACAAAGATGATGTGCCTGAAGAAATAAAAAAACAAAGGCTTCAGCAGGTGGTTGATCTGCAAATGGAACATTCGCATCAAAAAAATCTGAAGCAAATAGGAAAAACATTCGAGGTATTAGTTGAAGGGGTTTCGTATAAAAGCACAGAACACTTGTTTGGCAGAAACACACAAAATCAGGTTATAGTATTTCCGAAAGGAAACCTGAAACCCGGCATGTATGCTAACATTAAAGTAACTGACTGCACTAAAGCAACGTTGAAAGGAGAATTAGCTGATTAGAAATAATGGAAATTCAAAGTATTAAAAATCGTTTTGGAATTATTGGTAACGCACCTGCGTTAAACCATGCCATAAGCATAGCGGAGCGTGTGGCTAACACCAACCTTACAGTACTTATTACCGGAGAAAGCGGTGTAGGCAAAGAGGTTTTTTCGCAAATTATTCACCAATTAGGTGGTCGGAAACACAATGCATTCATTGCTGTAAACTGTGGCGCTATACCTGAAGGCACTATAGATTCAGAATTGTTTGGTCACGAAAAGGGATCTTTTACCGGTGCCAGTGATGCCCGTAAGGGTTATTTTGAAACAGTAAATGGCGGCACTATATTTTTAGACGAAGTAGGTGAATTGCCTCATGGCACTCAGGCCCGCTTACTTCGGGTATTGGAAACCGGTGAGTATATCAGAGTTGGTTCCAGTAAAGTAATGAAAACTGATGTGCGTGTTGTTGCTGCCACAAATGTAAACCTGCAAGAAGCTGTTCGTGCCGGTAAATTTCGTGAAGATTTGTACTACCGCCTATCTACTGTACCCATAACAATTCCAGCATTGCGCGAACGCGGTGAGGACATTTACTTTTTATTCAGAAAATTTTCGACTGATTTTTCGGAGAAAAACAAAATGCCGGCCATCAAGCTAACCGATGATGCCCGGTTGCTAGTTTTAAAATACACATGGCCAGGAAACGTACGACAACTTAAAAACGTAGCCGAACAGGTTTCTATTCTTGCCGCTGATAAAGATGTAAGCGCAGCAGAACTGGCACAAATAGTACCTGACATTACCGATAACCGATTGCCCGCCTTAGCCGAAGCAAGATATGAGAGTGGCGGTAGCAATTTCACAGAACGGGAGATACTCTACAAACTCATTTTTGATTTAAAACAGGACCTTACAGATTTAAAACAGTTTGTTTATGGCATAAGCAGTGGGCAAAAGTCGGGTGGCGTTTATCACCAACCGGTAAACCGTCAAGATATTACAAATACCACCGAACCGGTAATTTTATCGCAACCCAACAACGGCCAACCGATACTAATTGACAAGAAGAATTTTGATGAATCTGAAACCGTAGAAGAATCTCTTTCGTTGGTTGACAAAGAACGTGAATTGATAATAAAGGCGCTAAAGAAATACCGCAACAAACGCAAAGACGCAGCACACGATTTGGGCATTTCTGAACGAACGCTTTACAGAAAAATTAAAGAATACAATATAGACGCATAGTGGCCGCCAACTTCAAAAATTAAATTGAAATACACTTTACCATTTGTTGCGCTTTTCTGTTTGCTCGGGTTGCCGGGTTGTAAAATTTATTCGTTTACAGGTGCTAACATTCCTACTGATATTAAGACATTTTCAGTAGAACTGTTCCAGAATCGCGCTAGTAATGGACCAGCATCTTTATCGCAACTGTTTACCGATCGCCTGAAACTTAAAATGCAAACCGAAGGCAATCTTAAACAGGCAACCAGCCAAGGCGATTTACAATTTAGCGGTGCCATTACCGGTTATACCTTTACAAGCGATGCACCTGTTGCAGGCGCTATTAGCGGACTAAACAGGCTTACCATTACAGTTCACGTAAAGTTTGTAAACACTAAAAACGAAAAAGAAAATTGGGAAGAAACTATGCAGCCACGTTTTGCACAGTTTGCGGCAGGAGAAGAATTGCTGGCGGTTGAAGAACGCCTGATAAACGAAATTAATGCGCAGTTGGTGGACGATATTTTTCAAAAGGCTTTAGTAAAGTGGTAAACATGCTGGATAGTTTAACCAAACAAAATTTTATGGTTTCGCTCAGCCGTTTTACAACATCAGAGTTAGAAACTATGATTGAAAAGTTCCCCTACTTTCAGCAGGCGCATTTGCTGCTGGCAAAAAAATATCAGTTAGAAGGCAACCACAAATTTGATCAACAACTTCAGCTTGCTGCGTTGTATACCCAAGACAGAGATTTACTTTACTCGGTTTTTAATGAAGAAACTCTTGCTAACCAGGTAACACAGGCGGCAACCACAACATCTGAATTGCCTGCCCTCCAAGTTGAACAAATCGTTGACCCGGTTCAGGAAACTATCTCGGTAAAAGACGCTGAAAAGTTTGCTGAAAATACAATTGAAGAGGTTACAACTGAACATAATGTTGAAGTAATATCGGTGCCCCAGATTATAGAACAGGAAGAAACATCTTTAACTAGAAATGATGTGTTTGAAGAACCTGTAACTAGTATTATAGATGAAACAGAAGTTGTATTTGACATACATTTGTTACATACTTTTGATGAATGGCTACAGGCATTTTCAATTACTGAAACGGTAGATACGGATGCTCATGAACAACTCAAAGCAAAAGAACCCGAAACCGAAAAATTAGATGAGGAACTGGAAAAACTTTACCTCTCAAACATACCACTTGATTTGCAAGAACTGGTAGAGGAAGAGACACACTACAGCAAAGGGCTTGATAAGTTTATTGAAGAGCAGATTGAAAGAAAAAAAACCAAACCATCTGCAGTAAAATCTAATACTTTAAAAGCACCGGTTACCGAAACTATGGCTAAGATTTTAGAACAGCAAAAGAAATATACGAAGGCCATAGAATGTTATAATCAACTAGCTATTCTCTATCCCGAAAAAAATGATTTCTTTGCCGCCCGAATAAATTATTTAAAAACCCTTTTGTAATCATGTACGCGTTTATAACCATTTTAGTAATTATAGTTTGTGTGCTTTTAGGTGCGGTAGTTTTAATTCAAAACCCTAAAGGTGGCGGCTTAAATGCTACTATGGGTGGTGTTGGCCAGCAATTGTTAGGTGCCAGGCGCTCAACTGATGTAGTAGAAAAACTCACATGGGGGTTTGCAGTGGCTTTAATTGTTCTTTGTATTTCTACTTCATTCTTTGTTGACAAGGGTAACATTAAAAAGACTGAAGCATTACCAAAATCAGAAGTTGAGCAAATGCAAATGAGCCAACCTTTCACTGGCACAGTTCCAGGAACAGCTACCCCTAGTGCTACTCCGGCTCAGCAACAACCTCAACCACAACCGGCAGCACCGGCTCAGTAAAAATTCTTCAAGCAAAACAAAAAGAGCTGACCCGAACACGTGTCAGCTCTTTTTGCTTTGGGTTTCGGTTAAAGAAAAAATCTACCTCCCGAGTTTACTTTACAGATTGGGGCGATAAATTACAGTGCCTGCGGTCAATGCAAATTCTTTTTTCTGCTCAGTAAGCAGTTTGTGAATTTTCATCAGCCGGATCATTTCTGTGTCGTCTTTTACATTTTTAATCAGCTCTTCAACTTTTTTGAGTTCAGCCAGGTTTTTGTACTGCTTAAACCGTAAACATGCCGACTGAATATCCTTGACATAAACCATTTTTTTGTCGGGCACTACAATCTTATACTTCTGCCACCAATTGTTGCTCAAGGAATACGGTTGTGTTAAGATTTCAACGGCCATATTCAATATCTCTGAATCAGGATGTGTAGTAAAGTATTTTTCTTCATGCACCTCCCCCATCGAAAAATCTCGCTTTATCAACTCAAATAGCGGTTTATAAACCGGTGTTTCTACATCCATTCCTTCTAAATCATCTAACACGTATGCTGTTACTGTAACCGGTTCTGTTTCGGTTTCTAAACTCCAGTTTCCAAATTCAATAAGAATGCGAACAATATCTTTTTCTAAAACTGATAAGGTTGATGTGGTTGACTGTAATTGTTCGGTGTGTCCTTGTTTCAGTAACACCTCTTCATGTGTTTGTTCCGGAGTTTGAACATTTGCACTCTTTTCGTCAGCCGTTTGTGCTTCTTTAGCTTTCTTTCTACGTAACTTGTTTACCTCGGTGATAATAATTTGCTCACTTATTTCAAACTGTTGACTGGTTTCTTTGGTATAAACCGATCGCTGAATGGCATCGGGTATTTTTGCAACACTTTCTACCACATCGCGTATCAACTGCGCCTTTTTAATCGGGTCTCTGCGCGCTTCATCGGCAAACAGTAGCGTTTTAAAAGAGATTAAATCTTTTTTGTTATGATTGATGTAAGAGTAAAAGTTCTCGGCTCCTGTCTTTCGCACATAGCTATCGGGATCTTCGGAATCAGGCAGAATAACTATACGCACATTCATGCCTTCTTCTAAAATCAAATCAGTACCGCGCAACGCGGCTTTAATGCCCGCATTGTCACCATCATAAAGCATAGTGATATTAGGCGTAATACGTTTTATGAGCCGTATTTGATCAACTGTAAGCGATGTGCCGGAAGAAGCCACCGCATTTTCTATTCCGGCCTGGTGCAGGGATATAACATCTGTGTAACCTTCCACCATCAGGCATTCATCTTTTTTCCTTATCTCATTTTTTGCAAAATAGGCTCCATACAAAATTTTGCTCTTGAGGTAAACTTCACTCTCAGGCGTATTTACATACTTGGGTGCTTTTTCATCTTTTACCATTATGCGCCCACCAAAACCCACCACCTTGCCAGTCATATTGTGTATAGGGAACATTACCCGGTTGCGAAAAAAATCAATGGTGCTGTTTTCTTTAGGAGAAGTAAGGCCTGCTTTTTTCAATACTTCTAACTGAAACCCTTCCTTTAGTGCGTATTTGGTGAACATGTCATACGCATCGGGCGCAAAACCAAGCTGAAACTTTTCGATAGTGTGTGTAAGAAATCCGCGCTCTTTAAAATATGCTAGGCCAATTCTTCCATTTTCGTTCTGCAGCATGTAGTCGGTAAAGTATTTCTGGGCGGCAGCATTAGCTATGTGAATACTTTCTACCAGATTGTGCTTCTCTTGTTCGCGTTGTTTATCTTCATCGCTCACCTTTTCTTCTTCTACTTCAATGTTGTATTTCTTAGCCAAATAGCGAAGTGCATCAGGATAGGTCATCTGTTGGTAGTCCATCAAAAACTGAACAGGTCCACCGGCTTTACCACAGCCAAAACATTTATAAATATTGCGGGCAGGGTTTACATTAAACGAAGGTGTTTTTTCATTGTGAAATGGACAAAGACCTAACAAATTAGCCCCTCGTTTTTTCAGGGTAACAAATTCGCCCACCACATCTTCAACTTGGGCGGTATCGGTTATTTGTTGTATGCTGAACTTTGAAATCATGACGGGTGCCGAAAATAGAAAAAGAGGGCATTGCTAATGCTGAACAAACTCAGATAGGGATCTATGGTTCACCGTATTACTACTTAAAGCAATACTGCTCTAACTTGTCAGCAATACCCCTGTTGTTAGTAAGGCGTGGAACTTTGTTTTGCCCTCCTAGCTTACCTTCAGTTTTCATAAAGTCAATAAAAGCACCTGGCCTCAGTTTTCTGATTTTCAATTGTTGCAGAATATTGCCTTTGCGCAAATCGCTGTAATATGAGTTATGGTCTTGCAAAGTAAGATCAATTATTTCTGCAAACTCGTGCATAATATGAGGTTCATGGCTAAACTCAATAAACCACTCATGATATGGAAGTCCTTCAGCCGGATTTACCTGAGGTGCCACAGTAAATTCGGTAACCCCTGCGTGTAGCTGACGCATAGCGTGCATAATTGCCGTATCTACTTCCTCTGCAATCACGTGTTCTCCAAAAGCTGATATAAAATGCTTTACTCTGCCGGTTACAACAATGCGGTAAGGGTTGAGCGAAACAAATTTTACGGTATCGCCAATTTTGTAACCCCACAAGCCTGCGTTGGTATTTAAAACAAGCGCATAGTTTACTCCCAATTCTACATCGCGAAGTGAAACACGCTCCGGGCTATCAGTAAGTACATCAGCAGCTTTAATAAATTCATAAAAAATTCCACCATTTACGTTTAGCAGCAATCCCTGTTCGGTTTGTTTGTCTTGGTAAGCTATAAAACCTTCGCTGGCCGGGTATGTTTCTACTGAAGCTATTTTAAATCCAATAAGCGATTCTATTTTACTACGGTATGGTTCGTAACTAACCCCACCATATGCAAAAAGTGAAAACTGAGGAAAAACCTCTTTTATAAACTCCTTGCCGGTGAGTTCCCGTAGCTTTTCGAAATACATAACTACCCAGGGAGGAATACCCGATATTAAACTCATGTTTTCTTTCAACGTTTCGTGCGCTATAGTTTCAACCTTTGTTTCCCAATCTTCTATACAATTAGTTTCATAAGTAGGCATGCGATTTTTCATTGCATAAAATGGCACGTGGTGGTGAACAATTCCACTAAGTCTGCCTACAGGGATGTGACCATGTTTCTCAAGATTCGGAGATCCTTGCAAGAAAATCATTTTGTGATTAAAAAAGTCTGCACAACCTGTTTCGTACACGTAGAGCAATAAAGAATTGCGGGCGGCACGTATCATTTCGTTAACTTGCTGCCGACTTACCGGAATATACTTGGTGCCTGATGTAGTACCGCTCGACTTACAGAAATACAGCGGAAGCCCATTCCACAAAACATTGTTTTTGCCATCAGCAATAAGCTCTATGTAATCTTTCAAATCTTCATAGTCGCGAAGGGGAACTAATCTCTTAAAATCGTTGTAGCTCTTGATAGAACTAAAGCCGTGTTGTTTCCCAAAATCAGTTGTTGCCGCAGCCGAGATTAATTGCATTAACAATTGCTCCTGTACGCTTACGGCCGATTGTTGCTCCTTATATATAGAAGGCACAAGAAAACTTGCTGCAAGTTTTGCTACCACTGAATTTAAAGGCATAAACTATCTTTCATTCAAAGGCACAAACTTAGCTACAAATGCGGCACTATCGTTAATTGCCGGCAACGGTGTTATATATTTTGTATCGCTGCCCATCGGAAAACTAAGTACCGGCACTCCCGGTGCCGAAAACCACATTAAAGCAGTCATATAAGTAAACTGATAAGGATCTGTAGCCACAGCTACTTTTTTAAAACCTAGCTTCTTCGCCATTTTTTTTCCAAGGTGTGCATTGCCTATGGAGTGAAGCGCTTCGGTTTCAGAAAAAGTGTGATTAGATGGGATTCCCAGCGAGTCGGCCATTATTTTCATTACAGTTCCCTCAATATAGGGTGTGTGAACAGCTGCACCGGAAAAAATTATGTTCTTTGCTAGCCCTTTATCATACAGTTCTTTAGCCCAGTACAAACGAAAATTTACCAGCATGGTGTCTCTGCCGGAACTTTTGTATGGATAGCCCGGCACAATAATGGCATCAAAGGGGGCTTTCTTGATATGCCGTGCATAAGACTTTACCACCATCTTTTTAAAGTTACAGGATGATGAACTTAATAGAACAAAAAACAAAATACAAATTACTGATTGCTTCATACGCTATATACTACGAAGCAAATCAAACGGTTTACAAGAAAGATAATTATTGCTTTCACATACTTTAGACTTTTTACATTCACCTAAACGTTGCACTAAATTTCCGTTCACTTATACTTTCACAGCGTGATAAACTTTATAAAACAACTATTAGGAGCAAAGCAAGATGAGCCGCATCATTTGCCATTAACGGATCTTAGTCAAATGGCGGTGGATATACATTCGCATTTAATACCCGGCATTGATGATGGTGTAAAAACCATGGACGAATCAATAGCTATTTTGAAAGAGTTTGAACAATTGGGATTGAAGAAGATTATTACATCTCCCCACGTGGTAAGCGATGGATTTAATAATTCAACACAAACTATATTAGATGGAAGAGACAATGTGCGCGAAGCCATAAAAAAGCATGGTATAAATATAGAGTTTGATGCTGTTGCAGAATATTATCTCGATGAATCTATGTATGAAAAAATAGAAAAAAAAGACTTGCTAACCATAGGCAGTAAAAACTTTATACTTGTAGAGCTTTCCTATTTATCCAAGGCAAATAATGTGAGTGATCTCATTTACAAACTTCAGATAGCCGGTTACCGAGTTATACTGGCTCATCCTGAGCGCTACCCTTACTACTACGAAAAAAATTTAGAACAATACATATCGCTAAAAGACCGCAGTGTTTACTTTCAAATCAATCTGATGTCGCTGGCAGGCAAGTATGGTAAACCCGCAAGGGCTGTTGCCGAAAAAATGATAGACGAACAAATGGTAGATTTTATTGGCACCGACTTGCACAATAGCAAACACCTTGAGGCTATTAAAAATTCACTTGGTGAAAAATACCTACGCAAAATACTAGACTACGATAAATTACTCAACCGCACACTCGTGTAACTGCTTTTCTCCTATTTCAAAAAAATTACTTTAGCCACAGTTACACATCAATTTACCTAATGCCTTTTATTGAAACCGGCTTTCATGGTCTAAAAATATTTGAACCTCGCGTTTATATTGACAGCCGTGGTTACTTTTTCGAATGTTTTAATCAAAAGACGTTTACGGAAGCAGGCATAGAAACCGCTTTTGTGCAAGATAATGAGTCTAAATCTCAGCGCGGTGTATTACGCGGGCTCCACTACCAGCTAAATCCCATGGCACAGGCTAAGTTGGTTCGTGTAGTAGAGGGTGAGGTGTTAGATGTAGTGGTTGATATCCGAAAATCATCACCAACATTTGGACAGTCTTATAGCGTATTACTAACTGCAGAAAACAAAAAACAGTTATTTATTCCAAGAGGTTTTGCTCACGGATTTGCAGTACTAAGCAATCAATGTATCTTTCAATACAAATGCGACAACTACTATTCTAAAGACAGCGAGGGAGGAATCATGTACAACGACAGTGAACTAAATATTGACTGGCAATTAAAAGCCCATGAAATAGTGGTATCAGAGAAAGATAATGCATTGCCATCTTTCAAAAATTGTGTAAACAACTTTGAGTAACATGAATAAAATTCTTGTTACAGGTGCCAGTGGACAAGTAGGTAATGAAATCAGAGAACTTGCTCCGCTGCTTTCGTCTTACAGTTTCGTATTTGCCAAGCACTCTGATCTCGACATTACTTCAGTAAAGGATATTGAAACATTATTCTCGGTTCAAAATTTTTATGCAGTCATAAATTGTGCGGCATACACTGCTGTTGACAAAGCTGAATCGGAAAAAGAAATTGCTTTTAATGTAAATGAAAAAGGAGCGCAGAACATTGCCGCTGCTACTGCAAAGTATAATTGCCGCTTGGTTCACATCAGTACTGATTTTATTTTTGACGGCACTGCGCATGTTCCAATTTCAGAAACAGAAACACCGCATCCTCTTTCAGTGTATGGCCTCAGTAAATTGCGGGGTGAGGAAGCCGTGTTAGAGCAAGATAAAAATGCTGTTGTACTTCGCACCAGTTGGGTGTATTCTAACTATGGCAACAACTTTGTAAAAACCATTTTAAAATTGTGCAAAGAGCGCGACACTCTAAATATTATTGCCGACCAAACCGGCACCCCTACGTATGCGCGTGATTTAGCTTCAGCCATTCTTCACATAGTACAATTACCTGAGTGGAAACCGGGCTTTTACAATTATAGCAACGAAGGCTCCGCCACCTGGTACGACTTTGCTATAGCCATACGTGATTTGGCAGGGCTTCAAACTCATATAAAACCAATTGATACTTCCCAATATCCTACAGCGGCAACTAGACCCAAATACAGCGTGTTGAATAAAAAGAAAGTAAAAGAAACTTTTGGCTTTCAGATACCTTACTGGCGTCACAGTTTGCAAACTTGTATTGCGTTGCTTAACTCTTGATTATGTTCTACAACAATGTTGATGTTAAAAAGCTGATTTCTGTTTCGAGACAAGCCGGTGATGCCATTATGGAAATTTACCAGCATAATTTTGAGGTAGAATACAAAAACGATAAGTCGCCTTTAACAGAAGCCGACAAAAAATCTAATGCTGTTATACTTGAAGCATTATTAGAACTGTATCCCGAAATACCCTTTATATCTGAAGAGGCTAAACTTATACCTTATGCTGAGCGCAAAAACTGGAAACAATTTTGGCTGATTGACCCTATTGACGGTACCAAAGAGTTTATTAAAAAAAATGGTGAGTTCACTGTAAATATTGCATTAGTAGAAGATGGAATACCGGTTGTTGGTATAGTGCATGTACCTGCACAAAACAAAACTTATTACGGTGTTAAAGGTTTAGGTTCTTTTATATCTCAAGACGGAACTCCAGAAGCAAAAATTAATGGCGGAGCTCACTATACTACTAAAGAAAAAGTAATTGTAGTAGGCAGCCGTTCTCATCTTAGTGAAGAAACCTTACAGTTTGTAGATAGCTTAAAAACACAAGGCAAAGAAGTGGAGTTTAACTCATCTGGCAGTTCATTAAAACTATGCTTGGTAGCAGAAGGGAGTGCTGATGTATATCCGCGTTTTGGGCCCACTATGGAGTGGGATACGGCTGCTGCACATGCCGTAGCGTTGTATGCAGGACGAAAAGTGACTAATCATGAAACAAAACAGGCTCTCTATTATAACAAAGAGAACCTGCTTAATCCTTGGTTTATTGTAGAGTGATTACTTCACAACAATTTGGTAGTTGTTGCTTTGCTTGTCACATGTTATAGTTAGTTGATAAACTCCCTTAGCAGCATTCTTTAGGTTTACCTTTTTAGCAGAAGTTCCATTTACCGACAAGTTGCTTTCAGCAAAAACTTTTCTTCCGGTAGCATCAGTAACCACCATGTCAATTTTACGTGTGTCAATTGCATGCATCATAACACCAAACTCTCCATTACTTGGGTTAGGGAAAATATTTACACGGCTAATACCATCAATATTGTTTACATCAATAGACCCATCTTCTACAACAGTTACATCAAAAGTGCTGCTGGCAGAACAGCCATTAACATCAGTATAATTGTATGTAATGGTGTATGGACCTCCTACACCCGCAACTGCTGGGTCGAATGTATTTCCATTAATACCTGTGCCGCTGAAAGTGCCACCGGCAGGTGTTCCGGATAACGTTACAGCAGCATCTGTATTAAAATATTGGCTACTTAAACCGCTAAACGAAACTACAGGATTACCGGAAACACTCACAGTAACAGGGGTTCGTGGACTTGTGCATGCAATTGCTGGTTCTTCTACCTGCCAATCGTAATATGCATACCAACGAACAGGGTCATTGGCGCTATTTCCTGTAACTGAAATTAAACTGGCTACTGTGTACGGGTAGTTTGCTCCACTGCTATTACGGTACCAGTCAGGAGTGGTCCCATCCCACCCTAACTGATAGTTGGTACCCGGTTGAATAGTGAAGTTAAGGTTAACAACTTGTGTGCCTTGCGCTATATTTTGAGTTAATGTTTGCAGCACCGTTCCTGCTGAGTTTCGCAACTCAATTGTACGGTCGCTAGTTGAGCCGGCATAAACCTTAACCGATTTTAAAACTACTGTTTTCATTACATCAAAAATCTGATACTGGTTGTTGTTGTAATTACTACCGCTACCTATTGTGTTGTCAACCGGCCCCACATGTGCCGATACACCTAACACGCTGTCGCGTGATTCAACGTAGTATGTGATAGTTGAGCCGGGTGCGGTGTTGAAGTTATCACCTACAAACACTTGATTACCGGCAGCAGAAGAGTCGAACCAATACATGGTTCCTGTGCCATAAGCATTAAGTGTGATAGGTGTTGCTTCACAAATGGTCAATCCATGAGCACTATCTATGTGATTTTGTACTGGAGTAATGGTAATTATCTGGCTGGTAGCTGTTCCACACTCCGATGCCACCTGAACTGAATAATCTCCGGGAGTTGAAACACTGATAACTTGTGTAGTATCCATTGTGTTCCATAAGTAACTGTTACCCGCACTGGCAGTTAGTGTAACCGATGCGCCCTCACATGGGCTTAGAGTTGATGCCATAGCTGTAGCAGAAGACCCTGTTAACTGTTTGGTGAGTACATAAGGAATGGCTATAACGTTGTCGTTTTCATTCTCCTCAAGAAAGTAACCATGTGGATCTATTTTTACAACAATATAGTAGTCGCCATTACAAGTAGTAGGAGGTAAATCAATATACATACCATCTAAATACTGGTAGTATATATCGGTATAACCTGACGAAATCCCCTGTTCAGTAGGCGAACAGTTGTAACTTCCTCCACCTAATCCCCAGTTAGGAAAATCGCCATTTAGCAAGGTGTTTCCTGCACTGTCTTCACAATGACCGCTATAATAAGTACAATCACCATAATCCATGAGACAAAACCCAAGTTTCGCTCCTTGGCCAATAATAGGCCACTGCATAGGGTCTGCAATGGTTGTATCGCGTTTGCGCAGAGTGTAAATACCCCAGTCATCTACGTGCATGTGACCGTGTGTAGGGTGGTAAGTCATAGTTCCGGCATCGCGGTCGTAGTAAGTCATGGTGTTTCCATTTTTATGGTAAACACGCTGCACTACCATTTGGCGAGGTGAACTACCGTCCTGACAAGTTCCAGGATTTGATGTAAACGTATCGGGTCCGCAAACAAACCGGCTTGTAGTGCGCACGGTAAGCGGACCATGACCTATGTTGGGTGTTGATACGGAAACACGTAATCTTCCGTCTTCTGCTCCATTGCCGTTTTGCGAATACTCAATTACACCATTGTTGCCCGGAACCAATAAAGGCTCCTCGGCTAGTGTGATGTTAGGCAACAAGTCACAATTTGAAGAACCGTCTTTGCAGTCGCAGGTAGTGGCATTTGTGGTGGTGCATGCTTGTGAAAAAGCGTTGCTTGCAAAAGCTAATGCAAAAAACAAAAGTGGTAGAACTTTTTCCATGTATTGGTTTTGGTTAGAGGTTTCCGAAAATAGAAAGTTTTCTGGCTTTGCGAAATATCGTATGCTAGGTTATGAACAAAATGATCATTGCTAACTAGCTTAAAAGTAAAGCTGAGATCTATCGTTTTTTATTACTCCTAAAACTTTTCCGGTAAAACGCATGCCTAAAAGAGGCGTATTCTTAGATTTAGAACGGATGTGAGTTTCATTAAATACCCATTCCATGTAAGGGTTAAACAAAGTAAGATCAGCCGCAGCACCTTCTTTTACTTTAGTTTCTAAACCGAGTATTTTGCGTGGATTGTTACTTAGTGCTGCAACTATAACAGCCGTATCTGCCTTGCCTATTAAAGCTGTATTGGCTGCTGAGTAGCAAGTTTCTAAACCAATTGCCCCAAACTCTGCTTTATCAAACTCCAACTTTTTCCCTTCTTCGTCATGTGGTTGGTGGGCTGAAACAATAACATCAATGCTTCCATCAGCTACTGCTTTTTGTAATGCACTAACATCATCAATACTACGAAGCGGAGGATTAAGCTTTGCTGCTGTATTGTACCCCTCAACTATCTTTTCTGTAAGCAGCAGATTAAAGGCATTTACAGAAGCTGTAATGTTTAGGCCTTTCTTTTTAGCGGCACGCAATAAATCAACAGACTTTTTTAGTGACATATTTTGCATGTGCAGCTTTGATTGCGTGTAATCTAAGAGGTAAATGTTTCTTACCGTAGCTAACTCCTCAGCTAAAGCAGGAATGCCCGGCAAACCCATTCGGGTACTCAATTCTCCTTCATTCATTACTCCATTTTTCGAAATACTCTTTTCTTCTGCCTGGCAAATTATTAACCCACCAAATGCTTTTGCATACAACAATGCCCGTTCAATAATACCTGCGTTCAAATTAGTATTTGCACCATCACCAAAAGCAATTGCTCCTGCGGAAAACATATCATACATCTCAGCCAATTCTTTTCCGGCTGTGTTTTCGCTTAAAGCGCCTACCGGATGTACTTGCACCATTAGGTTTTCCGATTTCTTTATCAAGTATTCCACCTGCGTTTTAGTCTGCACCACCGGGTTAGTATTGGGCATAACGCAAACATGAGTAAAGCCACCGGCAGCCGCTGCATGGCATCCGGTTTCAATCGTTTCTCGCTGTTCAAAACCTGGGTCACCAAAAGTGGCGTTCATATCAACCCATCCCAGCGAAACATGTAAATTTTGCGCTTTTATCTCTTTGGCTTTTGCCGGTGCTTTGATATTTGCAGCAATTTTGCTGATAACACCGTTAGAAATTAAAATATCTTTTACTTGATTGTGATAACCGGAACCGGCATCAATAATTTTTGCAGAACGAAGGATTATTTCCATCGAAGCGCGAATATAGTAAAGAAGATAACAGTTATCAACTCAATAAAGTCTTACTGCTTTTCAACGTCTTTTACATCTAATTCACGAGTACGTAAACTGGTGTTATAAAAGATGCTGGCATTTATCTCATAGCCAATAAGTAATACGAACGAATTTAAGTTTAGCCAAATCATGAGTAACATGATGGTACCTATTGAGCCGAAGATAACGTTCAACTTGTTGAAGTTGCTTACCCAATACGAAAACCCGAACGACACCAGAATTGACAATACAGTAGCAACGGTTGCTCCGGTAGAAATAAATTTATACTTCTTTTTAGTTGCAGGGCCATAGTAATAAATAAGGGAAATAGCAAAAAAGAACATGAGCA
The DNA here is from genome assembly GCA_964615305.1 of uncultured Chitinophaga sp. Taxonomy (GTDB): domain Bacteria; phylum Bacteroidota; class Bacteroidia; order Chitinophagales; family LD1; genus Bog-950. Next base: position 23,125 of record CAZTNA010000025.1, read on the forward strand.
GAATAAGGATATATCTAATCAAGTTAAGTAGCAAGTGAGTAAACTTGCTTTTGATTCGTAACACATCGAACACAAATGCCAGCAGGTCTTGCCCTAGAATAATAAGGCCTAACGAAAAAATAAACAATATCACCAGCAGCATGGTAATTTGTAAAGCTACTAAGCGGCTTTGAATGGCATTGCGTTTTTTATAGTGATCGTACGACTTATCAAACGAGCTCATCATGGCCATTACTCCATTACTGGTTAAAAACAGAACCAACAACACCGAACCTGTCAAAAGCCCTCCTCTCTTATGTTTGGCAAGATCACGAAGTAGCGGCTCTAAAAACGACTGGATAAAAGTGAAGGTTTCTTTATTAGGTAAAACTTGCCTCAGAAACTCCATAATTTTAACATCCATATCATTAAAATATGGTAGATACGGTATGAGAGAAAAAACAAATACCAAGGCCGGGAAAATGGCTAAAAAGAAACTGAAGGCAATAGCTTTGCTACGCGTGGGCAATGAGTTAGCTCGTATTTCGGCAATAAAAAACTTATAAACTTCGTAAACAGCAATACCATCGAACCCAGGCAAAGTAAAGGTTTTTGCCTTAACGAGTGCGTCTATTAAAAATGGGTAACGCTCTGCCAGTTTAGCCCAGTATTCTTGCAGGTATTTCACAGCGGGTCGAAAATAGAATTTTTGAGTAGGGCTTGGAGATTCTCCTATAACAAATAAACCATGTATTACATTCCAATCCAGAAATTGAGTGTAATTTATGGGAAAGGAGTATAACGGGTTGGCTGAAGAAACAAGTTAAGCGAATTTTTACATGTTTGCCGCATGACCCTGCAACAAAAACTAGAAATTACTATACGAAACGTACCTGATTTTCCGAAACCAGGCATACAGTTCAAAGATATTACTCCCATTTTCTTAGACCCAAAACTTTGCGATGAAATAGCAGAAAACATCATCAATACATTTTTGCACAACCACGGAAAAGTAGATGCAATTTGTGCCATAGAAAGCAGAGGATTCTTTATTGGAATTCTCATTGCTCAAAAGCTAAACATCCCGCTTTTTCCGGTACGAAAAAAAGGCAAGTTACCTGCACAAACACGTGCTTATACTTACAATTTAGAGTATGGAACTGCCACTCTTGAAATTCATACAGGAGTGGTAAAACCTAACTGGAATGTAATGATACATGACGACCTGCTGGCCACCGGAGGCACCGCTATGGCTGCCGCTGAATTGGTAAAAGCCGAAGGAGGAAACATTGCCGGGTTTAGCTTTATTACTGAATTGAATTTTCTTAATGGCAGAAATGTAATTGAGCCCTATTCTCAAAAAATTGTGAGCAGTATAATCTACTAAATCAGCCTTAGGCAGCAGGTAAAATTTCTATATTCACACCCGCACAAAAAAAAGCAAACAAATATGGCCGCTACCCTTACCAATGAACCGTTAGCTGGAATGAGTTTTGAACTGTCAGAAAATCAACAGATGATAACGCAAAGTGTACGCGATTTTGCGGAGCGTGAAATACGTCCAAACATCATGCTATGGGACGAAGCACAAACTTTCCCTCGCGACTTGTTCCATAAAATGGGAGAACTCGGATTTATGGGAGTTTATATTCCTGAAAAATACAACGGTTCAGGACTTACTTACTTTGAATATGTAACTGTTGTTTCAGAAATTGCCAAAGTGTGCGGAAGCATTGGGCTTTCTACAGCTGCTCACAATTCGCTTTGCACAGGTCATATTTACTACCATGGTACCGAAGAGCAGAAAAAGAAATATTTACCTAAACTGGCAACCGGTGAATGGATAGGTGCCTGGGCACTTACGGAAGCTAACACCGGCAGCGATGCTATGCGAATGAAGGTAACTGCTAAAAAAGTAGATGGCGGTTGGGTGTTAAACGGCAATAAAAACTGGATAACCCACGGAGCAACAGGCGATGTAGTTGTAGCTATTGTGCGCACCGGTGAGTTGCTCGATACCAAAGGTATGACTGCGTTTATTATTGAACGAGGCACTAAAGGATTAAAAGCCGGCAAAAAAGAAAACAAATTAGGCATGCGTGCCAGCGAAACAGCTGAAGTAATCTTTGAAGACTGTTTTGTACCCGATGAAAATGTTATAGGTGGAGAATCTAAAATTGGCACCGGGTTTCAACAAGCCATGCAGATTTTAGATGGCGGCAGAATTTCGATTGCTGCCCTGGGGTTAGGTATAGCCAAAGGAGCTTACGAAGCATCGGTTAAGTACGCTAAAGAACGCGAACAGTTCGGGCAGCCTATTGCCAATTTTCAGGCCATTGCTTTTAAACTAGCCGACATGGCCACAAAGATTGAAGCAGGCGAATTACTTACCATGCAAGCCGCCTATCTAAAGAATGAGCACAAGAAAATGACAAAAGAATCGGCCTTTGCCAAGTATTATACTTCCGAAATTGCAGTGCAGGTTTCCACCGATGCCGTGCAGGTTTTTGGTGGTTACGGTTATACCAAAGATTTTCCGGTAGAGAAGTTTTACCGTGACAGCAAACTATGCACTATAGGCGAAGGAACTTCTGAAATACAGAAATTGGTGATTTCACGAGAAATAATGAAAGGAAACATATAGTTTGGATAACTGAATTCAGTTTTTATTTTTGCCGCTCAAAATTTTTAAAACGCATGTTAATAATAGACGCAAGAGAATCGGACACTTTAGATAAGGCACTGAAAAAGTACAAGAAAAAGTACGAAAAGGCAGGTATTCTTCGCCAATTACGTGAACGCCAGACTTTTACTAAACCAAGTATTAAAAGACGCCAGACCGTTCTTCGTGCCGGTTATATTGAAACTTTAAAAAGAGAAGCAGAGGGCTAAACTCTCCTGCTTATACAACCATACAATCAAAATCCCTTTGCTTTCTGCAAGGGGATTTTTGTTTATGTTACCACCATGCCTTCGTTCTTTACATGTTACTGCATTTGATGTGTAACCGGTCTACACTTACGCCTATTGGTTTTGCTAAAAATTTATTTTAGACGCATATAATACTACTTGTATGAACCGGTGGAACTTCAGCAACCCTTATATAGTTTTGTTTTTGCTGTGGGCTGTTGCGCTATTGTTTTCTATGCCCTACCTGAGCTGCGATGCCGGAATAACAGAAGATGAGCCACAACACATGGAGCACGGGCAAACTTTACTCAATTGGTATTTGGGCACCGACAGTACAGCAAGTGTTTCTCCATTCGATTCTACAGGTACATGGCGTTATGTAACTGAAGGCAATGGAAGTAAACCTGCCATGAATGCTTACGGTGGTTTTTTCGACTTGCTGGCAGCAACTGTTCATCATTTCCTTTGCCCGAACACAAATGAATTTACTGCCAAGCACGCGCTTTCTGCAGTGTTCGGTGCATTACTCTTTGTGTTCACTGCTTTAGTAGTACAGGTAATAACCGGAAGTTGGAGTGCAGCTTTGTTTTCACTTGTAATAGTTACGTTTACTCCTCGGCTATTTGGCTATTCACTAAGTAACCCGAAAGACATTCCGCTGGCAACTGTTTTTGCTTTAGGTATTTGGCAGATAGCTGTTTTTGTAAAGCAACTACCTAAAGTTAGGGTGTTAAATGCGGTCTTGCTCGCGCTCAGTTTTGCTATGGCAGTAGCAATACGATCGGGCGCAGTTATTCTTATTTTTTACTACATCGGTTTTACTGCGCTGTATTTATGGTGGAAAATGAAATTGGAAGAAATAGCGTTAACAAAAGCTGTCAAGATCTTCGGTATTACACTGCTTATTTCTATTGTAGGATATCTGTGCACTTCGCTTTTTTGGCCATGGGCTATGAATAACCCTTTGTTGAACCCTATACGGTCAATTTCGGTTTTCAGCAACTTCAATAATTTTTACATCAGTGAAGTTTTTGAAGGAAAATGGCTAACACATAATATACCTTGGTATTATGTGCCAAAGTGGTTATACATCACTTTGCCTCTAACTGTAATTATTGGTTTTGCATTGTTTTTTGTGATGCTGCCTAAGTTTATGAAGCGGAGAAAAAAAGACTTGGTGTTGTTTGCTCTTCTCCTTTTCTCTATTGTTTTTCCAATTGCTTCTATTGTTTACAAGCACAGCAACATATACAACGCAGCTCGGCATGTAAGTTTTATAGTGCCATCTATACTCGTGTTAGCTTCTTTGGGATGGTGGCAGGTGTTTAAAAACATTGATACCAGAATTATGCGGTGGTGGCTGTGTGTAGTTATTGCATTGTTACTATACGAACCCGTTATGTTCATTTACAACAACCACCCGCTACAAGGACTTTATTTTTCCCCTGCTATTGGAGGCATGAAAGGCGGCTTTAAAAACTACGAAATGGATTTTTGGGGCTACTCAGTAAAGAGTGCCGTGAATTGGTTAGAAAAAAACGACAGCATAGGTACACCCGAAAAGAAAGCGCGCGTGCGTTTTTGGTATGGGGAGCAAAAGAAACTCTCACTTTTGATAGCAAACAGCCAACGTTTGCAGTATGTAGCTACTGAAGAAAATTCTGCTAACTGGGATTACTTCATAGAATTACAAGCATCTGCCAAGTACGCAAACGACATACTTTACCACTGGCCACCAAAAGGAACTATCTATGAAGTAATGGTTGACGGGGTATCGGTATGCGCTATTATTAAAAACTGGCGTGTGCCTACATCAATAAACGATCAAGCTGCGTTAGTCGCCAATTTACCAACGAATACGGCAGAGGGCTTAATCAATTCTGGGTTTGCTTACTATAACAAGAAAGACTTTAACCGCGCCATTGTAGAGTTTAAAAAGGCGTTGGTTCTTTCACCCAAAAACACACTGGTATATAACAACATAGTGGCTACGTTTAACAATATGCAGATGTTTGATGAAGCACTGGAATACGGTGCCAAAGGCCTTCAGATTGACCCGCAGTTTCAGTTGTTGAAAAACAATCTGTCTGAAACAGCTAAAGCAAAAGCTCAATTGCAACCCAATGAAAATTACTTTGTGAACCTCAGTTACAACTATTACACGCAGCAAGAATGGGAAAAATGCATTGCAGCTTCAAAGAAAATTTTGAAGTACAACCCCAAGAACCCCATTGCATATAATAACATTTGCTCTGCTTATAACCAGCTACATCAATTTGAAAAAGCATTAGAAGCATGCGGCAAGGGTCTGCAATTAGCGCCTGATAATGAGTTGCTGAAAAATAACAAAGCCGAAGCGGAGAAATCTATAGTAAAGTAACAGAGTAAGTCTAGGAGGCTTTTTTTAGCCCAAGTTTTTCACCAAGTTCGAGCATCATGCTAAACGCCTCGTTGTAATCGTTACGTATTTTGCCTTCAAGAATGGCTTCCTTTATTTCTTCCTTTATAACACCAATCTCTTTAGAAGGCGGAATGCCAAATGTTTGCATAATCAGTTCTCCAGACACAGGTGGCTGAAAATTTCTTATCTGGTCTTTCTCTTCTAACTCTTTCAATTTTTCACGTACCACTTCAAACTTGGCGAGGTATCGTTTTACTTTTTCACGGTTCTTGGAAGTAATATCAGCTTCGCAAAGCATGAGCAACCTCTCTATATCATCACCGGCTTCAAACAGCAATCTACGCAATGCCGAATCTGAAATTTCTTCTTTAGTTAAAGCTATGGGCCGTAAATGCAGATAAACCATTTTGCGCACAAATTTCATCTCTGCACCCATGGGTAGTTTCATTCTTCCGAAAATTTTTGGCACCCATTTACTTCCCAATACCTCGTGTCCGTGAAAGGTCCAGCCGGTTCCCTCTACAAATTTTTTGGTTGGTGGCTTGGCAATGTCGTGCAGCACAGCCGCCCAGCGCAACCATAAATCGTTAGAAGTTTTGGTGATGTTATCAAGCACCTGAAGAGTGTGGTAAAAATTATCCTTGTGACCTTTGCCTTCGTAATTCTCTACCCCTTTCAGATTCTGAAATTCAGGAAAAATAATCTCGAGCAACCCGCACTCTTCCAACAGAATAAATCCAACACTAGGTGTTGGAGCAAGAATTATCTTGTTCAACTCATCGGTTATTCGCTCTTGAGAAATTATGCGTATGCGTTCTTTGTTTCGTTTAATGGCATCAAATGTTTCGGGTAATATTTTGAAATTAAGCTGCGTAGCAAACCGGATAGCACGCATCATTCGCAATGGATCATCACTAAAAGTTACATCCGGATTAAGCGGTGTACGAATTATTTTTTCTTCTAAATCTTTTACTCCGTTAAACCGATCAACCAGTTTGCCAAATGAACTTTTATTGAGTGAAACTGCCAGTGTGTTAATTGTAAAATCTCTTCGGTTCTGATCGTCTTCCAGCGTTCCGTCTTCTACTACAGGTTTTCGCGAATCGCGCTGGTACGACTCTTTGCGCGCACCTACAAATTCAAAATCGAAATCGCCATAACGAAAATGTGCTGTGCCGAAATTTTTAAAATAACTGACTTGAATAGTTTCATCTAAGTATTTAGCTGCCAAACACGCCAGTTCAATTCCACTACCCACACACACAAAATCAATGTC
>CAZTNA010000026.1:0-28449 GCA_964615305.1 uncultured Chitinophaga sp.
TGTAACAGGTTCTACAGGAATAAACGGAATTACCGGTCCTACAGGTGCACAAGGTTCTACCGGAGCAACAGGACTAACCGGTGTTACTGGAACTCAAGGTGCTACAGGTATTACCGGTGCAAACGGTGTAACAGGTTCTACAGGAATAAACGGAATTACCGGTTCTACTGGTGCACAAGGTGCTACGGGAGCAACAGGACTAACCGGTGTTACTGGAACTCAAGGTACTACAGGTATTACCGGTGCAAACGGTGTAACAGGTTCTACAGGAATAAACGGAATTACCGGTTCTACTGGTGCACAAGGTGCTACGGGATTGGTCGGTGCAACCGGAGCAACAGGGTTGATTGGAGTTACCGGACCAACTGGTCCTTTAGGTGCTGCCGGAGGTGACTTAGGTGGTACATACCCAAATCCGACAGTAGTAGGAATTCAAACAGTACCCGTAAGTAATGCCACCCCTTCTACAAACGACATACTTTCATACGATGGCTCACAATGGGTGCCTTCTAGCGGTGTATTTTGGAAGTTACAAGGAAACGCATCCACAAATGCAGCACTTAACTTTGTGGGAACTACTGATGATGTTGCATTGAGGCTTAGGACCAATAATATTTGGGGAGGAGAGGTTAACCACAATAACTTCAACACATCTTATGGTCACTACTCAGGATTTAATTCTGGTGGAAATTACAATACATCTCTTGGTGCTTTTTCACTACAATCAGTAACAGCAGGTGAAAGTAATACGGCTTTGGGCTTTTACAGTCTATCAAACAATTCAGCTGGCCAACAGAACACTGCAACAGGTTACTACTCTTTACTTGGAAACACTACCGGAAATCACAATACAGCAATGGGCGTGAACGCACTGGCTGCTGTTAACTCTACAAATGAAAATACCGGGGTGGGCTTTTATTCGCTATCAATCAGCCAAGGAATAGGCAACACAGCTATAGGCAGTATGAGCGGAAACAATTCAACAACCGGAAACTTCAATACTTTCTTGGGTTACCAGGCAGATGGGCAATTTGCACCTTATACAAATCAAGTATCATCAGCTATTGGATATAATGCAAAAGTAAATTGCAGCAACTGTATGGTGTTAGGCGGTACTGGCGTTAACTATCAACGGGTAGGAATAGGAATTACATCACCCCAACAATTTTTACACGTATATAGAAATGCTGATTTAAACAAATACAATGTATATTCTCAGGCGGCCCAGATATCTGTGGCTACTGATTATGAGAACGTAGGAGTGGCTGGTATTGGTCGAGGGGGCAATTCAAATATGGGTTATGCAGCAGGGGTTATGGGTATTGGCGATCAGTTGAATAGTTTTTTTGCTACAGGTGTATATGCCGGACTAGGAGCGGGAATACCATTTTTGCCAACCACGGATCAGGCTCTTTTTGCAGACGGTGCTAATTTAGGAAGTGCCGGTATTTTTATGAATGGGGCGGTGGGTATAGGTACAGCCTACCCGTATGTGGGATATTTATTGAATGTTGAAGGGGCTGATCAAGGTATTCTATCGAGAGTTACCAACGGACCGGCAGGTAATTTTCAGGCAAATGGAACGTATAATCTTGCAGCTTGGTACATTACTGCACCGTTATTGGCAGTAACAAATTTTGCAGGTAACTGGGGAACTTACTCAGGAGGTATGGGGCACGGTGCTATGGGGTGGGGTCGTGAAGACAATATTGGTTCTACAGATCATGACGGTGGGTTTTTCGGAACTTTAGATAATACGCAAACGGGTGTTGTGTCTGTTAGTTCTGTTGCTGCTTATATAGCTGGAACCACATATAAAATAATTGGCTTTGGAACTGTGAGCAGTATTGTTCAGGATACAGAAGGCAAATCAAGAATAATGGCAGCACCAGAATTACCTGAAGTAATGTTACAGGATATGGGTGATGCGCGGTTAATAAATGGTAGAGTGCATGTTACTTTAGACCCTATACTCTCAAAAAATATTAGAGTAAATAATGAACATCCCCTACGGGTAATTGTTACGCCTAAAGGAGACTGCAAAGGAGTTTATACAACAAATGAAACTGCCGAAGGTTTTGATGTGGTAGAAATGCAAGGAGGAACTTCTAATGTACATTTCACATGGTTCGTGTCAGCTATACGAGCTAACGAGGTGCATGGCGGCAACGTTAGCAACTACGAGGAGCATCGTTTTAAACCAATAACCAATCCAGCATTTGATTTTAATCAGGTATTGCCGTTACAAAATAAAAAAGCAATATCCGCACCCGTGCGCCCGCGCACAGGTAAAACAACAGATGTAAATTGGAATTCGGATAATAATTAAGATTACCCATGTTCATTTTTGGTGTAGCAGCTAATGCGAACGCATTGGCTGTTTTAGTATAGAAGTGTATTATTGAACACTAAATGAATCCAACCCCTTTTCATCTTTCAGGAAAAACTGTACTGGTCACAGGTGCTTCATCGGGTATTGGCCGGCAGACTGCCAAGGAATGCGCAGATATGGGTGCCAGGGTATTGGTTACCGCTAGAAATGAAGGTAAACTAAACGAGCTTTTAAACGAAATGAAAGGTGATGGACATGCTAAAGTAGTGGCAGATTTGTTATGTAAAGAGAGTATGTCAACATTGCTCCAAAGAGTTCCAACACTAGATGGGTTGGTGCATTGTGCGGGTGTAGTAAAACCATTTCCGGTTTCATTTTTAACCACCGATAAAATATATGAAACAATGAATGTTAACTTTAATGCGGTAGTAGAGTTGACAGGTGCTTTGTTAAAATCGAAAAAAATTAACCGGGGAGCTTCACTTGTTTTTATGTCATCAATTTCCGGGCAACACCCGCACAAAGGCGGTAGCATGTATGCGGCAAGCAAAGCTGCTGTAGAAGCATTTTGTAAAACCGTAGCATTGGAGTATGCCTCGAAAGAAATTAGGGCCAATTGTATTTCTCCGGCTATGGTAAAAACACCTATGTTCGATGCTGCTGCCGCAGAAATTTCTGATGAGACAATGAAAGAACATGTGGCGAAGTATCCTTTAGGTGTTGGTTTCCCGGAAGATGTGGCTCATGCAGTTGTATTTTTACTATCCCCGGCATCGCGCTGGATTACCGGAACTAACCTAGTAATGGATGGGGGGTTACTTTTAGAATACTAATGAGTAGTAGATTGAAATATTCGGTAGTAGTACCTGTTTTTAATAGCAGCAATTCGCTGGTTGAGTTGTGTCAGCGAATACATATTGCGCTTAAAAATTTTCAACATCAAATAGTATTGGTTGATGATGGAAGCGCTGACAACAGTTGGGGTGTAATAAATTCAATTGCAGCAGAAAATCCGGAAAAAATTACCGCCATAAGGTTTATGCGTAACTATGGGCAACACTCAGCCATACTCTGCGGTTTTAGTTTTTGTGATGGTGATTTTATAATAACGATAGATGACGATTTACAACATCCACCGGAAGAGATAAACAAATTGATTGCACGTCAAGAGCAAACCAATGCAGATGTGGTATATGGCATTTATACTAATAAGCAACACTCTGCCATGCGTAACGCTGGAAGTTTTTATGTGCGCAAAACAGCTGTGGTGGCTGAAGGAAATCCGGGCTATGGATCTTCGTTCAGACTTATCAAAAGAGTAATAAGCGATAAAGTAATAGAAACAAAGGCCAGTTCATTTTATTACTTAGATGAAATGCTGTATTGGTACACATCTTCATTTGCTCAAGTTGACGTGGTACATGATGTTCGCAAACATGGCGAGTCGGGTTATACTTTGTTTAAACTGTTTAGTATGTATTCCGATGTAGTGTTTAATTATTCATCTTTCCCGTTGCGGTTGATGACTTATGCCGGCTTTGTTTTCTCGTTCCTTACATTTAGCAGTGGCATGTTTATATTGGTAAAGCGCTTATTTTACCGCGGAGTGTTTGGCTATGCTGCTTTAATGATTGTTGTATTGTTTACTGCCAGTGTTTTAATGTTTTGCATGGGCATTATAGGGCAGTATCTTTTTAAAATTTATCAGTCGCAACATGGCAAACCCATGTACAGCATCCGTGAAATAAAAAAACCATGATTGCTGAAGCTTATGGTATAAAATTATTACGCCTTACTGAAGATTACATAGAGTTGGTGCGCAAACATCGCAACAGTGACTCTGTGAGAAATACAATGGAGTACCGGGAAATCATTACTCCGAAAATGCAACTTGAATGGTTTCACAGAATTGATAATGAAAAAAACAACTACGGATTAATTTGTGTGAACGGAAAGCCTATCGGCCTGATAAGTGGCACCGAAATTGACTGGGAGCAAATGATTACCGGCAATGGCGGTATTTTTATTTGGGATGAAGATTTTAAAGAAACACTTTACCCGGCCAAGGCTGCATTACTAATGACCGACTGGGGTTTTTTTATGGGCATGAAAAAAAATTACATCCGCATTCTTCAAAACAACATTCGCTCTATTTCATTTAATGTGTCACTTGGTTATGAGCTTTTACCTAATCAGGAGAACGTGTTTAATCAGCGTTATGAGTTAACTGCGGTCAACTACTTTACATCTGTAGAAAGAATACGAAAAGCAGTGGGTGCGGAAGGCATAATACACATTACTTTAGACGACATAGCACATCCGGCTTCAAAAAAAATGGCTGAAGTTATCAGTCAACTACCTGTTGAGCAAAAAGTAAAATTCAAATTAACTATTCCATGATTTGGTATTCATATAAGGGTATTCCATATACCGGCAATGCGCCAGCATACTTCGACATAGGCAAACTACAGTGGTTTGTTGAACTCAAAGCAAATTCACAAAAAATTCAAGAGCTAACAACGTTGTATTTACAACAACAAGACATTGACGTAGACAATTACTTTAATCAGAAATTAGTGGAAGGAAATAGTGCCTGGAAAATTGCTCCCTTTTTATTTTGGGGCAAACGAAATGAACAAAACATTGAGAAAGGAAGAGAGCTATACGGTTGTTTTGAAAAAATTCCCGGATTGACAGGCTTAGCTATCAGCATACTTCCTGCCTCTACATCGGTTAAGCCTCATTTTGGCGATACCGATGCGGTGTATCGAATTCATATTCCAGTGAAAATTCCTGCAAGTTTACCTGTATGTGGAATTAAAGTAAGTGGCATAGAAAAGAGTTGGACACCCAACGAACCTATTGTGTTTTGCGATGCGCACTTACACGAGGCATGGAATAAAAGCCGTGAAGTGAGGATAGTAGTTATTGCAGATGTGGTGCGTGAAGAGTTTTTTTCGGAAAGAATGGAAATTTGCAACAATGTGCTTTCGCTGCTCAAGCTGCAGAAACTTTTAGTGAAGATTCCGCTGCTTAGTTTGCTTCCCGGATCTATGAAGGGTACTATACGGCATTTTTTAAAACGAAAAATTTCTGAAAAGAATTCAAATAAAACCTACTTCTGAAACTTTAAGTATCGGGCAAGAGCCCATGCCGGAAAAACATTTCTGTATGCCGTGTAGGTAATTCCGCAACTGTGATTAAACACACCGCTTATACTCTGTTGCGGAAAATCACCATTTTTTGTTTGCTGCGACAATAGAAATTCAATACCTCTTTTTACCGCATCTGTTTTTGAATTACCCGCCTTCATTAAAGCTAACACAGCCCAAGCGGTATTAGTTACTTGTCCGCTTTCATTGTTCTCGTACTGCTTGGTCAGGCAGGCGTCAAATTTTTCCCCCCAACTTCCATCATCATTTTGTTTTGAAATCAAAAACGCGCAGGCTTTACTTACTGCCTTATCTGCTTCATTAAAATCACCTTCATTTGTAATTAATGCTTCTATAGCAAACCATGTTCCATAAGTAAAACATACGGCCCATGAACCATACCACGATCCATCTACACGTTGTTGTTTGAGTATAAAATCTCGCCCTTTTTTTATAGCCCTTTCTATTTCCTGTTTTTTATAATCAGGATATGCGCTATTAAATTTAGCCAACCCCTGAACACAAGCTGATGTGCACTCCGTGTATGGGTAATCTATCATGATGTTACCGAAAATTTCCGAAGGGTTTAAAAGTTCTATCCATTTGCCCCCACGTGTTAATTCATAAGATGCCCATCCGCCATTAGCATTTTGAAAACCGAGCACCCTGTCAGCGGCTTGTTTTAAACGTTCGGCCGTAATTTTTGGCTCAATAGCAAAATCTGTATGGTGTATTTGTATTGCTGTTTTTAACCCTTCGGCTGAACAATCGGTAATTGGCCAACCATGTTCAACAGTCGAAAAGGGCCAACCACCCACAGAAGCATGTCTGAAATATTTTTTGCACTCGCGTACTTCTTCACTTATCTGACTTTGTTCGATAAAATTGTATGCCTCGGAAACAATTTTTCTGGAATCCGGGTTGTTTGCTGCTTCAGAAAATTCAATGGCGGCTTGCGCAGCAAAACATGTATCCCACAGCTGAGATCCATTGTACCCGTTCATTTTCATTCCGTCTTCTGCTATCCATAGGTAGTCGAACCAACGTTCATAATGTTGCATAAACTGTTTTGACTCTTTGCCATAGGCATGCCAAACTACTATAGAGTTGATTACCTGATTTACCGGTCCAATATTGATGTAGTTGGTGTGCTCATCTTCAGCATTTATCTTGTCTAGTATAAGGTTAATCGCCTTCTTTCGAAAAAATGGTACAGTGGTTTTTTCATAGTTATTTGTGCATGCATTTAATAGGTTAAGTAACGGAGAAGCACGGTGATACAAATCGGGTAACGCACATAAATTTCGTGCTTTTATCCAATCAATACTATCGTATGGTACCTGATATAGTTCGTTTCTGATAGAAGAAATAAGAGGAGATACCTCTCCTTTTACTTTTTCTCCGAAGCAATAAGCCATTGGCAAATACACCATTCGTGCGTGGCACCAATAGTTAACCGGATGAAAAGGCAGCCATGTAGGTAGCAGCCACATTTCAGGAAATAATGAATGGCAGCCATGCCACTCGTACACACCTAATACACTTAGATAGAATTTTCCCCATGATGGAATACATGTGGCACTACCGTTTGCTAAAATCCATTCGTGGGCTTGTTGTAATACTTTTTCATCGGCACTTACACCAAGCAGCCTTAATGCAACATACTGCAGAACAGTTCCAAACATGGTGCTACTGCTCTCCAGATGAAGCCCCCATCCACCATCAGAATTTTGATGGTTGAGCATATATTGCCGTATTAAGGCACAGTGAGGATGCGGCAGTGGTGCCTGAGTAACATGAGCAGCAATAACTAAGCCGGGTAACAAAAAGTGCGGGCCTCCATAATCGCCCGGAAAGAAACCATGCTCGCTCTGTAGTTGACTGTAAAATGAGAATGCTTTTGCACAACCTTCTTCAACTGATTGTGCTACAGACGGATTGGTTGTTGTAGTTTTAGAATTTCGATATACTTTATCTGCGCTATTGGGGTTAGTTGTTTTGTTGAACACAAAACTCTTCTGCATTTCGTCTAGAAATTGTTCTGCTTCTTTTGTATTCCAATCAGTAATTCCTGCAGGTGGGGTAAAAATCCAGCGCTGTCTTCCCGTGGCTTCGGTTTGTAAATTCCAGTATTGCCAAAACTTGTTTTCCATAAACTGGAAATAAGTTATACAAATTCAGCAGTAATCTGCTTTATCCATTCCTGAATGCGTGGCTCAGTGAGGTCGTCCTGATTATCTACATCTAGGCAGAGCCCAACAAATTTATCGCCTCGTTGTGCTTTTGAAAAATCATGCTCAAAGCCGGCAACTGACGTATGCCCAATTAACTTACCTTTTTGTTGCTCTACAATTTCGGCAAATACTCCAAGTGCATCGCAAAAGTATGATGCATACCCATACTGATCGCCCAGCCCGAAAAAAGCAACAGTTTTTCCGCTGAAATCAATCTTTTTCATTTCATCAATAAAAGATTCCCAGTCACCTTGCAATTCACCATCGTACCAGGTGGGCATGCCCAGCACCAGCCAATTATACCTGGCCATGTCTTCGCTTTTCTTTTTATAAATTTCATTTAGTTCAACACTACCTGCACCGTAGTGATTTTCTAAAAGTTCTTTTATGCGTTTAGCGGTGCGTTCTGTATTACCGGTGTCGGTTCCGTAAAATAATCCAATGGTGTTCATGTGCTTTTACTTGGTGTTAGATACAACCTTTACTTTCTTTTTCGATTTCTCTTTCTGCTTTCCGTTTGATGGCTCGTCCTTTTTCTCTGGGGCTCTAGGTTTCAATACTTCGAACTTCTGCGGAGTGCTAATCACCTCTAATGCAGTGGCGTAAACATTATTGATGGTAGAGTTAATAACCCGGTACCACATTCCGGTGTCAAACAGATTTCGGCCAATGGTAGCTTTTAAACGTGCTTTAATCAACTTATCGCTCTTAGCAAAATCGCGCTCAAAGTTTACAACCGTATCGTTTTTAACGGCACCAAAATATTGCCAAAAACCTTTTGGACTCATACCTTCTTTTAGCTTGATAACACTATCATTTACTGCAGCAGCCACATACAGTCCTAACAAATTTGTATCAGCTTCGAACCATGTAAAAAACGAATCGGGTGTTGGGTACTTCGCAAAAAGTTCAGCCCGGTTCTTATCTACATACTCCAGAGTAAACTTGTTTTCAACACCCGATCTAATCAGTTGATTATACAGTGGCGAGTTCATGGTAGTGTCAATCGGTACAAAAAAATCAGGCACCACACCCCCTCCTCCGTACACATCGCGTCCGTTATTGGTTTTAAAGTGAAGTGAATCAGCAAACTTAAATGTGTCCTTGCCAAACAATTCACCAGACTCGAAACGTTCTTTGTAGTCTTCACGGTAATCTTTGTTTCCATTGCCGTAAGGTTTCTGAATACATCGTCCACTAGGAATGTAGTAGTGTGCTGTAGTTAATTTTAGTTGAGAGCCATCTGTAAGTGTAAATGGTTTTTGCACCAGTCCTTTACCGAAAGTTCTCCTGCCTACTAGAAGTCCGCGATCATTATCCTGCATACACCCAGAAAAAATTTCTGCAGCTGATGCTGAGCCTTCATCAATCATAACTACCAACTTGCCATGCTGATAACCTCCACGGTTATTACTGAAATAGGGATAGTAAGGTGCATGTAGTCCTTTGGTGTAAACAATTAGTTGGTTATCGCCCAAAAATTGGTTGCATAAATCAACAGCTGTATATAAATAACCACCAACATTGCCCTGCATGTCGAAAATCAGATCTTTCATGCCTTGCGCTCGAAGTTTTTCTACTGCCTGAGTAAATTCCTGCATAGTAGTAGCGCTAAATCTCTCTAAGCGTATATAACCTACGCCTGGCTTTGCCATGTATGAAGCGGTAATGCTGTAGATTGGAATTTTATCGCGCGTAATTGTAAAGTCTATCAGATTTGACTCGCGTTTCCGCTGAACACTAACTTTTACTTTGGTGCCTTTGGTGCCGCGCAGTTTCTTAACTACTTTTTCGTTATCAATTTTAACTCCGGCAATTGATGTGTCATTTACTCTAAGTATTTTATCACCTGCCATTAATCCCACTTTCTCGGATGGTCCTCCGGGAATTACTTCCAGCACCATCAGTGTATCTTTCAAAATCTGAAATGTAATTCCAATGCCCTCAAAATTGCCCACTAAACCTTCTTCGCTTTTCTTTACATCTTTAGCACGCACATAGGATGAATGCGGATCTAAGTCTTCCAAAACTTTTGCAATAGCATCCTCAATCAATTTTTCTTCATCAACAGTATCGGTGTAGTAATTGCGCACTATGCCCATTATTTCGGCAAACTTTTCAGTTTGATCGAAACGTTTTTTGGTTTCACCGTTGGGTGTTTGGGCATGTGTGTGGTGGAAAGCAAACAACGCTGCGAACACCACAACAATCTTTTTACAGTTGTTCATCATCAGTTTGTATAGCAGGAGCGTGAAAATAGCAAAGCAAGGCAGAACGGCTAAAGGCGTTTGCATTTGTTCTTACTAAAGAGAAATGGTTGAGTTTAAGCCGCAGTTATTGCTGTTTTCTTATTGGCAATATACGAATACGTGAAAAACACAACACAAATCAAGAACAATACAGATGAAGCAACAATGGTAATATTGAACCAGCTTAAATGCCAGAAGTAGTAAAATGTGTTTAGTGCCAGCATGACCAATACTAAACGAACGTACTCCGCAAACACCATCCATCGCTTTTTTTCAAACAATGCACCGGTAATTAGCATGGTAACTATGATGAGTGAAAAGAAAACCACTTTGTAGAACAAACTCATATCTTTAAAGTGAATCATGTACATCATAGCACCACTTAGCATAATGAAGTATTGCACCACAGCATAAATTTTAAAGTACAGGTTAGTATCAGCATTATATTTTGCGTATGTTTCTTTATTGGGTTCTGTCAGCTTAACGCTTCCTCCTAAATAATTAGGTAGCCATCCGGGCGAAGCAAAAATCAATTTCAATTTATCGGTAAAAATCATTTTGCGGGCTTTCTGTATCATTTCTATATAGTAATGAATGTTTGCCCAAGCGGGATTCCAACTATTTAGTGGAGTGGTAATTCCGTAAAAAATTTCGCGTTGGTCTTCTTCGGCTTTAAAAGTGCCAAACAGTCTGTCCCAAATCATAAATACTCCAGCATGATTTTTGTCAATGTATTGTGGATTAATGGCATGGTGCACACGATGGTGCGATGGAGTATTTAGCCAATACTCAATCCATGGATGCAGTTTGCCAACTACTTTTGTGTGAATCCAGAATTGATACAGTGTGTGAACTATAGCGGCTCCTCCAAAAATTTTTGGATCGAAACCCATGCAGGGTATTGGAAGAAAAATTACAAATGCAAGTATGTTATGAAACCACGACTGTCTAAGAGCTACACTTAAGTTGTACTCTTCACTTTGGTGGTGTACCAAGTGCGCGCCCCAAAAAATATTCATTTCGTGCCCCCACCGATGCGCCCAATAGAAAAAGAAATCAAACACCACCAAACACAAAAGGAAACTCCACCAGGTAGCAGGAATCTTAAAAAACGAATAGTTGTCGTATAGCCAAACGTAAACTCCAAACAAAGCTGCCTTAGTGGTTAAGCTCCAAAGTTGCTGACCAAGCCCAATCATAAGGTTGGTAATAGAGTCGTTGAGCCGGTATAGTTGTTTCTTTTTAATATAACCATACAGCCACTCTACGCCCATAGAAAGAAAAAAAACCGGAATGGCGAGCAACATGTAAGCAGGGTGCATAACAAATACTTTAATTCAAAAATTATTTGCGTAGCTAATGTAAAAGTTGGTTTAATAAAAAGCAACCTGACAAACTGAAATTTTGCGAGACGTAGATTTGTAAAGTTGAGGCGTATTTCTCGTAGCCGGCAAAGTTTAGCTGCAGATTAGACTCTTCATAAATCTTCCAATCCAAGTGTCAGGCTTCCGCAGTGAGGTAGCTGCCAGTTTTGGAAGTATAAATGGGTTTAAGTCAATTGTTCAGTTCGCGCAAGTAGAGTTGTACCGTATTTTCTAATCCGTAATACAAACAGTCGCGAACCAGATAATGTCCGATAGAAACCTCTAACAAATTCGGAATGCTTTGGCTGAAAAACTTCAGATTATCAAGATTAAGGTCATGACCGGCATTTATACCTATTCCTATATCGTTACAAAACTTGGCTGATGCAACAAATGCCTGTATAGCTCTTTGTTTGTTGTTGTAAAAATCATGTGCGTAAGGTCCGGTGTAAAATTCTATGCGATCAGCACCGGCTTTTTTGGCGGCTTCTATTTGTTTATTTACAGGGTCAATAAATAGGGAAACACGAATACTGTTACGTTTAAGCTCAGAAATTACTTCCGTCAGAAAGCTTTCTTCGGCAACTGCATTCCAACCATGGTCAGATGTTAGTTGATTAGCCGCATCCGGCACTAAAGTGCATTGGTGAGGTTTAGTTTCGCAAATCATTTTGAGAAAATCGGCAGAAGGATACCCTTCTACGTTAAATTCTGTGGTTACAACTTTCATTAAATCGTACACATCGGCTCGAGTAATGTGCCGTTCATCCTGCCGTGGGTGAACAGTAATACCCTGTGCGCCATAACGTTCAAAATCTTTAGCAAACTGAACCACATCGGGCACATTGGTTCCGCGTGAGTTTCGCAGCAGGGCAATTTTATTGATGTTTACAGAAAGATTTGTCACAAGTTGTATAGGTTGAAGTGTAAATGTTTAGGAAACATATCAAACGCCTTCGAGAAATTTATTGCTTCTGGTTTTTGCACAAAACTTATGCTTCGGAAATAACGGTAACACAGATCGTACACTTTGCTTTGAATATCTACTTCGCCCAGTAAAACAAGTTCTGTTTTTTCGCGATTAACCCGCAACTCTTCACAGGCAAGCAGAACATAATATATGAAATCATTCGCGGCTTGATATGGGTAGCGGTTCATGAGCAGTAAACTCATTTGTGCCCCATACCTTATAACATCTAAATGAGTTGAGCTTACGTTTACAAAAAGCTTATCGGTAGTATCGCTGAGGCAACTATTCAGCTTATGAAAATAAGTAGAATTAAGGTGCATTACTTGTGCTGACGGAAAAGTTCTTTTAAGCAATTCTGTTGTCTGTTCCGGGTTGGCGAAAACTATTTCGGTGTCGCCACACTTTTGCGACAACTTACCGTTACGATTTACAAGAAATGAAAATTGTATTGGCACCAACGAATACTTTTCATCTAAACCAATCAACACTTTGCCAAAACGGAGCTGGAGAATTTCATCTTTTTGCAATATTTTTTCTATCCGTTCTGCTAATTCTTGGTTGGTGTTAATATGGTGTAAAGTGTAATCTCCAAAAAAAATTATCTGCTGATGTGTTTCACTGAAAACAAAATAGCGGAGCGCATGATTGTTTAATGAAAGCTTTAGCGTAAGTGATGACGCTGTTATGCCGGCATCTACTTCGCCTATACTGGTAAAAGAGTTTTTGATTTGTGCTGGTGCCACCACGCGAATGTAAAATTGTTGTATGAATGATTGAACTGTATCATTTACATACAGCTTACTTTTCTATGTTTGGAAATATGAAAAAATTAGAACCGCTTAACGTAAATTACAAAGCCTATACTGAGTTGATGATAAGCCGTAATAAGTTTATGCAGTGGATGGGGTTTGTAATTACCAAAATAGAACCCGGCTATATTGAGGGCGAACTGGAGTTTAAAGAATTGCATCATCAACAAAATGGATGGCTTCATGGGGGTGTAACTTCTACCATTCTCGATATGGTGCAGGGTTTTGCCGCTTATAGTTTGGTAGAGGATGGCCAAAAAGTTTTTACGGTAGAAGTTAAGGTTTCTTACTTCAACCCCGGCATAGCAGGTAAGTTTTTTTCTCGTGGGGGCGTAGTTAAGGCCGGCAAACGGTTTCACTTCTGTGAGGCAGAAATTTACTATGTAAAAGGCAGAGAAGAAATAACCGTAGCTAAAGGCAGTGCTACAATGGCCGTAATATCTTAAGGTTCGTTTTCTTTACCTCTCTAATACGTAATCTACAATACGCGTTGTTATAATGGCTCAACTAAAAGCTACATACAAAGAAATTCTCACCATTTCGCTGCCGCTTATACTAGGCAACACAGCATGGACATGCAATGGAGTCTTTGATACCATTTTTGTAGGTAACCTGGGCAAGGTAGAGTTAGATGCTATTGGCTTTGCAAGTATTTTCTACTCCGTGCTGTTTATGGGGGGCTTTAGTTTTACACGTGGCACACAAATGTTGATAGCCCGAAGAATGGGCGAATTGAACAAACACGAAGTAGGCAACATAGTTGACAATACCATGCTGGTTATGCTGGCTGTGGCTACTTTATTTTTTCTCATTATTAAAGTTTACACACATCAGATTCTAAGCTTTATGCTTACCAACGAAGACATAATACAGAAGTGTGAAGAGTTTTTGAGCTATCGCATGTGGGGGCTTATACCCAGTTTTATCAGTTTTGTTTTTATAGCTTTTTACTCAGGTATTGGACGCACACCCATATTGGCTGCTTCGGTAGCTGTAATGACATTTTTCAACATTTTTTTGAACTACGGTCTGGTGTATGGCAAATTCGGAATGCCAAATTACGGTATTGGAGGTTCGGGATTGGCAACCAGTATTTCAGAAACTTTAGCCGTGCTGGTGTTATTGGCCGGTACATTTTACAAGAACCGGGTACATGAATTTTTTCTTTTTCGGTTTAAGAATTTTGATTGGCGGCTCATGAAAAACATGAGCCGTATGGCAGTGCCTTTGATGCTGCAGTCTTTGACTGCTGTTGGGGGGTGGCTGTATTTTTTTGCCCGAATAGAAACAGTACTGGGCAAAGATGCACTTGCTATATCTTCAATTTTCAGACAGTTAATTCTATTTTTCACCATTCCATCCTGGAGCTTAGGCAGCACTGCCAACACTATTATCAGTAATATGGTGGGGCAAAAAGACTTCAGTGGAATAAAGCTGGCTATGCGCAGAATAAGTGTGGTAAGTATGGTGTTTGCAATTATATCTTGCCTTATTATTGTAGCCTTCCCGAAACTTTGTATTGGTGTATTTACCAGCCCTCAGGATGCAACTCTAGTGCCTGTGGCTACAGAAATTGTTCCTGTAATTTTTGTGGTGTTTATACTTATGTCGTTTACCAATATTATTTTTAATGGTGTAATTAGTTTAGGTGATGTGTACATAGCGCTGGGAATACAAGTGGCGGTTGTAGTTATTTACATTGCCTATTTTCAGTTTCTTTTTACTACGTCTTTTGTAAACACTTTTTGGATCTGGACTGCAGAGTGGGTTTACTGGCTTGCAATTTTTACATTCTGCATGATATTTTTTAAATACAAACACTTAGAGGTGTTGTAAACTATAATGCAAGCCGCATCATACAAAAAAGTTGAGGCGTATATACTTTCGGCTACACTAATTTGCCGGAGTACTCGTTTTTAGAAGAGAATACGTCAGTTTTATCGCTGTTAAAAAAAACTAACTTCACGCACTTTTTTAATGCGCTTGACATATTTGTCGCTCTCAAAAATCAACTACCTAATGCACAAACAAATTGCTCTATTCTTCACCGTTACATTTACGTTATCACTACTTGCTCAAAAAACTAATAAAACCGTAGCTGCTACCGGAGCAGCGAAAACAGTTTCTGCCTTACCCCCTGTTGCTGCAGCACAAGTTGTAACCGGCCCCAAAACAGATGACCGTGTGCTTTTTACTGCCGGAAACAGTAAAATTACCGTAAACGAATTCGAATACGTTTATAACAAAAACAACGTAAACAATCAGGCCGACTACAGCGAAAAAAGTTTGCGCGACTACCTGGCGCTTTACGAAAACTTCCGACTAAAAGTATTAGAAGCTGAAGCCATGAAACTCGACACCATTTCGAGTTTAAAAACCGAACTGGAAGGTTACAGAAAGCAGTTAGCAAAGTCATACCTTACAGACCGTGAGATTTCTGACAAGCTGATTTCAGAAGCGTATGAGCGCTCTAAAACGGAGGTAAACGCCAGCCATATTTTAGTAAAGGTTGATGAAAACGCCAACCCAGCCGATACTTTGGCTGCTTACAAAAAAATTATGGCCATAAAAAAGAGATTAGATAAGGGAGAGAATTTCGAAAAAGTAGCCAAAGAAACATCTGAAGATCCTTCAGCTAAAACCAACGAAGGCAAAATTGGATGGTTCTCGGTATTTGGCACTATTTACCCGTTTGAGAATGCAGTTTATACTCAACCCAAAAGTACTGTAAGTATGCCGGTGCGCACAGAGTTTGGTTACCACCTGGTGCGTGTAAATGAAACCCGTCCCGCACGCGGACAAATTCATGTTGCACATATTCTGCTGCGTTTCCCTGAAAAAGCTTTAGACGCGCAGAAGGCCGAAGTAAAGGCTCGCATAGACTCTATATATAAAGCCATTACAAGCGGACAAACCACCTTTGATGAGGCAGTAAAAACCTTGTCAGATGATAAAGCTACCCGTATAAAAGGTGGCGAGTTGCAGTGGTTTGGTTCCGGTGCGGGTCTACGCTATCCCGTTGACTTTGAAGATGCCGCTTTTGCATTGGCTAAGGATGGTGATATAAGTAAACCGGTGCTAACTCAATTCGGATACCATATTATTAAACGTCTTGAAAAACGCGATATAGCCCCGTTTAACGAGGCTAAAACTGATATAAAAAAGAGAGTAGAAAGAGATTCTCGTTCACAGGAAGCTAAATCGGTGCTTATTAACCGAATAAAAGCTGAGAATAATTTTGTGGCCTACCCAGAAGTAAAAACTGCACTTACCGCACAAATTGCCGATAGCAGTTTGCTAAAAGGAAATTGGAAAGCCGACAGTTCATTACTTAGCAAAAAAACTCTCTTTACACTGGCAGGAAAAAACTACACACAGGCCGAGTTTGTTGAGTTCATAGAAAAAAACTCGAAGAAACGTGCCGATAAAAGCAAAGATGCCTTACTAAACGAATACTTTGAGGCTTACGTAAACAACAAATGCTTAGAATATGAGGAAAGCATACTGGAAACCAAGAAGCCCGAGTTCAAAAATTTGATGAAGGAATACAAAGACGGTATCTTGCTTTTTGAGTTAATGGATCGCCAGGTGTGGACCAAAGCCGTAAAAGATACAACGGGGTTAGAAACTTACCGCAAAGCCAACGAACAAAAATATATGTGGGGTAACCGTGCTGAAGTAGAAATATTCAACTGCAACGACCAAAAACTTTGTAACGATGCCTACAAACTTGCCGGTAAGAAAAAAACAAGTGATGAGATAAAAGCCAAACTCAATAAAGAAGGAGCCAAGGCGCGCCTTTCGGTTATTCAAGGCAAATACGAAAAGGGACAGTATGACGTGGTAGATAAAATTGAGTGGAAGCAGGGGCTTACACCTATTACCAAGTTAAATGACAGCAGTTTTCAATTCATACTTGTAAAACAAATTGCAAACCCTGAGCCAAAGAGCCTGAAAGAAGCCAAGGGCTATATTGTTTCCGACTATCAGGAATATTTAGAAAAAACATGGTTAAGCGACTTGCGAAAGAAATTCCCAATTGTGGTAAACGAAGCTGTGCTGAAATCGCTGATTAAAAAATAAAAAAAATATCCCCCTTTGCAGGGGGATATTTTTTTATCTACGTTGCTGCATTGAAAAACCTTATTATTCTCCTCTTTCTGTGTTCCGTTACATCGTGCTCGTTTTTTAAAAATAAACAGCAGCCTGATAAAGATGTAATAGCCCGGGTGGGCGAGGAATATCTTCACGCATCAGACTTAGAGTCGCTCACAAAAGGGTTATCTGGCCAAGACAGCTTACTGGTTCTGAAAGAATATGCGAGAACATGGGCGCGCAAAAAACTGCTGCTGCAAAAAGCTACCGAAAATATAGATGCAGATGATATGTCCATTGCAAAAAAGTTAGAAGACTATCGCGAGGCTCTGTTATTATATGAGTATGAGAAAGCCCTCATTTATCAAAAATTAGATACCGCAGTTACCAAAAAAGAGCTGGCAGAAAACTATGAAAAAATGAAAAACAGTTTTCTGCTGGATGAAGATGTGTATCTGCTTTTTTTTGTAAAGTTGAAAAAAGATGCTCCTGATTTAGATAAAGCCCGTAAATGGATTCTAAAACCCAAAGACCAAGAAGACGAACAAAGATTATTGGGCTATGCAAAAGATTTTTCACCGGCTTACATGCTCGACAAAGGCGTGTGGTACACCATTACTGAATTGCTGAAGTCGTTTCCGGTTACAGAAAACGATGTAACATCACTATATAATACCGACAACTTTAAGGAGTTTAAAAAAGATGAGGATCTGTGGTTTATAAAAATTGCCGGACGGTTTAAGCAAGACGAACCCGCCCCACTTCAATTTGTAAGTAATAGCGTAGTGAAGGCAATTATTGAAAAACGAAGAGTTGAAATGATAAACAAGGTATACGATAAAGTGCAGCAAGACGGTATAAAATCGAAACAATATGAAGTGTACATAAAGTGAACCAATGAAAGCAATTTTTTCTTTTCTGCTTGTTATATCTGTTGCGTATTGTTCGGCACAAACCGAAAGAGGTAAACAATTTCTTGGCGGCACGGCTGATATGAGCATGAGTTTTCAAAGCACAACCACTACTTTTCTTATGAGCTTTAGCCCAACGTTCGGTGTGTTTGCTGTAAAAAACTTTGGTATTGGTGGTAGGTATTCTTTTGGCATTAATAGCAGACGTGCTCCTAACGAAGATGGTGAATACCGAAGCACCACTACGTTTACAACAGCAATAGGGCCTGTGGCAAAATATTACTTCGGTAAAAAAGAAATAAAAGGGTTTTTGTCGGCCAACGGCAGTTATTTGGTAAGCACCACCATGATAAAATCGCACATTACTAACCGAAACGGCTACTCAGCTGGAGGTTCGATAGGTTGCGCTTATTTTTTTAACCCGCACATAGGTTTAGAGACCGCCTTTTATGTGCAGGTAACCGGTTATGAAGGTGGGTTTCCTGCAACACGTGGAGGTATATCTGTGGGCATCTTCGGTTTGCTTGATAGAAAGAAGAAAGACTAAAACATAGTTGACCGGTAAATATTATTTCCCATAGCTCCAATATTCGCTGCTCTTTTTTTTTAGAAATAGTTTTAGGCAAACCGAATAAAGACGAAGAAATGCTTAGACTTAAGAATATAAAATGGAAACTGGCGCAGTGGCTTGAACTGAGGTGGTGGAAAAACTACCTAAATAAAAAAAACAAGAAAGACTATTTAGTATGGAAACGTCAATACTGGCAGCAGTTGCTTGTACGTATAAGCCGATACATTAATCTTGACGATCCTTTAAAAATTTGTGACTTAGGTTGTGGCCCTGCCGGTGTGTTTATTTCTCTGCCACATAATTCAGTAACTGCTGTAGATCCGTTGATTGATAAATATGAAAATCAAATACCGTTTTTTAAGAAAGCAGACTATGTAAACACAGTTTTTTATAACAGCCTGCTGGAAGATTTTGTGTATGAACAAAAATTTGATGTGGTATTTTGCATGAACTGCATTAATCATGTACGCGATATTGAAAAAGGATTCGCAAAGCTGAAAGAACTGTGTGCTGAAAATGGAACTGTGGTGGTAAGTATTGATGCACACAATTTTAACTTGTTTAAATATTTGTTTAGGCTAATACCCGGTGATGCACTGCATCCGCATCAATACAGTTTACATGAGTACCTCATATTTTTGCAAAAGAACAATATGCAGTTACTAAATACCGAACTGATTAAGAAGGAGTTTTTCTTCACCCATTACTTGATAGTGGCCAAGCACATGTCTAATTTCTGATGGTAATAATTTCACTTATCAATCGTGTAGCCCAACCGGTATCTGTTCCCGACACTGTGTGATAGCTTACCGGAACCACAGAATTGGGTGCTGCCCATAAGGAAACAGCACTATAGTTGGCTACTTGGGTTTGTGCCCACTGTTCAAAATTTCGATTCACGGCAAGCTTATATTTAAACTGTAAAGTATCTTCTGATATAAACAAATAGTTAGAAAGCCATTGATGAAAATTCTTCACTGTGCAGGTATCGCAAAATGGATTCAATGAAACAGAATCAATAAAGCCGTTGTTTATTGTTGACCAAAAACCGGTGAAAGTTTCTTCACTTAATAGCTCATCGGGCTGACCAAAAACTAACGGCACAGAAAAATAATGTGCTGCTCTACTGTTTTGCTTCACCGCACGTATGTAAGATACAAAGTCAGCACGAGTTCCGTTCAAAAGCACCCCCCACATACCGTAAGCATCAGCTATCCACGCCTTGTTTTGCTTGGTGCGCACCAGTAAAAAAGTATGCAAGTTAGCCGCGTTGAATTCTATCATATCAGTAAAACCTATGTGTTGCAGCAGTTTTTCGAGAGCGCGTGTTCGTTGACCGCAATGAAGACCACCGGAGTCATACTGTCCGTAGGTATACATTATTTCAAACGAAAAATTTTTCCACTTCTCACCCGGATACTCAGGTTGGTGTGTACCGCCAAAATCGAAAGTGCGATAAACAAAGGCTGCGCAAACATCTATTGAATCTTCGTCAGTTTTACAATCGTGTAGCTTTTGGTTTAGTAGAGAAATTGCAGTATCAAATGGAAGTAGCGGCCTTGTATATATGGGCAGTGAGTCAAGAACTACTGCAGTATGCATGTTGTTCTGCTGGGTCAAATCAAATTTCTGAGTAGCAATGGCCGAAAAGGGTTGGTTTTTTTGCTTTTGAAAATTATTACTGAAATAAAAAAACAGAAGAGTAATGCCAAGTGTGGCAACCAAACTAAAGCTAAGTGCTGTGTTGGCAAAAAACTTTCTCATTATTTCCTTAAGTATAAAGGAACATCAAGATTTAAGAAATACATAGGATGAAAAATTACCTGACCCAGTGTATTAAACTCCAAAGCAGGCATGGGCAGCTTTACAATATTCAGTATTCCCAAAATCATTTTACCGGCTTTCGACTTGGTATTAAACTTTGTAAAATCGGCATCAATTGAAATAAGAAACTTGCGATATCGTTTAATGTCGGAACGGTCGTGCAATACTCCGTCTTTATCCACCCATTTGTTTTCAAAACCACCATACATATTACCGGCACCATAACCAATAGCAATATTTAACCATCTTGGTTTTATATTATGGTTAAATGAGTAGAGATTAATGCTGGCCCATGTAGTTATACCGTTATAATCTTTCAGTATTTTTTCGGCAAAGGTGGTGCCGTAAAGTTCGTTGGCACGGTTGCGCAGCTCGCCTTTGGGATAATCTACAGCATGTAGCGAATACTTGATAGTAATTCTTTGTTCTTTCCATGCTAAGTATTGCGCTGTGGCCAAGGCTGCACCGCCAAAATTAAAAATGAGATCGCTCCAACTGGCACCGTACTTGGGGCTCATGCCATCCGGAATTTCAATGGCTGACAGGCTAACAAAGCCAAATGCACCTGCCGCCAAAGCAGCCGGTGTGTTTTTCATACCGCTCCACCGCAACATATTATAAGTAGCGGTAGTAATAAAGTATGGAACATAAAAGTGCCCCGTTTTGTCAATTTGATTCCATTCACGCGAATCGTCAAACCAGTGAAATTTGCCGAGCGGCTGTTTGCCATACCATTCTATACCCACACCTACCATAATAGCAGAATACAGACCAACCGTACCCACACACACTCCGGTCAATCGCTTTTTGTCAACTTTTTCCGGGAAATCGAGAAAGCGTTTTTTAAAAGGAATAGAGTCTTGAGCTCTCGTCATCACAACGCTTACTATAGTGATTAAACCGATAAAAATGACTTTAACATCACTTTTCATAATGATGACAATAACAATAAGAGTTCTGACGGTTTTATCCTAACAGAGTAGTCCTCACTCTATCTAAAATAATTTGCACGCGCTCTTCTGAAGATGCCTCAACATATACACGAAGAACCGGTTCTGTTCCACTGGCTCTAATCATTACAGTTTCTTCATCAAGCAAGTAAAATTTGTAGCCGTCTGTATCTTCTACATGGCTAACCGGTATGCCGCCAAAATCTTTGTACACACCATTTTTGCAGTTTTCAACTATTTGTAGTTTCTGTTCTTCTTTAAGATGAAGATCATCTCGGTTGTAGGCAAAGCGACCTACCACTTCATACACTTCGTCAATCAGATCCTGAAGCTTTTGTTCATTCTTTACCAAGTGCTCAACTATTACCAAGCCATCCCATATACCATCGCGCTCGGGTATGTGTCCTTTTACAGCTATACCACCGCTTTCTTCGCCTCCTACCAGCACATCTTCATTCTGCATTATCTCACAAATGTATTTGAACCCAATCTTGGTTACTTCGTAAGGAATACCATACTGCTCGCAAAGTTTTTTTACCTTATTAGAAACCGAAAAGGCAATAACCACTTTGCCGGTCATTTGCTTGTATTTGTGCAGTATGTGTATGAGCAGTAAAATAATATGGTGTGCATCCACAAACTTTCCACCGGCATTATATAAACCAATTCTATCGGCATCGCCATCAGTTGCAATAGCGAGGTCAACGTGTTTCATTTCACGGAGATAATTTTCGAGTTCGCGCAAATTTTTGGAAATTGGTTCGGGTGCCTGACCGTAAAACGAAGGATTATACTCGCAATGCAAAAAATCGGCATGAGGCATAATACGCGGAAAAATACTTTGCCCTGCACCATACATGGCATCATAAGCTACCACAAGTTCAGAGTTTTCGTTCAGCGCATCTAAGTCGAAGTGTTCTGCTACATGGTCAAAATACATTTGCTCGAGATCAACCAATTCGACTAACCCGTTTTGCTCCCACTCTTCGAGTGACAAGTCTTCTGTATCGAAACTGTCAGGTATAAGTGCTTCCACTTCATTTATATATTTCTGAACTAGCGGTCCTCCATGTTTCGATTTAAGTTTATAGCCATTATACGATGGTGGGTTATGGCTGGCAGTAAGAATAACTCCCAACTCGCAGCTCAATTTTTTTGCTGCTAACGATATCATAGGTGTAGAAACAAAATGTTTATCGTAAAATACCTTTATCCCTTGTCGGCAAAAAACATTAATAGCAGCATGAGCAAACAGAGTGCCCCCAAAACGGCAGTCGTATCCAATGACTACTTTAGCATCCTTATCCTGTTTTTGCATCCAGTCGGCCGTAGCTTTTGCTACCCGCTTTACATTTTGAACAGTAAAGTCTTTGGCAATAATTCCGCGCCATCCATCTGTTCCGAATTTTATTTTATCCATGCTTTAATTTTATCTGTTGTTTTTTGAAGAGCGGCAAATGTAGAAAAAGGCTGAAACGGCCAATGAGTGTCCTATTTCTAACGGCTGAATTTTTAACTGTGAAAAAACTGTGTGTACGGTTTAGATTTTAGCAGTTGTTTAGCAGCAATGAATCTTGAGGATACATACCGCCACCAGGGTTTGCGGAAACAATTAATAGAAGTTTTGCGCACTGACCAAACTACCTACAACGCGGAACTTAGAAAACATGTAATAGCCCGCCACGCAATAAAAGATGAAACCGTACTGGCTGCTATGAGCGAAATACCCCGTCATTTACTTTTTGACAGTAAAGACACCGTGTTGCACATTACACAAGCATACGAAGACAAGGCATTTCCTATAGGCCAAGGCCAAACCATTTCGCAACCCTGGACAGTAGCCAGGCAAAGTGAATTGCTGCAAGTAAAACCAGGGGAGAAGATACTAGAAATAGGTACGGGCAGCGGATACCAGGCATTAGTGCTTATGCTACTAAAAGCAAAAGTGTATTCTATTGAACGGCATAAAACTTTACATGAACGCACTTCGAAGATACTTCCTCAGATAAAAGAATTAATACTAAGCCGGCACCCATTCAACAAAACAGAAAGCCTGCGTTCGTGGAAAACCGATGCGGCAACCGGGTCTATAAGGTGTTTTTATGGCGATGGTTTTGAAGGGCTGCCCATGTTTGCCCCATTTGATAAAATAATAATCACAGCAGCGGTGCCTGAAAAGCCGGGGAAACTTTTGGCTCAGTTATCCGTAGGAGGAGTATTAGTAATGCCTTTTGGAACCGAAAAAAACTGCGACATGCTCCGCATTACTAAGCATGCAGCCGACCAATTCGAAACCGAGGTGTTCGAAAAATTTGGCTTTGTGCCCATGTTAAAAGGCAAAGTATAAAATGTAAAACTATGCGTAACTTATTTCTTGTTTCTGTATTACTAGTTAGCAAACTATTGCTTGCTGCTGATGAAGTTCCCTTTAAAGTAGTGGTGTATGACAAATCGAACCGTTATCCGATTCCGGGTGCAGAGGTAAAGTTACAAGACCTTAGCTCACTGCGCGAATACAAAGTATTGGCAAACGACTCAGGATTTACACACTTTAAGCTGGATAAAAATACACGGTATCGCTTAGAAGTAAGTAAAAATTCAAGCGGTGCCAGCGTGGGTTATCTCAGCTATTCATACATGCTTTCTGAAAAAGAAGTAGTTTCTACTAGAGTTTTTGAAGCTGAATTAGAAAAAGTAAAACATCACGATTCGGGATTAATGCCGGCTATTTACTTTGACTTTAAAAGTGCCTCATTAAGCACCGAAAACCAGCATGCTTTAGATAATATTTTAAAAATGCTGGAAACTTTTCCTACTCTACAAATGGAAATAGGAGTGTACACAGATTGTCGTGAGGATAAAGACATTACCGGCAAACGTGCACGAAACATTACCGACTACCTTGTGTCAAAAGACATAACAAAACGTGTTGTGGTAAAAGAATATGGAAACGTGCGCGCTCTTAATCAATGCGATTGTAGCAGTACGTTTACTTGCAGCGAAGAAAAATATCTGGAAAATCGCAGGGCCGAATTTAAGGTACTTTCGTTTTAATGAACTACTAACGGTACTTTTTTAATGCTCGGTCCACTTCGCGTTTTGTTGCTTTAGCTTTGAGTGAATCGCGTTTGTCAAATTTTTTCTTACCTCTACCAATACCTATTTCAACTTTGGCAAACCCTCGTTCGTTAATAAAAACGCGAAGCGGTATTACGGTTAAACCTTTTTCTCGAATACGTGTATCAATACGCTCTAACTCTCTTTTTGTCAAAAGCAGCTTGCGCAATGTTACTGCTTCATGATTTGCATAACCACCATTAGCATACTCAGGTATATTCATATTTTTAATAAATAGTTCTCCCTTGTTTATCAGACAGTACGCTTCGCTTATACTTCCACCTCCGTTGCGAATTGACTTTATTTCACTACCAAATAGTTTAATACCTGCATGGTAACGTTCAAGAATTTCGAATTCGAAACCGGCTTTCTTGTTTTGTATGTTAATTTTACTGGCGTCAATCATTCTTCAGCTCCTCAAATAATTTTTCAATTCTATCTTTTTTTAAAATTTTCTGACCGGTTTTTCCTTCGGCAATTAATCTTCCTTTATGCTTTGCAGTAAATGAGCAGTTTACTTCGTTTCCGTTCAATTCGTCAATTACAGCTTCGAACAAAACTGAATAGCCAACAAGGGCAGGTGAAAAATGTTTGACGGTTACAAACGTACCTATGCCTTCTTCTGTTTCTTCTTTCATTTCCAGCACAAATAAGCGGCTAGTCCACTCGGCATCGCGGGTTAATGCAAATGTGGCATATACATTATGCACTACACCGCTTTCAAACGTAGCAGTGTCTTCTACCCGCACAGTGCGTTCAAATTTTTTTTTGTCGCCTACTTTGAATTTCGAAATCATCACCGGCAAATGTAGAAATAGAGGCGGTATGAAATTCAATTACTCGTTATTAAAAACTTTATCATAGTGCCAGGCACCGTATGATTTGGTCCAGCCATTCGTTTTCTTTCTGTAATAAAAATGCAAAGCTATGCCTAAACCAATCAGTAGAAAAAAGGCTATCCAAAAAACAAAGTGCTCACTGAACAACCAGACAAGCGAAATAATCACAGACCATTTGGCAACTCGAAACCAAAGTGGCTGACTGATAAGAGAAAATGCCACTTTTAGCTCTTTGGTTATTGTTTCTTTCCAGTTCACTTAAAAAATTTATACAGCCAGTACCGGACACTTTACGTTATGTCGAACGGTGGAAATAGTTTCTCCATAAATAATGTCTTTAAGCCCACGGTGACCATGACCGCCTATTACCAGCAATCCAGCATTAAGTTCGTTAACCATTCGCGGTATTTCAGTTTTGGGGTTTCCGAATCCGAGTTGCTCATATATTACATAGCCTTGTTTGCGCAGTTGCGTAGCATACTTTTTAAGTTGAACGGCATCTTCTGTAGTTTCAAAATCCTGAATGGCATCACCTAACCTTCTTGCACCAGCAGTTTCTACCACATGCAGCAAATGAAACTCTGTCTGCCCTGATCCGTGTGCAATACCCTCTGTAATTGCTTTTATATCGCTTTCAGAGAAGTCTATACAAATAGCTATGCGCTGATATTTTCTTTGTGTAATCTGTGGAATGTCTTCTGCTTTTCCGTGCGGTGCACGGGTTTCGTGCACGTAACGTTTACCTATAGCTGCTGAGTAAATGACATAAATCAAAAGCATGGCTACAAACATTACTACAGGCAAAACAAACAAATAGAAGGCCCACTCACTGCCCTGTAATGCATCTTTCCATTTGTTTAGTGTTTCAATTACCAACTTGATATTGAGCGAAACAATAACTAACGCTGAAATCCAGGCAAGTGTTTTTATTAAAGTTGATATTGCGAACACCCCCATTTTTTCTCTGTCGCTTACAAAATGAATAAGCGGAATAATGGCAAAGCCCAATTGCAAACTGAGAATAACCTGCGAAAGAATTAGCATATCACCTACTTTTTCTTCGCCCATAAGCCATATAACCAGAAAGGCGGGAATAACAGCAATTAGACGAGTGATTAATCTGCGCAACCATGGCGCTATCCGCAAATCAAGATAGCCTTCCATAACAATTTGTCCGGCCAGCGTTCCGGTAATAGTTGATGACTGCCCCGAAGCAATGAGTGCTACGGCAAAAAGTATGGGTGCCAGTTTTTCTCCTAACAAAGGCTGCAACATACGATGAGCGTCTTGAATTTCTACTATATCGTGATAGCCATTCTTAAAAAACACCGTAGCTGCTAAAACCAAAATAGATGCGTTTACGAAAAACGCCAGGTTGAGCGCTATGGCAGAATCAATAAAGTTGTACTTAATCGCTTGCCATAAACTTTTTTCGTCTTTGTTGTTTCTACGAGTTTGCACTAAAGCCGAATGCAAATACAAATTGTGCGGCATAACTGTGGCACCAATAATTCCGATAGCAATGTAAAGTGCGCCACTGTCTTTAAGAGTCGGCATGAACCCCGTTACCATCTCAGTCACATTGGGTTTGGCAAACATTAGTTCAAGAAAAAACGATACACCTATAACTGCCACAAGCGAAAAAATGAATGCTTCCATGTAACGCATACCCTTGCGTTGCAAATACAAAATCAAAAATGTATCAAGTATAGCGAGTGACACCCCCCACAGAATAGGAAGATTAAATAGAAGATTTAAACCAATGGCCATGCCCAACACCTCAGCCAAATCACAAGCGGCAATGGCAATTTCGGCAAGAACCCACAGTGCGTAGTTCACAAGTGGAGGATAAGTTTCGCGGCTTGCCTGTGCTAAATCTTTTCCGCGAACTACACCTAGGCGGGCACATAAACTTTGTAACAGCAAAGCAATAAGATTGCTCATTAGCAACACCCAAAGCAACGAGTAACCATACTTGCTTCCTCCTGCAATATCAGTTGCCCAATTGCCCGGATCCATATAGCCGACCGCCACCAAAAATGCAGGGCCTGCAAATAGAAAAAACCTCTTGTACCAAACCTGTGGCTGAGTAGTATCTATTGTTCCGTGAACTTCTTCTAATGACTTGTGATGATTCATTATTTAGGCAAATCTAAAATTAGATTTTTATTATCCTAAACAGTATTATGATCTATCCCTGTTTTTGTGCCGTAAATAAGCCATGAGAAAAATATCTGGTGTTGTTTTTATCATTATGGTTACAGGTTCAGTTATGAAGCAGGAAAAAAAATACACCATGCTTTGTCTTGGTGACTCATACACTATTGGCGAAGCCGTTAAGGAAAGCGAGTGTTTCCCAATGCAAACTGTTGAGTTGCTGCAAAGGGAAAATTTGAAATTTGAAAATCCCCGCATTATTGCCAAAACCGGTTGGACAACCGATGAGCTAACAGTGGCTGTTAAAGAACAAAATTTAAATCAGGACTTCAATTTTGTGACTTTGCTGATTGGTGTAAACAACCAATATCGAGGTAGAGACATTGAAAATTATAGAACAGAGTTTACGTCATTGTTGAATACAGCCATTAAGTTTGCCAACGGAAAAAGAAATCTTGTGGTAGTGGTTTCAATTCCTGATTGGGGAGTTACACCTTTTGGGTATAATGATAAGCGAGGTGAACGTTTGATAGCGCAAGAAATTGATAAATACAATATGGTAAATAAGGAAGAGGCTCTGAAAGCAAAAGTAAACTACATAGACATAACACCTCATTCGCGGAAAGCCAAAGTGGATAAAACGTTAATAGCAGAAGATGGGTTACACCCATCTGGAAAGATGTATAGAGAATGGGCAGAGAAGTTAGCGCAAGTAATTAAACAGCAACTTAGGCAATAAAAATATTTTGTGCTGCAAGTTTTGAAAGTGTAATACTCTTGTTGTTGCCTGTTTTTACCACAAATGAATTATCGAACTCAATAACTTCAACTATTTCAATGGTTGTACCTAGATTTATCTCTAATGAATCAAAATA
>CAZTNA010000027.1:0-24418 GCA_964615305.1 uncultured Chitinophaga sp.
CTTCAATAATAGCACCATTAGTTGGTGCGGCAGTGCCGCTGTATCCGTTACCTACCGTAAGGTTGCCTTTTACATCTAATTTACTGGCTGGGCTGGCGGTGCCTATACCTACATTGCTTTGCGCTATAAGCGAAGTTGAAAAGAAGATTGCGGCAGCGGTGGAGAGGAGAAGTTTTTTCATGCTCTATTTTGGTTTGGGTTACGAAGGTAAAATTTATTGTGGCGTATAACGCAAATATGGCGCCTGTGTTTGCCGCATGCATTACCTGTATTTGTTTTGTTCTCGAATGGTCAATAAAAAAGCAGCGGCAACGACCCCTGCTTTTTGTTTTAGCTACGCTTAATTACTCCATTACTTACTCACCACCACCTGCTTCACCAATCTTTCTTCGCCTTGTTTTACTTCCACTAAATAAACACCAGAAGCAAAAGCTGATAAATCAATTTCAGTTTGCAGACCTGTTACCGGTTTGTTAACCAACACCTGGCCCAGCATATTTTTTATACTGTAAGAAGTTTCTGCAAACAATTGCTGCCATACTAAAGTGGTGCG
The DNA here is from genome assembly GCA_964615305.1 of uncultured Chitinophaga sp. Classification (GTDB taxonomy): domain Bacteria; phylum Bacteroidota; class Bacteroidia; order Chitinophagales; family LD1; genus Bog-950. The sequence continues at coordinate 554 of CAZTNA010000027.1, forward strand.
TTCTTTGGCCGGGTTAGGCAACAGCTCGAAGCCGATAGTTGCTTCAGCAATTTTGTTTACAGAAGTGCTCACCACCGTGATGCTGGCTGCAGATGTGCAGCCGTTGGCATCGGTTACGGTTACATAATAAGTGCCGTTGCTTAATCCAAAAATTTTAGGGCCGGTCAAGGTGTTGTTCCATAAGTATGTAAAAGGTGCAGCACCTCCATAAACCGTGTCAACCTGTGCAGTGGTATTAGTGGCAGAAGTAACCACTACCATTTGCTGCGGTTGCTGCACGGTAACACTGGCGGTTACCGAACAGCCATTTTCGTCAGTAACAGTTACTGAACACACACCTGCACTTAGGGCAGATGAGTTGTGTGTGGTGTCGCCATTACACCATTGGTAGCTATAGTTACCTAAGCCGCCAGTTGGAATAGCATTGGCTGTTCCGTTGGTTTCACCAAAGCAACTTAAATCGGTATGGGTAACGTTGGTGGTAAGCAATGCCGGTTCATCTATAACAAACGATGCTGTAGAAGTACAACTCTGTGCATCGGTAACAGTAACATTGTAAGAACCGGCTGCAACTGTTGCTGTGTTTGGAATGTTAGGAGACCATGTTGCAACATAGGGCAAATTTCCTCCAGTGGTGTTTAGCGTAACACTACCATTACTTAAACCATGGCAGGTGGGGCTTATGTGTGTAATCTGAATATCAATTTCTGCGGGTTGAGTTATGGTAAAAGAATCTACATGCACGCAGTTGTTGCCATCTGTAATAGTTACGGTGTATTCACCTGCTGTAAGGTTGGTGGCAGAAGTTGTGTTGTTGCCATTGCTCCACAAGTAGTTGAAGTTGGGTGTTCCGTTGGAAACAGTTACGGAAGCGCTTCCGTCATTGCCTCCAAAGCAGGTAGCATCTGCTTGTGCTTTTGTAGAAGTAAGGTTTGCTGCGCCCTCGACAATAGCCGTGGCTGTGCCCGAACAAGTGTTAGCATCGTTAACAGTTACCGTATATGTGCCGGGTATAAGGTTGGTAATGGAAGAATTTGAATTGCCGGTGTTCCAAGCATAAGTGTAGGCGCCTGTGCCTCCGGAAACATTTACAGATGCACTTCCATCACCAGAGCCACAAGTAGCATTGGTAACAACGGAAGCCACATTTAAGCCTGCGCTGATAAACGCTGTAACCGGTTTACGTTCGCTCACACAACCGGCACCTTGCAAAATCCAGTCGTAGCAGTAGTAGAAATAGTTAGCGGCATTGTTGGCATTGTTACCTATAATACTCACATAGCCACCGGCATCGTTAAATGGATATACTGCGCCTGCGTTATTTCTATACAAGTTAATGTTACTGCCGCTTGCAAAACCTAAACGAAAGCCCGTACCGGGTATAAGATTAAAGTTGAGTGTTACTCGGCTTCCACCGGCCGGAACATTTACGGTGAGTGTATTTAAAACTGTACCGGTTGAAGTGCGCACTTCAAAGGTTCTGTTGCCTGCACTTTGCGCATATACATATACCGACTGCAATACACATGCTGTGTTTACATTAAATATCAACGCCCAGTTACTGTTCAGGTAACCACCACCGCCTGAGTTATCGGCTTTGCCTACATGGTATTGAATGCCACCAACAGTATCTTGCAGCCAGTACGTGGTAGTTTGATTTAACACGGGTGTTACGAACGGATTGGCTGACGAAACTTTATTGCCCGCGCTATCTAACCAGGCCAGTGGATTGGTGCTGGTGGTGGTGAGCGAAAAGCTACCGCTGCCACAACGTGAAACATCAGTAGCCGATGGGGCTGTGGGTTTACTAATATTAATATAGTTGGTAAAAATCTGATCATCGGAGCCGTACTGATTAGTGGCAGTAAGTGTAACTGTAAATGTGCCATTAGAAGTGTACGTATGTGTTGGGTTTTGCGTTGTTGAGGTGGTGCCATCGCCAAAATTCCAACTCCATGAGGTAGCACCATTAGTACTGGCATCGGTAAATTTTACCACGCCTGTGCAACTGCTGGTTACATCTGCCGAAAAGTTAGCATTAGGTGGTGAGTTCTGCACCTGACATCCTAGCGAAGTAATGAGCGATGCGCGCGAACCACCCGGGTTAAACAAAGTCCAGCTACGTGCTTTTTGCCCGTTGGTGAACATATACATGCAGCGGTCGTCTGTGTAATCCATGTAGTTCATCCACATATCGCCATTGGGGCCGTTACTACAACTTACCGATGGAAATGTAGGGCAGCCATAATGTTCAGATCCCTGGTTGGGTGTGTCGCCCACATTGTCGCTGCCATTGCAGCCGCTTCCGTCATCGCCCCAAATGTGATAGAGGTTTAGCCAGTGGCCTATTTCGTGTGTAGCGGTTCTTCCTAGATTATAGGGTGATTGTGCGGTACCCATAGTGCCAAAACCCGTGTAGGTAATTACCACACCATCGGTGCTGGCGTTGCCTCCCGGAAACTGCGCATAACCCAATACACCACCACTCAAATTGCAAACCCAAAGGTTTAGGTAGGAAGAAGCAGGCCAGGCATCGCTGCCACCGTTAGCTGTACGTTTTACATTATCGTTGGTAGAAAAAGATGTGGCAGTAGTAACCTTGCGAATAATACCTGTAGTGGTGTTTCCACTTGGGTCGCGTTTGGCTAAACAAAACTCAATTTCGTAATCGGCTACCAGACTTGCCCAGACAGAAGGCACGTTGCTAACATCCGTATTCAGTTTTCTGAAATCTAGGTTCAGACGGTTTATCTGTGAGTTGATTTGTGCATCGCTTACGTTTTGAACCGTGGCGTTACCAACCACATGCACCACCACCGGTATGGTGATAACCGCACGGCTGCCGCCTGCAGATGTGTTGTTGGCAATAAATTGCTGTGTTTGTGTTTCTATATCCTGCATGCGTTGTGCAAGGCCGGGGTCTTGCTGCATTTGTTCGTGCAGGTGTTCCATACTACCACAGCGCTGGGCGTATGTTGTAGTTACAAAACTTAGTATGCTGGCTAACAAGAAAGCTATGGCAACTCTGTTCATATTTATTTTTTTGCGGAGGCGAATAAAGTGAATGATTGTCGGTAGATAAAATAGCTATGTGATGAGCCAAGTAAGATGTGAAACGAATGTTAAACTTCGGTTTTTGCTGAAGTTAAAGACTGCACAGCTAACACCGGTCTAAGATTGTTTCAAAAATCTTCGGACAATAAATTAAAAAGGTGTTTTAGTAGCTACACCTACCTGCTTCAGTTTGCCACCTTCGAACCAAAGCGACAGTATATAGTTGGGGTATTCGTATTCGCAATAGCCACTGTTATAGCTAACAATTGGTTTGCCGAGCAGGCGTTTGGCATCGCTGCTGGTCATTCCGAAGTTTACTTTGTTGGGCAAAGTGCCTTTGAAATTTCCGTACACTGCGCTGGCATTGTAAAGATGTATTTCGTTCAAAACCCCTTTACGCAAAATAAGCTCTATGCCATCTTTAGAAAGGTAATGTGCTTCGTTGGCCATTTCGCATTTGTAGTTTGCTTTCAGATCTTTCAACTCGGCACTGTTTGCCGACTTCCCCAGAAAGTAAACAAGTATATCGCCTTCGTAGTTGGTAGAAGTTTGTATACCGGCCGATGCCAAAACAAAACTGCCGGCAAACAACATAAGAGAGTAAATAGTTTTTTTCATGCCATACTTTTTTATAAAAGTAAAACCTGGTTGCGAATATTTGTTTTTTACTGACATAATTGTAATGATTACCATGCTTGAATTTCAAAAAAGAAGTTAGATTCCGAAATCAAAACGAGCGAGTATGAAAAAGAACAAACCAATTGCCGGGTATCACATTTTAATGATTTTATCGGCTGCAGACGGCAAATTTAATGTAAAAGAAGACCTGGTGGTTGAAGAGTGGCTGGAGAAGGAATTTCCGCTAAGGGTAAACTTAGATAAGGAAGCTGAGGAACTAAGTAACCTGAATAAGGACGACTACATGATTCACTTTCAAAAGTGCATGGCCGATTTTTATGAAGACAGCACCGAGCAGGAACGCAACGACCTGATTCAATATGCCATTAAGCTGGCAAAGGCCGACAAGCGGATTTCGTACGAGGAGAACATTTTTATCAATGAACTCTTTAACGAATGGACGGAGACGTCTATTGAGTAACCATTCCCATTTTTATGAAAAAAACTTTACTGCTTGCGGTGGTTATTGCTGCGTCATTCTGCCTGGGTTTTGCTATTAAAGGCGCGCTTGCCCCTGCCACCAGCGAACCACAGAAAAAAGTAACCGGTATTGGCGGTATCTTTTTTAAATGCAAAGACCCGAAAGCCGTGCGGCAGTGGTACAGCACTCACTTAGGTTTACATGTAAATCAATACGGCAGTGTGTTTGAATGGTACCAAGGGGCTGACAGCACTAAAAAAGGATTCAGCCAATGGAGCCCGTTTAAGGAAACCACTAAATACTTCGAACCATCTACCAAAGAGTTTATGATTAACTATCGCGTACAGGGCATGGTGCCCCTAGTTAACGAACTGAAGAAAAACGGAGTAACCGTTCTGGACACTATTGAGAGCTACGAGTACGGAAAATTTGTTCACATACTCGATTTAGAAGGCAACAAAATAGAACTGTGGGAACCCAATGATGTAGAGTACGAAAAAATGGGTTTGGCTATAGGAAGTAAAACCACCAAGTAGTTGCTAAATCAAAAATTTACCGTTCTCGTAAATTTTTACGCCATCGGCAATTATCTGACCGCCATTGCGCATGTCGGTAATCATATCCCAGTGCACGGTACTTTGGTTTTTACCACCACACTGCTGGTAGCTTTGCCCCACCGCCATGTGAATGCTGCCGCCAATTTTTTCATCGAATAAAATATTGCGGCTGGTGCGCTGTATGTTGTAATTAGTGCCAACCGCCACTTCGCCAAACCTGCGCGCACCTTCAACAGCAAAAACTTTATCGAGCACATCGTTGCCTTCTTCGGCACTCCATTTTACAATCTCCCCGTCTTTAACTTCCAGCGTAATGCCGCTTACATCTTTACCCATGTAAATGGTGGGGTAATTGAAATAAATTTTTCCGTTCACGCTATCTTCAATAGGTGCCGAAAACACTTCACCACTCGGCATGTTGGCGCGTCCATCGCTGTTTATCCAGGTTCTTCCCTTCACCGAAAACGAAATGTCAATGTTGTTGCCCAGGTATTGTACCCGGTCGGTTTTGTTCAGGTAGTCAACATACACCTGTTGTGTTTTACGCACTTCCAGCCATTTGTCAACGGGGTTATTTTCAAACAGATGGCAGCTTTGGTAAACAAAATTTTCGTACTCCGCCAAACTCATACGTGCATCATCGGCACCTGCTTGTGTAGGGTACTGGCACAAACACCTGCGCATACTTCCGTTGCCGGTGCGCTCAAAATAGATCTTGTTTATTTCCTGCAATGATTGTTGGTGTAGCTTATACTTATTTATGTCTGCTATTTCTTTCTCATCATCACCTTTCTCGAACGGTGCCCGAATGTTGAGGTAACAGTCGAAGTTTTCCATTACGTATTTACGCATGGGGTTTACCCAGCTAAGCTGATGTTCTTGGCCATACTGCAACAGCAAATCACCAATGCCTTGTAGTTCGATATTAACAACCGGAATGCCCCCGGCTATATATATTTCTTTAGCCACTAGTTGCAGCAGTGGCTCTGCCAGATATGATGAGTTGATATATACCTTGTCGTTTTTTTTAACTGCCAGGCAGTAGTTGACCAGCAGCTTTGCATACTTTTCCCGAATCAGGTTTGACATATACTTGGTTTTTTAGCGGCACGAAAGTAAAAGAAGAAATAAGCCGACATGAAACAGTTTGAAACCGAAAAAACAGAATCACCGAGCTCGCGTAATTTGCGTTGGGCATTTAACTTTTGGCCATGTATATGGTGCACCGGAAGCCAAGTAGAGTTTATAGCTGGAGACTATACAGAACTGCATATTAGCTTAAAACTAAACATGCGCACCCGCAACCGGGTGGGTACTGTGTTTGGTGGCAGCATTTACAGTTCCGTTGACCCGTACTTTATGCTTTTGTTTATGCAGGTGCTTGGCAAAAACTATGTAGTGTGGGACAAGGGCGCGAGTATGAAATTTATACGGCCTATTATAGATAAAGTAAAATGTCGTTTTCTGATTGCCGATGAACTTATAGCAGAAGTTAAGCAGCGTGTAACAGAAACCGGTGAATATAGTTTTGAACTTCCACTTAAATATGAAGATGATAGCGGTAAGGTGTATGCCACTTTTACAAAAACTGTGTACGTAGCTGAAAAGGAATTTTATAAAAAGAAATTGGCGGAGAGGAAAGTTTAGTGTGGTGCTACATACATTGTCATATTTTTTGCCTGACAAAAAATGTAGCAACACAAGTTTGATGATAGCTTATAAAAACATCATAGAGTGGAAATGAAACACTCTGAAATTGTCAACAGGCAAACCTGCGAGGTTTTCGGCTTATTCCTTGTGTTGTGTATTTAATTTTTCAACCAATCTGCGAAGCTCCATTAGCTCATTTTTCAATTGCGATATATCCGTTGGTGCACTGCTGCCAACCTGGTATTCTTTTACTGCAAATTTTGCTTTCAACAAAGAGTTTTCGTTTTCAAGGGCATCTACTTTTAACTTTAACTCATTAATAACTTTTTGCTGCGCCTCCTGATTTTGGGAAAGGGCTTGTACGCCTACTAAAGCCACCCCCGATGGGTCAATGTGAGAAATCATGGTATCGTTGGTTCCATTTAAACCAAATTTTTGATGAAAATCTTCGGCAAAAGGGCCTATGTGTTTTATTTCCGGTGATTCAAATTTATAGCTCCACTTAGTAAGTTCAAGGGCATTTATTTTTTGGAGAATATCTTGTTTGTTGAGCGTTTCAATGTTCTCTTTTTTGCGGAACGATGAATTGGCCGTCCATACGCCTCCCGTACTCATGTGAGCCGAATAACTCCCCCCTGCTGAAAAATACAGATAGCTTCCGTTTGTTTTCAATGTAGGGTAAACGCCATTTGAATACCCGGGAAGGTCACCGGTGAGCGCCAAATAACCTTGCGAAGGGACCGTGCTTGTTACATTTCCGCTTACCGTTACGTGGCCAGAAGGGTCAATAGCCATAGCCGTATTGGTAATGCCTGTAGCATAGCTATTAGATGTACCAAATTTTATAGTAGAACCGGAACCATTAAACGAAACCCCTATACGGGCACACGGCTTAGCGGTTAGGTCGTACGGAAAATCAATAGCAGAATGGTAGTTGGCGACATAAGGTGCTTTCACTGTTAGTATGCCTCTGGTGTCGCCTGTAAAAGATGATATGGAAGTTCCTGTTACATCAAGGTTTGTAAGCGGGTCGTATGTTCCTATTCCCACTTTGCTGCTTGCCGAAATCATCATAGGAAAACTACCGGACGCATCGCCTGTTCCGTTTACGCCAAAATATAGGCTTCCATCGCCATTGTTACCTATCATAGAAGTTTTATTGTTGGTGGTGGAGTAAAATCTTAAAGCCGGATAATCGGCACTGGTAAGCCGCAGGTTGTTTCGCCAGCCGCTGCTCCAGTTTACGTTGGTGTTTATTTCAAGTCCGGCACCCGGGTTATTGGTTCCTATACCTACGTTGCCGCCATTTGCTACAAAAAAGTCGTCTTCGCCTACGTTTAATCTGCCTACTTTGGCTGTAGCTCTTACACTGCCACCGCCCGCAGGTAAAGTGCCGGAGTAAGGTATAGCTGTATTATATCCATAGTTATCTGAAAGCAACGACAGTTGTGAAACATCTACTGTAAAGTTTACTTCAATATATGAGTTGTTGCCGTCATCTGTAATTCGTGCATCAGACCAATATGAGTTCGCACTTTCCTTACTTATCGTTAACCCTGCTTCTGAGCTCCAGTTATGATACCAGTTTATATTGGTCATTTCGGGGTTATAGCTACCACCGGTGGTGTAAAGGGTTACCTTACCAAAGCCCCTACCGTTTATGTTATCAATGTGTGCCACTCGCTTCCAGCCGATGCCGCCTGTTTGAGCGTAAGACGAGGTAAAATTTTTTGTGGTCTCCCAAGTTGCATTTCCGTTGGCATCGGTAGCGGTAAGCACTTTGCCGGCAGCCGGGCTGCCCCCGCGAATTCTTACTGTTCCGTTCACATCTAAAGTGGCCGTGGGAGAAGGTGTTCCTATACCCACATTGCCGCTATTACCTCCTGCGCTGGTAATAAAAGAAAATCCGTTAACAGGGTCAACAAAAAATTGCGCGTAGGTGGTCTGCGAACCAGAGGGGGATGATTGCAAACGTATTCTGCTGTTTGTTGTTGTTGTTCCCACATGTTCTATATACAACCCTGAACCATCAACGGAAGAATAAGCATAGGGCGCAGCAGTAGCGCCTCCCCAGCGCATACCACCATTTACATGCAATTTATTCTGTGGGCTGGTGGTTCCTATACCCACATTGCCGGTTTCGCCAATAGTCAGTTTGGCATTGGCTAACGTAGCCGAACCTGCCCCTAACTCAGGACCATTTAAGATATGAATTTTGCCTGCGGCATTACCGCCCCCTCCGCTGTTATCGGTGCGTTCAAATACTATGGCGCTTTTGCGGTAAAGTGTGTTGTTTTCGCGGTAGCCAAAATGAATACCCGACCACTGCCCTACAGCCAGTGTGTTAGCACCAACGGTTACAAAATCGTTTGCCGGGGCCAACACATCTAAAATCTTTTGCGGAGAGCTTAAACCTATACCTACGTTATCGCCTGTATTGGTGTTGTAAAGTGTGCTGCCGCTACGGGTCCATAAAGCCCCGGGCCCCGAAATAGAATTTACATAAAGATTGTTCCAGCGTAAAGAAGGAGAACCTAGGTTATAGGTAAGGTCTGCATTAGGCCCTACATCGCCCCCCACCTGTAACTTAAACGTGCTGGGGTTGTTTGTTCCTACACCTACATTTCCGTTGCTGTTTATGCGCATGGCTAATATACCATCGGGTGTAACATTGTAATCAGCGGCATCGTTCGTATTGTTCACATAAAAATCAAGCAAACCACCGGTGGTTGTTCTTCCGGCAATAATCCGGTTGGCTCCGTTATTTCCAAACTGTAAACCCGCCCAGCGCAACGAACCGAAATAATTATCGGTGCCGTTATAATCTACTCGTATTGCTTCATTATTTCCGCTAACGTGCAGCCTTGCACCGGGAACGTTTACCCCCAATCCAACGTTTCCGTTATGCGCCATGGTCATAATACTACTTGCAGAACCACCGGCATCGGTAACTGAGGTAAATTGTAGCGTATTAGCTGTTTGACCTATAGCGGGATTCGCATTAACAATGTTGAAGTTCTTTTTATCGGCATTGGCGGGGCTGCTAGGTGCCCAAAGCTCCATGCGCACAGCATGTCCGTTGAAAATTGTACGATTTCCTTCCAAGCGGATACCGTTTAAGCTGCCATCATCGGGTAAGGTTACATGCAAAGGGTACACAGGTGCATTGTTTCCTATGCCAACTTTATCTGTAAGGGTTGCCGGGTACAAATAACTATTCGTGTTGTTCCTTGCCCAGTAGCCTATAGTTCCATTGTTTGGTGCATTGGTGGTCAGGTTTTTAGAGCCATCGGTATAAACTGCAGAAGAGGGAGAAAGGTTGGCCACATTTACGTTGCCGGCTGCATCAATACGCATACGTTCGTTGGTAGTTGCCAAACCTCCGGTTCCGAAACGGATAACACCGGCAGCATCATAGGCCACAATGTTCATACCCCCGGGGCCGCTGCTGGCAAAGGACGCTGACCTCGCATTAAAAATACCATTAACGAAAGAAGAACCCGAAACCACCATTTGTGTTAAATCGCCCGAGGAGTTTTTCCAATCGGTTGTAGCGTAACTGGCGGCTGATGTTGCTTCTACCAGTAATCCCGAGTTTATACCTCCGAAAGACAGCAGGTGCAATTTTGCTCCCGGTGATTGTGTGCCTATTCCTACATTGCCCTGAATAATGGCACCATCGGTTGGTGCGGCTGTAGTGGAATAGCCCGAGCCTACGGACATGTTTCCTTTGGTAGAAAGTTTAGAAGCGGGATTGGTTTCGCCAATACCTACATTGCTTTGCGCAATAAGCGAAGCAGAAAAAAGGATAATGGCAGCAGTGGAGAGGAGAAGTTTTTTCATGCCATAAATTTAGTATACACAATTTTACAATTTTTACGCCAAGTTATCAAGAGGCAACCATTATCTTACACGGTTGTATTGGTAAATAAGGGTTTATAAGCAAAACCATTTTGCTTAACCACAGACAATAACCAACGGGGTTGTATATATTAAGCAACGGGTTTGCTGCTTAATATATACAATAAGCGTAGCGGGCAATATTGAATTCTTGTTTGCCGGCTGGCGCAGCCCATTACAAAAGTTGTGTCTTTCGGGGCTTCCCGGCAGCTATCGGATGCGGCTCGGTATAACACCATTCCGTTTTCTTGTTAGGTTATTTAAAATACCGAGCAGGTTGTGTTCTATAACGGTAACACCAATATTAATGAATAAGTATTTATAAAACCTGAATAGCTATTTTTATACTAAAAATATTTATTTTTATTGTATTTATAATTATTTAAATTAAATGAATATTAATTCAAATTTGCAAAATACATACTTCTATTTTTAAAATATCAATTTGTAAATTATAAATATTAATTTTAATGTTGTAAATTAGTATTTTATTATAAAGAATACATATTCTGTATAAATAATTACTCGGTTTTACCCATTATCTACACCATTTGAGCTAAAAACTGACTAATACCCGCCTATTTTATGCCTCGGTAATATGCGGGTTTTGCCCTTTTTCGGCATACTATTGTAAACCCTGTAACGGCCAATGTCTCTGCCCGGGGCATTAGTTTAGGCCATGCGGGCGAACTGGCGGTGGCATCGGGCAAATACAACAATTCTTACAAAGCCATCTGCAACAAAGGCACCTGCGCCATGGCTCAGGTGGCGGGGCACACCTATGCGCGCAAAAATTGGGGGGCATGGTTGTGGAAGTTAATCAATGCCCATAAACGCGGCAATACCCAAACTACCAATGAACAAATGACCAATCTGGGCCTGGCACGCAGACATAAGATTTGAGCTACTTGACATACAGCAGGCGTAGTTAAAAAGCACAGCCTATAAACATTACGCGGCTCCTACAACACTTGGCACTGAAGGAAGAACTTGGTTGTTTTGCATGGCTTCAACCCAGTTTGCGGCTTACCACCTTAAAGTCAAAAGTAGCTTACGTTAAGTTGGAGATTAATAGCTCTTCACCATCAGCATTACATCTAACCAAACAGTTTGTGTGTTGCCTGAAACCTCACGCAAGTAAACTTCAAACGAAGTTGAGGTTAAATTACCAACTGCAACAATTTGGTCGTTATTGTTATTCCATTGTGCAGCTGTATTACTTCTTACTGTAATAAACGGTGTATAGCTGGCTATGGAAGGTGAAATATTTATCGTATACCGGCTATCATTGGAACCTCCGCTTATACACGATGCCGAGCTAACAACACCCGATGGGCTGGAGGTTGCTGTGCAAGATCCACCAAAATCGCCAATGTAAACAGAGCCATACAAAATACCCTTTGCGTAGTTTGTTGGTGTAGTAGTCAACGTTCCGTTTGCGTCAGCATACACCAACTTATTTCCGGTACCGGCCAGGTTGTTTATTGTTAAATTGCCACCTCGTGCTACGCTCAGGCGGTCGTCATAATCACCAATGGTGAACAGGTTGTTTACATCAAACTCTCGAGCGGTATATCCCGAAGGTATAGAGCCGGCTGCCCAGTTTACCGGTACCCAACCATTTATCTGCAAATTGTCTTTAATTGAAAAATCTACCCATCCTGTACGAGCAACAAAAACTTCTAAGTACTGAGGATCGTACGTTGTAGCTTGCAGGATTCTTACTTTAGTAAAAGTAACCGTACTGTATATGTTATGGTTTAACATAGTAAAACTAGCTCCACTGCCATCGTTAAAAGAGGTACCGGCAATAAATTTTAGTGTAGAATGGCCACCACTGCTAATATTGTCGCGAAGCGTAAATTCAGCATTTGCGCGAGTGCCATCATTACTTGCTATTCGGTACCAGTTACCTGTAGTAACGTTTTCGCCATATTTCACACCTATGTTTGAAGCATCTAGCCAAGTAGCTTCTCCGTTAGCGTTGGTAGAGACCAATACTTTTCCGGCAAGGGGGCTGCCGCCACGAATTCTCACATCACCATTTACATCTAAAGTTTTGCTGGGTGAAACTGTGCCTATACCCACTTTGCCATCTGAAGCTATGCGCATGCGTTCTGAAACATTACCCGGAGCTGTTGCAGTACCTCCGGTTCCAAATGAAATTCCATAATCGTTTCCATCGCCATTAAATTGCATGTAGCCCATCCAGGTTGCGTCTATTCGCTGCTGAATACGGGTGCCTGCACTATTCCATGAACTGCCGGCAGAGGTTCTCATTTGTCTAATGTCGAGAAAATTTACATTGCCGTTTGATCCGGTGAAAGTTGCTGTTTCTACCACATCACCGGCACTGCCACCCAATGCGCCTGTGTTAACTTCAAAAGGCAGGTTAGACACAAGCGTTGAAACGGTAACTTTGCCATCGTTTCTGGCAGTAAATATGTAATTATCGCTACTGTTGCGAACACCAAAACCGTAAGTTGCGCTGGTGTTTCCAGCGCCTTTTACGTCTAACCGACCCGCGGGTGATGCTGTGCCTACACCTACGTTACCGTTACTTATTACAGTTACACGAGGCAGTCCGTTGGTGTATAAGTTTGTAATACCATGAGTAAAGTTGGCGTTGTTTTTAGAAATCTGACCAATATTTAAAGCGCCTGCTGCAACACCTGTAGTGCCCGGTGTGTATTCAAAACTTACGCTTCTGTCCCAATCATGTGCGTAATTAGGGGACAGTACTATGGTAGAGGAATTTGCATTGCCTGAAAGAAACCACAAGCTGCTTGCATTGTTGTAGCTGATAATTTCAAAAGGTGATTGACCTGCTGTTTGTGCTAGCTGTATGTTTCCTCCGTTAACATGTAGTTTGGCTGCCGGCCCTGTTGTTCCAATACCTACATTGCCTTCTATAATAGCACCGTTGGCAGGAGCTGCAGTGGTTGAATAGCCTGTGCCTATAGAGGCATTGCCTTTAACTGACAGTTTAGATGCCGGGCTGGTTTCTGAAATACCTACATTACTTTGCGCTATAAGACCGGAAACAAAAAATGCGGCCGCGGTAGAAAGGAGAAATTTTTTCATACATTACAAATATTTGGGGGTGCAATGATACAAAGATTGAACCAAGCAATAATTAAGTTTCGCTCTCCTCGTAACTTACACAACAAAGCAGTAAGCCGATGCCTGAAAACGTGCAGCAAATAGTACGGGTGGTGTATTAAAATTAGACGGTTGCACTTTTTAAAGCAGAAGTTGTATGGTTATAGAAGCGTTGGGGCTCTAAACTATGTGCCGTTGGTTTGCCGATAGCGATTCTTTGTCATCCGTATCATTTGCTTTTACGGTCGAGAAACTTACGATCAAACCATGAGTTCCCCGTTCCGCATTTACATCCACTTTATAGCGCTGTGAAAAAAATTGTTGGCTGTTTCTGTTTGCCAAAGTGCCATGCTCACTTATCGTTAGCTAATCAATTGCGAGTAGTTTAGTAAGGCTGTTGGCTTTGGTGCGGGCAAAAAAAACCCCGCGGTATTTGCGGGGTTCTGTAACTGTATTCAGCATGTGCTGACTATTTCTTTTTATCGTCTTTCTTGTCGTCTGCTTTAGCATCGGCAGCTGGAGCAGCAGCACCGGCAGCAGGTGTAGCAGCGGCAGCAGCCGGAGCTTCTTCTTTAACCTGACGTGGTATCTGCACCTTAGCAAACGGATTTGCAGGAGCATGCAAGAATGTAAGTTGAGGATAGTCGAGGTCTTTGATACGCTTAATGGCTCCCAGATCCATATCAGTAACATCTATCTCAATGGCAGCAATAAGGTCTTTAGGCAAAGCCAATACGTGCAGCTTGCGGAAAGGCTGCTCCAGTTTACCACCGGCTACAATACCCTTAGGGGTTCCTTTGAGGCGAAGCGGCACAAACACTTTCACTTTTACATTGTCCACTAACTCTTGAAAGTCGAGGTGTAGCAGAGAGTCATTTACAGGCGCAAACTGCGAATCTTTTACAATGGCAGTGTACGTTTTTCCGTTGAGGTTGATTTCAGCCAGGCGAAACTCGGGCGTGTAAATCAGTTTACGGAATTCGGTTAGCGGGGCATAAAAATTCAGGGTCTCTTTACCGCCATAGAGATTGCAAGGAACGTTACCTGCCTTGCGCAGTGCACGCGTAGCCTTTTTACCTAATTCGGTTCTTGGCGTGCCGTTGATTACTACTTTTTCCATTTTTTAATTGGATTTTGGTTTATAAAAAATCTTTGTTGTTGTCTTTATACTGATGGTGTAAGAAACAGTGAGTTAATACTCTTATGCTCATGCGCGTTTCTAATGGCTTGTGCAAACAGTTTCGATACACTCAGCGATTTTATCTTTTTTGACTTGTGCTTAAGTGGCAGCGTATTGGTTACTATCAGTTCGCTGAGTTTGCTCTTGTCAATGTTTTCGTATGCCTTGCCGCTTAACACTGCATGGGTGCAAAATGCGCGAACGCTTTTAGCCCCTTTTTCTATAAGCAGGTTGGCTGCATTGCAAAGTGTGCCACCGGTGTCTATCATGTCGTCCACCAGTATTACGTTTTGGTCTTTTACATCGCCTATCAAAGTCATTTCGGCTACTTCGTTGGCTCGTTTGCGGTACTTATCACAAATAACCATGTTGGCGTTAAACTGCTGCGCATAAATGCGGGCGCGTTTCACGCTTCCTACATCGGGCGAAGCAAAACAGAGGTTCGTCCATTTTTGCTTTTGGATGTATGGAAGAAAAATAGCCGAGCCGTTTAAGTGGTCAACAGGAATATCGAAGAACCCCTGAATTTGTCCCGCGTGCAAGTCCATTGTCATTACACGATTAGCGCCTGCTGCGGTTAAAAGATTCGCTACAAGTTTTGCAGCTATACCAACACGCGGGCGGTCTTTGCGGTCTTGGCGGGCATATCCGAAATATGGTATTACGGCAGTAATATAATCTGCCGAAGCTCGTTTAGCCGCATCTATCATCATGAGCAACTCCAGCAGGTTATCGCCCGGTGGGTTAGTGCTTTGAATAATAAACACAAACGAGCCGCGCACCGATTCTTTTATCTCGGGTTGAAACTCTCCATCACTAAATTGAAGAACGTCCATTTTAGCCAGGTTCTGACCATAGTGGTCGGCTATTTCTTCGGCCAGATACTTTGTAGCAGAACCGGTAAATAGCTTCACGTCAGTGGTTAGTAACATGGTATGCCTTTTTTAAAAGGAGTGCAAATATAGATTTTGAGAGCAGAATACAAATAAAACATAAGCCCCCGCATGATTTGAATCTTACAGGGGCTTATGAGATATTGAGAAAGCAGTTTATCTGCGCTTCTTAAAATTTTTATTCCGCTGGCGGAATTTGCCTCCTCCTTTACGGTTGTTGTTATTGTTGTTTCTGCCATCATTACTTGATTTACCTTTGGTGCTGCGGGCAAGGGCGTTTATATCCTGGTCGTCAGAAATTTTCAGTTCGCCTTTTGACAACAACTTGATATCTGCCTTAATGGTTTCATCGTTCACGGCATCTTTGCTGTAGTTTTGGTAAACCATTTTCATAAAGTTACCAATGCACTGGGTAAACAGCGCCTGTTTTTCGTGGTCTTCGGTGTTTATGGCTTTTGTAACCAGCGACTCTACGTTTTTGCCGTAATGCTTAAAGCGTATGCGGCTTTGCGGATAGGGCAACCGCTTAGGCTTTGCCTCTATTTCAGCGCGGTCTTTTATGGGGTAGGGCGATTCTACTTTCAGTTTGTAGTCGCTGATAATAAAGAGGTGGTCCCAGAGTTTGTGGCGAAAGTCTTCCACGTTGCGCAGGTGAGGGTTTAGTTGACCCATCAGCTCAATTATTTCTTTGGCAAACTGGTTTCTGCGTTCCGGGTCTTTTTCGTTTACACAGTTCTCTACTATTTTTTGAACGTGGCGCCCGTATTCTTTCAGGGCTAACTTGTCGCGGCTGCTGTTGTATTCCATTTTTTTAGTTTTTAATAGTTGATGTAATAGACATACGGCTGAAAGAAACTAAGTGAATCACCCCGTAAGTCTGTAAAAGGCATTTTCAGAAAACCGATAAACCAATGGCTAAATAACGGGAAGGTTGGTTACAGCCGGTGGTTTTATTTCTGATGGAGGGTGTAATGATGGGAAAAATAAAGCAATTCTCATAGAGGCACAACAACCGCACCGCAGTTGTTTAATGCAGAAGCCTAACTAATATGTTCGCTATTTTTTCGAATGTATTTTTGAAACGGGTTGGTTGTAGGGTGGTAAGATAGGCTACAATTTTTTGCGATAAGGTTTTGTTGGGTAAAAATTGTTGCCAGTTGCTTTCTCCGGTGTGTGCAGCCATAACCGCCCAGTTGAAGTTCCAGATGGGTAAAACCGCAAACTTGTTGGCTCCGTACGTTTTCATCATTCGTAGCACTTCAAAATCCCACCAAAAATATTCAAACAGGGTTTTGTCAGCCCCAATTTCGTTTTCTGGACCAGTAACTCTTTTAGCATGAAAAAAATTTGATTTGATCGAAGTCATGTCTATTCCTTTTTCGGTGTAGAAACTAAACCATTCCGGTTTTATGGCGCTTGGGCTTACCAAATTGCTTCTGTCCTGAAATTTGTACCTATTAAACAACCCGCGAAGGTTTTGATCTGGCTTGTTTAAGTACTCAAAACACATATACCAGCGTTGTTTACTGTTTAACCGTGCGCTACTGATATAAGCATAATGCAAAACTTTTATCTCTTGAAGATGAATAACTTTTGCATCATCAATAAGCGGCACACGTTGGCTATGGAGTTTTCTGCCTTCGTGCTCGGCTCCATTATCCATAAACCCCCAACTCATGGGTGTGGGGTCAATGTTGCAGTGGCTGAAACCGGGAGCAAGGTTTGCCCAATTAAAGGTTATCAGAGTACCCTCATCTGCCTGCAACGCAGTTTCCCATTCTGCACTTGTATGAAAATTAGCGGTTAAAAACTCATCTGCGTCTAAGGTAACTAATAGCTTTTTACCGGATGTTTTACGAGCTTCAGCCAGCAACATTTTTTGTCTGTAAACCTCATCGTACTCGCTATTGGAGTTTTCAATTACGGTTACTTTTGAATACTTGCGCGCTAAAGCAACTGTATTATCTGTTGAGTTTTGATCGGCAATTATTATGCGATCTGCCCACAAACTGGCACACTGAATAAATCTCTCAATAATCCACGCTTCGTTGCGCACAGGGGTAAGACAAATAATGGTTGGTTTTGACATAATCACTGGCTCTGTGTAATGTTCCGGTTCGCAAAACGAGCCAACCGAATTTTAATTGAATCGAGCGTTATACTAAAAATATAGCGGTAATTCTTAGATGCAAATAAAATGAGTTTGCGTGTAATTTTTTTGTTGTTACCAAAGCATTGATAGCACAAGGCTTTGTTTTTATTGAAAAACATTTTTGAGAATTTGCTACCTAAGTGCTTTGCCAACTGCTCATTTATAAATATACGTTCCTGAAACATTTTGATGGTGTTGCCCAAGTTGCCCTCAGCGTGCATAATACTCTTTTCGTTTCTTCGATACACACCCATGGGCTCAGGCATAAAATATCCTTTACCGTAATTTACGGCAAGGGCAAAGCATGTAATTTCTCCGCCAAAAACCTTTACAAACCATTCGGGCAGGCGTAGCGCTGATTTACGAATACAGGCACTGGCTGTAAAACAAAACATAGGGTTTTCTACTAGATAAGCCAAATCAAACACAAAGGATTCTGATATGTTTTTTAAAAGGTGGTCTTTATTAGTTTCCTTATCGTACTCATACTTTACCACTAGGTTATGCAAACACAGGTTTACTTCTGGTTTTGCTTCTAAAAAATCTATCTGCTTTTGCAATTTGTGCGGGTCGGTCCAAAAGTCGTCCCCATCTAAAAGCGCCACATAGCTACCACGGCAGTTGTCAATAATATTGGTGAAGTTATACAGCCTGCCCAGTTCCTTTCTTTTTAAAGCATACTCGCCTCCAATCGGGCGGTTGAGCACGCGGATTTTTTCGGGATGTGCTTTTTGGTACCGTTCTAAAATTTGCGGAGTTTCATCTGTAGAAAAATCATCGCCAATTACAATCTCAAAATCAAAATTTGTTTGCTGAGCCAATACGCTGTCAATAGCTTGCGCAATAAACTCTGCGTGATTAAAAGTCATTAACCTGACACTAACTATAACGTTCGAATTACAGTTGGTATCCATACTTATTCAGGCACAGCCCTGCTATTTGGTTAAACTCTTCTATCTCAAAAGTTTTAAAAACCGACAAATACCTACCTATATTATTTTCATCAGGAGCTTTGGCTGTTTTTACTTTCCAGTCCAGTAGATCTTTGGGTTCTTGTCCGGATTCTAATTTGTAATAGTCAAGCATACTCGGATTAAATTCAATGCCTAAAAATGCCGAACATTTTTTCAAAGTAGTTTCTGTTTCTGTCAGCAAATCTTCATAACGAATGGTGATATGCCGGCTCTCTTTTTTAAGACCTAGAAATTTTTCGATAAGTCGGGTGTTCTCTACCCATTCCAAAGCAATTTCTCGCACACTGTCAGGCAATACAGGTTTGTATGCCGAATCTGTTTTAAGGCGGTTTACATCTAAATAGGAACAAGCCACATCTCTGCCATCGCGTATCAGGTGAATGTATTTTGCCTCCATAAAAATGGCATCAATCTTTTCCAACTTCTTGATAAAGTAGTTGTTTTTATCTCCCCATATTTGCAAATCGGTTTTTAGCTTAGAGCCATATTCAAGATACACCTGCTCACACAATTGAGAATAGGACGATGGAATAAGAGTGAGGATACGTTTCGTTAACTGCCCAAAATCCAACTCCCATGTTTCTATTTTTTTGGCAGCGCTCAAATCGCTTACAAAAGCAGCAACACGAGTTTCATCTTCCGAATCATCCTGCGCCCAGTTGCCGTATTTCTCATAATACCATTCTGCAAAACCACATTCCGGAGGAACCACCACTCCAGGATGGCTGTTCATCATCAATCGAAACAATGTGGTGCCCGAGCGGGGATTTCCGAGAATAAAAAAATGTGGCTTCATAGAGCATTTAAAACCGTACTACATATCTGCCTTACTTCTGCTTCCTTTAATCCTACAAAAAGTGGCAGGCATAACACTCTGGAAGCTATAGATTCTGACACGGGCATGGCAACTCCGTATGTGTATTCAATAGTATTTAAAGAAGGATAAAAATATCTGCGCGGGTAAACATCTGTTTTAGCAAGTGCTTCATTTACTTTAAGCAAGTGTTGCTCTGAGCTAAAAATTACCGGATAGTAGCTATAGTTCCACTCTGTTTGCTCACGTATTTTTAACCTCTGCAAACCGCTTGTTTGCAAACAGGCGTTATACCATTCCACTACTTGTTTTCGCTCTTTCAGTATTGTTGCAAGATGGGGAAACAACGCAAGCCCCATAGCCGCCTGTAGCTCTGAAATTTTGCCGTTTATACCTAAGCCATGAAAAGCAAGGGGGCCGTTGTGACCAAAATTGTGACTGTAAAACAATTTTTTGTTTAGCTCCTCATTTTTACAAAACATAGCACCGCCTTCGGCTGTATGAAACAACTTAGTGGCATGAAAACTACAAGTGCTTACATCGCCATATTCAAAAACAGACTTGCCTTTATACGTAACACCAAAAGAGTGCGCGGCATCATAAATAACTTTCAAATTATGCTTACGGGCAATCTCTTCTATTACATCAACATGACACATATTACCGAACACATGTGTGGCAAGTATAGCTGTGGTTTTAGGAGTAATAGCTGCCTCTATTTTTTTTTCGTCAATGGTCAGATACTCCGGGTGAATATCTACAAATACCGGAGTGCAGTGTTCCCAAACTATGGCGGCTGTGGTAGCTACGTACGAAAACGGGGTAGTAATAATTTCGCCTCCACCACCTAACAACTTTACAGCTATCTGCAAAGGCACTGTGCCGTTATTGGTAATGGTAATGTTAGAAACCAACAACAACTCACGTAACTTATCTTCCAACTCTTTCACCAGTTCGCCCCGGTTGGTAAGCCACTGGTTTTTGTACGCTCTCTCTATCTGTGCTGTAAGCTCGTTTAAAGGAGGTAGAAATGTTTTGGTTACGGGTATCAAATCTTTGGTATTATTTAACTATGAACAGAAGCAAACAACATGCTTTCCTCTCTGTGAATGGTAGCGTGTGAGAAATAAAACTTATATCCGAGACCCAGGCTGTGAATAAATCTAGGTATTGTATCGAAATCTTCGGCACTATGATATAAAGCAATAGCTAATTTGGGTTTGAATTTTTTAATTGTTTCAACTGCACCCATAAGTGTGTTTAGTTCCGCACCCTCAATATCAAGTTTTAAAAAATCAACTTTTTCAATTTTACCATTTTGAACAAGTTCATCAATTGATAGTGTACTAACTACCAAATCATGTTTTTGTGTTGGGTCGGTACTAACCGTACTGGCGGGTCCTCTATCGGTACAATAAAGTTTCAACCCTCCAAATTTCCATAATGGATTTTCAATTAATGTGATAGTCTTTTTTTCTGCTGGGTTTAAATCAAGGTTTGTGTTGAAAATTTTCAAATTTTTTGGAATAAACTCGAAGCTGTAAACTTTTCCTCCGGACCCCGTTAAGGAGGCAAACATCAAAGCTGTTTCGCCCCAACAGCCACCACCATCAATTACATAATCGTCCTTCTCAACTTTGATATTAGTCTCGCCATTGTTAAACTCATACTGTTTTACTACAAACTCGGTAAGTACTGCATTGGCTCTTGCAAAAATTGTAAGGTTGTGTCCCAAATCAATCAAACTATGTTTCTTGAGAACAAAATGCAAAAATCCTGTTTCAATGGGTTCATCCGGTAGTGCTGATGCCTCAATTTTTTGCAAAGCACTCCAATATTCCGGTGTGTTGAGCGGCAACTTTACTTTTCTATATCCTAATATGCGATAGCATAGAACTTTTATCAGTAAATCTCTTGAGGCTTGATCCAAGAGGTTGTTATAGAGAAACTCAAAACACTGCACATCCTTGGCTTTCATGTCAATTTCTAACAATAGACCCTTGGCTGATATATACTTCAGCTTCCTAGCAAGTAATCTGATAGGATAAGTAATGAGTGAACGAAGGGTCTGTGAATTTACTGGGTTCAATCCTTGACGACCCCAATCTACATTGTCCTTATGATCGTTTGTGCTGTTTTGCAGTAGTTCTTGTAAAAGCCTGTGTGTAAATGTCATGATAATTTGCGATTACTTTATTGCTTGTTTTCTAATGTCCATTCGTACTTAGGTCTAACAACACCTGGTATTTTCCCCAACCATCCGGTGCGTTTAGTTTTTTCTATTCCCTCAATAAATAATGCGTCTTTATACGTAAGTATAATTCTCGCATTTGTAACTACCATCAAATCTACCGAATACGACATATCATTCAGATGGTCTGCGGCAATTGTGCATTTGGCATAACACCTGCCTTTATTCAATACTATCTTAGTAGATACAGATGCTAGTACCACAACACCATCTAAGGTGTTTAAAAAAAAGTTTACGTTTATGGGGGTGTCAACGTTTATGTTGTCAAACTCTAAGTAGAGGTTGAGTGGTTCTTCTATATGAAACTCACCACCTTCTTTATCTGATTCTTTACCTACCTCTATTAGCCGAACTTCGTTGTTAAATGACTTAAAATCTGTGGGGTCAAAACATTTCACTGCGGTTTTTGATACGTGCCCTAAATAAGCATTCATTACAGTTTCTGCTTCGCCCTGCATAACTACCTGCCCGTTTTGAAGGTATAAAGCGTTTTTGCATAATGATTTTACAGCCACCATATTATGGCTTACAAAAAGCACCGTTCTTCCGGTGCTTGCACTCACGTCCTGCATTTTACCCAGGCATTTTTTCTGAAACTCGGCATCACCTACTGCCAGCACTTCGTCCACCACCAAAATATCGGGCTCTAAATGTGCTGCCACCGCAAAAGCCAACCGCACGTACATGCCGGACGAATACCGTTTAACCGGTGTGTCAATGTATTTTTCAACTCCGCTGAAATCTACAATTTCATCGAACTTAGCTTTCACTTCGCGCATGGGCATGCCCATAATAGCTCCGTTCAAAAAAATGTTCTCTCTGCCGGTAAGTTCCGGATTAAATCCGGTGCCTACTTCCAGCAAACTGGCTATGCGTCCGTTTAGTTTTATTTTACCCTGTGTGGGGCCTGTAACTTTAGAAAGTATTTTTAAAAGTGTTGACTTGCCGGCACCGTTTCTGCCTATAATACCTAAGGCTTCGCCCTGTTCAACTTTAAAATTAATGTCTTGTAACGCCCAAACGTATTCGTTGTTGTCTTTAATTGCCCGATTGTTATTGCCGGTAACTTTTAAGTACGGATCTTCTTTGCCTCTAACACTATGCCACCAACGGTTTAGGTCGTGCGATATAGTTCCCGTGGATACAACACCTAACTTATACCTTTTGTAAACCTGCTCTACCTGAATTACTGTTGTACCCATAACTTAAACAGTGTCCATAAACGACTTTTCTACCTGGTTAAACAAAACCACCCCAGCACCTAAAGCAACTACCATAAATACAAAACTATACACCAATGCATTTATATCTAAAACACCTGTGCTAAATAATGAATACCGAAGCGTTTCTAAAATGGGTGTAATTGGATTTAGCATAACTAAGGTTCGCATTTTGCCTTCTGTTACACTTACCGGATAGATTACGGGCGAGGCATACATTAAAAGCTGCACCCCGAATTGAAGTAAAAAAGTAAGATCTTTATATTTAGTAGTAAGTGAAGAGAAAATAATACCTACTCCTAAACTTAAGCCGGCCACCAAAAAAATTAACACCGGCAATAGCAATATAGCCCAATTTAAGGTGAGGTGGAAATCTTGGAAAACAACATAATACAATATGGTTAAAAGAAGCATACATGACTGTATGGCTAATTTTATCATGCTTGAAAAAACTATAGATACAGGTGTTACTAAACGCGGAAAATATACTTTACCAAAAATAGATGCGTTGGTGTTAAAAACTGTAGATGTCTTTAGAAAACAATCAGAAAAATATGTCCAAAGCGTAGTGCCTGACATATAAAATAAAACAGGCGGCACTCCATCAGTAGAAATTTTAGCCACCTTTGAAAAAACCACAAAAAAAACGGCTGTTGTCAATAATGGTTGAATAAAAAACCATAGCGGTCCTAAAATTGTTTGTTTGTACTGAGCTACAAAATCGCGTCTTACAAACAAGCCCACCAGGTCCCTGTATCGCCAAATTTCACCCAGGTTAATATCTAACAGATTTTTCTTGGGGGTTATTATCTCTGTCCAAACTTCATTATTCGTATCGGCCATCTGGTATTACTAAGCTGTATGTGTTTGTTTTTTTGGGTCGGCAATTATAAAAAAAACCCTCTCCGAATTATTGCGAAGAGGGTAGTGTTTTTGAATGTGGTTTAGTTATTTCCCTTGTGCCACAAACAATTTCTTAGTAATCAGCTCGCCATTGTTGTTTACTCTCACAATGATGT
>CAZTNA010000028.1:0-24242 GCA_964615305.1 uncultured Chitinophaga sp.
TTTACGGACATGATGTGCGTTTTTATGCGCCACATCGTTAAGCCGTAAACCGTTAGCTGCAACCACTGACGACAATACTGCAAAGTTTGACTAACAACAAAACAACACGATAAACAAAAATGAAATAATATGAATAGAATAATGGTTTTAATAACGCTTTCGGATAGCGGAATAGTAACAATAAAATCAAATCCAGAACTGCCTAAAAAAGAGATGGAATATGTTAATCAGTGGAAAGCTGAAAGTATTTTGGAGAGTTTTTTCATTTCTGTAAGCAAAAAAGACGCAGTTTTAATTTTTCAAAATGTTGAAGAAATTAAAGTAAAGGAACTGATAGAATCCTTACCATATTATCCTTACATGGGAAAAATTGACTATCACAATTTGAACAAGCAATTTTAAACTGAGAAACAGTATTGTAGTTAGGAATATGGACAACTCGACATCAATAAGAGAAGCTATTTGGAGCCAATTCGGAGCAAGTCTTGATATGCTCGAAAACGCAATAACAATGTGTCCAGACGAGCATTGGGACACGTCATTAAACTTTTGGTATTTATCTTACCATTGCACTTTCTGGACTGACTATTATTTGACAACTGAGCCAAGTAAGTTCGAGCCACCAAAACCTTTTACATTTTCAGAGTTTGACCCAACGGGCAAAAAACCTGACAGAACATATACAAAAGAAGAAGTGCTTGCCTACTTAGGACATTGCAGACAAAAAGCAAAACAACTTATATCAGGACTGACAATCGAGAAACTTAACGACCGTTGGGTAAACGACTACAAGAATTTTTCACTACTTGAAATTTTGTTCTATAACGCAAGACACATTCAACATCATTCAGCACAGTTGAACTTGTTGCTTCGACAGACCATTAACAACGCCCCTAATTGGGTAAGTCAAGCAAAGAAACTTAAAGAACAATGAATAGACACAATGTAAACGGGCGAATTGTGGCAGCAGCTAACATCGTATTGGCAATAGGCGGGCTGAACGGCTTCGTATCAACAGAAGTGCAAAATTCAACTTCTGTTCTTCAATTGAACTTCGGTGCTAAAAATCCCGCCCATCGCCAATACGAAAACCGTTAGCTGTAACCCGCGAAGTGTGGTTTTTCATACCGTAGTTTAGTTCTTCGAGTAACTTTTTTCAGTAGTTCCTTTTCCGTTTACACGTGTCGTCTTTCTTTGTTAGGGGCTTACGCTTCTGCATTTTTATTTTTTGCTCCCCTTAAAAAAAATGCAGTTTTTATTGCGCCCCCATTGCTTACATCCCGTTTTTCTAACTCGTATATTTTAAGATGAATAGAAGAAACGGGAAGAAAGCAATCCCTCCCCTTTTTAATACAAAAACCATAACAGCCCAAAGCATATTTACCCGCTCTTTTTTCGTCTCGATACTTCTGCGCAGTCCCGCTGAATTGCGCGGAACTGGCTCCCCTACATGCTACCGAAGTTTCGGAGGCCGAAAAAGAGCTATACCCTACAGGGTATCGTGTATTTTTCAAAGAACAAAATCAGTCTACCACCGTCAACTTACACACCGCTATCGGCTGCTGGCTGTTTCCCTCGCCCTCGCTCCTCGTTCTCGCCCCTGATATACTTACCGTATAAACCCCACTTACCAGCCCCTTCACACTCACATCCTGCCTTGTGCTATACCTCGGCACACTTTGCCTATAAACAATTCTTCCTTCCAAATCCGCAATTCGCAATTCGCAATCCGAAATTTTTTCCCACTCCACCCAGTTATACTCCAACCTTACATTATCAGTAGCGGGGTTAGGGTAAACCTTTAGCCATGGTGCATCTTTATAAATCGGTTTCACATCGCTATACACCGTATCGCAGGCGCTGCCTATCTCTCTGCCCAAGCGGTAGTTGGGGTAGAGAGGCATCGTGCCACTGCATAATTTTGTTAACTCTTTTCCTCTCAACCTGAAACTACAATTCATTCCTCGGGCATTCGGGCTGTCTATATAATGCATCCAACGACTACCTGAACGAGGGCTTAAATAAATCTTACCATCTATTCCGTACTGCGTTAAAGAAAAATAATAAGGCCCCCCCCCGCTTCCTGGCACGGTATCCTGAAAATTATCCAAAACACCTATAGTCATTTTGCTTGCTTCAATATCACTGGTATCCAAATTAAATTGATAGACATACACACTTGTATTTGCATAAAAATATTTGTTGTTTGGAGATAGTTGGCTGCTGTAAGCAAACTGAACAATATTTCCATTCGTGTCATACACAAAAATGGGGTTAATGTGGCACTGTAAACTTATCTCACCGGTACATCGGTCGAAATTGAACACGTCTGTACCATGAACTCCACCCTTTCGCACATACTTAGTTCCATCTAATGAAAAATAACAATCTACCCATTCTGTCCAGTCCACAGCCCCGCCCAAACATTGATTACTTACATATTGTAGCGTATCTTTTGTTAGCAAATAAAATTTAACGCAATTCGTTCCAACCACAGGGTAAGTAAACCACCAATCTCTCCCGTTCCCATGCTTGCAAGCGGCTATTCCTCCAAACGTAGCAGCGCTTTCAGCCAGCAAATTGTTTTTAGAAGTAACCACCCATTGCGGAGTATCCTTTTTCAAAGCGGTATAACATATACTTCCATACCAATCTGTAACAAGGGTATCGCAGCGGATATGAAACAGGTAAGCTGTTGTATCAGTGGCGGGCAGTGTCAGGTGTGATTGGGGCACATAGTATGAAGCTGCCCCGGCAATCTCTAAAGATCTTCTCGTATTCCAACACTTACCGTAGTTTAAACTATCTCCGTTTTGCAATACCGTACTGTCAGTACCCTTTACACGCATACCATTAGTAAAAAACTGTAATTCCCCATTTCCATCAGAAAATGATGTAAATGCAAAATCAAAAACTGTATTTGTATAGCGCGAATAGGTTTCAAATGTATCATGGATAAAAACAGCCCCACCATTTCCTCTGAAAGGTACACTGTCTTGGTATTCGGGTTGTATCCCCCACATCCATGTATTATCATAGCGTTGCGCATGAACCGCACTTGCCAATAACAGCAGAATATAAATTGTCTTTTTTTTCATCGGGTAACTATAAATCGTTGAGTGCTTACCGTTTCCTTACCCTTTTTTATCCGGCAGTTATATACACCATTAGCTAAACTTGTGGTATTAAAAAACAGGCGGTTGCCGCTCCTCGCTTCCAGTAGAGCGGTAATTTGTCCCAACGCATTAGTTATTACTATTTCTTCGCCATTAAACCATCCGTTGCCAACGGCAAAATTAACTTCATTCTTGGCTGGGTTAGGGTATAAGTAATAAAATGGTATAGGTGCAGTGGCAGGGGTATGCGCTTCAATTTCGTTTTCTTTCTTCATGGCATACCCCACTTCAAAGCAAATATCATAATCATCATACGTTCTGCTTTCTATAAGCGAGAGCATGGCTCTTGCCTCAAACACCGCATCTCCTGCTTCCATAAAGCATTTCTCCGCTATCATTCGCAGCTTGGCTTCGGTAGCGCTGCCTATTTCTGTCTCGCCTCTCTCTCTGCCGCGCAGGTAAGCGCTGTTGCTCATTTGTTTGTAGTCCTCGTAATATCTTATGGCGACTATGTTAGCATTAAATGCCTCGGCTATGATTGCGCTATCCGCTATTGCTGTGCGAACAATCAGTTCTATACTGTCTAAATTATTCTGAGCAACACTTAACCGCTCAAGCAAACTGTCTCTTTCTACACTCAACGCAGTGCTGTCCCCTAAACCGTTGGTAAGCATACTATCGGCAGCAGCTATCTGGCCCAGCAAACTGTCCCTGTTTTGCTGTACCAAATCTTTTTCTGCCAGCAAGCTGCTGTCAATTTTTTGTAACTCATATTTTTTGCGCTCTACCCCGGCAAAATCCGCCAAGCGGCTGTTACGTAAACTGTCGTAAAAAAGATAAGCTAAGCTGCCATAGCTTAGTGAATCGCTTATCTCTGCCAGTTTTTGGTATGTGTTACGCTCAGCCACCCACTTATTTACATCGGCATACATATAGGGGTCATACTCTCGGAAAATTACGCTCGTATCAAACTCACTCAACATTCTAGAACTCGCATTGCCACCACCGCTTACTAATGCGGCAGGTGGTGCGGTACAATCCAGCCAACCAAAAATAGACGCGTTAATCCAGTCGGGGTTGCCAAACGGTTCAACAGAAGTTAAAGGCATAGGTCTTTGAGGCACAGATAACGTTTGATCTGCAACATACATTGTTGAATTTAAAAAGGCAGGACTGGTTACAGGCACAACAGCATTCCAAGCAGAGAAATTATTGGCATTACCTGTATAAGTTCCAAACCAACTATTGCCTTGGTTTATTTGCGTTCCTATCTGGCAATTACTATTGGTTACATGTATGCCAATATAATTACCATGTTGTGCAGTTCCATCATCAAAACCAATATCGTTGGTTCTAAATTGGTCAGGCATATCACATACCCCTTCAAACCTATAGCCCGTAGTTAAATCATAAGCGCGGTTGCACTCCATACTATTACCAGCAGAGGCTGCTAATCTAAACCCTCTCGGGTGGTTCGCAGCATTAACAGGGGCATTTGCGCCTGTGCCGCTCACCGTATTGGAGGTAAAACGTATACCGTTGCTATTCATTACCGTTACTCCGTCACGGTTCTTGGCAGCATCATTCAAATACACCCGGTTCAAATTCACATTCGTGTTGCTGGTGGCATTATTATTAGGGTCTATATTTAAAACTCCTCCCACACCGTTCAAAGAAATTCCCACAACGCCTTCATCTACGCCTATCTCATTTCCTTCTATGGTCAAATCTCCGTCCGTTGTACCAACCATATCGTTTACACCAATACCAATACCCCTGTTGTTGGGTGCATCATCAACACTTATGGTGTTTTCCAATATCTCTATATTGCTATTTACCCCCTTACAAAAAGTTAGAGATATACCGGTAAAGTTTAAACCGGTAGCCGGGCTGGGGTGGTTATTGTTTACGCTTATTTGGTTGGTAGCTACATGTATAGCTCTACCTGCACAATTTACTACTCGCACACCGTTCAGCATGTCACTCATAAACGTATTTACAATAAACGGTCGCATACCCCTTCTGACATACACCCCAAAATTACACGCATTTATATTCACATTATCCGGGTTATTTCCTAAAACCCGCAGTCGAAAATCCGAATTATGTCCATCAGCATAAATAGCTACACCATTAAAAATGGAAGTATAATTAGGTGGCGAAATCACAGGCGGATAAGTATTGTAATTTATGTATGCCAACGGGTGGTTGGCATCCGGCAGTTCATTAAACAAGCAGTTCCGCACCCTAAGGTTGGTGCGGTTTACCCAAATGCCATTGGCAACATGCCTGAACTCACTTGCTGCTTGGCTATTGTCGCTGGCAGTAAAGCTAACCACATCATTCAAAAATATACCGGCCCAGGACCATCTGGTTTCATCTATCTCTGCCACACTCGGTTCATTCGGGAAATCGGTTGTCATACCTGAGTAAGGGCTGTAAATCGGTGCAGTGCACTCGAATGTATTTCCGTAAAACCGATCTTGAGCTATACTATAAACAAAGTTGCCAGAAGTATTTGCTGTGTGTATTCCTGTATAATTACGGTTGAAAACTGTGTTTATACACCCGAATTTCATTTTATGGTTTAAATCCACTGCATATTGAGCATCTTCTATATGCGCTGTGTTTATCCTCAATCCTGTTGATGGGTCGCATACAATTCCCCTCCACATACATTCTCCTACCGATTGAATATTAACGGTAGGCGGTGTTAGTGCTGAATGAAAGTTTATGTCCAGAGTACTGTTTGCCGTAACTATAATCGCTGCTCCTTCTCCCATCCAAATGTTCTTCGACTCAATCGTATAGGTTTGATCTATCTCCAACGTTCCGTAAACCACCAGCATTTGCGTGGTGCTTGAAGGAGTTAACACAAGATTAGTAACTAAACTGCTAAGCGTATTATAGCTATTGACCTGGCTACCGATTATGGTCACATTATTGCCTTGAAACATAGTAGGCATAGTAACTGTTACACTCGCTGTGGCAGTGCAACTACCACCTATAGTAGCTGTCACAGTAAATGTACTGCCGTCTTTCGTCTCATACATACTCTGAGTGGTTTCACCGCTACTCCATTGATAAGTGTCAAATCCATCGCTGGCAGTAAGCACTAAAGCTCCGGAACAGGTAAACTCTTCAGTGGTAATACTCACTACAGGATTTGCAATGTTATCAATAACAATTTCTTGGGTGTAACTGCATCCGGTTGCATCTATAACTGTAAGTTGGTAAGTATGCGCTCCCAATCCTGTAAAATTTGCCATGTTTTGAGGGCTTCCGCTTATTGATATCCCGCTCAAATCGTAATCAAAATTTGCCGTACCGTTATTCACTACCACATTCACCTCTCCGTTTCCTAATCCACACACCTCATCCTGCGCAGTAACCGTTACATCTAAAGTCGGAACAACATTCACATCAACGGTGGCCGAGCAATTATCACTTTGCCAGCTAACTGTGTAAGTTCCGATAGCACTGAAAGTATAATCTAAAACATTGCTTCCTGTAACTGTAATAGTTTGCCCGTCCACATGCCATTCATAATCATCTGCGCAGCTTCCCGTGGCAGTAAAAGTCGCACTCAAACTACAGTCCGGATGCATTGTAAAGGTTATTCCGGCTTCCTCATTTGCCTCAAAATTATAATCGGTTTGCGTTGTAAAAGCGGCTGGGTCAAACGGAAAGCAGAACGGTTCGCTTAATTGTATGAATGAAACTGTACCCGCTTTTATTTGGCCGCAATCAGGCAACGTAATAGTAGCGGTTACCGATTCGTACGGTTTCAGGTGTAAATCAACTCCGGGCAACAGAGCAGCACTCAAATTGTAAGTGCCCGTTTGAAGGTCGTAACTTACAGATACATTTGTAGGTCCGTTGTTGCTTGGGTAAGTAAACACAACATTTCCTATTAAACCTGCTATGGCCGCATCTACAGCTAATTGTATATTTACTAAATCACTTGGTCCGCTGTTATTTGTCCAGGTAAACACTGCCTGTTCCCCACAACTTAAATTCGTATTAGCACTCGGGTTTGCAGAGCAGGTAACTGTGGTTCCAACAAACGAATAATCTAACTCCTGCTCTACATACCCGCAACTTTGTTCGGCAAACATTTCCGAAATATTGTCGGCAGCCACAGGTTGCGGGTTCATATTGGCCAACATTCCGTTAAAGCCATCAAAAATAGGTACTGCGCTGGGGTCTAAATCATCATCACACGCATACCCGGCATAAACAATTGGTTTTAGAGCATCATACACTAAGGTATTTGGAAGGTCTGCTGCTATAGCGGCTAACACATCATCCACCATATTGCAGTCGTACTCTAAAGTTATATGTACTCGCATATTGCTTTTTTCCCACTGGCAATTGTTAACACCCCCTCCGCTCACTCTGGTGCGTCTTAATACAGTAAAAGGGTTATTAGGGGCTATAGGCACTCTGAAAACCAAATCGCCATTAACGTTATTTGTCTGCGCTGTCATGTCAAGCGGAAAAGAGATATTAAAGTTCACAAAATTGGCCTCTGTAGCATAATTAGCGTATCCTCCAACCAAGTCAAGGGTAATAGGCGCCTGTACACATGCAGGAACAAAACCTGCCAATGTTGTGTTTGAATTTGTGGCATTCACAATCTCTGCTTCGGCACCAATCCAAAAATCTTGTACGTTAAATTGGGGTAGATGGATAGCCACCCAAGGGTTGGGAGCATCACCATTTATAGAATGGTTTTCAATCTGTACCCAATATTCAATCGTTCCGTTAAACCCATTCGGGTTTGCAGGGGCTACGGGTGTGCTCCAAACAATATCAGGCGCCACTGTAGCTAGGGTTGTTACAGTGTATTGGTCCAAACGGTGACCGGGAGTTGTTACCAACAAATCTCCGTTTTCATCCGTAGAAGGAGTAGGTGGTTGCAACATATTGTTGCTTTGTAAACCCATCGAAATATCCGGGGTAGTGCTGTATAGGCTTGCATTTCCGGTAATCGTTACATCAGGATTAAAATCATTCTCTTGTCTAACGCAAAAATCCATGCTATTGCATGAAAGGCTACAGGGTGTCGATACAAAAAACATCAAATCGTTCCACACCTGCATATCATCGGGGCTTCTCATCCCTATATTTAAATTGTTTATACCCGACTCGTCTGCATTGGCATAATCAAATGCAAATGGTGCGTTGGGCAATGGCGGATTACTACAAGTCATCACTGGATTTTGTAGCGCTCCGTTCAGATTATAGGAATACAAACCACCACCAGTTACACCGGTAGTGCGCAGCAAATGCATTTGAAGAAAAAATGCCTCATTCTGAATACTACACGTTGGTGATGTCACCGGAGTAACATCAAAATCGTGTTTGCGCACCCAATGCCTATACTCAAAAGGAAAAAAGTTAGGCCCTCCTGCTAGGTTATTGATTCTACCTAAATCCAGCACATCACCATTGTCTTCGGCATTGTGGTCAACTGCCCTGAAAAAAACACCGCATGTTTTCATCAATGGGTCTCGGAAGTCAGAAAAATCAAAATCAAAACCGCCAACCCTTATATTACTTACACCTGCTTGGCAGCCCCACTGCACATCATCACAACCGTCTATGTTTGTTAGCTGCCCCGATGGACTGCTGGCTGTAGTATTGCAAATTGGCGGGTTTCCGTTCCATGCATTGCAGGCATCGCCCAAAACAGATACATCTGTAAACTCCGTGCCTGGGCAAACAATTTCGGTTCGGTCTGCCGGCCATGTCAAGGGTTGTGTAATATCTACTTGTCTCAAAGCACCAAAACTACTGGCATGCAAAGTTTCCTGATAACCTCCTACAGGCGCACCCACAACACCCACATTCCTATCCACTCTGTAAATAAATTCGGCATGTATCTGTACACCATCATGATAACGAAAATTAGCGGGAAATGTATTCGGAAATGCGCTGTTAATGCGGCTTATACTTATATCATATATAAACTCATCCGCCCCACCTGTTACTGTAGCAGAAGTTCCGTTCCGCCACATAAGCCCGTTTGTGGCTAACTGGTTGAGGTCAAATGTACGTGTAAAAACATTCGCTCCGTCTGTTACCGTAAGTCTCAAATGCGCATCATTCGCGTTATCCCCGTCAGCCGCTTCCATAATTTCCGAAAAAATATTTCCACCGGGTAAAGGGTCGCTATTATTCATCCCCATTTTTATATAGGCAAAATCAAATCCTAACTCGTCCGGGTGTGAAGCATAATAGGTCTGGTTGGCACTGCCCGCCATCGCTATTCCAAAATCAGTCATTACACCGTTGTCAAAAGTAAAGGGTAGAAACCCTGCATTATCTAGATGAACAACACCATAGTAACGTGCAACAATTCTGTCCCCGTACATTACTGTTCTTCTTCGCACGGCATTCCCCGGGCTTAATGCAGCACTCACAGCCGGGTTATCAGCCAACCCGTTATTATCTGCATCCGTTAATCCGTAATCTGCCCAATACCTTTCTGTGTTTAACGTATTGCTGTAAATCCCGCTTATAATGCATCCGGGGCATTGCACATTTACATCCAAATCCGTGCATCCTATGGGCAAGTCGCACGTAAGGTTACAATTAGAGTTTATTTGATAGTAAAATCTCACCTGCATATTACAACTCGGGTCACCAGCCCCACAATGGGGTCTTATATCAATGTCAAACGTTAGTCCCCTCAAAAAATTCCAGTTTACAGTAGTTCCTCCTAACTGAGTGCCAAAGGGTATCGCTAACCTAACCATAGTTCCGCCTGCAAGTGTTGGAGTAGTAAAGTTAACTGTGCACCCTGCAGGCAAATTATTCAATGGCAAACTAAACCCGCCCCCCCCGGGTAAACTCATTACAATGTCTTGCGCTATATCTCCTACCGCTGTGTTTACAGGGGTTCCCGGGGTTCCATTGTTCACATTGTGCTCAAAAACCAAAGCATCGCACAACTCAAATTCAATCACGTACGCTCTGTTTCCTCCGCTATTGGCATTAGGACCTAACCATAAATCATAACCGGGGGTGTTCGGAAACACAACATTATAAGTAGATACCTGTTCAAAAAAATCCGTCCCGGCATTCGCGCTGTGAATCAACTGCGCATCTCCATCCGGTTCGTTTATAACCATCCCACCCATCACAAACGCGTTAAAAAACCAAAACGGGTCACTATCATACTGCTGCCCGGCACATCCTCCCTGCCAAAATATCCGATACCTCTTGGCTATACTATTCGGCCCGCAGTTATCAGGCGGGCAGTCAATACTTGCATCCCACTCCACTCTAAATCTCTCTCCCAATGGAATTGTTACAGGAGTAGTAAACTGTATTCTGTGCTCACCCGGAATAGTAGGAACACTGAAGGTCGGAAACACTTGAGTAGCTACACCTAGGCTGCTAACAGAAAAAAACTGAAGAGTTGTAAAATCGAAACTTGAGAAATTAAGTAGCAGATCCAAAAACACTTCTGTGAGCAAACCTGCACTCGTTGAGTTTGCCGTGTGGCTTATCTCAAGAAAAACCCTACTCGAATTTCCTGTTCCAAAACAATAATCAATGGGATTTACAAACCCGTGCCCGCTAACCTCCAGCTGCGGTATAGGAGTAAAAGCATTCTCGCAATTGATATTTATAGAGCCAAAGCAAAACTCATTTGCATCCATTCCCGCACAGTGATACTCCACATGTATTTGTGATTGATAGTTACCGCAGCCGTCAATTGTTTCTACAAATTCCAGCACCTCACTGTTATCCCATGTATTGGGAGTAGTGTTTGGTAAACATGCACCTAAACCTAAAGCATCAATTGTAACATTTCCTCCCGCAACAGTTACCCCGGGCACCTGTACCATTCCGGTTGTTGTCACACTGCCTATAGTTAAGTTGCCCGTATAAAAATCTTCTGCAAACCTTATCTCTGCTCCGGCTAAATCCAGGGCAATTCCGTTATTTATTATTCGTATGGTTCTTCTAAAAGTGTTGGTTGTATTATCCCAAACTAAATTACAACTGCCTTGTAGCATATTCAGCATCGGAAACCCAATAGATAAATTGGTATTCACTTGCTGTGTGCCATTTATTGTAGCTGTAATATTTCGGTTAATTGGCTGTGCGCCATTGTATCCTATATATGTTCCGTTTTGCTGTAAATGAAAAATATCACACAGGTCTATATCCAAACTCAATACTACCGGCTCATTCAAAGTTCCGTTAGCATTTAAAGTAAAACCTACATCATTCGTTCCAAGCCCTGTAACACCCGTCACTGTCGCTTGCGTTGGCGACACAACTGTCAAATTTGTTATCGCTACATCGGCAGGCAAAACGAAAGTACCGTTAAAATTACCGCTGGCGAATCCATCTACAGTAAACTCTAATACAGAATTTGTACTGCAAAAATCAATTGCTGCATTGCTGGTAAGCGAGATACTTTGTGCCTTTATGTCTTTTACAAAACAAACGCAAACGCAAAACAAAATCAGGGTGCAAATCCTTCTCAGAGTGTGTGGTTTAAGTGTGTCGTTAAAACAAATACGCCCTAAAAGAAATTAAACTTTCCCAAACCCCGTAAATCTTTTTAAAAACAAAAAGCGGAAACGTTTCCGTTCCCGCTTTTCTTTTCGGTGCAAATTGACCACCCCTTTAAACTACTGGTGGAAGTGTTTCTTTCTTCAACCTGTAATTCCTCACAATCACAGTATGCTCTGTAATTTCAATCTCACCTTCTACCGTTTCGTAACCCGTCATTTCCCACTTCACTTTGTAAAAACCTACTCTCATTTGCAGCGAACCATACTCACCTTCTTCGTCAGTAGTTACAATAATTACGGGCTCATTCTCCGATGTAAAAGTTCCCGTTGCACCAACCAACGGCTCATGTGTATCTGCATCTTGTAACTTACCACGCACACCCGCTGTTTTCGGATTTATCATTTCCAATAATGTAGCATACACAAACAACGATTTAATTTCCGGCTCATTTGCATGAACGCGCTGTGCATCTGTCATCATTTCCATTCCTTCATTATAGCATGCGTTAATTGCTTTAATTCTTTTTGCCGTTGCCACCTGTGTTTCCTCCGCTACTTTAAAATCTCCATACACAGTTTCAAAAGCATCTTTGTGCACATCTACGCCCGCTTAAAAAAGCGCAGGCATATCTCCATCTGTAGTCAACACGCCCAACTTCTCACTGATATACAACTTCATGCTGTCCGTCAAACTCTGCACACTCTCCCAATCTTCGCGGCTTGCATCACGATAATACTCCTGTCCCGCTTCCTCAAAATTTGGCTTGCGTTTATCTTCATTATCACCTTTAAACGCTTCTTCAATATAACCTTTCAGCAACTGAAAATCCTGCAAGCAATCTGCCGCTGCTTTTTTTACATCAATCCTCAGTTCTTCGGCCTTTCCGTTTCGCGCCTGCAAATCGGGCAACGCGCGCGCTGCTTTAATGCGGTCTTTCGCTTCGCCTTTCAATGCGGGCACATACTTCGTTGGCTTATTCAGCGACAACTTTTCAATATGCAGTCCGTAGTTATCCCACGCTGTTTCCATTACACTCAAAACATCTTTCTGAGCGCCATTGTATTCTGCTGTTACAGTTTCCATAATTTCTGTTTTTAAAATGGCTCGAAAAAGTAATTACAACTATCTAACGCTATCACCGATTTAAATATTGCGTCAGGCAAAAACATTTTTACTTCTTTTCACACTTCGGCAAAATTTATCTTCCTCGTTTGTGTTTCATCTTCGCTGCATCTACAATCTATCACTGACTACATTGCTTAGCTATTCTGACTATTAACTAAAAGCAGGCAACGGCAAACAGGTACCTGCGACACAGTCTACTGAGAGTCTGTTCACCCAACTGTGTCAAAAAGTAAATTTGATACAGCATGAAAAAAAGCAACAAGGAATTATTCGACTTCAAGAAATTTGAGGAAGAAGCATTAGAGCAACTACGCTCTGGCAAAAAATTAGAAGGTAAAGACGGCATTTTAGCCCCGCTGATTAAACGATTAGTGGAAGCCGGACTAAACGGAGAGATGAACGCGCATCTCACAGATGCCAAACGCATCAACAGGCGCAACGGCAAAACCGGTAAGCGGGTAAAAACCGCCTTTGGCAGTGTAGAGATAAACACCCCGCGCGACCGGCTGGGCAGCTTCGAACCGCAGACATTGCCCAAGCGGCAAACTACTTTGGGCGCTGCCTTAGACCACAAAGTAATCTCGCTTTATGGTCGCGGCATGAGCTACAGCGACATCTGCAAACACCTCGAAGAGTTGTATGGCTTAACCGTTTCACCAGCCACGCTCAGTGCTATTACTGATAGTGTAATAGAAGAAGTAAACGCCTGGCGCAATCGCCCTTTAGAAAGCGTTTACCCGTTCATGTGGCTCGATGCCATTCACTACAAAGTGAAAGAAGATGGCGCTATAAAAACCAAAGCCGTTTACTGCTTGCTGGGCGTTAATCGCGAAGGCACTAAAGACCTGCTCGGGCTCTACATCAGCGAAAACGAAGGAGCGCGTTTTTGGTTGAGCGTACTGACCGATATTCAGAACCGGGGTGTGAAGGATATTATCATTGCCTGTATTGATAACCTGAAAGGCTTTGCCGAAGCCATAGAAAGTGTTTTTCCGAAAACAGAAGTGCAACTCTGCATTGTGCATCAAATCCGTAACAGCACCAAATATGTATCGCGAACAGATATGCGAAACGTTATGAAATCGCTCAAAGAAGTATATGAAGCACCCAACAAAGAGCAAGCAGAAAGAGGATTGGCCGGGCTCGAAGAACAATGGGGCAAGCCCTACCCGATGATGGTTAAAAGCTGGTTCAACAACTGGGAACGGCTGAGCAATTACCTCAAGTATCCTAAAGAAATAAGAACCATTATTTACACCACCAACATTATCGAATCTTTCCACAGCCAACTACGCAAAGTAACCAAGAGCAAGCGCGTGTTCAGTTCAGATATGTCGCTATTCAAGCTACTTTATCTGGTGCAACAAAATCTTAAAGATGACTGGGATGGCCCCATGCTGCGATGGCGACAAACCTTTGCTCAAATGATGATACTCTTTGAAGAACGAATGAATCAACCATAATAAACTGACAATGGATTTTAAAAGGCATTTACGACCAGAATACTCCAACAAAAAGCGCGTTGCTAAAAGCAACGCGCTTGGACTATTCCAGTCGGTTGAACTATCCCTTCTTGAGTTGCTTCCCAGCAGTGCTCAAGTCCGTTTTGTTCAACAACACGAATCTATATTTTTAACCCTGACACAGTTGAGTGAATAGACCCTCTACTGAACAGAACCTATATCGGGTAAAAAGCACGTCAATTTAATAACTGTTCATGTCAATCCTATTTCTGGCAATGTCAATTTCGTTTCTGTTTCAGTCAGGCGGACTTCTAAAAAAGTCAGGTTTGTTACTGTTTTAGTCGGGACAGTTTTTAAGAACGTCAATCCTGTAACTGTGCATGTCAGACGACCTTCTGTCAATGTCAATCCGGCTTCTAAGCGTGTCAGTTCAACTTCTAAAATGGTCTATCACCCCTCTGCAACGACATTTTTTGTAACAGTTTTAACACAGAATACATCCTCGCAAAAAAAATACATCCCGCTACTTACTTACACACCATTTTTCAATGAAAAGCAAGTAGCGGGAAGAATTTTTTTCATCTCAATCAAAAACTGCATTTTTTTTCTCCCACCCTTCAAAAAATAAAAATACGCCACGCGCGTATCTCACCGCAAATTACCCTTTTCATTCCACACCCCTTCCCCATCGGTGGACGTCTTAACGATAAACTTGTCTGTCTCGGCAAATCTTCGGGCAACAGCTAACATGTGGCTTAAACAATAGGCGGGGTGCCGTCATAAACAAATAGCTTTGTCTTACTTTTATAGCTTAGCGTAGTATGTCAACTTCCTCTTTCTCTCACCCGCCCATCGTTAAGCCCCCGCTCGTTAGCTGTAACCCGTGAAGTGTGGTTTTTTATACAGCAGTTTAGTCCTTCCGGTAACTTTTTTCGGTAGCCCATTTCCGTTTACACCTGTCGTCTTTCTTAGTTAGTGGCTTACGCTTCTGTATTTTTATTTTTTGCTCCCCTCAAAAAAATGCAGTTTTTACGGCTCTGCGGTTTGCTTACTTCCCGCTTTCCTAACTTGTATATTTTTAAAATGAATAGTAAGCGGGAAGAAAGCAACCGCTCCCCTTTTTAATACAAACAGCAAAACAGCCCAAAGGCATTTTAAATATTTACCCGCTCTTTTTTTGTCTCGCTCTTTCTGCTCAGCCCCGCTGAATTGCGCGGGGCTGGCTCTCCCTCCTGCTACCGAAATAGCGTAGGCCAAAAAAGAGCTACACCCTAACAGGGTGTTATGTGTTTTTTAAATTCCCTACCTCACCACCTGCATTTTCCTTACGCTCAAAATTCCCTTTTCGCTTTTCAGTAAAACCACATACATGCCTTCCGCAAATGTTTCTAAGGGCAGCACTTGCATAGCCGAGTACTCCGGCAGGCGTTTTCGGTAAGTTGTTGTGCCGTTTATGTCTAACACCTCTATGTATAGGTCTTTATAATTCTCCCAAACAACATCGGCATATTCCGCTACTGCATAGTTATTGGCAGGCACCGGGTATATTCTCAAAAGTTTATCATTCCTGTAAGGCAGTTCTCTAACATTAGTCAAGGTGTCAACCGGCTCTATAATTACGGTGTCTATACCTAAAGTGTCGCAGACGCTGCCGTTTATTGGTCCTAAGCGGTAATTGGGAAAATATGGAAACGTAAGATGTATGTAAGATGTAAGAGGGTGATAAACACTTACATCGCACAAAGTGTCTCTTTCGTTGGGGCTATTAATAGAATGGTAATAGAGAGCCGAACCGTTAGGACATACATATATTTTCCCATCCGCTCCTGTTTGCATGTTCATAAACGAAGGCGTAGGGGTTACCGTAAACGGCTTCCATACACAAATTCTGGTAGCATCTAAATTTACGCTGTCTGCTTCATACTGGTAAATACCCAAGCCCGTAGTTACATAAAGCAGTTTACTGTCAGGTGAAAACTGAACTGAGCATCCCCATGAGTAAGCATCAGATGTATCAGAAAGTTGTGTTTTTGTTTTAAAATAAAGTTCCCCTGTGCATCTGTCAAAATCATACAATTTTAACCCCGTTAACCGGTTATAGTAAGCATATTTACTTCCATCTGGTGAGAATGCAGCATGGCAGTTGTTGCAATTAACATCGTTCGTATCAGTAGTTATGGTAATATGGTGCAGGTGAGGACCTGTGCTGTCAAGCAGCATTACATAATACTTTTTTGAGAACACTCTGCCTTTTACCAACCACCAATCCCTGCCATTGGCATGGCGTACGGCTGCGGTGGTATTGGGTAAAATAGTATCGGCTATAAGCACTTGTTTGCGTTGCAGCACTGCTGAACTATCCTGTTGCGCATAGTACTTTACAGGTACATAGTATTGAAAATTACTGCCCCCCCCATAATAATTAGGGTCATTGGTAGGAAACCCCTCCTGATAGAACAAGTAGTATAGTGTAGTATCATTAGGGTGGGGTAGAAAAAAAGCTATACCTACAGGGTTATAAGTAGGTGGGTTGCCGTGGTTAAGATAATAAGGAAACCAAGCCAAACTATCGCTGTTGGTTACTACCCTGTTTTTATCGTCTCTTATGCGGCATCCGTCAGAAGTGTAGCTTAATTCTCCACGATATGTACAAATTCCCCCTGCCCCAAAATTAAAGGAAGCTCCATCTTTGAAATAGTTATGTACCTGAGTCGGGTAATAGTTAAAATCAAAAGTATTAACATAGAAAATACTATCTGCGGCAGTAACACCTGTGCCCCCCCCCCCCATTATCCACACAAAATCATGCTTCTGTGCTTGGGAGATATAAGTAACAGCAAGGAATATATGCAACAGGCAATTTTTCATTCCCTATCTTATTACAGCTAATTTATTTTCATACACTACCTCACCTCTCGCCCGGTACCGTAAATAGTAAAGCCCTGTAGCCAATCCCCTTGTGCTTATTTCTAAAAAGCCGTTGTTGCTTTTTACAACAAATTCGTTTATCAACCTTCCGCTGCCATCGGTAATACTTACCAAGCCATCTGTATTCCGGTAGTTTTTATAAATAAAAGTTGCTTGTTCTCCTGCGGGGTTCGGGTATAGCAGGTAATACTCGCTACTATCTGTAGCAGTGTTTATTGTCTCATCAGTTTTGTATTGTATGGATTCTAACAGGCAGAGTTGACTAAAAAGTAGCCATATAAGTAAGAGTAATAGTTTCATATCTTCATTTAATATTTGTTACTTGTTCTGACAACATGCAATTCCCTACCTCACCACCTGCATTTTCCTTACGCTCAAAATTCCCTTCTCGCTTTTAAGTAAAATCACATACATACCTTCCGCAAATGTTTCTAAAGACAGCACCTGCATAGCCGAATACTCCGGCAGGCGTTTACGGTAAACTGCTATTCCGTTTATGTCTAACACCTCTATATAAAGGTCTCTGTAATTCTCCCAAACAACATCGGCATACTCTGCTACTGCATAGTTATTGGCAGGCACCGGGTATAGCTTCAAAAGTTTATCATTTCTGTAGGGCAGTTCTCCAATATTAGTCAGCGTATCTACCGGCTCTATTATAATGGTATCTATTCCTAACGTATCGCAGGCACTGCCGTTTATCGGCCCTAGGCGGTAATTCGGGTAGTAGGGTAATATACTGTTTATGTAAGCCGGTAGCGGTACATAGAGTTTTATATCACAAAACGTATCTCTCAGGTTGGGTTCATTGATAACGTGGTAATACAGAGCTTGACCGTTAGCGCTCACATATATTTTACCATCTGGCCCCGTTTGCATATTACCGAAAGATGGTGTCGGATGTAGCGTAAACGGCTTCCACACGCAAATTTTGGTGGCATCTAAATTCACACTGTCTGCCTCATACTGGTAAATACCTAAGCCGGTAGTTACATAAAGCAGCTTACTGTCAGGTGAAAACTGCACCGAGCATCCCCACGCGGCAAATGCATCGGTAGTATCAAATAGCTGTGTTTTAGTTTTAAAGAACAATTCTCCCGTGCAGCGGTCAAAATCGTAAAGCTTTATACCCCCCAAGCGGCTATAGTAAGCGTACTTGCTGCCATCAGGGGAAAAAGCAGGATGGCAATTATTACAATTGGTTTCGTTGCTATCAGTAGTATTGCTTACATGGTGCAAGTGTGGACCAGTGCTATCTAAAAGCATTACGTAATACTTGTTTGAAAAAACCCTGCCTTTTACTAACCACCAATCTCTGCCATTGGCATGGCGTACAGTTGCTGTAGTGTTTGGCAGAACCGTATCCGACAATAAGTACTGATATTTTTTCAAGCATACAGAGCTATCTGTAATGGGGTTGTATTGAATAGTAGCAAACAATTGGTTAGCTGTACCCGCACCATAATAATTTGGGTCGTTAGTTGGAAAAGCATCTTGATAAAAAAGGTAAAACAAATTGGTGTCTACTGGGTTTTGCAAGAAAACACACTCATTCATAGGATTCGATAATGGATAACCATTTAAATAAAAAGGCCAAGTAGCTAAACTGTCACTTCCTGATACAATTCTATCTTTGTCATCGGCAATCCAACATCCGTTACTAACGTATCTAAGCTGCCCAGTTTTGTTACATATTGCCCCAGTACCCCACTCTAGGTAAGGGAACTTTCTGTAAAACCGGTTTGTTTGATGAGGGTAATAGTTGAAGTTTAACTCATTGGTATGAAACAAGGTATCCGCAATAGTTAAATTCGTAAACCCACCACCCAATAGCCAAACGAAGTCATGCCTTTGACAAAAAGCAGTAGTATTCATCAGTAAAAACTGAAACAACAAAAGCCGTTTCATGTTTCTCACTTAATGACTGCTAACTTATTTTCATACTGTATGTCGTCAGCGTAAAGTGGACTAATTGTGTCATAATTTAGTGGAGAGTTTTGCATGATTTACCAGATTGAGTTTTTAAAGGCATAGCAACAAAAATAATTGGTTTAGATAAAGTGGCGAAGTGAGGACACTCCACCACTTTTTTATTTCCGTTGGTCCGGTTATTCCTGGCGGGTTGCACTCCTGCATAGCCCGCTTCCGCTTTGCCTGACTGGTGGAAGGTAATCTATTCTCTTTGTGCCATCACTTTACGGTTTAGCGCTTTGCGCTTCCGTAGAGTTCTGACCTTGGTGCGGTTTCTTTTTTGCAGCACAGCAGCCGCCTGATGGTAATAGATCTGAGCCGGAGTGCAGTTGTTCAATGATTCGTGATAGCGGTGATGATTGTAGTGCTGAACAAACTTTTCTAAAGCCCGTTCGAGTTCTTCGGGGCTGTAGTAGTGGTGGAGTTTAACTACGTTTTTCATGGTGCGGTGGTAGCGTTCAATCTTACCCTGTGTTTGCGGATGCATGGCGCGGCCATGCACGGGTTTAATTTTTTCATCCTTTAAAAATGCCTTGAACTCGTGTGCAATGTAGCTGCTGCCGTTGTCGCTGAGTAGTTTGGGGCGCTTGTTTTTGGGAAGATTGGCATGCGCCAATGCTTTGCGCACGGTGCTTTCGGCATCTTCGGATTTCATGCCCGGGCGAAGTTCCCATGCCACAATAAAGCGGCTGTGGTCATCGAGCACGGTAGAGAGGTAATACCATCCCCAGCCGATGATGAAGAAGTAGGTAAAGTCCGTCTGCCACATTTGGTTGGGGCGCACGGTTTTGTCTTTAAACTCCGATGAGGCAGACATGACAATATGAGCCGGTGCGGTGAGCAGACCTCGCTCGCGAAGGATGCGGTAAACGCTGCTTTCGCTGATAAACATGCCGTGGTGGTCGGTGATATACCAGGCCAGTTCGCGGGGCGTGTAGTCCTCCTTGTCTAAAGCAATCGCCACCACCTTTTCTTTTTCTGTTTCCGGTATCCGGTTCCATACCTGGCGGTGTGAACTGCGGTTGTTGGCAAGCCCCTCGGGACCGTGCTGTACGTATTTTTCATACCACTTGTAGAACGTGCCTTTGTGTATGCCCAGCTTTTGAAGCGTGGCTTTTACACTCAGGTCGGAATCGTCTACTAAGCGGATGAATTCCATTTTTTGGCTGCTGTGTATCGCATATACTTTGGATAAGTTTGGCTTACACCATTCCGCGCAAGTTTTTTTTAAGCACTTTTACTTCGATAGATAAATCGGCTACCAGATCTTTGAGTTCCTGATTTTGTTCGCGAAGATCTTTCACTTCCGAGGAGGTGGCAGCCCGCTCGGTATCGCCACTGAGGCGCTTTTTACCGGCTTCCAGAAAATCTTTGCTCCAGTTGTAGTAGTTGGTTTCGTGAATGCCGTATCTGCGGCATATAGCCGATACGCTTTCTTC
Source organism: uncultured Chitinophaga sp. (assembly GCA_964615305.1). Taxonomy (GTDB): domain Bacteria; phylum Bacteroidota; class Bacteroidia; order Chitinophagales; family LD1; genus Bog-950. The sequence goes on from CAZTNA010000028.1 coordinate 20,584, forward strand.
TCCGCGTAACCCTTCTAATACAATCTTGATTTTTTCTTCGGCTGTAAACAGTCTGCGGGTTTTGCGCCTGATATCGCGCACAATACTGCTCGCGCTTTGCTTTTTGCTGTGGTTGTTGGTTTGATTGTTTTGTTCCATCTTGTGTTTGATTTTGAGGTTTATTAATTTGCAAAATCCACCACTAAATGTATGAACTTAGCAGTCGCCTTTATGCTGACAATTTACACTGCAAAAAAGATTTTAGAAAATGCAAATCAAGAGAAAAAATTAATTGAAAAGAATTACAATATAAAATTATGATAAGCGATAAATATTTTACTCGGGAAACTGTAGCAGACATCATTGATTATTCAATCAATTACAAGCTAAAAAAGCATTTGACCTCTGAATCAGATTACGTTAGGTCTCGCGCTGCAATAGCCATTGGATTACGGCTCGAAGAGAATTATGCCAAGCTATCAGATTTGCTTCTAAATGAAATGATTTCAGACATTCACTTCATGAACATCAGGTTTGGAATCAAGTCAGCATGGATTATCGCTATGTCATTAGCGGAAAATCTTAGAGAAGAGGATTACCCCAAATTACAAGAGGCATTTCAAAAATGGAACCGTGAGGAACGCGAAGGATTGATTGAGTATTTGAAAGATTTGCCGACCCACGTAAAAATTCTTACTGGTGAAGATTAGAGGCAAGCAGACCATGAGCAAACAAGATAACATAAAAGAGAATTTTACTGCTTTTATCAACAAAGACAAAGAATATGTTATTAGGTTTGAAAACTTCAACGGCTCTGGATGGAATGATGATTTAGATGCTATTATTAAAGCGCAAATCAAGCCGTCCAAAATCTCAAAAAGAATAATCGAGCAAAGTTGGGATTATAGCGAAGAAGAATTTGATATTGAGAAAGGAAACATAAAGTTCATCGCTCATTTAGACGATGATGGTTCTGCATATCTATTATTAAAAAGTCCGATAACTGAATCAAACAAAGAAAAACTTCTTAACTGGGCAACCATAATAGCAGAAGAAGTTGAAAGAATAAAGAATTTGCCATAGCATGACCAAAAAAGAACAATTAGCAACACTGAAGAAGAGAATAGAGGAGTTAAAACCTATTGTAAAAAAAGGATTTAAGACAAGTGAAGAACTTCAGGAATACAAGCAAAATAATATCGAGATATTCAATGAGTATTATGAAGTATATGAACAGATTGAAGCACTCGAATGGGAATTAAAAACACCTGCCGAAAGAAAATTCATTGAAGAGCAGAGAAAGTTGATGAAACTCAAACGAGAAGGAAAGTTGTAAATTACAAACCACAAAACAGAACGAGCCGCTCACGCGGCTCTTTCTGTTTTAAAGTCCTCTCCTTCGGAGTGGATTTAGGTGAGGTGCACAATCACAATCTTGTAATGCCCGTTCACCCCGCCAACATTCTGAACATTCAAAAAACTATTTACATCACCCAACCCCGTCTGCGAAATAAACTGCTCCGCTGTTTTATCAATTGAAGTATTCGCAGCCACTTCCAAAAAAACTCCCATCGGCATTGCATTCGGTGCAGATGAACCATAAAAGCGAAGCGTTGCGCCCGAAACCGTAATACTCAAATCCGTTTCTATATCCCCTTCAATTCCACTCAAATCAATGTTCACAACCGCGCCCATCGCAACATCACCTTCAAGAATAATCTCTTTCATCATCACAATCTTTCTTCTCAACTCCTTGCCCGCGCTTATATGAACATTCGTTTCATTCACTTGCTCATAACCATCCTTGCTCCACCTGAAATCAAAATTTCCAACAGGCAGCTTCGCTGCGCTGTATTTTCCCTTCGTGTCCGTTTGTGTTTCAGCAACTTTATTGTTAGTGCCTGTTTCAAAAATCTGAAACAACACACCTTTCAGCGGCACATCATCTTCATCCAAAACAGTTCCTCTTATTTTTGCCGAAGTAGTTCCGAGGTCAATGATTTCACGCCCTTGCTTGTAAGTATCAAAGAAATCTTTGTTCGCAACTTTCAATGTGTTCACCATCTTATCCATTTGCTTCACCAGCAAATCGTCAATCACTTCACGCACCATATTCGCCACTTGCTTCTTCGCTTGTGATTTTGAAATAATCGCTTGTCTCGGATTTTGTGAAGCAGTTCTGTAAAGGTCAACCGCTGCTTGCAAATCAGTTACATCAGTGGCACTTGCACCGAAATTTGTTGCACCTGCAATATTCGTGTTTGTTGCATCGTGAATCGTTTCACAAACATCGTCCACGTCTTCCTTCTTCAAACTGTTCAGTTTGGTTTCAGAAAAATTCACTAACGCAGCAAGTGTATTGTTGTTGGTGCTGTTTGCAAAAGCGAGAGTAGCGTTGGCGCATTTCAACGCGAGTGCCGTCATTGCTTTTCTCAGAATGTTCGTATCGAGCGTAACACCTGTAGTTGTTCCCTCTCCAATTTGATTGAGGGAGTTAATCAAAACCATTTTACTCTTTACACTTCCTAAAACAGTTGCAAAGGAAGGAACACCCGCAGTGGCTGCTGTATTCGCATCACATATAGTGATGGTCGCGTTTATCATGTTCACGCGGTTTGAATCTTCGTTTTTCATTTTATTGAATTTTGAATTTGCTACCGTAGCAATACGCTTCGGCAGTTTGATATAAGGATGGACTTCTGCCGAAACTCCACACACTTTCGCTGTTAAGCACTGTTAAACATTGTATTTACCTATGAAAACGCCTGTAAAACTGCGGAAATGAAAAACGGTGTGGCGCACAAAATCGTTGTCATGGCGCGCAAAACCCCTCTCTTGGCGCAAAAGACGAGCGAAGGTGGCGCATAAAATTCTTCTCTTGGCGCATCAAATGACCGACTTGGCGCACAACACTACTGTCATGGTAAATTGAACGAGTGTCGTGGCACACAAAACAATACACGGTGGAGCATCAAACGCCCCTCTTGGAAAATTAAATCGCTCGCGTGGCGCACAAAATTATTGTCGTTGGAAACAAAATCAATCGCGTTGAACACAAACTCTATCCTCGGACAGACCAAACAGCCAGCCGAATACATCAACGCAATCCGCTTACATCCCGCAACCCTCTGTTTGTTTTTTAAAGGAATATAGGTTGCGGGAAGAAAGCGCAAACCGCGCAGGGGTTCAGTCATCGTGGGCACAACTCCCCTCTCACCGACAGGCAAAGAAAGTGTCCGTTGAATTTTAAAAGTAGCGCGAGTGAGAACACCGGTAGGGCAGCGGGTAACATGTGGCTTAAACGAAATTTCAAAAAGGGGGTTAAAGCGTTTAAGCAAAGTGTTCTCATACTTTTTTAGTTTCGTCTTGATGCAAAAAATGCGAACCACTGGTAGGTATTGTTCTCGTTTCTATTGTTCGCATTTTTTGCGGCACATCACCATATCTCCATTCCCCCTTTTTGTAAACTATCGTTAAGCCCCTCTCCGTTACCGGCAACTCTTTTTGCTGCCTCGTCCTAAAATAGGTTGACCAAAAATTAAACAAACCTTGGTTACTTATGGACAAGCAAGAAAAACAACCCTGCCGAAAAAGGAGGGGTAAAGAAGTCAGCTTTGACTTCAAAATTTCCGTCATTGACGAAATCAACAACGGACAAATTTCCGCCAATCATGCTTCAA
>CAZTNA010000029.1:0-22109 GCA_964615305.1 uncultured Chitinophaga sp.
GGCAGCTTACATAGTTTGGCTTTAAAAACCGACAATTCGCTTTGGGCTTGCGGATTCAATACTCGTGGGCAATTAGGCGATGGCACTACTACCAATAGAAATACATTAGTGTCGGTATTTTTACCATAATTTTTGCACATCAGCTAAAGCATAGCTGGCGGTCAGCAAAGCAGTACTGATACTAAGGGGCAGAGTGGTTTTTCCTTCTACTTTAGAGTAAAGTGCCCTAAGGGCTAATGAAGAAGCAGCTAAAGCCCCAATTAAGGGTTGGGGTGGCTGTTTCTTATGCACATTTCAACACTTCTGCTGCCGGCTATCCGTTGGGTAGTAACTCAAACCATTTACTCGCCTTGTTTTCAGGCATTAGTTTGTATTCAATCTAAATTCAAAAAACCCCTATAAATTTCTTTCACAATTTTTGGATATGTACACCTCGAAGTACATATTTGCCGCGAAATTTTACAATTCTATGACAATTCTCTGCTCCATGAAGTCAGAAAGTGCCCACCGCCCCCTCAAAAAAATAACCACCGCCACCTTAGTAGCTCTGTTTTTAATGTTTGGTTTTGTTGCCGGAGCACAAGACGATAAAGCCGCGTGGGAAGAAGGCAAATCGTTATTTAAAAGTAACTGTGCCGCCTGCCACAACCCCAAGGCAGATGGAACCGGACCGGCTCTGGCAGGTGTAACCGCCCGTTGGGAAGCTGCCGGTGATTTTAAAGGCAAAAGCGGCAAAGAGTGGTTGCACATCTGGATTCGCAACTGGCACGAAGCAGTAGATGCCGGTGATAAATACGCTATAGACATGGCCAACAGCCGCCCCGCTGAAATGAACCTGTTCACCAGCCTGAAACCCGAAGACATAGATAAAATTTTGCTTTACAGCGAAAACGCAGACAAATACAAAAAAGAAGCACCGGCTGCAGCCACAGCGGCAGCTGCCACCGGCACCACCCAGGATAAAACACCCGGAGCCACCATGTATATATTTGTAGCATTTCTGGCACTGCTGGTGGTTATACTTATAGTAGTTACCAACAAGCTCGATAAACTGGTAGCAGAAAAAAATGGCGAACCGGCAGTAGCTAAAAAACCTTTCTACAAAACCACCAACTTTAAAGTAGCGCTGCTTTTAATAGCCATAGTTTATGGCGGATACAGAACCATTGATGTAGTAACCCACTTTGGCCGCCAGCAAGGCTACCAACCTACACAGCCCATCCGCTTTAGCCACGAACTACATGCCGGCAAACACAAAATTGACTGCCAATACTGCCACCAAACAGCCAACAACGGCAAAAACTCAAACATACCGTCATTAAACACCTGTATGAACTGCCACAAGCAAGTAGCTACAGGCCCTAAATACGGCACCGAAGAAATTGCAAAAATTTATGCCGCTGTGGGTTGGGATGCTTACAACAAAACATACGACCCCTCCAAAGCAAAACCGGTAGAGTGGGTGCGCATTCACAACATGCCCGACCACGTATCATTTAACCACGCCACCCACGTTAACGCGGGCAAAGTACAATGCCAAACCTGCCACGGCCCAATAGAAACTATGGAAGAAGTTTACCAATATGCCCCACTTTCCATGGGTTGGTGTATTAACTGCCACCGCAATACCGAAGTGCAGTTTGCTTCTAACAACTACTACTCGGCTTATAAATCAATACACGCCAAACTCAAAAACAAAGAAATGAGCAAAGTTACCGTGGCCGATGTAGGAGGAACCGAGTGCCAAAAATGCCACTACTAAACTTGCCTTTGCCCTTGAATCTTGATTTTTGAACTTAGAAATTGAAAATTAGAATATGTCAGATAAAATTTACTGGAAAGGATTAGAAGAAAAAGAACAACTGGAGGGCTTTCGCGCAATAGCCAATAAGGAATTTGCCGAAGAATTACCCGTACTTAGTTCTATCACTGAATCCGTAACCACCGCCAAATCGAGCAGAAAAGACTTCTTGAAAATGCTTGGTTACAGCACCACGGCTGCCGTTATTGCAGCCAGCTGCGAAATGCCGGTTACCAAGTCAATACCCTACGTATGGCGCCCCGAAGAAATTGCACCGGGCATTGCTAATTTCTACGCATCGGCATTTTACCAGGGTGGCGACTACGAAGCCGTGCTGGTAAAAACACGCGAAGGCCGCCCTATTAAAATTGAACCCCGCGATAAAAAGAACGCACGAGTTACCAAAGGCGGCTCCAGTGCCCGCTCACAGGCATCGGTACTTAGCCTGTACGATGGAGCCCGTTTCCGCAACCCTAAAAGAGGAAAAGAAAATATAACCTGGGAAACTGCCGATAACGAAATAACCGGCAAGCTAAAAGCAGTTTCAGGTAAAGTAGTATTAGTTTCAAACACTATCATATCACCCACCACCAAAGCAGCTATTGCTGAGTTTGGCAATTCACTGGGTGCCGGCAAGTTCGAGCACTTAGTACACGATGGCATATCGTACTCAGGCATGTTAGATGCTAACGAAAAGAACTTTGGCAAGCGCTTAATCCCTTCTTACAATTTTGCTGCGGCAAAAGTAGTAGTAGGTATCGGTGCCGACTTCTTAGGCACTTGGGTTTCTCCAACTGAATTCTCTTCTGACTGGGCTACTAACCGCAAAGTGAGCAAAGAAAAATCAGACATGAGCCACCACGTGCAAATTGAATCAGTGCCTACCATTACCGGCTACAAAGCCGATGTGCGCATTGCTCAAAAACCAAGCGAAATGCACGCTACCCTGGTTGACTTATACAACATTGTAACAGGTGCCGGATCTTCGAAAAACGAAAAAATAAACAAAGCCGGTAAAGCATTGTTAGAAGCTAAGGGCGCTTCATTAGTTGTTTGCGGTTCAAACAATGTAAACGCACAATTAATTACCAACGCCATTAACCAGGCACTGGGCAACTACGGCACCACTATCACTTGGGACCGCCCCTACAACACCAAACAAGGGTCCGATAAAGCCATACCTGCTCTGGTAGAAGGCTTAAACAACGGAAGCATAAAAGCTGTGCTGTTTTACGATTCAAACCCGGTATTTACTACAGGCGCAAATGGCCTGGCAGAAGCGCTTAAAAAAGCAGACCTCACCGTTTCATTTGCCAACCGCGTAGATGAAACATCTATACTCTGCCACTATATATTACCCGATAACCACTGGTTAGAAAGCTGGAACGATGCAGAACCTAAAGCCGGAATTCTAAACACCATTCAACCAACCATTTCAAAACTTTTCGATACTCGTCAAGTGCAGGAAACATTGTTGAAATGGGCAGGTAAAGAAGGTTCTTACTACCAATACCTGCAGAAAAACTGGGAAACATCGTTTTACGGTAAACAATCTGCCTACAGCACATTCTGGTCTTTCTGGGACAATACAATTGCCGATGGCGAAGTAGAATTACCGGCTACCGGTAGCGCTACCTATGCCGGTGGAGATGTAGCCACAGCCGTGGCAGAGTTCTCAGCAGCAGCAGCTTCATTAGGCGATGTGCAGGTTCGTTTCTACGAATCAATTGCTATGGGCGATGGCTACTGGACCGACAACCCGTATTTACAAGAACTACCCGACCCGGTTTCTAAAGTTACCTGGGGCAACTACATTATTGCCAACCCACGTTGGATGAATAAAAACGGCTACAACATAGATCCGGACTTTAAAGCCAAAGAATATGCAGTAGGTAAACTGACGGTAAACGGCAAATCAATTGAACTGCCGGTAGTAGGCGTACCCGGAACACCCGAAGGAGTGTTTGGCGTAGCACTTGGCTACGGCCGCGAAGCAGTAGCCCATGCCGAGTTAAATGTAGGCAAAAATGCCTATCCTCTATTACCCGTTGCAGCCGATGGAAGCGTTGTGTATGCAGCTAAAGCAACCTTAGAAAATACCGGCAAGGTTGAAAAAGTAGCCATTACACAAACCCACTTCAACATTACCATGCCTGACTTGGGGGGCGTAAAAACAAGAAAAATAGTTAAGGAAACTACCCTGAACGAATACAAGAAAAATCCGTTTGCCGGTAATGAAGACAGAGCCGCCATATTAGAAGAAATGGTAACTCTGTATTATAAGCACGACTACCCGGGGCATCATTGGACCATGATGATAGACCTGAATGCTTGTGACGGTTGCGGAGCATGTGTGGTAGCTTGTAACGTAGAAAACAACATACCTGTAGTAGGTAAAGATCAGGTAATACGTGGCCGCGAAATGCACTGGTTGCGTATTGACCGCTATTACTCAGGCGAGGTAGATAACCCCGATGTGGTTTTTCAGCCCATGCTTTGCCAGCACTGCGATAACGCACCTTGCGAAAACGTTTGTCCGGTAGCAGCTACTAACCACAGCAGCGAAGGGCTCAATCAAATGGCTTACAACCGTTGCATAGGCACCAGATACTGTGCTAACAACTGCCCATACAAAGTAAGACGTTTCAACTGGTACGATTATCAGCAAGCCGATGCTTTTGACAAGCAATACGGAACCAGCAACGATATGAATGTAGCCTCTGAAACATTAGGATTACACGAACCATTAACTAGAATGGTGTTAAACCCCGATGTAACCGTTCGTTCGCGTGGTGTTATGGAAAAATGCTCGTTCTGTGTTCAGCGTTTGCAGGCAGGCAAGTTAAACGCCAAGAAAGCAAACAGAACATTGACCGATGCCGATGTAGTAGTGGCCTGCCAGTCGGCTTGTGGAACCGGAGCCATTGTTTTTGGCGACAGAAACAATGCAGAAAGTGCTGTTACGCCTCTCTTCAACGATGAAAGAACCTTTGGTGTAATTGAGGAAACTCACTCTATGCCAAACGTGTTATACATGACACAGGTTCGAAATCGCGATGAGGTGAAACACTACGAAGTACTGGACTACTATCACGAGAAAGTATAAAACTGAAAAGAAATATCTAATTAACTGATTAACTTATAAGAAATGCACGCATACGAATCAGAATTCCGGGAGCCGCTCATTAATGGGATGGATAAAAACTACACTAAAATCACCGATGATTTAGTGGCTCCTACTGAAAGAAACTCCGCCATGTGGTGGATTGCCACATTACTAACCGGAGCCGGAGCACTATTCTTTGTGTTTTGCCTGGGTTGGACAGTTTGGTTCGGAATAGGAACTTGGGGGTTAAACAAAACTATTGGCTGGGCATGGGATATCACCAACTTCGTTTGGTGGATCGGTATTGGCCACGCGGGAACACTAATCTCAGCTATCTTGTTGTTGTTCCGCCAGCGTTACAGAACAGGTATTAACCGGGCGGCAGAAGCTATGACCATCTTTGCGGTAATATGCGCGGGTATGTTCCCTATCTTCCACATGGGCCGAGTATGGGATGCGGGCTTCATTTTCCCTCTTCCAAATACCAGAGGCCCACTTTGGGTAAACTTTAACTCGCCACTACTTTGGGACGTGTTTGCCATATCCACTTACTTCTCGGTTTCGTTGTTGTTCTGGTATTCGGGTCTTATGCCTGACTTCGGAACCATCCGCGACCGCTCAAAAGGAAAAATCAGAAAGTATATATACAACATGCTTTCTTTTGGATGGCAGGGTTCAGCCAAACAATGGCAGCGTTTCGAGTCGCTTTCTTTAGTGTTAGCGGGTCTTTCTACTCCGCTGGTGTTATCGGTTCACACCATAGTAAGTTTCGACTTTGCCACATCAGTTATTCCCGGATGGCACACTACCATCTTTCCTCCTTACTTTGTTGCGGGGGCTATCTTCTCGGGCTTTGCCATGGTAGAAACACTGATGTTGATTTCAAGAAAACTTTTCAGCCTCGAAGACTACATTACTATCAACCACATTGAGTCAATGAACAAGATTATTGTTTTAACGGGCTCTATAGTAGGTATTGCTTATTTAACAGAGTTGTTCATTGCCTGGTATTCGGGCTACCTGTATGAGCAGTTTGCTTTCTACAATCGTATTCTCGGAAAATACTTCTGGGCTTACATCATGATGATGAGCTGCAACGTAATATCTCCGCAGTTCTATTGGTTTAAACCACTGCGCAGAAACCTTTGGGTAACTTTCATTCTTTCCATATTCGTGAACATAGGTATGTGGTTTGAGCGTTTTGTAATCATTGTTACCTCATTGGCCGATGATTATTTGCCATCTAGCTGGGCTTATTTCTCACCTACCTGGGTTGACATTGGAATTTACACCGGCTCTATTTCTGTGTTCCTGTTCTTGTTCCTGTTGTTCTCTCGATTCTTCCCAAGTATTGCTATTGCTGAGGTAAAAGCAATCTTCCGAATTTCGTCAGAGGTAGCAAAAGCAGAAAGAGCAAAGGCAGCCAATGCAAAACATACAGGCTACGTAGGAGCATACACCATTGGTCCATTAGATAAAGATTCAAAAGGGTAATTTTTTAAAAGAAAATAGTAATTCAAAATACATGAGCGCAGCATCAAATACATCAAACAAGTTCGTGGTAGGCCTTTGGGATCACGAAGAAGTTTATCTCCATGCCATTGAGCACATACGTCACAAGGGCATTGAAATTTACGATAGCTTAACACCATTTCCGGTGCATGGTTTAGAAGAAGCGCTGGGCTATAAGGATAGCCGCTTGCACACGGCCGGTTTTTTCTTTGGTGCTACCGGTATGACTTTGGCTCTTGCCTTTATGTCATGGGTAATGACCACCAACTACCCCATTAACTTTGGTGGTAAGCCCAACTGGCCACTGCCTTCGTTTATTCCAATAACGTTTGAGTTAACGGTATTGTTCTCCGCTTGGGGAATGACACTCACTTATTTGGTTCGTAACAAACTATGGCCGGGCCGTGTTCCAAGAATTTATGACAAGAGAACTACTGACGACCGCTTTGCTCTGGTATTTGATGCTGAAAAACTTTCTGACAGCGACATAGCATCAATAAAAGAGGTTTGCAAAAAAGAAGGAGCCGTAGATGTAAAAGACAAAGTATTTACCGAAGGAGAAGGATTATAAACTGAATTGATAAAACAGAAATTGAATTTTCAGACAATGAGAAAACAAATCATAAAACTGGTTCCTGTAGCTGCAGCCCTGCTTTTGCTTGCTTCTTGCGACCGTGCAGGTAAAAATAACCCGGGTAGAATTTATATGCCCGATATGACCTACTCGAACGCTTATGAAACATACGCACAAAGCCCCATTACTACACCTGAGGGCAACAATATGGCTGCGCGCACTCCGGTGGAAGGAACTATTCCGTACGGATATATTCCGAACGATGAAAAAATTAAGACCAATCCGAAACTATTGATGAGCTATGTGGCTAAGAACCACTTTTCGCATGAAACAAGCAAGCAAGATGCAGAACGCGTAAGAGCTGCCGAAGAAATTGCTGACCCATTAGAGTTTTCTGATGAAAATATAGCTGAAGGTAAACGCCTGTATAACATCAACTGTTCACCATGCCATGGTGAAAAGGGAGAAGGCAACGGACAGTTAATTGAATTACCTGACGGATCTGATGGCCCTTTTACATCGCGCCCCCAATCATATAAAACATTGTTACCTACCTTAAAAGATGGTGCAATATTCTACAGTGTGAGCTATGGAAAAAATGTAATGGGCGGCTATGGGTTTCAGTTGAATGTAAAAGAAAGATGGCAGGTGATACACTACATTAAGAGCCTGGCAGGCATTCAACCGGGTGCAGCTCCGGTGGCCGTAGCAGCAGAAACAGAGAAAAAGTAAATGATATTTCGATAAACGAACTATAAAAGATAACGATTTATGACAGAAAATTTTGATTTTACCGATAAATTAAAGAAGAGCCTTTTTATCATGATGGGCATTGGTTTGCTTGGGTTGGTATTGGTGTTCTTTCTGTACCCTCAAAATAATCACGCACGATTGTGGTCAAATCTTTTGGCTAACACGTATTACTTCACCGGTATTGGCTTATTTGGAATGTTTGTAGTGGCAGCGGGTACTTTGGCTTACGGTGGCTGGCACATACTTACCAAACGAATTTACCTGTCGTTATCAGCGTTTACACAGATAGGTGGTTTTATATTGGTAGCTATAGTTGTACTTGGTTTAATGAACGTTCACACGTTGTATGATCATGTAAAGCACATACTTCATGAACCGGTTGTTGCGCCTAAGTTTACTACCAAGGTGGTTTACTTTGCACCGGTATTTTGGATTAGCCGCTTGGTGGTTTATGCGCTGCTTTGGTTTGGTTTCTCTTGGTATATGAATAAGTTTTTTGGCCGCACCGACCAAACAGACCCCAAAGTTTACAAGAAATCTAAATTAATAGCGGCTGCTTTCATTGTTATGTTTGCTTTAACCGAGTCTGCTGCCAGTTGGGATTATATTATGAGTTTAGACCCACATTGGTATTCTACACTATTCGGGTGGTATAACTTTGCCAGCTACGGTTGTGCGGCATGGGCCATGACTATTTTATTGGTTATTTATTTAAAGTCATTAGGATATTTGTCTAAAGTAAACGAAAACCACGTTCACGATTTGGGCAAAATGCTGTTCGGCTTTTCAATTTTCTGGACATACCTATGGTTCGACCAGTTTATGTTGCAATGGTATGCTAACATGCCTGAAGAAACCTCTTTTTGGGTAAAGCGTTTTGGCCACGGCTACTTTAAGTTCACCATTTTTGCATCGCTACTCATAAACTTTGTGTTTCCGCTTATTTTCTTAATTAACAGAGGCAGCAAGCGTAACTTTAAAGTAATAGGATTTGGAGCAGCATTGCTGATTTTTGGCCACTACATAGACTTCTTCAACTATACTTTTGTTGAACCAAACTGGAATCAGGAATTACAACACGGCCATCATGCTCAAGCGAACAACGAAAAAGTTGTTCTTTACGCTCAAAACGAAGACCACACAGCTACAACTACTGCTGCTACCGATGCCAAACCGGCACATGAAAATACAGAAGCCGTTGCTGTAGAAGTGAAACACGAAGGCGACCATGCAGCACACGGACATGAAGCCGCGGGGGCAGGTCACGGTCATGAAACACCGGAAGCAAATTTTGCCGCCATTAACATAGGTGAGATATTAATTTTTATCGGCTTCATGGGTGCATTCTTATACGCTTTCTTCAGAAACTTAGCTAAGCGACCAATTACACCTGAAAATGACCCGTATTTAGAAGAGTGCGAAAAACTCACCGTTACTTATTCATAAACTATTTAGAACACCGAAATTCCGTAAGGAGATATTTAGATAAACCGAACGAAACAAATATATCATGGTAGCATTTTTAAGTTTTGCAATTGTTGTTATGCTTTTTGCAGTATTGGTGCTCATTGCGCGGGCGCAAGAGCTTACTGCCGATTTAAAAGATGGCAAACCGGACTTTACTTCTCAAAGCAAATGGAACGGATACTTTCTCATGGCATTTCTAGTCATTATGTTTGTGGGTTCGGCCATGAGTTTTAAAATTCTTTTGCCGGTAATGGTTCCGGAACCGGTTTCTGTACACGGCATAAAAACAGATTTTCTGTTCAACATTACCATGCTTATTATTTTAATTGTTTTTGTGCTTACTCAGGTAGCGCTCTTCTATTTTGCATACCGCTACAACGAGAGCCATGGTCATGATGCCTACTTCTACCCGCATAACAATACGCTTGAAGTGGTTTGGACGGTAATACCCACCATTGTGCTTACAGGCTTAATTGCCATGGGTATGTATGAATGGATGCGCATTTTTAACCCCGAAGCGCGCGACAAAAATATGATGGTCATTGAAGCTACCGGCAAACAGTTTAACTGGATACTTCGCTACAGCGGCAAAGACGGAAAATTTGGAGAGAGAATAATAGATACCGAACACGTTTCACCTACTAATGAATTAGGCATTAACTGGAAAGACCCCAAAAGCCATGATGATTTTATGGCCGACAAATTATACCTGGTTAAAAACAAACCGGTGCTTATGAAATTAGGGGCACAAGATGTATTGCACAGCTTTTTTCTGCCACACTTCCGCGTTAAGATGGACTGTGTTCCGGGCATACCTACCGAGTTCTACTTTGTGCCAACTAAAACAACAGAAGAAATGCGGGAATTTTTAAAAACCAAACCTTGGTGGAACACAATTAACCCCGAAACAGGGCTGCCGCGTTGGGAAACCTTTAAGTATGAGTTGGCCTGTGCCGAATTGTGCGGAAAATCACACTATGGTATGCAACGCGATGTGGTGGTGGTAGAGCAAAGAGAATATGATGAGTGGATGGCTAAACAAACGCCTATGTACACACCACCTGTAGCCGAAGCACCGGTAGAAGCAGCACCTGCTGAGCCAGCCGCTGCTGACGAAAAAAAGCCAACAGCCCTTAACCACAAATAAAATTCTAAGAAGAACTAAACATTTATAAATGGAAACTGCTACAACGCACGCCACCGGACACCACGAACATGTACATGGTCATGACGACCACCATCATGAGGAAACATTTCTGACGAAGTATATTTTCAGTCAGGATCATAAAATGATTGGTAAACAATTTTTAATTACCGGTATTTTTTGGGGAATAGTAGGAGGACTACTCTCCGTGCTTTTCCGCTTACAGTTAGGATACCCCAATGAAACATTTCCGTTTTTGGAAACATTTCTTGGCAAATGGGCCGAAGGAGGAAAAATTAGTCAAGAGTTTTATTACTCGCTGGTAACCATGCACGGAACCATATTAGTGTTCTTTGTATTAACAGGCGGGCTGAGCGGTACTTTTGCCAACTTGCTGATTCCATATCAGGTGGGTGCGCGAGACATGGCATCTCCGTTTATGAATATGCTCTCTTATTGGTTCTTTTTTGCTGCCGGTGTGGTTATGTTGTTCTCGTTTTTTGTTCAAACAGGCCCCGCTTCAGGTGGTTGGACAGCTTACCCCCCGCTGAACGGCATGCGCGATACCGCGGTTAACCTTGGTTCAGGTTTAGGGTTCGACCTGTGGATTTTAGGTATGAGCTTGTTTATAATCTCGGCTTTGTTAGGCGGCTTAAATTACGTGGCCACTGTACTGAATATGCGCACCAAAGGCATGAGCATGTTTCGTATGCCACTTACCATTTGGGCGTTAATGTTTACTGCTGTTATCGGTATTTTATCGTTCCCTGCGCTATTAGCCGGTTGTGTGCTATTAGAGTTTGACCGTTTGCTTGATACAAGTTTTTACCTCAATAACATTGTAATTAACGGAAACTTGTTGGGTTACAAAGGCGGATCGCCAATTTTGTTCCAGCACTTGTTTTGGTTCTTAGGCCATCCGGAGGTGTACATTATCATATTACCTGCCATGGGTTTAGTGTCTGAAATTCTTTCCACCCAGTCGCGCAAGCCAATTTTTGGTTACAAGGCAATGGTGTTTTCAATTCTTGCCATTCTTGTATTGTCGTTTATTGTTTGGGCGCACCACATGTTTGTTACCGGTATGAACCCGAACTTAGGTGCGGTGTTTACCTTGTTTACTCTTCTTATTGCTATTCCATCAGCTATTAAAGTGTTTAACTGGATTGGCACCCTTTGGAAAGGTAAGGTGCGCTTAAGCACACCCGCTTTGTTTGCCATAGGTTTTGTATCTATGTTTATTACAGGAGGTCTTACCGGTATTATTCTTGGTAACTCAGCCATTGACATTCAGTTACACGACACTATGTTTGTGGTGGCACACTTTCACGTAGTTATGGGTGTTGCTGCGTTCTTTGGCATGTTTGCCGGTGTGTATCACTGGTTTCCTCGTTTTTACGGAAAGTATATGAACGAAACCTTGGGGCAAATACATTTTTACATCACCTTGTTAGGGGCATACGCCATTTTCTTCCCCATGCACTTTATGACCGGCTTGCCGCGCAGATATTACACCTACGCCAATTTTGAAACCTTTAATAACTTCAATTTTTTAGCTGAGTTCATTACTATTTCTGCCATCATAGTATTTGTAGGGCAGTTGATTTTTGTTGTCAATTTCTTTTACAGCATTTTTAAAGGAAGAAAAGTAGCGGCTGAAAAAACTGTAGACGGATACGGATATGCTAACCCATGGGGTACAACCACTTTAGAGTGGACAGCGCCTATTGAAAGACTACACGGCAACTGGCCTGGCGATATACCGGCTGTGCACCGTTGGCCATACGATTACAGCGTGAATGGACGTGAGTTTATTCCGCAAACCGAACCGTTAAAACCCGGTGAAGTTCCACACGAGTAGAAATTGAAGTAATAGTTGGTAAGTTTAACATGGAAAACACAAAAACCATAGCAGTGAAAAACCGGAGAGGCATAGCACACAAGCTAAGCGATTACGCTGTGCTGGGTAAATTGCGCCTGAGTTTTTTGGTAGTGTTTTCGGCTGTTATTGGTTATGTGTTTGCTGCTCCGGCTGTTCATGTTACCCACTTGTTTTTATTGGCATTAGGGGGCACCTTGGTTACGGCTGCTTCTAACGCCATTAACCAGATAATGGAGCGCGATATTGACAAGCTGATGACCCGCACACAGAACCGCCCCTTGGCGGCTGAGCGTATGAACGTGCTCGAAGCTATTTTGGCAGCAGGAGTCATGGGCATATCCGGAATATTATTGCTCACCTATATTTTTAATCCGGTAGCGGGGGTTCTTTCAGCTATTTCGCTGTTGAGTTATGCGTTTGTTTATACACCGCTTAAAAGAGTATCTCCGGTAGCGGTGTTTGTGGGGGCGTTTCCGGGCGCTTTGCCACCGGCTATAGGTTATGTGTGCGCCACCGGGCAAATAGATTTTGCTGCAGTTATGCTTTTCAGCATTCAGTTTATATGGCAGTTTCCGCATTTTTGGAGTATTGCCTGGCTGCAATTTGATGATTACAAAAAGGCAGGAATTATGTTGTTGCCTTCGCCAAGCGGTAAAACACGCGCCAGTTCTTTTCAAAGTGTGGTGTATTGCGTTATGTTGCTGCTGGTATCTTCAGTGCCTTACTTTTTTAATATGATAGGGCCGGTAGCTAATGTGTTTGTGGCTATAGCCGGTGTGGTGTTTTTGTGGATGGCTTGGCAGCATTACAGAAAGTGCGATGATAAAACTGCCCGGGTGCTTATGTTTGGTTCATTTATTTATTTACCGGTGGTGCAGTTAGCATTGGTATTGGGAAAAATTTAGTTCTGTGAAAACAGTTGAGCTCTATATATAGAAAACTATGAGTCAACAAGATGTAGTAAGAGAGAAAACGGAGTTTACCGGAGTTCACCCGCAAAAATTTGCCTTGTGGGTAGCTATGGCCTCCATGAGTATGTTCTTTGCCGCCTTAACCAGTGCGTTACTGGTTAAAAAAGGCGATTACAGTTATTGGGAGCATTTTAGACTGCCTACCGTCTTTTTGTTTAGCACCATAACCGTAATTACCCTGAGCGTTTGTATTCATATAGCGCTGATTAGTTACAGGCAGGCAAAGTTTGAGCGGTTTAGATGGTTAATGTTCTTTTCATTTTTGTTAGGATGCTTGTTTTTAGGGTTGCAATTAGCCGGCTGGAACGTGCTCATAAATGGCGGAATGACACTCACCGAAAATCTTTCGGGGTCGTTTATTTACGTTATTACCGGGGCACACGGCTTGCATATAATAGGCGGCTTGGTGGTTATGCTGATGTTTATACTCAGCGCTTTTCGTAACCGCAAAGACCCTATTTACGAACTGCGAAATATTATTAACCCAAAACGCCAGCTGCATCTGGAACTGCTGGTGAGCTACTGGCACTATGTAGATGCGGTATGGGTGTATTTATATGTGTTCTTTTATATCAATTACAATTAACCAAGTATAAAACAGTTCACTGGTGGTATGCTGAAATACGAAACCAGAGCTGCGAAAACAAAAACCGATTTTTTTAAATAATTAATACTAACTACTAATTATGTCAGCAACAACAGTACACCACGGTGACGACAACGGAAAAGGACTTTGGAGTGGCGGAGCATCGCCCTTTAAAATAGGTTATGGAAAAATCATGATGTGGTATTTCCTTATCTCCGACACATTTACATTTGCTTCGTTTCTGATTGCCTACGCTTCGCTGCGGTTTACGCAGGCCGATAGCTGGCCTAAGCCGGCTGAGGTTTTTTCATCTATTCCTATTCATGGCTTAGACCACTTAAAGCTGCCTTTAGTGTTTGTGAGCTTTATGACCTTTTTGCTCATTGTTAGCTCCTGGACTATGGTGCGTGCCGTGCAAGAAGGTTACCGCATGAACAAAAATGGCGTAGTCAAGTTCCTGATTCCTACTATTATCTGCGGAATTGGCTTCTTGGGTTGCCAGTATTTAGAGTGGACCCACCTGATAAGCGAAGGTATGACCACCACTACAGTAGCCGCTACCACTAAAATTCAAAACTTTGGTCAGTTGTTTTTTGTAATTACCGGATTTCACGGTATGCACGTGCTGGGCGGTGTGGTACTAAACATTTGGCTGGCCGTATCGGCTTGGAACGGCCGGTTCGACAAGGTAGGGCACTACGAAATGGTAGAAAAAATTGGCCTCTACTGGCACTTTGTTGACTTAGTTTGGGTGTATGTGTTCTTGTGTTTTTACCTGCTGTAAATAAAATAGAGTAGCCGGTGCCTATAGTACAACAACTCAGACAACCGGCTGCAAAACCGAAACAATATATTTGAATACAAATTTCTAACTACTAAATATTTAAACCTTATGAATTTTGACGAACCGGTACAAGGCCACTTACATTGGACAGAAGAAGAATACAACGACAGTAAAAAAGATGTTCTAAAAACCATCATCATACTTTCGGTGGTTACTGTTGCAGAAGTAGGTATAGCCATAGCTTACGACCTGTTTATGGGCGATAGCGGAGGCAAAATTTTTATTAACCTGCTAATGGCGGTAGCATCTGTTATTAAGGTGTACTATATAATGGGAACCTTCATGCACTTAAAGCATGAAAAAAAATGGTTCATACTCACCGTATTTTTGCCGTTTATATTTTTAGCGTGGGCTATTATTGCATTTAGCGCAGATGGCGCCAGCTGGCACACCATGCGTGGCTGGTTAAACCTGTTTTAAGGTTACACCAACACCATAAAACACAGAACTGCCGCCCCGCAAGGGCGGCAGTTCTGCGTTTTATGCAGGCAGCTCATTTTATTAAAAACAACAAAAACACCCACCCGCCAAACCGTTCGTAACAAAAAACGGGGTCGAAATAACATTTTGTTGCAGGCGCACGAAAGACTGTTTTGTTTTGGGCTACAAAAACTAATAGCCCAACACCCGTATGAGTTTCGACAACCAACAACGCCAAAAAGCCGATGCCGCCACCAAAATACTGCCCCTGCTGGTTATACTGGCGGCCCTGCTCATAGCCATGATTTTAATGCTCAACAATCTAGAGAAATAAACCACCCAACCATAACCCTTATGCAGCCCCTGCACTCAAACATACTTACCACCCGCATGATGCAAACAGTGTTGGGGGCTTGCGGGCAACCGCAGACGGGTCTCCCAACCCTGGGAGAGGCATTTCCGAAAGCCGCAGGTGCCTTGGCAATGTTGGGAGGGGCGTTTAGTCCCATCAGGGTCTCCGTTTCGGGGCCCTGATGTTTTTTTCTACCACTCCACATACTAAAACACACCCTGCCGCACCAGGTTCTTCTCCGAAAGCAAAAGACGCCAAAGGCGGATGAGGTTGAAGAGGGCCCGCCAAGGGCGGGGTGAGGTAACAAACAGCCAATTAAATACAACTATTTTCTTCTTGGTAAGTAACATACAAAATCTATATTGCGTGCAGTTAATTCACACTTAACCCCACACCTAACTTTGAGTTATGAAAAACCTCCTTTACCTCCTCACACTTATTGCCACCCTTAACGCCACCGCCCAAACCCCCGACCTTTTGCTGAATTGGGCAAAGGCAATGAACTCCACTCAACCTTTAGGTGGTAATGCCGAAGGCAAAAGTTTACAGGTAGATGGTGCAGGCAACACTTATGTTACCGGCAATTTTTTTGGAGTTGCTGATTTTGATCCGGGGGTAGGTGTTGTTAACTTATCCAGCGAAAATCCATTAGCATCGGATATTTTCTTAGCTAAATACGATGCAAGCGGAAACTATGTATTTGCTTTTAAGATTGGAGGGAGTGTAAACTCAGATTATGGCCTATCAGTAGCTATAGACGGTAGCGGTAATGCATATATTACCGGCAGATACCGCGGTACAGCCGACTTTGACCCGGGTGCTGGCACCGCTAACCTCACCAGCGCAGGTGGCGATGATATTTTTTTGGCTAAGTACGATGCAAGCGGCAATTATGTATTCGCAAAGTCTATAGGCGGAACTAATGATGATAAGGGGAATTCTATTGCCATAGACGGCAGCGGCAACTCATACATTACAGGTACTTTCCTGGGCTCGCCCGACTTTGACCCGGGAGCAGGCACTGTTTACATTTTCAGCACCGGTGGTGAGGATATTTTTTTGGCCAAGTACGATGCTTTAGGTAACTACGTGTATGCCAAAAAAATGGGTAGTACCAGCAACGACCTTGGGTCTGCTGTTGCAATAGATGGCAGTGGAAATGCATACCTCACCGGTCGCTACTCACTTACAGCCGATTTTGACCCTGGTTTTGGTGTAGCCAACCTGACCACAGCAGGCGGTGCTGATATCTTTCTTGCTAAATACGATGCTACAGGCAACTATGTATATGCAAAAAGCTTTGGAGGCAGTGGTATTGATAACGGTTATGCAGTACAAGTGGATGCAGGTGGCAATGCGTACTTAACCGGTTTTTTTGAAACAACAGCCGATTTTGACCCCAGCGGAAGCATAGCCAATTTAACCAGTGCGGGTACCTCCGATATGTTTTTAGCTAAATACGATGCCTCGGGCAACTATTTATATGCAGTGGGTGTTGGAGGCACCAGTGACGATGTTGGTTTTTCGCTGGCTATTGACGCCAGCGGCAATGCATACATTACAGGTGTTTTCAGTAATACGGTTGATTTTGACCCGGGTGCGGGGCTTGCCAGCCTGTCAGTAGCCGGTGGTTACGATATATTTTTTGCCAAATACGATGCCGCAGGCAACTATGTTTATGCTCAAAAAATAGGGAGTACCGGAATTGACTTTGGTAATGCCATAGCTATAGATGTCACCGGCAATGCTTTTATTACCGGCCGGTTTGTAAACACAGCCGACTTTGATCCGGGAGCGGGTTCCGCTTTACTCATATCCGGAGCATCGGCTCAAAATATTTTTGTAGGTAAGTATAACACTACTGGAGGTTATATTTGGGCAGGCGCTATGGGCGGAATTTCGGCCGTTGCATCCAATGATGATGGAAACAGCATAGTGAGCGATGCGGTCGGCAATGTTTATGTTACAGGTGTTTTCAGCAATACGGTTGACTTTGACCCGGGGCCGGGTGTAGCTACCCTAACCAGTGGGGGGTTCTTAGACGCTTACTTTGCTAAGTACGATGCCAGCGGCAATTATGTATATGCTAAACGTTTAGGTAGTACAGGTGTAGACTTTGGTTACGATATTGCTGTAGATGGCAGCGGTAATGTGTATATATGTGGTTCGTTTGCAGGAACGGTAGATTTTGATCCGGGCATGGGAACCGCTAATCTCACCAGCACTTCTGGCAATAATGATGTGTTTTTTGCTAAGTACGATGCCACCGGCAACTATGTATATGCCAAACGAATTGGCAGTTTTAACCCAGATGCTGCACGTTCGCTGGCTATTGATGGCGGAGGCAATGTTTACTTAGCGGGTATCTTTTATAATACCGTAGATTTTGACCCGGGGCTTGGTACTGTTAACATTACCAGTGCCGGAGATTCGGATGTTTTTCTTGCCAAGTACGATGCATCGGGAAACTATGTTTATGCAAGCAGTATGGGCGGAACACTTGCCGACCTGTGCTATTCGGTAGCTATTGATGCCAGCGGTAATGCATACATTACCGGTTATTTTAACGGCACTGCCGACTTTGACCCTGGCTTAGGCACTGCAAATTTAATAAGCGTTGGCAGCGGTGATTTGTTTTTTGCCAAGTACGATGCATCCGGTAATTACTTGTACGCAAATAGCATAGGCGGTACCAGTTTCGATGCCGGAAAATCTGTTACTACAGATGCCAGCGGCAATATCTACCTTACCGGTTATTTTTTGAACACAGCCGATTTTGACCCCAGCGGAAGCACCGCCAACCTTACCAGTAATGGTAGTTACGATATTTTTTTAGCCAAATACGATGCCTCCGGCAACTATATATTTGCCCAGCGCATAGGCGGCTTGTTTGATGATAGAGGCAACTCCATAGCCATAGATGGAAGCGGCAACACATACATTACAGGCTTTTATCAGAGTACTGTTGATTTTGATCCCGGCTTAGGTGTTGCTAACCTTACCAGTGTTGATATAGATGTTTTTGTGGCCAAGTACGATGCGTTGGGTAACTATCTTTACGCTAAAAGTATGGGAGGCGCCTCTTTCGACTTTGGAAATTCTATTAATCTGAGCACAACCGGCAATGTGTATATAACCGGATATATTTCAACTACTGCCGATTTTGATCCCGGAGCAGGTACGTTCAATATTTCTTCTGTAAACGGGACGGATGTTTTTGTTGCCAGCTACTTAGAGGTTAGCACCTATACCATTACCGCTACTGCGGGCACCGGTGGCAGCATTGCACCAGCAGGCGCTACGGTAGTAGCCAGCGGAGGCAGCCAAAGCTATACCATAACCCCCGATGCGGGTTACTGTATAGCCGATGTGTTGGTAGATGCTGTAAGTGTAGGTGCTGTTAGTACTTATAACTTTACCAATGTTACGGCCGGACATACCATCAGCGCTACTTTTATAGCTACACCCACTTGGTATTTAGATGCCGATAACGATACCTACTATACCTCTACCCAAACCTCCTGCACCAGCCCGGGTGCTGGTTGGAACACTACAGGCGGTACACTTGGCGATTGTAACGATAACAACGCAGCGGTTTATCCCGGTACTACACAGGCCTGTTATACAGGCCCTTCCGGCACTGCCGGTGTTGGCGTATGTGCAGCCGGTACCAACACCTGTCTTGCAGGGGGCACCTTCAGCAGTTGTGTGGGCGAAGTTCTTCCTTCTGCCGAAATTTTGAACGGATTGGATGATAACTGTAATGGAACTGTGGATGAAGGCCTGGGTCAGGCATTTTCGTTTGATGGGGTGAACGACCATGCTTTTGCTGCCAACATAGGGGCTATTACCCAAAAAACCATTTCGGCCTGGGTAAAACTTAACACTTTAGCGCAAGGCGGTGGAGGTTTGGTAACTATTCAAACACCTACAGGAAGTTTTTTTGATGCCATTGTGTATAACGAAACCGGCCAGGGCTGGGGTTTTGGCAGTGAATTTTTTAACCGCACAGTATGGTCAGGTGTTCAGGAAACATCCACCACTCAATGGGTAAACATTGCTGCTACTTATGCCAACAACGATTTTCGGCTTTACCGCAATGGTGTGCTCATTTTGCAAACTTCATCATTTGCTGCTTTTGCCTTTCCTGCCAATGCACATGTGGGCATAGGTATTCGCCATACTGGAGGTAGCGGTATATACCTCAATGCACAGATAGACCAGGTAAATGTATGGAGCACCGCGCTCACACAGGCGCAGATACAGGCAGTAATGAACTGCGAAGTACCTGCACAAACCAATTTGCGTGCTACGTACCGGTTTAATCATGGAATAAATGCCGGTAACAATACCGTTAATACCATCACCGATTTTAGCGGCAATGGCTACACTGCTACACTCTTTAATACTGCCCTGAACGGGGCTACCTCCAATTGGGTAGCGCCCGGTGGAGTGGCTGCAGGTACAGTTTGCCCGCCTATTAACGATAATTGTGCAGGAGCTATTTCCCTTACTGTTAACAGTTCTTGCATAAACACCAGTTATAGCAGCGTATATGCTACCAACTCAGGTGCGCCTAACCCCACCTGCGGTTTCTTCCAGGGAGGCGATGTATGGTTCAGTGCGGGGGTGCCTGCTTCGGGCAATATGCGTATTGAGGTGAACGGCCTTTCGGGCTACAATGCACAGTTTGCCGTGTACACCGGCACCTGTGGCAGCCTGACGCAATATAGTTGCAACCAGTTAGATGCCGAGCACACCATCAGTGATGCCGCACTGGCTTTGCAAACCATTTATATACGGGTGTACCGCTATAACAGCGCCACCGGTGGGTTGTTCAATATATGCTTGTGGGAACCCACAGTGCCCGCAAACAACAACTGCGCAAGTGCTACACCTGTTAGTGTGGGCACTTCATGTGTACTTAGCAGCTATACCAACGCATTTGCTACCGCGCAAGCAGTGGCTGTAGCTCCTAACCCTACTTGCGGTTTTTACCAGGGTGGCGATGTGTGGTTTACCGCTGTGATGCCAGCATCGGGCAGAATAAGAGTGGAGCGCGTAAACGGCACTTGCAATGCACAGTTTGCTCTTTACAGTGGCACCTGTGGTGCGTTCACCCAGTTATTTTGCGCACAGTTAGATGCCGACAAAACATATCAGAATATAGCACTGGCCGGGCAAACACTTTACCTGCGTGTGTGGAATTATAACAACGAAGATGGAGGCACGTTTCAGATGTGTGTTTGGGAGCCTCCGTTTTTATCCAACGATGACTGCGCCAACGCTATTAGTTTAACAGCAGGCACGTCCTGCGTACCGGCTAACTATACCAACGCATACGGTAGTGCACAACCACTTAGCGTGGCACCCGACCCAAGTTGCGGGTTTTATAATGGGGGCGATGTATGGTTTACAGTAGTTATGCCTGCCACGGGTGTACTAACTTTGCAGCGCACCAACGGCACCGCTAATGCGCAAATGGCGCTTTACTCAGGCACCTGCGGTGCATTTACCGAACTGGGCTGTGCTCAACTAACACCTACACTTAGTCACAGCAATATAGCGTTAGCCGGGCAAACCCTGTATGTACGAGTTTGGAACTACAACAATGAAGAAGGCGGTACTTTTAATCTCTGTGCGTACGACCCTACTTGTCTGGCAACTGTTACCAACATTAGTTCTACGAACGCCTCATGTTCTAATGTGGCGGATGGTACAGTTACAGTTACCGGCAGTTGCGCTAACTGTACCGGTGTATTGGAATACTCCATTAACAATGGCAGTAGTTATCAGGCAGGTAATGTGTTTACCGGAGTATCATCTGGAGTAAAACAAGTGCGTGTCCGCGATAACGGAAACATTAGTTGTGTAAGCAGCAGCACAACGCATATAGTGGGCAGCAATGCAAATGCAATAACCTATTATCAGGATAATGACGGTGATAACTACGGCAACTCATCCGTATCTCAATCAACATGTTCAGGTGCGCCTGCCGGTTACGTTACAACCCCCGGTGACTGCAACGATGCCAACCCTGGCATTAACCCAGCCGCCACCGAAGTTTGCGGCAATGGTATAGATGAAGATTGCAGCGGTGCCGATGCCCCTTGCTCAGGCCCCAACATCTGGCAGGGCGATGTGGTTGGCGATGCCACCAACTGGCACAACGCGGGCAACTGGAGCAACAACACCGTTCCCGTTACCTGTGCCGATGATGTAATTATACCGGTAACCGGCAACAACCCTACAGTAACCACCGCAGTGAGCGTAGGCAATATACAAGTTGACGCTACTGTAAACGTAACGCTGAACAACAACTTATCGGTATGTGGTAACGTGCAGGGCGGCAACGGCACCAACGCCCAGTTTAGCGGCAGCGGATACCTCATATTAGGCGGCACCTCGCCCCAAAGCATATCGGGCCGTTTACGCGCTGACTATATTCGCCTTATCAACCCCACCGGAGCCGTTATGCAGCCGAACAGCTTCTTTGATGTGTTTACCGAGCTGCAATTACAAACAGGCAACCTGAACACCACCTCCGGCACATTACGGTTACTGAGCACAGCCGCCAACCAGTGTGCTATTATTAATGACTTTGGCAGCAACACCGGCACCCTGACCGGCAACATAACAGCCCAACGCTTTGTAGCCGGCACAGTAAACGACCAGCAACACCAGATAGGCATTCCGG
>CAZTNA010000030.1:0-20300 GCA_964615305.1 uncultured Chitinophaga sp.
CAGGTGCCTCTCCATCTGTAACTGTTACTGTCTGTGTGCAGGTAGCTGTATTGCCGGCTGCATCAGTCGCCATAAATGATATAGTAGTGTTACCCAATGGGAATGTAGAACCGCTTACTGGCCCGCCAATCTGAGTTACGGTTGGTGCGCCCGGACAGTTATCTGTAGCAGTTGGGTTTACGAAATTAACGACTGCGTTACAAACACCCGGATCATTATTTACGGAAATATTGTTACAAGAAATTACTGGAATTTCATTGTCTTGAACAGTAACATTTTGTGTGCAAGTAGCCGTGTTGCCGGCACCATCTGTAACCGTCCAAACTACTACTGTAGTACCCAATGGCAGAGTTGAAGGAGCATTATTTGTAACTATAGCACCCGGGCAATTATCGGTAGTAGTTGGTGAACCATAAGAGGCAGTGCTAGTACACATGCCCGCATCTGTACTAATAGTAACGTCAGAAGGGCAAGTGATGGTAGGAACATCCTCGTCAGTTACAACTACGTTGAAACTACATGTTCCTACATTTCCTGCAGCATCTGTAACGCTCCAGGTAACAGTAGTTGTTCCTACATTATATGTACCGCTTGCATTGGCAGTTGAATTAAAGTCATTTACCACAGATGAAATAGATGAACATAAATCACTGTAAGTAGGTGTTTCGGTAATAGATAAAGCAGCATTGCACAGTCCGGCATCATTAGGATATGTAAGTGTTGAAGTTCCAAAAATTTGGAAAGGGAAACCTTGTTGTCCTATATCCATAGCCGGATTGTACGGTCCACCTGCAAGTGACTGTAAGCCATTTCCGGTTGCAGATTGGCCGTTGATAGTAACCGGTGGAGCCCACGGTCCTGATGCCAAAGAGCCGTCTGTTTGCCAGTCTAACCAGTATGTGCCTGCCGGAAGTGTAACACCACCAAGTGAAATTGTGTTCCGCATGATAGGGCGTTGAACATCTCCAGAACTTGTTTCTGTTACGCGGTAAATACCACTCCAAACCGATGAAGTTAGCAGGTTGGTTACTCCATCTCCCCAAACCACGTTACTACCACCCGCTCCTGGAACTCCATCCCAAATACGCAAATTTACTGCTGTAATAGTTGATGTTGTGCCTGAGCCGGTTTGGTATGCGTAAAATGCTATGTCATTTATGGTCCATGAACTTGCCGTAATAGTAAAGTCATCGGCTATTCTGTTGTTAGCCGTAAGTTGATGACCAAAACCAAACAAAGTCATACCTAACGAAACATTCTGAAGCATGCTCTCCATTACACCTCCAGACCCGGTATTGTTAACCAGTGGGCCGTTGTCGAACAATTGTAGATTATTGCAATCAACTATTGGATCAACATCGTCTAATACTGTTACTGTTTGCGGGCATGTAGCTACATTGCCAGAAGCATCCGTAGCTGACCATGTTACGGTGGTGGTACCCAAAGCATACGGCTCAACCGCATTATTAGCAACAGACGCTAAGAAACAATCATCAGAGGCAGATGCACTCCCCAGTGTAACTCCGGAGGCTGTACATAAACCCGCGTCAGCGCTTACCGATACATTGCCCGGACAAGTAATTGAAGGCAGTGTAGTTTCTAACATGGTAAGGGTAAAATCTCCAGTAGCACCGCCAAAACCGTGTACTCTAATATAATATGTAACACCTAAAGTAGAGTTTACAGTAACTTGAGATTGTAGCCCGCAAAAATCATCATTGCAAACTACTGAAGTTAAGGCTCCGCAGGTTCCTGTGTAGATATCTAACTTAGAATCGTAGTTGGTTCCTCCACAAAGCGAAACAATGAACGGATTGCCTGTACCTACATAAGTGTACCAAACATCTGCTGCAATTGACCCCCCAGAACATGAAAGAGGTGGGCCGTCAACGGTAGCCGTTGTTGTGCTTCCTGTTTCCACACTGTTACAGGTAAGCGGAATAGCGCCTCCGCAAAAATCAAATGATAAAGTATATGTTATCTCAAGCGTCCATGAATCAATAGATCCTACATCACCCGCGGCAGCATCGCCCATATATAGAGTCCAAGTACCATTCATAGTGCCTCCGTAAAGTCCTGCAAATGCTGATGGAGGAGTGGCTATAGTTCCCGGATTACCAAAAAACGAACACTCACCATCAGAAGCGCATACATTATTGGAGCTACCCGAACCTCCCATTGTTTCTGCATCTATCAGGCCGGCATCAGAAAATGTAATTGGTGAAGTTGAAACCAAATTATCGCTGGAGCCACAACAACCAGCACCATCGTCTGCAAGTTCAGCGTAACCCGGGCGGCTCATTAAACCTAACACAGTTAGGTCGGGAGATTGAAGTTTAAGGGTTACATCGCCTATCCAAGTATGCGTTAGGCCACTTACTACCCTAATATTGGTAATGGTAGCTCCGGCCGGAATGCCACTGACAGTTACTGCTGAGGCACCCATAGAAGCCAAAGTGCCATTGTATGCATCGTCAGTTACGATAACAGGTGAGCTGTTAGTAAATGAAACGGTAGTTTGAGCTACTGAGGTTGCTACAGTAAAAAATATTGCCAACGCTGTTAAACATTTTTTTGTATTACAGCCGATAAGTTGGTAAAGGTTTCTCATAAAAGAGTATTTAATAGTGTCTTAAGTTGAATAATAGTTGCTTGGCTACCTGCTTTACTTACTCTGAATATTGGTTTTGCTATCATCATAGTTTTTAGGAAGACGTCTGCCTTGATTAGGGTCATTGTTTATTGATGCCTTAACTTTTGCAGGCTGGACGGTTCCGCTTGCATTTACTGCCTTCTGATATTCAGCCGGGTGATCTTTTACCCATTCTTGTTTTGCCAAATCGAGATTTGTTATGCCTTTATAGTTTTCGTAAGGCAAGGCGGTTGGCTTAGATACCACTTTAGATTTAGCCGCAGAAGGAGTACTCGCATTATTGCTAACGGGTTGAACAGCAGGCCTGAGTTGAACACTTTCAACTTTTTTTGCATTATAGATAGTTTCGTTCGCTGTATTGTTTCCGTTTGATTTTAAAGCGGTGCTACCAGAGCGAGAAGTTGTTTGTTGGGCTACAACTGATAATGTTGAACCGAGCATAAACAGCACAGTTGCAACGGTCAGGGGTAAACTTTTTTGCATAAACTTAGTTTAGGTGTGTCTAAAGAATTGTGGTAAAACTAAAAATGAATTTTTAAATTGTTAATGATTTTGAAAATAAATTTTCAACAAATACTTAATAAACAATGCCTAACCGTTTTTAACGATTAGGCATTACACAAAATTTCTATTGGTATTTATCAATATTTGGGGGTTTGGCCCGGTGATTCAATTTGTGGAGAACCTTCAGACTTGGGTTCCTCTTTGGGTGGTTCAACAGGTGACTGACTCTCTTGTTTAGGTTGCTCCTGGTGCACTGGAACAACTTGTTCCGACTCTTTACTGTTTTCTTGTGGAGCTACGATATCTTGTTTAGGGACTTCTTGTACAGGAGCCACTTCCTCGCTTGGTGTATCCTGAACCGGTTCTTCGGGTTTAGGCTCTTCTTTCTTGATACGGTCAGGCGGGGGGGCAGAAAAAATCTGTTGACCACTCATTTTCATTTCTTCTAACATTTGAATTTCCTTTTCTTGTTCAAGTTTTTCTTGTAAATCGAAATCAATGTTTTGTTGAGGTTCGTTACTAAAGTTCAGGATGCTCAGCGAATCGTCTAACAGGGTAGAGTCGCCCGGGATAGGAATTTCGAGTTTAGGTTCAAAGCGTGGACGGTTTATTCCGTTTGCCTTGTCTTTCATGTAGTCAACAAAATCTGTTTTATTGATAGAAGAACCAAGAGTATAGAGATAAAACCGGTCCTTCTCTCCTTTTACTTTCCGTTTGTCGGGAGCAGTTGTTCCTATAAGTGTATTAATGTCATCGTAAGATGAAAGTACCCCCAGCGTACCCGGACGATATTCAAAGAAGAACCAATCGTTGGTTCCGGTTTTTAAATAGATAGTGAATAAATCAGCACCTCCTTTGTATTGAAACTCAATATAGCCATCTAACTTTTTATTGATGACTTTCTTACCCACCATGGCCACACCTATTTTACCAACTGACCGAAGCGATACGTCCGCTGAGTCGTAAACGAAATTGATATCGCTGAAAACAAAATTGTGAGTTAACTCTTTAGGTCGTTTGTTGAACTGTGCATAGTTGTTAAAGTCCTCCAACATTTTTTTGTCTTCACGTTCACTGCTTATCTCATTGATTACTTTCTTTTGTTTATCGCTATCGTACGATAAATCCGGTAAATCAATGTTATCGCCAGCCATATAAAACTCTAATCGTTCCTGCACTTTATCATCTGCTTTCATGTCAATACCAAAAGTGATATTGAATTTATATTGTGCGCTATCTAAATTCACGTCTGCAGATCCTGCAGCTTTTGTTTTTATGAGTCCAAAATTGCCCCCTATATTAACTCTGCCTTCTGCCTTTACTGTTCCTTTTGCATCATCATACCTTATCAAATTTCCTTTAAGCGCTTTATCAACTATCTTCTTTTCGTTTCCGAAAAGATACTCTCCGGTACTTGCTTGTGAAACAATACCGGTGGCTTTCATAATTGTAATATCGCTGTTGTCTTGCTTGGGGGCCATTAATGTAGTGTACATGCTAGCCAAGCCTTCAATTGGATTTAAATGAATGGCTGCACTGAGTAAATTTCCTGACGAATTTTTTACTGTATCGTATTTTAGTTCGAGTTTAGCAGGGTCAACATCCTGATTAATAAAAAAGTCAGAAGTTACTGCTTTGGGGTGTTTTAGTTCAAGAGTGGCATATCCTTTAAACTTCAACAGTGGGTTAACTGAAAGTAAATTTGTTTCACCATTATATTTTACCCGAGGGTAGATTACGAAATTTTTGTTTTCATCAATGTTTGCTTTAGCAATCAATCGCCAAATTTCTGTTTTGTTTTTTCCTTTACCTTCTGTTTCGCGTTTACAACTAACATCGCCAAAGTTGATTATCTGCTTTATGTCTTTGGTTGTGTAGCGATAATCACCGGTGGCTTTCAATTCATTTTTGCTGTAAATATCTACTATAGCGTTTTCGAGTTTGTGTATTTTCTTAATTGTATCAGCTACAATTTTTGCATTGCGCAACTGATTCATTTTAGCTTCGGCTTCTATAATAACTACACCGCTATCAGGAATAACACTTGCATCTGCCACCCGAATTTCGGGCACTTGCTCAATGCGGAGAATAGAAGTAATCAAGCTATACGTAGCGCGCTTGCCTAAAAACTTCAAGCCCTTTTGGTCGGCTCGTGTTGATGTAAAGTATTCACCGGGTCCTTGTGGCGGAGCTTTGAAGTCGAGAATTTTTTCGTCCATCAACCACTTGAATTCGTTGATAGCAGTATTGTATTGGTTGTAAGTAAAATCTGTAGGAATATTTTTTTGATTAGAAACAAAATGTCCTATACGTGTTTTGAAATCAACTTTCGCGTTTACGTTCGGTGTTTTGAAAGTTACCTTATCGCCAGTGGTTTTAATATTGAGCGCTGCCGTATCGGCACTCAGATTCATGGTTTGAAAACTAAAATCGCGCGAAGCAAGAGTTGCTTCTTCCCAGTCTAGCAGACCATTACCGCGTAAACCTTTTCCGGTCAATAGTAAATCGCCCTTAAAAGTTGTAAAACCATCATCATACATAGCAAATGGTTGATCTTTATTGCCCATGTATATGTGCATACTATCGCTGTTTGGTTTCCAGTAAATTTTATCGCTAAAACCCTTTACAGCCGGTGTTTTTACCCCCTCAAAAGTTTTTGCTATAGAAAAACTATCGGTGCTGGCGTGCATAGAATCAGGATAGAATCGAATATCGTTTGAATTAAACTCTGCGGTAGAGTGCGTAACTTTACCTTCCCCCTTCATGCCATCATAATTTAAGTCGAACTTGCCGAAGTATTTCCCTTTGCCCTTATATAAATCGTACCCGTCTTTAGGTGTTTCTGACTTGAAACCAAGCGAACCATCCGCCTGAATTTTTACACTGTCGCGCAGGTCAGGTAAAATTCCGCCTGATGAAAATTTTCCTTTCCAGTTAATAATATCGCCACTGAAATTATTCAAGCTATCTAAACGAAAAGGGTCAAGCTCGAAATAAAACGACTTACGATTGTAAGCGCCTTTTGCCACAGCCGGGTCATCATAATACACGTATGCTTTTTCGCGACTGTATAAACGCGGGAACTGTGGCAAACGCGTTCTGCCACTCTTGTTAATGGGTGCATCTATCTCCAACAAACCTTTCATGTTTTCAACTTTCGATTTCAACGGTTTTAAAATCGGATTACCGTAACCATCAACTTTACCACTATCCTGTATGTTAATTCGCATGGTGTCCACCTGAATCATATCAGTAGTAAAAGGCGCGTACTGAAACTTGAATTTCTTTCCGTAAAAATCCATACGGCCTGCATAAATCAATCCGTCAAATTCCATGTTGCGGTCTTTCTGCAAACTAACTGCACCATTCTTCGGACGGAAGTAAACGTAGCTGGTATCGCTGATAGGAATTTCGAAAGTTCCTTTCAACTCAATGTTGCTGCTTTTTAAATCTATGTAGTCGTTACCGGCTTGTGGTGCTGATTTTATTCTTATAACATCATAATCAATTTTTTTTGCGTTTGCTAAAACGTAATTCAGAGTTTTGTCTTTAACAGTTACAATTCCTAATTCTTCATTGTATAGAACAAAACCATTTTCAACTAAGTTATACAGTAGAGATTTCAATTCACCTTCTTTCAAATTAGGGTCAAGTGTGCGTGCTACATCTGTTGCATTCAATTCCCGCGAACCGTATTTTTCATACATTTTTTTTAAAACCGAAAGCGGTTCGTATGATGCAAAGCCCTGCGTTTTACGTATCAGTTCTTTCTGAAAATAATTTACTGATTCGAAAATGCCCGGCTTTTGTCCTGCACCGGAAAGTATTTTCAAATTCAAAACAGATGAATCGAGGTTCCAGAAAATAGCATCTGTTTGAAATTCGTGGTTGTGATAACTATCAGTAAACTTTGCTTTGCCCATTCCGGTTTCGCCACGCAGCAATCGTATTTCGCGCTTCGCAATTTTATACACCACGTTCAACTGCGGGTGATAAATAGAATCGGTACCGAAGTAGATAGCCACTTCTGCTTTATCTGCACCTAACTCCTCTCCTTTCTTAATTGAAATTGTATTTGCTTTTGCAGTGAGCACTCGTGTTTTACCATCGCGCGCATAAAAACTTAGCATACCTTTTTGCTCTGCATTTCCATAACCCTGCACCTTGCCTCCAAACAAACTAAAACCACCGGTGAACGATACGTTAGGCGCAATATCTTTTATAGTAATTCCGAAATCGTACGATTCGAAACGCGGATAACTGATTGTGCCGGAGTCAGCGCTCGACACCATTTTATCAGTAAGTTTTCCTTTGAGTGGTGTTTTGAAGTAATCTGAGTGAGTGAAAGTAACTGTGTCCACCACATAATTAAAGTAGTTAGTATTTACAGCGTAACTGCCGAAAGTGCAATACACTTTTGAAGCATCTAAGCCCGCGCGGCTCCAATCCACTTTGCCCGACTTACCCTCCCAACGGGATTCGATGGGAAAATAGTTACCAGATGTTTGTTTAATGAAAATTGAATCGCTGCGTACGCTGCCTTTTAAAGTGGTAGAAGTAAAACTAATATACGGACGAAGTTCGCTTACAAATTTGTAATCTTTTGAATCTACCGACCATGTTTTAGCTGAAGTATGATCTATGGCTCCAATAGAAAAAAGAGATTCAGAGCAATCAACAGTACGCAAGTAAGCCGTGTTGTCACCTTTCTTTTGTGCATCAATAATGTCATCAAGAAAAATACTCCAGGAAGCGAATTGCGCATCAGGCAATCCGCTTTTTGCAGCGCTCATAACCGTATTGAGATAAGGAATAAAATGTGTGTAAGCTGACATGTTACGCTCTGTCATAAGTCCGCAGGTTTTCGACATTTTATCGAACCATGCGGAAGGAATCTTTCCGTCCTTATTCATTTTCTCAAACGCATTCATAGTGTTTATACACTGCTCCATTTTGTTGGCAGTCATAAATGTGTTGAGGTCTTTTACAAACTGCCCTTGCTCCTTCGAAAAAGTCATGACAGTAACTTGTGCGTGGCTTAAAACAAAACCAACACACACTAAAAGAAGGACGATACTTTTTTTCATGGAAAGAATTTTTTTAACTGAGTTTAAATGCAATTGCCAGCCAACCGTTGTTTTGCAATACTTCTGTTTCAGTAAGTCCGTATGCGTGGGCTTTGTTCACTATATCTTTTTCATCGCTCTGCAAAATTCCACTCACTATCATTACTGCTGCAGGGTTCATTAGTTTTTTCCAGCGCGAAATATTTTTAAGAATCACATTACGATTGATGTTGGCTAAAATAAAATCAAATTGGCGGTTGAATACGAATGTGTCATCTCCGTGAATGGATGTTATACTTTGGCAATTATTCCTTTCCACATTCTCCAGACAGTTGTTGTATGCCCATTCTTCGTTGTCAATGGCGGTTATTTCTTTAGCTTTCATTTTTTCAGCAAGTATTGCCAGCACACCTGTACCGCTGCCAAAATCAAGCACAGTTTTGTTTTCGAAATTTTGTTTGAGCATTAACTCCACCACCGATGCGGTAGTTGCGTGATGGCCTGTACCGAAACTCATTTTAGGTTCAATAACAATTTCGAAAGGCACTTCGAACTTTGAGTGAAAGGGGGCGCGGATAGCTACTGAATCTTTAACAATAACGGGATCAAAGTTTTTCTCCCATTCTTCGTTCCAATTTCTGTTTTCTATTTCTACAACAGAAAACCGAATATGATGAAAGTCGTTATCGTGCAGTAGTTCTGTTACTACTAACGGACGGATTTTTTCTGAAAGCACATAACCTTTAACTGAATCAGAAGTTTCTTCGAATCCATCGAATTGATAATCGCTTAAAATACTGATAAGCCAACTGCGCTCAATTTCGTTGCGTGTAAAAAATTCGTAGCAGGAGTATTGCATGACATAAGAATAAAAGAGTAATGCGTAAACACAAAATCTGATAAAGAATCAGCACCCTTTAGTGCCCAAACAATTTAGTGATGGACTCTACTGGTTTGGCATCTCTTGCCTAAAAATTTATCTCTGAAAACATTACTGTGTTATTTAAAACTGTTTTTCCTGACTTGTCTTTTATTTCCATCAACATATTTTTCTTATCCCAATCAATAGTGAGAAAGCCGAAGTTGGGCAGCATGTACGGATTGCCTACACGGTTTATGTTTCCGCCATCGCAACTATGGCCGTGTGTCATGCCACTGCTGGTTAAATCATAAAGTGCATAACCATTGGGGCGCTGTACTTTACTCAACTCACTGTAATGCAAATCGCCACTGATAAAAAATACACCATTTGCTTTTGTTGTTTCTATCAATTTCATTAAGCGTTCGCGCTCATGAGGCATATTCACCCATGCTTCCCAACCGTTGAAGTCAACCAGAAACTGTGTGCTGGTGACTATTAATCTTAAGTCGGCAGGTTTTTTCAGTTCTTCTTCAAGCCAGGTCCACTGCTTTGCTCCAAGAAATGTTTTCTTTCTGTCTTTAGCTTTCGCAAAAGGCCCTTTGCATTTTAAATCGGCACGAACACTCACAAGTTTATCGCGAAATGTGCGGCAGTCGAGCACAATTATCTGCAGGCGTTTCCCTTCTTCACCAATCATATAGGAAGTGTAAATGCCTTCGTGTTTTCTGCGTTCGCTGTTTTGTGGTTCGTTAAAAAAATTCAGGAATATCTCTTTTGACTCCTTTTTCATGGGATACTCTTTACCGGCATCGTTCTTCCCGTAATCATGGTCGTCCCAAGTAGCAATTACAGGTGTTTTCTTTTTTAGTTCAATGTACCCGGGCTTGTTACCAAACTGATTGTATTTTTCCTGAAGGGTCTTCACATCTTTTGTATCGCCATAAACGTTGTCACCTAACAACACAAACAACTCGGGGTTTTGTTCAATTACTTTGTACCAGATAAGTTGTGAGTCTTTTTGATTAATACATGAACCGAAACCAATGCGTGAAATTGTTTTAGCAGGGTTTAATTCTGCCTGTGCATAAACACAAGTTGTGAATGCAATGAACAAAAAAGTGAAAATCTGTTGCATGAAAATCTATTTGCGGTGAATGTAAAGAAGATGTGTTATTGAATTGTTGTCAGGATTTATGCGGACGTAAATATGCTGAACCCAGCAATCCTTTTCTCATTTCGAGCTCTAGAAGTTTGCCGTTTCCATAGCGGTAAGTGTATGTAATACCGCCCTTCATATCCACCTCGTACTCGTGAGGGGCTACGCATTTCATAGGACGGTATTCGCCTAACCTTTCCGAAAAAACTTCCTTTTGCTTTTTCGGCTCTTCATAGTATAGCTGTATGCTGCTGAAGATAATATCCGGCTTAAAACAGAGTTGTTCACCATCGCGCACTATGAGATAAGAATTGTTTTGACACGTTATGGTTACCAAATGCGACTCATCATTGCGTACATTTTTTGCCGTGCAATGAATCAACTTGCCACGAAGGAAAGATACATCGTAATCGAGCGTACTGGTGCGGTGGGTGAAAAAGATATACGCTTCTGAATGGCTATGCAGTTTGTAATTAGCAAGTGTATCTCCCATTATCTGACGCACTATGCCTGTGTGGCCTATTACGTTGCCAAACAAGTAAACATCGAAACTTAGTTTCTGCGAAAACAAAACTGTTGAAAGCAAGAAGGAGATGAATGTAAGCGCTGCTTTCAACTTTTTTTTATTGAATCAACTTCATAAAGACGCTCGCTCCTTTGCTCATTTCCAATTCATAGAGTTTACCGTATTTGTAACGGTAGGTATTGGTTACTCCGTTTTCAAGTTTGCAAACGTATTCGCCTTCGGAAGTTTTTACAAAGTTGCAAAACTCCCCTAAGCGTTCAGAAAATATTTTGCTCTTGCCAACCGGTTCCGAAAAATATAATTGAATAGCGGTATAGTCTAACGATTGATTTAAATTAAATGTTTCCGCTCCTTTCTTAATTACATATCGGCTTCCATTCCATTCAATAGTTACAACTTCTGCCACACCATCTTTAACATTTTTACAATAGCTGGAAAAAAAATTTCCTTCTTTGTAAACAATGTCGAAGTTCATTGCTGAAGTTTTTTTGGTAAACAGCAAATTGGCTTCGCTGCTGCTGTGCAGTTTGTAACTTATCTCACCATGACCATGATCTATTTTCTCCACAACCGTTTGTCCTATTTTCTTGCCAAACAAAATAATATCAAATGCTAGTTTTTGCGAACTAGCAGATAATGTGTAAACTAAAAGCACAGAAAACAACAGGCTTCTCATAACTGTGAATTTAACATGATGTTTCACTGTAATACTATTGGTGCTAACTATTTAAACGGATTACGGATGGTGTAATTGCGAGGCTTGAGATTTGCTGTGTAATTGCGCACGAAAAGAAAATTAAAAATGGGGTTAAAGTGTTTAACATAGCCATACATGGACGAAGGTACTGCTCCAATGGTACTTTTAATTTCCGGAGCAGTACGTCCGAAGTGTAATCGTTCTGCATTATTTTCAATACCAAACTTAACTACATCATACATCATACGTTGGTAGAGGTGTATAGGCTTACACCTATCGTGTTCCATGCCGGTATAATGCACTTCTATTCGTTTGCCGAAATGAAAAACAGATATAAAGCCAATGAGTTCACTTTGTGTAAAGTAACCAAACACTTTGTAGCTATCGGGTAGCTGTTTCTTTTGTTCGTAAAAGAAGTTTCGGTTGAGTTCAGCAAGTTTAAATTCCGCATTATCCATTACTTGCGCATACAAATAGTTTAGTCTATCCTGATTTTGGCGAACATCCTCAACGCTAAAATCTCTCATTTGAATGGCAGCACCATTGGTAAGTGAAAAAACCTTCTTTGCTCTCACTCGATATTTTGATGAAAGAGCTGTAAGGTAATCATCAAATGTTTCCCATTCGTTGTTCAGTGAAATACTCATATCGCTTTCGACTGAAATCTCGTGGTACCCGTTGTTCTTGAACGAACTGTCAAAAACTGTTTTGGGGGCATATAAATCAGAAACCAAAGTTGCTTTGATGTGCGGATGTGCTTTAACTACTTCACGAATTGTTTTTCTTAAAATTTTAGCCCGGGTGTCCGCATCAACATCTTGTGTAAAATAAAATCCGTTCTCACCTGTCATAAAAACATTACCACTCACTAGCATTGGAACATTAATCATATTCAGTATTCTGCTACTGACAGTTTTAAGCAACCGCATCCACCACTTATTTTCAGCGTTCTCGGGAAAATAATTTATGAGTTGGTTGGCATGAAACATTACTACCTGAAAATACATTGCTCCCACCGGGCGGTTACCATTATTTACCAGTACATACTTAAACTGCATGTCGGGTTGTATTTTTTCGAGCAGCAATAAGTTATCGTGCTGCATCAGAACATTAACGGACGGAATATGACGATTCCATTGCAATGCATTTAGTTGCGATGCAGTATCACAAAGCGTGATAGAATAGTTTTTTATGGTTTCGTTTTCGGCCGCAGCCGGGCAAGAACACAAGGCAGACACAGTCATAGATTTACTAACGAACAAGGTGGTAAAAAATTTTCATAAAAGCTATACAATAATCAAACCAAGTTTGGCAAACAAAGTATTCATTTACCAAAAACAATACCATGAATGCGAATCTCGAAAGTCAATTCTTAGCTTTAGAAGCAGAGCGAACAGCATTATTTAATCGCTTAAAAACATATAGTAACGATCAACTAAATCAACAACCTGCACCGGGTAGCTGGAGTGTGGTAGAAGTAATTGTTCATTTAATAGTTGCGGAAGAAATGTCGCATCAATATATTTCTAAGAAAGTGCAAAACACATCGAATGTTGAAAAAGAAGGACTAAAAAATAAATGGCGCTGGCTGCTTATACGTATTGTATTTGCGTTGAACATGAAATTTAAAGCTCCTGAGATAATTACTCCAAAATCGGGTTATCAACCGCTTGCCGATTTGGATATACGGTGGAGCAAAACACGAACCGAAACATGGAAAATATTAAGCAGCTTAAATGATGATGAACTGGAAAAACTGTTATGGAAACATGCTGTAGCCGGTAAAATGAATCTTTACCACATGGTAATTTTTTGGGGAATACATTTCCGGCATCACTTAAATCAGATTGACAGAACGCTTAACAGTGCAACCAAGCAGTGAGTTAAATAATTTTTGTAACTCGTAGTTTCCGTATTTTGTAGTATCAAATAATTGTATTTCTTTTATTAGAACAATACAACAATACATAGCTATGCAAAACGAATCTATAACTCCGGCTGAAAAGCGCAGAAGGTTAGGATATGTTTTAATTGCAGCAGGTGTGTTCTTTTGTTTAGTTGGTTTTGTAGCTACCGTAATTCTATTTGATCAGGGAGTGGACTTTCACTTTGCCATGTACAGCGCTACCGGTACAGGTGGAATGCTGATTGTATGCGGCTTGGCAGTTATCTTGGGTTAATGAATATTCGTGGAAAGTGAGAATTCTATTTTAGAATTTATGCGTGTATTAAATACTCTTTTGCACTAAACAAATTTGTGAACCCAGTCAACAATCAAATCGGAACATATCTCCGGATGGCGCACCCACGAATAATGATCATACTTTTTGTGGGCATGAACTATGTGATGATACTCTGTGTAGCAGTTTGAAAATTTCCCTAATAAAGCTTTGAGTGCCTTAGGCGGTGCCGATGAATCGCCTCGATAGCTAAGTCCCAACACCGGCAATTTCATATCGCTTATGGATTTATTGTAGTTGTATTCTGAACCTGTGGCAGAAAAATTTCCTGTTCGAACCGTATGGAACCAATCAGAAATAATCCCTTGCCCTTCGGTTCCCCCAAAACCAATCTTTTTACCTGGATAGTAACCCAACACTTTACCGAGAGTATTGCAAAAAAAGGCAAATACAAGTAGGGCGTAACCTTGTACCATACCCCAAGCTTTGTAATGTACCGTACAACTTGCATTCAGAATAAATCCGCCTACTAAGTGTGAATAGCGGCTAACAAACATCACTCCCATTTGCCCACCCAAACTATGGCCCATTACTACAATTTTAGAGTCAGGAAAAATTTCTTTCACCTTTAAAACCGACTCCAAATATTCTACTTCAATTTGTTCACGGTATCCAAAATTTACTTTACGCGATGGGCGTACGGAAGATTGTCCATGACCGCGATGGTCAATTGTAACTACATTAATTCCGTTACGTGTTAATGCTGCCGCATAGTTTTTGTAGTAACCCGCCATTACTCCCATGGCAGGAAAAATAATTAGTACTGGAGCAGAACCTCTCTTTGTCTTAGTAACCGAGCACTTAGAATTTCTACCATCGCTGAATTCAATTGGAATTAACTCAGCGTTGGCATTCATAAGGTTGTTTGAAATGAGAGACTATTGTTTTACAACACGTACTGCCTGCCCCGCAATACGAAGGATATAAACCCCTGCGTTTACAGTTGACAAATCGAGTATAGATATTTGGTGTGTAAGAGAGTTTTCAAACACTTTACGCCCTGCGACATCAAACAGTTCTGCTAATACAGAATTTTTACCTGCAAAATTCAATCCTTCAATAACTAGCTCGTCATTCACAGGATTAGGATATAACTTCATTCCTGCAACAACTGTATTCTTTATACTGTTAATGACAACAGGAATACCATTCGAAGTTGACTTACATCCATTATCATCGGTTACTTCAACCGCGTAGTTGCCGGAAACCATTGCAACATAGACTGAGTTTGTAGCATTAGTTATTGGTTGGCCGTTTAAATACCACTGGTACGCTACAGCATTTGCAGAGGTGAGTGTATCACCGCTCACAGAAACTGAAACAGCAGGAGGCGTATTTACAAAAATGGGAATTGCATTAGAAAGGGCTGTGCAGTTACCATTTTCCGTTACTGTAAGATAATAGTTACCTGCTTGTGTGGCTTGAATACAGGTAGATGTTTCTCCGGTACTCCATAAATAAGACACATTTGCATTTACAGGGGCACAAATCTGTGTGGTGTCGCCTGCACATATAGTATCCCGATTAGTTGTAATTGTTACAGGATTACCATTGGTAGTTGCCACAAGGGTAAAGGATGTGTCAATATCACATCCGTTCGCATCAGTAGCTGTGAAAATATATGTTCCTGCCCCGATATTACTTATTGAGTTGCTTGTTCCGATTTGTGCTGAGTTCACTGTCCAAATCAAGTTGTATGGAGAAGTTCCTCCGGCTACACCTACATTGTTTATAGAGCCATTGTTAGTTCCACAACTTGGGTTCACAACACTCAGCGCAGCTGTTACAAAATAAGGAAGCGAGGGGGCTGTAAGAGTTACTGTTTTAACCACCGAATCGCCTGGAAGCGGAACTGAGTCGCGAAGTAAAACGTTGTTGGCCGCAAATGATGGATCAGTGCCTTGCCCATCATCATTATTTTTCCAGTTGAATCTTACACGAAAATTAGTAAGGCCTATGGCGTTTGTAGGCAAGTTATAGCTGCGTTGCGTCCATCTGCCCTGCCCGGCACATCCGGTATTGATTGAACGCAGGGTAGCATCCAAAGAAATATAGTTTGCTCCCCCATCAATACTATAAAGAGATGACGCAACATCTAAAGTTGTTTGGCCGTTACCGATAAAGTCGTATCGAAGTACCAGATTAGTAACTCCGGCTGTATTAATATCAGGCGAACTAGATGCGGTGTTTGTTAGAGGGCAATATAAAAAACCGCAACCACCTCCGGCATCGTATGCAGCACCTCCGTTCGGATTAAAAACGCTGGTTACGTGCAACGTTCCGTCTCCATTGTTTGCCACACCACATCCTCCCGGGGCTACACCACCTTCATTATCCGACACTGTAAAGAAATTTGGATCTGCACCGTTGGCTCCTGTAGAAGTATTTAATGTCCAGTTATGGGCACCATCAAATGTTTCGAAAAACAAAGTATCCCACTGTGTTCCTCCTGAAGAGTAAACGGTTACTGTATATGTTCCGGCTGTAAGTCCCGAAGCGGTAGCAGTTGTAACTCCTGTACTCCATTTGTAAGTGTAGCCATTGCCTCCTGATGGAACTACAGTTGCGGAACCGGGGTTACTACAAGTTGGGTTATTTCCGTTTACAGTAGCACTTAGCTGTGCTGAAACATTAGCTGTAAAAATAAAAACAGCAGAAAGAGCAATAAGTAAAAGTTTATTCATGATTTGTTTATTGATATCTGCTAAACTAAAATTCGTTTTCATCAAAACAGAAAATTTGTTTAAAAAGCTCAAAAAAAAAAAGACGCTTACTACAGCGCCTCTTTTATTATGCTGATTTTAAATTAACGTCCACCTGGTCTTGGGCCACCTCCCATTCCACCACCTTGCGGGCCACCCGGCCTCGGCCCGTTTGGATTCGGCCCTTGTTGTCCTCCATGTGGTCCGCTTCCTTTATTCCCTTGTCTTTGGTCTCGAACTTCTTTCAACTTCTGGCGAAACTCTCCCTCCAAATTATAAAGATGGTTCATTTTGTCTTTACCAAGAGCACCTTCAAACTGCGACTTGAATTGTTTTTTTAAATCGAGTTTCTTCTGATCTAAATCTATCTGCTGGTCGGCTGTCAATTGCCCGCCTTCACCGGGTTTAAAGTTCCGGTGAATAGATTCTAAATCGGCTCTATATTGATTATAAACAGCCCAAAAATTTTGCGCCTCTGCCGGTGTAAGGTTTAATCGTTCAGAAATAAATGCAATGCGCAACGCTTCAATTCTGTCCGACTTGCTTGGCTTGCCCTGCTCAGGTTGAGCAGACACAGTTATGCTTACAAGCATAGCAGCTATCACGGTCAGGTTCACCATCAACTTTTTCATAGTATTTCGTTTTTCAGTTTGTAAATTAGTTTTCATCAAGTATGTTTTAGTCAAGTATGGCATTGCTTAATTCTTCATCCGATAAACTGTTCAGCGCCTTGGCAAATGCTTCATCGGCAGTTACCGCAATTGACTGTTGCGTATTCGAATCATTTATCTCAAAAACCTCATCGTTGTAAAAATCGTCATTTATCTTCAGATATGAGTCAATTTCCTGAGTAGTAAGCGCAGCCATTTTACAATCTAAATCACTGCACTGCTTTTCTACTTCTGTAAAGAACATCATTCCAACCACCAGCATAGAGGCAATGCCTGCAAAAGCTACGGTGTATTTAGGGCGAAAGAAAATAGCTATTAAATCTTCAAATGCAGTGTTTACCTTTGTTACCCATGCAGGCACTGCCGGAACCTCTGCTGCTTTTTGTTCAATAGCCATGCGCTTCATCATT
Organism: uncultured Chitinophaga sp.; assembly: GCA_964615305.1. GTDB lineage: Bacteria > Bacteroidota > Bacteroidia > Chitinophagales > LD1 > Bog-950. The sequence continues at coordinate 17,488 of CAZTNA010000030.1, forward strand.
TGCTGCGGAAACGCTTCGAAAAAATAGGCTGGAGCTTCCAGCGAATTTGCTTTTTGCAATTGGGCCAGTGTTGGTGCTACTTCAGCCAGTTCATCCTGCTGAATCTTACTGATCATTTGTGCCGAGAAAGTTTCAAAGAAACCCGATGGCCCCCCCTTCACTCCTCTCTTTTCTAACTTTGCCAGTTCAGGAGAAAGAGATTTCAATTCTTCTATTACAGTTTGTGGTTTAACCAACTTCAACATAGATGCATTGAATTTCGCAAAATAATTCTCCGGAACAGAGTAAATATTCCGCTTTTCGATAGCCGATAGTGTTGGGGCTATCTCCTTCAATTCTTCCAATATTTGCTTCTGGATTTTCATTTCGTTTTATGTGACTTTTGTGCTGCCGAAAGGTTTAATCCTCACCTGTTAAAAATTTTTCGATTTTTAGAGCGGCATGGTGGTAGCTGGCTTTCAGCGCTCCTTCGCTGGTTCCCAACACTTCACTCATCTGTTCGTAAGGCATTTCATCATAATAGCGCAGGTTAAAAACCAGCTTCTGCTTTTCAGGTAAAGAATCAATGGCTATTTGTAAACGCGCCTGTATATCATCTCCATCCACCTGATGCGAATCACCTTTTATGTAATGTGCCGGTGAAAAGTTGGTGTCATCATCATCGTTATCTGTACCTTCGAAAGAAATAGTGGCTTTCTTATTGCGTGAATTCACAAACGTAATGGTTTCATTTGTTGCAATCCGATATATCCAGGTAAACAACTGCGAGTCAGCACGAAAATTTTCCAGACTCTTCCACACTTTTAAAAACACATTCTGCATTACATCATTTGCATCATCGTGGTCGCGCACCATTCTGCGGATATGCCAGTAAACCTTCTGCTGATATTGCTCAATTAGAATGGTAAATGCCCGCTCTCTGCCGGAGCCGGAATGAAAAAGGTCAAGTATTTCTCTGTCGGTCATGTGGGCGTGGTTATACAAGTTATGACTAATAAAAACAAAGTAGGTTTAACATCTCTATGGTTAACAAACAAATTTATACGGCACAAAATCTGATTTGTATCAAACTTCTACATTTACGGCTATGAGTTTACAGCTAAAATACAAAGTACGCATAGTTACCGCTGCCTCGCTTTTTGACGGGCACGATGCGGCTATCAATATCATGCGAAGAATTATGCAGGCAAAGGGTGCCGAGGTGATTCACCTAGGGCACAACCGCAGCGCGCAAGAAATTGTGGAATGTGCCATTCAGGAAGATGCGCAAGGAATTGCCGTAACGAGTTACCAGGGCGGGCATATTGAGTTTTTCAAATACATGTACGATTTGCTGAAGGAGCGCGGTTGCAGCCACATCAAAATTTTTGGCGGAGGCGGAGGAACAATTTTACCGACTGAAATTGACGATCTGCACAAATACGGCATTGCAAAAATATACTCGCCTGATGATGGACGTAAGTTAGGACTGGAAGGAATGATTGAAGAAGTTGTTCGCGCTTGTGATTTTGAAACTGTTCCGAAACTGAACGGACAAATGGATAAGTTGGACACAAAAGAGTGGAAAAATATTGCACAGTTAATCACACTAGCTGAGAACGGTAAGTCTGCTATCAAAAATCAGAAATCTGAAATTCCCGTGCTTGGAATTACAGGAACAGGTGGCGCAGGAAAGAGTTCGGTGACTGATGAAATTGTCCGCAGGTTTTTGAAAAACTATAAAGACAAAACCATTGCGGTTATTTCTGTTGACCCGAGCAAAAAGAAAACAGGTGGAGCCTTGCTGGGTGACAGAATCCGCATGAATTCTATTTCGAACGCTCGAGCATACATGCGTTCACTTGCTACACGCGAAAGCGACAAAGCCTTGAGCGAGCATGTGCAGGAAGCCATTGATGTTTGCAAAGCCGCGCATTTCGATTTCATTATTTTGGAAAGCGCGGGCACCGGTCAGAGCGATGCTTCGATTCTGGATTACTGCAACGTTTCGCTGCTGGTGATGACACCCGAATACGGTGCGGCCACGCAGCTCGAGAAAATTAACATGCTCGACTATGCCGATGCCATTGCCATCAACAAGTTTGATAAAGCGGGCGCGCTCGATGCGCTGGCCGATGTGCGCAAGCAATACAAACGCAGTCACCAGATGTTCTCCGCCAAAGATGAAGAGCTGCCGATTACCGGCACCATCGCTTCGCAATTCAACGACCCTGGTGTAAACCATTTGTTTGAAGTGCTGATGCACAAGGTGAGCGAGAAAACCGGTGTTGATTTTAAAGTGAAACACACTTCGGCAAAAAACACGGTAACCAAATCACAGATTATTCCGCCTGCGCGGGTGCGCTATTTGGCAGAAGTGGCAGAGAACAACGAGCGCTACGATGAATGGGCAGATGAGCAATGCGCCATCGCCACCAAGTTATATCAGTTGAACGGAATAAAAGATGAACTGAAGAACAGCGATGAAGTGAAAACGCTTCTTGCTTCTTACCAAACAAGATTGGCACCGGAGAACTGGAAACTTGTTGCCGAGTGGAACGAGAAAGTGAAAAAATACAGTGGTGAAACATTTGCTTTCCAGGTGCGCGATAAAACAATTGACCTGCCTTTCACTTACAAATCTTTGAGCGGAACCAGCATCCGCAAAGTTTACTTGCCGCGTTACAGCGACTGGGGCGATATTCTGAAATGGCAGTTGCAGGAAAATGTGCCGGGCGAGTTTCCTTACACAGCCGGTGTGTTTCCGCTGAAGCGCGAAGGCGAAGACCCTACGCGTATGTTTGCCGGTGAGGGCGGACCGGAGCGCACCAACA
>CAZTNA010000031.1:0-17597 GCA_964615305.1 uncultured Chitinophaga sp.
CGGAGGTGCTGTAAGAGGATTGGCTCTCGCAGCTTTTCAGTTAGAGAAAAATTTTTTTGTAGGAACATCTGCAGCTATTGACATGGGGGTTGATTTTAGTCGTTCAATAGTTTATGTAAGCAATGGTTATGTTACAAAAGAAAACTACCTTCTTTTAGCAGTGCTGTTCTTTGTTTCTATTCTTGGCTCATACATTGGAAAAATTCTTTTGGGCAAAATAAATCAGGCTAATTTTCGAAGCATAGTGTTATGGCTTATCTTAATCATTGGGGTAGTAATGGCCGGCAAGAGCTCATACGAACTTTTCTTCAGCCAACCTTAATATGACAAACGTCATAACTAAACTTGACGCCTGTCAACAAATAGTGCTGCATAGTTATTGAAATTTGCAATTCAGTAATTAACTAAACCACAATTATATGAAAGCAAATGTTGGAGCCTTTGATGGCATGTTCAGAACTTTACTCTTTATTGTTTCCCTTTGTTACGCTATTATGGTTGGCGGCAGTGCTTGGCTGCTTATTATTCCGACTGCAGTTCTGTTTGCCACTGCTATGCTAAAGTGGTGTCCGGTATATGAAATAACCGGATTAAGTACCAACAAAGGCAGTGCACAGGGTAAGTCTTAAATAGTAAATGCATTATTGCATATTGCTCAATGAACAAAAACGAGCAAGGTGAACATATACAATGCTATCACTGTGGTGAAGACTGCGATGGCAGCATTGGAGTTAGTGAGCATGTGTTTTGTTGTAATGGATGTAAGACAGTTTACGAAATTTTAAGCGAAAACAATCTATGCAACTATTACAATTTGAACAACACGCCCGGCAATTCGCTCAACAACAAAGGTTTTGATAAAAAATTTGGCTACTTAGATGATGAGCAGGTAGTAAAACAGCTATTGAGTTTTACTGAAGCCAACTCATCAACGGTTACATTTTACATTCCTCAAATACATTGCAGTTCGTGTATTTTTCTTCTGGAAAATCTATACAAGATTGCCTCCGGAGTAAATCGAAGCCATGTAAACTTTACCAAACGTGAAGTTCATGTTTCGTTTAATAACTCTTCCATTACTTTAAGAAAGATAGTAGAAGTGCTGGCATCTATAGGATACGAACCGCGCATTAACCTAAATGACTTAAACAGAAAAGAAAAGGATGAACATCTCAGAAGATACTATCTGAAAATTGGCATAGCATTTTTTTGTTTTGGCAATATCATGCTTCTCTCCTTCCCCGAATACCTGGGAATAGATGTATTAACCGAATCAGTTTTTCGGAAATACTTCGGCTATCTAAACTTTGTTTTATCTCTCCCGGTATTACTCTATTGTTCAAATGAGTTTTTTATCTCAGCGCGAGGAGCTATAAAACAAAAAATGCTCAACATGGATTTTCCGATAGCTCTAGGAATAGCGGCTATGTTTGTACGAAGTTGCTACGAAGTTTTTGCACAAGCTGGTGGCGGTTATTTCGACACCATGGCAAGTTTAGTTTTGCTAATGCTCATTGGCCGTTTATTTCAAAACAAAACATACGATACCCTTTCTTTCGAACGAGACTACAAATCCTATTTCCCTGTTGCAGTTACTACACTAAACAATTCCATAGAAAAAACAATTCCCTTGACCAAACTAAGAATAGGTGACCGCATGTTGGTGCGCAACATGGAGTTAATTCCGGCAGATTCAGTTCTTATTAAGGGCAGAGGAAACGTAGACTACAGTTTTGTAACCGGAGAATCTACACCTGTGGCAAAACAAAGCGGTGAGTTAATCTATGCCGGTGGCAAACAGTTAGGAAGTGCCATTGAGGTGGAAGTAATGAAAGATGTGTCGCACAGCTATCTAACACAACTTTGGAACGATTCAGCTTTTAGTAAACCTGATAAAGAAAATATCACAACACTTGCCACACAAGTTAGCAAGTGGTTTACTCCGGTAGTTATACTTATTGCATTCTTGGCTGCCGGGTTTTGGTGGGTAAACGATACAACGAAAGCAATTAATGCTTTTACTGCTGTACTTATTATTACGTGCCCATGTGCGTTAGCGTTGTCTTCACCGTTTACACTTGGCAACATACTGCGGATACTTGGGCACAACAAAGTGTACCTAAAAAATGCAGTAACCATTGAAAAACTTGCTCAAATCAGCTCTATAGTTTTCGACAAAACCGGAACCATCACAAATACTAAAAACTCAAGAATTGAATTTATTGCGGAAAACAACTTGCCCCTAACAGGCTACGAGTTACAACTAATAAAATCGTTGGCTTATCACTCATCCCATCCACTAAGTAAAAGCGTATATACGCATATTACAAATGTTAGCACTTTTAGCACAAACGAGTTTAAAGAAATAGAGGGTATGGGAGTGGAAGGATGGATAGATGAAAATTGTGTTCGCATTGGCTCAAAAAAATTTCTTTGCGGCAACACGAACGCAGATGGCTCACAGGTTTCTGATTTCAGGCATGCATCGAAAGTTTACGTAGGTATTAACTCTAGGGTAAGAGGTTTTTTTCTTATAAAAAACGAATACAGAAATGGTTTTGCAGAACTGATGAACAGACTTCATACTAACTATGAAACATTTATTGTTAGCGGAGATAATGACACAGAAAAAAACTTCCTAAAACAATACGTACAGGAAAGCAACCTTATATTTCACCAGCAACCTGCCGACAAACTGCAAGTGATAAAAGACATTCAAACCAAAGGAAACAAAGTATTGATGGTAGGTGATGGTTTAAATGATGCCGGGGCATTAAAACAAGCTGATGTTGGCATTGCCATAAGTGATGATATAAACAATTTTTCTCCTGCCTGTGATGGAATAATAGATTCATCTCAATTTCAAAAAATTGACTGGCTGCTCAGTTACGCCAAAACCGGAATTAAAGTTATTAAGGCAAGTTTCTTGATTTCTTTACTATACAACCTGGCAGGAATATACTTTGCCGTACAGGGAACAATGAGCCCTTTAGTGGCGGCTATTTTAATGCCTATTAGCTCTATTACTATAATACTGTTTACCACACTTGCCGCAAATATTATGGGTAAAAAGCTATTGCACGAAAACAATTAGGAAACATTTGAATCTTCACCTGCTTCTACTGTTAACACCAATTGGCATTTAGTGTTTTGGCAATTGAAAATAATTGAGCTTATATTGCAGCATGTTTTTAAAACGAAGCGTGCATTTTCTGTTAGTTGTTTTGCTATTATTTGCAGATAGCGGAATGACATTGTATGCTCATACATGCCATAAAACAAAAGGCACTCAAATCAGTATTGGCTCACCCAAACACAAGTGTAAGAACGAACAGGGCAAATCAAATTGCACCATTAAAAAAACTTCGTGCTGTGATGTAAGTTCTAAATACATAAAACAGAATTTGATTTTTAAAGAAATTGAAACTGTTTCTGTTTATTTACCGGTAAAAGCAATCTTAATTACTGAAATTTTTACTCTTCCTCAGTTACTGAACACTTCATTTAGCATTTTCAGTAATCCGCCACCGCTTAACATAAAAGCAGAAGGCACTTTTACTCAGACTTTTCGCATTTAGGCATCTTCTTGTATTATTTTTTTTCTAACTCAAAAAACAAAAAGATGAAGTATGTACTGATAATGATTGTGTGCTTGCTAAACTTTACAAATGCAACAGCACAAAATGATAGCACTCAAAAAGAAGTGCAAGTAAAAGAAATTGAGATTGCTACTAAAAAAGCAACTCGTATCGATATGACACCTATGAATGTAGAAGTCATAAACAGCAATGACTTAGTCAAAGACGCCTGTTGTAACCTGAGTGAAAGCTTTGAAAATTCGGCAACTGTTGATGTAAATTTTACAGACGCAGTATCAGGAGCTAAGGAGATACGTATGCTTGGATTAGACGGTGTTTACTCACAAATAATGATTGAAAACATCCCCTCAGTTCGCTCTCTCAGCAATACGTTTGGCCTAACCTACGTACCAGGGCCATTGATGAGTTCAATTCAAGTAAATAAGGGGGCAGGCAGCGTAGTAAATGGCTACGAGAGCATGACAGGGCAAATAAATGTTGAGCTAAAGAAACCTCAAAGTAGTGACAAGCTTTTTATCAATGCATTTTTAAACCAAGACTTGCGTAGTGAACTGAATTTGATTACAGCTCATGATTTAAACGACAGGTGGAGCAGCATTACTTCTGTTCATGGTCAATATAACTGGTTGAAGATGGACATGAATCACGATCACTACATGGACAATCCTCTTGTAAAGAACCTGAATTTATTTCAACGTTTTATGTATCGTCATGCAGATGGTGGAATGGCAATGCTGGCCGCATCCGCAAACATTGAAGATCGAATTGGCGGGTCATTTCACTTTAACCCTAAACAAAACATCCTGGAACAAAATGCTTGGGGATTTAGGTTGCGTACTTACAAAGCTGATGCATTTGCAAAAACCGGATTCAATTTAAAGAATGAAGATTTCCTTGGTATTCAATACAAGTACTCCTTTCACCAACAACAAGGTTATGTGGGCAGAAGATCTTATAAAGGGCTCGAACACTTTGGCTACCTGAATGCTATATATCAGAGAACAATTGGTGAAAATGAAAGTATGATTAAAACGGGGTTTTCACTACTCACAGATTATGTAACCGAAAGTTTCGACACATTTCAAAGAAAAAGAACTGAAGTAGTACCCGGAGTGTTTGGTGAAGTAAATATGAATTTCGGGAGCGATAAAAAAGTTATGCTCGTTTCAGGTGTTCGGTTCGATTATCATAACCTTTTTGGGCCTTTCGTTTCACCACGATTCAATTTAAAGTGGAACATTCTCTATGATTTAAGCTTCCGGGTGTCTGCAGGTAGAGGATATAGGGTGCCAACTATATTTGCAGAAAACTTTGGCTTGCTGGCTAACAACCGTACAATAACAATTGACCCGGAAATAAAGTTTGAAGAAGCTTGGAATTACGGTGCCAGCTTAGCTTACAAGTTTTTCCTTGGGTTTAGAGAAGGTTTAATATCTGTGGACTACTACAGAACTGATTTTACTAACCAGGTAGTAATAGATTTAGAAAACACAAGAGAGTTGCGCTTCTACAATCTTCCTTCAAAATCTTTTGCAAACGCAGTGCAAGCAGAAATCAGCTATGAAGTGATTAAACGTTTTGATATAAAACTTGCTTACAAATTTGAAAGGGCGGTTACTGATTATAAGAGCGGAAGAAAAATAATTCCACTTCGCCCTCAGCATCGTGGGTTAGTATCATTGCAGTACGTTACAAAAAATAACCGTTGGAGATTTAACACCGGTCTAAACTGGTTTGGCAAAACACGAATTCCTGATACTTCATTGAACAATGAAGCCAATCAGCGCACAACATCTTCAAAAGACTTTTTTCAACTAAACGCTCAAATTACATTTAAGTGGAAATCGTGGGAGGTTTATGTGGGTGGAGAAAACCTGTTAAACTTTATACAAAAGAACCCGATTATTGCAGGTGACGCACCTTTGAGTAATCAATTTGATGCATCGCTTATCTGGGGTCCTCTTCGTGGAGCTATGGCTTTTGCCGGATTTAGGTTTGTGTTGAAGTAAGTTAAAACAAGTTATAGAGCTAGACAGAAAAAATAATTTCACCATACGTAAATTTTTGAAACATGAAGAAGATTTTGTTTTTACCGGCCATACTCTGTTTGTCGGTTACCTTTTTATCATTTACACCAGTGCCTGATGGAATAAAATGGATGACTTGGAAACAAATGCAAGACGCACAAAAAATTGAGAAGCGAAAAGTATTCGTTGATGTATATACCGACTGGTGCGGGTGGTGCAAAAGAATGGACGCTACCACATTTGCCGATGCCACAGTGGCAGCTTACACTAAAGAAAAGTTTTATGCGGTAAAGTTTGATGCAGAATCGCGTGAAAACATTGTGTTTAATGGCAAAACCTACAAATACATTTCTCAGGGCTATCGAGGGTATAATGAACTAGCTGCCGAAATTTTAAACGGTCAAATGAGTTACCCAACTACCGTTTTCATTGATGAAGACTTAAAACTACTTTTCCCGGTTCCCGGGTTTATTGAGCCCAAAAAATTTCATACGGTGTTAAATTACGTAGGAAGTAACAGCTATCAAAAAATGAGTTGGGACAAGTTTGATACAAGCTTTAATGCGGGAAACTAATACTTCTACTAAGTAAAGAATGTGCTGGCTACCGGCACTACAATATCATGCGGAAAAATCTTAGAGGCTAATGCTCCGGCTTTGTTGGTAAAGCCGGGGATAACCACACTTTTGTTTTTCAGCAAACCGTTTAATCCGGCTTTTGCCACCACATCTGGCGTCATCATAAACTTAGCGTTCTTCTTTACTACGTCTTCCATACCGGCCGGACCGAAAAAGTCAGACTCAGTGCCGCCTGGGCAAAGTGCAGTAACATACACATTTTGTTTTCGTAGTTCATGTCGCAGCCCGCGAGAGAAAAAAAGCATGAACGATTTTGTACCTGCATATATCGTCATGAGAGGAATCGGTTGATATGCCCCTGTGCTTACTGTATTTAAAATATACCTCCGTTGTGTACTGTCGGAATTTAGTAAGAATGTGTAGGCCATTTTAATGCAGGCATCCATGTTTAACTGCATAACATCTAAGTGCTTTTGCAGAGGTGTATCTGTAAATGAACCGTAGTGCCCCATGCCTGCGTTATTCATGAGCATGTTAACGTTCAGATTATTTTGTTTTGCAAACTCAAATATTCTATCAGGGGAGTCAGACTGCAATAAATCAACAGCAAAATACTTGACTGACACCTTCTTTAGCGCCAATTCATCGGCTAATTTTTTTAATAAAGATTCAGATCGTGCAACTAACAACAAATTCATGCCTCTATTAGCAACTTCCGTGGCAATAGCTTTGCCTATACCTTTGCTGGCACCGGTTACAAGTGTGTAGTTCATTTCGAATTAATTAGAAATGCAACTGTAATAGATATCTTCGTAACTCTTTTTAGATGCTTCGGAACAAACATTGCTCTCTACCACATTATTGTAAGCACACGTATACCCCTGCGATTCAAGGTAAACTTTCCAGGTATCTACAGTGTAAGGCTGAACAATAGCATCTCCATCACAACCGGCTACTGTAGTACCGGTTTTAGTACAGGTACCACACTTTTTTGTACACGTATAACATCTTTTACAGGCAGAAAACGAAAATATGCACACTAATACTGCGGTAAATGGAACTACTCTTTTAAGAAGGCTCATTTTAATCATTCTAATTTGTTTACAGCAAACGTGCGTAAAAAAAATGTCCGAGCGAAATTTAATGCGAATAATATAAAATGAGATAAAATAACAGCTGGGGCTTATTGCCTTCAAGTGCCGCTTCTGTTTTTTGATACATTTGCCGGCTCATAAAAAAAACTGTCAATGCTCATTAAAGCGGCACAACTTTTACTCTCTCTTTCCATTTTGGTTGTAATTCATGAATTTGGGCATTTTATAGCGGCCCGAATGTTTAAAACACGAGTTGAAAAATTTTATCTGTTTTTCGATTTTCTATTTCCGGTACCCACTGTACTTAACTTCGCGTTGTTTAAAAAACAAATAGGAGATACAGAATACGGTATAGGTTGGTTCCCGTTGGGTGGCTACGTAAAAATAGCGGGAATGGCTGATGAAAGTATGGATAACGAATACTTAAACAGTGAACCAAAGCCAGACGAATACCGCAGCAAAAAGAACTGGCAAAAGCTCATTATTATGCTGGGTGGTATTATTATGAATGTTTTGTTGGGCTGGCTTATTTATTCTCAAATTGTGTTTTGGAGTGGTGAGTTTACCTTGCCTGCAGAAAATGCCAAATACGGCATTAGCTGCGATTCGTTAGCACTAAGTGCAGGATTCAGAGATGGTGATGTTATTCTCTCGCACGATGGGGGTAAAAAATTTGAAAGTTTTCAATCAATACCCAAAGAGCTTTTACTTGACAATATTGAAACAGTTGAAGTTATGCGCAATGGTATGCCTGCCACCATCATGATACCTTCAGATTTTGTAAAAAAGGCAGTAGCTACCCGTGCCAAAGGGTTTATTGATTTCCGAATTCCTTGCATGGTGGGCGAATTTGCCTCCGAAACAGTTATTAAGGGCAAACTTCAAAAAGGAGATGTTATAGTGGCAATAAACGATGCGCCAGTAACTTACTTTCAAGAAGCGCGTGGCATACTTGCGGATTTGAAAGAAAAAGACGCCACATTAAAATACGTGCGGGGCATTGATACACTGGCAACAACTGTAAAAGTACCGGCCACAGGTTTACTTGGCTTTCGTCCCCCGCAGGACATGCGCGACTATAAAGGATACTTAGATGTTGTAGAAACACGCTATGGTTTCTTCGCATCATTTGGCCAAGGAGCCAAAATTGCTGTAAATAAACTTGGCGATTATTTTAAGCAGTTTAAACTTGTGTTTAGCCCCGAAGTAAAGGGATACAAACAGTTAGGTGGGGTAGGTACTATCGGGTCACTTTTCCCGGCTACATGGGATTGGTTGGCGTTTTGGCAACTCACAGCATTCATTTCATTAATGCTTGCCGTGGCTAACTTATTGCCCATACCTATGTTAGACGGTGGCTATGTAATATTACTTTTGTTTGAAATGATAACCGGCATAAAACTGAGTGACCGTGCAATAGAATATGTAAACCGAGTAGGTTTTGTTATTATTATTTTTCTGATGTTGTATGCCAATGGCATGGATATTTTCAGAGCGTTTTTCAGCAAGTAAACCTCTACAGAACCTGCTTTCTGTCACCAATTACTGATTACAAATTACAAATTTATGGCAACAGGATTTTTTAAAGTTCCCACCGCACAAAACGAAGTTGTAAAAAGTTATGCGCCCGGCACTACCGAGCGTGAGGCATTGAAAAAGAAGCTGGCAGAAATGCGTGCTGAGGTGCGTGATATACCCATGTTTATTGGCAATAAAGAAATTCGTGATGGCAAAAAACTTTCGCTGCATCCTCCACACGACCATAAACATTTGCTCGGCTACTACTACAAAAGTGAAAAACAGCATGTAACAGATGCCATAAATGCTGCTTTGGCCGCACGAGAGCAATGGGTGTCATTAACTTGGGAACACCGCGCTTCCATTTTTTTAAAAGCCGCTGAGTTAATTGCCGGCCCGTATCGCATGGAGTTAAACGCTGCCACTATGCTAGGGCAATCAAAAAATCCATTTCAGGCCGAAATAGATTCTGCATGTGAAATCATTGACTTCTTGCGCTTTAACGTTCAATTTATGACTGAAATATATTCCATGCAGCCACAAAGCAGTGCAGGAATATGGAACCGTAGTGAATGGCGGCCACTCGAAGGTTTTGTTTATGCCTTAACCCCGTTCAACTTTACAGCTATTGCCGGAAACCTACCAAGCTGTTGTGCTCTTATGGGTAATGTAGTTGTTTGGAAACCCTCTAACACTCAGGTGTATTCAGCTTACGTTCTCATGAAAATTTTCAAAGAGGCGGGAGTTCCTGATGGAGTTATCAATTTAATTTATCCGAGTGGCCCCGATGCTGCTGATGTAATTTTCCAACATCCTGATTTTGCAGGCATCCATTTTACGGGAAGTACAGGAGTGTTTCAGGATATCTGGAAAGCAATAGGGAACAATATACACCGCTACAAAAGCTACCCTCGGATAGTTGGTGAAACAGGCGGTAAAGATTTTATTCTGGCACACAAAAGTGCTGATGTAAAGGTTGTGTCAACAGCAATTAGTCGCGGGGCTTTTGAATATCAAGGGCAAAAATGTTCAGCTGCTTCACGTGCTTATATTCCTTCCAATATTTGGGATTCAGTAAAAGAGCAAGTTCTGGCAGATTTAAAGACTATGAAAATAGGTGGAACTGAAGACTTCTCGAATTTTATCAATGCCGTGATTGATGAAAAAAGTTTCGACAAACTGACCTCTTATATAGAACAAGCTAAAAAAGATAAAGACGCAGAGATAATTACTGGTGGCACATGCGACAAAAGCAAAGGTTATTTTATAGAGCCAACAATTATTCTTACCACCAATCCAAATTACGTAACACTTTGCGAAGAGTTGTTTGGCCCGGTGCTAACTGTATATGTGTACCAAGAGAATAAGTTTGAAGAAACAATCAAGTTGGTTGACTCTACTTCTGTCTATGCACTTACAGGTTCCATAATTGCACAAGACCGTTATGCAATTGAATATGCCACTCAACATCTGCAAAATGCTGCAGGCAATTTCTACATTAATGATAAACCAACCGGTGCGGTTGTAGGGCAGCAGCCATTCGGAGGTGCGCGCGGAAGTGGAACTAACGACAAAGCAGGTAGTATGATAAATTTGCTTCGTTGGGTTCAACCTCGTACTATCAAAGAAACTTTTGTTCCGCCTGTTGACTATCGCTACCCATTTTTGCAGGAGTAACGAACAAGCACCTTACTTCGTCTATAATTTACTTTCGGCAACATGAAAAGCAACGCGCCCTTAAAAAACAATGAAGGTTTTAGTTGCGTTCTACTTGTAAAGCTTTGCTTACTACCGTATGTTGTAATTCTGCTAAGCAGTTGTCAAAAACAAGAGAGAATTATCGCAGACCACGGGAAACCACAAAGGCAAACAACAGATTATTTTGATAAAAAATTACTTCTCGAAAAGCTTCCCGATAACTTCTACCTTACCAATAAACCAAAAGCAAGCTTCGACAATACGCAAGTAAAAAATACATTTTCGAACCATGAACTACAAGTTGAGTTTCTTCCTCTTGGTTATAAGCCTGAATACAACTTAAAATACACTCAACCCTACAACAGCCGCTGCGCTCACCAAACCCGCGATAGCATTTGGGAACTAACCTATGTTGGTTTCCCTGATCGATGCACAACACAAGACTCTGCCTACGGAGTGGTTCATGTGCAAAACGTATCAAAACAATCACAACACTATTTTTTCCGTTTGTTCTGGCAAAACACATCCTACTGGTATGCTACCGACAGTAACATGTCAGCCACTGACAAAAACAATTTACAAAATTACTACAACGGATCTGTAGCCGTGGAAGTAACAATACCTGCCGGTGCCGATACAATTATTCACATACCCTACACTATTGGCAGAGTTCGTAAGCACCAATATATGTGGTATGGATGTAAAGACCGCGCAACTCCTGGCAATTATGAGTTTATGTTACTGTGGGATAAAACAAAAACTCACTTGTTGAATGAGGTTTCAGATTTTTATGTAACCAATCCTTTTGCAGAAGTGCAAAAGAAATACAGGACTAACCGTAGCTATCCAATGGCTTACGTACCATCTACTCATTTTAAGTTTGTGTTTTTGGAAGAATTTTTTGATGGCGCTAATGATTTAAACCCCGATCACTACCATTATGTAAAACGCCACGATGAAAAAAAACTCTGCGATACCTGTTCAGGGTGGTTTAGGAATATTATCAGTGAGCGGTGGAGCGCAGAAGATTTTTTCAATGGGTTTATATCTAAAGCCGGTTACGTAAAAGCCGATTTTGGTAATAGATTAGAAAACACCACCATTGACAAAAACGGCATTACCATGAAAGTGTCTGCTTCTAAACGAGGGAGCTACAAGAAAACATGGGGCGAGTTTTTGTTTGTACCCTCCTTTAAATATGGCCACGTAACAATACGAGCTAAGTTTTCGCAAATGTATAACTACACCGGCACACCAAATGGCATAGTGCACAATCTTTGGCTATACCAACGAGATCGTGATCAGATTGACTCAACAAATCCTTACAAATTTGTTGATCATTTAGGAGAACAACCATTCGAAATAGATTTTGAAATCTGGAGCAGCCAGCCAAACATTAATTCAGAATGGGATAACCAGGCGTTTATCAATTACTCTATAGTTGACTATATGCGCAATGCCAACGCACTTATAAAACCCGGGGAAGAAAAGACTTTTGGGAAGTACAAAGCGAATAGGTTTAATAACCGACAGATAAATATTCCCAGCGAGCCATTGTCTTCAAACTTTTTTGACAGCTTTCATACCTACGAACTTTTCTGGCATCCTGACCGCGTTGAATTTTGGCTTGATGGAAAAGAAGTAGGGCTAATAACTAAAGATATGGCAGCTATTCCTGATAAATATATGTTTCTGTGGATTGGGTCTCCTATTTATCAGGATGGAACTTACTACAATCAATCTAACATTCCGTTTCTGCGAACTGATCAGGTTTCCATAGTGGACTACATCAAGATTGAATGATAGAAAACAAATCTTTATCAGTTTATTTGCAAAACTTGTAACCCCCAGATATTATGCTTGGACTAAAACTACCTACTGACCCTCGTTGGGCTACGCTTGCCGGAAAATCAATAGAAGAAATATTAACCGACCATGCATATTGTGAACAGAAAGCTACCTCAACTGCCATATCGCTTATTCAAAACTATCCAGACTATCCTAATTTAGTAGAGGCGCTTTCTCCAATAGTAAAAGAAGAATGGGGCCATTTTGAGTTAGTTGTAGAACAATTGAAAAAACGAAGCCTTAAACTTGGCTTGCAGCGTAAGGACATATATGTGAACCATCTCAACAAATTCATAAGACACGGAGGAAGCCGCACATCTTCTTTGATTGAAAAATTGCTGTTTTCGGCTCTCATAGAAGCTCGAAGTTGCGAGCGGTTCAAAATGCTATCACAAAATATTGAAGATGTTGAACTGAGGAAGTTTTACAAAAATTTGATGGTGAGCGAAGCCGGTCATTACAAGCTTTTTTTAGACATGGCTTGTGAACTTGGCGATAGGGCAACTGTTCTTGCCCGTTGGAACGAATGGTTGGTGTACGAAGCAGGTATTATGAAAGAAATGGAGTTAAGGGGCGATAGAATGCACTAAATTGAGCAATTCTATGTAGTGCCGTTCAACGGTAACACTTAAATTTCTGCCAACTGCACCTGTGTATCGCTAGCTATAAGTTGAAACGATCGAACGTGTTTATCGCGTTCTTCGATAGTAATAAGACAATTATTGTCATCTAACCAGCGAAATTTTACATTCTCGTTATTCAGGTCATCAGCCATAATTTCCATCAGCAGTTTTCCCTCTTTAAATTCGTAAGCTTTCACTGCTATTTCTGTTTTAAAAGGATCAAGCAAATTGGATCGCGAAGCTGAAATTTTCACACTTACTTTTCCATTGGCAGATTTGCTTTCTATGGCTGCTGAAGTTGTACCGTTACATGATACCAGAGAAACAACAGTTAAAGTAATTATACAGTAGAACAGGTTTTTCATACAATATTTTCGTTTAAGCTAAGGTAACTAGTATAATTACTGTTTCAGAAACCCAATATTACGTTTCAGTCCTTTAAACTTAGTCCTCTTTACAGCTGACCCTTTAAAAAGTTTTTTAAAACTGTCTTCGTCTAAAATCTCCCACTGCTCAGAAGTCATAGAAAGTATTTCAGGATTTGGCTTGAACAATGGCTCATTATGTTGTTTAGCTTGTGAGTTTATGGGGCAAACTTGTTGGCAAATATCGCAGCCAAACATCCAGTTTTCAAATTTTCCTTTCATGTCAGTGGGCAGAGTTTCATCTTTCAATTCAATAGTGAAATATGAAATACATTTACTTCCATCTACTTTGTACGGTTCATAAATGGCCTGTGTAGGGCAGGCGTCAATACACTTGGTGCAGTTGCCACAATAATCTTTAACAGGCGAGTCGTATTCTAACTCTAAATCAATAATAATCTCTCCTAAAAAATAAAACGAGCCATTTCTTTTAGTAAGCACATTAGTGTTTTTGCCCTGCCAGCCAATTCCACTGCGAACTGCCCATGCTTTTTCAAGAACAGGTGCTGAATCAACAAAACATCGTGCATTTACTTCACCTGTTACCTCTTTAATAAAACTAAGCACTTGCTCTAATTTTTCCCGCACCACATCATGGTAATCTTTACCTAAGGCGTAACTGGCTATTTGAGGGGCTCCTTCAGTTTGTTTTGCCTCAGTAAAATAACCGTATGAAAAGCTTATAACACTCTTAGCCCCATCTACCAATAATCGCGGGTCAATGCGCTTGTCAAAGTAGTTTGCCATATAACCCATTTTTCCGTTAAGGTTTTGGTTAAGCCAGGCTTCCAGTAGCCGAGCTTCATGGTCTAAATTCTCAGCCTTACTAACTCCACACCCATCGAAACCAAGTCGGGTGGCTTCACGTTTAATAAGTGTTGTGAGTTGAGATTTATTCATAGAGAATTTTTCGTTTACACAATTTAAGAATAATGACACCGTTTTATTGATAATTCATAAATCATTAAGTTAGATTAGCTCACAATTATTGCATCTATACAAAGCCATGAAAGCAAAATATTTTCTTTTACTCTTTACCGCGTTGTTAATATATCAATCAACGGTTTGCCAAGATACTCCGGTTGCAAAATCAACTAATGCGAACGAAGAAAAAAATCTGAAAGTACTTTCCTGGAATATTTACATGCTGCCCAAAATTGTGGTTCAGAGTGGTAAGCGTGAACGTGCTCATGCTATAGTTGATACCCTAAAAAAATCAGACTTTGATGTAGTTGTGTTTCAAGAAGCATTTTTACCTGCCTCTCGCAACATTATCGGTGAAGGTCTAAAGGAAATTTTTCCCTATCAATATGGTCCGGCTAACTCTGGCGGCCACACATTACGCACTAACAGCGGTGTTTGGATAATAAGCAGGAATGAAATGAAAATGCTTAACACCGTACAGTTTAAAAACTGCACAGGGAACGATTGCTGGGCCCGAAAAGGTGCAATGTTACTGGAAGGAGTAATTAACAATAAGCCATACCAAATACTCGGCACTCATTTGCAAGCGGATGGGTTTGACCGCATACGAGAAAAACAAATGGATCAAATTTACAACGAGCTACTGGCAGAATACAAACGTGAAGGAGTTCCACAAATTATTTGTGGCGATATGAACACTGAAAAAGAAATGTACGATCACTATTGTGCTATGCTTGACTGTTTAGATGCACAAGACGGTGAAATAACTGGTGTAGAAAAATGCAGTTACGATGGCATGACAAATCCTTTAGTGCAGGCGTATGGTATTACAAAAAAAACCAACCTCGACTATATACTTGTACGCAATAACGGCTCACGTGTAAAAACCACCAAGCGCTTTGTGAGTATTATGAAAAAGGGGAAAAAATTTCTCTCAGATCACTACGGTATTATTTGTGAACTCCGTTTTTAAAGGAAGTTCAGTTTTAACTAATATCAACCGAGCATTGACTTCCCCAGTTTAACAGAAAAGTGACAATTCTGTGACAAAACTTTTTGTTGTATTGCAGTTACTTAAAACACCTTCATGCATAAATTACTGTTTCTAATCGGGTGCTTCGGTTTAATACATTTTTCCGAAGCCCAACCTTCAGAGTCAAAGCATCTTTCGAATATTACTCAACTTACATTTGGTGGCGACAATGCAGAAGCATATTTCAGTTTCGACAATAAAAGTCTTTGTTGCCAGATAACCAACAAAGAGTGGAGTTTGGCATGTGATCAGATTTTTGATATAGACATAGCTAAAGCAACTAAAAACCCGACCTACCGCCCAAAAATGATTAGCACGGGTAAAGGACGCACTACATGTTCATACTACATGCCCGGTAATCATGAAATTTTATACGCTTCCACACATCTAGGTGGAGATAGCTGCCCTCCTCCCCCACCGCATATTTCTGGAAAATACCTCTGGGCTATATACCCTGAGTTCGACATTTTTATAGCCGATAAAAATGGAGAAATTAAGTATCAGCTTACTAATACCCCCGGTTATGACGCTGAAGGCACAGTTTCAACTGATGGTAAAAAAATTGTTTTTACATCTACACGCAGCGGTGACTTAGAGTTGTGGTCAATGGATATTGATGGAAAAAATCAAAAACAAATAACAACAGGGTTGGGTTATGATGGAGGGGCTTTTTTTTCGCCCGACAGCAAACAACTGGTGTTCCGTGCTTCTCGGCCTACTACTGACGAAGCAATAAAAGATTACAAAGATCTGCTTGCGCAAAATTTAGTAGCGCCAACCAATATGGAAATTTATACGTGTAACACAGATGGAAGTAATGTAAAACAGATAACACACCTTGGCAAAGCTAACTGGGCTCCTTTCTTTTCGCCCGATGGAAAAAAAATCATTTTCTCCTCTAATCATGCTTCGCAAAAAGGGTACGATTTTCAGCTGTATATGATAAATGTTGATGGCAGTAGTTTGGAGCAAATTACAACTGAAAGTATTTTTAATGCTTTTCCAATGTTTTCTCCTGATGGTAAAAAACTGGTTTGGAGCAGCAACCGCAACAATGGGGGTACTCGTGATACCAATCTATTTATTGCCGATTGGAAGAACTAGAACATATTCAAATTTTAATACTGTTTTTTTATAGGAGTATAAAAACATTACAAACGAACTTGTTCTCTGTTTTAAAAAACTCCTATGGCTATAATGCAATAAATGAGATACACTTAACCTAATACTTAGTTGTTTGCCATATTGCCTTCAAATTTAGTGCAGAAATAGGTAATGATGCACTATCTTAACCTTACCTCAACAGAGAGACTTTTACGCATGATTTTCCTTAACGATAAACTGTGGTTTCCTGACGTATGCCATGCTGATGAAGAAGGACTTCTGGCGGTGGGCGAAAATTTATGTCCTGAGCGGTTGATACTTGCGTACAACAACGGTATTTTTCCATGGTTTATTGAGCATGGCTTAGTGTTTTGGTTTTGCCCGGCAGAACGTTTTGTTATTTACCCTAATGAAATTCATATAAGCCATAGCATGCAGCAGATAATTCGAAAGGGCAATTTTACTGTAACCGAAAATGAAAACTTTGAACAAGTGATTAATAGTTGTTCAAAGTTACACGAGAGCCAATCGGGCTCCACTTGGATTTCACAACAATTTATTGAATCATACACAAAACTTCACGAAATGGGTTTTGCCAGGTCAATTGAAGTGTGGGAGGGTGAAGATCTGGCGGGTGGGTTATATGGGGTAGAAGTGGGTAACATTTTCTGTGGGGAAAGTATGTTTAGTAAAAAGTCAAATGCATCTAAACTGGCATTAATTCATCTTTGTAAAAGCGATAGATACCAATTAATAGATTGTCAGGTTTACACCCAACATCTTGAAACTTTAGGTGCCAGACTAATCAGCCGCGATCTGTTTCTGCAAATTTTAAAAACATCATTGCCGGTGGGCAACATAAAAAACAAGGATTAGCAGATGACGGATTTATCGAGATTTTTAGAAGCACAAGAGAAAACTTACCCTGTTGCACTTGAAGAAATTAAGGCAGGGCAAAAACAAAGCCACTGGATGTGGTACATTTTTCCTCAGTTGATTGGGCTTGGACACAGCGATGTTTCAAAATACTATGCATTACAAAGTGTTGAAGACGCTAAACATTTTTTGAACCATCCGGTTTTGGGTAAAAGATTGTTAGAGATAACCAACGAAGTGCTAAAGCTCG
>CAZTNA010000032.1:0-17086 GCA_964615305.1 uncultured Chitinophaga sp.
AAATAACAATGGTGAGTTAACTACACGTAAGTTGTTTGTAACTTCAACAAAGTAGCTACTACAAATTTTTTATAAAAAATGCCCTGCAATGTTGTAGGGCATTTTTCATTGAGGCGTGTTTCCATTAGTAGTTTGGAAGTTTAATTTCACGGGTATAACGGTAATCACCATGCGGAAATTCTGTATAGTAATTCTTTCAATAAACCTTATGCTTTTTGCTTTTGCCGGAGGCAGCGAACCACTTGAAGCTTTTCTAAATCCGGATATCAGTATAATGAGTTACAACATTAAAATGTTACCAAGAGGTGCGGTATTCATAAAGCATCATCCGGTTATTCGTGCCAGAGTGTTACCTGAAGTATTAATTAAAGAGAGCAGTGATGTGATAGTGTTTCAGGAAGCATTTGACGGTAAAGCAATGCGCATCATCAAACGGAAGCTAAAACCGGTGTATCCATATTTTGCAGGGTGGAAGAATCGAAAGGTGATTACGTACAAACGTGCGGGTGGTGTACTGATGTTTAGTAAGTATCCGATGAAAGAGTTGGAAAGTATAACGTACTCACAATGTAAAGGCATTGATTGTTTGGCAAACAAAGGATCTTTGCTTGTTGAGGTAGAACATCCCAAGAAAAAGTTTCAGTTGTTGGGAACACATATGCAAGCAGGTGGAGGTCCAATAATAAAAGCGAATAAGCATGATGAAGCCGGGGCGCTACTTAAAAAATATAAAGTAAAGGGTATTCCTCAATTTGCTGCAGGTGATTTTAACACACATAAGGTTGATACTGTTCTATATCCCCACTTACTAAAGAGTTTAGATGCCGAAGATGGGGAAATATATAGTGAACTGAAGTTTAGTAGCGACCATTTACTGAATGATATGGATAGCTATAATCCAAATAGAAGAAACCTGATTGACTTTATATTGATGCGCAGTAATGGTTGGCAACCTCATAAAGCAGGTAGGTTCATAATTGCTTTTGAGAAACAATGGAGTAAAAAACACAAATCACTAAGCGACCATAACGCTGTAGTGTTGAAAATGAATTTGTAACCGAATGAGGTAATTTCTTGAAAAACATACGCTCATTAGTCGGTTGTTTTCTAGTAAGTGTTTCGATAATCGGATGCCGACTTATCTATTCTGATTATGGTACAGGCGAAAGATTAAACATTACTACATGGGATGCGCTAGGCTACTATATGTACCTACCAGCAACATTCATTTACACAGATGTTACTGAGTTAAGCTGGCTGCCCGACATTGAAAAGAAGTATAAAGTGCAGGGAGGTGAATTGTACCAAGCACAAAGGTGTAAGAACGGTAGTTATGTGTTTAAGTATTTAGGAGGTGTTGCCATAATACAAGCCCCTTTTTTCTTTCTGGCGCATTTCATAGCATCATGTTCAGGGTATGATGCTGACGGTTTTTCTCCCCCATATCAGTATTGTATAGCATTTGGTGTCATATTTTGGTTTATTGTTTCACTATTTTTGCTACGGCATATTCTACTAAAATATTTTGATGATAACACAGTAGCCATTGTGTTTCCTCTCTTAGTGCTGGCAAGTAATTGCATACAGTCTGTTTCTGTTGATACAGGTATGAGTCACGCACCTATATTCCCGTTATATGTAGTAGTAATTTATCTCACTATCAAGTGGCACAGCAATCCCTCTGGTATGCTGGCATTTGCGGTGGGGTATGTTATTGGGTTGGCCACCATATCGCGGCCAACTGAAGCAATCATGTTGTTTATTCCATTGTTATGGAATACACAAACAAAAAGTGATGCACAAGTAAAGTGGAGTCAGGTTCAAAATCACTTGCCTCATGTAGCTTTTGCGGTAGTCGGGGGATTTATTGGCGTGCTTCCTCAGTTGTTGTATTGGAAACACGCCACAGGAAGTTTTGTTTACGATGTAGGCAGCAAATGGGTTTTTCTTAACCCATATTTTAGGGTGCTATTTGGTTGGGAGAAAGGCTGGTTTATCTATACTCCGGTTACTTTGTTTTTTGTGCTGGGTTTGTTGTTTATAAAAAAATATCCGTTTGCTAAGTCGGTTTGGTGGTTTTGTACACTCAATATCTACATAATTCTTTCATGGAGCGATTGGAAGTATGGAGGTAGTTACGCTACGCGCGCTTTAGTGCAGTCGTACCCGGTTTTTGCTTTTGGTTTGGCTGCATTTATATACCGTGCCTTAGTTTCAAAATTGCGTTGGTTATTTTTGATAGTAGCATGTTATTTGACTGTTGTAAACCTGTTTCAGGTTTATCAGTATAACAAAACAATCATCCACTCTTACAAGATGAATGCGGCTTACTACAAGCGCATATACTTGAACTTTTCTCCTACACCACTAGATATGAGTTTGCTTGATACAGATGATTTTATTTACAATGAAGAAGAATATAGCAAGGATACAATTCTAGAGTACGATACAATTTGGCACCTGAAGCCATCGTACAACGAGCCCGTTCAGTTGGCTGCGTTTAACCGAGCTGCAAATAAAATGGATACTTGGGTAAAAGTAGAATCAGTTATCTACGGTGAGCAATGGCTTTGGGGTTCTTACCTACAAGTTACTTCAGCATGTAATGATTCTGTTAAGTTAAACCGCATTCACCTGAGTAACGCATTAGTAAAAGAAGGGAAAGACAACACTTATGCTTTTTATTACAAACTACCAGAGTTAGAGGGCGAGCAACAGGTATCAGTTTCACTCATTTCTGAGGTGGGTTTCGTTGGCGATATTAAAAGGGTTACTATTACTAGATTAGTGAAAAAGTAAACATATGTTTAGTTGTATTCAAAGCTGTTTGACATTTGTGGCAGGGTTTTTCTATTCGAGATAAAGCATACATTTACGGTAACTCACAAATTAAGTATGAAAAAATATTTACTTGCTGCATTCGTTTGTTTACTCCTGCATGTATCCTCAGAGCTATTTTCACAAAATGTTTCTTACGATATTGAAGTAACCGGTGTTGAACGCACCAACTATGGCGATTGCTTTGGCTGTGGCGCCCCGGATCCTACATGGAAAGTTACTGTGAATGATAATGTAGATTTCAGTTATTCGTTAGCATGTATTCCAATTCAGGCAAACGCCCTTACCAGTACAGGAGTTAGTTATAACCTTCGCAACCGTGTAAATACCGCTGCAACTACTTTTAATTTTCGCTTAGAAGCATGGGAGGATAATTGTAACAATGATGCGTGCAACTACAACCCCTATAATTTTTTCGTGTGTTTTCCCAGTGTGTTTGGCGATGCTAATCATTGTCAAACTAATAATGCTAAAACAGTAAATTTTAAAACACAGACACCATGCGTTTGGCATACAGATACCAGTGATTGGTGTGGCAGTTATCGCTTTATTTTTCGTTACCGGTGGAATTTTTTCGGAGCACCTGCCGTTGCATCAAACCCGCTACCGGCAGATACTGTGCTTTGTCCGGGCGCACAAGTTACGTACAGTGTTGCATCAAACGTATCTGGTGGATGGAGCGTAGCACAAGGCTTTCAATGGCAAGTAAGTATGCAAACAGATTGTAACAGCGCAAATCAATGGTCAGATATTTTTGGCGCAACTTCTGATTCATATACTCCTCCTTATGTAGCAGGTACACGATTGTATCGCTGTGTTTTAAGTGCAGCATGTGGTAATGTAAATACAGATTATACCTATTCAAACTGCGCCCGGCTTACTTACCAGCCGTATGGCATAACCGGTGATCCCGCTCCAAGTATTCAGTCAGGTATTTGTGGCTCTACAGTTCTACCTGGTTCTATTCACCCATTGAATACATTGCAGCCTCCGTTACCAGGAGCTATTGCCAATGTTACCGGGTACCTTTGGGCAAATACAGGCGGTACTTTAAACGCTTCAACAGGAAGTAATGTAGTATGGGCAGCACCTGTTGCCCCCGGGTCATACTCCATCACAGTAACTTATCAGGATAACTGCCCGCAGCCGGATGCCATCAGTATTTGTAATGTAACTGTTGGTTCAGTGAACTGCGATTTTGCGTATGTTTCTACAAGTGGTCTGGACGTTATCTCTGCCGGGGGTCCCGACAATCCGTACCGCTCGTTAACTTATGCTCTTACACAGTTGAACGGAAGAACACACATTCGTGTGGCTGAAGGAACCTATACTGAAGGCATTATTGAACTGCAGGACAATATTGTTATTGAGGGTGCTTTTCGTGTTACGGGTAATATATGGAGCAAACGAAGCGATGCTGTAACAACATTTTTACTCAACGGATTTCACGATTTTAATTTTACCGGTGATCAAAACATAGAGCACCGTGTTGGCTTCTATGGCCTCGATGATGACAGTTGGACGTTGCAAGATCTTACTATACAAACAACAGATGTTTCCGGTGTAACCAATACCAATAGAGGCAGATCTAACTACGCAATACTCTTACACAATGCTTGTGAGAATTATAACATTGTTCGTTGTAGAGTTATTTCAGGTGCTGCAACCAATGGCATTGATGGAACCGTTGCCGGTGCCGGAAACGGAGGATTAGGAGGTAATGTGGGCGGTGCCGGTGGAAATGGCGATGGTGGTTGCGGAAACCCTACCGGTGGTACAGGA
This sequence comes from uncultured Chitinophaga sp., assembly GCA_964615305.1. Classification (GTDB taxonomy): domain Bacteria; phylum Bacteroidota; class Bacteroidia; order Chitinophagales; family LD1; genus Bog-950. The sequence continues at coordinate 4,621 of CAZTNA010000032.1, forward strand.
GGCGCAGCAGGAAATATAGGTGGCGCTTCACCTGCTGGACCTGGAGGTAGTGCCGGAGCTGGAAATAGTGGTTGCGACCCTTGTGGCGGAGCGGGCATTTGCTGTGGTGAGTGTGATAACCTGCCCCAATGCTCTAATAACGGAGCTAATGGGGGGGTAGGTGCAGGATGGAGCGCAAGTAACCGCCCTGCTACACCAACATTTACAGGAATGTATTTTTCTCCGGCACCGCAAGCTGAAATTGGAAGTGGCGGTGGCGGTGGCGGCCAAGGTGGTGGCGGTGGTGGTGCGCGAAACGGAACATGCGTTTGTTTTAATTGTGGAGGAAATCCGTTTGGCGGGGTAGGTGGCAACGGTGGACGTGGCGGGCACGGAGGAACCGGTGGGTTTGGTGGTGGAAGCTCGTTTGCATTGTTTAGAAGTAACTCATCGGTTGGAGCTACTATTACCTCAGTGTTGTTTACAGCTGGTGCAGCTGGTATAGGAGGAACTGGTGGTTTAGGAGGAAATGGATTGAGTGGAGATATAGGGTTTGATGGAGCTACATCTGGCTGTGGACCTTGTTCGGGGGCTACAGGTCAAAAAGGAGCAAACGGTGGTGCCGGTGGGGCTGGGGGTAGAGGTCGTGATGGTGCTAATGGAGTAAGTGCAGCAATGAGCACTGACGGAACTGTAAGTGACCCAAGCACTACTATACCAATTGCTCCAACATTAACCATAGAATACGATAACGCAAAAGCATGTGTAAACAGTGAGATAAAATTAACCAAGAGTGGCGGATTATGGGTATTGCCAACCGGTATGGAGTTTATCAACGATTTACGTGATCAGCCGGCAGGGTCTCCTATTTCGTCATACAATAGTGGGAGCGCAACAGTGCTTGTTTCAACTTCATCTGTAGCTACTTCTTATGATTTAGGTATATCAGGTTCTACTTATGCCGATTTTTTGCGCACAAGTATTGACGCCCGTGCTTTGCCTACTCTTTCACCATCTACACACACTATATGTATAGACGGCACTCTTACCCTAGCTGCTAGCGGATGGGGCAATCAGGCAGAGTACGAATGGAAAATTTATCAAGGCACCAATTTGAACAGCCCTGTGTTTCAGTCAACTCTTCCTAATCCTACGGCTTTAATGTTGGGAGTGCCCTCGGGGTTATATACGATACGTTACAAAGTACGTGAAATCTGCTGTGGTTGGAGCAAACCGGTGTATGATACACTGCGCATTCTTCCTTTGCCTACTCAGTTTGCTATAAGTGGCGGGGGTAATTATTGTCCCGGCTCATTGGGTACATTTATTACTTTGAATGGATCAGAAAACGGAGTAATGTATGAGTTGTTGCTGAATGGTGCACCGGTTGATACAATTCTTGGAAATGGTGCCCCTCTCCAATTTACTAATGTAACTGGTTTAGGAGTTTACACAATCAGGGCTACGCGCTTTAGCGGGTGTGGGCAGTTTATGATAGGTAGCGCTGTTGTGGCAATTAATCCGCAACCATTAGCGTTTGATGTGCGTGGAGGTGGAGAGGTATGCGCCAGCGGAAGTGCCGGTAAAGAAATTTATTTAACAGGTTCAGAGTTAGGCGCTACATACCAGTTATTCTTAAACGGCAATATACCGGCAGGGCTTGCTATACCTGGCACCGGTAATCCTATTACGTTCGGTTTACAAACTCAACCCGGTATTTACTCTGCCATTGGAACATTTAATGGAACAGGTTGCCAAGGAAGTATGAATGACAGTGCTGTGATTTCTATTAGACCTAACCCAACTGTATTCGATATTATAGGAGGTGGAGCGTATTGTGTTGGTGATAGTGGTGTTCAAATTGGACTTAACAACTCTCAAAATGGGTTCTTTTATCAATTGTATCAGTTCGGTGTATTGCCCGTAAGCGACACCGTAATAGGTAACGGCTCGTCTGTATTATTTGGAAATTTCTTACAACCCGGCAATTACACAGTAAAAGTAGTGGATAGTGTAGGATGTGAAAGTATCATGAATGGTGTAGCCCACGTGCTACCTTTGGCATTGCCATCGTTTGTTGGTGTAGTTGCTAACAATGTAAATTGCTTCGGAGCCAATGATGGCGTCATTAATATTCAAGCAATTTCCAGTAATGGAAATGTAACTTACTCTATTGATAGTGGAACTATTTATACTTCATCGGGCAATTTTACATCACTTACATCTGACTTGTATTACGTAGCAATTAAAGATGACAGCGGCTGTGTACAACGCTACGCTGCTAATCCAGTAAATATTTCTACCCCGCTTGCGCTAACTCTTGACATAAGTGGTAGTGCCCCGGATTGCTTTGGCAACACAAACGGCAATGCCAGTGTAATAGCAAATGGAGGTACTCCACCTTACAACTATTTGTGGAATACAACACCGGCACAAGTTACTTCTGCAATTGGTGGTTTGTCAGGGAACTTTAACTATTCTGTTGTTGTTGCCGACAGGAACAATTGCACCGCGTCTGATTCCTTGTATCTGCTTGAGCCCACACTTGTTACTGTAAGTTTAGTGCCGTCTAATGTTACTTGTTTTCAGGGTAATGATGGAGTAGTGCAGGTTTCCGTAAGTGGCGGTATTTCGCCTTATCAATATTTTCTAAACGGTATTTATCAAACAGACAGTATTTATTCAGGCCTTACAGCCAACCACTACGTGGTAACTGCCGAAGATGCCAACCATTGTACTGGAGCAGCTGACTTTACAATTACTGAGCCACAACAGTTTTCTGTTAATGCAGGTCCAGACTTAGTTTCGGTGCAGTACCAAACTATTACACTTACCGGTAGTGCATCCTCTGCAAATGGTATTATTGGATACTACTGGCAGCCTGATTACCATTTGAGTTGTACTACTTGTCAAAACGCACAAGCAAGCCCTGATACTACCACCATGTATGTGCTTATGGCAATGGATGGCGATAGTTGCATTGCATTTGACTCTATGTACGTGGTTGTAAAACCAGCGGGTCAGGCATTTATTCCATCAGCGTTTACTCCTAATGCCGATGAACTGAATGATTATTTTGAATTTAATATTCTGGGGGCAGATAAAATTGAGGTAACTGTTTTTAACCGTTGGGGAGAAAAGGTTTATTACAACGCCAACCAGCATAATGGAATTGTAAACAATAGCGATGCTTGGGATGGTAAAAAGAATGGTAAATTGCTTCCTCATGATACATACGTGTATCAGATTAACGTAGTTTTCTTCGGAGGATTTACAGATACTTACAAAGGAACTGTAACACTTATGAAGTAGAATTGAAAGCAGATACACTGCGCTTCAATTTAAGCATAGGTGCTAACGGAATGCCCAACAGCTCAACGCTTATTAGTGGCTATGGGTTCTTAACGTTAAGTTGTTTCGTAGCTAAAAGGTCATATCTTTTGCTACCAAGTGTTCAGATTGACATTTTCGAAGCATAGTGGCGTTTAAATCACCAAGGTCGGTATCTTTGTTTAGTCATTTTTCAATCAAAAAGGGCTTGCAACATACTATCACATCGGTGGTGCCCAACGGATGTGGTAATGTTTGTAGCACTGGTTGTTAGTATGGTAAAATGCAGGATTTAACTGTTTACTGTCAGGTGAAATAAAATAGTTTATCCGCCCTTCTTCTTGGTTTTGTATCCCAATGAGTTTAATATTCCAATTACCTTATCTCTTTGCTCTCCTTGAATAAGCACAACTCCATCTTTCACGGTTCCCCCGGTTCCACATTTATTCTTTAGTTGCTTTCCTAATGATTCAAGATCTGTAATGCTACCAACAAAGTTCTTTACTATGGTTGCTACTTTTCCGCCCTTTAACCTTTCCAATGAAACATATAGAGTTTGGGTTGTGGCATCTGGAGTTTTGATTTCCTCTGTTTCGTCCTGTAAATTTATGCTGCGGTTAGTAGAAAATACTATGCGGCTATTGCTGTCTTTATTTTTCATAACACCGGGTTAGTAAGCATGTAAGTCATGAGGCACTATAACATCAATACATTGTGGTACAACTTCAAAGGTTAAATCATCGTGATAAATTATCGAGTCGCCATCAAACTGGTAACACATTTTTTTGTTTCCGTGTATTACAATTTTTTTCGCTCGGTACGACTCTGCCTCTTTTATCAGGTCTGCGCGCTTTAACCATAAGCAGGCTACAATATATAGCAATTTAGAAAGAGGAAATTTGTTCAACACAATTACGTCAATAACTCCGTCTTTCATACTGGTAAATGGAAATACCCCGAAATCATAGCCGTACTGATTGGCGTTAAAGGCTGTAAAAAGGTAAAACGAACGTTCGATAACGGTGTCATCAATTTCTACTTTTGCATCATAGGGTTGAAAATAAAGAAACAACTCTTTCACCATTGCCCACGCATACGACATAAAACCGCGCTGCACATGGTGGCTAAACCTTCGTGCTACTGACGAGTCGAGCCCAAATCCTGCGTTACTCACAAAATAGCGAACATTGCTTTTTACCAAATCGAGTTTTACAGCCTTGCCTGTGTTCAGTACATTTATAGAACCTTTAGCATCACGTGGAGGAATTTTTAAGTGGGTTGCAAATCCATTGCCTGATCCATAAGGTATTAATCCCAATGCCGTTTTACTGCCAATTAAGCTTTGAGCTACATCGTTTATACTCCCATCACCACCTACTGCCACACAAACATCGTATCCCTCTTCTACTGCTTGTTGGGCTATAAGCGTAGCATGACCTGCATATTGCGTAAAGCGTATCGTATAATCGTATTGTACGTAATCTATATAGCGCGCTATTTTTTCAGGAATATTGCTCTTGCTATAAACTCCGGAAATTGGGTTTACAATAAACAGTATCTTTTTCTTTGCCGGTATTTCCATTTCTTAAAAAGCTTTCAAACTCAAATCTAAGCTTGCCGATGAGTGGGTAAGTGCCCCTACAGAAATATAATCAACACCTGTTTCAGCATAGCTTCTTACAGTGCTTAAATTAATTCCTCCACTGGCTTCGGTTTCGTATTTTTTGTTTACGAGTAGAACAGCTTCTTTCATCAACTCCGGGCTAAAGTTATCGAACATAATGCGGGTAACATTTCCTGTCTGCATTACTATCTCTATATCTCTAATAGTTCTTGTTTCAATTTCTACGGGTAGTTGCAAATTGTTTTTTTGCTGGTACTTGCTTACCGCTTGAATAGCTTTTTCAATTCCACCACAAAAATCTATATGATTATCTTTCAGCATTATCATATCATACAATCCATATCTATGGTTATGCCCCCCACCAATACGTACGGCCCATTTTTCAAAGTATCTAAAATTAGGAGTAGTTTTTCGTGTATCTAAAATTTTCGCGCCTGTACCAGTTACAGCATTTACAAACAATGAAGTATGAGTGGCAATGCCGCTCATGCGTTGCATGAAATTTAATATCAACCGCTCAGCACGTAATATAGATTTTACCTCTCCATGTATATAGAACGCAATTTCGCCTTTCTTAATGCGAGTTCCATCAGCCAGTACTTTATCAATGCGCAGGGTGGCGTCAACTTTGTTGCAGATAATCTCTGCTAACTCTACTCCGGCTAATATTCCATCTGCTTTGCATAGAAGCTTTGCTTTGCCCTCTTTAGCTACAGGTATGGCCGCTAATGAAGAATGATCGCCCGGTATAATTTTTCCGCTCGGATCAATGCTGTCTTCTGCTAATGCTTCGTCAATAAAATTTTCTATTGAGTAACTCATTATATTTTTTCAACTGCTAATAACTGTAAAAATAAGTAACAGCATAATAAAAGCGAGCCGTTTTCGGCTCGCTTTTATTTGGTATAAATAGTCAGATTATGTTACTGCTCTTCAAATCTTATTTCCTGAATAACCCACACACCCCCTGCATTTTTGGCGTAAACATACGTGCGATAGTTGCCGGCTGATGTAGCCAAGTTGGCAATAAAATACTTAGAACCTTCAGGAGAGGTCCCCTGGTGGGCTATGGCAAAACTCTTTGGCTGATGCGATGCAAAAAAGTTTTTTAACACCATCTCAGCTTGACTTTTGCTGTAAGAATTACCGGCATCCTTAATGGTTATTTCTACGTTATTCTGAAAATTGGCGGCTAACGCAGATGCATTTCCGGCTTTTATCGAATTAGCAATATTGTCAAAATTTTGCGCCTGAACCGGTTGAATATAAACCAGTAAGCAGACCACAAATGCAAAAAATGAGTATAAAATTCTTGTTTTCATTCGGCTAAAATTGACTCGTACACAGTGCTAATACCATGCCAACAACTATGTTTTTGTTTGCATTTTAAAAGTAATAATCTCGAATAACTTTACGCCCAATGAACAAGAAAGTTATCCTCATTATAATGGATGGTTGGGGGCATGGGCCTAACCCCGATCGTAGTGCAATAGCTAAAGCAAATACACCCTTTATTGATTCACTTTACAAAAAGTATAGTAATACTGAACTGGTTACACACGGAGAATCGGTTGGTTTACCCGATGGACAAATGGGTAACAGTGAAGTTGGCCATATAAACATAGGGGCCGGCAGGGTTGTTTATCAAGAACTGCAACGTATTAATGTAGCTATTAGAACAGGCGAGTTAGCAAAAAACGGAAAGTTGTTAGCGGCCATAAGTTACTGTAAGCATAATAACAAGCCACTCCACTTGATGGGGCTCGTTTCTGATGGAGGTGTTCATTCGCATATTAACCATCTAAAAGCTTTATTGGATGTAGCTGGTGAAAATGGTATGCAAAGTGATGAAGTATTTATTCATGCCATTACCGATGGCCGCGATTGCGACCCCAAAAGTGGGCTTGGGTTTTTGCGCGAATTACAAACGCATATCAACAGTAGCGTTGGCCAAATTGCCACAGTGTGCGGAAGATATTACGCTATGGATCGTGATAACCGTTGGGAGCGAATAAAATTAGCGTACGATTTACTTACTATGGGTAAAGGCCAGAAAACCACCAACCTATTTGAAGAGATAGAGGCGAGTTATGCCGCAGGTGTTACTGATGAATTTATAAAGCCCATAGTAAATACAAACTCCGATGGAGTTCCGGTTGCAACCATTAACAATGGGGATGTGGTCGTGTGTTTTAATTTTAGAACGGATAGGTGTCGTGAAATTACAAAAGCACTTACTCAACAAAGTTTTGCAGAGTATGATATGAACAAACTAAGTTTGCATTATACCACTATGACTGTTTATGATCACAGTTTTAGAAACATACATAATATCTTTGACAATGATGACTTAACAGAAACGTTGGGAGAAGTGTTAGAACAACATGGTAAATCACAAATCCGAGCAGCAGAAACTGAGAAATACCCACACGTTACTTTCTTTTTTAGTGGTGGAAGAGAAAAAGAGTTTATTGGAGAAAAGAGAATCTTAGCAGCTTCGCCTAAAGTAGCTACTTACGATTTGCAACCGGAAATGAGTGCCTTTGATTTAACCACTAAGATTCTTTCGAAATTGAATGCAGATTCAGTTGACTTTGCCTGTATTAATTTTGCAAATACCGACATGGTTGGCCATACAGGTGTTTTTTCAGCAGCAGTAAAAGCGGCAGAAACTGTAGATAGCTGCGTTTGTCAAGTTGTTGAAATGGCGTTGCAAAAAAATTACTCAATACTGATAACTGCTGACCACGGTAATGCCGATTATATGATTAATGATGACGGTACTCCAAACACCGCACACACACTTAACCCTGTTCCGTTTTTTTTAGTAGATGCAGATCTAAAGCCATTATTGCATAGAGGCACCTTGGGTGACATTGCCCCCACGGTTTTAAAGTTAATGGGTATAGCACAGCCAATAAAAATGACAGGAAAAAGTTTGTTCTAAATACGTTTCTGATTAAGAGCGCCAGCAAACAAAAAAGCCCACCCAACAATAAAAAATAGTCCTCCTAACGGTGTTACAGGTCCTAATAGCATACCCGGTAATTGGTTATAACTAATAGTTGCCAGCAGGTACAATGACCCTGAAAAGCATATTATACCTGCCAAGAAAAAATAGCCTGCATATATTATTCTTTTCGAACTGTGGTGTTGAGCATATAACGCACACCCGAATAATGCCAGGGCATGATAAAACTGGTATTGAACTCCTTTTTCCCAAATAGATAGTTGATGCTCATTGAGAAAAGGCCGAAGCGAATGTGCGCCAAATGCGCCTAATACTACAGCTAACAATCCTGCTACCGAAGAAGCAATAAGTAATTGTTTGTTCACAGAATAGAGTTTATAAATGAAGCTGCTAACGTAACAAATGAAAATAGCTTTGACTATGCTATGCGAAAATATGCTTCATATATCATAATTGTTATTGCTATAGTGATAGGGGCAGTAATAATTTATTGGGTGAGTTTTATGGGAGATGATGTTTATTCATCTTTACCATCTTCAACAATTGCTGTTTTTGAAACACGAAACTGGAGTAAAGCAGGCGAACAGATTGGCTCAACAGTAACAGGTAACGAGTGGCTTAAAACCAGTATTGGTCAAAAACTATCTGAGCAGATGGAAGTAATGCAAAAACTTGTATCTGCCGACAGGGCATTAGTAAATGAAATTACGGCTAAAGCAGTAGTAAGTGTTCACTTGGTAAGTGCAGATGCGTACGACCTGCTCTTTGCTTCAGAGTTGAATGGGGTAAATGATAATACACTTCTTAACAGAATACAGTCATCGCCAATAACCAGAAAAGTAGAAGTACGAATATTTAAGAATCAAAAAATAATAGATGTTACATTGAAAGATGGTAGGCAATTAACGTTTGCTAAGAACAGCAATGTTTTTGTTTTCAGCTTTACATCTTTCATTATCGAGAATTCGATTGCCGCGTTTTTAAGTGGAACAAATCTACAGAACGACAAAGGATTTAAAGAACTGTTGCGAAAAAATTCAACAGCGGATCTATTGATCTATGTAAATTATAACAAAGTAGAAGTGCTTTTGCCGGTTTGCATAAAAGCCAATCAATTGTCAACCTTACACGATGTAAAAAACACAGGCACATGGACCAGATACGAACTGGCTTTCACTAACACACAGGTGGAAGCGTATGTTGAGTTTTCTTCATCTGCAACTGATAACACAAGTGCTACAGTCAGCAAGCCGTTTGGTTCATTGCTTGCTTATATTCCTGATAATGCTGCCTATGTACATATGAACATAGTGCCCAAGCTAAACTCCAACAACCTACTCAGCCGGTATTTTGGTGAATGGGTTGGTGATGTGCAAGCACTTGTTATTGTTGAGCCATTAAGTGAAAAGTATTACGAACAGAATCTGCTGTTGATTTCAACAAATAATTCAGAGATGGCAAAAACACGCTTAAACAATTTGTTAGCCGAGAATGGAGACCCTACTACTCCTATTGATTTGTATAATGGTCATGAAATTTATTTTTTGAGTGATGCTTCTGTATTACAACAAACTTTTGGGAATAGCTTTGTTAGCCTTACTCAAGCGTATGTTTCTATTGAAGAAAAGACAGTGTTGTTTGCACAAAGCTTAAACACGCTTCAACTAGCACTCGAAAAAATTTCAATCAAACAAACATTAAACAGCAATGCAGACTTTGTTAACTCCGGAGAAGGGAACATTAACGAGTGTCAGGGCTTAACCTACTTGAATGTCGCGCGTTCTTCCTGGCTATTGAAAACTTTGATAAAAGAAGGTTCTACACTTGCTTCATTTCTGAGTTCACAAAAGTCGGTTTTGCAATTTGCCAGGCAAGAAGGAAACAAGAATACAGCCAGACTGTTTTTAAAACTCTCCACAGGACAAGTATCTGTGCCTGGGTTACTTTGGAAAACAAAACTCCGGGCTCCTGCCTTAAGCAGTCCGCAATCAATTTTTAATAGCACTTCAGGTGAAACAGAAATTATTGTTCAGGATACACTTTTTAATCTGTACCTTTTAGATCAAGCAGGTCAAATACTGTTTGAAAAAAACCTGTCTGAACCAATTCGAGGTAAAATTTCGACAATAGATTATTACAACAATGGTGCGCGTCAGTTCATTGTCGCAACTTCTAATCATATTTATGTTATTGATAAGTCAGGCGGAGATATTGGTTCTTTTCCAATGCAGTTGGCTGCAGAAACAAAAACAGGTATTGTTACATATACTGATGGCACCAAGCAAAGATACTTGGTGTCGTGTGGCAGTGGTAGTATTTATGGGTATGAGATAAACGGGAAACCGTTGGCGGGGTTTAGTCCGCTTACAGGAGTTGGCAAAATAGAAACACCTCTGCAAATTTTGAACAGTAGCGGCAAGGCATATCTTTTAGTTGAAAGTAATACAGGTAACTTGATGTTGTTTGACATGGCAGGTAAACAAAAATGGGAGGTGCAAAACAGTACTACCTCACAGCCATTTACAGTATTAAATGATAAACTGCCTGTGATACTAAATGCTATTGGTAACCATCTTGTTGAAGTTTCATTAGACGGCAACGATAAGTTGAGTGTATTGATTGATACTGCTGATTGGTTTACTGTTGTCACAACGGATACTTCATTTAATTATTGCTTTAGCAGTAGAAAACAGGTTAGAACTTATAATGCAAAACATCAATTTTACGGGGCAGTAAATCTTTCTTATGCTCCAACATTTTTCAAAACAATTAATGTTCAAATGCGAGACTACCTAATGGTAGGAAACAACGATATTGCTACGCTCTACTCCGATCAACTGAAAAAGATAGCGGAGTATGAACATTCAGGATGCTATTTTACCTTTGATAAGCTTCAAAGCTCAAGCAATTTTGTGGTATTTGGTTGTAATAAAGATGGCTACATTACTTGCCAACGATTACCTTAAACTTGGTTCGAAAATGACTTGTTGCAATTTTTAAGAAATGAAATAGATTGTGATTCTAAACTAACCTAGATGGCAACAATAGAACAGTTGATAAAACAACCAAAGTTTAAAGACGAAAAGCAGAAGGCCATTGTTAGTATCATCTACACTTCGTGTTTGTTAGAAAGCTTTCATAAAGAATTTTTTGCAAAATTTGGTATTACAACCCAGCAGTATAACGCTCTCCGTATCCTTAGGGGGCAGTTTCCTAAACCTTCAAAAGTTAGTTTAATACGCGAACGGATGCTTGACAAAATGAGTGATACATCGCGTATGGTTGAGAGGTTGCGCAAAGTTGGCTTGGTTCAACGTGTGGAGAGTGAAACCGATAGAAGAGCTGTAGATGTACTAATTACTCAAAAGGGGTTAGAAGTACTGGCTCTTATTGAGAAACAAGAGAAAGAATTGTATAAACCCACAGATAAACTCACCAATGCGGAAGCTGTTCAACTTAGTGCATTAATGGAGAAAGTAATAAACAACATTTAAAAGTAATTTTCTACTATGAGAACACTCCTTCTTTTGTATTCTATACAGATCTATTACACACCTTACAATGCCAGATAAAAACCTTATTGAAAAGGAGATTGCTGATTTGCTGCTAAAGTGCCGAGAGTTAAACTTTGAAAAGCGGAGAGAAGCTATTGATGTGGCAGACAGAGCTCTGGCTCTTAGTATTGAGAGTAAGTTACCTGTTCAGCAGGTTAAAGCAATGATTTTGCAATCTACTATTAAGTGCGACACATTTGCTGAGTATGATTTATCGCTGCAAATATGTGCTGATGCATTAAAGTTGGCAGACCAATTGAATGATAATGATCTTTTGGTTCGTGTACATTGCAATTTTGGCGTGTGTTACCACTATATGGGTTATTTGCAAGCCTCTCACAAAAGTTATTTACAAGCCATAGCATTGGCGGAAAGCAAGCCATGCCATACCAAAGAAGAAAAAGAAGGTATTGCCAACCTGTATTACAATATGGCAGTAATTTTTAAAACATCTGAGTTCGCCCATATCCGAAAGTCATATTTGGAAAAAGCATTAGAGATATACGAGCAAAACGATTTTAAACTGGGGCTTTCAAGGTGCTTTAACGCCTATTCTGCCTATTACGCACAACTTAAAGACTTTGACAATGCACTTGAATTTCTTAAAAAAGCTCTTGCTATCAGCGAAGAGTTAAACGACCGCCACGGTATATCTATTTATAACAACAACATCGGCTCTATGCTCATTGAGTATAAAAAATTCGATGAAGGAATGTTGTATCTGATGAAATCTCTTGAACAAAAAATTGTAATTGGAAATAAACATTCAATAGCAGTATCGCACATGCACATTGGTATAGCTAATAACGAAATGGGTAAACTTAATGAGGCTATAAACCACTTTTTACTTGCGGAAAGCTTTATTGGAGAAATAAACAGTAAAATATTTCTTAACGAAATATACCAACACCTTACTGATGCATACGCACTCAAGAGCGATTTTCAGAAGGCTTATGAATATCAGAAAAAGTTTATTGTTACAAGTAAAGAGGCAAGCAATTTTGATAA
>CAZTNA010000033.1:0-16354 GCA_964615305.1 uncultured Chitinophaga sp.
TCGTTCCGTCTACTCCTGATGGGCCTGTGGCTCCTGTGGCTCCATCAACACCGTTAGTTCCGTTAGTGCCATTTGTTCCATTCGTGCCATCTGCACCTGTTGCTCCTGTGATTCCCTGCAAGCCCTGAAGACCGGTTGGTCCAGTAGCACCGGTAGTGCCTACTGCGAACTTCGAATCTACATAAGCTTTAATAGCAGCTTCTGTGGGAATTGAATTGTTGCTGCTATCGCTCAGTGTAGGGTCGGTAGAAATATTGGAGATAGAATCAGTACCGAGAATGAAGTATTGATTTACAACAAAGCCGCCCTGCACAGTTACTTTTTGTGTAACAACTAACTGATCGGTTTTAATTGTATCAGCAGGAACCCATTTGTTGCCGTTCCAACGCAATACTTCATTTGGGCTAATTCCGTTTACATCTACATCGGTAAGTTCCGACAGTTTAAGATTGGGCTTTGGAACTTTAAGTGCTGTATCAGCCACGAGTGCATAAGGCACAGAAATCATTTCTACGTTTCCGAAATTTGCGAAGCCGAAACCCAAGTCGGCCAACACTTCAAGGTGAATGTTCCCTTCCGCCCAGTTTACATCTGCAAATGCCGCCAAACTACCCATACCTGTAGTAGTGCCGGTGCCTATTTGCAAAGTGAACAAACCAAACTGGTTAGTGGTAACAAAGTGGTCTTCTTGCCACAGTAAACTGTTGTTTATATCCTTAAAACCCAAACGAACCACAATGCTTTGGTTAGGAAGTATGCCACCTGAGTTATCGCGGGCTACCGCCTGGTAGTTCATTTTGTTAGGAAACTGGTTGGCCGCATGCAGCAACGAAAATGCACCTGCCGAAAGAAGTAAAAGCAGTGTTGCAAAAAATTTCCTGATAGAAAAATTATTCCCAATCATGGTATGGAGATTTAGTAGATGTTCTGAAAATGGAATGGCTTAAAAACTGTTTCTTATTTTTGCCGATTATTACCCCAAGCACCAGTTCGTGCCCACCAGCAGTGCTTTTGTAAATGCCTGTTGGAGAGTATTTAAAAGTATATTGTGCGGTAAACCTATCGCCAATTAAAACACCCACACCACCACTCAACACAATATCGTTGCTGTAACCTACATTTAACCAAACCCGGTTGTTGTATTTTACAGAAACAAGACCTGTATAAACAAATCGAGTAACTAAGTAATGATCAAACAAGACTTGGGGTTTTACCGACCAAGTTTTATTGATGTTGATGTTGTATGCAAGATAGTAACGCAGCATTTGCCCTTGTGTGTAAGGGGTTAGTTTCGACTTCTTGTTTTCGAGGATATATGGCATGGCTACAGACAACATTAACCCTTTGGTTGCGTACGTAATTCCGAAACCAACGTTGTAACCAAGCCCTGAATTTTTGGTATCTGAGTTGAGTTGTGCATCGTTAAGAGGGTCAGAATTACTACTAGATAAATTAAGTGTTGTTTGGTTAATAGATGCCGACAAACCAATTGATACACGATGTGCAGAAGCTATTTTTAAATGATAAGCCGCACTTACATTTAAACGAAAATTGGAGAATGCCCCGAATTTTTCGAAACCGAACTGAGCACCAATACCCGCATTACTTTTAACAATTCCGTTGTAGTTGGCATTTACGTTTACCGGAGCCCCCGGCAAGCCTGCAAAATGATTAAGTGCACCGATAAACAATTCGTGATTTCCGTTGTATCCGGTGTTAGAAGGAGAAACCACAAAAGGGTTCACCGCAAATTCATTGTGCTGCACTACTTGTGCCTGCATCAAGAAGCCGGAAATGCAGAAAAGAACTGTGTAGATTTTTTGCATACGCAATGTTTTATCGAATGATGTTTGTGTTGCCTTTAATTTCCTTGACGTTGGCGCATTTCAGAAAATAGTAGTAGGTGCCTGCTGCTACCTGTTTGCCTTTTGAAGTACCGTCCCAATCGTTTTGATAGTCATCGCTTTCATGAACTTTTAAACCGTTGATATCATACACGCTGAGCGTGCACGGCTTTTCCTGCTCCATGTTTTTGAAATACAGAAAATCGTTTTTGCCATCGGCATTAGGTGTCAGAAAATCGTTGGCGCGCTGAAGCGGACCATCAGATGGTTTTCTGCCAATGGCAATGTACTGACGAAATGAGCAACCACCAGATGTAGAAACCAAAAAGTTATAAGTACCTGTATCTGTAAAAGTTCTTGTAGTGCCGGTTGAGTTATCGTCCCAAACGAGTGTGGCAAAGTTGCCTGTAACTTCTACTTGTGCAGTTTGGTTTTCGTAAATAAAAGAATCAGTTAGAAAAGTGTAGCCGTAACTAACGTTGGCATCTACGTTGATTGCTTGCAGTACAGAGTCGCTGCAACCGTTGTTGCCGGTAACCTGTAGCACCACATCAAAACTACCGGAGGTTTGGTAGTTGTGATGCGCTGTATCGGTAGAAAAAGTAAGTGAGCCGTCACCGAATTTCCAGATGCGGTTTACAATGCTGCCACCTGAGAAAGTTGATTGATTGAAGAACGAAGAGATTTCACCATTACACGATGGTGCCGCAGTAAACGCAGCATCAGGCGTGGGTTTTATCTGCATGGGTTTGGTGATAGATTTCTCACATCCGTCAGATGAAATTACATGCAGTGTTACACTCCAAACTCCGGTGTCGCCAAAAGTAAGTTGAGGGTTGGTGGCGGTGTCTTCAATGGAAGTGTTGGAGTCGTAATCCCATTCGTAATTTAAGGTAGCCGTGCCGGGAACGGTGGATGTGTTGGTGAACCTTGTGTTTTGTCCGAAGCAGGTTCCTACGAAATAAAAATTAGCGGTGGGGTTAGGGTCAACAATTACAGGATGAGGAAGTGAGAAAAACTCTGTGCCTGAACTATCTGTAATTTTCAGGCGAACAGTTAATGTATCGGCAAGAGAGAAAACATGTTTGATAACATTACCCGTTCCGTTATTAAAAAACCCATCGTTATCTAAATCCCACTCAACGGAAGCCGTTTGCTGTATTGCTGAAGTATTGGTCAATATTGTGCTATCGCCAAAGCAAACGCGGGTTGCAGTAATATTCACGGCAGCTTGGGTAATAGCCGGTACTACAACGCAACAAACAGCCATCCAAACGGATTTCAGGAGATCTCGTTTCACCATATTTTATTGTAGAAGTTCGGTGTGTCTCGAATCTACACCCCGAAAATATAAGTAAAAACGAGAAAACGGAAATAGAATAGTTGTAATTAATTGCATATAGGGTACCCAATTTTTGATAATATTTTCCTATGCACTGTTACTTAAAACATGGAGCAAACTAGAAAACATGCTATCTGTTTGTGCTAAAAACTCTTTATTCACAAAAAAAAATCAGTATGGGATTTTTAAATGAAAAAGTAGTTTGGATTACCGGTGCCTCCTCCGGCATTGGAGAAGCACTGGCGTATGCTTTTGCAAACCATGGAGCTAAACTAGTGCTATCTGCCCGCAGAGAAGAAGAATTAAAGCGTGTGGCAGCTAACTGTCAAACTGCTGCTTCTAACATTTTTATTCTACCGTTTGATGTTTCTAAATACTCAGATGCCGAAGTGCAAACACAAAAGGTTCTCGAAAAATTTGGGAGAGTTGATATACTCATCAATAATGCAGGGCTAAGTCACTGGAGTAAAATTAGAGACATGAGCGTAGATGTACTTCGGCAGATTATTGACACCAACTTTTTGGGCGGTGCTGCACTAACCAAAGCAGTGTTACCTTCAATGTTAACCAACAAGAATGGACATGTAGTAGTTGTTTCGTCCATACTCGGGAAAATAGTAACCCCTAAACAAGCTGCCTATAATGCCAGTAAGCATGCACTGCATGGCTTCTATGACACGTTGCGGGCTGAATACGGCAAAGAAGGTATAAAAGTTTTACTGGTGTGCCCCGGATTTGTAAATACTAACGTAGCAAAAAACTCGCTCGACCGAAATGGGCAACCAATAGGCAAAAACAATAAGATGATTGAAAACGGACTATCTCCTGCTTATGTTGCCGAAAAAATTATATCGGCCATTGAAAGTAACCAAGAAGAGTTGCTACTTGCCGGGGCTAAAGAAAAATTGGGCGTTTACGTTAAACGGTTTGCCCCGCTTCTGTTTTCGAAATTTATCAGTGGCAGTAAATTGGTATAGCGCAGAAAGCAAAAGATAAAAAGATAAACAGATGACATGCAACAACCCGTGAACTACAGCCAGCAAATTATCACCAGAAAAAAAACTATTTATCAGGTAAACGCAGAGTTGCGTCAATATCTTTTAGAGAACAGGCGTGAAATTGACTTGCCTGTAAGCTATTCAGATTTGCGGCATTTTAACGATAGCATAGCCATACGCGACAAATCAGGAAACGACACACTCTGGCAAGCTGCACTTTATCCGCCTTCAGAAGTAAACCATATACATGATGGCTTAAAGAAAATTTACAGCATATTAAAAACCGGTGGCGATGCTTCTGTACATACTCACTTGCATGTAGAGCGAATTGACTATTGCACATTTGGCAACTCCAACCCTTTTCGTATAAAAATTGTAAATGACTTTAACGACAACTACGATTACTTCTACGTTAAGCAGGCCGATGCTTCGCGTGTTTATGGTTTAGAACTGGAGCACATTCTATCGCCATCGCGCATTAACTATTTTACAAGTAACCATACGCTCATTGAAGAGCATATAGCCGGTGTGCCCGGAGATATGTTTATAGCATCTTACATACACAACAAAGAGTTTAACAAAGTACGAATTGCCAAGGAGTTTGTAAAGTTTAATGAACGTTGTTTGGTGCGTCTGCTCGGTGATATGCGCTCGTACAATTATGTGTTTGATATTACCCCTGATTTTGAAGAGGTGCAGTTTAGAATACGCGCTATTGATTTCGACCAGCAAAGTTATGAAGGCAAAAAATCGCTTTACATGCCACAGTTTTTTAAAGAAAATGTGCAGTTGGTAAAACTTACAGGCGAGCTTTTAGATCCCGAAACTATCAGGCAGTATCAGAAAGAAGAACGAACACTCATTGCACGTAGAAGCATTTCTGCCAGTTATCGCCTTACGCATTTAATGGATGTAATGGATCGCGATACTATTTCACCTGCCGAAAAGGTGATACAACTTCGTAACGAGCTTTCAACGCATTTTAAAAACAATACTTTTCTTGACTGCACCAGCATGGGCGAAATTGTTAGAAACAGTTTGAGAATACTCACCGATGACCTCGAAAACTAATAACCACGAAATTTCCGCAAGGTAACTTGTAATAAAAAGAGTTCACCCTTTATTATTTGTGTACATAACTGAATTTGCAAAAAACTTGTGCGCCAATAGTTTTGCGTTACTTTTAACCAACCAAAAAAACTAAATATGGAAGAAACAAACCAAGGTGGCAATAAGAAAGTATATGTTGCCATCATAGCGCTTCTGCTGCTTATAAACGGAGTAGCATTATACCTGCTTTGGTCAGAAAACAAAGCAAAGAAGGATTTAGGAGAACAAAAAGTTGCTCTTGAAGCCGATTTCAAAAATCTAACTGATACGCTCGATGCCAAAGTATTAGAGTTAGAATCGTTTAAAGGTAAAAACGCTGAGTTAGACAGTATAATAACCACACAACAAAGCGAAATTGAAAATCAGAAAAAAACTATTGCCGGTCTGTTTGCTAAAGGCAAAATGAGCGCTAATGAGTTAGCTAAAGCAAAGGAAATGATTGCTCAGTACGAAGCGGCTATTGCTACTATGAAACAACAAGTGGAGCAACTGACAGCCGAAAAACAACAACTCACCGCAGCTAACCAACAACTTTCTACTGACCTATCGGCAGAGAAACAAACTACCTCGCAACTTACCGAGCAAAACCTCGGATTAAGCAAAAAAGTTGAGTTAGGATCTTTGCTTCAACTCAGAAACATTGAAGTGGTTGGCATTAAGAAAAAGGGCAACGGAAAAGAAACAGATGTTAACCGTGTTAAACAAGTTGAAAGCTTGCGTGTATCTTTTGAAACCGGAGACAACAAAGTGCTAGAAGCTGGCGGAGTAAGTTTGTATGTGCGTATTATTAACCCTAAAGGCGAAACTATTTCAGTAGCTGACCAAGGGTCCGGCACATTTAAAATGGCTGAAAGTGGCGATAATATTCAGTTTACCAAGAAAGCTGATTTCGATTGGTCTCAGAGCAACAAGAAGGTGGTGGTTTACTGGAGTCAGAATATTAAAGATGCCGGAACTTACAAAGTTGAAGTTTATCAAAGCGGCTATTTGATTGGCCAAGGTCAGGTAGCATTAAAATAATACGGTAGTAGTTAACTCCATAAAAAAAGCCGTCTCAGTAACATGAGGCGGCTTTTTTTATGGAGTTTTGTACACAAAAAGAAGTTGGCATTTAACCGCCAACTTCTTTGTTCCTTAGTGGAAAGTCCGAATGGCTTAGTTATTCACCATCATTCTAACCACTGTATTTTCTGTGCCGTTACTATACATTCGTAACATTATTTTCTACTACATTCAACTCATCTATTTTTTCGCGAAAGCCGATGTAGCGGACTTTTACTTGGTGTTTACCTACCGGCACTTTGCTGATATTAAAACCACCATCTACATCTGTTACCGTTCCCAGATTGGGGTCAACATCAATGGTAACACTGGCTCCTATTATGGTTTCACCGTTTCTGCCGTCCACCACTTTGCCCAACACATCACCGGTTTGCCCAAATACGGTTGGCAGCATACATGCTGTAAAAAAGAGGGTAGTAAAAAGTTTGTGTATCATAGCTATATTTTGCAGATGCAAACGTATAGCCGGCTCACTAACTAAAGATGATGTGTGTGTTATGGTTAGGTTAAAACATGCCGTTGTCAAATACAGCCACCTTTTTTAAGAGGCAAAAATTAACCATTAGCCTCTCTGAGAATATCTCAAAAAAAAAAGAAGGGTGCATTTTGTTGATGCGGCTTTCGGGTTTAGTTTTCCTGTGCTTTTTCAATCAGCACTTTGCGGCTTAACTTAAACTTGCCGGTTTTGTTATCAATACCCAACAGTTTTACTTTTATTACCTCGTTTTCTTTCAGCACACCTTCCATGGTTTCTAACCGTTTGTGCGAAATTTCAGAAATGTGCAACAAACCTTGTTTGCCGGGCATAAACTCTACAAATGCTCCGTAAGGCATTATAGACTTAACGGTGGCTTCGTACACCTCTCCTATTTCAGGCACCGCTACAATGCCGCGGATTTTGCGAACCGCTGCATCGAGGCCTTCCTGATTGGGGGAGAAGATTTCAATTTTGCCCTGGTTGTTTACTTCTTCTATAACAATGGTAGTTCCGGTTTCGCGTTGCATTTCCTGAATTACTTTACCACCGGGTCCTATCACCGCACCAATGTATTCTTTGTCAATCATCATCATAAACACACGCGGAGCATGTGGTTTGTAATCGGCACGCGGAGCAGAAAGGGTTTTGTTCATTTCGCCCAGTATGTGCAAACGTCCGCGTTTAGCTTGTTCCAATGCTTCGCTCAGCAGTTCTTTCGAAAGTCCTTTAATTTTAATGTCCATTTGGCAAGCGGTAATTCCTTTTTCGGTGCCACATACTTTAAAGTCCATGTCGCCCAGGTGGTCTTCATCGCCCAATATGTCAGATAAAATAACGTATTGGCCACTGGTTTCGTTGGTTACCAAACCCATGGCAATACCACTTACGGGTTTGCGCACTTGCACACCGGCATCCATCAGTGCCAATATACCTGCACAAACAGTGGCCATTGAACTCGAACCGTTCGACTCAAGAATATCAGATACCACACGAATGGTATAAGGCGTATCGAGCGGCATTACTTTGCTGATGGCCCTGTGAGCTAAATTACCGTGACCAACTTCGCGTCTGCCCACACCGCGCGGAGCGCGTGCTTCACCAACGCTGAACGGTGGGAAGTTGTAGTGCAGCAAAAATTTCTTTTCGTAGTTGTAAATGGCTCCGTCAATAAGTTGTGCATCGAGTTTGGTGCCCAGTGTAACGGTAGTCAACGATTGGGTTTCGCCACGGGTAAACAGTGCAGAACCGTGAGGGCCGGGCAGGTAACCTGCTTCGCTCCAAATGTTGCGGATTTCATCAAACTTACGTCCATCTAAACGCTTGCGCTGTGTTAGCATGGTATCGCGAACAGCGTTGTATTCAACACCGCCCCAGTATAACCCAAGCAGGAACGCGTTTTCTTTTTTCTCTTCATCGGTCAGCGTAGCCAAAAACTCTTCTTTAATAGCTTTGAACGCAGCACCGCGCACTTTCTTATCGTTAGTTTCAGAAGCGGCAACTACACAGCATTTACTGTAGCAAAATTCGTTTAAGCGCTTGCGTAACTCTTCGTTATGTTTTTCGTGCTCGTATTTGCGTTTTTCGGTCTTTCCTGTTTCAGCTTCCAGTTCTTTCAATACGGCTACCTGTTTCTTGATAGTTTCCTGAGCAAACAAAATAGCTTCTACCATTTCGGCTTCGCTTATTTCGTTCATTTCGCCTTCTACCATTACTACTGATGTAGCCGAAGAAGCAACAATCAAATCAATATCGGCACGCTCTAAATCTGTTTTGTTTGGATTGATTACCAGTTGTCCGTCAATCTTAGCTACACGCACTTCAGATATTGGCCCGTTGAAAGGAATATCGGAAACTGAAAGGGCAGCTGAGGCAGCTAAGCAAGCTAATGCATCGGGCAGTTCGTTCAGGTCGCCAGAAATAAGTGTAACCTGCACTACTACGTTGGCATGGAAATCTTCAGGAAAAAGCGGGCGAAGCGCACGGTCAATCAGGCGGCTTACCAATATTTCGTCATCGGTAGATTTGCCTTCGCGCTTAAAAAAGCTGCCGGGAAAACGGCCTACTGAATCCATTTTTTCGCGGTATTCTACAGTAAGCGGCATAAAGTCAACACCTTCTTTAGCCTCTTTATCGGCACATACAGTGGCCAGCAACATAGTATTGCCGTATTTAACCGTTGCTGAACCGTCTGCCTGCTTGGCCAGTTTACCGGTTTCAATTTCTATTGTTCTTCCTGCTCCAAGGTCTATGGTCTTTTTAATAATGTTCATGTTTTAAGTGTTAAGTAGTTAGTATTAAGTATTAAGTAATAAGGTGTTAGTATTAAGTATTAAGTAATAAGGTGTTTACAATTGATAGGTTAAACAATTAGCCCTCGATGCTAATGCAGATAAAGTGCAGCTTGCTTGTGTTTTTCGTTTGCTAATTGGCTCATTGGCTAATTAGCACATTTGTTTTTGGCGGGCTGAAGGCAATTTGCCTTGTTTAGTTTACCGTCAGGGTCCATCCCAAAACCTACCCGGACTTTTTCATCTTAAAAAAGCGAAGGGATAGCTACAAGCTACCCCTTCACAGATTATTATTTTCTGATTCCTAATTTTGATATTAAAGAACGGTATCCGTTCAGGTCTTGTTTCATTAAGTAGTTTAACAGACGTTTTCTTTTACCCACCAAAGTAACCAGGGCGCGTGTGCTGCTAAAGTCTTTTTTATTGGTGCTCAGGTGTTCAGATATGTGGTTGATTCTTTCGGTAAACAGAGCTATTTGTGCTTCTGTAGAGCCGGTATTTTTTTCTGAACCGCCATAGGTTTTAAACAGGTTCTTTTTTACTTCAGAGGTTACTTGCATGACAATAGTCGTTTTTTATGAGCGCGCAAAGATATACGCAGAATCCAAAATTCAAAATTAAAGGTCAAACTAGTTGTTTTACCTGCATTTTGTGCGCTTTAGGGGCAAAAACCGGCAATAATCTTCTTTGGGTGCTATCTTTAAATACTTTGGTTAAAAGGTATTTTACTCAGCAAGTATTCTATTACCCAAACTTGCAAAAGGGCATTACTTAGCATCTATATGTAAAAGGTTAGCAGCTATGTGCCATTACTTTTAATCAAAGTAATTACGAAAACTTGCTGAAAGTAAACACTTAGGTTCAAAAGGTAATTAGTTAGCTTGTACATGCAATTACTCGGCATGTATTCTTTTAACCATAGCACCAAAGTAATTGACAAAACTATGTAAAGGTGAAAGGTTAGGTGGTAAGGTATTACAAACACATGGTAACGGAGATTGTTCACAGATATGGTGCAAAAGGCATATTAGTTTAATTATGAATTTTGATGGAGAGTAGTATTTTGGTGGAAAGAAAAAAGCCGAGTTGCCCCGGCTTAAAAGTTTTCACTACGGAATAATCCTTATTGTGATATGCTTCAAAATGTAAAACGAAAATAAAAACATAAACTAATTAACATGAAAAAAATTTTAGGATTAGACATTGGAACGAATTCAATTGGTTGGTCGCTAATTGAAAGGGACGAAGAAAAAGAAACCGGTAAAATAGTTGGGATAGGAAGTCGCATTATACCTACCGATGTAGAATTACTGAGTAACTACGAAACCGGATTAGCTGCTTCGAAAAACGCGGGCAGAAGGCAGGCAAGAGGTGCCAGGCGTTTGAAGCAACGATACAAAATAAGGAGAGAGCGACTGATTGATACGCTTAAATTTTTAGATTGGATTACTGCTGATTACAAACCCGGAAGTAAAATTACAATAGCTGAAGCTACTTTGAAAGAAATGCGTTCTGCATTTGGAACTGACCAAATTTCTGATGATTGGGTAGTTTACTATCTGCGCCATAAGGCGTTGAAGCAACAAATCGAGAAAAAGGAATTGGCGATGGTGCTTTACCACATGAACCAACGCAGGGGATTTAAAAGTAACCGCAAGGCAGGAAATGAAATACCAAAAGAGGATGGGGATGAGGGAGAAGGAAAAAAGAAGAGAGAGAAGAGAGTTGAAATAGTAACGGTTGAAAAAATAGAAGACAGTGGTGAAAAGTATAAAAACAGTACTGTTTTTACAGTATGGTTAAACGATGGACGAAAAGGCACAATTACCAGACAGACAAAACCTGAATGGGAAAAACAGAGCATAGAGCTTGAAATAACTACCATACCACCTACCAGAAAAGATGGTGAGCGGTTGGAGTTCAGAAAACTGAGCAATAGCGATGCTGATAAATGGGCAAAGGTTAAGGTAGCCAGAGAAGAAGCTATTTTAAAATCAGGGTTTCAGTTTCCGGGCAACTATTATTACCATGAGCTGATAAAGGATAGGAACTACATAATAAAAGATGTAACTGTTGACCGGAAACATTATGTAGAGGAATTGACGGCTATCTTAGATAAACAATCAACCTTTTACCCTGAGTTAAAACAACATGTGGCTACTGTTCTTGCCGAAAAATTATACCAAAAGAACAAGGAGAAACAAAGTGAATTAGGCTCTACCACTCTGATGGATTTGTTTCTGAATGACATTATTTATTATCAACGACCTTTGAAGAGCAAGAAAAGCAGTATTGCCGATTGCCGGTATGAGCGAAAGAAATATAAAGGCAAGGATGGCAAATTCCAATCTTATAAAGCTGCACCTGTAAGCAGCCCGCTGTTTCAAGAATTTAGAATTTGGCAAACGGTAAACAATTTGAGAATACTTAAAAGAGAACTACGTAACAATGCAGGAAAATTGGTTTTAGATGCAGATGTAAGCGGGGAATTTTTGACACCGGAAAATATTGAAAGGTTGTTTGCACTTTTTGACTCTAAGGAAAGTGTAAGCCAAAAACAAATTCTTAAAGAGTTTGGGTTAAGTGAAAAGGACTACCTCGTAAATCTATATAGGATGAACGAGGAAAAGGATTTACCGGCTAATGAAACAAAAGCATTTATCCGTAAAATTTTTAAGAGAGCTAAATGGGAAGAACAAGGCGAAGCCCTATTAGCCGATAAGGATAAACTGTTTTTGTTGTGGCATATGCTTTATTCTTTAGAAGAGGAAGATCATATTGTAAGCGCCCTGCTGAATGAGAAAAATAAGTTTAACATACCGGTTGAGGTAGCGCAAGTAATAAGTAAAGCACCGGCCTTTAAATTGCGCTACGGTTCGCTTTCGCATAAAGCCATTAAGAAACTATTGCCCTTGATGCGCATTGGGAAATACTGGAGTTGGGAGAGTATAGATGTCAATACCCAATCAAGAATGCAGAAGATTTTTGATGCAGAGTTTGATGAAGGCATAAGTGTTCATGTGCGTGAGTTGTTTGAAAAGCATGCCATAATATCACCTGAGAAGTGTCAAGGTTTGTTGGTGCCTATGGCTGCCTACGCTGTTTATGGCATACACAGCGAAAGGAATCAGGCATACTACGATAAGCCGGAACAAGTAGTGCCCATAGAGCCACTTAACCTGCGAAATCCGATTGTGGAGCAAGTAGTGAATGAAACACTGCGCTTGGTAAGAGATGTATGGCAGAAACACGGGCGACCTTACGAAATTCATATTGAGTTAGCACGAGACTTAAAGCGCAATGCGAAAGAGCGGGAAGACATGTCGAAAAGAAATTTTGAAAATGAAAATGAGAATAAACGGATTGCAGCAATTTTGCGTGAGTTAAAGTTAGGCAACCCTAACTCATTGGGTGATATTGAGAAGCTAAAAATTTGGGAAAAACAGGGTGATGAAAACGCCAGAGTCGAATGGAATAATGTGAAATTCAAAAAATCATCGGAGCCAACAAAAGATGAAATAGAAAAGTATAAGCATTGGACATCTCAAAAATTTTTATGCCCTTATAGCGGTGAACCTATTACTCTGACCAGTTTGTTCAGTAAAGAATGTGAGATAGACCATATCATTCCACGCTCGCGTTTTTTCGATGATTCTTTCCAAAACAAGGTGGTAGTTAAATCGTACTTAAATAAAGACAAAGGCAATAAAACTGCATACGAATACTTAAAGGGGGCAAGTTCAAAAGCGCATAAACGCTTTAGTATTGAAGCGTTTGAAGTGCATGTAAACAAATATTTTTCCGGTAAAAAAAAGAAACTGCTTTTAAGCGAAGAAGTGCCGGATGGTTTTACAAACCGGCATTTGAATGACAGCCGCTACATCAGTAAAAAGCTTAATGAACTATTGGCACCGGTTGCCGAAAACCAGAAGGATCCTGTAATATCTACGGGCGGCAGTATTACATCGGAATTGAAAAGCGCATGGGGGGTGGGCGAGAAAATGAAAGAATTGGTGAAATGGCGTTTCGAACGTTTGCAAGAAAAAACCGGAGAGAAATTCTGGTGGTATGAGGAGCAAACAAACCAGGAAGGCAAGCCGACAGGTAAAACATTTTTAAAGTTAAAAGGGTACGAAAAACGAATAGACCACCGGCATCATGCTTTAGATGCGCTGATTATTGCCTGCACTACCCGCAGCCACATCAAATATCTGAACGACCTTAATGCAGTGCATTACAGAAAGAGCGGAGAAAATGGAAGCAAGCGCGAAGAATTTAGACAATTGTTAGAGCAGCAAGAGGGAGACTGGCTGGCTTCGCGTAAATTTAAAAAGCCGTGGAACAGTTTTGTAAATGATGCTGTTGCCGGAATGGAGGGGATAATAGTTTCCTTTAAAAAAAGTATGAAGTTATCCGGGAATAAAGCAAACCGAAATACGCGGTATGTTTTACAGGACAATGGCAGTTGGAAAAAACAACTGGTAATTGATAAAGAAAAACTCTCGCCTTATGTGCGTCAATCTTTGCATAAAGCAACCATAGCGGGCAACATACAATTACGAGGTTACAAATCCGTTTCTTTAAACGAAGCATTGGAAAAGCCGGACACAGTTGCCAACAAAGCCCAGAAGCATTTATTAAAAGAAGTGCTTTTAAAGTACAATGGCGATACTTCCAAAGCAGCAAAACATTTCAAAGACAATCCCATAAAGGATAAAGATGGGAATCCAACCAAGAAGATTACCGTAATTCAGTTTCAAGAGTATTATGTAAACAGAGTTACCTTAGATGAATCTTTTGATGAAACAAAAATTTCAAAAATTCCGGATGTACCTTTACAAAACATACTCCGCAAGCATTTAAAAGCAAACAGCAATGATCCAAAAGAGGCATTCGGCAGCGAAGGATTAGAGCGCCTGAATAAAGGGCTAAAGTATCCGGTTACAAAAGTGCGGATAAAAGAAAAATCTGACTCGAAGTTTGAAATTAGACCCGGAGCATTTACCGAAGCTGACAAAGGCACAAACCTTTTCTTTGTTATTTACGAAAATTTGCAAAACAAGAACGATAGAGAATATGCCTCCATTCCATTGAGAGATGTAATAGAAGCACGGAAAGCTGACAGCCGGTTTGTAGAAGAAAAACCGGGCTATCGTTGGTTTTTGCTTAACCCGAATGATTTAGTTTATCTGCCCGATGAAGGAGAGAATGTATCTATAATTGACTGGAACGATACAAAAAAATTGGCCGGTAAGGTTTATAAGATGGTTAGCTGCAATAAAGGACAGGCTTTCTTTATTCCCCAAACAATTTCAAAAGTTATTGTGGATAAGGTAGAGTATGATTCAGTAAACAAAGTAGAACGGGCATCTGATGGTAGAATGATAAAACAAAACTGTTTTAAGCTGCAAGTTGATCGCTTGGGCAATATAAAACCGGCAAAATGATTTCGCTAAACCAACAAACTGCAATTTGGTTCTTACAACTGAATCAAACGCAGAGGCAGCATTTTTTTAGCGAGTTGTGTGAACAGGATAGAATCCGTTTAGCTTTTCTTGCATGTGATATATACAAACAGGTTTTGAAAGAAACCCGTGATTCAAAATCTTTAAAAATTGTTTTTGGTGTTTGTAAGAACGGAAGCATTGCCGACTTTACCAGTCACACGGCATTAGACTTATGATTAAACGCACCCTCTTCTTCAGTAACCCTACACACATTTATAAAAAAAATGAGCAGTTATGCTTTTCGGTAAACCGAAAATCAGAAACAGAAAACGAAGAACAGGTAATTACCATACCCATTGAAGACATTGGGGTAATTGTTCTAGATAACAAACAAATTACACTCAGCCATGCCGTAATGGATGCCCTGCTGCAAAACAATGCTGCCATTATTACCTGCAACGACCAACACATGCCCAGCGGCATGTATTTAAACCTCGATGGGCACCATACACAAACCGAAAATTTTAAGGCACAGATAGAAGCCAGCGAGCCGCTTAAAAAGCAGCTTTGGCAACAAACAGTAACCGCTAAACTGCGCAACCAGGGCAAACTACTTCAACGCCTTTCACAAAACCCCTATCCGGCAAAACGGCAACAGCAACTAGCCGATGCTGCCGATTGGCTCCTCTCCTTTGCCCGCGAGGTAAAAAGTGGCGATGGCGATAACCACGAAGCCCGCGGTGCAGCACTTTACTGGCAAAGTTTGTTTGACCCCACATTAAACTTCAGGCGCGAACGCTTTGGCGAACCACCCAACAACTTGTTAAATTACGGCTATTCTATTCTACGCGGAGTAGTGGCAAGAGGGTTGGTTGCCAGCGGTGCATTACCCACACTCGGCATTTTTCATCGCAATAAATACAACGCCTACTGCCTGGCCGATGATATTATGGAGCCGTTTCGGCCTTATGTTGACAGCATAGTGCACCACATAATAACCTCGGGCGAGGCCTACCATGAACTTACACCGGCTCTTAAAAAACATTTTTTAGAAATACCGGCCATAGACATACTAATAAACAGCGAACAAAGCCCCTTAATGGTGGGTTTGCAACGCACCACAGCCTCGCTTATTAAATGCTACCAGGGCGAAGCCAAAAAAATATTGTATCCGGAGTTAATGTTGTAACCGCGCTATGTGGTGATGTAGTGCAGAGGTAAAAATGAGATAAACAAACGAGCTTTAGAATAAAAAATGACTATTCGGCTTAACCAATACCGCATTATGTGGATACTCGTATTCTTCGACCTGCCCACCGAAACCAAACAGGACAAAAAGAACTATACCAAATTCAGAGATAGTATGATTGACGATGGCTTTACCATGTTTCAATTCAGCATATACGTAAGGCACTGCGCCAGCCGCGAAAACATGGAAGTACACATTAACCGAACCAAAGCCAAACTACCCCCTAAGGGTAAAGTGGTTATTATGAATATTACCGACAAGCAATTTGGTATGATGGAAATTTTTGACGGCAAAAAAGAAGCCACTCCGCAAAAGGTGCCCCAACAATTAGAAATGTTTTAACCGCTTACTACAATACACTACAAACCGGTAGGCAATAAAAAAAGCCCTGCTATGGTAAAGCAAGGGCTATAAATTTCCCGTTTTTTGAATCCTGTTTCTTGAACAAAACCCGCACCTGCATTGAGTTTTAGCAGGGGTATGTTGTTGTTCAAAGAACGTGAAATACATTTTGAAAGCAAATCACAACTTGCTGG
>CAZTNA010000034.1:0-16061 GCA_964615305.1 uncultured Chitinophaga sp.
GTCTGACACAATTCTTACAAAATCAACTCCCGAAAGCGATTTGGGAAACATGATGTGCGATTTAATTTTGAAGAAAAGCCGTGACTACTGTAACTGCCATGTAGATTTTACTTTCCTCAACAATGGTGGAATCCGCTTGCCCAGTTTCCCCAAAGGCAATATTACACTCGGCAAAGTAGTAGAACTAATGCCTTTCGAGAATCTGATTGATATAATGACCGTTAGTGGTAAAACTCTTGACACACTTTTTAATTACATGGCTTTTAAAGGTGGATGGCAGGTTAGTGGTGCTCGATATAAATTCACAAATCAAAATGCAGTTGAAGTGCATATTCAGGGTTCTCCTCTTGACTTAAACAGAAATTATACCATTGCCGTATCAGATTATTTAGCGCAAGGTGGCGATAACTGCACTATGTTGTCACATTTGCCAAAACAAATTCTGGCTAAAAGTTTACGCGATGCTATTGTGGATGGCTTAAAAGAAATGAAAGCCCGCGGAGAACACATCAAGAGTGTTATTGACGGAAGAGTTCAGAAAATAAACTAACCACCAGCCCTCAATTTTTATTTTCGGTTCCTATGATTCGCAAACTTTCAATAATTATTCCTGCTTATAATGAAAGTGCTACTATACAGCGTATTCTTAATAACGTGAAAGATGTGGTACTGCTGAATGAAATAGAAAAAGAAATTGTAGTGGTGAACGATTGCTCTACCGACAATACCGAGAACATTATTCTAAGTTATCAGAAGCAGTACCCTTTGCTTAATATTCAATATCGTAAACATGAATTGAACAAAGGTAAAGGTGCAGCATTGCACACAGGAATTAAAGAAGCTACCGGTGAGGTTATAGTAATACAAGATGCCGATCTGGAGTACGACCCTAACGAATACAATGTTCTTCTTAAACCAATTCTTGATAATTTTGCCGATGTAGTTTACGGCTCTCGTTTTATGGGTGGTAAACCCCATCGTATTTTGTTTTTCTGGCACACCATAGGAAACAAGTTTCTTACATTTCTTTCTAACATGTTTACTAATCTGAATCTAACAGACATGGAAACATGCTACAAAATGTTTAGAGCAGACGTGATCAAATCACTTGATTTAAAAGAGAACCGCTTTGGTTTTGAACCCGAAGTAACCGCCAAAATGAGCCGTTACCCTAACATCAGAATTTATGAAGTAGGTATCAGCTACTACGGAAGAACGTATGAGGAAGGTAAAAAAATTGGTTGGCGTGACGGAGTTAGAGCTATTTCGTGTATTCTTAAATACAACGTTTGGGCAAAGTAATTTAATGCGCCTCTAACCAATTTTTCCCTATTCCCATCTCTGCTTCAATAGGCACATTGGTTTTAATAGCGTGAATCATTTTGTCATAAATGATTGGCTTTATCATTTCCACTTCGTCTTTATGTGCGTCAAAAACCAACTCATCATGCACCTGTAAAGTCATGCGCGATTTCAGGTTTAGTTTTTTGAACTCGTGATGAATATTAATCATAGCCAATTTGATTAAATCAGCCGCGCTTCCCTGCACCGGAGAGTTAATAGCGTTTCGCTCGGCAAAGCCGCGAACAGTAAAGTTTTTCGAGTTAATGTCTTTGAGGTAACGTCTGCGTCCCATAATAGTTTGCACATAACCATGCTGGCGCGCAAACTCAATATTCGAGTTCATGTATTCTTTAATCTTCGGAAACTGCGTAAAGTAGTTGGCGATGATTTCTTTCGCCTCACCGCGGCTTACTCCAATATTATCTGCCAACCCAAATGCACCCTGCCCATAAATAATTCCAAAGTTTACGCTCTTGGCCTTGTAGCGCATGTCTTTTGTTACGGTTGAAACTGCCACATCATAAACTTTTGCAGCAGTAGCTGTGTGAATGTCAAGTTTGTTTTTAAATGCTTCAATCATATTCTCATCTCCACTTAGCTCAGCAACTAGGCGCAATTCAATTTGAGAATAGTCGGCAGAAAGTAAAATGTGATTTTCATCTCGCGGCACAAACGCTTCACGTATTTTTTTCCCTCTGTCAGTTCTAATTGGAATATTTTGAAGATTCGGATTATCGCTCGCCAAGCGACCGGTAGCAGCAATATGTTGGCGGAATGTAGTATGTACTCTTCCTGTTTTCTTGTTAATCATTTCCGGCAGCGCATCTACATAAGTTGATTTCAGTTTTGCCAGTTCCCGATAGTCAAGAATTTTTGCTGCAATGGGATGATGCTTTTCTAGTGCAAGCAAGGCATCTTCGTTGGTTGAAAGTTGACCGGTGGATGTTCTCTTTCCTTCAAACGGAAGTTTTAAATGTCCGTAGAGAACATCGCCCAACTGCTTGGGTGAATCCACATTAAAATCTAAACCGGCTAGCGAATGAATTTCATCGCGCACTTTCAGCAAATCCGTTTCCAGTTCTTTCGAATAGTTTCTCAAAAAAGGTTCATCAATTTTCACACCTTCCCATTCCATATCCGCCAATACTTCAATCAGCGGATGTTCAATGTCATTCAACACACTTTCTACCTCCTGATTCTTTACAAGCGGAGCAAGTTTGTTTTTTAATTGAAGAGTAACGTCAGCGTCTTCGGCAGCATAGTCAGTAATTTTTTCAATTGGCACATCGCGCATGTTGCCTTGATTCTTCCCTTTCTTCCCTATTAGTTCTTCGATCGAAACCGGAGTGTAGCCCAAATAAGTTTCGCTCAAATAATCCATTCCGTGCTTTAAATCTGGTTCTATCAGGTAATGCGCCAACATGGTATCGTAAATAGGTAATGAAACATTTACATCGTATTTACGGAACACCTGTAAGTCAAATTTTACGTTCTGTCCTATTTTTATTTTGGTCTTGCTTTCAAGCACCGGCTTAAAGTGTTCGATTATTTTTTTTGCTTCATCAAAATTGTTGGGTGTAGGAACATAATATGCTTCACCTTCCTTTACACTAAAACTCATTCCTACAATATCCAGCGCGAAATAATCAAGCCCGGTTGTTTCCGTATCAAAACAAAATTCATCAGCACCTTCCAACAACTTCACTAAATCAGAAATTTCACTTTCTGTTTGAACTGCTTTGTAAATGTGTGGTGTGTTATGAATGGTTTTTCCTTTCTCTACTTCTTCAGTTGGGGTGTCTCCAAACAAATTTTGCTGAGTAGGAATGGAAGATTCCTTAGAAATTATTTTTTCATCTGTTGGTGAACCGATCTTTGCTTGGTTCACTGAATAATCGAACCCGATAATTTTTTTGCCAAGTGTTCTAAATTCTAACTCCGAAAAAATTGTCCCGAGTTTTTCCTTATCCGGTGCATCCAATTTCAAATCATCATCGCTCACATCAATAGGGACATTCAAATTTATTGTGGCGAGTTTTTTTGAAAGCAGTCCTTGTTCTGCAAAATTCTTTACGTTCTCACCAACCTTACCTTTCACTTTATCGGCATTGGCAATCAGGTTTTCCATGCTACCAAACTCTTTAATAAATTTTTTCGCAGTTTTTTCTCCCACACTTGGAATACCGGGAATATTATCTACCGCATCGCCCCACATTCCTAAAATATCAATCACCTGCAAAGGGTTTTCTACCTCCCAATCGCGCTTTATTTCTTCTACACCAAGAATTTCGACATCGCCACCACTGCGTGCAGGTTTGTAAATAAAAATTTTGTCGGTCACTAATTGCGCGTAATCTTTATCAGGTGTAACCATAAATACTGTATGGCCTTCTGCGGCTTTCCGCTTCGCAATTGTTCCTATTATATCATCCGCCTCATAACCTTCTAATTCCAGAATAGGGATATGCCATGCACGGATAATATCTTTGATATAAGGAACTGCAAACAAAATATCCTCCGGTGTTTCCTGTCTGCCTGCTTTGTAATCTTCGTAAATTTCTTCGCGCTCTATACTTCCACCTAAATCAAAAACAACAGCAAGGTGGGTGGGCTTTTCTTTTTGTATTAACTCAAACAGCGTAGTAGTAAAACCACTGATGGCAGAAACGTTTTGTCCCT
Organism: uncultured Chitinophaga sp.; assembly: GCA_964615305.1. Classification (GTDB taxonomy): domain Bacteria; phylum Bacteroidota; class Bacteroidia; order Chitinophagales; family LD1; genus Bog-950. Next base: position 4,024 of record CAZTNA010000034.1, read on the forward strand.
TTGAATTAAGCAATGGGTTTCTTCCGAAAGCAAAATACGCGCGAAAGATGAGCGCATAAGCATCAACTAAAAAAAGTTTTTCGGAGTGATTAGCGGTATGGGCCATATATTAATAGTGTGGGTTCGAATGTAGAAAATGAAATGTAGTGTAGCTGTGAAATGTAGGGCAATACAATGAAAAAATCATTTACGTTAGCGCCCTTAAAAATTGAATATGAGTAAGTACAATGTGGTAGTAATTGGCTCAGGACCGGGCGGCTATATAGCAGCCATTCGTTGTGCCCAGTTAGGAATGAAAGTGGCAATAATTGAAAAATACGATGTATTGGGCGGCACCTGCACCAATGTAGGTTGCATTCCGTCTAAGGCATTACTCGATTCTTCAGAACATTACTATAATGCGGAGAAAGCATTCGAAGAACACGGTATTTCAACCAAGGGATTGAGCTTTAATTTTGAAAAAATAGTTGCCCGTAAAAATGGAGTTGTAAAAGCAAATAATGATGGAATTGCATTTTTGATGAAAAAAAACAAAATAGACACGTATTACGGCACCGGTTCTTTTGTGTCAAAAAATAAAATTGCTGTAACCGATGCTAAAGGAGTTGTAACAGAGTTAAATACCGAAAAAGCAATTATTGCTACCGGAAGCAAACCAACAAAACTACCTTTCTTACCTACCGACAAGAAAAGAATTGTTACTTCTACAGAAGCATTATCATTGAAAGAAGTTCCTAAACACCTCATTATCATTGGTGGTGGAATTATTGGCGTTGAACTTGGCTCAGTTTATTTACGCCTAGGAGCAAAAGTTACCGTGGTTGAATACTTGGATAAGATTGTGCCTTCTATGGATGACGAATTGGGTAAAGAACTTCAGCGGGTTCTAAAAAAGCAAGGCATGGAGTTTATGCTTTCTACTAAAGTTACCGGGGCCACTGCCAAAGCCAAAGAAGTAACTGTGGCTGCTGAAAACAAAGCTGGAGAAAAAGTAGAACTAAAAGGAGATTATTGCTTGGTAGCTGTTGGACGGGTGCCATATACAGAAGGGCTTGCGCTTGAAAAAGCCGGATTAAGCGCAGATGATAAAGGCAGAATAGCAGTAAATGAACACTTGGAAACATCGGTACCCGGCATTTATGCCATTGGAGATGTAGTGCGTGGTCCCATGTTGGCTCATAAGGCTGAAGAAGAAGGTGTGTTTGTGGCTGAAACCATGGCTGGACAAAAACCACACATCAACTATAGTTTGATTCCCGGTGTTGCTTATACCTGGCCGGAAGCAGCAAGTGTTGGAGCTACCGAACAAGAACTGAAACAAAAGGGAGTTTCGTACAAAAGTGGCAAATTCCCATTTAGGGCGTTAGGTCGTGCCCGGGCAAGTGGAGATTTGGATGGTTTTGTAAAAGTACTTGCTGAAAAGAACACTGATGAAATTCTTGGCGTTCATATAATAGGTGCGCGAGCAGCCGATTTAATAATCGAGGGTGTGATAGCCATGGAGTATCGAGCCAGTGCCGAAGATATTACGAGAATGAGCCACCCCCACCCAACTTATACCGAGGCTTTTAAAGAAGCCTGTTTAATAGCAACTGACAACCGTCCACTCAATATGTAAAATTTCATTGCAAGTAATTTGTTAGTTTGTTTGACGGTTTATCGGAATTTCTATTTTTGGCGTCCCTTAAAAAGAACGTTCTTCGGAAAGGTGAGGTGGATGAGTGGCTGAAATCAACAGTTTGCTAAACTGTCGTACTGGTAAAACGGTACCGAGGGTTCGAATCCCTCCCTCACCGCCACACAAAGTTCTTATTAAGAAAGTTCGGGGTGTAGCGCAGCCCGGTTAGCGCACCTGGTTTGGGACCAGGGGGTCCCAGGTTCGAATCCTGGTACCCCGACATAATAAAAGCGAAGTCAGAAATGGCTTCGCTTTTTTATTAAGCATTACTAATATGTGTTTAGTTGCCGGTATAAAATGCTTCAACGGCATTAACCACATAGCTAACCTCGTCAGAAGTTATACCATAGTATAGTGGTAGCCGCAAAAGATTTTGACTCTCTGTGGTAGTATATACATCATTACCGCTAAAGCGGCCGGTTGTTTTTCCAAATGCGCTGCTGTGTAAAGGAGTGTAATGAAACTGTGCATTTATTCCCATGCCATGCAAATGTCTTATAAGCATAGTACGGATTGTTTGGTTTTGTGTTTTAACAAAAAAACAGTGACCATTATGAATATTGTTAGATGGTGGGTTGGGTAGCGTAATCTTTTCTTCTTGCCCTAGTCTCTCTAAACTGCTTTTATATTGTAGCCAACGGGTTACAATATCGGTATTGATTTTTTCAGCTTGCTCTAACTGAGCATAAAGCGCTGCAGCGTTTAATTCCGATAATTGATAGTTCGAGCCAATTCCTTTCCACTCATATCTGTCGGACTCTTTATTAAAAAATTTCCTGCGGTTAGTTCCAAATTCATAAGGCACATAAAAATTTTCAAGTAGTGAGGCGTTGTTGATAGCTATGCCACCGCCCTGCCCGCAGCTTATGTTTTTCATGTGGTCAAAACTAAACGTAGCTATATCGCCAAATGTACCGGCAAACTGATCGTTCTGCTTAGCTAAAATTCCGTGTGCATTGTCCTCAATTATCAGTAGCCCGTGTTTTTTAGCAATTTCTTTAATACCCGCGTAATTGCAACAAACAGAAGCATAGTTAAGCGTTAAAATAGCCTTAGTTTTTGGTGTTATAGCAGCTTCAATTTTTGTTTCATCTATGTTCATTGTTTGAGGATGCACATCCACAAACACACACACCGCCCCCAGTTGTGCAAATGCGTTTCCGCATGAAACAAAAGCATACGATGGAAGTATGACCTCATCACCAGGCTTTATACCCGCTAAAAATGCAGCAAGCTCCAGCGAATGAGTGCAAGATTTTGTGAGAAAAAAATTTGTAAGTCCGTGATTTTGCAGAAACCAGTTTTCGCATAGTTGGTTGTAATGTTTTTCAAAAAACGGATGAACTGACTGCAATACATTCTGTATGTGTTGTGCCTCGGTGCCAACAACGGCTGTTCTAAAAAAAGGAATATTCATTTTTTGTGCTGCGTGTGAAAATAGAAGGTTAGCAGAGTTTTTAGCATGCTTGCGTTCTTCCACATAGTTTTCGATAACTAAATTTCTTATGCTTTCAGCATAAAAACATCATGTGGTGGTAGTTTTAGAATAGTAGTTTGATACAAAGCAAATAGCAAGTAATTAAACTTTACCACGTAAGCTCAGAAGTGTCCTATTAACACGTCTTTTCCTGTATCAAAAAACATACACAACATAGTCGTTTTTAAGCCAAAGTAGGTAAGATTTGCCTTGAGAATTAAATAGTTTGCATACAGGCACAATTATTGTAAATTTGGAACCACTTAAATTTCATTACATGAAAAAAACATTACTCACTTTACTTACCATCGGCTCATTGAGCGTTTTTGCACAAAACGAATTTTATAATGATGGTGCCGACATTTACACTCAAAAAGGGGCACTGATTCATATACAAGGAACTTTGACTAACGATGACGGAGGCGGAAACGGATCTATCAATAACGATGGAGTTATTGAGGTAAAGGGCGATATTGAAAATCAGACAGGTGCCGAGTTTAAAGTAGGTGCTGATGCGACCTCCACTGACAGAGCTGTAAAATTTATTGGTAGCGGAACTCAGGCTATAAAAGGGACTTTCAGCTCAAACGGAACTGCAAGTTTCTACAACTTGGTAGTTGATAAAGCCGCCTCGTCTGACCAGGTTGAAATGCAGACAAATGTAAACGTTGAAGGTTCAATAGTGTTTGACAATGCCACCACAACTACCACTTACAGCCCCTCGGTTGCGGGAACATCTAACAATCAAAAAGGGCTACTAACTACTTTTCAGGGATCAAATGAGTACCTATTGCATTTAGAGAATTCTGCGTTAGATGCAGTAAAAGGCTACCCTTCTTTGGTTATGAATGGGGCACCAACAACAGGGTATATCTTAACGAGAGGTAACCAGGGTTCTTCCAATGGTGGCTTTCAAAGACGTGTTGTAACCGGAGGAAATACAGACTATGTGTTTCCAATAGGAACGTTAACAAATGGATTTAATGCAGCTGAACTGAAATTTGGAGTTACAAATGGCAATATTCCTGCAGGCGGTGGAAATATCAAAGCAAAATTCTGTGACCACACTGGTTATGTAGGTAATATCCCAGAAATGATTCCTCAAAACCCGCCTTACGGAACAGACAATACCGGATACAACAGATTCTTTTGGGATAACGACAACCCTTGTGGAGGCGATCAGTGGGTAATCTTAGAAGACGGAATACAAAATCACGGTTACTGGAGTTTTGATAAGTCAGTTCCCGGAACTTTCCAATATGCTATTGAAGCTTACGCTAACTCATTTGTAATGGATGGTGCAGCCACTGACACTTGGCGGTTACTAAAAAAGAACGGAACTTATGGAGATAATACTGTATCACTAAACTCTACTGACTGGGGTGCTGAAATTGAATCTACGGTTGGTGGAGTTGCAGACCTGCTTACATGGACTAAAAATACGGGATGTTATTCTGGCGCAGGTATTCCGGGAGGTGTTTATGCCAACTTCTCACATTTTATGATGGGCAAGGCAAAAAGCAGCAACGGCCTACCGGTTGAACTCATAAGTTTAACGGCTAATCCTATAGATAACGAGTATATTCGGGTAAACTGGTCAACTGCTATTGAAATAAACAACGATGGGTTTTATGTTGAACGCAGCACCGATGCTCAAAACTGGACAACACTCGGTTGGGTAGATGGCCACGATAATAGCACTGTTCAAAACGATTATTTGTATAACGACTATCAGGTTTCAAAAGGAGTTCTTTATTACTACCGTTTAAAACAAACAGATAATGACGGACAGTTTGAGTACTTTGGTCCGGTAACAGCAATACTTAATGGTTCTTTAACTTTCGATGTAATGGATTTCAGACCAAATCCTGCAGCAACTCAAACAAGTTTAATAGTAAATGCAACCAAAGAGCAAGTTATTACTGTTGATATGTATGATGTAATAGGTCAAATTGTTATTTCAGGAAAGTACAACATTAACCAGGGGTACAATAAAATTGATTTCGACTTAACCACCTTGGCAGCAGGAACATATACCGGTGTAGTTACCTCAGGCAATGAAACATTCTCTCGTAAAGTAATTATTACCAGATAGAATATTAATTTAAACTGTCAGAAAAGCCGCCCTTACATTGTAACGAGGCGGCTTTTTTTCGTCTAGATATAATATAGGTATCTATACACAACAAAAGTACCACTAGGTTTTCTTAGTTGTTTTATATGTGTTCGGATTTTTAGCAAGCCTCTTTTTTTATTTGATATTAGCCCTAAACATTTAATCATGAATCAAGGAGTATATTATAGCGAATACCTTCAATTAGATAAGATATTAAATGCACAAACTTTAGAGAGTGATAAAGCTAACGCACACGCACATGACGAAATGCTTTTTATTGTCATACACCAGAGCTATGAACTTTGGTTTAAGCAAGTTTTATATGAGGTAGGCTCTGTAATGCAGATTCTATCGCAGCCAAATATTAGCGACAACTCACCCGACCTCTTCACTGTAAATCATCGTTTAAACCGAGTGGTAATTATACTCGATATGCTCGTGCAAAAAATTGATGTGCTTGAAACCATGACTTCACTCGATTTTCTCGATTTCAGAAATATGCTTCGTCCGGCATCCGGCTTTCAAAGCATACAGTTTAAGTTGCTTGAAGCCAACCTTGGCTTGCGTATGGAAAACCGCCATGGTAAAGAATACTACACAAGTCAACTTAAGCCCGAAGACAAAAAAATTATTGAAGACGTTGAAAAAACTAAACCACTCATAGACTTAGTAAGTGAGTGGTTAGAGCGAATGCCATTTTTTGATAAGCAGGAGTATTGGCAAAGCGCAACACCATTTTGGAATGTATATACTCAAGCTTATGAGCAAAGTTTAGCACCAGCCGAAAAAGGAAATCTTACACACTTTCAGGAACTAATGTTGGGAAACAACAGAAAGCCCGAGTGGAGCTTATCACCTCGGGCTAGACGAGCTGCTCTCTTCATTTTAATGTACCGCGACTATCCATTACTACAATTGCCGTTTCAACTGATTAATAACTTGCTGGAGATTGACAATACACTTTCAAATTGGCGCTACCGGCATATTAATATGGTGCATAGAATGATAGGTACGCGCATGGGTACGGGAGGAAGCACGGGCAAAGATTATTTACAAGGGGCACTAAACAGCCATTATATTTTTAAAGAGTTTGCAGCCCTTACATCATTTATGATTGAACGCAATAAGCTACCCGAGCTTTCTTTGTCATTGAAGCAACGCCTGGGGTTCGATGTGTAGAATTTCTTGAATCAATTGCATTATGTTCCATGAACAAGAAAAACCGAAAAATTTCTACTGACGATGCGCAACAACTTTTGTTGGTGTTAAAAAATCGTTTCAATAAAAATGTTCACCGTCATAAAGGGCTTGATTGGTCAAATGTTGAAGCCAAACTAAAAGCACAGCCCAACAAACTTTGGTCGCTGCAACAAATGGAAGATACCGGTGGCGAGCCGGATGTAACAGGCTTCGACAAAAAAACGGGCGAATACGTTTTTTGTGATTGCTCCCCTGAAACCCCCTCAGGGCGTAGAAGTGTTTGCTACGACCAGGAAGCTTTAGAGAAACGAAAAGAGCACAAACCCAAAGACAGCGCTATGAACATGGCAGCCGGTATGGATATCGAAATTTTAAGTGAAGAGGAATATCGCCAATTACAACAGCTGGGAAATTTTGATGCTAAAACCTCAAGCTGGGTAAACACACCGCCAGCTTTACGCAAATTAGGTGGCGCGCTTTTCTGCGATTACCGTTTCGGACAAGTTTTTGTGTATCACAACGGTGCTGAAAGTTATTATGCAACACGCGGTTTTCGCGGTATGCTTCGCGTGTAATTTTTTTATTGATTAGCTTCAGACAAGCAATAGCATGAAACAAAGAGTAACCATACAATCTACAGTAGCTGCCCCTGTTGATAAAGCATGGCAGTGTTACACTGAGCCGGATCACATTGTAAAATGGAACTTTGCAGCCGATACTTGGCATTGCCCTAAAGCCCAAAACCACTTGCAAAAAGGGGGTAAGTTTTGTTTTACAATGGCAGCTAAAGATGGCAGCATGAGTTTTGATTTTGAAGGCAGGTATGATGAGGTAACTCTTCACCAAAGAATTGCATACACTATGGCTGATGGAAGAAAAGCAGAAGTGGTATTTAACGGCAACGGAAATGTAACTACGGTGGTTTGCACTTTTGACCCGGAAAACATGAACCCGTTAGAAATGCAACAAGCAGGTTGGCAAGCTATACTCAATAACTTTGCAAAACATGCCGAAACGGATTTGTAAATAGGAATGAGTACAAAAAAATCAGCCAGCAAAAATTTTTGCTGGCTGATTTTTTTTAGAAAAGTTATTCTGCCTTTTTCTTAGCGGCTGCTTTTTTTGCAGGAGCTTTCTTAGTAGCGGGCTTAGCTGCTTTTTCCTTTTTAGGTGCGGCTGCTTTTTTGGCTACCGTCTTTTTTACTTTGTGCGGTCGGCTGTTGCCGTACGACTTTTTAAATCTTTTTCCTTTGGCGGTTCTTTTATCACCTCTTCCCATGTTTTTGTTTTTTTAGTTGTGCGAATGTAGAAAATGAATTTTTAAAAAAAAGAATGTAGCACTAGCGTGCTACACTCACCGATCTTTTTTCCCGAATTACAGTAACCTTTACTTGCCCCGGATAGGTCATTTCCTTTTCAATTTTTTGCGAAATGGCAAATGAAATTTCTTCGCTCTTTTTATCATCTACTTTATCAGCTTCTACAATAACGCGAAGTTCTCTTCCGGCTTGTATAGCATAAGCTTTATCTACTCCTTCAAAGCCCTGAGCCAATGCCTCCAGGTCTTTGATACGTTGTAAATAACCCTCCATTATCTCTCTGCGAGCCCCGGGTCGTGCACCCGAAATAGCATCACATGCCTGAATAATAGGAGAGATAACATACTTCATTTCCATTTCATCATGGTGTGCTCCTACAGCATTGATAATAGCGGGATGCTCGCCATATTTTTCGCAAAGTTTTGCACCTAACAAAGCGTGAGAAAGTTCACTCTCTTCATCAGGCACTTTACCAATATCGTGTAGTAAGCCTGCACGTTTAGCCAACTTCGGATTTAAACCCAGCTCTGCTGCCATAGTAGCGCAAAGATTGGCTACCTCGCGGCTGTGCTGTAATAAGTTTTGACCATACGAGGAACGGAAACGCATTCTGCCTACGTAGCGAATCAATTCTTGGTGCAAACCTTGAATGCCCATATCTATTACTGTGCGTTCACCAATTTCCAAAATATGCTCTTCAAGTTGCTTTTTAGTTTTTGCTACCACCTCTTCTATACGCGCAGGGTGAATTCTACCATCAGTAACCAGGCGCTGTAACGACAATCGGGCAATTTCTCTTCTAATTGGGTCGTAACCCGAAATGATAATAGCTTCAGGGGTATCATCTACTACAAACTCGCAACCTGTTGCCGCTTCTAATGCTCGTATGTTTCTTCCTTCGCGGCCAATTATCTGACCTTTATGTTCATCGCTGTCTAAGTTGAAAACTGAAACGGTGTTTTCAATAGCATTTTCTGCAGCAGTGCGCTGAATGGTTTGTATAATTATCTTCTTGGCTTCTTTGTTAGCTTTTGACTTAGCTTCGTCAATTAATGTTTTGGTTAGCGAAAGTGCTTCGGTTTCAGCCGATTTAGTCATTGACTCTACTAATTCTTTTTTAGCATCTTCTTTGCTTAGTCCGCTTATCTGTTCAAGTTTGCTAACAAATATTTCGTGGCTCTTTTTCAGTTGTTCATTTTTGGTGTTTACCAATTCTAACTGCTTGTTCAAATTTTCTTTAAGACTGCTTATTTCATTTTCTTTCTTCGAAATTTCAGAATTGCGCTGGTTTACTTCGTTTTGTAACTGACGTAATTGTGTTTCTTTTTCGGCAGCTTTTTTTGTGCGATCGGCTACTTCGGCCTCGTGTTTACTTTTAAGTTGTAAAAAATTTTCCTTCGCCTGAAGTTCGCGGTCTTTCTTGTAATTGTCGGCATTTCGCTTGGCGTCTGACAGCAGTTTATCGGCACTGGCTTGGGCATCGGTAAGTTTTTTCGAAACTTCTTCCTCTGCTTTTTTCTCTATTTCCAAATTGTTTTTCTGGGTAATAGACCGCCCTACCAACAAACCCACAATAGCCGCCATTACAGCAATAGCCGCTGCAATGATGATAATAATGGTATTGTCCATGGTAATAATTGATTAAAAAGTGAATAGTTATGGTTAATAGTTACTGGTAACACAATAAATGAAAGTACAGTAAAAAACGAGATAACAGGAGTGGAGAAAGGCCGAGGATTTATTTAGCTGTGCTGTTTAGCACCTGATCTAACTGCGTTATTTTTTCCTCTAACAATCGGTTTTGCTGCTTCGTGTTGTTTTGAAGCGTAATGTACTCCACCGCAAAATTCAGCAGACACATTGCCATGTAGTCTTGCTTATCTTTTCCTTCAAATTTTGCACGGTACTCGGTTATTTTTCCGTTTACCAGTACTGCTGCCTGCTGCACATTGGCTTCATCGCTCTGGGCTACCTTTAAAGGGTATTGCCTGTCAGCAATGGTTACCGAGATATTGACTGTTTCATTCCGCTCACTCATAGTCAATCATTCAACAGGTTGATACAAGCATCAATCTCCTTAATGTACTCGTTAATTTTTCTTTTCAACTCCGTAACATCTGCATTATCAGTGTTACCCTGCTCTATACTTCGCGCTAACTTAATTATTTTAACCTGATTCAATAATTCCGCTTTAGCCTCCGCTTCTTCTTTCAACTGAAACTTCAAGCGCTTTATTTCAGCATCTAGCTCTTCATTTTTAGCTGCTACTTTAACAGCATTTTCTTTTAGCCGTTTGGCTTTGTCTAAAACCTGTTCTATTTGCTGCTGCCACTGCATTTTTCGAATATAAAAATCTCTGTTTACCGACCCTTAAACACAGGCTTACGTTTTTCAACAAATGCAGCTACGCCTTCTTTGTAGTCTTCACTTCGGCCAGCCATTTCCTGGCCATAGTATTCTTCGGTAAGCATTTGATGAAGATTTGCAGTGTACGATTTATTCAGCATTTTTTTTATCATGCTATACGATTTTGTTGGGCCGTTAGCATATCGCACAGCTAATTCACTTACAGCAGTATCAAGCTCGTTTGGAGCCACTACTTTGTAAACAAAACCCATATCAAACGCTTCTTTAGCGGAAATTTTTGAGGCTAGTGTAATAAGTTCAAATGCCTTATTGTAACCCACTAACCGAGGAAGAAAAAATGAGGAACCACTGTCTGGCACTAAGCCCACATTGGTAAATACTTCAATCAGCGAAGCAGTTTCGCTCGCAACAATCATGTCGCAAGCCAGCACAAGTGAAGCTCCGGCACCAGCAGCTACACCGTTTAGCTTACAAATAACCGGTTTAGGCAGTTCGCGCACGCCAAGCACCATGGGGTTGTATCTGCGCAATACCGAGTCGCCCAAACTGCGTTTGCCTGCCTGATCTTTAATGTCTTTTAAATCTTGACCGCTACAAAACGCCTTACCTGCCCCTGACACCACCACCACCCGCACAGTATCATCCTTGGCAGCTTTTTTCAGCGCATCAATCAGTTCAGCACTTAGCTCTTCATTAAAAGAATTGAATACATCCGGACGGTTAAGGGTAATGCTGCAAATGCCGTTTTCGTTGGTAAAAAGCAAAGTATTATACATAGCTGGTGGCAAATTTATGTTTAAACAAATTTCGGAACAACCATAAAAGAAACAAACTGCGCTATAAAACCTACCAAATAGCCGACATACACCTCGCGGGGAGTATGTGCTTGTAAAACAAGTCGGGCTGTACCTACTACACCGGCTATCAATACAGCTGCAATCATTAAGGCGCGCATATCATAAGTAGATAAACTTACTAGCACAAAGAGCAGGGCAAGTAAACTTCCGGTGCCTATGGCATGTAAGCTTATCTTGCTGAATATATTAATAAACAGAGCTAAAAAAATAGCGAAACAGGCCCCCAGCATCATGTAAAACACTAACTCGTTGGGCGGTATTTTCATTTCAACATTTGGCTTAAACATCCAAGCTGTCCAGAGGTAAAAAGTTGAAGTGGCTATAAACGGAACTATACGCTCATTGGCTGTATTCAGGTTAAGCGATTGAATCATTTCTAAGCGTTTCATCATAACAAGCCATACCGCTGGAAACACAAACGTAAGGGCAAACACAATTATCAGCCAAACAAAATGCAGCTTATCACCAAAGTAACCAAAGCGGTTAGGGTTACAGAATAGAATGAGCAGTGTACCGTAAGTGGGAAACAACAACGGGTGAAACATGACAGATACAACCCTGGAAACAAACTTCATGGGGCGAATATAGAAGAGTTGGCGGTTGACCTACTTTTGTTTTGAAACAGAGTAAAACTCAATTTAGTAAAAATGCTTTTCGTGTAATACAAATTGCCGCTTCTTATATTAGCGCCTCAAATTTCTTTATGCAAGCCATTATTCCCGTTGCAGGAGTAGGAACCAGGTTACGCCCCCTTACATATACTCAGCCTAAGGTACTTATCTCTGTTGCGGGCAAACCCATCCTCAGTTTTATTATAGATGAACTGCGCGAAAACGGCATTACCGACTTTGTATTTGTAATAGGATATCTCGGAGAAAAAATAAAAGAGTTTGTAGAGAAAAACTACCCTGAGTTGAATGCACGTTTTGTGCAGCAGGACAAACGCGAAGGGCTTGGACACGCCATCTGGATAGCAAAGCCGCAACTGAATTTAGAAAAGGAATTGGTCATTCATCTGGGCGAT
>CAZTNA010000035.1:0-13924 GCA_964615305.1 uncultured Chitinophaga sp.
GCCATGGCCGGACGACTCCGGGCCATTGCCGTTCTTGCCGGCGTACACCCGATTGGCCAGTGCCTTTGGGTTGCGCGTCAGTGTGCGGGCCAGTTCCAGCGTCGGCACGGAGCTGGGGAAGATCTGGCGAATGCGCTCTGGCGTGCTGTAGACCTGAGCTGGAAGCGCATGCATCGAATCGTCGATCATTGGTTGCCTCGTCCTCATATCTGCCATCCCTACCCGAACCAACGTCTGATCGTCACGACCCGAGGCAAGAGCCGTGTGCGGTAGCTCCGCATACACGGATCTGTTGAGGGGGTGTCGGGTGACTGGCATTCCTACTCAGACTGTGCCCTCTCAGGCAGATGTGATGAGCGGGTAGCCGCGGCCCACATCGACCGAGAGCTGGTAGACCCGCAGGTAGACGATGGCCGAGCCGGTGCCGTCGGCCGTGCGCATGGCGCTGGTGTAGGTGGCGCTCGGGCTGGTGGTGGCAAGGGTGCGCAGCACCGGCGTGCCGGCGCTGGCCTGGGCGGAGCCGGCGAAGATCTCCACCTCGTAGGCCTCGCTGGCCTCGCCCAGCGGGCAGGAGATGGGCAGCGCGCCGGTGAGCCGAGTCGAGAGCCGGGTACGGCGCCGCCAGGTGATGACGTGGTCGCTGGCGCTGCGGTCCACCCGCGCATCCACCGGGGCGAAGGGCTTGAGCGTGATGCCCAGCGGCGTGATGGTCTCGGCAGTGACGGCGCTCACCCGCTGGCCGGTAGAGACGCCCTTGTAGTAGCGCAGGCCGGCCAAGTCGCCGGCGTCCAGCGGCAGGAACCGCACGCCGCCTGTGGCGTCGAGCCGCACGAAGCGCTCGGAGGCGCCATGGCCGGCCATGGCCCACTCGGTGCCACGACGGCCGCGCAGCAGCCGCGAGAGCACATACACGCCCGGGCTGGAGAGCGTGGCATTGAGCGCGTAGAGCAGCTCGCTACCCACCAGGTAGCCGGGGGCGGCGCCGGTGAGCACCTGGTCGCGGGTGTAGCTCGACAGGGTCTGCACCGATCCCACGTTGACCGTGACGGTGTTGGTCTCGTCGAACACGGTGGCGCCGCTCCAGGCGCCGAGCACGGTGGTGCAGGTGCCGATCGCGGTGGCGGCGTCGATGGTGGTGCGCAGGCTGTAGCTGGTGCCATCGGTGCTGTCGTACACGCCGGCGCCCGACCAGGCGGCGGTGCCGCCGCAGGCTGCGGCGTACAGGCCGGGGCGGTTCTCGGCGTCGGTGAGCAGCGGGATGTCGAGCAGCTCCAGCGTGGTGGCGGGCGCGGCCAGCACGGTGGACTGGCCTTGCGTGCCGCCGCCGGTGGTGCCGGGCTGCGTCCAGATGGTGGCGTCGTCCTGGCGCAGGTCGAGCTTGAAGACGCCGTCGGCCGTCTCCACCCGCACGATGAGCATGCGCCAGCTATTGCCATCCTCGTCGAGCACCAGCACCACGTCGCCGCACTGCAGCGCGCTGTACGCGCGGCCCACGGCGATGGTGGCCGTGGTCATGCCGATCAGCTTGTCGATGAGGAGCGCGTCGACGATGGCCTTGGCCTCGGCGGCGGTGAAACCCAGCGGCACCTGCAGCGTCTCGGTGTTGACCTGCTCGGAGACGATGCGGTCGCTGTACTGGGTGTCGGGCTGGTAGTCGTTGCCCACGTTGTCGTAAGTGAGCGCGATCTGCGCGGGCACCTCGAGCTCGCTGGCCAGCCGCAGCGGCAGACAGTCGGCGCTGCCGTCGGCGCCCAGGTCGGCCCAGGGGATGGTGGCCACCGGCGCGCCGCCACGGCGGCGGGCCGTGAGCTTTTCGCCGCCGACCCAGGTGAAAAAGTAGCACTGCGCGAGCATCTCCAGCGCGGTGCGCGTGGGCGCCACGGCGCTGAGGTACATGCTGCGTACCGGGGTGGTGATGGCGGAGAGCTCGGAGATGTCGTAGTCGCTCGGCGATACCCCTGCGCGGGCCAGGAGGGCAGCTACGGCGGCCGAAACGGTGGTGATGGTACTCATGGGGCGCCCCAGGCATCGACGCCGCTGGGGGGCGTGAAACTGGCGCCGGAGTACATCTCGGCGTAGCGCACCCGGCAGCCGTAGTAGTCGACCTGCGTGTCGCCGCGGCCGACTCCGCCGAGCTGCAATGTGCCCTGCGAGCCGGTCCAGTACGGTGCGCGCGCGGTGATCACGCGCACTCCGTCCAGGTAGATGTCGGTGCCGGTGCTGCGATTGACCAGCGCCACGTGATGCATCGTGCCGTAGACCGTGGTGTCGCAATAGACGTCGGCAAAGCCGCTCTGGACGATGCGGATCTTGGTGTACGACTGGCCGCCGCTATAGGGCGGGATGACGAAATCGAAGCCGGTGGAGTTGAAACTGAGCTGGGCGAATTTGACTGCGTCGCCGGGCGAATGGCTGATCTCGGTCGCCAGGAAAAAGAATTCGGCCGTCAGCGGTGCGGTGGCCGACGGCAGCACGATGTCGACGTCGTTCCACAGCAGCGACTTGGGGTTGGCGTTGCTGTCGAACAGCATGCGGCAGTAGCCGTCAAAGACGCTCGCCTCGTCGTTGGTGCCGGGGCCATTGGCAAAGGGAGACAGGTCGTTGGAGCTGGCGCCGGCAAAGGTGACCTGCAGCCGGGTGAGACCGTCGCCAGCGGCGTGGTCGCCATCCCAGGCGTCGTCGAGCTCGAAGGTGAGGTTGGGGATCTGCCCGCCGCTGCCGAGCTGCAGCGCCTCGATGAGGACGCAGGAGCGGCCGCGGTAGGCGGGGGCCAGGGCGGTGGTCACTGCGGCCTCGTACACCGGGTCGGGGAGCTGGGCGATGTCGCCGTCGTAGTGGGTGATGCTGGTCCAGCCGGTGTAGGCGTCGCTGGCGGCCTTGGTAGCGGCGCTCGAGGTGCTGGATTTGTTCCACACCAGCGCCCCATTGAGCCACACGCGCGAGATGCCGCTGTAGGGGTTCTCCGACAGGAGGATGAGCAGGTCGACCTCGTAGGTGTAGGTGGTGTACTCGCTGCCGCCGCCGCCCTTGCCGCCCTGGGATTCGGTGTGCGCGATCTCGCGCTTGCTACTGGCCCAGATCACCTGCCCGGCCACGCGCGGAGTACCGGCTACCCAAGGCGCGACGGCGCCGTAGCTGCTGCCGGATACACGCAGGTCGCCCAGGCGTGGGCCCTGACCCTTTTGCGTGGGGCCGAACATGGAGCCGACGAGACTGCCGACCGTCCAGCCGATACTGGCGCCGGTCATGCCCAGGGCCACGACGCCGGGGGCGATGGCGCCGCCGAGCGCGGCACCAGCGGCGGCAATCACGAGCTGGGCCATTACGCGCTCACTCCGGGCAAGTCGAACGAGGCGACGAAGCGCAGACCGCGCGAGAACAGCAGCCGCGTCTCGATGACGCGCGGCGGGTGCGCGCGCGCGTTGGCGTGGATGAGCGAGAGCCCGCCGTGCGCGTAGTCGGCCAGGATGCCGAAGTGGCTGGGCTCCAGATCCACGGCGCAGACGATCACCATGCCGGGGGCCAGTGGCGTGTCGATGCCGCGGCGGCGCATGTGGGTGGCGGCCAGGTGCATGAGGGTGTGGCCGTCAGGCGTGCGGGCGTAGCCCTGCACGTCATACCCGGGGCTGATGAGACCGAGCTCGCGCGCCACGCCCATGGGCAGACCGATGCAGTCCACCGCGATGCCGCGCAGGCGCTGCTGGTGCTGGTAGGGCGTGCCGATCCACCGGCGGGCGGCGGCCACCACCTGGGCGCGGGTGATGCCGGGAGCAGGGGTGAACACCTCGCCCATATGGTTGCTGCCGGACTCGGTCATGGCGCTTTGGTGAGGGCGTCGAGCCCGGGCAGGTGAGGCTCGCCCTGGAAATTGAGGACGTTCGCAAACTTCTGGCGGCAATCCTCGTCCAGCCGCTTGCGGCAACCGGCCACCACGGTGATGGCATCACCGGCGGCCACCGGCAGCAGCATGGGCAGCGTGAGGGTGAGCACGCCGCCGCTGGCGTGCGTCTTGATGCGCTGCGAGAGGCCGACGCAGGCGCCGGAGGTGAAGGTGAGGATGCCGTTGCCGAAGTAGTCCGCCGCCTGGGCGAGGGCCGATGCGGTGATCACCTGCTGGCCGGCAGTGGTGACGGTGGTCGCGTGGGTAAAGCTGGTGAGCACCTTGGTGCAGGCGGCGTCGCCCAGCCGGGCGCGGCACAGCGGGCTGATGACCAGGCCGATGGGCTGCTGCAGCGGCTGCTGCAGGCCGCGCAGCTCGACGACCACGGTGTCGCGCAGCACCTGCACCTCGCCGAAGCTGCCCTTGAGCAGCATGTTCACGCCGTCGCTCGGGCTAGCCCAGTTGACCTCCGAGATTGTGAAGGCGGCATTGCGCCACAGGCCCGAGAGCACCTCGGGCGTGGTGAACAGCGTCTCGTCGTGCAGCGTGGTGAGCTCGAGGTTTTCCACCGCCAGGCCGGCCGCGCCGACGATGCCAGACACGTCCAGGCCTTGCGCGGCGCTGTAGGTGATGCCGTCGACGACCAGGTTGCGATCGAGGCTGGTGAAGGCGTAGGCGGCGCCGTCGGCGCGCACGATGCGCAGCAGGTGCGCCACGGTGGTGGTGCCCTGCGCCAGGTGCGCGGCCAGCAGGGGGGCAAGGGACTTCACTCTCGCACCTCGTCGAGCAGCACGCTCGGCCCGGCGATGAGGCGGCCACTGGCGGGGCCGCTGCGCACCAACTCCCAGTCGATCTCGTCGCCGGCGAAATGCACCGGCACATAGAAGTCGCCCTGCCAGGTGAGCGTCTCGGTGCTCTGCGGGTAGGCGTAGCCGCTGCCGGCCACGGTGAGCGTCTTGCCTGCGGTGTTGGTGCTCAGCGTGTAGGTGTTGCTGCTGATGCCGGTGATGGCGTGCGAGAGACCATTGAGCAGCGCGGCGTCGGCGCCGCCGATGCCCGAGAGGTAGAGCCGCTCGCCGATGGCCACGCCCGAGAGTGCAGCGGTGAGCGTGACCTGCGTGCTGGCGCCGGCCGTGATGGCGGTGACGGTGCTGGAGCTGTCGGCGACGAAGATGACGGTGCCGGTGTCGTAGTCCACCGAGGCCTGACCGGGCCCAGCGCCGAGCGTGACGGTGGAGCCGCCGCGCTTGATCTCGATGACCGACTTCGGCCGGGTGACGCTGCGGTCTTTGGTGCGGGTGCTGCCACTGGAGGTGTAGCGCTTGTGCAGCTTGTAGGAGGGCACGCCGTAGCCGGTGCCGCTGGTGCCTGCCAGTGCACCGGCCATGCTGGGGTAGAGCATGCCATCGGTATGGGTGGCGCTCGAGTCCTTCGGGTCGACGAGTAGGAAACCGTAGGCGCCGCCCTCAGTGACCTCGTGCAGGCCTTCGATGGCAAGCCACTGCGCGGCGAGCATGGGGATGTAGCCGATCTCGTACTGGCGCAGGGTGCGCGACCACAACACGTTGGCCTGCATGTGGCCGCCCTGGGTGCTGGCGCGGCTGGTGCGCCGCCGCTGGCGGCCACGCACGCCCGCAGCGATGACCGCGGCGGGCAGGATCACGTCGGAGAACACGGTGATGCTCACAGGTTCCTCCCGGCGAACTCGAGCTGGCGGCGCGCGTCGGCCGCTGCCTGCAGCGTGGTGGCGCGGCTGGTGCCGGGGGCGAAGGACTGGTTGACCACGATGGACACGCTGTTGCCGACGCGCTGGCCGCGCGCGTGGTCGACGATGGTCTCGCGCGGATGCAGGAGCGCGAGGCGCCCGCCCATGCCGTCGAGCCCGCCGGCGCGGGGACCGTCGCCGGTGTAGCCGCCGCCGGCGAAGCTGCCGAAGAGCTTGCCGAAAATGCCGCTGAACAGGCCGCCCACGCCGCTGCTGCTCAGCGCGCCGGAGATGGCATTGCCCAGTGGCTCGGTGACCACCTTGCGGGTCACCACGCGCAAGATGTCCTGCTCCAGACCCTTGAGCACCGCGGAGAAGCCTTTGCCGCCGACGATCGCGTCCTCGAAGGCGCTGGTGAAGGTGAGGCCGAGTTCCTCGGCCAGGCTCTTGGTCTTGTCCAGCCGCTCGTTGGTGATGCCCAAGCGCGCGGTGACGGCCTCCAGGTATTGCGTCTCGCCGATGCGGCCGCGCTCGAAGAGCTCGGTGAGGAACACCATGTCGGCGCGCTCTTTCTCCAGCCGTGCGGTGGGCGTGACGGACAGGAGTTGCTCGATGCGGGCCTCGCGCGCGTCGGCAGCGGCCTTCTCCTGCTCGGCGATTTCGCGGTCGATGCCCAGCAGCGCCTCTTTCTCGGCGCGCAGGCGACGCGAGTCGTCGATCTGGCGGGCGAGGCCGGTGACCAGCTCGCGCACTTGCGAGACTTCGCCGGTGGCCCCCAGCCCACGCAAAAAGTTGAGTGCCTCCTGCTCGGCGGACAGGTCCTGCGTGCGGTCGATGGCGCTTTGGAGGCCTTCGACGTAGCTGGCCAGGGCGCGCTCGGCGTCGGTGATCTCATCTTTCTCGGCCTTGATTCCGCTGGTGCGGCGGGTACGTCCGCCGGTCTCGACCACCGCAGACAGGTCGATGCTGGCCCGGCGCCCATATAGTCGCGCCGTCTCGGCCGCCGACTGGTTGTCGTGGTTGTTGACGCTGCGCAGCGCCTGCAGGGTGCCGATCTCGCGCTTGATGGCGGCCACACGGTCGAGCGAGGACTTGACGTAGCGGCTGTCGTCGCCGAAGCCCGCCGCGCGCTGCTTCTGCAGTCCACTCTCGGCCTGCAGCAACTGGTCGGTGAGCTCGACCAGACGCACATTGCGCTGGTGGCCCTGGTCGCCGAACAGCAGCGTCTTGACCGATGCGAGCAGGCCGCTCTCGCGAAATGCAGTGGCGGCACGGTTGATGCCGATGACCAGGTCGGAGGCCAGAGCGCGGGCGGCGTCCTGGGCGTTTTTCTGGAGGCCAAACAGCTCCTGGTTGAATTTTTCGGCCGCCTCGGCCTGCTCGGTGGTGACCTTGGCCACTAGGCTGCCCTGCTCGGCCAGGTCCTTCAGAAACGGCGCGATCTCGCGCACCGACTTGCCGAAAAGCTCCTGCACCAGGCGCGCCTTGTTGCCGTCGTCGGCGAACTGCGACAGGGCCACGGCGGTCTGGCGCAGGGCCTCGGCGGGGTCGAGCGCTTTGAGGTCGGCGAGCGAGAGGTTCAGGGCCTTGAAGGCGGCCTCGGTGTCGCTGCCGGGCTTCGCATCCTTGAGCGTGGCGTTGAATTTGACCAGGCCGGCGCCGACGGCATCGAAGCTGGTGCCGGTGCGGGCTGCCACGTCCTCCAGCGCGGAGAGGTTTTCGATACTGGCGCCGGTGGCGTCGCGCAAGTCGTTGAGGGCGTCGATGCTGTCGATGGCCTGCTTGGACAGCGCGGCGATGCCGCCCAGGCTGATGGCGCCCACGAGGCCGGCGGCGGCGGTCTTGAGGCCGCCGAAAGCGCGGCTGATGCGCTCGGCGGTGCGCTCGCTTTCGCGCGCGGCCTTGCCCATGTCGGCGGTGAAGCTCGCCATCTTGGCGACAAGATCGACCGAAAGAGTAGCCAGTGCCATGGTGTCAGTCCATCCCACGAACGGCGCTCATCGCGTCGATGAGCTGGTGCCAGTCAGGCACCGGGTACAGAGCGGCGTACAGAGGCCACAGATCGGGCCGCCAGCCGCCGCAAAAGTGCCAGCAGTGCAATGCATGCGCCGCCAGCGGATCGAGGCTTGGCGGGCCGCCTATGGCCTCGCCCAGGCCTTGCTCGACCAGCGCATTGCTTTGCTGCTGGTCGCGCTCCCACTGGTGGCGCGCGCTCAGTTTTTTGTGGCTGTATCCAGCGCGGTGTTGCGCGCGGTGAGGCGCGTGAGCAGCTCGGGCAGCAGCAGGTCCTCCCAGGCAGGCTGGGCGTCGAGCACGAGGGCGACGGCGGCACTGTCGTACTCGATGGCGTCGCCGGCCTGCGGTGACTCGGGCAGCACGTGGCGCACCTGCACGCCGCTCCAGCCGACGATGGAGGACAGCAGCAGCGCGCGCTCGAAGCGCACGTCGGTGATGGCTCGGGCGCCGTCGCTGGAGTGCATGTACGCCACGGATGCCTCGTGGCGGGTGGGTACGCAAAGCTGCATGGTGACGACGGCGATGCCGTCCACGCCGCTTTGCACCACCACCTGGAACTGCCGCGCGGCGCGGGCGCGGCGCTTGAGGTCGTCGAGCTCCATGCGGATCAGGTGGCGTAGCGGGTGGGGGTGGCCACGGCGGAGAAGCCCAGCTGCGCGGTGAGCGGCGCATTGACCGCCACCGTGGGCGTGGTCTGCACGCTCCAGTAGCCGTTGGCCAGCAGGCGCGAGCCGTTGGGGAAGACGATGCGCAGGCCGACGATGGAGTTGGCATCGCTGGCGGCCAAGGCCACCGGATACCAGGACAGCGCGGGGTCGTCGAACACCGTGAAGTCGATCTGCTGCGCGCCGCGGATGGTGGGCACCTGCTTGGCCGTGCGATCGGCGATGGTGGTGATGTCGGCAAACTGCAGATCGCCGCCGCTAGTGGCGACGGACTGGATCTGGGTGACGCTGGTCCAAGCGGTGACCTCGCGCCCGGTGCCGGCGCTGGAGCCGGCCGGATAGTTCGTGGTGCTGCTGGTGTCGATGCCCTCCAGCGTCACGTCATTGACGCTGACGACGGACACACGCACCAGGCGTTTGTTGAGCAAGTCCCAGCCGGTGGTGACCTCGATGATGTCGCCCACGATGACGCCATGAGAAGCGCTGAGCGTGGCGACCGCCGGATTGGCATTGCTGATGCCGGTGATGGTAAAGCCAGTGCCGTAGGTAGACGCGATGGCCACCTGCGTGCCGGTTGCGAGAGTGATGGCCATGATGGCGCTCCTTTGCTGGTCAAAAAAAAGCCCGCTTGGTGCGGGCCGTCATGGGCCGGTCACGATGGACCGGGTCTTGTTGGTGGATCTGCTAAGGCAGCTCCCACCAGTACACAGTGAGGCTGGCCAGGCTGCGGCCGGTGTCCGGGTCGTAGCCACTGCTGCGCCCGATCACCTGGTGCGGCAGTTGCGTCAGCATGACGTTGGCTACTGCGTCCGCCAGCGCGCCGGCGGCCAGCACGTTGTCGGCCCAGCACTGCACCTCGAGCACGACCATCGTGCCGTGCAGGGCGCCGTCGATTGCGTACTGCATCTCGCTCGATGTCCTGGCGAAGACCACGAATGGGAACGGCGCGCCCTCCTCCATGCGATCGACCGCCACCCGTTGGCCGACCAGTGCAGTGACGGCTGGCGCGGCCAGCAGCGCGGCGCGGAAATCGCTCTCGGCACTCATGGGACAACCCTGCCGCTGGCGTTGATCTTGTCGATCCAGCGGCCGACCGCCGCGCTGATGATCGGCACCGCACCCTGCAGCCGGCTCGCGGCGGGCTTGAGGAATGGCGTGGCTCGCATCTTGACCGTCCCGAACTCCAGCCAACGCCAGTAGTACGGATCGCTCTTGCTGCGCGCGCCGCGCAGTCCGGCCTTGGCCGGACGCACGTTGATGAACACACCCACGTCACCGGCGCGCCGGGCGATTTTTGAGGTGCGAACGACGATCGATTTGCGCACCAGGCCTGCCGTGCGGTACGGCACTGCGGCACGCAGCACCGGCGCATGACGGCGCGCCTCGTCGCGCACCAGGCGGCCACCAGCGGCCAGCGCATTGCGCAGCACACGCTTGCGCATGGCAGGTGCGATCTCACGCAGGCGCTGGGCGAGCTGCTCGAAGCCGCCGACATCTACCGACACGCCATCAGCGGCCATCCTTGACCCCCCTGCGGCACAGCAGCCGCGTGCGATCCTTGCGCCCGCCGAAGTCCTGCACGCTGATGATGTCGTAGCCAACAGCATCGAGCTCCAGGCGCCAGGTGGTGAGCACGTCGGCCCGATGGCGGATGTGCAGCTCGATGACGTCTTCATCCCCCACCTGGGCGGCGGCGAAGGCCTCGGCGCTGCGCTGGCTGATCTGCTGGGCCCAGACGGTGGCCACCGCCACCCAAGTAATGGCGTCCTGGCCGGCGGCGTCCAGCGTGGGGGTGCCGCGGCTGTAGAGGGTGACGCGGCGGTCGAGGCGGCCGAGCTGCATGGCTAGATGCCTCCTGCGCCGGAGTAGTCGCGCTCGACGTCGAGCAGGGCGCGCAGGCCAATGGGGAGCTCGCTCCAGGTGCCGCTGGAGACGGCCTCGCGGTGCTCGTACAGATGTCCGACGAGCAACAGCATGGCGGCGCGGATGGAGGGGCGAAGCACGGCATCACCGACGAGATAGCGCACCTTGACGGCATTGACGGTGGCCAGCGTGCCGGGCCAGACGGTGTCGACGGCCGGCACCAGGTAAGCAGGGATGCCGTAGTCGTCCAGCGTGTAGGCGCTGGGGGCGAGCGTCTGTTCGGCCGCGGCCGTGTCGATGTACTTGAGGCTGGTGATGGATTGCACGGGGCCGAGGGGCAGCGCGATGGCCACGGTGGCGGGGAAGGCATCGAGCGCGAGCTCGACGGTCTGCGCGCCGACGGCGCGGCCGGTGTGGTGCTGGCACAGATCGGCGGCGGCGTCGGCCTGCGCCAGGATGAGCGCGTCGTCGGGGTGCGAGCCGCCGGTGGCGTCGAGCTTGAGGTGCAGGCGCAGGTCGGCGATGGGAATCGGCGTGCTGCGCGGCGTGATGATTTTGAGCCCCATCTCCCCTATCTCCTGATCATGGTCCCGGGCCGGCGGGCGGGCCCGCTGGAGGCCACAGGACGACCGTAGGCGGCCTCGCGCAGGCTGCCGGCCAGTGACCCCAGGGCAACATTGCCTGTGACCGCTGAGAGCGATTCCAGGGCCGCCACGGCCTCGGCCACCGCGCCGGCGAGCTGGCCGCCGGCGCTCACGGTGTCCAGGGCGCTGGCGCTCTCGGCCAGGGCCCCGACAAAGGCGGCGGCCTGCCACACCGTGTCAACGGCGCTGGCAATCTCGGCGGCGCTGGCGGCGTAGTCGCCGGCGGCACTGGCGCTGATCGCGTCGACGACGCTGGCGGCTTCGGCCAGCAGGGCGGCGATGGCGCGCACCGCCGAGGCGCTGTCTGCGGCAGTGGCGGACTCGGCGCGGGTGGCGGTGAGCGCTGCGACGATGCTCTGGGCGTCGGCTGCGCTGCCGGACTCGGTGACCGTGCCGGCGTAGTCGCCTGATGCCGAGGCGTTGACGGCATCTGCGGCCGATGTGGTCTCGGCCAGCGTGCCACTCAGGGCTGCGACAATGCTCTGCGCATTGGTTGCAGTGGCCAGTTCGCCAACATGCTTGGTCATGGCCCTCGTCGAGCTGACGGCATCCGTCGCTGTCTGGCCTTCCTCCTTGACCTCGTGCGTCGAACCGAGTGCTGCGATTTCGTAGTGCAGCGTCAGGGTGTTCTCAGCCGCCGCAGCCGCATATCCGATTGCGCGATCCTGCGCATCCGACGCGCTCGCACTCTCGGCACCGATCTTGACGTAGCCGATGACCACACCAGCCGCATCGGTGGCCGTGACTGATTCGGCGCTGGTGACGGGGTAGTCTGTGGCACCTCCAACACCCACCGGCACCCAGATGCGGCGCGGCTCGAACAAGTACCACTCGTCGCGCGACCAACGTTCGGCCCACTCATCGCCTGGGTCTTGCAGCCCCCAGAAGCCGAGGTGCACGGACTGATTGCCGTGAAATACGGCAGTGGTATCGCGAATAGCGGCGCCAATGGTGAAATTTTTCCACGCATCAACCCCATCCGGATCAAAGCTATCGGTGCTGCCGGTATACCGAACGCCGTTGACGAACAACGTATGGTCCGTGCGAGCACGGGAAATACGAACAACGTTGTATCGTTGTCCCACCACAGCCGCAGGACCTGTCAGTTCGGCATGCGAATAGCTAGACCGCACGCGCAACCACGACGAAATCAACCCGCTCGTGTAGTGCCCGACCCCACCATACAACCCGCTCGACACAACCGCGCCACCGATACCGACAGCAGTACGGATGCCTGCCGTGTTGTCGGTTACCGTGAATGCGCCGCCGATGCATACCGGATACGCACTCAGGACCGTGGGCGCGAGGACAAAATTTTCAAGCTGCGACGACCCGTTGTGAGCGATGGCCTGTCCAGCGCTTGTAATCGTTTGCGTGCCACTGAAATTTCCCGCCGTCCATCCTGGACCAATCAGCACACGCGGATTAGCCGCCGTCCACACCAGCCATGGACGGAACGCGCCAAGCTCGACAGGCCCCTGCGGTTGCTGCGTCCACGGCCGCAGGATGCCACGCATGCGCGCCATGTCAGGCCTCCCGCTCAGTACGCGTAGCTGTCACCCGTGCACTCGACCGTGACCGCCTGCCCGGTGTTGCCGGTGAACTCAACCTCCACGTAGGCGACCTCGGGGCCGAAGGTGTACGTGCCGCGTGTGGATGCGCTGGCAGTTGTGCCGCCACCCTGCACGTAGACCTGCTTCCACGCATCGTCGCCGGTGCCCTCCGCTGCCGCTGCCGGCATGCTGGCTTGCTTGCGCGCCACGAGGATGCGCGCTTCACACTGCACAGTGGGACCGGTGCCGCCGTTGGTAATGCGCCAGCGAATCTCGCCGCCGTCGGCGGCCGAAACGTCCAGGCGACCACGAGTCGTAGAGCCTGCGCCATTGCTGGCGCTGGAGACCAGCACCTGGCCAGTGATTGTCTTGGCCATGCGTCAGGCCGTCCAGATGGTGCCGTCGTCCTTGTAGATCAGCATCGCGGCGTCGAGCGCGGAGATATCGCCCTCGAAGGTGGCCAAACCCGGATTCGCATCGGTGCCAACACCAGCGGCCAGCATCCGCTCGGCGACGGTGGCCGGGCGCTTGCAGTGCGCGTAGACGGCAGCTCGTACAGCGAGGTCAGCAGCATTGCCCTTCCAGACCGCCTCGATGCCTGCGCGGACATTCGCTTTGCGCGGGTCGATGGTCCGGGTTTCGTTGGCGAACATCCACTCCCACACGCGCGACAGGCCGACAGACAAGTTGTCCACCCGTGTCCAGTCGAAGCCGTTTTGCATGATCTCGTCTTGCGTGACAGACGCGCGCCAGACGATGAAGGTGGATGCACTGTTGAGGTGGCGCTGCAAGCCTGCGGCATCGCCCGCATCGGCGAAGAACGCCGATGCGGTCTGATCCGCCAGTACCGCAGCGCGCAGGGTTGTGAGTTGGTCAGGAGTAAGCATGGTCAGAGACTGATGGAATAGGTGACCGTGAGGGTATTGGTGTTCACCACCGCCTCGTCGCCGCCGCTGAAAAGCCCCGCCGAGAACAGCGTCCCGCTGGTGTTGTCGATGGTGCTCGATGCGCCGGAGCCGAACACCATGAAGACACCCTTGGCCGTGCCGGTGCCGGTGATGGCAAAGACCGGCGCCGAGCTGGGCGACTTGGAACCGGATGCCGCCGCGCTCCAGGCGACGGTCTTGCGTGGGCCGGTGTAGGTGGGCGCATTGGTGGCGCCGGCCTCCGTCCAGCCGCTGTGCGAGGACATGGTGTCGCCTGCGGCGATGGCGGAGTAGCTCACGGCGCCAATCAGGCCCATGTACGGGCCGGTGACGGTGTAGCTGGAGCCGGCCAGGGCGGCGTCGAGCATGGCGTTTTTGCCCACTGTGACAACGGTATTGATAGCCTTCTCGTCCCACTTGACTTCGCACAGCGAATCCATGTAGGCCTCGAAGTCGGCCAGCTCGTGCAGCAGGCGCTGCAGCGACCACTGCGCATCGTCGGGCGTGATCCGCATCTGGTGCGCTACATGCGCACGTAGCTGCAGCAAGCGCGGATGCTCCCTCAGATACTCGTCTCGGTGCTGCGCCTTGTAGCCACGGCAGATGCCGTGATAGACGCCTTCGGCGCGGGCGTGCTCGGCCAGGCCGCGCAGATGCCCCAGGGAGCCGCCA
>CAZTNA010000036.1:0-13877 GCA_964615305.1 uncultured Chitinophaga sp.
CCGTAGAGAGAGGGAGCGCATTTCAGCGAACCGAACGAAATTTTGTATATCGTTTTACGGCTTGCCGAAGGCGCGGTTAGAAATGCGCTCAACTGTCCGCCAGCACTAAACTAATTAAGAAAGACAAAACGAAAAATTAAAGACTTCACCCGCGCTTTTGGCAAGCCGATGTTGTGCGTCTGCCCTATCGGTGTCCACACGAGGGCTTCTCTGAGCAAATTATGTCGTCACTTAGTTTGCCTGTCTTTAAAATAGAAATTGTGTTCACGAAGCACGAACCTGTGCGCGGCTTGCGCTTTCTTCCCGCAGCAAATACCTTTAAAATTTACATGAATGCTGCTGCGGGATGTAAGCGCATTGCGTGGATGTATTTGTCCGGCTGTTTGTTTGTCCGGCACTGGGAGTAAATGTGCTTGTCTTGCGAATTTATTTACCGGTGCAATTAATTGTGACGCTGCTGTTAGAGTTTGAGCGACTGGTGGGGTTTTGTGATGAGGTTGCAGACTGAACTTTTTTAGTCGTCAGCTTCTATGATTGACTGCTCGATTGAATAAAGGTAGGTCTTGTTGACTTTGATGCGCTGTTCGCTCTTTCTGATTTACTAACCGATTTCTTTGGTTTCCACGTTCAGTCGCTTGCGCTCCCACGCTAATGATTTTATTGAATGGCACAGTCGTATTATTCAATGGAAGTGTTGATTGTTTCGTAACGCTACTCGTATGTTTTAACGCTTCAGTTGATTGCATGAAACGCTTGGCTGACTTCTTCGCAAACACTGTTTAATGATTTGCTGTGAGCATTCACTATTTCACAAAGAGCGTTAATTTATTTGTCGCTTATATGGATTGTTTTGCAGTGAGCATCTAATGTTTAGTCGTGAGCATTGATTTATTTAACGGACTATCGAATATTTTCCGAGCGACTACGTTCTTTTATAGGAGAAAACAAGATTTTTTCACCAAAACATAAGAGTTATGAGCAATTACATTCATGTAGGCGGTAAGATTGAGGATTTGTTAGAAGAGCAACATAAAACAAAGCGCGAGTTGGCAGATGATATTGATATGAGCGCGAGTAATGTTGTTTACCTGTGCGGGAAGGAGAGTATAGACGTTCAAACGCTGCACAAGATTGGCAACGCTTTGAAGTATAATTTCTTTAAACACTTTGTTATCGAGGATGGCAAGCCAAAAGCGGATACCGTTTCAAATGAGCGCGCCAAATTGATTGAAGAGAAGCAGAATGAAATTGAAACACTGAAAAATCAACTGTCTGAAAAGGAGGAACAGTTTCAGAATTTGGAACGAGAGTTTATAATGATGAAACAGGAGAATGGTTACTTAAAAGAAATAAATGAGTTGCTGAAAGGGAACAAACAGAAGAAGTAATTACTTCTGTAATTCGGTAATTAGGAGTTGAATAGCGGTTTTTATTTTCGGTATTTCCTCCGTAGCAAGTTTGTAAACCATTGTATAATCTACTCTGAAATACTCGTGGGTTACAAGGTTTCTGAAATCAACCACATCGCGCCAAGGAATAGGGTGGTTCGACTTAGCCAAAGTTTCTTTAGAGGTTTTGTTGATTGCTTCTCCGATAATTTCCATTACCCGTTCTACCGCATACTTCTTTTCACTGTTACGGTAAAATGAATCAGCATCAACATCTTTCAAAATTTCTTCTAAATCGGAAATACACTTGCTGATATGCTGCAAGCGTTGCAGGTCACCCAATTTTTCTTTCATAGATAAGTTGCTTCTCGCGGTTTATTGCTTCTTCCAAAGAGGGGTCAACCCATTTCACTGAAACAAAATCAACCTCTTTGTTTAGTTTTTCTTTCAACTCTCTCCATGCAGATACATAACCCCAACCGATATGTTGAGAATAGTCCCAGTCAATCAATAAGTCAATATCGCTTCTTTCATCTGCATCCCCACGCGCATACGAGCCGAATACATAAGCGCGTAAAATCGGCTTGTCAGCAAAAAAGTTGCTGATAATTTGTTGTTGTTGTTCGGAGAGTTTCATGCGATTACGGTTAATTTTTCTCCTGAATATCGGGGAACGGGCATGTATTTTACGGCTTCACCTTTCCTAATGATTGGGCTAATTATTACAGGTGCCGCGATTATCCCCGGCATTACTGCAGGTTTGTAATTGTTTTCGGGCATTGTTGCAATGGCGGCAATAATCAAAATTGTTGCACCTGCCAAGAGGCAAATAGGCAATAGGTATGAGTTGTTTTGATTCTTCATTCAGAAAAAGTTTACGGCAAAAGTAAAGAAAAATACGCTGTATGGAATTGGTTACTTAAACACAATCGCATCGCCTGTATCTGCGCCACCCGTAACGAATTTAAAAATCACGGCTTGCGCTTCTCCGTATTGCTTTCTGACCTTCTTTATTAAACTATCTCGAACACTTTATATTGACTACTTAACAAACCCACTACAGATTTCACTGTGCCTTTGTATTCATAATCTGAAACTGGTGTGCAATCAGTGAATATGTATAATCCCTGAACCTGCTGAACTTTAGCTTGATTTTTATCTTTTTGATTGTCCTTGAATTTTAAAATCTCTGCTTTGTCTGTTCCTCCTGTTACAAGATGAATAATTATACCATCTGCCTGATAATTTGCCAAACGTGCTTTTTTAAGAAGATGGTCGCGCACAGCTTGATATTGTGCACCTGAGTGTTTTATGTCAGGGTCATTGCTTGCTCCATCGCGTGATACCTCACCTACAACATCATATTCAGCAATTGGTGTATTGTCAACGAACACATAGAACCCTTGTATTTTGTTTACCTCTGCAAGATTCTTTTGAGAGAAACTCTTACTGACAAGTAATGTAATTAGAAATAAGATTGATAGTTGTTTCTTCATGGAGTGTTTTTACTTGGTTAAGATTATTCGATGATTTGTAGTAATGCTATTTGCAGACAACTTTAACTGATAAATCCCATTTGGCAATTCAGCAATACTCAAACTTTGAAGTTGCCCTGAAACAATTTCTTTCAAGTGTTGTTTCAGGACTTTCTTGCCTTCCACATCAAATAATTCGAGCAATACGTTTTTTTCGCTTTCTGAAAATTGTATGTAAAGCAGCCCTGTAGATGGATTTGGATAAATAGAAACAGATGTTTTAGAGTTGTCATCAATGCCTGTCATAGTAAAGTTTATGGTGTTGGATTGACCAGAAGTGCATCCGTTGCCATCTGTAACTATTACATAATAATTACCGCTTTGAGTTGGAGATAATGATTGCGAAGTTTGAGAACTAAGCGGAGAACCATTAAAATACCATTGGTTACCTGACGCTGAACTTGATGTGAGCAGTCCTGAATTATTGGTAATTGTTGGTGTAGGTGGTAAAGGGTTTACAATTATTGAAACTGAGTTAGAAGTAACCTGACCACAGTTATTAGAAGCACTCACAGAAAAAGTCGCTGTGCTTGTATTCTGAATTGTTGTTCCTGTTTGAAAAGTTGGCGACCATGTATAGTTACAACCGGCACAAGGATTAGAAACTGTAAGCGTTGTGGTTTGTCCCTGACAAACGAATGTAGATGGGGTAACATTTATTGACGGTGTTGTTGGTAAAGGATTAACTGTGATATAGCTGTTTATCGTGCTTGTATTACCACCTGCACTATTGGAAGCCGTCAAAGTAACGCTGTATGTTCCTGTGTTTGGATAGCAGATGTTACTTGGATTCTTTACAGTTGAGGTCGGGGTATTTGAGCCGGGGAAAGACCAACTCCATGCTGTAGGCGTATTGGTTGAGTTGTCGGTAAAGTTAATGCAGTTACCCGGGCAGATGCTTGTATTATCTGCAGAGAATGAAGCAACCGGAGCAACTGCGTTTTGAGTTGAAGTATAGTTTGCTGTCCATCCATCGCCCCGCACGGAAACCCCTGAAAGAAATTCAACAAACATACTACCTCCTGTTGATGTAACAGAAGATGGAAGGTTTGTTCCGGAAAACTGCCCAAGTATCGGGGTCGTATTATTTGCACCGTCATAAACAATTACACCATCGTTGTTTAGTTCTGTGCTAAAGGCAACAAATGAAAGTGTAATGGTTGCTGCGTTTGGCGGTTGAATGAGCCATGAACATGTTGTATTGTTTGCATACTGATTTGTGCCGCTTCCGTCAGAGAAATTGCCGCTTGGTGCTGTAAGGGTTGTTTGCCCGTTGCAATACGGATTACTTGTTGAAGTATAATTTGCTGACCATCCTTGAGCAGTTGTTTCAAGGTCAGAATAGAAGCGAACTAACATACTGCCGCCTGTTGATGAAACAGAAGGCGGCAAATTGTTGCCGGAGAATCTTCCTAACAATGGGGCTGCCATTGTTGTTCCATTATAAACTTCAACTGCATCAGGAATTGTTTGTCCATCAGGAGAGGCAGGTTCAACATCAAATGAATTAAAGTTGAGAGTAACGGTGGTTGCCTGTGGTGGTTGAATCAGCCATTGGCAGTTCATATTGTTGCAATAATTATTTGCCCCGCTTCCATCCGTAATTGTGCCGTAGTCGGAAGTATTAAGGTTGGTAGTGCCTGAACAGTAGGCAGAGCCGGTTGAAGTATAGTTTGCTGTAAAGCCGGGGAATGTTTGATAAGAGTTTGAAATAAAATACACAAGCATTGTTCCTGTATTTGATGTAATCGCACTTGGAATAGTTGTTCCCGATGTATTCAGAATTACGTTCGACTGATTGAGGTCGTCAAAAGCAATAATGCCATCATAACCTAATTCAGTATTGAACGCAGAAAAAGAAAGTGTAACAGATGTTGCACACGGGGGCGCGATATACCAAGCGCAAGTTTGGTTATTGGCATAGTTGCCACTGCCTGAACCGTCATTAAATGTTCCTGACGAGGATGAAAGAACTGTTCCTCCACTACAAGTTGGTGTAACTCCTGTGGTAGTATAATAGAACGACCAACCAGTTCCATTGATGGAAATGTCGCTTTTGAATTTAATGCAAACTGCTCCAAGCCCTACCGGAGTTTGCAGTGTCGGTGGAAGTGTTGTTCCTGTATAAGTAAGCGGTGTTCCGGTTGTGTCCGTTCCTCCGTAAACAAAAACTGTATCGTAACCAACTTCCAAATTGAATTGAGTGAAGTTGATAGTTATCTGTGTAGCACCCGGTGGCGCAATTACCCATTTGCAATTTGAATTGTCGTTGTAATTAGCGTTGCCACTTCCATCGGTAACTGTGCCGCTCGAAGCTGTGAGCCAAGTTTGACCGCTACAATAAGTGTATGGGTTGCTACCAATGCCTACCGCATACCAAGCTGCACGGACTGCATCATACTGAGTAGAGGGGTTTCCGTATAAATCTTCTGCTGCTTGAAGAGAACCATAAAATGATGCTAAATAGTTTGAAGATGGAGTAAGATAGTTTGTAAGGTTGCGATAAGCAATCTGACGAGCTTGGTTTATTCCTATACCTGTAACTGTGTATGAGTTACCCAAGTCGTTTGTTCCGCTACCACCTTGGGATAGAAGGTAAAACCATAAATTTTGAACTCCACTGTTTCTATGAACCCCACCATTGTCTTGTGAACTTGATGGATTTATCCAAAAGTTACCTTGGTAGGTATCAGGTTGTCTGAGGTCTAATGTATTACCATTGTATGGAAACAATAAAGAATTAGTGCTTGGGTTTGACATCGAACGCATGAAGGGGGCTGGAATCATGACTCCTTCTCCAATTGTCCAGTCAGCATTTATACCAGAGTAAAATTCAATAGAGGTTCCAAATATGTCAGCAAAAGATTCATTTAATGCTCCGCTCTCTCCTTGGTATGTCAAACCACCATTGCCGTTATTATTTATTACCATGTGGCTGAACTCGTGGCCTTCCACATCTAATCCTACAACAGGATTCATAAGGTTAGCTGCACCATAGCCATAAACCATAACATTATAAGGGGAAGGTAACGCTGCTGCATTGTTGGGGTCAGCAGTTCCAAATGGACCTAAGTCGGATGGGTCCAAGAAATTTTTTATTGTTGAGCCATTACCATCAAAGCTATTTCTGCTGAAAACGCTTTGATAAAAGTCATAAGTTTTTTCCATCCCCCAATGAACATCAAGTGCAGGATGCCCAGAAGAAAGTATATTGTAATAACCATTGTTTCCGTTACCTGACCAAGCAAAAGTTCCAACGTTTGTATTTATTGAATAGCTGCCTCCAAAATCGTTGCCTCCAACCGCATCATAGTCCCAAATTTCAACTGTGTATGGCGGTGTTGTGAGATAGATATTGAGATTGCTAAAAGTTACGGTCGGATATGTGTTGTTGTAATATCCCGAAGAATAGACAGTTTGATTAGAGCCATTCTTGACAACAATATACAAGTCAGGTTGCTCATCCGCAAAAGATGTATACCACCAACTTGTTGCGATGTTTGAAATTGTAAAAGAGTTGAGCCGAGGCACTCCTTGCCATGTGGTTGAAGAAGTTATAAAATCGGAATAACCTGCTAAACCACTTCCGTTGATGAAGTAGGAATTTGTAGCATCATACGTTTCTATCTTTCTTGTATTTTCCCTCAAACGATAACTACCTCCGTAACTATCGCAAGTTATTGACTGAGTTCCACTGTATAATGTAGTAGCTGTGCCAGGTGTATCAGCATGAGCAATCAGGTCAATTTTATTTACAACTTTTCCTGTTGTTGCATCTATAAAAACATGACACATAGTTAGCGGTTGTGCCATGTCAATACGCACTTTGTAAACAAGTCTGTATTCGTTTCCTGTTTCAGTTGGGATTGCGGCAATAAGTAATTCCACCGGATATTCATTGATGAGTTTAGTTGCTTTTGAGTAACTCTTGGCGATTTCGACTGCTTTCGTTTCGGAAATATTCTGTCGTGTTTCAATGTTCTCAATGTCAGCAACCTGACCATTGATAGATGTTGCTTGACCATCTTTAAAGTGTGCCATTACAATATGACCTTCAATGGGAAATCCTTTATAAAGTTGCTGGAAATTGATGTGAGTAAAACCAAGGTCGTCTGTGCGCTCGCTTACTTGCTGAAAGGAGTAGTTGTCATTTAACTTCAACCACGATTTGAAGTTGTTGCTGACTTGTTCTTTTGTCAGCTTGTATTTTTTTAGGGAAAAATAGAATGACCCGTTTTCGGTTTCAATCTGTAAATCTTTATTGCCTGTGCTTGGAATTTGGTTATTGGTGTATGGTGTTGTTGCAATTACTCCCACCTGAATGACGTTGCTACCGAATGGATTTACTTTGGGTGCAGGTAGTTGAGAAGTATTCGTCTGTGCGAAAGTTGCAAGTGAAAACAAGAATACTACAGAGAGTTGCACGAGTTTGGTGTAAAGAGTTTTCATGCGATGGATTATTTTGTTTGTGCAACTAGCTTGTTGAATAGTTGTGTTGTCTGTTCGCTTACTTGTGTTGAACCAAATCCCCAAACAATTCTGTTAGTATTCTTTTTTGCTCGTATTTCGATGAACGAATATAAGTTGTCGGGTTTGTTGAAAGAATAAGTTTTTAGTCCTTGCGCCAAAGCGAAAAGTTGTGAGGTTGATTCTTTACTTAACTTTTTTGAAAGACCGTTTGGATTTTCTTTTTCTGTCAACTGTCCGTTTGTATTAAGCTCATAGGAAGTAACCTTACCTGTAAAACCGCCACCGCTGCCGAAAGTGATTTCTTCTACACCTGTTTGTTGCGCGAGTTTATCAGTTGCACAAGTGTTAAGTAAGAGTAGAAGAAGTAGGGCTGTTGTTTTCATGGTTTAAATATATACAAGGTTATTTTTAACGATTGCATCGGGCTGTTGGCTGTTTGCGCGTCAGCGCAAAAAGAAAGGGATGATTCCTTTGTTTAAAAAAATAGACGAGCATCATCTCTTTTATTTTGCTGAAGCATAGCCGATGGGCTTCGCCCGTGTTTTTGTATTTGTCCTGTTGTCAAAACTGCCATGAGAGGGTTATGTAAACGCTGAAAAAGGGTTGCGCACAACGGAACCAGTGTTGCCGATGTGAGCAAGCGAAGAAACGCAAATGCAATTCAATTTGCAAGTTTCGAAAGCTGC
Organism: uncultured Chitinophaga sp.; assembly: GCA_964615305.1. GTDB lineage: Bacteria > Bacteroidota > Bacteroidia > Chitinophagales > LD1 > Bog-950. The sequence continues at coordinate 8,080 of CAZTNA010000036.1, forward strand.
GCAACAGCGGTTAAAGTTTCGGGACTGCCCATTTTGGCAACACATAGATATGCGAAGTTTCGTTCGGTAAAGGCAAAATAGATTCTTGAAAGACGTAGAAACTTTATCACTGGTTCCGATATACAAAATTAGGCACGTAAGAGAGCGCGAAGCAAGCGAACGTAGTGCCGTAGAGAGAGGGAGCGCATTTCAGCGAACCGAACGAAATTTTGTATATCGGTTCGGGGCTTGCCGAAGGCGGGGTGAACGAAGCACTACACTTTCGGTAAGCACGAATGTAAAATAGAAGCACACAGTTTCAATTATGCGCTGCACCCCTGCTTGCGGCAAGGCCATGTTAGCGGCTGTAATACTTCTCATGTTGTCAGTCCCAATAAGTTTTAATGTTATCAATGGAAAATGCTCGTCTGTTCGTAAAGAAATTTCTGATTGGGTCAAGTTTGAAGTCATTGCCGGATGCCAACTTTTTGAATAGAACGTAAAGCAACGCCTCAACAGAAATGACAAGTTTGTCGCCCACCATTGGAGTGTTGCCCTTTTTTGCGATGAAACACGGAAACATTTGTCGGTCTCTGTGTTTTGCTCTCTCGTCATGATAGTAGCTTTCCAACGCTCTCATGTCGTCAGCGTTTGGAATGTAGCCGTTTGAGTTTTTGCAGTCGTAAACTAAACCTATGTCGCCACTATAAGTTGCAACTCCATCAGGAACTGTCCCCACTAAGAGATGTCCTTTTTGGAGAACCTTAAAACCTAAAGCTATAAGTAAAGTGGCAACTCTGTTTTCAAATTCTTCGTTGCCAAGCTGTCTGTCACGAAGCTCAAGAAAATATCGTCCAAGATATGATGACCAATCTGTTGTCTCCGTAACAGTAACCTCTGTCTGAACTAAAGGAGCATTTGTCTCAAAAAGGTCAAGCCAATTTTGTGGCGGTCGTTGTTCAAGAGCACGAAGCGATTGCAACATTAACGACCAGTCAACTGGGAAATAAAATTTTTTGCGACTACGATTGACTTTCTCGTCTAAGAAGCAACTCTCTTTGAAACCCTTTGCTACAAACTCATAGTCAAAATAGGGAGTGCCGTCCGTTTCAGCATTAATGTCCTTGATGATGATATAATCAAACCGTCTGTCGGTAAATTGGTCTGTGTAAAGTCCGATTGCTGGCAAAGGACATTTTGCTTTCAGCTGTCTCCAAGCTGGAAGTCGTTCAGTTATGTTGGTTGTCGGGAAGCGACCTGATTTACCAAGTTCCCAGTAGTTGTATCCCCAATTTGTCGTAAGTGTAATTGTGTCTGGCATTCTATTTTTCTTAACTGTCGGTCAAATGTAGCACTGTCGCAAAATTATTGCCGCTAACGGTCGGGGGCTTAACGATAGTTGAAAAAAAGGGGGATAGAAATGCGGACACTTGCCGCAAAAAATGCGAACAATAGAAACGAGAAGAATACCTACAAGTGGTTCGCATTTTTTGCATCAACGCTAAACTAAAAAAGAACGACAACACTTCGCTGCTGCGCCTCACCCCCCTTTTTTTCAATTTCGTTTAAGCCACATGTTAGCGGCATGTGCCACTCACATTCACGTTACGTCTTCACTAAATAAAATTATGTCGTCACTGTCTATACCTATCAGCCAAGTGTGAAACTTGAATACAACGACTACACCCTGCGCGGCAACCCACTCTCTTTTTGTTTTGATTCTATCGGAATTTAAACAGAGTCAAAACAAAATGTGAGTGGGTTTGCGTTGATATGTTGGAAGTAGATTACCAAATGTGAGACAAGTTGGTCAGCAAAAATTAGCTGAAAAATATTTGTCTTTGCTGAATGAAAATCTACATTCGTGTTACTAAAAAAGTAAAAAATGGCTTTAAGATACATTAACCCATATTCAGGTGTTGGAAGCAAATATTCATCTGGATTAGATGCTGTTGTTGCAGTAATTGAACCGCTTTATCCCAACCAAACGTTAGACGATGTAGTGAATTCAATTTATACTTACATTACTACAACTTATTCTATGACACCTGAGCCAATAGAGGAGCAGAATATAAAATCACTGATAAGAATTATCTCAGATTGGAAGTAATCCATTAAACAACCTTGCCAATGATTCTCACTTTCATCTGCCGAGGCAGTCGTGTGTGTTTTTCCATTTTGGGTATTTTTGTTAGTGTATCTTTGAATGCTTCATACACCGAAGGTTTTCACATAAAAGGTAACACTCCTTCATTCGCTGATAGCACACCAGTTTATTTATATGCCTTAGATAATTCCCAAGTATTAGATTCCACAGTCATAATCGGTGGTAAGTTTGAGTTGGTTGGTCAAATTAATTCAAAGGCAATTCATGTAAGACTTACCCTGAATGAGTTTAGAAATGCAAGAAAATTTTGGTTGGAAAAAGGAGAGACAAGTTTTGAGTTAAAAGGAGAAAAATGTGCTGCTGCGGTTATTAAAGGCTCCATAACTCAGACCGAAGAGGATACTCTTAACGCTTGGCTTAGTTCTATTTTTGCTGAGAGGGAACGTCTAAACATGGCATATTATGGGGATACTTCAACAGCCATGCGAGAAAAGATAACTCTCCATCTTTCAGATTTGGATTCTTCAGAGAAAATTGTTTTCCAAAAATTCATTCAGTCGTTCCCTTCATCTCTTATTAGCGCGAACTTGCTTAGTGTGTATTCTACCGTTTGGGGCAAAACCGAAGTTGTTACTCTCTTTAAGTTGTTGACCCCTGAGAATAAGACTTCTCAATATGGCAGTGAGGTAAACGAATTTATTCAGTTGAATAAAAATCCTAAAATCGGAGAACGATATATAGATTTCCAACAAAGCGATACAAGTGGAAAAAAAATTAGCTTTTCAGCTTTTGATGGAAACGTAGTCTTGTTGGAGTTTTGGGCTTCTTGGTGCTTTGGTTGCATGATGGAAAATCCGAAAATTATATCAACCTATAACAACTACAAAGCGAAAGGGTTTCGTGTCGTGGCGGTATCTATGGATTTTAACAGAGATTCATGGCTAAACGGGATAAAAAGCAATGGCTTAACGTGGGAAAATGTTAGCGACCTTCGTGGCGCTAAGAATGAAGTTTCACTTATTTATGGTGTCGGAGCAATACCAGATAATTTTTTGATAGACAAAAACGGTATTATTTGTGGTAGAAATGTTAGTGCTGATAAATTACCTGCCTTACTTGATGTTCTTCTCAGGTAAATTATAAGTCGCACAGGGGTGTTTTGTATTTGGCTGTTTGCGCGTCAGCGCAAAAAGAAAGGGATAATTCCTTTGCATAAAAAATAGACGAGCATTATCTCTTTCTTTTTGCTGAAGCATAGCAAACGGGCTTCGCCCTTGTTTTTGTATTTGCGACCAACCTACACAACTACTTACAACTGCGATTTAGGCATTGCCGCTAACGTTTGACGGCTTGCCGAAGGCGCGGTTAAAAATGCGCTTTCTGTCTACCAAACACTAAACTAAATAAGAAAGGCAAAACGAAAAATTAAAGACTTCGCCCGCGCTTTTGGCAAGGCGATGTTAGCGGCTGCTTTACTGATGTCCACCCGTGGACATCACTACGAAATTAAAGCGGACATTTTCTTCACCTGTCAACCAAGCGCAAACCTTGCACACGAAAGAGAAACCCCTGCGCGGCAACGCGCTCTCTTTTGCTTTGAAATTCTTTACAGATAAACAGAGCAAAGCAAATGGGAGCGCATTTGCGTGGATGTATTTGACGGGCTGTTTTGTCAGACGGGAGTTGCAAGTAGTTTTGAAAATTCCTCCAACCTCATTACACGCATTGGCGGGAAGTCGTTTTGGTTAAGTGCAAGCAAGTCCTTATCGTTTGAAACCAGAATGTCGGCATTAGATGAAAGATAAGTGTCGGCAAATTTATTGTCGTCAACGTCACCATGCACGAGATGGAATAAGTAAAAAATGTCGTGAAGAGATGTGTTTTCAGCAGTGAGAATTGTTGCAAGTAAATTATGAGTTACGTCCTCTCCCCAAAATTGGTCGAACTTCTCCTCATACTCCAAAAGAATTTCGGTAGAAACGCAAAGCGTGTATTTCTGATTTAAAAACGCATCAAACACATTTCTGTAAGGAGAAAGTTTGCCGATACAACTAATAAAACTGTTTGTGTCGAGAACAATTTTCACTAATCGTAACTTTTACTTGTTCTCTTTGTCAAGCCATTGCTGATAAATGTAAGCAGAGTAGCCGCGGTCCTTTTCTTCGCGGCTAATAGATTCATCTAATTTGCTACGGAAATAAAAATTGAGTAGCGATTTTACTTCGTTCAGTTGCTTTTCGTCAGCTATGTAGCGGAAACTTTTGAGCAGTTCCAACTGTATTTGAGTGAGTTTGTCGGTAGTAGTAACCATTGTAAAATGTTTTTACGAAGATAAAATGTTTTTGGTTAAACAGGTGCAAAGCAAATGGGAGCGTATTTGCGTGGATGTATTGTCATGTGTTGACTAAGCGACAAACAACATAAGACACAATACCTACAAACAAAAAAACGATTTGATACTTGTTGTAACGCCAGGTCAGCTTACCTAAGCACTTAGTTGTCCCGCGCAATTCTTTGAAACGTTTCATAAAGTTTGGGTTCGCATACTCACCCGACTCTATATTTTTATAGTCGCAGAAAAAAATCTCCAATAATTTAAACCAACCAAAGTTAACGGAATCTATTTCTTCGCTATTAATGTTTTCGTGATTCTTCTTTCTCAAATAAGTTACATGCCTTGTAAGGCGCAAATCTAAGTTGCGAGAAATCATACTTAGCAGTCCCCAAAAAATGGATAACACAATTGTTGCAATAGAAATAAGTAGGACAATTGTTTTAAGGTTGCAAGCACAATGGCAACAGCATGAGCAACAATTGTATGAAATTTTGTCGTTGCTTAAAATGAAACCAAGAACACCAACCGTCAAAGCGAACATAACCTCAATAGACATGGAAAGTTGGCCGAATGCTTTGTCAGTCCAGAAGCGATGCCGTTCCTCATATTTTTTTGTTTTATCTTCTTTTGTTTCCATTATAGTTACCAGTTATCTTCTTTGTCTTTGGGAAGTTTAAGGTAGGTAATGAGTTCGGTCATTACTTTACTTACTTGTCTGTTCATCAAAAAGAAAAGCTTATTTCTCTTTTTAGTCTTTCCCTTAAGATACATTGGCTCTACCGGTTTTCCGTCAAGCATTGTCGGTGTCTTGGTGCTACCCATACCAAAACCATTTGAGCCAAACCATCCGAATGAACTCGACTTAAGTTCATAGGGATACAAGGTGAAATCAGAGAAAGTAACCCTCACCCTTCCGTCTTTAAATCTTAAACGCAAATTAAAGATGCAGTTATAGTCGGCTGTGCTTATTCTTGGTCTGTAGAAGGTCTTGTAAATCCCTGTAACTATAAATTCATTTGTGTCGGAATAAAGCATATTGTCGCCAGATGATAGCATTCCCTTTTGTTTGTTGATGCTACCTAGCATGAAATATTTCCCGCATTGCTGATATAAAGCGACTTTACTTAACTCTGGGAAACTTAAAATTGTGTCGTAAGTAATTTTCTTGGTTGTCGAATCCAAAAACACGCTTGCTGTCAGAACTTGAGCATAGCTAGATAAATACATACACAGTAAAATGGGTAACAATAATACTCTCATGGTTTGTTTGGGGTTTGATGAAATAAAAATAAAAGTTTTAGTGTGCACCGGCTGTTGGCTGTTTGCGCGTCAGCGCAAAAAGAAAGGGATAATTCCTTTGCTTAAAAAATAGACGAG
>CAZTNA010000037.1:0-11642 GCA_964615305.1 uncultured Chitinophaga sp.
CATCCGGTTTTGGGTAAAAGATTGTTAGAGATAACCAACGAAGTGCTAAAGCTCGAGTGCACCAACGCAACTGAAATTTTGGGTAGCCCTGACGACATGAAACTAAAATCTTGTATGACCTTGTTTTGTCAAATCGAAAACACCCATACCGTTTTTCAAAATGTTTTAGACAAATTTTTTGGTGGAAAATCAGATTACAAAACTCTAGAAATAATTGAGCAGGCGGAATAGCACTTACGCCCGAATTAGATTACAACTAATTTTTCTTGAATTTGATACTTCATTGAAAAAAACACTATTTCCCCTAGGTGCAAATTGCGACAAAATTTCATTGGCACTATGGTTGACTAAGCATTAACACTATTATTGTAAACACCCCAAATTGTAACCATGGATGTAAAAGACGTAATGGATTTTTTGCCTCAGCATACTACTGATGAAGAACTCGATTTTCTCCCAATTCTCCCCGAAGAAGATACAACTGACGGCAAAAAAATAGAAGTACCCGATGTAATCCCGATGTTGCCTTTGCGTAACACTATTCTGTTCCCAGGGGTAGTACTTCCCATTACCGTAGGTCGCGACAAGAGCATTTTAGCTGTCAAAGAGGCATATAAAACCAACAAATTGATAGCAGTAGTCGGTCAAGTTGACCCTAATACTGAGGAACCGGAATATGACCACCTCTATAATATTGGCACTGTAGCGCAGATAATGCGCATGATTAAAATGCCTGATGGCAGCACTACAGCTATCATTCAAGGGCGTCACCGTTTTGTAAGTAAAGAGTTAATTTCTTCAGAGCCTTATATAAAAGCACGTATCGAAATACTGCAAGACATTATTCCGATAGGCAATAAAGAATTTGAAGCCGGCATGATGAGCATAAAAGAGCTGGCAGCAAACATAATAAAGCTCAACCCTCAAATACCGAGTGAAGCAGGCATAGTTCTCAAAAACATCAACAACCCTGTTACACTTACTCACTTTATTTCTTCTAACCTCAATATTCCGGTTTCAGAAAAGCAGCACTTGCTTGAATTGGCCGATATGCACGAGCGGGTCAAGTTGGTTCTTGAACATCTAAATAAGGAGTTGCAGATGCTCGAAATGAAAAATCAGATTCAAGGCAAAGTGCGCCAGGAAATTGATAAGCAGCAGCGCGACTATTTTCTTTCGCAGCAGTTAAAAACAATTCAAGACGAGTTAGGAGTAAACAGCGCAGACAAGGATATTCAACGCCTACGCGACAAAATGGGCAAACTTACGTTGCCTTTAAAAGTTAAAGAACAAGTAGAAAAAGAATTTGAAAAAGTGCAGCGCATGAACCCGGCTGCTGCCGAGTATTCGGTCATACTTAACTATGTTGATTTAATTCTCGACTTACCCTGGGGTGTTTACACGGTTGATAATTTCAATATTAAACATGCGCAGAAAACTTTAAACCACGATCAATACGGTATCGAAAAAGTTAAAGAGCGCATTCTTGAGTATTTGGCAGTGCTTAAACTAAAAGGTGGCGACATGAAAAGTCCTATCCTATGTTTAGTCGGTCCTCCGGGTGTTGGAAAAACATCACTTGGGCAGAGTATTGCCAAAGCTCTGGGAAGAAAGTATGTGCGTATGGCACTTGGCGGCTTGCATGACGAAGCTGAAATACGTGGGCATCGCAAAACTTACATTGGCGCTATGCCGGGTAGAATTATTCAAAGCTTAAAAAAATCGCAGAGTTCAAACCCGGTTATTGTGCTGGATGAAATTGACAAGATTGGCAATGACTATAAAGGTGACCCTTCATCTGCATTGCTTGAAGTTTTAGACCCTGAGCAGAACAATGCTTTCTACGACAATTACCTTGAGCTTGAATTTGACCTTAGCAAAGTGTTATTTATTGCTACAGCAAACTCGTTACAAACTATACAACCTGCTTTGCGCGACCGTATGGAAATTATTCCAATCGAAGGTTACAGCATAGAAGAAAAACTGCAAATAGCTAAAAAACATCTGCTACCCAAGCAGTTAACCAACCACGGGTTAAAAACAAAACAAGTACAAATCAGCGACAAAGTTTTGGAGCAGTTGATAGAAGAATACACAAAGGAAAGTGGCGTACGTGAGCTTGACCGCCAGTTAGCTTCAGTAATGCGTAACCGAGCAAAAAAAGTGGCCGGTAACGAAAAATACAACCCTACTCTAAAAGAGGAAGATCTAGGCAAAATTCTTGGACCGGAAAAGTTTGACAAAAGTATTTACACAGAAGAAAACATTCCAGGAGTTTCTGTTGGCTTGGCATGGACCCCGGTGGGTGGCGATATTTTGTTTATTGAATCTACACTTAGCAAAGGTAATGGAGCCGTTACGGTTACAGGTAACTTAGGTGATGTAATGAAAGAATCAGCCACCACAGCATTTACATTTTTGAAAGCAAATGCGCATAAGTTCAATATTAATCCTGATCTGTTCGCTAAGGTGAATGTTCATCTCCATTTTCCTGAAGGGGCAGTGCCAAAAGACGGGCCAAGTGCGGGTATCACTATTCTAACTTCGTTGGCGTCACTGTTTACACAACGCAGAGTTAAGCCTTTTCTTGCCATGACCGGTGAAATTACCTTGCGTGGTAAAGTAATGCCTGTTGGTGGAATTAAAGAAAAGATTTTAGCAGCAAAGCGGGCAGGTATAAAAGAAATAATTATGTGCGAGCGCAATCGTAAAGATGTTGAACAAATCAACCAAAGCTACATCAAAAACATGCGTTTCAATTTTGTAAAAACAATGGATGAGGTAGTGGAGTTAGCTCTACTGAAAACTAAAGCAAAGGGTGCTGTTGACATGCAACAGTTTCTAGTAAAAGAAGAAAAACCGGTAGTTAGCTAGTAGCTGAACATAATAGCCCGCATATTATCTGCTAACTATTCACAATCGTAACCTGCCCCGGTTACCTGACGAAATGCTTCGTTGTAACTTTCAGTAGAGGCATAATCAGCCTTACATAGTTCTCTATCAGGCTCGGGGTATTTGGTGCACAATGTGCATTGTCTGCACGAATTCGCACTTATCATTAAAAAAGCTACGGCTACAAAAAGCAAAATCTTTTTCATGAGGTTAATTATAGTTCGAATTTAAAAAATTCGCCTTTACTATTTAGTATATTTAAAACTCTTGCCGGGGTAAAAAGCTATTGGGCCTAACTCTTCTTCAATACGTAAAAGTTGATTGTATTTAGCAATACGGTCGGTACGCGATGCCGAACCTGTTTTTATTTGACCACAGTTAAGCGCTACCGCTAAATCAGCAATGGTAGTATCTTCCGTTTCTCCGCTTCGGTGGCTCATAACCGAAGTAAACGAATGCCTGTGTGCCAGATTAACGGCATTAATTGTTTCTGTAAGAGAACCAATCTGATTCACCTTTACAAGTATCGAATTTGCAGTACTATCGTCTATACCTTTTTGTAAACGTTGTACGTTCGTTACAAACAAATCATCGCCTACTAACTGTACTTTGTTCCCCAGTTTTTCTGTAAGCAGTTTCCAACCCCGCCAGTCATCTTCAGCCATTCCGTCTTCTATAGAAACAATAGGATACTTCTTGCACCAGTTCACCCAGTGATTCACCATTTCTTCGCTGCTCAATTTTTTACCGTTGCTTTTATGAAAATGGTAAACCTTTGTTTTCTCGTCATAAAACTCAGTAGATGCAGCATCCATAGCAATATAAACATCTTTCCCGGGTTTATAACCAGCTGCTTCAATAGCCGCCAATACTGTTTCTATTGCTTCCTCGTTGCTTCCTATTTCGGGGGCAAAGCCGCCTTCATCGCCCACATTGGTTGAATACTTTTTCTTTTTCAATACGCCTTTCAGGCTGTGAAAAATTTCAACTCCTTTTCGTAGAGCTTCGCCAAAAGTATCAGCCCCGGTAGGCACTATCATAAACTCCTGAAAATCTATCTTGTTGTCAGCATGAGCTCCACCATTTAATATATTCATTAATGGAATAGGTAGTGTATTGGCATTTACACCGCCTACATAACGATAAAGTGGCATACCCAACTCTTCGGCAGCGGCCCGTGCTGCAGCCAATGACACAGCCAGAATAGCATTAGCACCTAATTTTGCTTTGTTGGGTGTGCCATCCAGTAAAATCATAATCTGGTCTATAGCGTTCTGTTCAAACACATTAATACCTTCCAGTTCTCCGGCTATTATTGTGTTTATGTTGCTTACTGCTTTTAAAACACCTTTGCCTACATATTTCTTTTTATCACCATCGCGTAGTTCAACAGCTTCATGCTTGCCGGTACTGGCACCCGAGGGCACAATAGCCCGCCCCAAGGTTCCATTGGTAGTTACTACATCTACTTCTACAGTTGGGTTTCCTCTTGAATCAAGAACTTGTCTTGCGTGAATTTTTTGTATTTGAGCCATGGCGGGGTAAAGTTTGGGAGAAAATTTTAGCGGAGCGAACATAAATATTTACACAAAACATGTAAACGCATTTTTGTGTTGCGCCTTAAACATTTTTTCTGTATTGGAGTTTCATTTCTATATTGTAGATGAAATTCTGATCATCAAATCATTTATTATGAAGCACAGTTTACTCCTAACCATTTTGCTGATAAATTTTGTTGCAAATGCGCAACAGTTCGATTGGGCACAGGGCTATGGCAGTTTTGTTCAAGACGAAGGAAAATCTATTACCACTGATGCAAATGGAAATGTTTTCACTACCGGCACCTTTCGCTTTGATGCTGACTTTGATGCCGGAGCAGATACGTTTAGTCTCACTTCACAAGGAGGAAGTGATGTGTTTGTTCAAAAACTTGACGCTACCGGCAATTTTGTTTGGGCAGTAAGTATGGGTGGCACGAGCTTCGAAATTGTACACTCTATATTTGTTGACAATGCCGGTTTTGTTTATCTAACTGGCAGTTTCACAGGGGAGGCTGATTTTAACCCCGCACCTGCTGACACATTTAACTTAACATCAGCCGGCATTGACGATATTTTCGTTGTTAAACTCAGTCCATCAGGCTCGTTCATTTGGGCTAAAAGTATGGGAGGACCAAGTACTGATGAGGGGTTTTCGGTGGCAGTTGACGCAGGTAGTAATGTATATGTGGGAGGTAGGTTTCAAGGTACATCAAACTTTAACACCACCGGAGGCACTACCACCTTAACTGCAAATGGCAGTAGTGATGATTTCTTTATATGCAAACTTAATAGCAATGGCGAATTGATTTGGGCTCATGGCACCGGGGGATTCAATAATGACTACTGTATAAATATAGCTCTCGACAACTCTGCAAACATAATTGCTACCGGCTATTACAATTCCGGCAGTATTGATTTCGATCCGGGGGTTAATAATTCTACTCTCAGTCACAATGGAGCTTCCGATATTTTTATCTCTAAATATGATGCTTCGGGAAACTTTTTGTGGGCAAAAGGTTTTGGATCGTCCGGCTACGATGTTGGGTATGATATTGTAGCAGACGCTTCAGGCAATATTTATGCTACCGGCCGATTTGAAAACACTGTTGATTTTGATCCCGGAAACAATGCAGTTGACATTACGTCAGCCGGAGCACAAGATATTTACCTTTTAAAATTAGATGCAAACGGTAATTACGTTTGGGCAAAAGGAATGGGTAGCAGTTTGGCTGAATGGGGGCAAGCGGTTGATTTAGATGGAGTAGGCGGTTTATACCTTACAGGATACTTTCAACTGACAGTTGATTTTGACCCAAGCGGCAACACAACTAATCTAACATCTTCGGGAGGTGAAGATATTTTTGTTTCAAAATATAATACTGACGGAAATTTTGTGTGGGCGCTAGCTATGGGTGGTACCAATGCACAATTTGGCGACAGAGGTGAAGATATATCAGTAGATGGTGCAGGAAGTGTATATACAACCGGTTGGTTTTATGATGTTGCTGATTTTGACCCAACAGTAGGTATAGAAAATGTTACTTCGCAAGGTAGTTTCGATGTGTTTGTGCATAAAATAGCACAGCCGGGGAATGGCGTCACAAATCTTGTTGCAGATGATTTGATTAAAACATTTCCGAACCCCACAAACGGAAACATTACGTTAAACTACCTCGGAGAATCCTTAATTTCTGAGCTAATAATTACAAGCTTCACAGGGCAGATAGTTTCGAAGATAGAACCGGAGCCGGCTTCTACTGTTAATATTTCTTTGCCTTCGCAAGTGGGCGTTTATTTTATACACCTAAAGGACAAGGCTGGAAATGCAAAAACAAGTAGAGTAGCAAAGTATTAAAGCTAAAGTGTTTTAGTCATTCAACTTAAGCACGGCAATAAACGCCTCTTGCGGCACCTCTACCTTACCAAACTGGCGCATTTTCTTTTTCCCTTTCTTTTGTTTCTCAAGAAGTTTGCGTTTTCGCGATATATCACCCCCGTAACACTTGGCTGTTACATCTTTTCGAATAGCTGAAATGCTTTCGCGGGCAATAATCTTAGCACCGATAGCTGCCTGAATAGGGATCATAAACTGCTGGCGAGGGATAATTTCTTTTAGTTTTTCACACATCTTTCGGCCAAAGTCTTCGGCTTTAGTGCGGTGAATCATAGAACTAAATGCATCAACCTGCTCGGCATTTAAAAGAATATCGAGTTTCACTAAGTCGCCTGCACGATAGTCTATAGGGTGATAATCGAATGATGCATACCCACGGGAAATAGACTTAAGACGGTCATAAAAGTCGAAAACAATTTCCGCCAGCGGCATTTCAAAATGCAACTCAACCCGGTCTTCAGTCAAATAGCTTTGGTTGATTAGAATACCACGTTTGTCCATGCACAAAGTCATAATGGCACCAATGTATTCGGGCTTTGTAATTACTTGTGCCTTTATGTAAGGTTCTTCAATGCGGTCAATGCGTGTAACATCGGGCATATCGGCAGGGTTGTGAATGGTGATACGGTCGCCATTGTTTAGATACGCTTCATAACTTACCTGCGGTACAGTGGTAAGTATGGTCATATCGTATTCACGTTCTAAACGCTCTTGCACAATTTCTAAGTGCAGCAATCCGAGAAAGCCGCAGCGGAAACCGAACCCTAAAGCAATAGAAGTTTCAGGTTCAAACACCAGCGATGCATCGTTGAGTTGTAATTTCTCCAGTGAATCGCGAAGGTCGGTATAGTCATCGTTATCTATTGGATAAATACCTGCAAATACCATCGGCTTTACGTCTTCAAACCCATGAATACCCTCAGCACAAGGGTTATCAACCAGTGTAATGGTGTCGCCCACTTTAATTTCTTTCGCATTCTTAACCCCTGTAACTATGTATCCTACATCTCCGGTTTTTACTGCATCATGGGGCTCTAAATCCATACGCAGACAACCCACTTCATCAGCTACGTAAGTAGCACCCGTATTTACAAACTTTACTTTATCGTTCTTTTGCAACATGCCATCTACCACACGGTAGTATGCAATAATGCCTCTAAACGGATTAAACATAGAATCGAAAATAAGAGCGCGCAATGGCGCATCCGGATTGCCTTTGGGCGATGGAATTCTGTCAATTACCGCATCGAAAATTTTCTCTATGCCAATACCTGTTCTGCCGCTGGCGTGTATAATATCTTCTCGTTTACAACCTACCAAATTCATCATCTGCTCTTCTACTAACTCAGGGTTAGCTCCTGGCATGTCAATTTTATTCACTATCGGAATAATAGTAAGCCCCTGCTCAATAGCCAGATACAGGTTAGAAATGGTTTGCGCCTGAATACCCTGTGAAGCATCCACCAAAAGCAATGCACCTTCGCAGGCGGCTAATGAACGTGATACTTCATAGCTAAAGTCAACGTGACCGGGAGTGTCTATAAGATTTAAAACGTACGGTTTGCCGTTGCGCACAAAATTCATTTGAATAGCATGGCTTTTTATGGTAATTCCACGTTCGCGTTCCAGATCCATATTATCTAGCACGGTATCCATCATTTCTCGGTCGCTGATGGTTTTGGTGGTTTCTATCAGGCGGTCGGCAAGTGTTGACTTACCATGGTCTATATGTGCTATAATGCAAAAGTTGCGGATGTTTTCCATTGAAATAAAACTTACTTTTTAGAGGGCGCGAATATAGTTTTTTGGAGAGAAGCTATGGTAGAGTAACTCAGCTACCTTGAATAACCTGTCCCTTGCTCATTTTTACAAACAAATCCCACACAACAATACCGGCAGTTACAGCAATGTTCAGCGAGTGTTTCATACCATATTGCGGAATTTCAATTACTACATCCGATGCCGAAACTACCTCTTGCGCTACACCTTCCACTTCGTTTCCAAACACAACTGCATACTTCGTGTCCTTTTCAGGTAAAAAATTGTTTAACATGGTCGCATGTTCTGCCTGCTCAATAGATATTATCTTATATCCGGCAATTTTTAGTTCGGCAATGGCATCTTGCGTTGATAAAAAATGTTTCCAAACAACAGTTTCGGTTGCTCCTAATGCAGTTTTTTGAATATCGCGATGTGGAGGAGCACCTGTTATACCGCAGAGATATATGGCGTCAATCAAAAATGCATCAGCGGTTCTGAAAACTGATCCCACATTCAGGTGACTACGTACATTGTCTAGTACCAGCAGCAGTGGCGTTTTGGGTTGACTGTGAAACTCTTCTTTATTCAGTCGGATAAGTTCTTCGTTTAGCAATTTTCGCACAACTGTAAATCAACACAGATATTCCATATTGTAAAACGATTCTGATTTTATTACATGTTGCATTAGCTCAAAAAAGTAACCACACTTCTTATTTTCACGGCAGTAGATTTTTTGAAATGCAACCTGTGTATTTCAATCTTAGCACATTAACAATATTAAATTGGCAGTTCACCGAAGTATGATAAAAAGTGCCATGAGCGAGACCGAAACTCCGCTAATGAAGCAATATAATGCTTTTAAGGCAAAGTATCCGGACGCTATTTTGCTTTTCAGGGTTGGAGATTTTTATGAAACTTTTGGTGAAGATGCCAAACGGGCTTCAGCTGTGTTAGGTATTACACTCACCAAGCGGAGCAATGGGAAAGCCAGTGAAATTGAACTTGCCGGTTTTCCGCACCATGCAGTAGATACCTACTTGCCCAAACTGGTTCGTGCTGGGCATCGCGTAGCTGTTTGCGACCAAATTGAAGACCCAAAGTTTGCCAAAGGTATTGTAAAGCGAGGCGTTACTGAAATGGTAACACCAGGTGTGGCTCTAAAGGACAATATACTTAATACAAGAAGCAACAATTTCTTGGCTTCTGTGTATTTCGAGCGCGACAACTATGGGGTTGCTTTTCTTGACATAAGCACCGGTGAGTTTTTTATTGGTGAAGGCAATTTTGCTTTTGTAGAAAAAATGGTTCAGGCGCTGGCTCCCAGCGAAGTGCTATATCAAAAATCGAAACAAAAAGAGTTTGTACAGCTATTTGGCAGCAAACTATACGCATACAAACTAGACGACTGGGTATATACGTATGATAATGCACTTGACATACTTCTAAAATTGTTTCAAACAAACTCTTTAAAAGGTTTTGGAATAGAAGATGAACGTATTAGCATAATAGCAGCCGGTGCTGCCATTCAGTATTTGCGCGACACCGAGCACAATAACTTGGCTCATATTAGCAAGTTAACCAAACTTACAGATGAAAAATACGTTTGGCTCGATAGGTTTACCATTCGCAATCTTGAGCTAATCTATTCGCCCAATCAAGGTGGCAAAACGCTGCTTGACGTTGTTGATAACACTACCTCACCAATGGGGGCTCGATTGCTCAAGAGGTGGGTTGTAATGCCTTTACTCGATATTCAAAAAATAAATGAACGCCTTCATGCAGTAGAGTTTTTTATTAGTAACACTACAGTGGCAGACGAGTTAAAAAAACTTATTAGAACCATAGGTGATTTAGAACGGTTGATTTCAAAAGTATCCCTCGAAAAAGCAAATCCACGCGAAATAGTACAACTAAAACGTGCTTTGTATGCAATACCCGATGTAAAGAAAATTTTAGCTGTATCTAAAAACAGCACGTTGCAAAAAACCGGTGAGCAACTGAATCCTTCAGAAATTCTTGCCAATAAAATTGAGGTAGAATTGCTGGAAGAAGCGGGTCCAATAGTTGCCAAGGGAAACTTTATAAAATCAGGAATAAGTACCGAACTCGATGAATTACGGGTAATTAAGAACAGTGGTAAGGAATACATTGCCGGTATTCAACAAAAGGAGATTCAACGTACCGGCATAGGGTCATTGAAAGTGGGATTCAATTCAGTGTTTGGTTATTTTCTGGAAGTTACAAATTCGCACAAAAACAAGGTGCCTCCTGATTGGATTAGGAAGCAAACTCTCACAAATGCTGAACGTTACATTACCGAAGAGTTGAAAGAATATGAAGCGAAAGTATTAGGAGCAGAAGAAAAAATTCAGGCTTTGGAAGAAAAAATCTTTAGTGATTTAACCCAATTTGCTAAGGATTATGTACAAACCATACAACAGAACGCAACGCTGGTAGCCCGGATAGATTGTCTGCTATCACTGGCTGAAGTGGCCATCAAAAACAACTACAGCAAGCCGGAGTTGAACGATTCTCACGTTATAGAGATAAAAGAAGGAAGGCACCCGGTAATTGAACAACAATTAGATGTTGCCGAGAAGTACGTAGCCAACGATGTATTGCTGGATAGCGAATTGCAACAGTTACTCGTAATCACAGGCCCGAATATGAGTGGAAAAAGTGCATTGCTACGCCAAACAGCGCTGATTGTTTTGTTGGCGCAAATGGGGAGTTATGTTCCGGCTGCTACTGCAAAAATTGGCTTGGTAGATAAAATATTTACCCGAGTGGGTGCTAGTGATAACTTAAGTGCTGGTGAGTCAACATTTATGGTAGAAATGAATGAAACAGCATCTATCATGAACAACCTTTCACCTCGCAGCCTTATTTTGCTCGATGAAATAGGGCGCGGCACTTCTACATACGATGGAATTTCAATTGCTTGGAGTTTGGCGGAGTATCTTCACAACAACTCTGCCGCCAAACCGAGAACATTGTTTGCCACACACTATCATGAGCTGAACGAATTGGCAGAAAAATACACCCGTATAAAAAACTACCACGTAGCGGTGAAAGAAACTTCTAACAAGGTTATTTTTCTACGTAAACTGGTAGAGGGCGGCACTGAACATAGCTTTGGAATTCATGTGGCAAAAATGGCAGGTATGCCCAAGCAAATAGTTGACCGTGCCAACGAAATGCTACACGAATTAGAGAGCCAGCGCCAGCATGACGATGTTAAACAAGCTGTAAAGAAAGTAGCATCTAAAAATTTTCAACTAAGTTTTTTTGATTTGAGCGACCCGAAGATGAAGCGATTGGCAGAAGAGATTGAAAAAATAGAAGTAAATGCCATGACACCTGTTGAGGCGATAATGAAATTACAGGAACTGAAAAAAATACTCGAGAAAGAATAAAACGTTTTGAGAATTTGTTGCCGTTTCTATATTTGCCGTCCTGTTTAGCAAGAATGTTCTTTATATAAACAGAAATGCGGGAGTAGCTCAGTTGGTAGAGCGCAACCTTGCCAAGGTTGAGGTCGCGGGTTCGAGCCT
>CAZTNA010000038.1:0-11086 GCA_964615305.1 uncultured Chitinophaga sp.
ATGGTATGGTCAATTTAAAACGGAATCAGGTGGTCTCTTTCAACGGAATTTCCAATTATGGGTGAATATCATACTACAAGTGGGATAATCAGTTCCATCCTTCTTAAAACAGACCCTTTGGGTAATACCATTTGGAGGAAAAAATTTAGTTATCTAAGTGAAATCCCCTCAAGTATCACTCTTCTGCAAAGTGGAAACATTTTGCTTTCATCAAGTTGCAGTGGAAATAACTTTGATGGACCAACCAGTAATATCAATACATTATTTAGAACTATTGACACAGTAGGGAATGTAATATCAACTTGGATAGATACTACTAAACGAACTTTTGGAGCAAGCGCATATCAGCAATTAAACGATGGCGGAGGTATTTATGTTAGTGAATGGATAAATGGCATTTACAACGGTGGTGGAAACCCACCGACATATCTAAGTATGAGAACTGGCTATATTGTTAGGGAAGATAGTTTGCATAACAAGCTGTGGGAACTAAAACTCGGTCAGGCAAGCGCAATCCCCAATTTATTTCAACTTAAAAAACTATCTGATGGAAATTATTTAGCAGTTGGAGGAACTTATGATTCTACCTATACAGATGGACAGCCCTATAAAAACACGGGTTGGTTAATCAAGTTTGATGAAGATGGCAATGTGATTTGGCAACGGAAATATTTCAATACAACTGACATGCCCGGACAAACTAACTACCTCTACGACTTTGTAGAACTTTCCGATGGAGGCATTGTCGCAGCAGGGGAACGTATTGATTGGTTTACAGATTATCCGCAGCAGGGGTGGTTATTGCGTTTAGATAGTTACGGATGCTTAGTCCCGGGCTGTGAAAGTGTAGGAATAGAAGGAAGTGAAAATGAAGTTTCCTATTTATCTATTTATCCTAATCCTGTTTCCGATAGGTTGCATATCTATTTCAATGCTCCAAATGAACAAAATAGTTACTCCTTAAAAATTTATTCAGTGGAAGGTAAAGAACTATACAATATTCCAAATCTTACATATAATGCTACTTACATTATAAATACTGAATCCTTTCCAAGTGGAATTTTAATTGCACAATTCTTTAACGAAAGCAGAATTGTTTCATCACATAAAATATTGAAGCCATGAGAACTATAATTCTGATAGCATTTGTGCTGTTAATAAATACAATCACATTTGCACAAAAATGGGCACTGCCTTCTTCTACTTGGATAATAAGTTATTCATGGATGTCTCCCACCTATTACACTACGATAAAAGTTGAAGGAGATACAATCATTGACGGAATTAGCTGCAAAAAAATTGGGAATATCTCACCGATATATTCCTTTGAAAGTAACGATACAGTCTATATATACATTGCAGGTAAGTTCAGACCAACCTACTATTTCAATGCTCACGTTGGAGATACTATTTCATTTTATAATGCTAATTACTCTGACGGATTTTGTGGGATTGACAGTATAGTTTATGCTATAATTGATAATATTGATTCAATTGATGTCGGAAATAAATTTCTAAGGAAATTCTGTGGCTCCATTATTGGCGATACTTC
The DNA here is from genome assembly GCA_964615305.1 of uncultured Chitinophaga sp. GTDB lineage: Bacteria > Bacteroidota > Bacteroidia > Chitinophagales > LD1 > Bog-950. The sequence goes on from CAZTNA010000038.1 coordinate 1,553, forward strand.
TACCTCAAATTGCAATGGATTTTCTTATACGGAATTTATCGGCTCAAACTATATCTTTCCTTATTTGTATTGCCCTAATATTGTTGACCAAGAATCTTACGGAATTTGTGATTACGGAGATAGCACAATTCAAAATTTTTATGTCTTTCAAAATAATTGTCTGAATGTTTCAGTGGATGAAATAGTTAACCCAAGAGAACACGTTTTGATTTATCCGATTCCTGTTAAAGACCAACTTTCAATTGTTCTATCAATTGAAAAAGCAAATAGTATTTCTGTTTTTGATATTCATGGCAAGAAACTGAAGGTGGTTAATAGCATAGTTGCACCTAATAATTTCAAACTTGATTTACATAATTTTAATTCTGGCATCTATTTCGTTCATATCCTTTTGCCAAATGGTCAACGCCTCGTCAAAAAAATTCTGAAGGAATAATATTGTCGTGATGTGTTTTGAGATTATTTGTTATATCTTAGCCATACATCAAAACATATTTTCTTAACTCCAAAACTTACAACATCATGGCATCAACATCAGAAACAGGACATGCCAAAAATGTAGCCAACTTTGAAGATTTAATTTCCTTCTGCAATGGCTACGGTGGCAGCTACAATCCGAGTAAAGCAATTTTGCAAATCGGAAATTTAACCACACTACACAGCAACGCAGAAAGCAGTATCACAGGCGTTACCAACGCCAAAAATGCTTTTACGGTTGCAACCAATCAAAGGCAGACAGCTTTTGACCCGCTCAAAAAACTTTGCACTCGAATTGTAAACGCTTTAGATGCTACCGATGCCACTGATAAGTTGGTGAAGGATGCAAAGACCATTAACAACAAAATTCAGGGTAAACGGGCAGCCGACAAACCAAAACCAAAAGCCGACAGCGAAGCAGCAGAGGACAAAACAATTTCTGTTTCACAACAAAGCTATGATGCGTTGATAGATAACTTCGGCAAACTTATTGACTTGGTTGGCACAGAACCAACCTACACGCCAAACGAAACCGAGTTGCAAATTTCAACTTTGCAGACAAATCTTGGCAGCTTAAAAGCGACCAACACAGCAGTGGTTAACGCCTATACTAACTACAGCAACTCACGTATTACACGCAACAGCATTCTTTACGCACCAACAAGCGGACTGGTGGATGTTGCCTTAGAGGTTAAGAAATACGTTAAATCAGTTTTCGGGGCGACAAGTCCGCAGTTCAAACAAGTCAGCAAGTTGGAGTTTACCCGACCCAAAAAGAAGTAAACTGACAACCCGTTTTAGAAAGTTAGCATAAAGGAAAAGGGAGTTGCCGTCCGTGCGGACGAAACTCCCTTCCTGTTTTAGAAAACTTTCATTCCGACAGAGTTTTTTCTTGAACGCACCGAGAAAGTTTTCAATCGGTTTTGGAAAACTCCAATCCGCGACAAGTATTTTCGCATACCGACAAAGAAAGTTGCAATCCCGGCTGAGTATTCTGCTATCCGGTCTGAGTGTTTTGACATCCCGTTTCCCGACAGACAAGCCCTCTAACTGCTACCCATTTGCACACACTTTGCGCTTTTGCCCCGCACAAGGCAACCGCACGAAAAGCGCAAAGAGAGTGCAAGCCCACGCACGGGTTCGCCCTTCATTCGCCAGGGACTTTTAGACACCCTTTAACCGACAGGAAAGCCCTCTGAAAAGTATGGCAGCAGGTAACAGCGGTTTTGTGAAATGCGGGGTGCAGTGAGTTAACGAAAGTATAGTCATTCTTTCATACATTTGTCTGTAAGCGGACAGTGAAGCGCATTCTAAACCCGCACTTCACAAAGCCGCCAACCGTTACCGGCAACCGTATGACGCGACAGTTTGTTCTTTTAACGGAGTAAATCAAGACACTGAATGACTGTCCCAATCAGTTTTTTACAGGGGGCAACAAATTCATCTTTTTATTTTGCGCCTCGTAGTTAGTGTAGTTTCGGGGACAGTAATTAAGTGTCTAATGGACTTTGTAAACAGGACGGACAATCATATCAGACGACTGCCAGTAACGGCTTTGAAACGCAACGCTCTTATTTTACTTTCGGTTTTACAAAATTTTCATTCTATGAAAACTATCTACACACTTCTTTTAATAATCTCTTCGCTCCTTGCATTTTCTTCTGACAGTATTCCGCGACCATTAAAGTGGGGTTTCAAATTAAATTATGAAGCGATTCGGTCAGTGCCTCAATATCTTTACACAATTGACAACATAAAAGCATCCCGATACCAATTCACTTACTTGAACATTGGCTTCAGTTTTCAAATTTTTGAGAAGAATCAAAAGAACTATCACGAAATTTCTTTATCACGACTTTGGTCATCTAACCACAACGAGGGTTACAGATACGGAGAAGTTAATCTTATGGATTCAGCGAAGTTTTACCGCGACAATAAAAACTTTCAAATAGGATTGCGATATAGTTACTACTTACAACTTAGCGGAAAGAAAAAAGAATCACCACACAAATTTCTTTTAGAGTTTCCGATTGAGGTCTTTTACCATAGTAATTCCGCAAATTGGGCAAACTTTAGTGGCGACACAGCATTTAGATATACAGCTGGTTACACCAGTGATGTAGTTGGTTTTAGTTTTGGAGTAACTCCTCATTATCATTATTTCTTCGGCAATCGTGCTTATCTTGACATTGCAATTCCTGTTGCTTATACAGGTATGTATTCTTTCACATATAGTTTGACGGACAATGGCAATAGTTTTATTGAAAAGCGAGGTTCGGGTTATTTCAATGGTTTCTCTGACATAATACCTTTTTCGCTTCGTATTTCACTTGGTGTAAAACTTTATGCTCTACAAAAACGCAAGACAAAGAAGTCTGATTTATGACAGAACAACTTCTTCGGAAAGGGAGAACGGCAGCCGGTAACATCGTCTTGCCAAAAGCGCGGGTGAAGTGTTTAATGATAGGTTTGTTCTTTCTTTTTAGTTTAGTGTTTGGCGGACAGAAAGCGCATTTTTAACCGCGCCTTCGGCAAGCCGTGAAACGTTACCGGCAACCGTATGACGCGACAGTTTGTTCTTTTAACGGAGTAAATCAAGACACTTAATTACTGTCCCCATCGTCTTTCTTCGTGGGACAACAACTTCATTTTTCAGTTTTGTGCTTCGCAGTTAGTTCAGTTTCGGGGGACAGTAATTAAGTGTCTTACGGACTTTGTAAATAGGACGGACAATCATATCATACGACTGCCAGTACCGTATTGGCTCATCTTACAAGTCTACGCAATAAAGCAATTCCGTCTTCGTTTATTTGCTTCAACTTAAATAGAAATTAGCATGAAACCTATCAACAAGTATCTTCTCATTATTCTCCTACAACTTTCAGCATCATACTACGCTTTTGCTGGTTGTAGTTTTGTGCCAATGTTTCCAATAGTTGTCGGTAATTATGCTTATGACTCTTTAAGTTCCACTTGCTACTGCCATGACGGTGATACTTTGCTGTTGATATATAACGGGACGGGTGGAGGTGATAGTTATATTGAGTTTTACTATTTCAATGACACCTTGATAAAAAGTAACCTTGTAATAGGATATAACCCCGATACAATTAAAGTTTTTAGAGCAGGGACTTATTCAGTCGAACATGGCTGTCTTGGCGGGATGACTTTTACATATAGCAAAACTTTCGTTTTTTCATCCGTTAGCGCGACAACTGAAATCCCAAATGACGACCGTCAAGTAAATGTCTATTTTGACGGAGCGACTAATTCAATAAATGTCTTTCTACGCTCAAAGACCTTAGAATATTTTGATGTGGAAGTTTTCTCCGTAACAGGACAAAAGGTTTCTGAATCTAAAAACTTGACATCAGACAATAACTACTCGCTGCCAATCATAAGTAACGGACTAAATATCGTCCGCATAACCGACAGACAAGGAAAGTCATTTATTCGAAAATTGATTGCACTTTGATAGATTAAAACGGCAGCCGGTAACATCGCCTTGCCAAAAGCGCGGGTGAGGTGATTAGTGGTAGCTTTGTTCTTTCTTTTTAGTTTAGTGTTTGCGGACAGTTGAGCGCATTTTTAACCGCGCCTTCGGCAAGCCGTCAAACGATATACAAAATTTCGTTCGGTTCGCTGAAATGCGCTCCCTCTCTCTACGGCACTACGTTCGCTTGCTTCGCGCTCTCTTACGTGCCTAATTTTGTATATCGGAACCAGTGATAAAGTTTCTACGTCTTTCAAGAATCTATTTTGCCTTTACCGAACGAAACTTCGCATATCTATGTGTTGCCAAAATGGGCAGTCCCGAAACTTTAACCGCTGTTGCGCAGCTTTCGAAACTTGCAAATTGAATTGCATTTGCGTTTCTTCGCTTGCTCACATCGGCAACACTGGTTCCGTTACAGGCAATGCAAGCGGACAACCTACCAACTAAAGACGCTTAACGAATTTTGAAACCGTGACAATAATTTACGACATATAGACGAATGAGAATATGGACAATTCATCCAAAGTATTTAGACACAAAAGGACTTGTGGCATTATGGCGAGAAACACTTCTTGCTAAACACGTTCTTGAGGGTAAGACAAAGGGCTATCGAAATCATCCACAACTTGACCGCTTTAAACAAACTGACAAACCTGTAGACGGCATTAACCAATACTTGGCGACAGTTTATAACGAAGCATTGACAAGAAACTATAATTTCGACAAGGAAAAAATTGATTGGAATTTTGAACCTATTTTTATGAACGTAACGAACGGACAAATGAAATATGAAACAGAACATTTGCTCAATAAACTAAAAATTAGAGACCAAGAAAAGTTCGACAGTTTAAAAAGTATGAAAAAGGTTGAACAACATCCAATGTTTAAAATTATCAAAGGTGACATCGAAAAATGGGAAATAATTTGATGATGAAATATAACACAATGGACAAATGCACTGCCTGTAACATCGTATTGGCAATAGGCGGGCTGAACGGCTTCGTATCAACAGAAGTGCAAAGTTCAGCTTTTATGCTTCGATTGAACTTTAGTGCTAAAAATCCCGCCCATCGCCAATACGCGGCCCGTTAGCGGTCAGTTTAAAACGATACACCATCAAGACAAAATATGGCAAATTACGAAGGCAGACAGAAAGACTTAGGCAGAAAACTTAATAGTCATCTGACAAAACTCACAGGCCAGAAAAAAGACTATTATGGTAACTTATCGCAAGAAGACCTTGCAGAATTAAAAACGGTTCTTTCCGACATTAACAACGTTTTTACATTAAGGCTGACACTAACTGCTACAGAATGGCTTTGCAAGACATTTAAAATTGCAGACAAAATCAGAGCCGATATAATTAAAGAAATTGACTCTGTAAAACCAAACACAAACGGTTTCGACATAAAAATTGACAAACAAAAAATTGTAGCAGAAGTTAAATGTGTTTTTCCTTCAAACAACAGCGACAAATATCTTGCAGCTCAACGCAACGGAATACTTGACGATGCTATAAAATTGACAAAAGGGAAAAAACAACTTTCGGACACTTCTGACTATTACAAATTTTTGTTTGTTATAAACGTTGGACAAAGAACAAATGATGCAGTGCAGACATTGTTAAAGCCATCAACAGGCACTTCGGACAAGCCTATCAGGAAAGACAGGCATGAAATAAAAAAGAAAATTGAATTACTTGACAAACAAACTACACGACAATTAACTAAAGACAAGGTATATTTAAAGACACTAAATTTTGACGGACATTAAAAATCGAAAGAAAACCGAACCGCTAACACGGGTTTTGCGTTAGTGGGCGGACAGTGCGAATAGAAATATTTGAGCAATTAATTAATGTTGGTGCTGGCAGACAGTTTACGGTTTCAAAAGCCCACCAACGCAAAGCCCCGAACCGTTAGCGGCAAGTTTTAAGCGACAGTTCAATTCATTAGTATTGCTCATTAATCAACAAGAATAATTTGCCAAATAACAGATGAAAAAATCAATAACAACCACGCTGATTATGTGCCTAACGATACTGGCACTACATGCACAAAAAGCCGAATCGCTAAAAGGCAAATGGAAGTATGCGGGCATTGAGAACAAAGAAAAACTCGATTCTACGCTACTAAAACAGGCAAAAATCATGTTCGCTAAAACAGAAATTGAATTTGCCCCCGATAGTAAACTGCTATACAATCCCTTGGCTGGCAACCCCAACAGTTTGTATAACGGCACCTGGTCGCTTGCCAATGAAGAAAACAAGATAAATGTATTGTTGGTTCATCCGTCAAATGGCAGCCAGAAAGCATCTGTATGGGAAGTAAAGGCTCTTACCGACAAGGAACTCAGATTAAACATGGGTGCTGCGGTTATCATTTTCGAAAGGCCCAAAACCGAAACCGTTTCTGCTAAAGTTGAATTAGCGGCACCGGTATCGGATGAGCAGTACTCGATTTTTGCGAAGGGAGCCGAAATAACCGAAGTAACCAAACTTAATAACAGCTCGCATATGGTTTACCGCTTAAACGGCAAGTATGGTTTTGTTAGCCAGAACAAATTTGGCGACCCGTTAAAAAGCCTGCCTGCGGTGTTTACCTCTATTTCGGTAATAAGCACTTACCAAAACAACCCGCGCCTGCAACTGGTGTATAATGGCGAAACGGTGAATGCCTACCACGATGATATTCAAATGGCATTTGGCGGTAAGTACCTTGCCATAAAAGCCGATATGTATGGAGCAACCTGCGGAAACCCTAAGTGTAAAAACGGTGTGGTGGGCACTACCACCCATGTTGAGAAAGGAAAAACCACGACCACTACTTACAACAATACTACCTACTGGTACAACGGGCACTTAGTGCCGGCCGATATTACCGTTATTGAAACCAGCTCCGATAAAGTAATAACGGAAAAGAAATACTGTGAAGACCCTATCCACTCCATTAAAGTAGTAATGCTTTTTTGGGATAGCGCCACCGGTACTTATAAAGTAGAGAAGCATTAATTGCCCAGCAATGCGAGAGAAAACCAGCCGCTAACATCGGCTTAAACGATATGGCGCGGGAAGTCACAAGTGATAAGTTTCACTTTCTTATTTTAGTTTCCGTTTGGCGGATAGGATGCGCGTTTTAATGCGCCACATCGTTAAGCCGTCAAACGTTAGCGGTGATTTTATTGCGACAGTTCCGCTTTCAATCTTCGGGCTTAAAATTCAACTTTTGCTGCTCGTTTCTTGACACGTGACGGACAATCTTGTTGACCTGATATGACTTCGTTACATAAGTATTGACACTTTCGTCAAACTTCTGATTGGTTTGTAACTCGACCTCTAAAACATCTCCTTTAGCAAATGCCTCACCTTTATCAATCAACTCGTAAAATGACGGGTCAACAATTCTTGCAGTAATCTTAATTCCCTTGTAGTAAAAATCCCATTTCAGGTTCTCTTCAAAGGACACCCGGACAACATTTAGCGTTGCGGCTTCGACAAGTTTCCGTTCACCTTCTTCGACTTCTTCTGACTTCTTAGCCAAATCAGCAAACTCAGCTTTATCTACTCGGACAAGTGGTTTTTCTTTTCCATCAGTTATTTCAAATCCTGTTATTGCAGGGTCATTATCCAACGCATCAAAGTTTTGGGACAGTGCATCTTTTACAACAGGACTATGCTCATAAATGTTGAACGTGGCATTTTCAATTATCAAGACATTTCCTTCGTGGTTGACAATTTTAGTTTTATCGCCTTTTTCTGACTTGGTTTCTTTGGGCTTCTTACCTTTTAAGTGCTTCTTCAGTTCGACAAGTCCGACAACAGCAGAAATAATTGCCGACCCGACTGCAATGTTTTCTTTAGTAAGTAAGTTTTTCAGTGTTTCGACAGCGGTTTCGACAAGTTCGATATGACACAAAAAACTTCCTTTTTCGAGTGCCTTAACTTTTAACTCAATTTTTTTTCCGCTGTTCAGGTAACGGTTGACTTCTTGAACAACAGTAGTGGTATGTATTAAACTACTGACAAGGACATTTGCATCAACTTGGTGTTGTTGACCGTCAAATTTTATTTTAAAATCGTTATCCTTTACCACCGTTTCCATCGTGGACAAATTTATAGGTTTTCTAATCATAATTGCTCAAACTATTTTTTGTTTTTCAACACCGACCGACTGAAAAGACATAAAACCACCGCTAACAAGGGGTTGCCGCAATGCGGGGTGCAGTGGTTTATCAAGCGGTATCTCATTTTACATACATTTGTGGTGGGTGGACAGTTTAGTGCATTTAATTCCCGCACTGACGGCAACCCCCGAACCGATATACAAAATTTCGTTCGGTTCGCTGAAATGCGCTCCCTCTCTCTACGGCACTACGTTCGCTTGCTTCGCGCTCTCTTACGTGCCTAATTTTGTATATCGGAACCAGTGATAAAGTTTCTACGTCTTTCAAGAATCTATTTTGCCTTTACCGAACGAAACTTCGCATATCTATGTGTTGCCAAAATGGGCAGTCCCGAAACTTTAACCGCTGTTGCGCAGCTTTCGAAACTTGCAAATTGAATTGCATTTGCGTTTCTTCGCTTGCTCACATCGGCAACACTGGTTCCGTTATGCGGCAGCTTAAAAGACGACACGACCGAAAATGAAATTAATAACGACATCATCAGAATTAGAAAAGGAATTTAGACGACTGACTATACGATATGACCATTTTTACTGGGCGACAGCTTGGGCAAGTTCAGGTTCAAAGCTTTTCAATGATTTATTGACCAATAAGCATAAAATTCAAAAAATTGTTGTTGGCATTCATTTTTATCAGACACACCCCGACTTTATTCAAGCGTTTCTAAATGATAAGAAAGTTCGGTTCATACAACAACCAGAAGGAACATTTCACCCCAAACTTTATCTTTTTACAGACACGACTAAAAAGTGGGAGTTAATAGTTGGAAGTGCAAACTTCACAACCGAAGCATTTTCAAGGAACACCGAAGCAAGCCTTTTAATTACTAATACGGACAGTAATTCAGCAGACATATATCAAAACGCAATAAAACTTGTTGACCAAACATTTTCGGACGGGAAAACATTCAACAAAACCGACCTTGATAAATACCGGACAACCTGGAAAAATCACAGACAAAAAATAAAAAGCCTTTCAGGACAATACGGTAGTAAAAAAAGAAAGCCGAAACCAATACACGAAGTTCCAATGATGAGCAGAAGTTGGGACGAGTTTATGAATGAAGTTCGCAATGATCCAACTCATGGACTTGACAGAAGATTGAGAGTAATTGAAATTGCACAAGAACTTTTTGAAAGTGTAAACCACTTTAATGAACTGACAGAAGACCAACGAAAATTTATTGCAGGCATTCCTAACAAACTTGACATGGACGGAGCAGAAGATTGGGGCTATTTCGGCAGTATGAAAGGAGCTGGAATATTTAAGAACAAGATTAAGGAGAACGACAGGAATGTATCTAAAGCGTTAGACCAAATTCCACTTTCAGGACAAATAACAAAACGACATTACGACAACTTTATAAAGTATTTCACTCA
>CAZTNA010000039.1:0-10079 GCA_964615305.1 uncultured Chitinophaga sp.
TGTGACTATCAGAACCGGTTGGCGACGGGAGCCGGGTACGATCCGGCCTGCGGCAATGTTTCAAAGATGGGGTCGTAGCTCAGTCGGTAGAGCGTCTGCCTTGCAAGCAGAATGTCGCCGGTTCGAATCCGGCCGATTCCATTGTCAATGACACACCACTGTCACCAACGCAACCGGCAATGCCGGGACGTGAAAGGTACGCGCCGTGTCGAGACGCGAAATGGAAAACCTGATCGGCATGGCCGCCTGCGTGATCCTATTCGCGGCCGGCGTCGTGCTGCTGACGTGGGGAGCGTTGCAGCGATGACAAAACTACCGCTGACCGAACGAGCGAAAACGATCCTGCGAATGTTCGCACGTCCTGGCGGCGCTCACACCGTGGACATCGCCCGCGAACTGGAAATTTCAATCGCGGAAGCGGCCGAGGAAGTGCGGCTGTTGCACTCTGAGGGCCGGATCAGGTTCAACAGACGCGCCGGACGATATCAGATTGCGGATGGTGACGGTGAATATCAGTGTCCGTGACGTTGAACCACAAAACGCTGTCGTACACGAGGACGGCGAAACGAGTGAGCGAGTAATTGCCATGACGTTCGGTTCATTATTCACTGGTGGGGGAGGTGGCGACATCGGCCTTGATCGTGCCGGGATGAAATGCGTCTGGCAGTGCGAGATAGACCGACAGTGCCGATCGGTTCTGGCGCGTCACTGGCCGAATGTCACGAAATACGACGACATCACGACGATGAACAAGCCTGCGAAGGTGGACGTGATTATCGGCGGCTCGCCTTGTCAGGGGTTTTCGGTCGCGGGCGAGCGTGGCGGTCTGGACGACGATCGTTCAAACCTATTCCGCGAAATGGTCCGGATCGTCGATGAGGTGAAACCGAAATACGTGATTTGGGAAAACGTTCCTGGCATCGTTTCCGGATTTGATGAGGTCTTGGCTGATGAGCATTACGAGTTGTTTAGTTGGGCCAAACGGAGAGAACTTGCAATTGAAGCCGGCGGACTTGTTCGGCGTTGGTGGCTGGGTGCCGTCCTGCGATCCTTTGCCGACATCGGGTACGGTGGAGCCTACCGGATCATTGACTCACGATACTTTGGCGTGCCTCAGCGAAGGCGACGGGTTTTCGCCGTATTCGCCCGTGGGACTCGACGCGATCCTGGAACCGACCGTTGCCGACAAATACTTTCTTTCGCCGAAGGCATGCCGCGGAATTCTGCGAAGGGCAAAGAAGCGAAAAAAGACGTTGCCGGAACACTTGGCGGCGGCTCTGGAAAACGTGGCTACTGCTCAGACACCGAACGAATGACATTCGTGCCAGCCGTCTCCGCGAAGTGGTCGAAAGGGAGCGGCGGACCGAGCGGCGACGAGTGCCAGAATCTTGTCACCCACACGCTTCGCGGAGAAGGATTCGACGCGAGCGAAGATGGAACGGGACGGGGAACGCCGTTGGTGAGTTGCTTCGATGCGAGACAAAACAACGTGTCGCTGTACGGCAATCAAACGTCTCCACTCGATACCAGTGGATACACGCACGCCGTCGCCTTCCAATGCCAAGGTTCAAACGTCGGCGAGATGGGAACGATTCGAGCGGGGAACGGCAACGTTACGGGCGGAGTTCCGTTCATGGCATTCACGAGCAAAGACCACGGGGCCGATGCCGGCGAATTATCCCCGACGCTCCGATCAATGGGCCATTCCAAATCGCACGCCAACGGAGGCGGACAGGTCGCGGTGACTCAGCGGCAGGGCGTGCGAAGGTTGACGCCGCGGGAGACGGAACGATTACAGGGGTGGCCCGACGATCACACGCGATGGGACGACCATGGCAAAGAGATTGCCGACGGTCCACGATACCGGATGACCGGGAATGGAATGACAGCAAACGTGGTTGAATGGATCGGCCGCAGAATCTTGGAGTTCTCCACATGCCAATAACGTTCCCGAAAGGATTCACGACCGTGACCGACATGATCAGTCCAGAGTCATACGAGGAAGGCCAACTGGCGTACTACGAGGATCGGCCAGCAACGGATAACCCGTACCCGCTACCGGGAGCCAGGGCGGAAAGCTGGCATCTCGGCTGGATGGACGCGAAAGCCGAGGACGAGGCGGACATGACGCCGCTGATTGGGGAGGTGGGTGGGGAGGGCTAGGACTTCGATTTCTTGACGGTCATCGGCGGAAGTGGCGGAATCTCAATCGTTGGTGGCGGATTCGCGATGTGTCGGCGCATAGCGATTTCGAGGTGATACCGAATCTTCTCACCGCGACCGTCGCAAAACGCTCGAAAAGCGTCAACGGTTTCTTTGTCGAGTTGGTTGTTAAACGCGGTTGTCGTCCGCTTTGGCGATTTAGCCACGAGCAATACCTCCACAGAGACTATATCAGCGAATCACCGTCCTGAAAAGATAATTGGGAAATAATCTACGTATTATCTTGACAGTGCCTAGGCACACGATAGGATTGTCTACGTACAGACAACCACACGAGGGACGACGATGGAAACCGCAACACTCGCCGCGCTGAAGCCGGGAAACATATACCTTGGCCGCGATGGTGAAACGGAATACCTGATTACGAACAAAACTGAACACGGTGGGTCAACGCTCGTCGTAGCGAACCTCAAAACTGGTGAACTTCGAAACGTCTGCTCGACAACTGAAATCTCCGCGACGCAAAACCATCGCTTGCGAGTTGTTTAACCGACCCCCACCCCGCAACCCGCTTGAGGACCGACCGTGAACCACCTCACCGTCATCGCCCACGGCGAGCCGAATTCATTCGCCCGCCGCGTTCAGGTAGACCCCACAATCGCCGTCGAACTCGTGCAGAAGGTGCGGGAGTGGGTCGAGTCGTACGAGTCCGACGAGCCGGGGACGGGGACGCGATTCGTCGCAGCGTGCAAAGATTTGCGGCTGCATTTCAAGACCATGAAAACCCTCCACGGGATTTGACACATGAAAGCATCTATCACCGGCCTCATCCAAAAACAGTCGCATTGCGATTATTGCAAGAAGCAATCCATCGAAGCAATCGTGCTGCAAGTCGGCGAGGGAACCAAAACGATTGGCTGCGATTGTGCGGCCCGGCTGCTTAGGGTCGATGCTCCGCTCATGGACCGCACTCGGCCGAGAACGTACTGGCGGAAAACTGCACTCGTCGCCGATTTCCAACCGTGTTTCGCCCGTCGGGTGGAGATCGAGGAAGGGAGCGTGGCGGCATGAAACTCATTCACCCCAGCATCGACCCACGCGACCCGTGGTACACGGAATCGCCCGCCCTTCGAATCGAAATTGATGAAACGGAAGAGTACCAGCGGATGCGTCTCACCGAGATTCGCGAGCAAGGACGGCAGGCGTTTTTGAGCGGGCAGCCGGAATCGGTCAACCCGTACACGAAGCGAAGCGACCGCATGGAGTGGGCCGACGGTTGGGATGACGAATGGGTTAAAGCGTCCGAAGTGGATGACACCCAGGTGTTCCTCGAAACCGAACTCGCCGCGATTGCGGAAGAGTCGCGAAAGGCGTGTGCGGCGTGAAAACCATCGTCACGACAACCTATTCATGCGATGTCTGCGGCTGCCAATATTCATCGCCTGAATCGGCAATCAGGTGCGAGCAACTACCGATTTTGCACGACTTCGGCGTTAAAGTTGGCGACTCCGTGAAGATTTTGTACGGCGACGGATCGGGAGAAAGAGCAGTCGTTGAATCACTTCACGTCGCTAGCCCGAGCGATGTTCCACCGATACTGGCACACTCGCGATACCTGATTGCGAAGTGCGTCGAGTCCTACGGATCGCGGGTCCTTTACCATCTGCAATACGAAGCGATTGGGGGGAAGCAGTCGTGAATACCGAACAACGATTGGCGTGGCTTGCCGAACGAAAAAAAGGCCTTGGAGGAACCGACATCGCTTCGCTTTGCGGAGTCGGATACCGGACGCCGCTGGAAATCTGGCAGGACAAGACGACGCCGGAGGTCATCGAAGACAATGTGCATCCGCTCTTGCTGATCGGCCAGGCGACGGAAGACCTCAACGCAATGCTCTATTGCCAGCGAATGAGCATGGACCGGTCCGAGGTCATCAAGCCCGCTGCAATGACATGGCACAAGAGCAACCCGATTGCGTTCGCGTCCCTCGATTTCCAGCGTGTTGACTCACGCCCGCTCGAAACGAAGTACACGATCTTTTTCGGGCAGGAGCGGTGGGGCGAGGAAATGACCGACCAAATCCCCTTCGGGTATATCCCGCAAGGGCAGTGGGAAATGGCCTGTTCCGGCTCTGACGTGGTGGATTTCAGCGTCCTCTCGGGAAGCGGCGATCACCGCGTCTACCAGCTTGGCCAGGATGCGAAACTGATCGGACTGCTATTCGAGATCGGCGGCGAATTCTGGGATCGGTTCGTCAAAACGGCCACGCCGCCGCCTTCCGATTGGATGCACCCGGCGGCGGAAGAACTGACTTCCCGCCTGATCGCAATCGAGAAAGAACGGGCTGTTGTTCTCGATGACGACGCGGCGAAACTCGCGGCCGACTTCGTTCGGCTGAAAGAGATCGCCAAGGAAGCCGACGAGGAAGCCGACGCGATCAAATCGAAACTCGAAATCGCAATGGACCTCCACGGCGTGCCACGACCGGGCAAAGCCATTGCGGGAGACGTTCGCCTCTCGCGGTGGATTGTCGAGGAAGCGTACATCGAACCAAAGCCGTATCTGCGGAAAGCGTACGGCCAATTCCGTGCAACGAAGATCAAACCCAAATCCCCGAAAGGACAGTGAGATGAGTACGACAACGCAGTCAGCGGTTGCCATTCCGAAACCGCAAGTCAAAGCCGGGTCCAATGGACTTGTGCTAACGGGCATCGAAGAGATGTTCCGCTTCTCGGAGATGGTCGCACAGAGCGGACTTGCTCCGAAGGGAATCGAGAAGCCGCAAAGTATTTGTGCGGCAATCCAGATGGGGCTTGAGATCGGTTTATCGCCGATGCAATCCCTGCAATCAATCGCCGTCATCAATGGGCGACCAGGCATCTACGGAGATGCCGCGAAAGCCCTTGTTGAATCTTCGGAACTGATGACGGCATACGATCAATGGTTCGAAATGGACGGCAAGAAGCTGACGACGGCCGAGGGGCATAATCGAACGCCGACGGTTGCCGAGATGAAAAACGAAAGCCTGATGTGTTGCGTGATGTCGCGACGATTGCAGCGTCCACCGCTCGTTACGACGTTCAGCGTCGGTGATGCGAAAGCCGCAGGACTGTGGGGAAAGACGGGTCCGTGGTCTCAATATCCGGCTCGCATGCTCATGTTTCGGGCACGCGGCTTCAATCTACGCGATAACTTCGGCGACGTATTGAAGGGACTGAGGACGACCGATGAATTGCAAGACATGCCGCTTGCCGAAGTCGAATCCGTGCCGGCAAACGGAAACAAAACCGAAGCGTTGATGAGTCGATTAACTTCGATTCGCACTCCGGTCGCTGAACCGACAGCCGAGATCGTCACCGAAGGCGGGGAAGTGATTCCAGCCAACGCCCGACTCTTCCCAGACGATGCCGACTACGAAGCCGCGATGAAACGTGACGAACAATTGCGGCAGGTTAAATCCGTTTCCTAACCCTCGCCCGTCCGGATTCCGGGCGGGATTTCAAGGACTCACCATGTTCGATAACGCATCTCTTAAACCCGTCGCCGACTTCCGTTCGCTCGTGACATACGACGTGACGGCGGAGATGATTGAAGCCAAGAAATCCGCTTACGCATCGTTGGAAGCGTCAACTCCGAAGGGCTATGAGGAAGTGAGGAAGGCACGGGCCGACTGCCGGACAACGCGGGTGGCAATCGAGGACCGCCGCAAGGAACTGAAAAAGGTTCCGCTCGAAATGGGCAAGTACATCGACAGCCAGGCGAAGGAACTGACGGCACTGATCGAATCCATTGAGGAACCGCTGGCCCTGAAATTGAAAGCCGTTGACGACGAAAAGGACCGCATCAAACGAGAAAAAGAAGCGGCCGAGAAAGCGGCATTGGAAGCGAAGATACGGGCGGAGCGCGAAGCCGAGGAAGCCCGCTTGAAGGCGCTCCGCGATGAAGAAGAAAAACGGCTGGCTGAAGAACGTCATCGACTTGCCGAAGAAGCGGCACGGTTGGCCGAAGTGAAACGCCAGCAGGACGAATCGGCACGAATCGAGCGGGAAAAACAGGCCGCGATTCAGGCGGAGATTGATGAACGGAACCGCGTTGAACGTGAGAAGATCGCCGCCGAAAAGGCCCGCATTGAAGCAGAGCAAGCGGCGGAACGCGAACGGTTGGCGGAAGAGTCGCGGAAAGTCCAGGCGGCAAAGGAAGCCGCGGAACGTGCCGAGTTTGAACGGCAGGCCCGGATCAAGGCGGAAGTCGAGGCAAAGGCAAAAGCGGAGCGAGATGCCCGCGAAGCCGAAGAGCGTCGTATTGTCGAAGCGGAGCGGAAAGCGGCGGAAGAACGCCGATTGGAAGCGATTCGCCCGGACGTGGAAAAACTGGCCCGATTCGCCCAACAACTTCGCGAAATCATCCCGCCAAACTGCAATTCCGAATCGACGCAGGCCGTGATTGTGCTGGCCATGAAGCGACTGGCTCACACAGTCGGGGAAATCGAATCGTTTATTGCAAGCAACAAGTCCGCATTCTGAACGGATTCACCATGCCCACCCTCTGCCTCATCATCGGCATCCTGCTCGGGATTCTCGCCCGCGTGCACTGCCGCCGACGCGATGCCCGCGATTATTGGAAGGCAGCGTCACGGTGTGCGGCGAGAGCGGCGGAAAAGTCGCGGAAGTGCGACGATCGGCTTGGGCGAATGGCGGAACTACACGATTGTATCGCCACCAATCCGGCTGTCGCTGAGTTGACGGCACGGATGCACGGGAGGAAATCGGCGTGACCGCAATCATCCTCCCCGCTGACCTGAAAAACCGCACGGTCGTCGCCTACCCAGGCGAATGGGTGACGGTCTACGAAGTGCTGGACAGTGACGCGACACCGCACCCGAAGGCGAAACGCGGCGAACGTCTTGAAGCCGCTGGCGAGAACGCCGGAATCATCATCACATTCACGGAGGAATTGACATGAGATTCGACCCGTTCGTCGAGGTCACGGTAGACCCGACGAAACCGATCCGAAAAGTTTTCGCCCGCGAGTTTTCCGATTTTCAATCGTCCATCGGATCGAAGTTGGCAATCGACGTGTACGCGGTGAGACGCCGAACGGAAAACGCCCGCGTCCGTTTCGCCGCACAGTTTGGCTTGCTCACGCTCGCCGATCTTGCGGAACTGGAACGACGGAAAGCCAAATTCGCAAGGACCGCGGCATGAGCCGGGAGTACGTCGAAACGCGGTCGGTCACTGCCCGAGATGACCGGACGCTTGCGGTCTACCAAGCCGTCTGGCAGGGCCGGGGACTGACGACCGCCGAGGTAGCCCGAATCGTCGGCGTGAGTGCCGAGACTGTGCTGATTGACCTGCACCATTTGGAAAAAGGCGAACTGGTTTGCAAAGTCGGGCATCGTTGGCACTGGTCGAAGATCAATGCCGAGCAACGGTCGAATGAGGCGGCGATACTCGCGAACGTGTCGCGATACGACCGGAGAAGAAAGGCGAACACGGCGGGAGGAAGGTTTTGAAATGCTCACGACATGCTGCATATTCACCGTTGCGTGTGGCGTCGATGCGATGCTCCGGTCTGTCGTGGTGAACGGATTTAGCCGGTCCGAACGGTGTCTGTCTTTGGCGGTAGGTTTGATCCTGCTCGCCGTCGGAATCGCCGGGATCGTGAAACTGTACGGCTAGACGCAACTAATGAAGACCCACTCACCGAACCGGGGGAAGTAATGCCTTTTACATTGCCAGACGCCGCATTGAGCCAACACGTTGCCATTCTCGGAAAGACGGGATCTGGCAAAAGCAGCACGGCTAAACTCGCCGTTGAACAAGTCGTTGCCGATGATTTCCGCGTCTGCATTCTGGACCCGATTAAATCGGACTGGTGGGGCATCACGCTTGCCGCGAATGGAAAGAAGGCCGGATTGCCGTTCAAAGTTCTGGGTGGCCCACGCGGTCACGTCCCGCTGCATTCATCGGCTGGAAAGTCGCTTGGCCAACTGGTCGGGACGGGAAAACTCCCGTTGTCCGTGATCGACATGGCTGATTTCGAGCCGGGCGGTTTGCAGCGGTTCTTTTCTGACTTCGCTCCCGCTCTGCTGCGGAACGCACGTGGCGTGGTCTATCTCGTGATTGAGGAGGCCCACGAATTCGCCCCGAAAGAGCGGGCAGGGTTTGGTGCGGAAAACCTTGCGATCCATTGGGCGAAGAAATTGGCTACGGCCGGTCGGTCGAAAGGCGTTCGGTTGATCGTCGCAACGCAGCGGGTACAATCGCTTCACAACGCGGTTCTCGGATCGTGCGAGACGGTGATTGCTCACCGGTTGACGACGCCGGCCGATCAGGAACCTGTCCTGAAATGGCTCAAGGCGAACACGGATAAGGACACGGTTGAGAAAGTGTCATCTTCGCTTTCATCGCTCCCGACAGGAACTGGTTGGCTGTGTTCGGGTGAAGCGAAGATTTTCGAGCAGGTCAAGTTCCCGAAATTCTGGACTTACGACAACACGGCTACTCCGACCGGCGATAGCGACGATGCCTCGGCCATCCGTCCGCCGGAAGTGGATCAGGATGAATTGCGTTCGATCATCGGCGATGCGGTCAAGGAAGCGGAGGCCAACGACCCCAAGTTGTTGAAGGCGAAGATTGCGAAACTCGAAAAGGAACTGGTAGGCAAGCCAACGGTCGCAATCGACCCGGCGAAACTGGAATCGGAATACCGTCGCGGCCAGGCGGACGAGCGGAAGCGGTGGACGACCGGATTGAATGGCACGCCTAAGGATTTGGTCCACGTCGGTCAGTTGATTGGCCGGGCGACGGAATCTCTGCGGATGCTTTGTGATGTGAAAGACATTCCTGCCAATGCGGTCATCACGAAAACAACCCACGCGACAACCCGTCCCGAACAGAACCGAATTATTCCCGTCACTGCGTACCGTTCGCAGACATTGCCGGGTGACGAGACGTTAGGCCGTGGTGGCATGCGTCGAATTCTTACCGTCCTCGCTCAGCGTCCGGGATTGACTAACAGTCAAATCGGCGTGCGGGCTGGATTGTCGAGCAAGTCAGGGACGTTCTCAACCTATCTCGGAAAGTTGCGAGCGAATGGATGGATTCGCGATGAAGGCGACCGTAGATACCCGACCGACGATGGGATTTCCGCACTTGGAAGTTACGACCCGCTTCCGACCGGTCAGGAATTGTTAAGCCATTGGGTCGGCGAGCTTGGCAGTAGCGGAGCGTCACGAATGCTTCGCGTGATTGCCGACGCATACCCGAACGGATTAACAAACGAGCAGATCGGTGAAGCGGCCAACGTGTCGCACCTGTCCGGGACGTTTTCGACGTACATGGGGAAACTCCGGTCTCTCGAATTGATTGAAGGCAGAGGGACTGTGACTGCCAGTAAAGAACTGTTCGAATAACCCGCCAATCGAAAGGCGAAGTAGCCATGCCGCATCCAGACCAATCAATCACACGCGAACGGGAGATGAGCAAGTGATAACGCGACAAATGTTAAACACGGCCCACGGCGACTGCATCATGGAACGTGCGGCCAAAGTCGTTGACGATATCAACGAGTGGCTCCACGACACGGAATCTTTTGGCGTGATGCCAACGGCTTCGATGCTTTACACGGGTTCGTACATCTCCATTTCCATCGGCGAAGAAATCGTTTGGGACACGGAAGACTGCGAAAACGACAACATGTCGCTGTTCGGATGCCTCCGAAAATGGCGCGACGAACTCAATTTCAACAAGCCGTTCATCGAGAAGTTGGCGGCTTTCGACAAGTCGCTTAACCAACAGGAGCCAACCAATGGCCAGTGAAATCGACGACGGGGGACCGGCGTTTGCCTTTCCAAGCGATTTATTCGGGCATCATCCTGGCATGAGCTTACGCGATTACTTCGCGGTGAAGGCGTT
>CAZTNA010000040.1:0-9041 GCA_964615305.1 uncultured Chitinophaga sp.
AGGTTTGTTCTTTCTTTTTAGTTTAGTGTTTGGCGGACAGAAAGCGCATTTTTAAACCGCGCCTTCGGTAAGCCGTAAAACGTTATCGGTAACTCTATTGGCGACCGTGCTGACATCAAACTGATGGACTTTGAACAAGATGTTTAATACCAACCAGACGACTTGACACTGCTGCTTTTGGACAGACCACCCACTAAAAATAAATAATTAAAAAACCGCCACCGCACAAAAAAATAATTTGAATTTCTATGGCAACCGCACAAAACACACTTTCATTTTTTTGCCACCCTCAAACCCACCCCGAAAAAAAATGAAAGAGTGTTTTCGCCAACGCTTTATTCCGTTCCATAGCGGAATCTTCAATCCTATTTCATTACTTTGTGGAAATAACTAATGGCTGAACCGATTATACATATACAGGATAATGACAGCGAGGCGGACACTTGCAGAAAGTCTGTATTGCCCAAACTTAAAGATGATAGCGGCTGGACAGATGAGCAGATAATGGAGCAGCGACCCTTCACCGATGGAAAAATCATCGTGATTGGGCGAGTTGGCAGACGGAAAAAAAAGAAAGTTGCTGATTATTTGCTTCGCTACTCTCAAAACTTCCTGATTGCGGTTGTTGAAGCCAAACGAGCTTACAAGACAGCAGCCGAAGGAATGCAACAGGCAAAAGATTATGCTCAAATACTTCGCTTAAAGTTTGCCTATGCGACAAATGGTAAAGAGATTTTAGAATTTGATTTTATCACCGGACTGGAAACCAAAATTGAAAAGTTCCCAACTCCTACGGAGTTGTGGAACAGATTAAACGCTGTTGAACCAGTCAAGACAGAAGTTCAAGAAACATTCTTAAAACCCTTTGTAGCAACACCGGGCAAAGACATCCGCTACTACCAACAAATTGCAATCAACAAAGCGACACAAGCAGTTTTGGAAGGCAAACCAAGAGGTTTGCTGACAATGGCAACAGGCACAGGAAAAACAACAGTTGCATTTCAAATCATTCACAAACTTTGGAGCAATCGTTGGAATACAAAAGGCGAACACCGCAGACCGAAAGTTCTTTTCCTTGCTGACAGAAGTGTTTTAGTTACAGACCCTCATGCAAAAGATTTTGCGTTGTTCGGTGATGCAAGATGTTTAGTTCCCGATGAAGGCTTGCCAAGCAGTAGAGAAGTTTATTTTTCTACTTACCAATCTTTAGCAGAAGATAAAAACCGTGTTGGAGCATTCAGAAGTTTGCCGAGAGATTTCTTTGACCTGATTGTAATTGACGAGTGCCATCGTGGAAGTGCTTCAGTTGAAAGCAACTGGAGAGTGATTTTGGATTACTTCAATAAAGCAGTGCAATTAGGTTTAACCGCAACTCCGTTGCGGGACGACAACAAAGACACTTATCAGTATTTTGGAAACCCACTTTACACTTACAGTTTAAAGCAAGGAATTGAAGATGGATTTCTTGCACCTTACATTGTGCATCGTGTGGTTACAGATGCAGATGCAACAGGTTGGCGACCACACGAAGGACAAGTTGATGCAAACGGAGAAGTAATTCCTGATGGAGTTTACACAACCCCCGACTTTGAAAATTCGCTTTCGCTTCTTCCAAGAACAAGAGCAGTGGCAAAACATCTTCACCAGTTTATGTTGAAGAACGGAAGGTTTGACAAGACAATTGTTTTTTGTGTTGACCAAGAACATGCAGACCAATTCCGCAGAGAAATTTCTAATCACAATGCAGACCTTGTTCGCCAATATCCTGACTATGCAGTAAGAATTGTTTCAGAGGAAGGCGATGTTGGCAAAGGGCATTTAGGGAAGTTTATGGATATTGACGAGCCAATTCCGGTTGTGGTAACTACTTCACGACTGTTGAGCACAGGCGTAGATGTGCCTACATGCAAAAACATTGTTTTGTTCCGTATGGTAAACTCAATGACAGAGTTCAAACAAATTATCGGCAGAGGAACAAGAGTTAGAGACGATAAGGAGAAACTTTTTTTCACCATACTTGATTACACAGGAAGTGCAACAAGAAATTTTGCCGACCCTGACTTTGATGGCGAACCACCATTGATTACGGAAGAAGAAATTGACCAAGACGGAAATTCAGGAGGGCAAACAATTATTGATGAAGGCGACCAAGGCGATTTTCCACCCGACACAGAACCGCCAACAGATGATGATGATTTTCCACCAACGGGAGGCGACCCGCCACAAAGAAGAAAGTTTTATGTAACAGAAGGTGAAATGGGAATTGCAGCAGAGTCAATTCAAATCATTGACCCTGTTACCGGAAAATTGATGACAGTTCAACTTTCGCAGTATGCGAAAGAAAAAATTGAAACCATGTTTCCGAGTGCAAACGATTTCAGAAGTCATTGGAATAATCTGACAGAGCGAAAACTAATTATTGAGAAGTTGGAGAACTTAGGAATTTCCATTGAGCAACTGATGGAAATTACAAATCAAAAAGAAGCTGACCCGTTTGACTTACTTTGTTTTGTTGCTTACAACCTGAAACCAAAAACAAGAAAACAACGAGCAGAACTTCTACAAAAAAACAAACCTGACTTCTTCTCGCTTTACAGCGAAAAAGCACAGTTGGTTTTGAAAATGATTTTAGAAAAGTATATTGACTTTGGCTTGAACCAAATCAGACCCGACATCATTTCGGTTGACCCTTTCACACAACAGGGCAACACCATTGAAATAGTAAATGAGTTTGGTGGATTTGACAAATACAAAACCGCTATTGAAAAACTACAAACCTTGCTTTACGCAGAAGCAGCATAAATTTAAGAATGGCAAAAAAGAAAAAGCAGGAGAAAATTGTAAAACAGGAAACCCCTGCACAACGCTTGTCGGGCATCATTAAAAGTTGCCGCAACATCATGCGTAAAGACAAGGGCATGAACGGTGATGGAGACCGTTTGCCTATGCTCACATGGATAATGTTTTTGAAATTCCTTGACGACAACGAACAGTTACAGGAAATGAATTCGCAACTGGAAGGAAAGAAATACAAACCTGCAATTGCAAGTCCTTACCGTTGGAGAGAATGGGCTAAGGATAAAAATTTAACTGGTGACGATTTCCTTGCGTTCATCAACAACGAAAAAGTAAAGTTGAGTGACGGAAAAGAAAGAACAGGTTTGCTTTATTATTTGCGAGGGCTGCAAAGCGAAACAGGAACAGAACGCAAAGATGTGATTGCAACAGTTTTCAAAGGAGTTGCAAACCGAATGATAAACGGTTACTTGTTGCGTGATGTAGTAAACAAGATTGATGAAATACATTTCACCAACAACGAAGAAATAAACACACTCTCACATTTGTATGAAAGCATTTTGAAAGAAATGAGAGATGCAAGCGGAGATGCGGGGGAATTTTACACACCACGACCAGTTGTAAAGTTTATGGTTGAAATGCTAAATCCGAAAATTGGTGAAACTGTTTTAGACCCTGCTGCCGGAACAGGCGGCTTTTTAGTTGAAGCTTTTGAACATCTAAAAAAGCAAGCAAAAACAGTTGAGCAAAGAAAAGTTTTGCAAGACAAATCAATTATCGGAGGCGAAGCCAAACCTCTTCCCTACTTGCTTTGTCAAATGAATTTGTTGTTGCACGGTTTGAACTATCCGAACATTGACAGCGGAAACAGTTTGCGTGTTCCGCTTCGTGATATTGGAGACAATCAACGGGTAAATATTATTCTAACCAATCCGCCTTTTGGTGGTGAAGAAGAACGGGGCATCTTGAACAATTTTCCTGATGATAAAAAAACAGCAGAAACAGCTTTGCTATTTCTTCAACTCATAATGCGAAAACTGAAAAAGAAAAAACCAAACGAAGACGGAGGCAGAGCAGCAGTAGTTGTTCCGAACGGAACTTTGTTTGCTGATGGGATTGCAGCAAGAGTAAAGAAACAAATGTTAGATGATTTCAACTTGCACACCATTGTGCGTTTAGGGGAAGGAGTGTTTGCCCCTTACACAGACATACCTTGCAATCTTTTGTTTTTTGAAGCAGGTGAACCCACCAAAGAAACTTGGTTTTATGAAATGTTGCCACCTTCTGACAGAAAAAAATACAGCAAGACCAGAGCTATACAAAACGAAGAATTTGTTGAACTAAAAAAATGGTGGAACAAAAGAACCGCAAACGACAACGCATGGAAAGTAAAACTGAAAGATATTTTGCTTGCCGATGAAGAAGGAAAATTGCTGAATGTGAATTTGGATTTGAAAAACCCAAACCGCAAAGGTGAATTTGAATACCGTGAGCCAAGCGAGTTGGTAAACTCTGTGATGGAAAAAGAAAAACGAGTAATGCAGTTGATGGGCGAAATAGAAACCGAAGTCAATTCATAAGTAACTGCAAAATGAAAGATTGGAAACCATATTGCTTTGGAAATATTTTAAATCGTGCTGACAGATTTGAAGCGAAAGACGATTTTAAAGAATATACATTTTCAGGAACATACAGTTATGCTAAAGGAATTTTTAAAAGTTATTCAAAGTCAGGAACTGAATTCAATCTTTCAAAAATCCAACGAATAAGAAAAGATGACTTTATCTTTTGCAAAATAATGGCTTGGGAAGGTGCATTTGGTTTAGCACCAGAGGAATGTGATGATACTGTTATGTCAGGTGCATTCGTAGCGTATGAAGTTGACAGAAATTTGGTTGAGCCAAAATTTCTTGATTACTTTTTTAAAGTTGAAAGGAATTGGAGAAATGTTGGAAGTGGAAGCACTGGAACAAATGTTAGAAGAAAAACTCTGTTCGCAGAAGATTTTGAAAAATTTGAAATCCCACTTCCCTCACTACCCGAACAGCAACGCATAGAGGAGATTAAGAAGTTAAGGGCAGAGCAGGAAAAAGAAATCACTTTTCTACGCAACAGCATTTTCATTGACCTGCAAAAAATGTTTGAGAATGTTCCTATCAGCCGTGTTTTAATTCCTCACGAAGTAATGATTGAAGTAAATCCTGATGAAACTTATAGACAGGTTACAGTTAAGATGGAGCACAAGGGGGTTTTGTTACGAGGGCTGATGAAAGGAAGTGAAATTGGTTCAAAACAATACTTAGCCAGTGAAGGTGATTTTATCATTTCAAAAATTGATGCAAGAAACGGAGCAATGGGAATGATACCTGCCGAATTAGACGGAGCGATTGTAACAGGTGATTTTCCGCTTTACAGTTTTAATGATGAAATCAATCCGATGTTCTTTTACTATTTCTCCAATACCTTTTACTTTGATGATGCTTGCAAAAAAGCAAGTGAAGGAACAACAAACAGGAAGCGTTTGAAGATGGGAAGGTTTGAAAGTATTCCAATGCCATTTCCACCCATTGAAGAACAGAACAGGATAGTTGCTTTGCTTGACAAACTCAATTCGGTAAAAGCCAACCATACTGCCACCGGTAACGAACTCACAGAACTAATGCCTTCCTTACTGGATAAAGCATTCAAAGGCGAATTGTAAAGCCGCAAATTTTCCGAGGTAAAATCCTACCTTCGCACTTACTATTTTCACAATATGGCAGAAGAAATTGACAAACTTAAGAATCAGGATATAGAACCATCGGCACAGGGAGTTGAGGACGAAACAGAAGAGTTTCAGCCCTTTGACCCTGAGAAGATTTCTATTGACACTAAGCCCGTAATGATGGAAACATTGTTGCGTAGGTTAGAGCAACAAACAATTATACTGAACCCTGACTTTCAGCGAAATGAAGTTTGGACTGACGATAAAAAATGTCGCCTTATTGAATCTTTGATGCTCAAAATTCCTTTGCCGATGTTTTATGTTTCGGCAGACGAGAAAGGACACTTTTATGTGGTGGACGGACTACAAAGGTTAAGCACCATTCGCAGTTTTGTTTTAGGGGATAAATACTTAGCCACCAAAGAAGAAAGGTTTAAAGGTGAGGGCTTCCAGCTACATGAACTTGAATTTTGGAAACAATACGACAAACTAAATTTCAATGGACTTCCTGTAAATATCAAGAACCGAATTTTAGAAACAGGGTTTACTTTCACAATCATTAACCCTGGAACACCAGAAGAAGTAAAGCGGAATATTTTCAAACGCATCAACACAGGTGGCGAACCACTGACACCGCAAGAAATCCGTCATGCACTTTACATTGGCGAATCAACAAAATTGTTGTTGCGACTTTCACAGCAAGAAGATTTTTTAGAAGCGACAGGATATTCGGTAAAGTCAAACCGAATGATGGACAGAGAACTTATTCTTCGCTGCCTTGCTTTCAATGTTCGTTCACACTTGAATTACCCGAAGAACAACGACATGGATAGTTTCCTAAGCGACACTATGCGAATCATAAACATCATGCCTTCACTGAATGGAAAAGAAGGTGCAAAGGTTTTTAAGGATGAAGTAAAGAGAGAGCATGTTTTAGTGAAAGATATTTCGGTATTAGAAGAACGCTTTGTAACTGCTATGGTTAGAGCACAAGAAATTTTTGGCGAACATGCTTTCAGAAAAAGTTATCCGGGTAAACGCAGAACCCCAATCAACAAGGGCTTATTTGAAGTGTGGGCAAACTTGTTAGGACAATTAACTGAAAAGGAGTTTGACAAGCTGATGGAGAACAAAGCGGACTTCATTGAAAAACATTCACAGCTCTTAGACGAGGAGGCATTTATTTATGTTATTTCCAGAGACAGTTTGAAATTTCTTTCTGTTAAAGACCGCTACGAAAAACTATTGGCACTCTTAAAAGAATTCACACAATGATTAGAGAAATATCTTTAACAGGTTTCAAATCTTTTCTTGATAGAAAACTAAAGCTAAACCAACTCACTGTATTAACAGGATTAAACAGCAGCGGAAAAAGTTCTATCATTCAGGCATTGCTCATGCTTGAAAAAGCACACCGAGACGAAACAAGTATTTTGCTTGACGGACACGGTTCAATAGAGGAAATCAAAAACACTTACTACAATCAGGAGTTGATTTTGAGTGTGCTGAATGAGTTTGATAAGGCGTTTGTAACCAAAATTTCTTTAGGTAAGGAAGCAAAGCCCTATACAGTTCTTTACAGACAAGAATTTCCATTTCCAGAAATCATCTACATTTCCGCAAACAGATTTGGACCCAAAACATCAGTTCCAATTTACAACGACAGTTCAAAACGCAACCGCATTGGGGCAAACGGTGAAAACCTATTCCAGTTTATTGAATCGTTTGCTTACGAAACGCTAAACCCAACTTTAATTCATCCGAATTCAGAGGGCGAAACAGTTGAATACAATATTGCAGGTTGGCTAAGTGTAATTTCTCCCAATGTAAAATTCAGATACATCATTGATAAAACCAGTGATACTTCCTACTCCATGTTCAATGAGCACAGAGCAACGAATGTGGGCTTTGGTTTGAGTTATTCTTTGTCGGTGATTGCTTCTTTACTCATTGGAACTTTAATCCCAAACAGTTTAGTGATAATTGAAAATCCAGAAGCACACCTGCATCCGAAAGGGCAAACAGAAATTGCAAAGCTCATTTCACTTTGTGCACAGGTAGGAACACAGGTAATTGTAGAAACACACAGCGACCATTTGTTTGACGGAATCAGAATAGCAGTTAAGGAAACAAAAGGGCTTGCTGACAAAGTGCAGTTGCATTGGTTTGAGTTAGACGACAAGCAAAACACAGAAGTTCATTCTCCTCTAATAAATGACGATGGCAGGTTGGATGTGTGGCCTAAAGGGTTGTTTGACCAGTTTGAAATCAATGCCTCAAAACTCATCTGACCTATGTATCAGTTTTGTTTTAACGACTGTATGCCAAATACTGCCAGTGAAAATTCACTGACTGAATGTTTGCAGAACACTTTGAAAGAATACAACGAAGTGAAGAAGTCCTATCCTGAAAATGTTGACGGAATAGTTACTTCATACCGTATCTCACAATTTCTTTTGAATGCAAATAATTTTTCGTTAGAGAATTGTGTTGCCTCAATGACGGATAAAGATTTAAGAACCCTTGCATACAGGATTTTCTCAAAACACCCAATTGAAAAATACTATGCTGAAATAAACGAAGATGATTTGTTGCAAAAGGATTATACAATCACAGTTGCAGGAACGAACCATACAGCAATCAATCCTGTAATTGTTTCAAGCAACAATGGCGTTTTGTTTACCCTTGGCTTGCACAATGATTTGCGGAAGGATGTTTTACGAATTACTTCAAACACAACAGCTACAGTTGATGTAAATAATCTTTTCGGACTTGATGTAAACACAACTTACATCAAGGACTTAATCAAGCAGTCCATAACAGACAAACTTGGCAACTTTGAGAAGTTGTTGAAGATGATTGGAGCAAATTCTTGTTCAACACGGTTTAAAAAGAGTTTTGACGGTTTGTCCTCAAAAGTTCAGCTATCAATACTTGAACACTTTGAAGCAGCAAAGAAACGCAAAGGAGTTACACCGTTTTTTGCAGACAAGGATTTGATTAAAGATGTAACACCCGAAAAAATTCCATTCAAAGTTTATGAACTCAGGATTTTTAGCCCAGTTGCATATAGAGTATATTTCTATGAAGCACAAGCCAAAACTTATTTGGCAATGGCTGAAAAGAAACCAGCAGACAAAAAGCAGGACACTCATATTGATGCAGCTACTTCTATCATAAGTCAATTACTTTATTTAGACCAATAAGATTTGGGAAATGGAGAGAAATGCCCACTCACAAAAAAATACACTCTTAAAAAACGCTGCAAGCCACAGCACGACCATTTTTTTTAAGAGAGCATTTTTTTCTCCCACCCAAGAAGAAATTCAAATTATTTTATTTCCCACCCTTCGGTTTTTTAATTATTTATTTTCCCAACGCACGGTGCTTAACTGGCCAGACAGTTCTTCTATCGTAGGCATCTTCGGACATAGTGTATGCAAACTTGACACGACAAATCTTCGGACGGACAGAAGAGCAACCGATAACAAGGGCTTAGCGAAAGTGGCGGTTCAGTGGTTAATTTGGATTTTCCGCACAA
>CAZTNA010000041.1:0-4396 GCA_964615305.1 uncultured Chitinophaga sp.
TTGCGGTAGGAGCCACTACAGTAACCTGGACAGTAACCGACAACAGTGGCAATACGGCTACCTGCACACAGACAGTAACAGTTACGGGGGGTGTTTCTATAACTTGCCCTTCTAATGTTAATGCAGGCACTGATGCTGGAAGTTGTTCGGCAGTTGTTAACTACCCTGCACCTACAACAACTGTATGCGGTAACGTATCTATACCTTATAGCGGTTCGCCAGTACCTACAGTTGACAATTCAACTGTTACTGCAACTGAAAACGTATCTGCATTCGGACCTACAACTACGTTAGGTGGCGGCACCAGTTTAACAAGTGTTTGCTTCCAGATTAATCATACCTGGGTAGGCGATTTAAGGGTAGTGCTTCAATCACCTAATGGAACCCAAATAACTCTGCTCGATCGTCCGGGATACACGGGAACAGGATTTGGATGTTCTAGCAACGATCTTAATATGTGTATTAACCCGGGTACTGGAGCTGAAGCTGAAACAGTATGTAGTGTTACTCCACCGGCTATATCAGGTAATTATACCGCCTTTGCAGGTGCCGACTTGGCATCTATCAATAATGGAGGTTTGGCTAATGGTGCTTGGCAGTTGCTTGTTACGGATAATGCTGGTGGCGATGGAGGATCTGTAGTAGGGTTTACGCTCAACTTCGGCACATCAGTAGCACTTACTCAAACTACTGGTTTGGCGAGCGGAAGTGCGTTCCCTGTTGGAACTACAACTAACACTTTTGTGGCTGATGATGGAAATGGAAACACGGCAACCTGCAGTTTTGATGTAACCGTAACCGATGATGATGCCCCATCTATCACATGTCCGGCTGATGTTACAGTTTCAGCTGACGCAGGTTTATGCACTGCAAGCGGTGTTAACTTAGGCAACCCGGTTGCCACTGACAACTGCGGTGTAGCTTCAACAGTTAATAACGCCCCTTCTACTTACTCGTTAGGTGCTAATACCGTTACTTGGACAGTTACAGACAACAGCGGAAATACATCTACCTGCACCCAAACTGTAACTGTGTTAAGTTCAGGGGTAACAATTACTTGTCCTGCTGCGGTTGCA
Organism: uncultured Chitinophaga sp.; assembly: GCA_964615305.1. Classification (GTDB taxonomy): domain Bacteria; phylum Bacteroidota; class Bacteroidia; order Chitinophagales; family LD1; genus Bog-950. The sequence goes on from CAZTNA010000041.1 coordinate 1,077, forward strand.
GTAAACACTGACCCAGGTCTATGCAGCGCAGTTGTTAATTATACAGCACCAGTGGGAACAGATTTATGCGGAGGTGGATCGAATCAGTTTGTGTTAGATTACACCGGGGCACCAGTTCCAATACCTGACAATGGAAATACGTCAGCTAGTTTAGCTACTAGCGCATTTGGGGCAAACGCTATCTTAGGTGGCAACGTAAACTTGCAAAGTGTATGCTTTGAAGTGCCACACACTTGGGTAGGGGATGTAACGGTTACATTGCAAGCTCCGGACGGTACGCAAATAGTCTTGGTTGACCGCCCCGGAACAACTGGATCCGGTGGAGGATTTGGATGTAGCGGAGATAACCTGGATTTATGTGTAACTACTGGAACAGGAAACGAGGCAGAGAGTGTTTGCAGTAATTTACCGGCTATTAGTGGCAACTACACAGCCGCTAACGGAACTGATCTAAATAGTATAAACAACGGTAGCAGTCCTAATGGAACTTGGATGTTATTAGCTTCTGATGCGGTTGGTGGAGATGCAGGTCTGATTGCAAATTGGTCATTAACTTTCGGGACCTCTATTACTACAACTCAAACCGCAGGTTTAGCTAGCGGTGCTATATTCCCTGAAGGAACTACTACCAACACGTTTGAAGCAGAAGACGCTTATGGTAATACGGCTACTTGTAGTTTTGATGTTACAGTGAATGACGGAGAAATACCAACAATTGCTTGCCCTGCTGATGTAACAGTTGTAGCTGATGCTGGTTTGTGTTCAGCGAGTGGAGTAGTATTAGGCACTGCAACAACGGGTGACAATTGTGGTGTAGCAACCACCACCAATGATGCACCTACAACATTTGTAGTAGGTACAACTACGGTAACTTGGACAGTAACAGATAACAGTGGCAATACGGCTACCTGTGCACAGCAAGTTACTGTTACCGATGGCGAAGCTCCGATTATACTTTGTCCATCAGATATTACAGTATCAACCGGAACAGGTTCTGGTGCTGGATTATGTGATGCCGGTGTTACTTTCTTAACTCCATCTGTTTCAGATAACTGCTCTACAATTGCCCCTCAAAATTTAAGTACAACATTTGCAGGTGGCAACGCACATAACGGTAATATGTTTGATGTTACAGCAGTTAATAACGTGACAGTTACAGGTTTTGATATTCATCCTCAAGCCAATACCGATGTGGAGGTATATTACAAAACAGGAACACACGTAGGATTTGAAACCAATGCTGGTGCGTGGACTCTGCTTGGAAGCGCTACTGGCATAATTGCGCAACCTTTTGGTACACCTACAGTATTGCCATTGAGTTTATCACTGCCGCTTACTTCAGGTCAGACCTACGCATTTTATATTACTTCTACGAACGGTGGTGTAAGCCTTAATTATACAAATGGTACTGCAGTAGGTAATGTATTTTCGTCAGATGCCAACCTACAAGTACTTGAGGGCAAGGGTGTGGCATATCCGTTTGGAGCTAACTTTAGCCCAAGAGTTTGGAATGGTGTTATACATTACGATGGAAATTCGGCTGCGATTGTTACTCAAACAGCAGGTTTATCAAGTGGTTCAGTATTCCCGCTTGGTACTACAACCAATACTTTTGTAGCTACTGATGGAGCTGGAAATACCAGCACATGCAGCTTTACAGTAACAGTAGTGGACGATGTAGAACCTCTTATTGTGTGCCCTTCGGATGTTGTTGTAAGTACAGACCCTGGTTTATGCACAGCAAGCGGTGTTAGCTTAGGCAACCCGGTTGCAACGGATAACTGCGGTGTAGCTTCAACAGTTAACAATGCACCTTCAACGTATCCTGTAGGAGTTACTACAGTAACATGGACAGTTACTGACAACAGCGGAAATACAGCTACTTGTACACAAAATGTAGTGGTTGTATCTGGCGGTGTGGCAATTACTTGTCCTGGCGATGTTACGGTAAACAACGACCCAGGTCTATGCAGTGCAGTAGTTAACTACACTACACCGGTAGGTGGAGAAACTTGCCCTGGAGGTATAGGACAGTTTACGTTAAACTATACCGGATCTGTAGTTCCAATTCCTGATAATAGCAGCGCATCAGCTAGTTTAGTTACTAGTGCTTTCGGAGGCGGCACAACATTAGGTGGTAATCTAAACTTACAAAGTGTATGTTTCGAAGTGCCACACACTTGGGTAGGTGACGTAACAGTTACGTTACAGGCACCTGACGGCTCACAGGTAGTTTTAGTTGACCGTCCGGGTACCACCGGATCTGGTGGAGGATTTGGATGCAGTGGTGACAACTTGGACATGTGTGTAACTACAGGAACCGGTAACGAAGCAGAGGCGGTTTGTGGTAATTTACCGGCAATTGGCGGTAACTATACAGCTGCCAATGGGGTAGATTTAAACATTATAAATAATGGAAGCAGCCCTAATGGAACATGGCAATTACTAGCTAGTGATGGTGCAGGGGGAGATATTGGATCTATTGTGTCTTGGTCATTAACTTTTGGTACTTCAATTGCTACAACTCAAACAGCGGGCTTGGCAAGCGGGTCAGCATTCCCTGTAGGAGCAACTACTAATACATTCGAAGCTGAAGATGTATTTGGCAACACAGCTACTTGCAGTTTTGATGTTACAGTTAGTGATGTAGAGGTACCAGCTATTACATGCCCAGCAGCTATTACAGTAGCACCAGATGCTGGATTGTGCACAGCTAGCAACGTTAGCTTAGGAGTTGAAACTACTAGTGACAATTGCGGTATCGCAAGCGTTACTAATGATGCACCTTCTGTATTCAACGGAGGTAACACAACAGTAACTTGGACAGTTACTGACAACAACGGGAACACTGCTACATGCACTCAGATAGTAACAGTTACAGGTGGAGGAGCGTTCACATTAACATGCCCTGCAGATGTAAACACAACTACAGACGCAGGTTTATGTGCAGCAAGCGGAGTGAACTTAGGTACACCGACAGTGGTTGGTGGTTGTGGTGGAGCTCCAACTATTACCAATAATGCACCATCTACATATCCGGTTGGAACAACCACTGTAACATGGTTCGCAGATGATGGTAATGGCAATACGGCTACCTGTTCACAAATTGTAACTGTTGCAGACGGTGAGGCACCAACTATTACTTGCCCTGTTGCAGTATCAGTTTCTACTGATGCAGGTGTTTGCAGTGCCAGTGGAGTTAATTTAGGAACACCTACAACTAGCGATAATTGCGGAATTGCTTCAACAACCAATGATGCACCTGTTTCATTCGGTTTGGGTGCTACAACAGTAACCTGGACTGTAACTGATAACAACGG
>CAZTNA010000041.1:4496-7445 GCA_964615305.1 uncultured Chitinophaga sp.
CAATACAGCTACTTGCACACAAACTGTAACAGTTACTGACAACGAAGTACCGACTGTTATATGCCCTGCTGATGTATCAGTTTCTACCGATGCAGGTGTTTGCAGCGCTAGTAGTGTTAATTTAGGAACGCCTACAACTGGTGATAATTGCGGAATTGCTTCCACAACTAATAATGCACCTGTTTCGTTCGGTTTGGGTGCTACAACAGTTACCTGGACTGTAACTGATAACAACGGCAATACAGCTACTTGCACACAAACTGTAACAGTTACTGACAACGAAGTACCGACTATTACTTGTCCTGCTGATGTATCTGTTTCTACAGATGCAGGTGTTTGCAGTGCTAGTGGTGTTAATTTAGGAACGCCTACCACTGGTGATAATTGTGGAATTGCTTCCACAACTAATGACGCACCTGCTACATTCGGCTTAGGAGCTACAACGGTAACCTGGACTGTAACTGATAACAACGGCAATACAGCTACCTGCACACAAACGGTAACAGTTACTGATGTAGAAATGCCAACAGTTTCATGCCCTGCCGACATTGCGGTTAGCACTGATGCTAACGCTTGTTCAGCAACAGGAATTGCATTAGGTTCTCCGGTTACAAATGATAACTGTGGAGTAGCTACTATTACTAATAATGCACCTGTTTCATTCGGTTTAGGAACTACAACAGTAATTTGGACTGTAACTGATAACACTGGCAATACAGCTACTTGTACACAGACGGTAACCGTTACTGATGATGTGGCTCCGACAATTTCATGCCCGGCTGATGTAACAGTAAATGTTGATGCTAACAGTTGTGCAGCAACCAATGTTGCGTTAGGTTCAGCTACAGCTGCTGATAATTGCGGTAGTCCAACTGTAACTAATGACGCGCCTACATCATTCAGTGTTGGCACTACAACAGTAACATGGACAGCAGTGGATAACAATGGTAACACTGCTACCTGCACTCAAACAGTAACAGTGGTTGACAACATCGATCCTACTATTTCTTGCCCTGCAAACGTTAGTACAAATACAGATGCTGGTGTTTGCACCGCTACTGTAGTTCTTGGTACACCAACAACAAACGACAACTGCTCTGTAGCCAACGTGACCAATAATGCACCGACATCATTCTCTGCGGGAACTACTACCGTAGTTTGGACGGTGGTAGATGCAAGTGGAAACGATGCTACTTGTTCGCAAGTAGTAACTGTAACTGATGCAGAAGCACCGACAATTACTTGTCCTTCAGATATTACAGCTAACACAAATGCAGCTAACTGTTTAGCAACAGGAGTAATATTAGGAACTCCAGTTACTAACGATAACTGCGGTGTTGCAACTGTTTCTAACACTGCACCTACCAGTTTTGGAATAGGAAGCACTACGGTAGTTTGGACTGTAACAGATATCAACGGATTTACTGCTACATGTAACCAGGTAGTAACTGTGGTAGATAATGTTCCTCCTACAATTACGTGCCCACCTGCTGTGTCAGTTTCTACTGATCCGGGAGGTTGTACAGCAAGCAACGTGAACTTAGGTACGCCTACTACTTTCGATAACTGTGGTATAGCATCTGTTGTAAACGATGCACCTTCTATTTTCCCTGTCGGCAACACAACAGTTACATGGACAGCAACAGACATTAATGGAAACACGGCTACATGCACACAAGTTGTAACAGTAACAGGTGGTGGATTACCAACTATAATTTGTCCAGCAGCTGTATTTGTTAATGCAGATGCGGGCTTGTGCACAGCAAGTGGTGTTGCTCTTGGTACACCTTCTGCAGCAGGTAATTGCGGAGTTTCAAATGTGTCGAACGATGCACCTGCAGTTTATCCTGTTGGCAATACAACTGTAACTTGGACCGTAACAGATCTGTTTGGTAACACATCAAGTTGTGGACAGACCGTAACGGTAACGGATGCTCAAGTACCAACCATTACTTGCCCTTCGGATGTTACAGTGTTAGCTGATGCAAGCCCTTGCGTAGCTACAAATGTTACTCTTGGAACGCCAACAACTGCTGACAATTGCGGTATTGCTGCTGTGAACAACAATGCACCGGCACAGTATCCGGTGGGTAATAACAACGTAGTTTGGACGGTAACAGATGTAAACGGCAATAACGGTACTTGTGTTCAGGTTGTAACGGTTAATCCAAATGTTGATGTAACTGTATCTACTACCCCTAACTCACTTACTTCAAATGCAAGTGCTGCAACTTATCAATGGTTCAACTGCACAACCGGTTCAAATATTCAGGGTGCAACTAATGCCAGCTACTCACCAACATCAAGTGGTTCTTACGCGGTAATTGTAACTCAGAATGGATGCACCGATACATCAGCTTGCATTTCCTTTACATTCACAGGTATAGGCGGAACTATACTTGCCAATGGCTTTAAAGTATATCCTAACCCAGCCATAGAGTATATCAACATCGAAACTACAGGCTTGGTAACAGGAACTTCTCGTATTCAATTGTATGATGTTCAAGGTCGCTTAGTGCGTGATGTCGAGTACGATAACATGATGGGTGTTTACACTATATCACTTGAGAACCTGGCAAGTGCTATGTATGAGTTGAGAATAAACACCGCCAACGGAGTTTGGAATGCCAAGGTGATGAAGATAAAATAGGCTGACCCTACTTACATTATGGAATTATAAAGGCGCTCCGAAACGAGCGCCTTTTTTTTATTGATATGGTTAGATGCTAACGACCACCTAAGTTTGAATAGTATAAGCATGTCTAAATCGGCTGTACCACATGAACTAGCTACAAGAAGCAACTTTTCTATTCCTTCTTAAAACTGAGAAACGATAACAGTGTTTAGTAGTTTCCCACAAAACAAAAAGCCGCTTAATGTGCGGCTTTTTGTTTTGTGGGAGCTACAGGGTTCGAACCTGTGACCCTCTGCTTGTAAGGCAGATGCTCT
>CAZTNA010000042.1:0-6690 GCA_964615305.1 uncultured Chitinophaga sp.
ATGGTATGGTCAATTTAAAACGGAATCAGGTGGTCTCTTTCAACGGAATTTCCAAGCTTGGGTTTTATCGTAACCTATACCAGCTAATGTACTTGCAGCTACAGCATACCCCCCGTCTTTTGTTTGAAATGCATAACTGTTATCCTCATTTGCCATTGTAAAAATTGTTTTATCCCATTGTTTATTTCCAAGAGAATCAATTTTTACTATCCATATTTGTGTTTCACCGAGGTTAGGATTGTTTTCTGATTTATCCCCTCCCATTCTTGAAAATGACCTCCCTGCAATTAAATATCCCTTATCCTGAGTTTGAGAAATGTTCCCTATACGGTCGTCATAAAATGTTCCTCCAAACCTCTTATCCCATTGTTTATTGCCAAGGGCATCGATTTTTACTATCCAATAATCAAAACTTTGAAGAGTGGTGTCCCAATTAGCTTGTGTTTTATTTCCGCTGATGCCTGAAGTTGAAACTCCGCTTAAAATAAAACCTCCGTCCTTAGTTTGTATGAGAGATTTAAACTGTTCTGTACTATTTCCTCCAAAATCTTTATCCCATTCTTTATTGCCAAGTGAATCAATCTTTATTATCCAATAGTCCTGAAAGCCCCATAGGTCTTCTGTTTTATCTCCGCCAATTCCCGAATATGTTTCCGCACCTAAAATATATCCACCATCGGCTGCTAAATCGAGCGAGTAGAGATATTCAAAGTTTAGTCCACCGAACCGTCTATCCCACTGCTTATTCCCTAAAGCATCAATTTTCACGACCCAGCAATCTACACTTCCCCACGAATTTTGAGTTTTATCTCCCCCTGCATCAGAACCCGAACCTCCACCTAAAATATATCCGCCATCTAGTGTCTGTTTCAAACACATAAGTTCATCCACTTCTGTTCCTCCGAATCTCCTATCCCATTCCTTATTGCCAAGTGAATCTATTTTTACAACCCAGTAATCTGTGTTGCCGCGCTGTGGCTGAGTTACATCACCACTGCTATCAGAATAAGTTTGCCCTCCCAGAATATAACCCCCATCGACAGTTTGCTGTAAAGAACGCAAATCATCGCTACGGTTTCCTCCAAATCGCCTGTCCCATTGTTTATCACCCGAAGAATCAATTTTTATTATCCAAAAATCACCCAACCACTGATGACTTTGCGTTACATCACCACTACTGTCTGACAGAGTAACTCCTCCTAAAATATACCCGCCATCTATCGTTTGCTGAAATGAAGAAAGCGCATCGCCTCCAGTACCTCCAAACCGTTTATCCCACTGTTTCAATAACGGTGTTTGTGCAATAGTAGCAGCAGAAAAAAAGAAAATAAACTGAGTGACAATGAGTGCTTTCATAGTATGACCTTTAAAAATTGTGCAAGTGAAGTTAAACAGATTACACGGGACAATAAAACTGCCGACAGTTGCATCCACGCAAATGCGCTCCCATTTGCTTTGCTCTGTATAGTTAATAAAGGATTTCAAAGCAAAAGAGAGCGCATTGCCGCGCAGGGGTTTCTCTTTCTTGTGCAAGTTTGCGCTCGGCTGACAGGTATAGACAATGTGCTCTTTAATTTCGTGGTGATGTCCATGGGTGGACATCAGTAAAGCAGCCGCTAACATCGCCTTGCCAAAAGCGCGGGTGAAGTCTTTAATTTTTCGTTTTGCCTTTCTTATTTAGTTTAGTGTTTGGCAGACAAGTGAGCGCGCCTTCAACCGCGCCTTCGGCAAGCCGTGAACCGTTGGTGGCAAGTATAACGACAGACAGCGTAAATGGACAAAACACAATATTTTGAACTTTTAGTAAACAAGTTGCCACGACAAGACAACAGCGACTTTGTTAGCCGACTTGAAAGCAAGTGCGATATTCTTACGCTTGACAAAAACGAACCTTTAATCGCTTTTCAATCCAACAACCGAAAAATTCATTTCATTGCCAAAGGCAGTTTCATTCGCAACATCATTACATCACGAGGCGAAGAAAAAACAGTAATGTTTCATACCGAAAGTTTCTGCGAGTTTTTCAAATCTTACGACACGGTTTACTTTCACAAAAAGACAAACTACGAAATTAAAGCCAACGAAAAATCAGTTGTCATTTCGGTTGATTTTGATTTTTTGTTTCAGCAAATCCACAACGACATCAAACTCTTGCAATTCTACACACGCGAAACAGAAAAATTGTTTGTGAACATTGACCTTTTTCGCAACTTCCAGTTGGGTTTGACAAGCGAAGAATATTTGAAATGGCTTTACGAAAATTATCCATTTATCTTTCAACGCTTTGCTTCGCAAAACATTGCAAATTTTATGGGAATTACGAATGTTTGGCTCAGTAATTTGAAAGCAAAACTCATTTTTTAAATTACTTTAAAAGGTTTCTGAAAACTGATATTGACCTTTGCGGTGTCAATTAAAAATCAGTAAAAATGAAATCGTATAATTCAAACACAGCTTGGAAACAATTAAACGAATTGCTTCCCACAGATTTTCAAATCAAAGAAAACAATCAACCATTAGAAGAAACTTGGGATTGGAAAAGCAACAAAATTCACTTAGACCGTTATCCAAATCCAAATTCGGAATATCGGGTTTTCCTGCATCACGGAGTTGGCACAAACGGCAGACAAATGAGTATGATTTTGGGACACAAATTAGCGGCATTGGGCTATGACGTTGTTGCTATGGACAACTTGGGCTACGGAATGACAGAAGTAAACCAAAAAGACATTACTTACGACAATTGGGTGCATTGTTTTGCCGACTTCGTAAACACCGAAACCAAACGCGATTACAAAAAACCTGTTCTTTACGGATTAAGCGCAGGCGGAATGATTTGCTACAACGCAGCTTGTTTTATGAACGAAATTCACGGAATTATCGGAATGTGCTTTTTGAAAAATGATGACAAAACCGTAGGCAAAGAAACCGCAAAATATGGTTGGTCAAATTGGTTTGCATTTCCAATGATGAACTTTTTCAGCAAAATAGGTTTTGCGCGACTTAAATTACCAATGAAAGCAGTTTCTAAAATGAACGCTCTTGTAAATAACCAAAAAGCGTTGGACATTTTTCTAAAAGACAAGGCTTCGGCAGGTGCAAACGTTCAAATGCAATTTTTGTATGAATATGCAAATTACAAATTGCCAATTCCTGTTTCACAGTTTGACAAATGCCCGATCATTTTGACACAACCCGACCAAGACCATTGGACACCTTTACATTTGAGCGAAATTTCAATGAAAGGAATTAAAGCACCTTATACCGTAAAATTATTAAACGGTGGCGGACACTATCCAATGGAAGAAACAGCATTAAGACAATTATTACAATACGTAGACGTGTTCATAAAATCGCTGAAATAAAATACCAGCCACCAACATCGGTTTGGCGTCAGGCGGGGGTTAATTCTTCGTATGAAAGTTTTTGCTAAATTTGGAGTATCGGCTTCGTATTTAGGTTTGTGCTCCAAAACCCGCCCGAACGCCAAGCCGCAGGACGTTAGCAGCAAGCATAACAGACGAAACCACAATGGACGAACAGAATAAAAAATTGAGACAATTACGGCTGATAATAATCTTGACGAGTATTGCTGGACTGTTAAGTTTTTTCTCAATGACCGTTACGACTTTTGCTTGGGGAGTTGGCGACACGACTTTACTTTATCTTTTACTTTACCCGACCTTTTTATTATCTACAATTTTAATCATTGCAAAAGTTAGAGTTGGTTATTATTTGACATTTTTGACCGCTTTGACTTATTCGATACTATTGACAAGTGAAGTCGGAAAATATTTAATCTTCAATTTTCATAACAATGTTTTGTTTTGGGTTTTACTTCTTCCCTACCTGACATTTTTGGCTTTAATTCCATTGACAGTAATTTTCTTAACATCCAACAACAAGTTTGCAAAGACTTTTAAACTGGCCACAATTATTTTGGCAATCGGAATTTTTATATTCTCAATTGCAGACAGGTTTAACAAAGACTATTCAGACAACATTTTTGTTGATGCAGAAATCAGCGAACAAGGAGAAATAACTCTTAATTGCAAACCTGGCTTTGCGGACTCTCGGACATTTATTGTGACAACCGATTTGAAAGAGATTGAAGAACAAATAAAAAAATATGGCGAATTGTATCAAGGAAGCTATTTTTTACAAAACACGAAAATCAAAAAGAACTTTCGTTTTAGAAAGCTACAAAGCATTACATTGACAAAAATTGGTGACAATATAATTTCACCTCAATTAACTTGGACGACAAAAGAAATTAAAGGCGATGTTGACTTTTTACAACCATAAAACAAGCGGACGGACAAGAATGCCAGCTGCTAACATCGGTTTGCCGCAATGGGGGCTGACGTGCTTCTATGACAATTTAGTGCTTAACCAAAGTGCAGTGCTTCTAATGAACTTTAGTGCTAAAATTCCCCCACTGCGGCAAGCCGAAAACCGTTAGCGGCAACTCTTGGGGACACTGCAAACTTGAAACTGACTGCAAGAAACGAACTGACAAAAATTAAATTTGTAAAACAAACTCAAAGCATATCGTTATGGACTTAAAAGAATTTCAAAAAAAATGCTTATCAACTGACCAATTTGGCGACAAAGAAAGGTCAATGGCAAGTTCAATTTGGAACTTAACAGAAACAGTTGGAATAATTTCACGCCTTTATGATGAGCGAGCAAGATTAAAAGATAAAGACGAGAAAGATTACATCGCACAGATGAACAAAAAATTTGGTGATATTCTTTGGTATATTTCTAACGCTTCATCATGTTTGGATTTAGACCTTGAAGATGTTGCATTAGCCAATCTTGAGAAGTGCCAAAACAGGTGGGGCAAAAAGAAAAAAACTGCAAAGGGATTTGATGAGACTTATCCAGCCGACCAGCAACTCCCGAAGAAAATTACATTCAGAATTGACCAAGATGAAAAAGGCAAAGTTAGAATGTCAGTTGAACTCAAAGACGGAGGAGAAATTGCCTTGGGAGCAAGAGTAACGGACAATGCTTACTTTGAGGACGGTTATAGATTTCACGATGTGATACACATGTCCTTCATGGCAGTTCTTGGTTGGTCGCCTGTAATGAGGGCATTGATGAATAGAAAAAGAAAAAGTAATGCTAAGGTTGATGAAGTTGAAGACGGTGCAAGAGCAATCAATCTTGAAGAATCCGTGTCAGCAATGATTTACGAACATGCCCGAACAGTTCACTACTTCAAAGATGAAAAACATGTTCCGTTTGAGTTACTAAAATGGATTGAGAAACTCACAAGAAGTTTAGAGGTATCGCAACTGACTTATGACTTGTGGAATGAAGCAATTATTCAAGGTTATTCTGTTTGGCGAGACACCTTTGATAACAATGGCGGTTTTATAGATTGTGATTTTACAAAGCGGACAATAAAATACAGACCTCTCAAATGAATTTAGCCGATGCAATTTTTTCTGACGACAGGCAGTATCGTTATGTTTTGTGGAGAATTTGGGACAGAACAAAACCAATGGTAAATTTTATTGGTCTTAATCCTTCAACCGCAGACGAAACCAAAGACGACCCAACAATGAGGCGTTGTAGTGGCTTTGCAAAATCGTGGGGCTATGGCGGTTTCTACATGACAAATATTTTTGGCTACAAGGCAACCAAACCAGAGGACTTAAAAAAAGCAACAGACCCAATTGGAAAGGACAATGACAAATGGCTTTTAGAAATTGAAAGTAGAGTTGAGCAAGTAATTTTTGCATGGGGAGTTCACGGAACATTTTTAAAAAGAGACGAGCAAGTAAAAAAGTTAATTACCAAAGGACACTTTATTGAACTTTCAAAAGACGGACATCCAAAACATCCATTGTATCTCAAAGGGGACTTGACTCCGAAAAAGTTTTCCATCCATTATGAAACCGCAAACCTTCGTGGTGAGAAATAGAGCAGCCGCTAACAAGGGCTTGCCAAAAGCGGGGGTGCAGCGCTTCTATGACAGTTTTGAACTTAACCAAACTTTAGTTTTTCAAATAAACGGTAGTGCTGAAAAGCCCCGCCTTCGGCAAGCCCCGAAACGTTAGTGGCAATGTTTAAAAGGACAATAGTATAAACCAAAAAATCAATAGGACATGAAAGTAAACAGTTTAACACCCATGATTTACACTGACAACATTCAAGAGACGGTTGACTTCTACGTTAAGACTCTCGGGTTTGAATGTTTAGCAAATGAGCCTGAATGGGGTTGGGCAAGGGTTCGCCTTGACAATGCAGACCTTATGGTAAGCAAACCGAATGACCACATCCCGTTCGACAAATCGGCATTTACCGGTTCATTTTATTTAAACACTGACAATGTTGACGAAATTTGGACAATGGTCAACCAAAACACCAAAGTCTGCTACCCAATTGAAAATTTTGAATATGGAATGAGGGAATTTGCTATTTTCGACAATAACGGCTATGTGTTGCAATTCGGACAAGACATTAAAGTAGAAACAGAAAAGTAAATCATAAAAACACAGCCACTAACATCGGTTTGGCAATATGGCGGCTGAAGTGCTTCTATGAAACTTTTGTGCAAGGTTCAACAGCAGTAATTCTATTGAACTTTGGTGCTAAATATCCGCCACATCGCCAAGCCGCGGACCGTTACCGGCAACCGTATGACGCGACAGTTTGTTCTTTTAACGGAGTAAATCA
>CAZTNA010000043.1:0-6145 GCA_964615305.1 uncultured Chitinophaga sp.
GGTTGAAGCCGATCAGAATATTTGTCCCCATTGAGCCCTGTCCAGACTGTCAAGGAGCAAGTGAGTGAAACCAAGTGAAATCAAAGTCGGGGACGTGATCCATAAGCCACCGTTTTGGAGCCGCCCCGTCAAAGTCACAAACCTTTGGAGCGACCGAGACGCAAGATATGCAGACGTAGAAGTTGAAGGTGACCCTACGCACATAGCGTCTTTTCTTCCGTTTGTCATATCCCAAGGAACCCAAGACCACTTACTTGCGCCTGAAATCGTCAAGGTTGAGCGCGACGGTGTTACTATTTACGAGAAGCGCAACAGCAACCCAGGTGACCTATGAGTGAAACAGTAGAACCGTGGTTTGATCTTGACGACATGGAAATGCCCTGCCCGTGTCCACATTGCGGCAGCATTCACGAATTGAACGACTCGCGCCAATGTATGAGGTGCGGTGATTTACTTTGCCCAAATTGTATTGTTGACGGGCTTTGCCTTGGTTGTGCGGAAGACGAATCGTACGAACTTTGAGACACAAAAAAAACTAACCCCGCCTAGCCTAAGCCAAGCGGGGGTTGCACTAACCGGAGCTTGTGTACGTACATTTCTCTGCACAAACCGATACAAGTTAGAATGGTTGTATCGAATGCAGCCACAAACGATACATCCTAGAATAACTCAACTTTTTCAGATCTTAGCCCAATAACTTCAACATGCGGACTTCGTGCCAGGATTTTTCCGTAGTTATGCCCTAAATCAACCCGCGCTCTACATCCAACATTGGCTAAGTATTCACCACTTGTTCCCCTGACATCAAGCATTGAAATATCGACAAAGTTATCAACATCATGACCTCCGTAAAGATCGCCACCGATCATCACGGGAAGTTCACAAAGTTCACACGTCAAATCCCTGATCGATCCCTGATAACCAGAGTTTGCATGGATGAGTGTCTTAGAGTAAGATCCACTGCAATGATCAATAACATAATTTGATCCTCCAATTCTTAAATCAAATCCAATATCACAATAAGAAGCCGAGCAGAACGAAAAATGAGGGTCGAGGGCATTTGATCCAGCAATACGAAATCCAGTCAAACAATTGTATGACTCGCAATCCCTGAAGGAAACCCGTGAAATATCAGCCCCGCCTTGGGCTTCAAGATCAAAGCCAAAAATAGATTCCTGAACCCTACACCGATTAAAGAAGGCATTGGCAGATTCATTTGACCTAACATGAATCCCACCGCCTCTCATCCATAGATTTTCAAACGTCACCGGTTTTGGGTCATTGACATAAATGCCCGGGCCAACAAACCCGTCAAAGTGCATTGAACCAATAATGACAACACCATAAGGCTTTTCTAATGTTAGAGGATTCTTATACTCCCATCTTTGGGTCTCTAAATGCAAAATAGAACCAGGCGATTTAGACGCAAGCTTAAAAGCTGCATCCAGTCTCGCCTGGTGAGTATTTGATGGAACCTTGAGGTTCTCTGGGTAGATGTGCATTACGCGGAGCCCGCGCCCGTTACAGGAATCATGCCGGAGCTGCCGCTAGAAGCTCCCGATACAGTTAGTGAAGCCAAAGCAAGTGTCCAAGAGTTTTTCAATGTTCCAGCCCATGTATCTGTTCTTGGACCTGAAGCCAAACCAATTGCGTAATCAAATCTAAGGCACAAACTCACGCCTGTACATTTGAAATCATAGAGGTTTGTCCATCCAGATGGAGTTGCGTAATCTCCTGGAGCAGTTGATACGCTTGCTATACTAGCAATAGAAAGCTCCGTGTTCTGAGCCAACGCCCAAGTAGCTGTTGCATCGCTCGACGCAGCTCCAGTATTATCTATGCTTGCATCTTGAGTAATTGACCCATTGGCAAACGCAACTGCGCATGCCATAATCCCGGCCGATACGCCCGATAACGTAACTGTAATTGTTTGACCAGAATTAAGTGCAATTGACCCCGCCGATATATACTCTGCGACACATTTATTGAGCACATTTCTCGTCCTCAATAAAACATAGGTATTGCCAGCAGAATCAGTCACACTTGATACTGTTCTTGTGTTAGTAGCCCATGCAAAGGATATGATGATTTGTTGCCCAGCGGTATGCGCTGCGCCAGTCGTAATAACTATTGACGATGCCGAAGCGGATGAATTAGAGCCTAGAGAATTGCCAACACTCCACGCCATTAGGCCACTACTTGCTTACCAAAAGCTCTGACATTGCAGGTAGTCGTCGTAGTTACATACCATCCCTCATTGTAATGCGCGGTAAGTGCTGTTCTGTCAGCAATTTTAGATTTGTGGTCAACAGAAAAACCAACGGTCTGCCCAGCGGGCACCTTGAACGCCATTGCCGGCGTATCTGTCGAGACCGTGGAACCATCTTGAGAAACCCTTCGTCTTCCAATCGTTACAGTAGCGGTTACAGATGAGTCGGAATTGTAGACAGTGAAGAAGTTGAGAGTATTCTTTCTTGGCCCATTTGCGACCATAAGAGCGGTTGTAGAAGCCACATCAGCTCCATAAGACCAATCTAAAGGTTGGTATGGCCCTGCTTGTTGGGCAAGCTCCATTATCATAGAGATCGGGACGTTAAACATGTCCGCGAACATCCCGCAAGCGATCATCAAAGACCCCTCCTGCTTCAAATGTGTGCCATCGTAAAATACAGCATTGGCGTTCAGGTGGTCAGTCGTATAATCGCTTGTTGGATACCGAGTAAACAATCCCATCGATACCGATGGGTCTGAATAAACAAATTTTGAGTTGTGAAAATCTCTGATCGCTGTTCGCAATGTGGTTCTGAGGTCGGCTCGTCCACCGTCAACGTTGTAATAGACTGTGGTTAGACTGGCCGAGTCTGGAGCGCCAGCTACCACAAAGGGTACAGTTGCATTCCAATCGCGAATTGTTTGCAATAATTGCCTGTACTGAGTCGCATCTCCTGGAGTTGTATCATTTGTGCCGATGCAACCCATAATAAAAGCAGGTTTGTTCGTGGCTAACGCTGTTGACAACTTGGAAAGGTTTGAAGTACCGTTTAATAAATCAATTGTTTTCTTTCCACCTTCAGCCTGCATTGCTAACTGATCGGTAGTGGAGCCCCCTTGCCCAAGAGTGTTCCAAAGATAACGATTGTTAGCAACGGTTCCCTTGATGTCCCCGACTGCATAAACGGGCACTCCGAGCAACCCCCAAAGGGCAAAAATGGCCAGCCTCAAACCGGACATAGGGGTAGCTCCATCAGCTCCAGACACCAGAGAATCCCCGAGAGGCATGATAGGCATGCTCCCGTTATCATTTACATAGCGAACTATATATTGGGCTATTGGATTTGTTTGTGCAAGTTGTGCGATTAGTGTCATTGTTTTGGGAGTCCAAGGGATAAGTAACAAAAAAGCCCCCTGAAAAGGAGGCTGAGAGTCGAATCGAAGTGAATCTAGTGTTTGCTTCGGCTAGTCGCATGACGCGCCGATCCGGTCTTTCGTTTTGGTAGAGCTTTGACAGTTGGAGTATCGGGGCCGAACGATTCCAGAAACGGTTTCCCGCCTGTTTCGTCATACTTTTTCCCAGTCTCCGAAATCTTATAACCCGCTCCGGTCACTGGCAACAACGCAAGCGAGCGCATAAGGTTTTCAGCCGTCGAGCGGTCGGTGTGTTTGCGGATGTTGCTGTAAAAGTCTCGGACTATTTCAGATCCGGCAATTGGGATGTCGTGGGTTCCAAAGTATTCAAGCGGGCCGTAGGCTTCACTTTCTGGATGGCTCTTTTTGTATTTGTCCTTGGCTTCTTGTGAAGCGTTCCAGAGTGGACGCCCTACCATGTCGCTCTTTGTAGCAATGTCGACTGATTGACCAATGGCAGGATTTAGTTTTCCGCGCACATAGAATCCGACTGTGCCGGTCACTCTTTCAAACGGCGTTTTGTTCTTCTGAGGGCCGTACTGCGCGTCTTTAGAACCAAGCGAGTCTTTAATAAGTTGAGACATAAACACGATAGGAGATTGCGCGTTTCCAATCGTATCGATGGTATGGCCGTCAAGTGATTTGTGTTTGAGGAAATCCGACTTTGAAGGGTCGGTAAAGTTGACCTCGATCGGTCTTCCTTTGTCGTCTTTCGCGTTAGTTGCTTTGAGTAAAGCCGCGTTTGCAGCAAGCGTTCCGATATAGACTCCCGCCGTTGCCCCGGCTTGTTTGGCCCTGAACACCGTCATGTGTTTTTCAGCAGGTGTGAGAGTCTTCCACTTGGCAGCGTTCAAGAGAGTTTTGGCAGGATCGATTATCATCCTTTGCCATCTGGAGGTCTCAAGGCGTGGGGAGTACATTGATCCCGCGACCATCCCCTTCATCAAAGGTTTCGGTGATCCAGCTGAAGAAAGAGCCCATTGCATCGCTTCTTTCTGGAACTGAGGGTCGTTCTTGATGTCGATAGGGGCTTCTGAAATCTGCTTGTCCCACACGTCGAAAACATAAGTCCGAAGAACGTCCATTGCGCGGGTCCCGCCTTCTGCCACCTCGTTTCCAAGGTTAGACAATTTGCCGAACATCCTCGTCTTCGACTGGTTGATATAAGCCCCTTCGTCTGAGGCTAGGATCGAGTTGGCTGGAAAACCTGCGCGGACTGCTTCGCCGTACCTTGGGTTGTTTTCAATGTTCAAAACCGCCGCTTCGTGTGCTTGCCTTGAGGCTAAGAACTTGTACTGGTTTCCAAAGGCTTTCCAGTACTGGGGCCATGACCACGGACGATAAGCGTTTGCGCCGGCGTGGGACACCATTCCTACTGCGTGGCCCATAGTCTGAAGCGACCTTGGAATGTTCCAAATCTTCTGAAGGACTTTGACGCCTTTTGGAGTGTTAAGCCCCTGGATTCTTGCTTTGGCTTCATTGACCGCTTGCCTTCTCTTTGAACTGTTGCGGTAATAGTCTTCCGTTAATGCCTTGATCGATTTGTCGGCAGCAAAAGCGTGAGTGACCTCTTCAGGAGTCAAATCAAGTTCTTTGGCCGTGTCGGAAATCATTTGATCGAACGTCCTTCGGTAGTCGACATCAATGAAGTTCTTCTTTGCGTAGTCCCATATAAACGCAATGTCGTCAGGCGTCAGGTTTGGAGCGGAAGTCTTTCGATAACCGACACCTCCCTTTGAACCAATAGCTCCGCCTTGCTTGTCTCCCGTTGTCTGATAGAGAGTTCCGTTGGCCCTTCGTTCCGCGATGCTTGCTCTAAAATCGTCGGCAGACTTGAACTTGGTCGACGATCTTGGAGAAGTCCGGTTCGTGCCCTTTTTAATCAGGTCTTGGATCTTCTTGTTCGCATCGTCGAGTTTCGACTGCAAATCAGCAATCTTGTTCGCCCTGCTCTCAAACTCGGCCTCTTCATCAGCGGTCAGTTTGCGCTTTGACGCCGCCTCTGCTTTCATTTCGGCAGGGTTGGCAAAATCTGTTGGCTCTCCCATCTTTCCGAGCATGAACTGATAGGCTGAACTTGCGCGGATACCATAACGGTGGTAGACCGTCGCATCGTCAAGAGCCTGCATAGCTTTCTGTTTGGCGACTTGCTTATATCCGTTGCTGGGATCGACTATTGCTTCACTTCTGGCACGGTCGTACTGACGCTTCAGTTCGTTCATGTGGGCGAGGCTGAGGGCTTGGTTCTCTTCTGTAAGAGGAACTTCCTTTCCGCTTGCCCAGTCGATGACGTTTTGTTCAGCTTTGGCACGGCCTTCGGGAGTCTCGTACAACTTCCTTCCTGATTCCTTGGCCAAATCAATAAGCCCTTTTCGCCCAAGAGGGTCTTTCATGTCAAGACCCGAATCTTCCCTTCCTAGATTGACCGATTCGACTTTCGATCCTATAGTTTTTTGTTGATCGCCACTTGGTTCCCCATTTTCTTGCGGTTGATCCATGCTGCTAGTGCGTCTGGGTTCTTGACTCCCTTCTTTTGAGCCAACTGTTTGCTCAGGGCTTTGAACTTTGACCCTGGCTTGAGTGTTCGGTTCTTGATCGCCATTGCTAGCTTCTCGGCTGTTTCCGAGTGGTTCCTGGGCTCTCGCACTTCCGATTTTTCTAGCCGTTCGTTGTGGGGTTTGAAGTTCAGTTTCATTGGTTGTTCCTTTCTGTAAATCTGGATAGTCGGCTAATACTTCTG
>CAZTNA010000044.1:0-3282 GCA_964615305.1 uncultured Chitinophaga sp.
AGCGCCACGGCGGCGGGCACCGGGTCGCCGTCGGTCACCTCGTCGAGCAGTGGTGTGCCCTTGAACTGCGCGCCGGGCACGGTGGCGCCGGAGACGATCATGTTGATCGACGCTTCCAGCCCCAGCAGCCGCGGCAGGCGCTGCGTGCCGCCGGCACCTGGGATGAGGCCCAGCTTCACCTCGGGCAGCGCCAGTTGCGCGTCGGCGCGGGCCACGCGGTAGTGCGCGCCCAGCGCCAGTTCCAGCCCGCCGCCCATGCACACGCCGCTGATGGCGGCCACCACGGGCTTGGGCGAATCCTCGAACGCGGCGATCAGCGCCGGCAGGTTGGGCTGGCGGCCCGACAGCGGGGTGCCGAATTCCTTCACGTCGGCGCCGCCCGAGAAGGCCTTGTCGCCTCCGGTCACCACCACGGCCTTGACGGCGGGGTCGGCCAGCGCGCGGTCCAGCGCGGCCAGGATGCCGGTGCGCAGCGCCGCGCCCAGGCCGTTGACCGGCGGGTAGGTGAAGGTGATGACGGCCACGTCGCCTTGTAGGGCATAGGCGGTGGCCGTGTCGGGGGTGCTGCTCATCGCAGTCGTCTCCAGGTGATGGCCGGCGCCCGGGGGTGGCGCGGCCGTTTCGAAGGATGGGTGTGTTGCGCGGCGGCTCCCGGGTCGGGCGGCTGCCAGCAGGGACGCGGCCTTTGGGGGATGACCCGGGGCCTGGCGCGTTTCGAAGCGTCGGTATGATCCTAGCGTCACCCCGCCCAGGCTGTAAATCCAGGTCATGCCCGACGTCCCGACTCTCGACGCCACCAGCCTCGATGTGCCCGCGGGGTTCCGACTGTTCACCACCGGTGGACCGTATTTCCGCGCCTTGGGGCCGGTGTACCTGCGCGACGACGCGCAGCCCCAGGTGCTGGCACTGCAGGTGGCCGAGTCGCACCTGAACATCCAGGGCCGGGCGCATGGCGGCATGCTCACCACGCTGGCCGACGGCGCGCTGGGCGTGGTGCTGGCGCTGCGCCGCGGCATCCGCGGCGGGCAGGTCACGGTGTCGCTGACGGCCGACTTCCTGTCCAGCGCCGAGGTGGGCGATTGGCTCGAAGCGCATGTCACCGTCAACCGCATCGGCAAGCGCCTGGCCTACGTCAGCTGCGACCTGCGGGTGGGTGACCGCCACGTGTTGCGCAGCAGCGCGGTGTTCGCCTTCCACGACCGGCCGCTGCCGGCGGGTGCGCTGCCGGCGGAACTGCCACTGGCCGACGGGTGAACGGCACACCGGCCGGCCTGGGCAGCCCGGGCTCCGCGCCCGCGGCCGACGACACCGGCGCGCGGGTGCTGGGCCTGCTGCTGGTGGCCGCGCTGGTGGGCACCGTGAACGGCCTGTCGCGTGTGGCCATGCCGCTGTTCGCCGCCTCGCTGGGGGCGCCGGCGTGGCAGGTGGGCATGGTGGGCGGGCTGGGTTACGCCGGCATGCTGCTGCTGTCGCTGCCGCTGGGGGCATGGATCGACCGCCACGGCAGCCGCCCGGTGTTCACGCGCGGCGTGCTGGTGTCGGCGCTGCTGTACGGCGGCATGATGGCCGTGGCCAGTCCCTGGCAGGCGGTGCTGGGGGCGGCCGTGCTGGGACTGGTGCTGCCGCTGCGCGTGGTGCCGGCGCACACCGAGTTCCTGGCGCTGCTGCCGCGACTGTCGCCGGCCAAGGCGGGCTGGAACCGCGCGGCCAACACCGTGGGCATGTTCTTCGTCGGGCCGGCCGTGTCGGCCGCCGTCATCGCCGCGCTGGGCTTTCCGCCGGTGTTCGCGCTGGCCTCGGCGGGCTTGCTCACGGCCTTCCTGCTGGGGCGACGGGTGTTCGGCGACGCGCCGCCGGCTCATGCGGCCGCTGCGCTGCCGCTGCTGCAGCGGGTGCGGTCGCAGTGGACCATCGTGCGCACCGACGAGGCTTTGCGCCGCACCATGGTCATCGACTTCGTCGCGCAGCTGTCGGTGGCGTACTTCGTGGTGTTCGTCATCGTGCTGGCCACGCGCCGCTACCAGCTGCCGCTGCAGGCCGCGGCCGGCCTGGTGACGGTGCAGGGCGCCAGCTACGTGGCCGTGCTGTTTGCCGGCGGCGCCTGGGTCATGCGATGGCATGAAGATCTGCGTTATGCCGTGGCCTTCGCGCTGCTGGGTGCGCAGGGCCTGCTGTGCGGCCTGGGCGGAACCCCCACAGCGCTGTGGCTGGGCGCGACGCTGATGGGGCTGGGCATGGGCCTGCAGGGCCTGGCCAGCACGGCGCGCTTTGCAGCGCTGATGCAACGCCACGGGCGTGGCCGCATCGGCGGGCTGGGCTCCATCGGCCCGCCGGCCGGGGGCGTGCTGGGCGCCATGCTCGGCGGCCTGGTGAGCCAGAGCCTGGGCACCGAAGCCGGCTTCGTGCTGCTGGGACTGGGCTGTTCGGGCATGGCCCTGGTGCAGTGGCGGCAGTGGCGCCATGCGCTGCACGCCGCTTCCCTTGTCGAAAGGACTCCTTCATGACCGCTGTCCGACCCGCCTGGCGCCTGCTGCGCCGACAACTGGCCGGCGCCGCGCTGGCGCTGCTGGCCGCGCTGGGCCTGCCGGCGGCGCCGGCGCAGGCCGAGCCCAGCCTGCTGTTCATCGGCAACAGCTTCCTGTATGCGGCCGGCTCGCCACTCCTGCACTGGCGCGACGACACCGTGACCGACCTCAACCACGACGGCGTGGGTGGTGTACCGGCGCTGGTGAAGGCGTTCCTGGTGCAGGCCGGGCTGGACCACGACGTCTACCTGGAGACGCGCGGCGGCAGCGGCCTGGACTTCCACTTCGAGCACAAGCAGGCGGTGCTGGGCCGCCGCGGCTGGGACGTGGTGGTGATGCACGGCTACAGCACGCTCGACCCCAAGCGGCCCGGCGACGCCGCCAAGTTGGTGGCCTCGACGCGCCAGATGGTCAGCTTCCTGCAGCAGCGCAACCCGCAGGTGCAGGTGCACCTGATGTCCACCTTTCCGCGCGCAGACCAGGTCTACCCGCCGGGCGGTGCCTGGGCCGGCAAAGGCCTGTCGGCCATGGTGCGCGACGTGCGCAGCGGCTACGACCAGGCGGCCGCCGGCGCGCCGGGCGTGAAAGGCGTGATCCCCGTGGGTGAAGCCTGGGAACGCGCCATGCGCGCCGGCGTGGCCGACCCCAACCCCTACGACGGCGTGGCGCCCGGCCAGCTGAACCTGTGGACCTGGGACCACTACCACGCCAGCGCGCACGGCTACTACCTCGAAGCGCTGGTCATCTTCGGCCACCT
>CAZTNA010000044.1:3382-5507 GCA_964615305.1 uncultured Chitinophaga sp.
GCCATCGCGCCGCAGGTGCACGAACGCCGTCGTCCAGTCGCCTTCGAACGGCGTGCCCCAGATCAGGGCCAGCACCGGTTTCGGCCCGTCATGCGTCAGCCGCAACTGCAGCGTGACCGGCTTGCCGACCTGGGCCACGGCCGGCACGTCGAGCGCGCAGGCCAGCACTGGCAATGGGTCGGCTGCGGGCGGCGGGCGTGGGGCGGCGAGAGCCGTCGACGCTGTGAACAGCAGGACCACGGTGGCGGCGCGTACAGGCATGGGCCGCATTGTCGGCAACGGCGCCGCGGCGCCGGATGCAGGCTTACACCGAGCGCTGCCTCGTGGCCGCCGGGTGCTTCAAGCCGAGCAGGTCGGTGCTTGGGTCGGCGCGCTGGTTGGCACCGTGGACGCGCCAGCGTTCTGCATGGCGGCCAGGCCCGCCGGCAGCGTCCACCAGAAGGTCGATCCTTGACCGGGAGTGCTGTTCACGCCCACGTGGCCACCATGGCGTTCCACCACGCGCCGCACCACGGTCAGGCCGATGCCGCTGCCCGGCACGTCGTCGGGTGACAGGCGGGCGAACGGGCGGAACAGCTCGCGCGAGCGTTCCGGGTCGAAGCCAGGGCCGTTGTCGGCGACTTCGAAGTGCCAGCCGTCGCCCCGCCGCGTGGCGCTCACGGTCACGCGCAGCCCCGGGCTGCCGCGGCCGAACTTCAGTGCGTTGGACAGCAGGTTCAGCAGCACGTGGCGCAGCATGCCGGCGTCGGCCTGCACCGTGGGCAGGTCCACACCCTGCACGTGGGCGGCGGCGTCGGGGTACTGCAGCGACAGCGTGGCCAGGCAGTCGTCGAGCAGAGCCTGCAGGTCCACGGCCTGGGGCGTCATAGGCCCCTGGTCCACCTGTGCCAGGCGCAGCAGGTCGTCCACCATCTCGGTGGCGCGCCCCGCTTCGCGGCCGATCAGGCGCAGCCACTGGCCGGCCATCTCGGGGTGCCCGTCGTGCAGCGCCTGCGCTGCCAGCT
Source organism: uncultured Chitinophaga sp. (assembly GCA_964615305.1). Taxonomy (GTDB): domain Bacteria; phylum Bacteroidota; class Bacteroidia; order Chitinophagales; family LD1; genus Bog-950. The sequence goes on from CAZTNA010000044.1 coordinate 4,387, forward strand.
GGGCCAGGTTGCCGGCGTTGCCCAACGGGCCACGCAAGTCGTGCGACACCATGCCGGCGAAGGACTGCAGCCCGGCCACCATGTCCTCGAGCTGGCGCGTGCGCAGCTGCACCTTGTCGTCGAGCGTGGCGGCCAGGTTCTGCAGGTCGAGTTCGGCCTGCTCGCGCCGTGCCAGTTCGCGTGCCAGCAGCTCGGCGTCGCGCTGCAGGATGAGCGTGCTCACCATCAGGTAGGCCACGGTGATGGGCACCGTGGTGAGTTGCCGGAACAGCTGCAGGTCCTGCCCCGAAGCCAGCGTCCACCCCAACAACAGCGGGTGCACCAGAAAGGCCAGGGCCAGCGCCAGCAGGCCGGTCCAGCCGGACTCGCGCCACAGCACCAGCAGCCAGGCCGCGGTGCCGACGAACAGCGTCGCCACGGCCACGGGTCCGCTGAATGCCCAGCCCGACGTGGCCGCGTGCACGGCAGCCACCAGCACCGGTCCGGCACTGGCCAGCAGGCCGAACACCAGCACCGGCGAAGACCCTTGCGGGCGCAGGCAGGCCTGCAGCCCGGCCAGCACGGCGGCCCAGGCCAGCAAGCCCACCGCCGCGCCCACCGGGCCGAGGTAGCGGCCGGAGATGCGCCCGTCCACCTCCAGCGCGCGGAAGGTGAACTGCAGGATGCCGAACGCCACCGCCGAGCCCGCGAGCCAGCGCACGTACGGCCAGGAGCGGGGGGACGCGTGCGCCAGGAACGCCAGCCCCAGCAGCCCGATCAGCACGGAGGCCAGGATGCGGATGTCGGCGAGCAGCGTGATGGCGGGCATGAAGGTGCCGGGGGCAGGCAGGGGCGGAGAGTGGACGCGATCTGAGCCGCACCATCCTCGCACGCCGAGGGCTTCGGCAGGGCCTCGATCTGACGGGCGCCGACCCGTCAAATCGCGGCATGGCGGCCGGCTTCAGCGTCCGGGCAAGGCGCCGTAGCCGTCGCGCAGCTCGCGCTTGAGCACCTTGCCGATGGCGCTGCGCGGCAGCTCGTCCACCAGCCGCAGCGCGCTCAGGCGCTGGGTCTTGCCGACGCGGGCGTTGAGCCAATCCTTCAGCACGTCGGCCGACACCGATTGACCCTCGCGCGCGACG
>CAZTNA010000045.1:0-5100 GCA_964615305.1 uncultured Chitinophaga sp.
TTTCAGGACAAATAACAAAACGACATTACGACAACTTTATAAAGTATTTCACTCAGAGTTTTACAGGCAACTACATAGCCACAGCAACACGACTTTTATGTATGAAGCGACCTGACACATTTGTATGTTTTGACAGTAAAAATCGTTCTGCACTTTGTAAAGACTTCGGTATTATTCAATCAGAGATGGATTATGAAAGGTATTGGGATGACATTGTTGAAAGAGTTTATGACAGCGACTGGTGGCAAAACCCAAATCCTAAGAACGATACAGAAGAAAAAGTCAGTGAAGCAAGGGCAGCATTTTTGGACAGCTTATATTATGAAGAATGACGACTAACATGACGACCGAAATAGAAAGCCGACCGCATAACAAGGTATTGCCAAAAGCGGGGGTGACGAACTTCTATGAAACTTTTATGCTATATTCAACATCAGTTTTTCAAATCAATAGTAGTGCTGAAATGCCCCGCCTTCGGCAATACCCGAACCGATATACAAAATTTCGTTCGGTTCGCTGAAATGCGCTCCCTCTCTCTACGGCACTACGTTCGCTTGCTTCGCGCTCTCTTACGTGCCTAATTTTGTATATCGGAACCAGTGATAAAGTTTCTACGTCTTTCAAGAATCTATTTTGCCTTTACCGAACGAAACTTCGCATATCTATGTGTTGCCAAAATGGGCAGTCCCGAAACTTTAACCGCTGTTGCGCAGCTTTCGAAACTTGCAAATTGAATTGCATTTGCGTTTCTTCGCTTGCTCACATCGGCAACACTGGTTCCGTTAGCTGTAATTTTAAGAGTGGCAGCTATTCTCTTTTTATGTTTTCCTCTGACTTATTTTTTTTTGACAGAGTTGCTTTATTTTGTTTAGTATTAACTGACTAAATACTAACTTATGACAGACAATAACTTAAATACCATATCTGATTTATTAGCTCAATTTTCACTTTCTGTAAACAGAAAGAAGATAATGAACGTGCTAACTTCAACAGACTTGGAAGTTTATTTACTAAGCATCTTGACATAGTTGACGAAGAACTAAAAGACTTTAAAGAAGCAAATAACATAACTGAACCTATTTATAGAGTTTATGTGTGTTGGATAAACATTATGCATCCCATATACAACTCAAATGGACTTATGGTTGACCCAAAAACTCCAAATGAAGTAAAAGTGAAATATGAATCAGCTTATTTAAAGACACTTGAGGAATTTAATGCTTGACCAACCATTCCATATCATTTGACATATACTTCTCAATTGCTTTCCAAAAAGCTATAGAAGGACACATTATTGTCCCTTTATTTTCAAATTCAAACACCACTATTCCTGGAGCATCTGGTATTTTGACAACTGGACAGCTATAATTTTCATTTTTTAATTCTTCTGACATAATTTTTATTTTTTTAAGGTTATATTCCAAGACTTTAGACAAAAAAAACTACAGCTAACATCGGCTTAAACGATATGGCGTGGTAAGTCTTTTGTGTTCTGTTATTCATTCTTATTTTAGTTTACGTTTTACGGACATGATGTGCGTTTTATGCACCACATCGTTAAGCCGTCAAACGTTAGCTGTAACCCGCGAAGTGTGGTTTTTCATACCGCAGTTTAGTCCTTCGGTAAACTTTTTCCAGTAACTCCTTTCCTGTTTACACCTGTCGTCTTTCTTTGTTAATGGCTTACGCTTCTGTATTTTTATTTTTTGCTCCCCTTAAAAAAATGCAGTTTTTAATGCTCCCCTATTGCTTACATCCCGTTTTTCTAACTCGTATATTTTAAGGTGAATAGAAAAAACGGGAAGAAAGCAATCGCTCCCCTTTTTAATACAAACCCCAAAAAGCCAAACAGCCCAAAGCATTATTTACCCGCTCTTTTTTCGTCTCGATACTTCTGCGCAGTCCCGCTGAATTGCGCGGAACTGGCTTCCCCACATCCTACCGAAGTTTCGGAGGCCGAAAAAGAGCTATACCCTACAGGGTATTATGTGGTTTTTTAAGAGAACAAACCTTCCCGTTAATCTCTACTGAGATGGCGATTCGCAGAGTGGCTTGGGAACCTTACTTCATTAAAGTAACCTTTCCTGTCTTGGTCAAACCTGTTGTACTGAGTTTTAGATAGTAAATGCCATTATCATAGAGCGCCATATCTATTTCAATACCAGCTATAGTATTGTTTGTTCCTTTTCGAGTTGAAAGATTTTTGCCCAAGTGATCGAATACTTCTAATGTGTAGTTGCCTTGGTTATCGAACTGAACAAAAAAATGTGAGTTTGCGGGGTTCGGATAGATGTTCAGTTTGGTTTGTTGCAATTCTGAAATACTTGAAATGATAAGAGGATTGGAAACTGCCTCACAACCATTACTATCAACAACAGCTACTGTATAGCTGCCTGCTATATGGGCAACTAAGACATTTGAAATAGCTCCGTTAACAATATTCCCGTCTAAATACCATTGATAGCTCAGAAAACCTACGGCAGTTAATGTGTCGCCATTTGCAGTTGGGAATATAGAAGGTTGGGGTAAGATTGAAATAGACAAAGGGTTTGATTGTGCCGTACAATTGTTATTGTCGGTTACTGTTACATAGTAGGTACCTGCCAACGAAACGGCAATACATTCAGTGGTAGCCTGATTGCTCCATAAGTAATTGGCAAAGCCGGAAGTAGCGCAGATGTTCGAGGAATCACCTATGCATACAGATGTGGAATCCGCTGAAATGGAAATTAACGGAGGTTCCGGTGCTGTTATGGTAATTGTATTTGTTATTGAAAAACCTGTGGTATCGGTCACTACTACAGTGTAAACACCCGGACACAGGTTGGTTACTGTTGGTATTGTATCGTTGTTGTGTTGCCATTGGTAAGAATAGGGAGGATAACCGTTTGCAGGTGTTATTGTTGCGGTACCATTGCAAAGATTGTAACAGGAGGTGTTGTTTTGAGCAACAGAAGCTTGGAGTGGGTAGTGGGTGGTGTCACAAAATTTAATCATCCAGTAATCGCATGCACTAATTGAGCCGGTAGCAGTTGTGTCCCATATATCTTGTGTTTTTTCGCCACCTATACGCGCCCAACTAAAGCCGCCTACCAGATAACAGCCGTCTTTTGTTTGAATGGCGTAACCGGATTCATCATGCCCTGATGTAAGGACAGTTTTATCCCATTGTTTATTACCAAACGAATCAATTTTTACCAACCATAAGGATTCGACCCCCATGTTGTTCTCCGATTTATCGCCACCGGCATTGGAATATGAGTCACCCGAAAGCAGGTAGCCCCCATCTGAGGTAGGCACTATATTGTAAAACTCTTCTTTTGCGGTACCGCCAAAACTTTTATCCCATAACATGTTACCTGTAGAATCTATTTTTATAAGCCAGTAATCACCACCGCCTTTTGAGCGGCTTGTTTTGTTGCCTGAGCTATCTGAGTACGAAAAACCCGCCAATAAAAAACCACCATTGGAGCAAGGAATTACTGACATCGGGGCTATGTCGCTTAGGGTGCCCCCGTATCGTTTATCCCATTGTTTTGTTCCCGTAGAATCAACCTTAATCAACCAAAAATCACCGCCTATAGTGCCGAATGCTGCCTGACTTATGTCGCCCGATGCATTACTTAACGTATGACCTGCCAACAAATAACCATTATCTGTTGTTTGGATAATACTAGACAAGCCATCGTCTTTAGAGCCACCATATCGCTTGTCCCATTGTTTTAATCCGAGGGAATCAATTTTTACGACCCAAAAATCACTGGTTTGGTTGGTGATATCCCAATTTGGTTGAGTTTTGTCGCCTGATATACCCGAATATGAACTGCCTCCTAAAACAAAACCACCGTCTTTTGTGCTGCTAACAAACTGAAAGAAATCCTGATGCAATCCACCAAATGCTTTATCCCATACTTTTATTCCATTAGAATCAGTTTTAATTACCCAATAATCGAATAAACCCCTATTGGGTGCTGATTTATCTCCACTAACACCGGATTCGGAACAGCCCCCTAAAATGAAACCTTTATCAGGCGTTTGAGTAACGCAGCGGAAATCCTCAGCACCTGAACCGCCAAAACGCTTATCCCATAATTTATTACCGAATGAATTGGTATGGACAATCCAAAAATCGCTTGACTGAGGCGGGGTGACATCCCAATTTTTTTGTGTTTTATCACCCGTGCTATCTGAAAAGGAGTAACCTGCCAACAACAATCCGTCATTGTTGCACTGGATAACTTGTGTAAACTCTTCGCGCCCTATGCCGCCATAACGCCTGTCCCACTGCTTTACTAACGGGTTTTGCGCAGCAAGATTTAATAAACACATAGAAAGTACAAAAAGGGCTGCCGGCTTCATTCTTACGGGTGCTTATCTTTCTAAAACTATTTTTCCTGTCTGAACAAAGTTACCGGCTACTGATATTCTTACAAGATAAACGCCACTTGAGTAAGCAGACAAATCAAGTTCGACAAGCTTAAATACTGAATCATTCAGGCCGGTTTCTGATTGTATTGTTTCGCCCAGCAAATTTACGATTTCGATACGGTAAGTACCTTTGTATGGCAATTCAATAAATACTTGGGAAGAAGTGGGATTGGGAAACACTTTTAAAGTACGTTCTGTTTTAAAGGGATTTTTTCTTACCAAGGCAGATTTGGCGGGCAATGTATTAGTAGCAGTCAAATCCTGCTTAAAAGAGGCATCGAACCTATCAATCTTTGAGAAAAAGCCTGCCTGATAATGAGGTTCGTAAATTTGAGAAAAAATAAATCCCCCTAATGTTACATTATTGTTTGGGGAAGGAGCAACATCACCACCAAAAACAACTTTAGTGGCAGTTAAGCAAAGTGCTCTATCTGCACCGCCCACTCCGGGTGTGGAATTCGGAGTGCTTACATAATTGGGTGCGCCTGAACCAAACAGAGGTGTAAAAAGAGTAGGGTGGTACCGCTCTATTGTAGAACTACTCACTGTAAAAATACCTGCTAAAGGGTTTAGGGTGCGATCAACTTTCATGTCAAAAACATCGTTGCTTGTCAACGTGGAAATTCCGTTGAAAGAGACCACCTGATTCCGTTTTAAATTGACCATACCATT
>CAZTNA010000046.1:0-1368 GCA_964615305.1 uncultured Chitinophaga sp.
TCCGGTTGCTGAAGCGTTGGCATCGAAGGAAGACGATCCCGAGGTGTGGAACCGCTTGAAGACGGCGGCGACGGGCGCAGGTTTCGGCCTTGCAGCCGACCGCTTCGTCGCAGGGGTCCGGTATCTCTGGCAGAAGCGCAAGACGGGCCAGATCGTCGCGGACGAGGCTGCCAAGGTCGTCGAGCTCGAGTCGATCGCCGAGGCGCAGCGGGATCGGATCCGCGTCCTGCTCGGTGACCCGGATGAGGACTACGTCTTCAAGCACCGGACTCCGCAAGAGGAAGAAGAGGCGCGCAAGGCCCTCGGTGCTGGGTACGAGCAGATCGGCGAGGAAACAGGCCAGAGGGCGTTGCCGTCCGGTGGGATGAACCTTGGCGACGGCATTTACGTCAACACGGCGCGGATCGAGTCGGACGAAGACGTTAAGACGATCATGCAGCGCCTGGCCGACCGCAACGCCAACCGTATTCGCGAGATGCAGCGCGGCGTTCGCTCGCACGAGCAGACGAAGTTCTCGGCGGCCAACGAAGACGCCTGGTCTCTGCTCCGGCAGCATGAGAAGGGAACAGCCTACAACGCGGATGAGACGCTCGCTCTCCGTCAGCTCTGGACGGCATCTGGCGAGCAGGTGATGAAGCAAGCCGAGCTCGTTTACGGCGGAGGCGGTCCGCTTGACGAGGTGGCGCTCAACAAGATGCTCGAGGTTCACGCCATGATTCAGGACGTCGTCCTGGGCGTGCGGACTGAGCAAGCGCGTGCGCTCAACCAGTGGAACATCCCGGCGGGACCGTCCGACCAGTTCTTGAAGGGTATGCAGACGCTGCTGATGCAGAATGCGGGGAAGAACGACGCGAAGCTCGTCGCAGACGGCCTCATGCGGCTGAAGATGCTCGGCATTCCTGGCGCTCCAGACTCATACATCCGCGGTGCCGTGAGTCGGGCCGAGTTGGCGAAGAAGATCGGCGTCCACGTCTCCGACATCATGACGCAGATCTTCTACATGAACATTCTCTCGGATCCCCGGACGCAGGTCGTCAATATCGGAGGCAACTTCGCGAATCAGATCTGGCTCGCGATCGAGCGCGGAACGGCGTCCGGCCTCGGGAAATTCCTCGATGACCAGCAAATCCCTCGCGGCGAAGCCGGCGCGCTGATCTACGGCAACATCATGGGGATCCGCAAGGCGTTCTCGGTCACGCACGCCGAACGGTACGCCGCATGGGCAGGCGACAAGGTTGCGGCCGAGGCGGCAGCCAAGCGCGCGGCGAAAGCGTTTGATGACGCGAGCAAACTGACCGACCCGGAGGAGAAGAAGGCCGCACTCAAGGCCGCTCAGCTCGCCGCCAAGAAGGCGACGAATCTCATGGC
>CAZTNA010000046.1:1468-4943 GCA_964615305.1 uncultured Chitinophaga sp.
GATCAGGCGATGCGGCTACTCGCCGATGACTACGCCGCCGGGGCCGTCTTCGCTCGGATGCCGCCGTGGAACGGCAAGGTCTACAGCTTCATGCGCTCGATGAACCGCCTGGGTGGCATCGGCAAGCTCCTCATGGCCTTCACGCGCGTCTCGTACAACGTGAGCAACACAGGACTTCGGCGGTCTCCTGCCGCGCTGGCGATGCCTGGGTTCTGGCGGGACGTCGCCGCGGGGGGCGCGACGGAGCAGCTCGCGCTCGCGCAGATGGCCGTCGGAACTGGCGCTCTCATGGTGGCGGCCGATCTCGCGGACCGGGCGCTCTCGCCGAATTCCTACTTCGTCGGCATGCAGGGGGGTCTCGGTCAGGGCGACGTCTCGAAGGGCGAGCGGCAGAACAAGATCGCGCTTGGCGAGCGGGCCAACTCGTTGCACATCCCGCTCGAGGGCGGCCGCGTTGCTTCGATCAACATGCGACGTCTCGAGCCGGGCGGTAGCGCACTCGTCCTGGCGGCCAACGTGGCGGCCATCCTCGACTCGGACGAGTTCGACGACGGGGACAACGACGTGTCGACGCTCGTCGGCGCTGCAGCGTTCGGCATGGCCAACCAGGTGCTGACGCAGCAGTTCTTGACGGGCTTGTCGCAGGCCGTCGCCGTGGCAGACAATCCGCTCATGAACACGGAGTCGTTCATGGAGTACCTCGGCCGGACGGCTACACCGAACGCGCTCGGTGCGCTTGCATATCAGCAGGACCCGATTATCCGGGAAGTGAACGGATTCGCCGAAGCGATGATGGCGAAGACACCGGGTCTTTCGGACAAGCTGGCTGCGTCGACGGACCGCTGGGGATACGACCTTCGTCGGGACTCAGGCCTCGGCGGGGCGTACGACCTGCTCTCCCCGCTCACGGTTCACATTGCCGAAGTCCATCCGATCGACGTCGAAGCGGACCGCCTGGGCGTGCCGATCGACGTCCCGTCGCCGAAACAGTCGTTCGATGGTGTTGACCTGAATCTGAAGAAGTATCCGGAGGCCTACCGTTACTTCAAGCAGATGCAGGGTCACAAGATGACGACGACGGTCGACGGTGACCCGATCACGGCGGCGAAAGGGACCTACGAAAACGAAGGTCACGGACTTCGCGACGAGCTTTCGGCCATCGTCGAGGGTCGCCACGCCTACTCGAAGATCTATCGCGACCCGGATACGACAGATACTCAGAGAGTGGACATGGTTAGGAGTATCATCAACGCATACCGCGACGCTGCGAAGTTCTACGTCTTGAAGCGGTACCCCGAGCTCATGGCCGAGGGTAGCTTGAAGTGGCAGGACGGACTGCGCACTGGGAAGTTCAACGAACAGACGAAGAACCGTTTCTTCAAAGACGAATAGGAGGCTGGGTGAATGTTTACGAAATTCATGGATTTTTCTCGCTTGCGTTGGGCTGCTCTCGTATTGTCGTTTTTTTTTTCGATGCTGGTAAGCCCGGCTAGCGCGACTCCAAGAACTACTGGTGGTGCGAACACAATCACGGGAGCTTTCATCACATTTTCCGCGGGAGACACTTCAGATAGTGATGCGGTTCCCGTGAATAACATTTGTTCAGCGCGTGCTGTTGTCGTCAGCGGCGACGTGCTTGAACTCAGGGCTGTCACGACTCCGGGCCAAACCGCGGCGTCGGGGACACTGCTCGCAACGTTTACTACCTCGAGTACCGCACCGACTGTGTTCACTGCCGGGACGCTTTACGTGAAAGCTCGGGCTACAACGGCCACGAACGGCGGAGATTTGATTGTAGTCAACTGCTCGACGCAGATTGTCTCTTCGGGGTATCGGAATACGGTGCGGATGAGCGATTTTGCAGCCGGGTCCAGCACTTTCGGACTGCAAGAAGCGATTAACTACGTGTGCCTTCTGAACAGTCTGGTGGCTGGTCAAGTCATTGAAGTAGCTGCTGGTAGATATGATTTTGGCACGTCTACAATCACCACACCCGCCTCTTGTGAAGCTCCGCTAATTCGTGGGCAGGGACAATCCGCTGACAATGATGGCTATGTGATCGGAACAGAATTCATCTCCAACCATTCTGGCGGTGGCTTCTCGTTCATCACATTCAATGGCTCGACGCAGTTTGGTGGCCTGGAGCGTATTTCGATCAAGCTCAAAGTTCCGCAAGCGACGTCGGTTGGGGTAGACGTGAATGCCGGAACTGGTTTTTTTACAATGCGAGATACCGCCGTAACTGCAACAGACGTCAATCTCTCACCCACTGGGTATAGCGTAGGGACTGGAGTGCGTATAACCGATCCAGTGTATTTGCATGTGTCCGCCCACTACACCAGCGGCTTTGGGGTTGGGATGCAGATCCTGGGGACGAGCGCTTCTGGTGGTGCGGTCATCGAGCGAAGTCGTTTCTCGTCTGGCGGTACCACAGGAATCGGTCTGCTTTTAGGCGGGGTGACGATTGCTGATCTACCGCTTCAGTCGCTTGCTCTGATCGGGAATGTTTTTGAAGGCAACAATATCGGCGTAAAGCTGAATAACGCAAACGCCGGCGGCGGTGCGATCAACATTTTGCATGTGTCCTCGACTGGAAACTGGTTCGAGAATGGCTCAGGAAGTTCGACTATCGACGTGTGGGCCATCGGTCATAATGCATGGGCGTCGCAAGGCAACCAATACATCGGCCTAGCGACGAAATCGTTCAAACGAGACTCGTGGCTAGGTGTTGGGGTGGTCAGAGACTCTTTTTCCGGAGATGTGATCTATTCTGACATCCAGATGATCGCTGGCTCCTGCTCGGTGTCACAGTTAGTCGCAAAGAAAGCTACGACGGATCTTACAGCATGCACTGACAGGGACGTGTTTGCGGAAAAATACTGGTTTCCGGCGGCCTATTGTAATAACATAACGCCTGTTGCCAGATACGATACTCCAACAGCCAACGCGCCTGTACTAGCTTGTATAACAGGAACAAACACGCAGAAAGGGGTTTTCGATTTTGACCCCACAACGAACCAGAGCGCGCAAATAACACAAATGCTTCCCACTGACTGGACTGGTGCTGTTGATGTCAAAATCAAGTGGCTGGCAGCAGCAACCACAGGTGACACGGTTTGGACTTTTCAAACAGCATGCGCTGCGGATGGCGCGACTGATGATCCGACCTTCAACACTGCGTCTTCCATCACAGACACAGCGAAAGGCACGACGCTTCAGACGAATGACGCTGCTGCTACGGGTGTCGTAACTACCGGATGCACTGCCGGAGCACTGATGCACCTCAAAATCGGACGTGACGCGGCAAACGGCGCAGACACGATGGCAGGTAACGCACGTCTTATTGGGTTTGAAGTCACGCTCCGTCGTTCCGTGTGATCCAACTGCAAGTGTTTCGGAGACCAGAGTGCCTCTATCAGCAGAGATGCGCGCCAAGGTGATGTGATGCCGTTCGAGCCTACGAATATACAGACGC
>CAZTNA010000047.1:0-4681 GCA_964615305.1 uncultured Chitinophaga sp.
TGTTCTGCAGCGACATGCTGGTCAGCCGCGTGGCCGGCATGCCGTGGTACAGCACGGTGAAGGCGCCGGTGAGGTGGCGGCTCGGCCCCATCACCGTGCCTGAAGCCACACCGAGTGCAATGCCCGGGTTGTCGCCATTCGTCATGGGGATGGTGGTGCCCAGGTTGTGCACCGGGCAGCCCATGATGAGGATGGTGGGCACGTTCGGGATCGCCGTCGGCCCCATGGCGATGTTGGGATACGGGATCGGAACGGGCACCGGCGATGGCGGCGCGGGCGTCAGGCAGACATCGGGAAAGCCCATGTCCATGCCCATCATCTGGCAGTTGGCAAACATGCTGCTCCCCTGCTCTCACCCGAAGTGGATCTGGCCGCCGCGTGCCTTGACCAGCTGATGACCGTCGATCAGCGTGTGCTCGGACGACAGCCGCACCGTCTGCTTCGCCTGCAGTTCGACGTGGCCGGCCTGCACGCGGTCGACCGCCTCGGTGTGGCGCAGGTGGTGCTGGGCGTGGTGGGTGACACGGTCGAACACGCTGGAGAGGACCTGGCCGACCATCTTCAGGGTCGCCCCGAACACGTTCAGCTCCTGGCTGACCAGGTGCAGGCGGTCGGCCACGAGCTCGGTGTCATCGGCCTGCAGATGCATCCGCTCGCTCCGCAGCGTCAGCTCAGGGGCTTCGACCCGCAGCGGGCGGTCTGCCGAGATCACGTGCTCGGGAGCGTCTTCCCGCTGCAGGATCGCCGTGATCCATGCTTCCTCCGGCGCCACCAGGCAGAACGAAACCGTGTCGCCAACCGCGGGTTGCAGCAGGCAACTGGCGGCGCGGCGCGCCTTCAGCAGCGCGGCCCCGCTGCGGATCTGCCATTGATCATCGGATCGACCAACCAGCAGGCCGACACCTTGCTGGGCCGCCGTGATCTGGTGCCCGGCCTCCCAGGCCGGGGGCGCTGGCACGGCGTCGACCACCGAGGGGATCAGCGGCGCGGTGGTGGTGGGCTGGCGCTTGCGGGTCTTCATGGCCATGGTCTCTCGTGAAGGTGGGCAGCTTGGGTCGGGTGGAACGTCAGCGCACATCGGCCGGCCAGCGCTCGGCCCGGTCGCGCGCGGGATCGGTCTCCAGTGCTTCGGCACGGTGGGTGAAGCGGCAGCCATGGGTGTCGGCCCGATGCAGCAGCGTGCGGAACATGCGCGATTCGCGGGCGTCCACACCACGCAGGTCGGCACCGCTGAAGTCGGCATAGCTGAGCGTGGCCTGCACCATGCGCGCCTCGGGCAGCTTGGCGCCGGCGAAGTGGCACTGCGTCAGATCCGCCTGGTCGAAGCATGCCTGTGGAAGCTCCGCCCCCGTGAACAAGGCCTGCGGCAGCCGCGCGCCGGTGAAGTTGGCCTGCGCCCCGCGCGTGCCCGCAAACACGGCTTGGGGCGCGTCGACACCGCGCAGATCGACCTGCGCGATGGTGGCGTTCTGGAAGTTCACCTGCTTCATGCGCGCACCCCGGAAACGTGCGCCGGTCATGTCGAGTTCGGCAAACAGACATCCTTCGAGGTCCATGCCTGTGAAGTCGTGCCCTGGCAGCGGACTGCGGGCGAACACGGTGCGTCGAAGGCGCGCTTCATGCAGCGAGATGCCCGTCAGGGTGCAGCCGATCAGCGACGCGTACAGCCAATGCGTGCGCGGCGCCTTCAAGTCCGGCATCGAGCACTCGATGAACGAGGCTGAATCGAAACAGCACTCGGCGACGTCGCCCTGCTCGATCCGGCACTTCGACAAGGCTGCGTTCGACAGGTCGGACCGCGTCATGCGCAGCCCGCGCATCGAGGCCTCGGATACCACGGCGCCCTGCAGGTTGCACGCCGACAGGTCGACGTCGTCCAGCACACAGCGGTTGAACACCGCCTGCCGCAGGTTGGATCCAGCGAAGCTGGCGCCCGTGAAATCACAGCCGTCGAACACGGCTTCTCGCAGGTCGCAGCCCGACAGGTCCGCTCCCTGCAGCGTCGACGCCGACATCACCAGCCCGCCCAAGGCGGTGCGGGCGTACCGTCCGCCCCGCAGGTCCTTGCCATCCAGCGCCTCGCCGAAGGTGGCCGCCAGCGACAGCAGCTTGGCCTTCATGCGCCAGCCTCCGTGGCCAAGGGCAGGCGCGGCCAGGTGCGGGCACGGTCCACGTTGGCTTGTGCCAGCGTGGTGTGCGGGTCCATCAGCACTCGCGCCAGATCGGCTCCGTACAGGTTGGCGCCGCGCAGGTTGGCACTGCACAGGTTGGCCCCCTGGAGGATGGCATCCATCAGGTTGGCCCCGGTGAGCACCGCGCGCCGCAGTTGCGCCTTGCGCAGCAAGGCACGCACGGCGCTGGCACGGTCGAAATTGCAGCCGTCCAGGCGCGCCTTGCCCAGGTTGGCACCATCCAGTCGCGCCTGGACGAAGAGCGCGCCCGTTGCGTCGCATTCACCGAGGTTGGCGTTGCTCAGGTCGGCCCCGCTGAAGTCCGCCTGCGTCAGCCGCGTGTTGTCGGCGAACACGGTGCCGGGCATCAGGCAGGCGCTGAAGCGGGCCTTGTCGAGCTGGCACTGTGTGAAGGTGCAGGCGTTCAGCCGGGCCGACCCGAAATCGACCTGCGACAGATCGCAGCCGACGAACGTGCACTGCACCAGCCGCGCCTTGCCGAGGTCCAGCCCTTTGAGCTCACGCTCGTGGAACAGCAGGTTGTCGGCACGCAGCCCGCGCCAGTCGGCTTCGCCCCACTGCGTGTCGAGCAGGTCGGTGCGCGACAGCCGCGCCCGGATGAAGCGCGTGCCCTTGAGGTGGCAGCCCGACAGGATCGCGCCCGAGAAGTCAGCATCGTCGAACACGGCGCCGGCCAGCTGCGCCTTGCCGAGGTTCGCGCCGACGAACGAGGCCTCGCTGGCGTCGGCTCCGGTGAACACCGCATGCGCCAGCACCGCCCCCCGGAACACCGTGGACTTGAGTCGCGCGCCGGTCAGGTCGGCATGTTCGAGCCAGGCCCCCGTGAGGTCCAGGCCACTCAGGTCGAGGCCAGACAGATCGGCCCCCGTGAGGTCGATGCCCGGCCAGCTGCGCACGCGGCGGTCAAGCAGCCATTGCACCTCGGCACGACAACGCGCCGCCGCCTCGCCCACCAGCCGCCGGACCGGCGGCTGGTGGTGGGCGTTCTGCAGGTAGGTCATGTGGTGCAGCACCTCCTGCTTGCGGAACATCGTGTCGAACTGCTGCCGCCTGGACGCATCCAGGGGCTTGCCCGCGCGCTCGAAGCCCTGCACCACCGCGGCCAGTTCGGTACTCGCGCGGTACGCCGGTGGCCCGCGGTGCACCAGCTGGGCCGGATCGACCTTGCCCTTCTTCAGCAGTTCCAACGCACGTTCGGCGTGGCCGACGGCATCCTCCACCACCGCCCACTGCTGACGTTCGGCTTCGGCCTGCGCCTGCTCGATGTAGGCCGGCAACTCCGCCGTCGTGGGCGGGGCCACGCGAGGGGCCAGGCGCAAGCCCAGCGCGTCGGGGTCCTTGCCCATGCGCCGCGCCTGGTCGCGTGCCAGCGACATGTCGACCTCGGCCCTGCGGCGCTGCGCGTCCTCTTTCAGTCCTTCTGGTCGCAGCACGGCCTGGCGCGCGTCGACACGAGGGTCGTGGAGGTCGACGCCGTCGGGCAGCAGCGGCGCATCGTTCAAGGCATGGAACGCCGCCATCCGTGCGTCCAGGCGCTGGCTCATCGTCTTCAGGTAGTGTGCCGGGTCCTTCGGCTCGTCCAGTCGTTCAACGGCTCCGAGCAGTCGCACGATGTCGCTGGCGTCATCCTGCGACGTTTCCGCCAACCCGTGGAACGTCATCACCAGGCACTCGGCGTGCGGGAAGAACCACAGCGTGGTCAGCCGCATCGGCACTTCCTTCAGGCGCAGTCCCTTCGCATCCCCCGACGTGCCGCCATAGCTGCAGAACGCGCGCACGCGCAGACCCGGCAGCTGCCCCTGCACCTTGGCCTTGCGCGGGTGCATGTGCTCGAACTCGAACGGCTCGCGCCCCGTCAGCGCGGCGTCGAACCACTGGTCGCGCGGCGCCAGGTTGAAGTAGTGCCAGTCGATGTCCGGCGGGAAGCCCGGTGCATGCTCTTTCAGCCACGACTCGTCGTAGGTACCCCGCAAGGCCTGCCGCTGCGGGTGCATCACGTCGAGGCTGCCGTAGCCGGCGGGCACCGCGGCCAGCCCGGGTCGCTGCACGCGATGCTCGGGCAGCTCCAGGTTCGGCAAGGGGTGCCGGTCGCCGACCGGCGCATGACCCAGCCCCAGCGGATTCTCGGCATACCCCGCGCCGCCATACGCCCGCTCCCATGCAATGGGGATCGACTCGAACGGCGCCGGGTCAGTGGGCGTGCGCCCGACCCACTGCCGGTCACCGAAGACGTACAGCGTCTTGTCGCGGCTGCCCACGCGAGCGCGGACGGCAACGGCATTGCTTCGCTGGGGCTGCGAGAAGGCTCTGCCATGCACCAGGAACTCGGCGGCCACCTTGGGCACGCCCTCGTCGATCAGCGGCATGGCCATTTCCTGGGCGAGGAAGTCCCACATCGACTGCTCGCTCCACAGCGACCCGCGCGGCGCCTGGTCGAACGGCAGGTACAGACTGCCCGACACGGCCAGGCCGAAGCGCTTGCGAAACTC
>CAZTNA010000048.1:0-3787 GCA_964615305.1 uncultured Chitinophaga sp.
CTATTGCAGCAGGAGCAGTGAATGGTGGAGTGGGTGGCGATATAGCCGATGGCACCATAACAGTAGATGATATAGCTACCGATGGTGTAGGTGCAGCAGAAATTGCCGCAGATGCAGTTGGTAGCTCAGAAATTGCTACAAGTGCAGTAGGCACCGCAGAAATAGCCGATGGCACGGTAGCCAGTGTAGATATTTTTGACGGCACTATTGCCACAAACGATTTGGCAAATGGTGCAGTAACTTATGCCAAAATACAGAGTGTAGCCGCTAACAGATTGTTAGGCAACCCAACGGCATCTCCCGCAGCACCTTCTGAAATATTGTTGGGCACAGGGCTTAGTTTTTCCGGAAGCACATTGAACGTATCAGCGGCAGGTATCGGTGGTTGGACAACAACCGGCAACTCAGGCACGTCACCTTCTGCCTATTCCGATGGAGCAGCACAGGGCAGCAACTTCTTGGGCACTACCGACAACCAAGCAGTAGAAATTTATACTAATTCATCACACGCTAATAACAAGAGCGATTTACGCCTTTACAACTCAACATCTACAGGTAATGCAATTACAACCCCTTCTGACATAGTACATATTCGCAGAAACGGTACCTCCGGGATAAATTACCCGCAGGTGGCTTCGTTGGCTTTAGGTAAATATGGCAACTCAATTTCGTCAGAAACAGAGTTGGCCATTAAACTGGGGGCGGGCAATACTTACGTGCCCGATATGACAGTGATGACCATGCGCGCCAATGGCAATGTAGGTATTGGCGCTGCCAACCCTGCATCATTGCTGCATGTAATGGGCAAAATAAACCTGCACCAAAGTGGTACCGGTGGCGGACAAAACCGCTTTGAAGGGATACTTGCCCCTACCGATGCAAACGGACGGGCACAATTTGTAATGTCATCTTCCTATAGTGATTTAGTAATTGCCTCAAGCCAGGGAAATCCGGTTCATGGCTCCACACTTACGTTTGCCACTTACAACCCTGCTGATGCCAACGACTACCGTAAATTTGTTGTTAACCAAGGTAACTGGGGCACAAGAAGAGGCTTCCTGGATTTTGGCTACTCTGATGCCGGAGGAAGACTGAACCCACATAGTAACATTAATGCAACAGATAATGTAATGTCTTTAGACGGTTTCAACAAACGTGTGGGAATTGGGCTTACGGATCCCGGGTATCCTTTAGATGTGGCCGGGTCTGCTCGTATTAGCCAAAACAATGTAACCGGTGGAGGTTTGTTTCTGGCAGATGATGGTAGTATGGCAGACCTGAACGATGGTTACGCTTCCATGCGCTTTAGTTATGGTGTGGCTATTACAGACGGATTAAACACCAACACACACAAAATTTTACTGAGAAGTGACGGTAATATTCAAATGGTGAATAATACCGCCCCAACAATCAATTTCAACGACAACAATGAACCGGATTACTATTGGCATACCAACGGTGACCGCATGTATTTACTGCATGGTGAGGGATACAACGGATGGAATGGAAACCGTCCTTTTACAGCGTATCAGGGAAACAAAGTAGGTATTAATGAAGTAACCCCTGCTCACCGCTTACAGGTTAATGGTGCTGATATGGTTAGTTTAATGCTCCAGCAAAACGGTACGCACTCGTATGGTGTAGTTGCCGGCCTCGAAACGTTTAATAATGGTTCTGCCACTCAGGACGGCCCGCGTACCGGTTATCATAAACACGGGGCCAAGTACTGGTCTGCTGGTATTGAACCTTATAGCGATAATGGATATGGTATATGGGAAGACGGATACAATAATGGATGGGGAAGTTTACGTGTTGCTGTAAAACCCGGTGGAACCTTAGAAGCCCGCGAAGGTCTAAAAACACAACGCCACATCCGTTTTTATAAACGGTCAAGGTGGAACGGGCAGGGTGGAGTAGATAACTTAGGTAACTATGATTTTTGCTATTTGGCAGGAGTTGCTTTCCGTAATACCGATTCTAATGTTGATGAAGACGATGATTACCAATGCAATGTTTACTCGCAGGACATTAATGGTTCGGCAGATGCTAATGAGGGAGAGAACGAAGATTTTTCTGCCAATTTTGGATATAATACACGCCCTTACTGGAGGTTGTATTCAGAGTGCTATGCAGATTGCTCTAATTCAACCTGTACTGCCATTTGTATTAACTTCGATTACTAGAAATTAGTGAAAAGCTTTCCGGTTTTTTTAATTTTTTATTGCTGTGCGGGGCTTGTTTCGGCACAGCAATTTTCTTTTAAGGTAATTACCAAAGGTTTTTCTGAAACCGATATTGTTTACCTGAAAAAATATCAGGGCAAGGAAGAAATTATTGTTGATTCGGTAAGGGGAAACCAAAACACACATTTCAAAGTTAACAGCGCTCATCCGGTTATAGGGTTATATTTTATTACTGCATCCAAAAATGAATCGGCTGAGTTTATTATAAACCCTGCTGAGAAAATTATTGTAGAAATTGAGAAGAACAGCTTAAAGAGCGGGGCACTAAGCATTACCGGTTCAGTAGAAAACGAAGCTTACGAAAAGTTTGTGGCGGCTTATCTTGCTTACGATTCTTCTTTTTATCGAAATGCAGCAGCTAAATTTGATGAGTTTGATGCGAAGTTTATTTCCAAACACAAAGCTAAGTCCGAAAATTTGATGAAGGTTCAGCAAGACCTTAACGATTTTGTTACGAAGCTCGAAAAAGAATATACGAATACCTACACGGCTAATACCCTTTCTGCTTTGGTCAATCTGCCGGTTTTAAGCAGCACAAATGCTTACGATAATTATCCCGCTTTTTTGTTTCGTCACTTTTGGGATAATGCAGAGTTGAATAGCCCCGAATTACTAAACCATTTTTTGCTCAACGAGCAGCTCAAAAATTACTTCCGACATTTTGTTCCTAAAAATCAGGATTCAATTAAGGTAGCTATAGATGTTCTTCAAAGTAAAGCGAGCGGCAATGCAGAAATTCTTAATTATATCAACTCATTTCTGCTGCGGAATTTTCTTAAATCCAATGCAGAAGATTTAGCGCTTTATGTAAATAGCAAAAACAGCGAAAGTTGTAACCTTAATCTTAGTCCGGCTGAGATGAAGAAGTTTGAAACGCTAAAGAGTTTATCAATTGGTTCTATAGTTCCGGAAGTTTTGTTGCCGGATGTTTCTAATAAAAAGATTAGTTTGAAGGAACTGGCAGAAAAAAATAAAGCGACCATTGTTCTGTTCTGGTCTTCGCATTGTGGAAAGTGCAGGGCTGAGTTACCGTTTATTCAGCAGCTTTATAACAAATACCACAACAGCGGCTTAGAGGTATATGCCATTAACTTAGACGAAAACAAATTTAACTGGCGCGATGCTATAAAAGAATTTAATCTGGATTGGATAAACGTAACCGATGAGGGCAAGTTGGCCGACTCTAAAGTGCTAGAACAATTCAATATTCAGCATACACCGTCAGTTTTCATATTAGATTCTTCTACAACAATTTTGGCTAAAGAAATTTATGGCAAAGCCTTACAAAAGAAGATAGAACTACTGTTGGATGTAAATGTAAAATAGCATGGACTGTAAGAGAATATATTTTGTTGAACAAATACAACTAGTTCTTTACAGGCACAATATTTGCCTTACACGCCACCATAAATTTTACCTTCGCAACCCAAACCCAAAATAGAGCATGAAAAAACTTCTCCTCTCCACCGCTGCCGTAATCTTCTTTTCAGCTTCGCTTATAGCGCAAAGCAATGTAGGTATAGGCACCGCCAGCCCGGCCAGTA
>CAZTNA010000049.1:0-3447 GCA_964615305.1 uncultured Chitinophaga sp.
AGCGCGCGTTCCAGCGCACCACGCGGTCGTCGGCGTCGCACAGCAGGAAGGCGTCGGCCATCGATGCGAGCGCCTGGTCGAGCGTGGCCGACGAAGCCGCCAGCGCGCGCCGCGCCAGCGTCAGCTTGCGCAACTGCCACTGCAGCGCCAACGTGCCCAGCACGATCAGCGCCACCGCCAGTGCAGCACCGGCAATCAGCAGGTCGCACTGGGCCTGCCAGGCCGCCAGCGCACGATCCTCCGACTGCGCCACCGAGATCAGCAGCCGCGGGTACAGGGCCGGTCGCGCGGCCAGGCGTGCCGGCCGGGCCTGCAGACGTCCCGGCAGCGGCCGTACCTGGCCGTCGGCCTGGGCACGGGTCAGCGCCGGCTGCAGCCGCGTGCCGGCCAGCGTGTCGTTCGACGGCAGGCTCATCAGCAGCTGGCCATCGTCGCGTTCGAGCGTCAGGGTCAGGCCGGTCACCTCGGTCATCGACCCCAGCACCGAGGTCAGCAGCGACGACGGCATCTCGCCCACCGCCACCGCCAGCGTGCCGTCGGCCAGTTCCACCCGACGCGCCAGCATGACCGAGCGCTCACCACTCAGGCGTCCGACGAACGGGTTGCTGAGCACCAGCGCCGGCACCGCGGATTCGCCCACGCTGGCCAGCAGGCCGGCGGGCAGCTGGACGCCATCGCGCTGGCTGGCCGGCAGCCCGGCGGCCAGCGTATGACCGTCGAGCGTGACCAGCGCGATGTCGGACAGCGTCAGCGTGTACTCGTTCAACCCCATCAGCAACTGGCCCGCCTGGGTCGCGTCCAGGCCGCCGCGCGGCTGCAGCGCCGGGCGCACCACGCCGGGCAGCGCCGCCAGCACCACATCGACGCCGGCCAGCGTGCGGTTGAGGTCGGCCTCGGCGCCGGCCATGGCCTGGCGCACCAGCGCGTCGGCGCGTTCGAGCGCTTCCTGCCGTTCGACCTGCAGCAGCCAGACCGTCAGCGCGATCACAGCTGCCACCAGCAGCGCCGACAGCAGCCAGATCAGCGCCTCGATGGGCGACCGGGCCCCTGCCGACGGTGCCGGCCGTGTGCTCATCGCGCCGGGACCTTCAGACCGGTGGCGGGGCCCAGCGACCGGTTCCACGAATCCGCGCAAGCCGGACCACAGCGTTGCAGCCAGCGCGGCAGGATCACCTGCGTGAGCACCTCGCGCCGCCGTTGCTCGTCGCCCGGGCCGCCGCGCACCACCGCCATGCGGCCCGGTCGTGGCGCCCGGCAGGCCGCATCGCCCACGTTGCAGGCCACGCCTTCGCTGGTCTCGCGTGCCGACTCGTCCCAGATGGCGGTTTCCAGCCGCTGCAGTTCGGCGCGCAGCAGCTCGCGCAGGTCGGCCGGCAGCGATCGCCAGGTGGCGCCGTGCACCACGAAGGTGGCCAGTCCCCAGGTCACCGGGGTGGGCACGATGTGCGTCGCGTGCTCGTACAACCCGACGGTGAAGCCCGTCATGGTGCCGGTGATGGCGCAGTCGGTGTTGCCCGAGCGCATGTTGGGCAGCACCTCGGCAAACGGAATGCTCACCGGCTTGCCGCCGAAGGCTTCGACCCAGTCCGACTGCGTGGGCGAGGTCGTGCGCACGCGCCGGCCGCCCAGGCCGTCGGCCAGCGACACGGCGCCTTTGCAGAACAGCACCTGGGCGGGGTAGGTGTACACGGCCAGCAGTTCGACACCGTGGCGGTCGCGCAGCAGGTTCGCCAGTTGCGGCCGGAACGCCGACACCGAACGCCGCAGCGACACCATGTCGGGGTTCAGGCCAGCCAGGTCGGGGGCGGCCAGCTCGATGTCACGCGGGGCCGTCTGCGACAGCAGCACCGTGCCGAAGGGAATGGTGCCCAGCGCCACCATGGCCAGCATGTCGGGGCCGCGGATGCCGGCGCGGTCGAACGGCACGATGTCCGCGGTGTAGCGGCCCGCGGTCAGCTGCGCCAGCCGCTGGGTCCAGAACGGTTCCTCGTGGTGGCGGTACTGGTTCAGGCCGTCGAGCCCGCCGACGATGCGCAGCCGCATGGGCGGCGCGGGCAGGGCGGGCTCGGCCGCCACCGCCGGCTGCCACGACGAACTGGCGGCCACCAGGGCACCGAGAACCACCCCGAAGACAAGACCCCGGACGACGGACGCTGTCATGCGCACGCACTCCTGCAACGGGCCGCCGGTGTCAGGGCGCCGACACCAGCCCTGCATCCAGACGGCGGGCACCCTCAGTGTGGTGCGGGCCACCCGATGCGGATTCCACCTGGGTCAAGGTGACGTCACACCTGACCGGCATCCGGACCTGCCGCACCTAGCTGCCGCTGCGGTTGGCCATGCGTTCGTTCCAGGGCACGCCGGCCGTGGCCCAGTCGCTGGGGCGGACGTCGAAGAACATCACGTCCACGGCGTCAGGCTTGCAGCCCAGCGTGCGCACGGTGGCCTCGGTCAGGGCAACGGCCAGTTCGCGCTTCTGCTCGGGGGAGCGCCCTTCGAACAGTTCGACTCGGATCAACGGCATGGCGGGTCCTGCAGTGGCTTCGACAGCGCTGAGCGTAGCGCGAAGCTGCCGCGCCGGCCCTGCTTCGCGACAATGTCGCCGGTGCCACCGACGCCGCCAGCCCTGCCCTTCCCGACCCCTGATGCCGGGCGGCTGCGCGCCATCGTCCGGGCCACGCCGTGGCTGATGCGCGCCTTGCAGGCCGGCCGCACCGCCGGCGTGACCGACTGGTGCATCGGTGCCGGGGCCTTGCGCAACGCGGTGTGGGACCACCTGCACGGCCACCCGCTGCCCAGTGCGCTGGCCGACCTCGACTTCGCCTGGTTCGACGCTTCGCCGCAGGCCGAATCCGACGCGGCCGTGCAGGCGCGGCTGCAGGCGCTGGCGCCCGGGCTGCCGTGGGAGGTGGTGAACCAGGCCCGCGTGCACGAGTGGTTCGAAGCGCAGTTCGGCCACGCCGTCGAACCGTTGTCCAGCCTGCAGGACGCCGTGGCCACCTGGCCCGAATACGCCACCGCCGTGGCCGTGACGCTGCGCGCCGACGGCGGGCTGGACCTCATCGCCCCGCATGGCCTGGACGACCTGCTGGCCATGCGCGTGCGCCACAACCCCGCGCGCGCCAGCCGCGACACCTTCCGCCACCGCGTGGCCACGAAGCGTTACGCCGAACGTTGGCCCAAGGTCGTCATCGAGGGAGCCTGACCCGTTGCCCCTTCGGGGACCGGTCGCTGCAGGCGACCAGGGGGAGCGGCGCCGTTAGCGCCCTGGACCGGATCCGGGTCTCCCGGTCCGGTTCAGCAACCCCCTAGGGGGTCGGCGCCCCAGCGCCGGGGGGCCGTACACGTTCACAGGCGAGAAGGATGCGCTCGGGCGTGGCCGGCGCGTCCAGCTCCACCGGCACGCGGTGATCACCCACCGCGCCCACGGCGTCCTTCAGCGCGAAG
>CAZTNA010000050.1:0-3235 GCA_964615305.1 uncultured Chitinophaga sp.
GACTGGCTGGAGCAGCACCTGCCCGGCGCCAGCGCGCAGCGGCGCGCACTGCTGCGCCACGCCAGCCGCACGCTCGTCAAGCAGGGCGACCGCCGCGTGCTGGCGGCCTGGGGCCTGGGGCGGCCGTTCCAGGGAAATGCCACGCTGGCCCTGTCAACCCGGCAAGTGGCCGTCGGCGGCGCCATCGCCTTGCAGGTGGGCCTGCAATCGACGGCGCGGCGCGCGCAGCAACTGGTGGTCGACTACGCGGTGCACCACGTCAAGGCCGACGGCCGCCGCACGCCCAAGGTGTTCAAAGGCTGGACGGTCGAGTTGCCGGCCGGCGGCGCGATCGAACGGGTGAAGCAGCATTCGCTGCGCCTCATCACCACCCGCCGCTACCACGCCGGCACGCACGCGGTCGAGCTGCTGGTGAACGGCGCCAGCATCGCGCAGGTGGAGTTCGAGCTGGCCACGTAGAACAGGGCCGCGTGGCGGCCCTGTCGTGCGTGAAGGGCCGGCCCGCTGTGCCGGCCACCGGTGTCAGCGTGGCGCGCTGCCGGCCGGAGTCGCCGCGGGAGGCGGCGTCAGGTTGATGGTGACGCCGCGCTTGCGCAACTCGTCCACCAGCAGCGCCGCGCTGGCGTTGCCGGCGTTGGCCAGCCGCTGGGTGTCGGAGGCCAGCGCGTCGAGGGACGCCCGCAGCTTGGCCGCGTTGTCCACCGTCTGCTGCTGGCTGGCGTGGGCCGTCTGCAGGTTCGTGCGCTGGCTCGACAGCTCGATCAGCTGCGCGCCCGCCCACGCCGACAGCGCCAGCAGGCTGATGAGCACCGGCACGAAGGCGCTGTGGCCGGGGGCTGGCGTGGCAGCCGGTGCAGTCGGCACGGACGGCATCGGGGCCATGGCGGGCATGGCCGAGGCGGCCTTGGTGTCAGGCGTGCTGCTCACTTGCGGCCCTCCTTGGCGGGCGGCTGCGCCCCTTGGGCCGGCGCGTTGGCCGTGTAGGTGATGCCGTGACGAGCCAGCATGTCGCGCACCTGGCTGTCGTTGTTGCGTGCGCCCAGTTCGGCCAGCGCCCGCGCGATCTCGCGGTACAAGCCTTCGAGCTGCACCGACTGCTGCACGAACTGCTGGCGACCCGCCACCTCGACCTGCAGGCCGCGGTTCATCGACGCCAGCACCAGCACACCCGCCACCAGGGCCGCGAACAGCAGCGACAGCGCGGTCAGCAAGGCGAATTGCACTCGACTCATCCGTTCATCCTCCGTCCCTCATCATAGGCCCGCGCCTGCGATCGACCGCAGGTCGACCGACGTGAGCGGCGGCTGGCCAGACCGGCGGCCAGTGCCGCGCCCACCAGGGCCAGCGTGCCGGGCAGCGGCACCGTGTGGTTGTCGTCCACCACGTTGGCGCGCACGATCAGCGTGCGCACCAGGCTCACGCCGTTCGGGTCGCTGGCGTTCACGCTGTGGCCGTTGAGCACGATCGTGCCCTGGTACTGCCCCAGCGCCGTGGCGGTGAAGCCCAGCGCCATGTCGCTGCTGTCGTGGCCCACCTGCAGGTCGTCGATCGCCGCCCAGTTGGTGAAGTCGAAGCCCAGCGCCGCACCCAGGTTGAACGACAGGTCCAGGTCATCGGTGAAGCCGCTGCCGAAGTTCAGCACGTCCAGCAGCGACGAGGTGGAGCCGCCCAGCGTCAGCGTGCCCAGGTCCAGCACGTAGGTGCCGGCGTTGGCGCTGAGCGTGCCGGCACCGCCCACCTTGCGCACGCGGGCATCGGCCAGGTTGTTGACCTGCGCGGTCACCGTCACCTGCTGGTCGGGCCCGGCCGACACGTCGGCCAGTTCGCCGTCGTGGCTGGCAAAGGACACCGTGCCCACTTGCTGGTACAGACCGGCCGTGGTGGTGGACAGCGTGACCGCCATGCCGCCTTGCGCGCCGGCGACGATGCCGCCGACCGTGGCGTTGCCGCCGAACGGACCGTTCAGGCCACCCAGCGTGGCGGACAAGGTGTCGTTCAGCGCCGTCGTCGTGGCGGCATTGGTCACGTTGACACCCTTCGACCCCACCACCTGGCCGACGCGCACGATGCCGAAGTCGACGCTCGACGTGTTCAGCTGGCCCACCGCCGCGGTGTACAGCTTGCCCGTCACGCTGACGTTGGCCGTGCCCAGTGCCGCGTCGGCCGCACCGGTGGTGCCGGCGCCCGTCGACACGAACGACAGCGTCACGCTGCCGTTGCTGGTGCCTGCGGTGGTGGTGTTGGCCAAGCCCACGCGGATGCTGCTGTCGCTGCCCTGCGCCGCCAGGTTGGTGATGCCGGCGCCGTTGGTCGCGGCGTTGCCCGCGCTGCCGGCCACCGTCACCTTGAGGCCTTCGGTGAACAGGTCGGGCGAGGCGTTGGTGATGGACACCGCCTGGGTGCTGACCGGGTCGCCGACGCGGCCGACCACCGTCACCGACGGGGTGTTCAGCACGGGGCTGGCCAGCCGGTAGACGTTGCCGGTGACGGCCACGTTCTGCGACGCCAGCGCGGTCTGGCCCAGGTTGCTGGTGCCCGCGCCGTCGGAGACGAACTGGATCGTCGCCGTGCCTGCCTTGGCGCCAGCGCTGCTGGTGTCCAGGCCCACGAGCACGCCGCTGCTGTTGGTGGCCCCGGCGCCCAGCAGGTTGAAGCCACCGCTGGCGGTGACGCCGGCGGTGCTGGTCCCGGCGCTGGCGTTCAGCCGCTCGGAGAAGCCGTCGTTGGGCACGGCGTTGGTGATGGACAGCGCCTGCGAGGCCGTGCTGCCCACGCGCACGTTGCCCAGGTTGACCGGCTGCACCGTGTCGATCTGCGCGTTGGCCAGACGGAACACGTTGACGGTGCTGATGTCGGCCGTGACGGCCAGGTTCTGCGGGGCCAGGCTGGTCAGCCCCAGGCCGCTGGTGCCGCTGCCGTCGGAGGCGAAGTTCAGCACCACGCTGCCGTTGACGCTGCCGGCGCTGGCGGTGTTCACGCCGACCACCATGCTGGTGTTGTTGCTGGCGCCAGCAGCCAGCCCGGAGACCGAGCCGCTGGTGGTGATGCGCGTGTCGCTGGCCGCGCCGAAGCTGGCGTTGAGCCGTTCGGTGAAGCCGTCGGCCACGCCGGTGTTGCTGATGGTCAGGATCCGGGTGACCGTATCGCCCACGTGCACGTTGCCGAAAGCCACCGGGGCCACCGTGTCGGCTTGCGCCAGGCGCCAGCCGGTGCCGGTGACGGTGATGGCCTGCGA
>CAZTNA010000051.1:0-3099 GCA_964615305.1 uncultured Chitinophaga sp.
AGGCGGGCACCCACCAGCTGTGGATGACGTCGTTGGACGTGGTGATGAAGCGGATCTTCTTGCCCACCGGCAGCACCAGCGGGTTGTCCACTTCCAGCAGGTAGTGCTCGCCCTTGGCCTGCTGGTTGTCGATCTGCTCGCGCGGGGTGGTCAGCCGGCTGGTGAACTGCACGCCTTCGGCCGGGAACTCGTACTGCCACAGCCACTGGCTGCCGGTGACCTTGACCACCAGCTCGGCGTCGTTCTTGGTGTCTTCGTAGCTCAGCACCGCGTGGTAGGCCGGCACGCCGAACACGCCGTAGTCGATGACCAGCAGCGCGGCGAACGGGGCCAGCGTCCACAGCCATTGCAGGCGGCTGCGCGGGGCCGTGAAGTCGGCGGCCTGGTGGCCTTGCGACTTGCGGTGGTGCCAGAACGACCAGATCATGATCGCGAACACGGCGAAGAACAGCACCAGGATCACGACCATGAACAGGTTGTGCACGTGCAGCGTCTCGCGCGCGATCGGCGTCACCGGCGGCGGGAAGTTGTACGAGTAGTCGGCGTGCGCGGCGGTGGTGCCCAGCGCCGTCATCAGGCCCGGCAGCAGGGCCTTCGTTGCAGTCAGTCGTCGCATGACGTCTCCGGGGCCAGCGGCCCGCTCAGGATGGTGTCGTTCGTTGGAAAGGGAAGCCGGCGCGAGCCGCATGCCGCGTTCAGCGGAAGCGGCTGAGCTGCACCGTGGTCAGGTCGCCCGACAGCTCGCCGAGGTACTGCGCCACGACGTGCAGGTCCTGGTCGCTGAGCTGCTTGACCATGCCCACCATCACCGGGTTGGCGCGGCCGATGAACGCCTTGTCCTGCGTCTGGTAGGCGCGCAGGGCGTAGTACAGGTAGTCGGGGTGCTGGCCGGCCAGCTTCGGATAGCCGGCGCTGATCGGCTTGTTGAAGTTCGCGCCGTGGCAGGCCGGGCAGCCGGCCTTCTGCAGCACTGCCTTGGCGGCATCGGCGCTGGACGGCTCGGGCGCCGACGGCAGCGCCGGTGCGCCGGAATGGGTTTCGAAGTACGCGCCCAGGTCGGCCATGTCCTGCGCGCTCAGGGTCTGCGCGATGGCGCGCATGGACGGGTGCTTGCGCTCGCCCTTCTTGTATTCGGCCAGCGCGGTGGCGATGTAGCTGGCGTTCTGCCCGTGCAGCTTGGGCACGTGGTGCACGTTCGGGAAGCCGGTCTTGAAGCCGACGATGCCGTGGCAGCCGATGCACTGCGCGGTCTTCTGCTCGCCGGCCACGGCGCTGCCTTTGAGCTCCTGGGCCTGCGCAGCGCCGAACGCCGTGCCACCCACGCAAAGCGCCGCCACCGCGGCCATCTTCCAAGCCTTCGTCATTTGTACGGTTCCCTCCGAACCCTGTCTCGCGCCCCGCACCCGAGGGGGCGCGTCACCATATTTCGCAAGGAGTTTGATCGGGCGCAAAGCACGCGATCAAAATTTGCGATATCGCAATAAACGCCGTGTCAATTGGTGTTTATCTGGGGGGCGGAGTTTGAATTCCCGGAGCCCATTCGTCTAGTAGGGTTTGCGGGAACACAACACCGGCGGGCGGCCTGCATGAGGCCGCCAAGGCTGCACGCTGTCGGTGCCCCTACGGCCGCTTGGTGACGATCGTCACGCGCCGGTTTTCCGGGGCATCGGGGCGGCCCGGGTTCATCAGCTCGCTCGACCCCTTGCCGATCGCTTCCAGGCGCTCGGGCAGGATGCCGTGCTGGGCGATCAGGTGGTCGACCACCGCCTTGGCCCGTTCGCCCGACAGCTTCAGGTTGCGCTCGGCGTTGCCGCGCGGGTCGGCATGGCCTTCGATGGTGAAGGCAAAGCCGGCCAGCTTGTCGGACTGCAGCGCACGCGCCACCGTGCCCAGCGCCTGGCGGCTTTCGGGCGTGAGCTCGGCCGAGTCGGTGGCGAAGGTGATCAGCAGGTTGGAGCGCCCGGCCGTGGCGCCGGCGGGGCGCTCGACGGTGCGCCGCGCTGTCGGCCGGATGCTGCGCGTGGCGCCATCGGCTTCGGGCGCATCGAGCTCCAGCGACTTCACCAGCACGTCTTCGGTCACCTGGTCCATCTTCAGCACCGGTGCCGCAGGCGCAGCCTGGGCCAGCGCCGGTGCTGCCGAAAGGACGGACCAGGCCGACCCGGCCAGCAGCGCCAGGCCCAGGGTCGTGCGTCGGTTCAGCATGCTCATCTCAAGCCTCCATGGGATGTGGCCGCTTGCCGGCCGTCGACGATGTTCTCACCGCGTGCCGCCCTCGAGCGCGCGCAGCTCGAACAGGTAGTCGGTGCCGCTCTGGTGGCCGCCCAGGCGCGACGCGCCGTACTGCGGCCGTTGCGGCACCTCGCGCGCCACGGCGAAGCGGACCTGCTCGAACACATTGCCGCCCGGGCGCCAGGCCGGCACCTTCTCGAGCGAGCGCATCAGGTTCCAGGCGAAGCTCGAATGGCCGTTCTTGCCGGCGTCGAACACCGGCTCGTTGCCGCCCGAGGACATGACCACCGCCGCGCGCCGCGCCAGCAGCGCCTGCAGGTCGGGCACCTGGTTGCTGCCGCGGATGCGCTCGTCGGACACCAGGCTGCCCGAGAAGCAGCTGTCGGAGATGAGCGCCACCTGGCGCGACCCGAACAGGCCCAGCAACCTGCCGATGTCGGCGTTCGACAGCCAGGTCTCCGGCCGCGTGGCGTCGGCGTCGGCCGGCTGCCAGTAGCCCAGGCCGGTCTTCTCGACCAGTTCGCCGTGGCCGGCGTAGTAGACCAGGATCGAGTCGTTCGGCCCGGCCACCGCGGCCAGCTGGTTGAAGGCGCGCACGATGGCCGCCTTGCTGCCGTTGCGCACCACCATCGCCTGGTAGCCCAGCGTCTTCTCGAACACCTCGCCCACGGCTTGCGCGTCGGCGATGGCGTTGGCCAGCGTGGGGATGCGCGTGTCGCTGAAGTTGTCATTGCCGATCACCAGCGCCAGCTTGCGCTGGATCTGCGGCAGGGCCGCCTGGCGCACCGTGAGCGGCGCCGGCAGGCGCAGCACGGCTTCGGGCGGCGCCGGCGGCCGCAGCGGCGCGAGCGCGGCGATCGGGCCCGG
>CAZTNA010000052.1:0-3090 GCA_964615305.1 uncultured Chitinophaga sp.
GAAGGCCACCAGCACGATGAAGCCGTAGTACACGACCAGCATCGCGATCGTGAGCATCCAGCCGAAGCTGGAGCGCTTGGACTTCAGCTCCTGGTACTTGGGGTGAGCAGCGATGCGCTGCGCCAAGTCGGCTTGCATGTGAGTCTCCTAGGGAAGATTGCACGCCGCACGGACTGCACGGCACGTCGGCGCGCATCTTTGGCGCGGGCACTGACCATGCTCTGACGCGTAACCAACGCTGGCTGACAACTCAGCCCGCCTCCCAGGGGACGGGCCACCACGACCGCGGGAAATCCCTAGGGCCCCTGATCCCGCTGGCCCCCGGCGTCGGGGGGCCGCCGGGCGTTGACCGGGATCAGGGTTCGGCGTCTACCCTCAGTGAAAACCCGCGCTCGACGGCGCCGCGGTTCGATAATCAAGGCGCCGTGCCCCACACAAAGCCCCATCGCCCCGGCGCCGGGCCCAGGTTGGCGCGCGGCAGCCCCTGTGTGAACCACCTGCTGGAGGATTCCATGACGACACAAGCTTTGCGCAGCGCGCTGATCGTGGTGGGCGTGGGCGCCCTGTCGCTGTTCGCGCACAGCGCCTACGCGCTGGACGACGAAGCCGCCAAGACGATGCTGAAGAAGTACGAGTGCACCAAGTGCCACGCCATCGACAAGGACAAGAAGGGTCCGTCCTACCAGAAGATCGCGAAGGACAACAAGGGCAAGGCCGACGCCGAAGCCAAGGTGACCAAGAGCATCACCACCGGCCCGAAGGTCAAGC
The DNA here is from genome assembly GCA_964615305.1 of uncultured Chitinophaga sp. Taxonomy (GTDB): domain Bacteria; phylum Bacteroidota; class Bacteroidia; order Chitinophagales; family LD1; genus Bog-950. The sequence goes on from CAZTNA010000052.1 coordinate 769, forward strand.
TGAGCGACGGCACCGAGGAAGAGCACAAGAAGATCGAAGCCAAGGACCCGGCCCAGGTGAAGGGCCTGGTGCAGTGGATCCTGGCGCAATAGCAGCGCCCGGCCCGCGCGGCGGCGCCCTGCCGCCGCGGGGCTGAACCGGCTGCGCCGCCGCGATGAAGATCCGCAGCAGCCTGCGGGCCACCATCAGCCTGTACGTGTTCGCCACGCTGGCCGTGGCGGTGGTGCCGTTTTCGCTGCTGGTGGGCAAGTTCGCGCGCGACGACCTGCAGGCCGCCACCTCGCGCCATGTGGTGCAGATCGCCGAGACGGTGGTCAAGAGCACCCGGCTGGCCATGATGCTCAACGACCGCGAGGCGGTGACACGCATCATCGCGGACGTCGCCCGCCAGCCCGCGATCGAGCGCCTGCGGCTGATCGACAGCGAAGGCCAGATCATCGACTCCAACCACGTCAAGGACGTCGGATACACGGTCGAGAAGCGCGAGCACCCCTGCGTGCACTGCCACACCGACGACTCGCCGCTGGAGCATGTGCCGCTGGAGAAGCGCTGGCGCATCGTCGACCGCGATGCCGAGCACGACAGCCGCTCGCTGGTCGCGATGGAGGTCATCCGCAACGAGCCCACATGCTCGAACGCGAAGTGTCACGAGCACAAGCCCAGCCAGAAGGTGCTGGGCGTGGTGGACATCACCTATTCGCTGGCCGAGGTCGACAAGTCGATCGCGCGCCACACGGCGTGGATCGTGGGCATCTGGCTGGGCTTCGTGGCGCTGCTGGCCGCTGGCGCGGGCTGGCTGCTGCAGCGCAAGATCTACCGCCCCTTGCGCGCGCTGGAGTCGGGCGCCACGCGCATCAGCAGCGGCGACCTCGACCTGCGGCTGCCGGTCAGCGGACAGGACGAGTTCGCCCGCGTCACCACCTCGTTCAACGACATGGGCGCGGCGCTGCAGCAGTCGCGCTCGGCCACCGAGCAGCTGATCCAGACGCTGGAGGCACGTGTCGACGAGCGCAGCAAGCAGCTGCTGCAGGCGCAGGCCGAAGCCGCGCAGGGCGAGAAGCTGGCCTCCATCGGCATGCTGGCCTCGGGCATCGCGCACGAGCTGAACAACCCGCTCACCGGCGTGCTCACCTTCACCTCGCTGCTGCGCAAGAAGATGCCCGCCGGCAGCCAGGACGCCGAAGACCTGGACCTGGTGATCCGCGAGACCAAGCGCTGCGCCGGCATCATCCGCCGGCTGCTCGACTTCGCGCGCGAGAAGGTGCCGGTCAAAGGCCTGTTCGACCTCAACCAGGTGGTGCGCGACACGGTGGCCTTCGTCGAACGTTCGGCGTCACTGGAACGGGTGGACATCAGCCTGACGCTGGCTCCCGAGCTGCCGCAGGTGTTCGGCGACGCCGACCTCGTCAAGCAGGTGGTGCTGAACATCGTTGTCAACGCGCAGCAGGCCATCGACGGCCCTGGCCGCATCGAGGTGTGCACGCGCATGCGGCCCGATGGCCCGGCCGACGACCCGCAGGTGGAGGTGTCCATCAGCGACACCGGCGCCGGCATCTCGCCGCAGAACCTGGAACACATCTTCGACCCCTTCTTCACCACCAAGGAAGTGGGCAAGGGCACGGGCTTGGGCTTGTCGGTCAGCTACGGCATCATCAAGTCGCACGGCGGTGACATCGCGGTGCAAAGCGCGGTCGGGGAAGGTTCCACGTTCCGCATCCACCTGCCGGTCGGCACGCCGGCGCCGGCCAACCCCGTCGACGACGACACCCAGCCCCAGCCATGAGCGCACGCATTCTGGTGATTGACGACGAGGAAGTCGTGCTGCGCAGCTGCCAGCGCATCCTGGCCGACGACGCGCACGTGGTCGAGACGGCTTCGGGCAGCCTCGAAGGCTTGCGCAAGGTCGACGGCGGCGGCTTCGACCTGGTGGTGCTGGACATCAAGATGCCGCACAAGGACGGCATCGAGGTGCTGCGCGACATCAAGGAGAAGCACCCAGAGGTCGAGGTCATCATGGTGACCGGGCTGTCCGAGGTGCAGACCGCCGTGAAGGCGATGAAGCTCGGCGCCTTCGACTACCTGTCCAAGCCCTTCGACCCCGACGAGCTGCAGCACGTGGTGGACCGTGCACTCGAACGCCAGCGCCTGAAGCGCGAGAACCGCGACCTCAAGACCGAGGTGTCGGCCAAGTACCGTTTCGAGAACATCATCGGCTCCAGCCCGGCCATGCAGGCCATGTTCAAGCTGATCGTGCAGTGCGCGCCCACCAACGCCACCGTGCTGATCACCGGCGAGAGCGGCACCGGCAAGGAGGTGATCGCG
>CAZTNA010000053.1:0-3072 GCA_964615305.1 uncultured Chitinophaga sp.
TGACGCCCGAACGCCGCCACGCCTGCTGGCTGGAGATCCGCCGCGACGCCGCCGGTGCGCTGCGCGCGCGCATGGTGGGCCGCTGGGGACGCGTGCGCGAACTGCCCGCGGTGCAGGTGGAGGCGGGCGTGCTGCGCTTCGTGTCGCCCAAAGGCGAAGAGGGGCGCGACGACGACATGGTGTTCAGCGCGCAACTGGAAGGCGGCGTGCTGGTCGGCCGCACCACCGGCCCCGATGGCCGGCCTTGGCCCTGGACGGCTGTGCGCGCACCGCTGCTGCCACGCCCGCCGCACGTGCGCTGGGGCCGCCCCATCAACCTGTTCGACGGCCACAGCCTGGCCGGCTGGCAGCCCGTGGCCGGCAGCGCCGACACGTGGAGCGCGGCCGCCGGCGTGCTGACCAGCCGCGGCAGCGGTGCCGACCTGTGCACCACAGCGCGCTTCCACGACTTCCGGCTGCAGCTCGACTTCCGCTGCGCGCCCGGCGCCAACAGCGGCGTGTACCTGCGCGGCCGCTACGAGGTGCAGATCGAGGACGACACCGAACCCGAAGGCCCGGCCGAGCGCACCGGCGGCGTCTACGGCTACCTGGCGCCGCAGCCACCCGCCGCGCGCGTCACCGGGGTCTGGCGCCGTTACGACATCACGCTGCTGGGCCGCTGGGTCAGCGTGCGGCTGGACGGCGTGACGCGGTTGCGCGACCAGGAGATCCCCGGCCTGACCGGCGGCGCGCTCGACGCCGACGAAGGCGCGCCCGGCCCGCTGATGCTGCAAGGCAGCGAAGGCGGGCAGGTGCAGTTCCGGCGCATCGTGCTGACGCCGGTGCTCGGGTGAAGGGCTGGCCACGCGACCGGAGCCCTCGGGCCCGGCTGCGGGACTCGGGTCGACGCCGGCGGCTCAGCCGTTCGCCTTCAGCGCCACCTCGCCCGACCAGGGCTCGGTGAGGCCGCGGCCGCCGCCCAGGTCTTCCAGGATGGGGCGCAGGCGGTCGAGGTTGGCCACCATGGCCGGCCGCGCGGCGGCCAGCGCGTCGAGGCTGTCCCATTCGCCGGCGACGATGAAATCGCGCTCGCCCGTCCGCACCACCCAGAAGTGGCGCGCCCCGGGCATGGACCGGATGTCCAGGTCGCGGTGCAGGCGCACGTATTCATCCTGCTGACCTGGCTTGACACGCATGTGCACGACGTTCATGGCGGTCATCGCGGGCTCCTTGGCAGCCGAAGGGCGAGCACAGTAGCACCGCACCGCCGCGCCAGCCAGTCGGCTGCAACGGGCCTGCTGGCGTCGTGGGCATGGCGCGCCCATCCCGCCCAGGTCAAAGCCCGGCGGCTGCAGCGCCCGACAATTCGCCAAAGCCTCCGGCGCCAACGCAAGGGCGTTGCGCGCAACGCGGGCACGCAGGCAGCAAGGGAGAGACCGATGACCATCGGAAAGGTGTGGAAGCGGATCTGGCAGGTCGTGGGCGGCCTGGCCATCGTGGCGGTGCTGGGGTTGGTGGCGCTGTTCTTCGTGGTGGACAACGACCCGCACGTGGCCTACGTGCAAGGCGACTACGCCAGGGCGTTCGAGCTCTACAGCGCCAAGGCGGCCCAAGGCGACGCGTCGGCGCAGGTCTGGCTGGGCAGCCTGTACGAATCCGGCAAGGGCGTGGACAAGGACCTCGTCCAGGCGGCCGCCTGGTACCGGAAGGCGGCCGAACAAGGCGACCTGATCGGCCAGTACGACTATGGCGTGATGCTGAACAACGGCGATGGCGTGCCGCGCGACCAGCGCCAGGCCCTGGAGTGGCTGCTGCGCGCCGCCGAACGTGGCCACGCCGAAGCGCAGAACCTGGTCGGCCTGTTGCACCAGGACGGCGAAGGCATTGCGCACGATGCGCAGAAAGCCTGCGGCTGGTTCTTCAAGTCGGCCGAGAACGGTTTCGACTGGGGCCAGTACAACGTGGGCCAGTGCCACTGGACCGGCGACGGCCTGCCCGAGGACAACGACAAGGCCATGGCCTGGTTCCGCAAGGCGGCCGATCAAGGCAATGCGTCGGCGCAGGTGCGGCTGGGCTTCGGCTACGAGACCGGCCAGGGCGTGCCGCAGGACCACCGGCAGGCGCTGGCCTGGTACCAGAAAGCCGCGGCACAAGGCGATGCCGATGCCTTCTTCCACCTCGGCGTGCTGCACTCCAACGGCTGGGGCGTGGCCGAAGACCAGGCGCAGGCCGTGTCGTGGTACCGCAAGGCGGCCGACGCCGGCCAGGCCGACGCGCAGAACAACCTGGCGGCGCGCTACGAAGCCGGCATCGGCGTGGTGAAAGATGCCGCACAGGCCGTCGCCTGGTACCGCAAGGCCGCCGCCGGCGGGCAGGCCGAGGCGCAGTACAACCTGGGCCGCCTGTACGCCCAGGGCCTGGGCGTGGCGCCCGACGCCGAACGGGCGCTGGAGTGGTACCGCAAGGCGGCCGAGCAGGACCAGGCCGATGCGCAGTTCGAACTGGGCCTGGCCTACGAGCAGGGCGCCACGCTGGCGCAGGACTTCGCCAAGGCCTTGCAGTGGTACCGCCGCGCCGCCGAGCAGGAGCACGCCGACGCGCAGCACAACCTGGGCGCGATGTACGACAACGGCCGCGGCGTGGCGCGCGATGTCGACCAGGCGGTCGACTGGTACCGCAAAGCCGCCGCCAACGGCTACGCCGGCAGCAAGGTGCTGCGCCGGGCGGCGCTGGCGGGCTGAGCCGCCGCGGGCGGCCTGGCGAGACGGGTCGTCGGTCGACTAACCGGCGGCGGCCTCGGGCTCGGGCAGCGCGATGTGCGAGCCGGTGCTGAACTGGTAGTCGCGGAACACGTGCTCGGCGCTCAGCAGCTGCCAGCTGCCGTCGACGCGCTGGCGCGAGGTGTCCTTCAGCCGCGACGCCGTCTGGCCGCAGGTCCAGATCTCGAAGTTGCGCATGTGCGTGCACAGGCAGGTCTTGTCCATCACCGACACGCGCTTGGCGCCCGGGTGCGCGGCCACCTCGCGGTTCCAGGCGGTGATGTAGGCGCACTTGCCGTTGGCGTCGAGCAGGTAGCCGTAGGCCTCGCAGTTG
>CAZTNA010000054.1:0-2917 GCA_964615305.1 uncultured Chitinophaga sp.
GAAAACCTTTTCTATTTTCTAACAAAAAATGGTCAACCTATTTCAGGACAAGACACAACCATCGTCCACTAACTTGACCAACTTTGAAGGAAGAAAGAGAAATGGAAACAGACGACAACTTTGTCACAGCAAGACCTCATAACTCATTTCTATCAAGTATCGTAGAGAGCTATTTTTACATTGACACACCTATATCGAAGCTATCAACTCAGGCAGAATTTATTATTCAGTTTCCAAGAATAACTTTTGGCTATTTCTTCGACCATCCATTTACCGTAACAAATCTCACACTTGACAAATCGGTTTCAGTAAACATAGCAATTTCAAAAATTTCCACTCAAAAAATAACGGTACAACCTTCTACAGAAAGAATAAGAATTTTAGGAGCACATTTAAAACCTTTTGGCTTAGCTTATTTTACAAAAAAACCTATAAACTCGTTAGATTGGTTAATTAACACTGAAGAACTTTTCGGCAACATTGCTACGAAGTTTTTAAGGAAAGTAAATGACTGCCAAAATTCAGAACAAATGTTTTACGAAGTAGAAAAGGTTTTTATGGACAATATACTTATTCGGGATCTATCGCTGATAACAAAAGCAATTGAATTAATTGAAATAAATGCAGGGCAAATTGAAATAGGAGAATTAGCGAAACAGTTAGGAGTTTCGGACAGAACAATAAGAAATCATTTTTACGACCACATCGGTTGTTCACCTAAAGAATATTTACGTATTGCAAAACTGCGACAAATTGCATACGAATTAAAATATTCACAAAAATCATTAACAGAAATTGCTTATGAAAACAACTATTTCGACCAAGCACATTTCATTCGTGAAATACAAAATTTTACTGGACAATCCCCGAACGAACTCAGAAAAGAAATTTCAACTTTCCGTTTTTTACAATTTTAAGAAATCAGCTTGAGCGACATTTGTATCAAATTTAAAAATTGTAGAACAATGAAACGCAAAACAGTTGTAACAGTTCATCTGATTGCTACATTCGTAGCAACTTTGACAATTAGCTTATTTTTCACAACGTCCCTTATTGCAGAAATAAAAGGCGAAGAAACATTTATAAAAAGTGTAAAGGCATTTATTCTTTATGCCTTACCAATTATGATTTTAGCAATGCCTGCCTTAAAAATTACGGGCGACAAATTAGCTGGAAAATCAAAAAACCCAACAGTTTTAGCAAAGGCAAAGAGAATGAAATTTGTAGTTATAAATGGGGTTGGGCTAATATCGTTGGCAGTATTTTTATACTATCGTTCACACTATCAGACAATAGACAATGTTTTTCTTATCGCTCAAATTGTTGAATTTGGACTCGGAATAACTAACCTGACTTTAATAATTCTAAACGCAAAAAATGGTATGCAACTTTCGGGCAGACTTAAAGCAAAAAAGTAAAACGAGACGATATGCCAGCCGCTAACAAGCAGTTTGGCAATATGGCGGGTGAAGTGCTACTATTGGGCGGAAGTGCAAGGTTGAACATTAGTAATTCTATTGAACTTTTGTGCTAAATTGCCGCCACATCGCCAAGCTGCCGAACGTTACCTGCAACCTTTGGGGACAGTGCGGGCTTCGACCAAACAAACTTCAAATAAACATAAACGATAATGACACCCGGACAACTGAAAGGAACACTACTTGAATATCTTGTAAGACAACTTTTGCAAAATTGCGGTTTCGGTTCGGTTAGACCTGACGGACATTATATTTATGAGCAAAACGGAACTGGACTGTTTTTTATTAACGGTAAAGGAGCTGCTCATGATGCTGATGTTTTAATGGAACCACCAATTCAACTGCCTTTTTCCTACCCTTCTCGACTTCTCTTTGAGTGTAAAGCATATCAAAATACAGTTGGCCTTAATGTTGTCCGAAATGCTCTTGGTCTTCGCTATGACATTAACGAATTTGAAATTGTTACAGATGCTTCAATTCAGCTACGAAAAAACAACAGACGAGCAAACTATGCTATCTCTGATAGGAAACGTTTCAACTATCAAGTTGGCGTAGCCTCAGTTGAACATTTTAGTGCATCTGCTTTCGAGTTTGCAGCAAATAACAAAATCCCGCTTTTGTCAATGAGGTGGTTTCTTCCTGACAGCATATGCAATTTATTCCATAATATTTTACTTCCGTATGTTAACTCAATCCCACAACCACTTCGCAACAGAATTTATTCTACACTTAAAGACAAAAGAAAAGATGCAAGCTATCAGCATGAAGGGGTAAGGGATTTTATTCAACGGGACAATATCATAGGAAGAATAATTCGTGAGTTTGAGAATAAGATTGATACAAGTTTTATTGGACTAATAGAAACAGGGGATTTAATTTTTCTTTTTGCTGAGGGAGAGAGTAGTATCAACTTCCTTTCTCAACAGTCAAGGTTTGAAGGTGTGAGAGCACAAATTCATTATTACAGACAACAGCCAAATGTGTGGACACTTGATTTAGTTGACGGCAATAGACATTCAGAATTTAAGTTTTTCGTCCCAGACAGAATTATGAAAATGTGGAAAGAATATAGTTTAGACAAAGCAGTGGCAATAAATTTGAAAGAGCAGTTCTTTTCTCGAATTTTTATTTTCACAAGACAGCAAGGAAACAGACAACTTCCTTTCTTTGTTGTAAACATTGACAGGGAGTGGCTTGACAATATTCGGGAACAATAACGCGACTATGACTGAGCATCGCATCTTGGAAGACAGCAAGGCAGCAGGTAACAAGGGGTTTGCAATAGCGGGGGTTCTGTGCTTCGCAGACACATTTGTGCAAGGTGAAAGTTCAGTTCTCCGAATGAAATTTAGTGCTAAAACTCCCCGCCTTCGGCAAGCCCCGAGCCGTTGGCAGCAAGTGTATTAAGACAGCGACACGACAAACAAACGAGTGACAGA
>CAZTNA010000055.1:0-2904 GCA_964615305.1 uncultured Chitinophaga sp.
ATGTTCACGTCGCCGACCAGGATGAAGTCACGCTCACGGGCCAGGCGGTGCAGGTGGGGGTAGACGACATCCAGGAAGCGGAACTTGGCCTGCTGCCGGTCCTCGCCGCTGGACCCGCTCGGGAAGTAGCTGCTGACCAGGCTCAGCCGCCGCCCCGGGCGGTCGTAGCGCTTCTCGATCCAGCGGCCCTCGGCGTCGAACTCGGCGACCCCGATGCCTCGCACGATGTCGCTCGGCTCCTCGATGGTGTACAGCCCGACGCCGGAGTAGCCCTTCTTCTGCGCATACTGGAAGTGCCCCTTCAGGCGCCCCACCTTGTCGAACCGGCCCTCGACCACGTCGGCCTGCGCCTTGACTTCCTGCACGCCGACGGCGTGCGAGCGCTGGCGCGCAAGCCAGACGAAGAAGCCCTTGTCGGCGGCTGACCGGATGCCGTTGAGATTGGCCGTGATCACCCTGAACATGGTGTCTGACTCCTTGGCTGGCAGGGGCCGGCATTGTCACCGCCGCCCGGACCCATGCCCGAGGGGCGGCTCCTTTCGCCCTCGACCCCTGGGTCCGGGGAGGGAGTGGGCCCCTAGAATCGTGCGCCCCGCCCGCGGCCGACCGGGTGTCGAGGCTCGCACGAGAGCTTTCATGATGAATTCGACCACCGACTCGCTGGCCCAGGAGTTCGTCCGCTTTGCCGTAGAGGCCGGCGTGCTGCGCTTCGGCGAGTTCAGGACCAAGGCGGGTCGCCTGTCGCCATACTTCTTCGACGCCGGCCGGTTCAACGACGGCGAGAGCCTGGCACGGCTGGCAGATTTCTATGCCCGGCGCCTGCTGACCAGCGGCATCGGTTTCGACATGCTGTTCGGGCCTGCCTACAAGGGGATCACGCTGGCCTCGGCGACCGCCATGGCACTGGCGCGGGCGGGCCGCAACGTGGCCTTTGCCTTCAATCGCAAGGAAGCCAAGGACCATGGGGAAGGGGGGACGACGGTCGGCGCGAAGCTGCACGGCCGCGTTGTCATCGTCGACGATGTGATTTCCGCCGGCACCTCGGTGCGCGAGTCTGTGGCCTTGATCCAGGCGGCCGGGGCCACACCCTGCGGGGTGGCCATCGCGCTGGACCGGCAGGAGCGGTCCGTCGAGGGGGGTCGGGACGCGCCGCACTCCGCGGTGCAGTACGTCACGCAACATCTGGGCCTGCAAGTGGCGGCCATTGCGACCCTGGAGGACCTGTTGCACTATCTTCGCAACGTCGACGACCCGGCACTCTTGCCCTACCTGCCGCAGGTCAAGGCCTACCGTGACCGCTACGGAGTCTGAAGTGAGTGCCCGCCGATCCCCCGCGGCAGCGGTTGCACGGGAGGGCAGACGTCTTGTGCCGCGCGCCCGGCTTGCGTTGGCGGCACTGGCCGGCACACTCCTGTTGATGCCCTTGCAGGTGTCGGCGCAGGCGAAGGGGTCCGGCATCTACACCTGCATCGACGACAAGGGCCGCCGGCTGACTTCCGACCGGCCGATCCCCGAGTGCACGGCCAAGGAGCAGAAGCTGCTCAACCGGGACGGCTCGGTCCGGGGCACGGTGCCGCCCACCCTCACCCCGGAAGAGCGGCTCGCGAAGGAGGCACAGGAGCGCAAGGCCAACGAGGCCCGGCTGGCGCAGGCCGACGCCACGCGGCGGGACCGCAGCCTGATGTCGCGCTACCCTGACGAGGCCGCACACCGCAAGGCGCGGGAGTCCTCGCTCGACACGGTGCGCCTGGCGGCCAAGGCCAGCGAGACTAGGCTCAAGGAACTGGCCAGGGAGCGCAAGCCCCTGATGGACGAGGCCGAGTTCTACAAGAACAAGACAATGCCGGCCAAGCTCAAGGCCCAGCTCGATGCCGTCGACGCCGCAGTCGAGGCGCAGCGTGCCGCAGGGGTCACGCAGGAGGCGGAGCGGGCGCGCATCAACCGCCTGTACGACATCGAGCTCGAGCGTCTGCGCAGGCTCTGGGCGGGGGCGGCGCCGGGCTCGATGGGGCCTCTGCCGTCAGACAGCGCAGCCTCTGCAGGCGCGGCGCGCTGACGCGTGCCGCGCCGCGGCGTGTCGACCCTCAGGACAGCTTGCGACGCAGCAGCTCGCTGGCCTGGGTGGGGTTGGCCTTGCCCTTGCTGGCCTTCATGACCTGGCCGACAAGGGCATTGAAGGCCTTTTCCTTGCCCGCCCGGAACTCCTCGACGGACCTGGCGTTCTGGGCAAGCACCTGCTCGACGATGGCCTCGAGCGCGCCGCTGTCGTTGAGCTGGCGCAGGCCCATCGACTCGATCAGGCCGTCGACATCGCCACCCCGGGACCACAACTGCTCGAAGACCTGGCGCGCCCCGCTGTGCGAGACGGTGCCATCGGCGACACGACCGATCAGGGTGGCCAGTTGCGCGGCCGTCACCGGGGCGTCCGCAATGTCGAGGTCCTGCGCATTGAGCCGCCGCGACAGCTCGCCCATGATCCAGTTGGCAGCCGCCTTGGGCTGGCTGCAGGCATCGCGCACGGCCTCGTAGTAGCGGGCGGTGGCCAGGCTGGCGGTCATCATGGCGGCGTCGTAGGTCGCCAGGCCGTCCTGCGCTTCGAAGCGCCGGGCCATGGTCGCCGGCAGTTCGGGCAGCGACGCACGCACCCGCTCCACCCAGTCTCGGGAGATCACCAGCGGCGGCAGATCCGGGTCAGGGAAGTAGCGGTAGTCCGCGGCGTCCTCCTTGCTGCGCATCGCCCGGGTCTGGCCGGAGCCCGGGTCAAACAGCACGGTGGCCTGCTCGATCGGCAACCCGTCCTCGAGGCGGTCGATCTGCCACTGCACCTCGTAGTCGATCGCCTGCTGCATGAACTTGAAGCTGTTCAGGTTCTTGATCTCGCGCCGCGTGCCCAGCGGCGCGCCG
>CAZTNA010000056.1:0-2700 GCA_964615305.1 uncultured Chitinophaga sp.
CCTCGGCCATGAACAGCAGGCCCTGGCTGGCGGTGGCGGTGTAGGCGCGCGCGCCGGCCGCCGAGGCGCCGATGGCCACGCTCATGGCGGCAAACTCGCTCTCCACGTTGACGAACTCGCAGGGCGAGAGCTGGCCGCTCTTCACCAGCTCGCCCAGGCCTTCGACGATGTGGGTCTGCGGCGAGATCGGGTAGGCACAGATGACCTCCGGCCGGGCCAGCGCGACCGCCTGCGCGACCGCGCGCGAGCCTTCAATCTGCCTGAGCATGGGCGAGCTCCTCGACCTCGTGTCGCACATGCGCGAAGGCGGCCGTGGCGGCGGCCACGTTGGCCTCGGCCAGCGCGCCGCTGAAGGTGTGGCGGATGGCGTGCACGACGGCCTCCAGGCTGACCAGGCCGGCCAGCGCTGCAAAGCCGCCCAGCAAGGCCGCGTTGGGCAGCGGCCGCTTCAGGTGCTGCAGTGCGAACTCGCTGGCCGGCACCGTGGTCAGCCGGTCATGGCGGAACCGGCGCGCCACCTCCGCGAGCCCCAGCTCGTCGAAGCTGCGGCGGGTGTTGATGAGCACCCAGCCGTCGGGCTTCAGGCCCTGGAAGACGTCGACCTGGTGCAGCAGCGTCGGGTCCTGCACGATCAGCACGTCGGGCTCCAGCACCGGCTCGCGCAGGCGGATCTCGTGATCGGCGATGCGGCAGAAGGCGACCACCGGGGCACCGGTGCGCTCGGAGCCGAAGCTCGGAAAGGCCTGCGCGTGCCGCCCCTGCTCGAAAGCCGCCAGGGCGAGCAGTTCGGCGGCGGTGACCACGCCTTGGCCGCCGCGGCCATGGATGCGGATCTGCAGCATAGGTCTCCTCTCGTGTCGGCTTGCGGTGGGCCGAATGTCCTGGCCGCGGATTCTTCGTGGTGGCCCCGTCGGCCGTCTTGAGCCGTGTCAAGGTCGGCGACACGACGTCAAGGGCTCGATCGTCGCGAAGGCGCCTGCGCCGCTGAAACACACGCAACCACCGCGGAAACGGCTGCGCGACGGCCGGGCGGCATGCTCACCGCCCATCACCCTGCCCACCAAGGAGCACAGCATGGGCCTGCAGGAGCGCCGCAAGATCCAGGAACTTCAGACCGTCACGCTGCCCGGGCGCAGCCGTGAGATCGCCGAGATCTGCGGCCGCGAGATTCCCTACGAGGTCGACTGGGACAGCCTGGCCGACGACGCGGCCGGGCTGAACTTCCTCGACAACCTGTCGTGCCATCGGCTGAACATGGCGTTGCGCGAGATCTGCATGGACGAGCTCGGGCGCGAGGCGGTCCGCCAGGGGCTGCGGCAGGTCAGGCTGCGCAACGTGTCAAGCCCCGAGCAGCGGCATCTTCGTTTTGCCGACGGCGTGCTGGAGATGCACTGCGCCTACGCGCAGGGCACGGCGGGCATGCACAGCGATGCCGCGATCCGCGACGCGCTGCTGGCCGCGCTGTAGCCCGCCCGGCACGTCGCGCCGCGGCCTCAGGCCGGGATGCGGTACTGCCGCGGCCCGAACAGGTCCACCCCGCAGGGCAGCTCGCGGATCCAGGCAATGAACTGCGCCACCGCGGGGCCCTGCAGCGGCGCGCCATGCTGGGGCACGATCATGCGGATCGGCAGTTCCGTCACCATGTCGGCCCACAGGCGCAGCACCTTGTTGGACGCCATGTAGCGCTGGTGGAAGGCCTCCATGCCCGGCGGCAGGGGGTCCAGCGAGCTGATCGGCGATGCCGCCTGGCGGCCCGGCATGAGGGACACGCCGAGGTCGCCCGAGAACAGGATGCCGCTGACCGGGTCGAAGAACTGGAAGTTGCCTTCGGCGTGCATGAAGTGCGCCGGCACGGCGATCAGGTCGTGGCGGCCGACGCGGATGCGCATGCCCTCGTCGGGGATGCCGACGATGCGGCCGCTGGTCTTGCCGGCCTTGCAGATGTGCGGCAGGAAGCGCTCCCACAGCCGCGAGATGAAGATGCGCGCCTGGGTGGCTGTGGTCCAACGGTCCAGTGCCGCGACGATGTCCGGGTCGGCGTGCGAGGCCAGCAGGGCGGTCAGCCGGGAGGGCGCGAACTCGCGCGACATGGCGACGAACAGCTCGCTGTAGGCGATGTTGCCGCCGGGGTCGATGACGGCACCGGAGTCGCCGTCGACGATCAGGAACTGGTTCGACTGCACCGCTTCGCCGCCCTCGTCGGAGAGGCTGCTGAACATCAGGCAGCGATGACCGTCGCGGTCGTGGAGTATGGTGGCCATGCCCGACTCTAGAAGGGCGCCGGGCCGATCGACTTGACTCGGGTCAATTCAAACCATGGTCACGTCATGGACACCCGACCGGGTCAGGCGCAGTTGGCGGTCGGCCCGCCCCGCCGCAGCGGCGGAATGGGTGACCAGCACGCAGGCGGCCCCGGTCGAGCGCACCTGCTCGACCAGCAGCTCGAGCACCGACTGGCCGATCGCCGGGTCGAGGTTGCCGGTCGGCTCGTCGGCCAGGATCAGCGCCGGCGAGTGCACCACCGCGCGTGCGATCGCCACCCGCTGCAACTGCCCGCCGGACAGCTGTGCGGGCATGCGCCGGCCGAGGCCCTGCAGGCCGACGGTGCGCAGCAGCCCGTCCACGCGCGCCGGGTCCGGGCGGCCGAGCAGCATCAGCGGCAGGCCGATGTTCTCGGCCACGTCCAGATGCGGCAACACG